>JBBDIK010000017.1:0-63174 GCA_040880465.1 Actinomycetota bacterium | reverse complement strand
GGCTGCGCGTTCTCCCACGTGGTCGAGCCGGTGGTCGAGTAGCGGTTGTGGCCGATCCCGAGGTCGCCCTGCAGGGTGGAGAGGGTGGCCTCCTGGAAGACCTGGCTGACGAGCCCGAGTTCCTTATACACGAGGATGTTGTTGCGGTCGGAGACGGCGATCCCGGCGGATTCCTGGCCACGGTGCTGGAGGGCGAAGAGACCGAAGTAGGTTAGGCGGGCGACGTCCTCTCCCGGAGCCCACACCCCGAAGAGACCGCACTCGTCTTTCGGACTCTCGCCTCCCACTGGACCCCTAGCGTAGCATCCGCTCCCGCCCGACCGGCCTCACCCGGCGAGCAAGTTGGGGATGGCCGTCTCGTAGGTAGTGCGGGCCTCGGCCGTCGTCACCCCGAACGCTCCGACGAACGCGATGCCGAACCCGCCGGTCTCGCCGATATGCGCCGCCGGGACGCCATGACGCTGGCACAGTTCCTCGAACGCCATCGTGTCGCCGGATGCGACCGACACCACGGCCCGCGACGCCGACTCCGAGAATAGCGCCGTCAACTGATCACCCGGCAGTTCGACGGTGACGCCGACATCCCCGGCGATACACGCCTCCGTGATCGTGACCGCGGCTCCACCGGAAGAACAGTCGTGCGCGGAGGCCATCAAGCCTGCCCCCGCCGCCTCCTGGAGAACGGCAAGCAGCGCCGACTCCTTCGCGAGGTCCAGCGCCGGCGGGGTGCCCGCGACCTCCTCGAGGACCACGTCGGCGAACTCCGACCCCCCGAACTCCGGCTGGGTCTCGCCGAGCAGATACACCGCCAAACCCTCCTGCGGGAACGAGGCCGGCACGGCTCGCCGATGATCTTCGAGGAGCCCCACCATCCCGATCACCGGCGTCGGCCAGATCGCGGAGCCGCCTGACTCGTTGTAGAAACTGACGTTCCCGCCGGTCACGGGCGTGTCGAACGCACGGCACGCATCGGACAGCCCGCGGATCGACTCCGCGAACTGCCACATCACCTCCGGCCGCTCCGGGTTCCCGAAGTTCAGGCAGTTGGTGATGGCCAGCGGCCTCGCGCCGGTGACGGCGACGTTGCGCGCGGCCTCGGCGACCGCGTGGGCCGCACCGAGGTACGGATCCAGCGCTCCGTACCGGCCGTTGCCGTCGGAGGACACCGCTACCGCCCTACCACTTCCGCCGATCCGGATGACGGCGGCGTCCGTGCCGCCGGAGCCGGCGACGGTTCCGCCCTGAACGATCGAGTCGTACTGCTCGAACACCCATCGCTTGCTGGCGATGTTCGGCGCACCGAGGACCTCGAAGAAGGCCTCACGGAGCGACACCGTGAGCGTCGAAGGATCGGTTGCGGCGGGCGGAGCCGGCATCGGACTGAGCGGCCGCTCGTACTCGGGTCCTTCGTCCGCCAGCGACTTCGCCGGCACCACCGCGACGACCTCGCCGTCCTTGCGGGCGGTGACCATCCCGTCGCCGACCACCGAACCGATGACGGCGGCGTGCAATCCCCACTCACGGCAAACGTTCAGCACGTCTCCGAGCTGCTCCGGCGAAACGATCGCGAGCATCCGTTCCTGCGACTCGGACGTCAGGATCTCGAACGCTTCAAGTCCTTCCTCGCGCAGCGGCACCGCGTCCAGGTCGATGTCGACGCCCGTCCCCGCGCGGGCCGCGGTCTCCGACGACGCGCAGGTCAAGCCGGCCCCACCCAGGTCCTGCAACCCGACGAGCAGACCCTTCTCGATCAGCTCCAGACAGGCCTCGATCAAGAGCTTCTCGGTGAACGGGTCGCCGATCTGCACGCTCGGGCGGTTGTCCTCGCCCCCCTCCTCGAGGGTTGCGCTGGCCAGCACCGATACGCCACCGATACCGTCGCGGCCGGTCGTCGCGCCCATCAGCACCAGCAGGTTGCCCTCGCCGTCCGCTCGAGACGGCACCAACCCGTCCGCCGACGCCAGTCCGACGCACATCACGTTGACGGTCGGGTTCGCGGAGTGCGCCTCGGCGAACGCGATCTCGCCGCCGACCGTCGGAACGCCGATGCAGTTCCCGTACCCGCCGATCCCGGCGACCACGCCGCCGAAGAGCCAGCGGTTGCGCTCGTCCGTCAGCGGTCCGAACCGCAGCGGATCGAGTAGCGCGATCGGCCGGGCGCCCATCGAGATGATGTCGCGAACGATGCCGCCCACACCGGTCGCCGCCCCCTGATACGGCTCGATGGCCGACGGATGCGAATGCGACTCCATCTTGAAGACCACCGCCATGCCGTCACCGATGTCGACGACTCCGGCATCGTCCCCCGGCCCGACCAAGACCTGTGGTCCTTCGGTCGGAAGCGTCCGGAGATGCACCTTGCTGGATTTGTACGAGCAGTGCTCGGACCACATCACCGAGTACATCGCCAGCTCGGTGCGGTTGGGCTCGCGACCGAGCGTGCCGACGACCGCCTGGTACTCCTCGTCGGTCATCCCGAGGGCGCGATGCAGCGGCAGGTCGGTCAGCTTCCCGCCCTCGCCATGCAGTGCTCCAGGAGCGAGACGAGCAGCGGCTCGCCGCCGACCGGCCCCAGGTCCGGATCGACCGCGTGCTCGGGGTGCGGCATCAATCCGACCACGTTGCCGCGCTCGTTGCGGATGCCGGCGATGCTCCCGGCGCTGCCGTTGGGGTTCGCGACCTCGTCGACACTCCCGTCCGGCGCGCAGTAGCGGAACGCTACGAGCTCCGCGCCCTCGATACGCGCCAGGTCTTCGACGGAGGCGACGAACTGCCCTTCTCCGTGCTTGACCGGGACCCGCAACACCGTGCCGGTTTTGACGCCCGCCGTCAGCGGCGAGACCGGCGACTCGACCCGGATGTCGACCCAGCGGCAGACGAACCGCAGCGAACGGTTCCGGATCAGGGCGCCGGGGAGCAGGTGCGACTCGCAGAGGATCTGGAAGCCGTTACAGATCCCGACGACCGGGCCGCCGGCTTCGGCGAACCGCCGGATGCCCTGCATCACGGGACTGAAGCGGGCGATCGCGCCCGTGCGCAGGTAGTCGCCGAACGAGAACCCGCCCGGCAGGATCACCGCGTCGACATCCTGGAGGTCGGCGTCCTTGTGCCAGAGCCGGACCGGCTCGCCGCCGAGGAACCGGATGGCCTCGCGGGCGTCGCCGTCATCGAGCGACCCCGGGAAGGTCACGACACCGACCTTGGTCACCGGCCGGTGGCCTCCGACTCGAGGATCCGATACTCCTCGATCACGGGGTTAGAGAGGACCTGTTCGGCGATACGGCGGACGCTGTCCAAGGCCGCGGCTTCGTCGTCGGCCTCGATCGTCAGTTCGATGTGCTTGCCGACCCGGACGTCCTCGACGCCCGCGAACCCCATGGTCGGAAGCGACTCCTCGACGGCCTTTCCCTGCGGGTCGAGCAGCCCGGATCTCAGCGAAACGACGACTTCGTATCGGCGTCTCAACCGGTGACCCCCATCCGTTCGAGGTAGGCGGAGAAGGGCTCGCCGGTGATGCGTTCGTAGGCGTCGCGATACCGCACGGCACTCGCCTCCACCACCTCCGGCGGGATCTCAGGACCCGGCGGCTCGTGGTCCCAACCGGTGGAATCCGCCCAGTCGCGCACGTACTGCTTGTCGAACGACGGCTGCCCGTGCCCCGGCTCGAACCCGTCCGCCGGCCAGAAGCGAGACGAGTCCGGCGTCAGCACCTCGTCGATCAGGATCAGCTCGCCGTCGGCGAACCCGAACTCGAACTTCGTGTCGGCCAAGATGATGCCGCGCTCGGCCGCGAAGTCGGCACCGAAGCCATAGAGGAGAAGCGTCAGCTCCTTGAGCCGCTGCGCGAGGCCCTCGCCGACCAGCTCGACTGTCTCGGCGAACGTGAGCGGCATGTCGTGACCCTCCGCCGCCTTCGTCGTCGGGGTGAAGATCGGCTCGGGCAGCTTCTCGGACTCGGCCAGGCCCGCCGGCAACTCGATGCCGCAGACGGCCTGCGTCCGCTGGTAGTCCTTCCACCCGGAACCGGTGATGTAGCCTCGGGCGACGCACTCGACCATGACCGGCTCGGCCTTGACGACCTTCATCGCTCGCCCGCGCATGTCCGGGTCCCCCTTGAGCGGCGCCGGCAAGTCGTCGGCATCGGCCGAGATCACCTGGTTCGCGACGATATCCTCGGTCTTGTCGAGCCAGAACAGCGAGAGGCCCGTGAGGACCCGGCCCTTGTCCGGGACGGGCGTCGGTAGCACCACGTCGAACACCGAGACGCGGTCCGTCGCGACCAGAACCAGAGCGTCATCGGTCGAGTAGATGTCGCGGACCTTGCCACGGCCGATCAGTTGCGCCTCACTCATTCCCCTACCTCCAGTTTCGCCAGCCGGTCGAATACTCCGTCCAGGTTCCCCAGGAACCGGTCCGGGTCGAACAGGTCGTCTAGGTGTTCGCTCCCGAGTCGGTCGCCCGCCGCGGCCGCGACGGCAGTGCGGAAGTTGCCACCCTCGTCCCACGCATCAGCCGCGGCTGCCTGCACCAGTGCGTAGGCCTCATCGCGCGAGAGTCCCGCACCGACCAACGCAAGCAGCACGCCCTGGCTGAACACCAGTCCCCCGCCCGCCATCATGTTCTCGCGCATGCGCTCCGTGTTCACGCGGAGGCCCTCGAGGACCCAGGTGAAGTCCGCGAGCATGAAGTCGAGCGCGATCGTCGAGTCGGGCAGGATGACGCGTTCGGCGGACGAGTGGGAGATGTCGCGTTCGTGCCACAGGGCCACGTTCTCGAGGGCGGTCTGGAGGTTGCCGCGGATCACGCGCGCCAGACCGCTGATCCGCTCGCACACCACCGGGTTACGCTTGTGCGGCATCGCGCTGGAGCCCTTCTGCCCCTCGGCGAACGGCTCCTGCACCTCGCGCACCTCGGTTCGTGCCAGGTGACGGATCTCCGTCGCGAACTTGTCCAGCGAACTCGCGACCAGCGCGAGCGCCGCCATGAACTCGGCGTGGCGGTCGCGCTGGATGATCTGGTTCGAGACCTCGGCGGCCCGCAAGCCGAGTTGCGCACACACGTATTCCTCGATCTGCGGATCGACGTTCGAATAGGTGCCGACGGGGCCGCTGATCTTCCCGACGCTCACGACCTCGCGCGCGCGGCGCAACCGGTCCCGTCCGCGGTCCATCTCGAACGCCCAGAGGGCCAACTTGTGCCCAAGGGTCGTCGGCTCGGCGATGATGCCGTGGGATCGCCCGACCATCGCCGTCCGCCGGTGCTCGAACGCCAGGTTCTTCGTCACCGCCAGCAGCGTGTCCATCCGCGTCAGCAGCAGGTCGGCCGCGTCGCGGAGCTGGAGGGCGAGCCCGGAATCGAGCACGTCCGACGAGGTCAGTCCGAAGTGGAGCCAGCGGCCGGGTTCGCCGACCGACTCCTGAACGTTCTGCACGAACGCCGCGACGTCGTGACGGGTGATCGCCTCGAGCTCGTCGACCCGGGCGATATCGAAGGTGGCGTTCTCGCGGATCGCCCGCGCATCGTCTTCGGGGACCTTCCCGAGCCGCATCCAGCCCTCAGCCGCCAAGATCTCGATCTCGAGCCAATGGGCCATCCGGGCCTCGTCGGACCACACCGCCGCCATCTCCGGCAACGTGTAACGCGGGATCATCGCGGCCTCCTCACGCGAACGCCTTCTCGCCGATGTCCTTCCGGTAGTGCATGCCCTCGAACGTGATCTGCTCGCACGCCGCGTAGGCCCGCTCGCGGGCCTCGGCGAGATCCGAACCCATCGCGCTCACCGACAGCACCCTCCCCCCGGAGGTGACCACTCTACCGTCCCGCATCGCGGTCCCGGCATGGAACACGACGACGCCGTCGACCTCCTCGGCCTCCCGCAGCCCGTCGATCGGCATCCCCGTCTCGATCTCACCGGGATAGCCCGCCGACGCCACGGTCACCGTGACGCAGGACTCCGGTTTCCAGAGCATCTTGTAGTTGCCGAGGTTGCCCTCGACGCAGGCGAGCAGGAGTTCGCCGAGGTCCGAGGCCATCCGGGGCACGATGACCTGGGTCTCGGGATCGCCGAAACGGCAGTTGAACTCCAGCAGTTTCGGTCCGTCCGCGGTCAGAACCATCCCTGCGTAGAGCACGCCACGGTAGGTGATGCCCTCCGCCTCGAGCGCCCGGACGGCCTGCGTCAGCGTGTCCCAGGTGATCGATCGTTCGAGGTCGTCATCGACGAACGGCAGCGGGGAGTAGGCGCCCATCCCACCCGTGTTCGGTCCGGTATCTCCGTCCCCGACCCGCTTGTGGTCCTGGGCGAGCGCCAGCGGCAGCACCTCCTTGCCGTCGGTCAGGCAGAGCGCGGAGATCTCCGGCCCGTCCAGGTACTCCTCGATCAGGACCTTCGCGCCCGCTTCACCGAACACCCGGTCGAGCAGGATCGCTCGCACGAACGCGTCTGCCTCAGCGCGATCCTCGGTCACCGCGACGCCCTTACCGGCCGCGAGCCCGTCCGCCTTGACCACGAGCGGGGCCTGCATCGCGTCCAGGTACATCAGCGCCTCGTCGACGTCACCGAAGGTCTCCGAGCGCGCGGTCGCGATGTCGTGCCGTTCGCAGATGTCCTTGGCCCACGACTTCGATGCTTCGATCTGCGCGGCCGCCGCCGACGGCCCGAACACCGGGAACGCCCTCGCGTCGAGTTCATCGGCCAGTCCGGCGACGAGCGGCGCCTCCGGTCCGACGACGGTCAGATCGATACCGTTCCGTTCGACGAACTCAACCAGGCCGGTGACGTCACCCGCGGAGACCGGGACGCACGTGGCCTCGTCGGCGATGCCGGCGTTCCCGGGAGCCGCGTAGATCCGGTCGACGGTCGGGTTCTGGGCGAGGCGCCAGATGAGGGCGTGCTCACGGCCCCCACCGCCTACGACCAGGATCTTCACGGCACCGCCAGCGTCTGTTCACGGGCCGGACCCACCGAGGCGAACCGGACCGGCACGCCGACCAGGTCCTCGAGTCGGCGGATGTAGTCCCTGGCCGCCGTCGGCAGGCCATCGAAGTCGGTGATGCCGGACAGATCCTCCTCCCAGCCCTTCATCTCCTCGTAGACCGGGACGGAGTGGTGGAACGCCGTCTGGTTCGCAGGCATGTCCTCGTAACGCTCGCCGTCGCTGTCGTAGGCGACGCAGATCTTCACGGTCGAGAACCCCGACAACACATCGAGCTTCGTGAGGAAGATCTCCGTCAAGCCGTTCACGCGTGCGGCGAACCGCAGCACGACGGCGTCGAACCAGCCGCAGTCGCGCTTGCGCCCGGTGTTGGTCCCGTACTCCTTGCCGATCTCGATCATCCGCTCGCCGTCGTCGCCGGTGTCCTTCGTGGGGAACGGACCGGCACCGACCTTCGAGACGTACGCCTTCACGATGCCGATCACCCGGTCGACGTGTCTCGGGCCGATGCCGGTCGAGGCGAGCGCGTAGCCGGAGACGGGGTTCGACGACGTGACGAATGGGTAGGTGCCGTGGTCGAGGTCGAGCATCGTGGCCTGGGCTCCTTCGAGGAGCACGTTCTCGCCACGATCGAGCGCGTCGTTGAGGAGCTTGGAACACTCCACGATCATCGGTTGCAGCCTCGCGCCGAAATCCTCGTACTCGGCCACGATGGCGTCGGCGTCGAGCGGCAGGCGTCCATAGACCTTCGTCAGGATGGCGTTCTTCTCCTTGAGAGCGACGTCGAGCTTCTGCCGGAAGATCTTGGGGTCGAGCAGATCCTGGACTCGGATCCCGATCCGCGCGGCCTTGTCGGCGTAGGTCGGCCCGATCCCCCGCTTCGTGGTGCCGAGCGCGTTACCGCCGAGGTGGCGCTGGGTGACCTTCTCGAGCTCCAGATGGTACGGCATGATCAGGTGGGCATTGCCGGAGATGCGAAGCTTGGAGGTGTCGATGCCCTGCTCTTCGAGCGCATCGACCTCCGCGAACAGGACGCGCGGGTCGACCACGACCCCGTCTGCGATGACCGACGTGATGTGCGGGTACAGGATGCCGGAGGGGATCAGTTGGAGCTTGAGCATGCGGCCACCGGCGAGGATGGTGTGACCCGCGTTGTTCCCGCCCTGGTAGCGGACCACGTAGTGCATCCGATCGGCCAGGAGATCGGTGGCCTTGCCCTTGCCCTCATCCCCCCACTGGGTCCCGACGACGATGGTGGCTGGCATGGCTCCTTCAGTGTATCGGGCGGGGTCACCGGCCCGGCTCGTGCGCCGACTCGTACGATGGTTCCGATGACCGTTCGCTCCGCCTCCCGTCGCCTGTCCGTCCTCTCCCTCGCGGGGGTCCTCGGATGGGTGCTGATCGGGTGCACGCCGGCGCCGCCGAGCAGCCCCCCCACGGCCGCGCCACCCTCTCCGTCGCCGAGCGCGTCGCGTCCGTTCGTGCCGCCCCCGGCCGAACTCGGAGAGGAAGGGTACGACCCGGTCCTGATCAGCTTCTGCATCGACGAGGAACTGGTGCTCGGCATCGAGGCGAGGCTGATCACGAAGAAGGTTCAGCCGCCTGCCGCCGAACGGCAGATGCGCGCGGGAGTCAGGATCGCCGCGAGACAGGCCGCCATCCTCAAGAACGAGGGTCATGGCCAGGCGGCCGGGGCGGTTCGAGCCTGGTCCCAAGCCCTCCTCGAGAGCAGCCGGCTGCTCGGGGACGGCGTCGAAACGTTCGAGGCCCTTGACCCCGCGACCCGGGCCCTGGTCAGGGTCAACCGGTACCTGGACTGCGAAGTCGACGCCTGACGTCCTTGCCCGGCGCTCCCCCATCGCGGAAGATGGAAGGTGCGGTCCCCCACAGAACGAACGAACCCGAAGGGGGCCCACCATGTCCAAGAACATCCTCGCCTTGCTGGCGAGCGCCCTGCTCCTCGCGATCGCCGGCATCGGCATCGCCAGCGCCGTCGATCCGCCGCCGCCGCCGACCATGCTTCGGGCCCGCGTCAGCGCCGACGGCACCATGGTGAAAGGCACGACCGGGGCGAGTTCGGACAGGCTGAACACCGGCGACTACTGGGTTCGGTTCAACAACCACAACGTCGCCGGGTGCATCTACCAGGCCACCCTCAGCGCGAAGAAGAGCATCGTGACCCCGGACGACCCCGGTTCGATCACCGTCCAGCCGCGCTACACGAACACGAAGGAGGTCCTGGTCTCGACCTTCGCGCCGGGCGGGGGAGAGGGCGACCACGGGTTCGACCTGGTCGTCTTCTGCTGGAGCTGATCCCCCGAGCCGGTCGCTCCCGGCTAGTGCTCGATGCGGAAGTTGATGCGCACGTGCGTGTGGTACTCGGCGATCATGTTGTCCTTGACCACCGCGGTGGTCTCGAGCACGTCCATCGTCTCGATGCCGCGCAGCGTCTTGGCGGCCTCAGCCAGCGCCTGATTCGCCGCATCGCGCCACGACTCGGCCGACACTCCCACCAGATCGATCGTCTTGATTACACCCATCGTCCGTTCCCCCTTCAATCGCTTGCGCCCTCGCCCCAGGGACGCTGGGGCTCGAGCGTTTCCACCCGTACAGGTGCTGCCTCCTGTGCGAACACGTCGGCATCTCGGCGGTCCCCGACGACGAACCCGTAGTGCATCGGCACGGCCACCTTCGGCCCGATGACCTTCACCAGACCGGCCGCTTCGGGAGGCGACATCGTGAACGTCCCACCGATCGGTACGAACGCAACATCGGCCCGGACCGCGTTCAGTTCCTCGACGTGATCGGTATCCCCGGCGTGGTAGTACGTGCCGCCGGGCGTCGTGAACACGTACCCGACCCAACGGTTCCCCTTCGGATGGAAACCGAGGCGCTCCTCCAGAACGTTGTACGCAGGGACGGCCTGAACACGGATCCCCAACACCTGGAACGCGTCACCGGGCGCCACCGCAGTCACGTTGCCCGCGAGTTCCGCCGCGACGTCGGCCGGCGCGAAGAACGTGGTTCCCTCGGCACGGATCCGGTGGATGTCTTCGGGAGACAGGTGGTCGAAGTGCGCGTGGGTGATGAAGATCGCGTCGGCCGGCGGCGCGTCGTTGGGGATCCCCCATGGATCCAGGTACACGGTCGGGCCGTGGCCCGTTGCCCACTTGAACGCCGCCTGCTTGTACCAGGTGAACCCCTCGAGCATGACTCCTCTTCGCTTTGGGTGTGCGGTTCAGCTTGCCGTGGGGTCCGAGTTCGCCAGACCGTCTGCCGTCTGCTGCTCGCGGAACCCCCGGAGTCGCTCGGCCAGCGCGTCGTCCGAGAGCGCCAGGATCGCGACGGCGAGCAGCGCGGCGTTGACGGCGCCGGCGCGACCGACCGCCAGGGTCCCGACCGGGATCCCGGCCGGCATCTGCGACATCGCGAGCAGCGAGTCCAGGCCCATCAGCTTGGACTCCGTCGGAACGCCGAGCACCGGAAGTTGCGTCTTCGCCGCCGTCGCGCCCGGGAGCGCAGCGGCCATCCCGGCGCCGGCGATGATGACCTTGAGCCCGCGATCGGGTGCGGTTTCGCAGTACTCAACGAGCCGGTCCGGCGTCCGATGGGCCGAGATGACCTCGGCCTCGGCGGGAACACCGAGCTTCTCGAGCGTCCCGACAGCGTGACGCATCGTCTCCCAGTCCGACTTCGACCCCATGATCACGCCGACCTTCGGCTCGGCCATGCCTCATACCCTCCTGCTCGCGGGGGCTCATCCTATCGCCCTTGCTAGCGTGGAGGCCGTGGCCACCACCGACGAGACCTCCGCCGCGCCCCAGCAGTCCGGCTTCCGGGCATCGATGGACCTGTTGCGCCGGAACCGCGACTTCCGCAAGCTCTTCTTCGCCCAGATCATCTCCTATGCCGGCGATTGGTTCCTGACCGTAGCTCTCTTCGAGCTGGTCCTCGAAGGAAGGGGGAACACGGAGCTGCTGGCCGGGTTCGTCGTGGTGGTCCAGATGATGCCCTTCTTCCTCGTTTCACCGCTCGGCGGGGTCCTCGCCGACCGCCTAGACCGGCGAAAGCTGATGATCATCACCGACCTCGTCCGCGCCGCGGTCGTCGCCGTGTTCCTGCTCTTCGACGCCGCGAACGTCGTCGTCCTGGCGATCGTGTTGCAGGCGATCGAGTCCGCCCTTGCCGGCTTCTTCGAACCAGCGTCCACAGCGGCGGTGCCGAACCTCGTCGAGCCCAAGGATCTGTTGCTGGCGAACGCGGTCCTGGGATCGACATGGGGAACGATGCTGGCGGTCGGGGCGGCGATCGGCGGGGTCGTCGCGGCGGTCTTCGGACGCGAAGCCGCGTTCTTCGGCGACGCGATCTCGTTCGCCGTATCTGCCGCGCTGCTCGCGACCATCACCCGCAGTTTCAGCGAGAAGCGCACGGCTGCCGAGGGACGGCCGAGGGTGTTCCGCGACGTCGCCGAGAGTGTCCGGTACGCGCGGACGGATCCTCGCGTCCCCGCGCTGATCGCGGTCAAGGCGGGGTTCGGCCTGGCAGGTGGGATCGGACTCGTGTTGCTGCCGATCCTGTCGGAGGAGGCGTTCGCGGGAGGCGCCATCGGGATCGGGATCCTGATGGCCGCGCGCGGCGTGGGTGCGCTGACCGGCCCGTTCCTCGGGCGCGCACTCGCTGGGAAAACCGAACGCGGGTTGTTCCGGGCGATCGGCATCGCGCTCTTCACTTTCGGGGTCGTGTACCTGTTCCTGCCGCTGGCTCAATCCTTGCTGGTCGCCGCCATCTGCGCAGCGGGAGCGCACCTCGGGGGCGGCGCGCAATGGGCGCTCTCCAGCTACGGGCTCCAGAAGATCGTTCCGGACTACGTGCGTGGGCGGATCTTCGCGATGGACGTCGCGCTGATCACGTTCTCGCTCTCGATCTCGGCGATCCTGGCCGCCGGCGCCGCTGCGCTGTGGGGTCCCCGGATCGCCGTCCTCGCCCTGGCCGGGGTGTCGCTGGCGTTCGCGACGGGCTGGTGGGTCTTCACCCGGCGCGTCCGGCGGACCTTGACCTGAGCGCGACGACCGCTGGCTATCTCGCCGGGGTCCAGGATAGGCTCATGTCTCCGCCGGACCCTCAGGAGGCTTCCATGAACCGCCGCCGCCGCGCGCTCGTCTTCATCCTCGCAACGGTCGCGTCGCTGATCGCGACTCAGGCCCTCGCGGCCACCGAGACCCCATTCATCCAGCTGCCGGGCTGGCAGACCCAGCCGACGGGTGGGAGCAGTGGCTACATCGTCATCGCCTCCGACGATCAGAAGCCGGGTCATTTCGACACGCTCGCTACCAGCGGTGGCCCGGTCTTCAAGGTGAACAAGCCAAAGACGGAAAGTTTCAGCGGCGGTGTCGCAGGGGGGAACCTCCTCTTCCAGGAGACGCGCGGGAACAGCTCCGACCTCTTCTTCTACGACCTTCCGACGAGGAACCGATCCAACCCTCCGGCCGGGATGAACACGAAGTTCTGGGAGTGGGGACCGACCATCTCTGACAACTGGGCCCTCTTCGCCAGGAACAACTTCAACACGAGCGCCAAGAAGAAGTGGCAGAAGATCATCCTGTTCGACCTGGGGTCCGGGGCCTCCCGGCTGCTGGCGAAGACCGGCCGGACTCCCTACCTGGCCGCCGGGCAAGTGAACGGGAACTACGCCGTATGGGAGAGGTGCACGAATACCTGCGACATCTTCGTGCACGACATCGGAGTGAGTATGACGTCAATGGTCCCCAACCCGACCGGACTCCAGTACTCACCCTCCCTCGCGCCGAACGGAACCATCTTCTTCGCGCGGAGGAACAACGGAACCAACTGCGGGCAGGGAACCACCCTGGTCCGCAGGACTTCGGGGGGTGTCGAGACGGTGTTCCACGCATTCCCGAACCAGCGTGACGTGTACGACTCCTTCGCCGTCACGAGTCCGCTCATCCAGACCGATCTGTTCTACTCGCGCTACAACTGCAAGAAGGACAACACGGACATCTACTACATCAGCGGCGCCGAGACGGCGGCCCCCGCCGCGGTCGCTACCCGGCAGGGGCGGCCGGCGGAGAACCCGTCGGGGGCGTGGGTGCGTCCGATCCCGCCGGGTTCGACGCCGGGGGCGTAGCGGAGGCGGCAGGACCGCCACCCGAGCCAGCCGCGCTCCCACCGGTGCCGAAGTCGACCTTGGGCGGACCGGCCTCGCGCATCGCTTCGTCGATCTCGAAGAACTTCTCTTCGGTGAACTTGCCGAACCGAGCGACGATCATCGACGGGAACGACTGCACCCGCCGGTTGTAGTCCCGCACGTTCGCGTTGTAGAAGCGGCGCGAGGTCTGGATCCGATCCTCGGTATTGGCCAACTCGTTCTGCAGCTGCAGGAAGTTCTCGTTCGCCTTCAGGTTGGGGTAGTTCTCCGAGACCGCGAACAGCTGGCGCAACGCCGCGGTCAGCATGTTGTCCGCCTGGGCGGCAGCCTCGGGATCCTGCGCAGCCAGCGCCATCGCCCGCGCCTTCGTGACGTTCTCGAGGGTCTCCTTCTCGTGGGCGGCGTAGCCCTTGACCGTCTCGATCAGGTTCGGGATCAGGTCGTACCGGCGACGCAGTTCGGTGTCGATGTTCGACCAGGAATCCCGGATGAGGTTCCGCTGGCTCACGAACCGGTTGTAGGACACGATCGCGCCGATCACGATCAGCGCCACGATGCCGATGAGGATGTAGACACCAGTCATGCGTACTCACGCTCCTGCTCTGTCGGTAGGTGGCTTCACCCTACCGACCGACGGGCCGTTCCGTAAAGGCCGCTCAGTACAGACCCGGACCGAGCGGGGAGGGCGGCCGACCCGCCCCCGGAGCCGGATACAGCTCGTAGACGACCCGCGGGACCTGCTCGCGGAACCCCTTGAGCGTGCCCAGCAACGGGATCAGCTCGGTCGGGCGCCGCCGCTTGGAGTAGACGAGCAGTTCGTTCCCGACGACCTCGAACTCGAACTCGCCGCCGGCATCCAGGAGCCAGCGCATCATCCGTGCATCGATGAAATCGAAGGCGAACTTGCGGTCCTTACCCTTGACGTTGAACGCGCGGTTGAACTCCTCCAGCTCGAACTCGATGTCGGGCATGCCCATGTGATCGGCGAGACGCGTGAACAGATTCTCACGCCCGATGGTGACCGGAGAGCACGCCGCTTCGATCCAGCCGAGCGCGCACGAGAAGCGGGAGTACGAACGCGATCTGTTGCCGTCCGAGTCGGTCGACTCCTCGTAGTACCAGTAGTCGAACTGGCGGAGCGCGATCCCCTGCCACTCGCCTCGCATGACGTTCTCGATCCCGCGGCCGTCCCCGCGCTGGAACAGGCTGAAAGGATGCAGCAGGAGCCCCTCGATGTCATCGCCCCAGAACTCCAAGCCGAGCTGGGCGGCCATCATCTTGAGTTCGGCGAGGCGCTTCTTCTTGAGGTAGTACGAGAGGTATGCGATGCCGCCGACGAGCAGCGCGATCCCGACCCAGATCAGCCATTCCATGTCGCAGAGTCTGGGTCACCAGCGAACCTGGGTCAAACGGATCCAGCCCGGATGAACCCGGACCCCACTTGCCGACGCGAGAGGCGCATAATCAGCAGGACGGATCGAAGGAGCCCGGATGGCCACCCGGCAGGCCGGTCGCGACATCGCGGTCTACACGTCCACCCTCGCCCTGTTCGTCGGCGCCCACTTCGTGGCGGAGCGGCTCGCACTCTCCTCCAGCGTGGTGGCCGGGAACGCCGCCCCGGCCTGGCTCGCGTCGGGCCTGGCCGTCGCCATCGTCTTCCGCTTCGGCTACCGCTACCTGCCCGCGGTCGCGATCGGCGCGTTCCTCGCGAACGACCTGACGCCCGTTCCGACGATCGCCGTGATCGGAGCGACCCTCGGATCGGTGGCGGAGGCGACGTGCGCCACCTTCCTGCTCCGCCGGTTGGCCTTCCGCCCGGCGCTCGACCGGCTCCGGGACGTCGCGGCCCTCGTCCCGCTGACCGCGGTGGTCGGCGCGGCCGTGAGCGCGACCCTCGGCGTCTCCACGCTGTGGCTCGGAGACGCGCTGGGCGGCGAACCCGTCGGGTGGGTCTGGCTCCTGTGGTGGTTCGCCAACGCCACCAGCATCCTGATCGTGGCTCCCCTCGTCATGATGGTGTTCGACCCGGGCAGCCGCCGATGGCGGCAACGACCAAGCGGCCGTGCTTCCCTGGCCGCCTTCTGGCTCTCCGTCGCGGCGTTCATCGCCGCCTGCGCGGTGGTCTTCCTGATCCCTCGTGTCCCCGAACTCTTCATCTTCCCGTTCATCGTGTTCCCCTTCGCGATCCTGCTCGCCCTGCGTTACGGGCCGGTCGGCGCGGTGATCGCGAACGCGATCCTCTCGGGGTTCGCGATCATCGGGACATTCGGCGGAACGGGTCCCTTCGGGATCATGGCGCCCGCGGTCGGCGAGACCCGGGCCCAGGGACTCCTCGTCGCCCAGGTTTTCGTCGTGACGGTGGCGATCACGACGCTGGCCCTCGCCGCAGCCGTATCCGAGCGGTCCTCCGTCCGCGATCAGCTCCGCGACGCGGAACTCCGGTACCGGACGCTCGTAGAACAGATCCCGGCAGCGACGTATGTCGATGTCGTCGACGATCCGGAGACGCGGAGCCTCTCGACGCTCTACGTCAGTCCCCAGGTGGAGACCATGCTCGGCTATCGCCCGGAGGAGTTCCTCGAGGATCCGGACCTGTGGCACCGGATCATCCACCCTGACGACCACGAGGCGACGATGGTGGCGGACCGGGAGCACTACCGGACGGGCGAACCGCTGTCCCACGAGGCGCGGATGATCGCGAAGGACGGGCACGTCGTCTGGGTTCGCGACGAGGCCGCATTGATGAGCGGCTACGCCGGGTACGAGTTCGTCTCCCAGGGCGTGTTCCTCGACATCACCGAGTTGATGGAGGCGCAGGCGGAGCGCGCCCGGCTCCGCGGCCAGCTGGTCCTCGCTCAGGAAGAGGAACGCCGTCGCATCGCCGCCGACATCCACGACGATCCGCTCCAGCGGATGACGGCCGTAGGTCTCAGGCTCGAGACGCTGCGACGGAAGGTCCCGCCCGAAACCGGCGACACGGTCGACACCCTCGAGAAGGCGGTCGAGGAGGCGATCGGCCGATTGCGCCACTTGATGTTCGAGCTTCGCCCGCCGACGCTGGACACCGACGGCCTCGCAGCCGCCATCCAGGCCTACGTCGAGAAGGAGACCACCGGAGCCGGGTTCGAGCTCGAACTCCGCAACCGACTCGCAGAGGAGCCGAACCCGGTCCTTCGCGCGATCCTGTACCGGATCGCCCAGGAAGCCCTGCACAACGTCGTCAAGCATGCGGGAGCGGAGCGGGTGGCGGTCACGGTCGAGCACAAGGATGGCGGGATCGACCTGCGGATCGAGGACGACGGCCGCGGCTTCGGCGGTCCGGGCGGCGGCGGCCCCGAGCACACAGGATTGGACGCGATCCGAGAGAGAGCGACGATGGCCGGCGGTTGGGCGAAGATCGAGAGCGAGCCCGGCAGAGGAACGAGCGTCGAAGCGTGGGTCCCGGTCTAGCCCCTTATCCGTCCCACCGGGTCACTGACGGTTCCGCACGGTACATGCTACGTACGGCCCGCGGGATCTGATCGACGAACTCCTTCGCACGGCCCATGAACGGCTCGAGGTCCCTCGGTGCCATGGTCGGTGCGATCACCATCACCGCGTTGCCCGCGACCTGGAACCCGTAGGTGGGTGCCACGGCCAACCAATCCATCATCCGCTGGTCGACCAGTGCATACGCAAATCGCTTGTCGTCCGAGGTCACCCTGAACGTGTCGTTGAACGCGCCGGACTCGAACTGGACATCATCGATGCCGATAGCTCCCGCCAGCCGCGAACCGGCGTCCTCCCGCCGGATCTCGAGGGCGGGCGCCCAGAAGGGTTGCTTGATGATCAGGCAGGTGAACCGGTCTTCGGTCTTCTCGAGGACGGGACGGTGGCGGTACCCGAACAGGAAGACCTGAAGCCCCAGCCACTCACCCGAACCGACCCATTCGATCCGGTGCTCGCCGGACCGTCGGAACGCCGGTAGCGGGAGGGCCCGCAGGTTGAAGGGGTCCTTGGCGGAGAAGTGGAGACCGAGCCGGTGAACCTCGTCGATCAGGACCTTTCGGGCATGTTGAGTGGCGTAGTACGCCATCGCGATCAGCGGCCCTGACAGCAGGGCGTAGAGCACGTAGTTGGCCGGGATCGGCACGTCCAAGGCCATGAGCACCAGCATGAGCAGGGCCATCCCTTCGCAAAGCGCGCCGAGGACGATCGCGCGCTGGCGGATCGACCTGTCCGTCCACGGCCCCGCCAGGCTACGGAGCTGCCCCGCGACGCGGGTCGTCCGCGGGTCGTTCCCTCCGTCTCGCTTGCTCTGCTGCATGCCTAGTCCTCCGAGGACAAGATCAGTGCCCCGTCGCCCGCGGCGACCTTCACCGTCGCACCTTCCTCGATCTCGCCGTTGAGAAGCTTGATGGCCAACGCGTCGACCAACTCCTTCTGGATCAGGCGCCTCAGCGGACGTGCACCGTACGCCGGGTCGTAGCCCTTGTTCGCCACGTACCGCAGGGCGTCGTCGGAGAGGTCCAGCTTGACGTGGCGCTCCTCGAGACGCCTGCGCAGCAGATCGACCTGGATGTCCACGATCTTGACCATGTCCTCGCGCTTCAGGGGCGTGAAGACCAGCAGCTCGTCGACCCGGTTGATGAACTCCGGACGGAACGTCGCGCGGACGGCCTCGAGCACCGCTTCCTCGTGCTCCTCGTCGGTCCCAGGTTCAGCGAACACCGACCCGCCGAGGTTCGAGGTCATGATCAGGATGGTGTTGCGGAAGTCGACGGTCCTCCCCTGCCCGTCGGTCAGGCGCCCGTCGTCCAGGACCTGGAGCAGGATGTTGAACACGTCCTGGTGCGCCTTCTCCATCTCGTCGAGCAAGACGACCGAGTACGGTCGGCGCCGGATCGCCTCGGTGAGCTGGCCGCCCTCGTCGTAGCCGACGTATCCGGGCGGCGCACCGACGAGACGCGAGACGGCATGCCGCTCCTGGTACTCGCTCATGTCGATCCGCACCATCGCGCGTTCGTCGTCGAACAGGTATTCGGCCAGCGCCCGGGCCAGCTCGGTCTTGCCGACGCCGGTCGGCCCCAGGAACATGAACGAGCCGATAGGCCGGTGCGGGTCCGATAGACCCGACCGCGAACGCCGGATCGCATCGGACACCGCGTCGACCGCCTGGTCTTGGCCGACGACCCGCTTGTGGAGCTCGTCCTCCATCCGGACGAGCTTGCCGATCTCGCCTTCCATGAGCTTGGAAACCGGGATGCCGGTCCACTTCGACACGACCTCGGCGACGTCCTCGTCGTCGACCTCTTCCTTGAGCATCTTCAGGTCGGCCTGGAGCTCGACGAGTTTGGCGTTCTCCGCCTCCATCGCCTTCTGCAGTTCGACGAGCCGCGAGTACCGCAGTTCGGCGGCGCGTTCGAGCTCACCGTCGCGCTCGGCGCGTTCGGCGTCGGCCTTCACGTCCTCGATCTCGGAATTCAGCGAACGGATCCGGTCGATGTGGTCCTTCTCACGGACCCAATGCGCCTTCATGCCCTCGCTGCGCTCGCCCAGATCCACGAGTTCCTTCTCGAGCTTCTCGCGCCGTTCCTTCGAGGCGGCGTCCTTCTCCTTCTTGAGGGCGGCGCGTTCGATCTCGAGCTGCTTGATCCGCCGGTCGACCTCGTCGATCTCGACCGGCATCGAGTCGATCTCGATGCGCAGCCGCGACGCCGACTCGTCAACCAGATCGATCGCCTTGTCCGGCAGGAACCGGCCGGTGAGGTACCGGTCGGACAGGATCGCGGCCGCGACCAACGCCGCGTCCTGGATACGAACGCCGTGGTGAACCTCGTAGCGCTCCTTGAGCCCGCGCAGGATCGCGATGGTGTCCTCGACACTCGGCTGTTCTACGTAGACCGGCTGGAACCGGCGCTCGAGGGCCGCGTCCTTCTCGATGCTGGTGCGGTACTCGTCGAGTGTGGTCGCACCGATCGCGCGCAGCTCGCCGCGCGCCAGCATAGGCTTGATCATGTTGCCCGCGTCCATCGCGCCCTCGGCCGCACCGGCTCCGACGATCGTGTGCAGTTCGTCGATGAAGGTGACGATCTCGCCGCCGGACTCGGTGATCTCCTTGAGGACGGCCTTGAACCGGTCCTCGAACTCGCCGCGGTACTTGGCGCCCGCGACCATCGAGCCCAGGTCGAGGGCGACGACGCGCTTACCCTTCAGGCCCTCGGGAACGTCGCCGTCGACGATACGCTGCGCGAGCCCCTCGACGATGGCGGTCTTTCCTACGCCGGGCTCTCCGATCAGGACCGGGTTGTTCTTCGTGCGCCGGGACAGAACCTGGATGATCCGGCGAACCTCGTCGTCGCGCCCGATGACCGGGTCGAGCTTGCCCTCACGGGCGAGGTCGGTGAGATCACGCCCGTACTTCTCCAGAGCCTGGTACTTGTCCTCCGGGTTCTGGTCGATCACCCGCTGGCGTCCACGGACCTCGGCAAGGGCCGCGAGCGCCGAGTCACGGGTGAGCCCCGCCTCGGTGAGGAGCTCGGCGGCCGCGCCGGTCCCGTCGAGCATCGCCAGGAGCAGGTGCTCGGTCGAGACGTACTCGTCCGTCATCTCCTGCGCGATGACGAACGCGCGCTCGAGCATCTGCGAGGTCTGCGGGGAGAGCCGCACGTCTTGTGCCGCCGAACCTTGGGCGTAGACCTTCGGAAGTCTGTCGACGGCGTCGGCGGCGTGGTCGCGAAGGGTACGCGGAGATACGCCGAGGTGGTGCAGCAGCGGATAGACGACGCCTTCGGGATCCGAGAGCAGGGCGAACAGCACGTGCTCGGGTTCAACCGCCTGCTGGTTCCGGCGTTTGGCTTCCTCGACCGCGCCCTCGAGCGCCGTCTGGGACTTCAGGGTGAGCTTCGACAGATCCATCAGCGCATCAACTCCACGGCGAACGTGTCAGTGCCCATCGCTAGTGTTCGCTGATGGGCGGATTCAAGGCGGTCTACTACCGAGATGTTCGCGGCCGGGAACCCGTCAACGAGTTCATCGAAGGGCTCGACGCCCGGCGTCAGGTCGCCATCGATAACCAGATCGGCCGACTGAACCTGCTCGGGCCCACCATGCCGCACCTCCCCTATCCGCATAGCTCCCAGGTTGAGGGCGACCTCCGCGAGCTCCGATGCCATTTCGGCCGCGAACTCTACCGGGTCCTCTACCGACGATCCGACACCCTCTTCATCCTGCTGCACATCTTCCGGAAGAACACCGGTAAGGTCCCGTCTCGAGAGATCGAGGTAGCCAAAGGTCGATGGCGTGACTTCAAGGTGCGGATGGACGCGCCGAAGCGGCGGCCGCCCCGAGCGGCGGGTCACGATGCGCATTGAATCATCATTTATCAGATGTGGTAAGGTTCCCTTTAGCGAACAGGAGGCAAGCCGTGTCCCAGCCAGCCACCGGCAGCACCGCGCGAGCGGCCTCACGACGTCGCTCCCGCGCAAGCACGGCCTACCGAGATGAGCAGCGACGGCTGGCCCAGTTCGAGGAGATCGCCAGACTCGTGATCATGCACAGGGCTCGCTTGGGGCTCTCCCAGCAGGAAGTCGCCGCGCGCGTCGGGACGAGTCACTCGGCGATCTCGCGCCTGGAGAGCGGCCGGCACAAGGCGAGTATCGACACACTGCAGCGCGTAGCGGAAGCTCTCGGCGTCCAGTTGGTTCTCGGATTCGAGTCTGTTCCGGCCAACGATCCCGTGCCAGAACTGGCCCTCGGCTGAGGCCAACATCCGCGTCGACAGATCCATCAGCCAGCCACCGCCTCTCTCACCGTCGCGGGCCACATCGACTCGACTGCCCGTGGGATCGCTTCTACGAAGTCAACCGCGGCGTTCAGGAGATCCTCAACCGCTTCAGGTGAACACTGCGTCGTGCACAAGAGGGCCCACGGTCCCGCAACTTCGAAGATCCGACCCAAAGGCTGGGCGAGCAGACGGTCCATCGCTCGCTGATCTACGAGCGCGTGTGCGAAATGAGCATCTCCTGTCAACACGACAACGGCATCGTTGAACTCTTGGGATTCGAACTCCACCTCTTCGAACGACGCAGCGAAAGGGAGGAGATCGCGACGCGAACCCAGGACCGTGGGTGCGGCATCGAGCAGCGTCTCTACAACTAGGCACGATAAGGACTGCCGATGACTCCAGCCGCCTCGTCGGTACCGTCTCCAGGAGCGGCGGGCCCATGCAGCCGATCGGGGCGCCAGACCTGTGGCCGTCCCAGCCGTGAGACCACCACTGTCAGCCGGATACTCGACCCCTTGCTCGTCCGAACGAGAAAGCTCGAAGAACCAAGCGCGATGGCCTCGCCACGAACATTCACTGCCGCTGCCGAGCCAATCCCTCTGAAGCCAGGGCTTGCGGCTGTCGGCGAACAGCGGGAGGCGAGACGTCGCTATCCTCTCCCGAGGAACGGCGGACCGGGCGAAGCCGAGGGCCTGAAGGATCGGTGCCAGTGCCCGCTCCCTCGCGATTCGTCGCCGCTCGCCCCAGGCGACGATGACGGTGCCGCCAATGACCAACAGAGCTAGTTCGATACCAACAAACACGACCGGACCCCGGCCGCCGCCAGGTGCCTCGACGAAGATCAGTGCCAGGAGACCGGCAAGGGCGATCAACACGAGCCCACCCAGCGACCAAAGGGGTACCGAAGCGATACGCCTATCGCTCAACGCATCAGGCCTTCCTGCCACGGCATCAGCGGGATGTCGCGGAGCGGCACCAAGCCGGTCTGCTCTCGGGCCTGCTCGCGGGCGCGACGCATCATGCGCTGCATCTCGAGCATCCGTTCCTGCATCTCCTCGAGCTGCACTTGCATCTCCATGATCATCTTCGCTCCGGCCAGATTGATGCCCTCATCCTGCGTCAAGTGCTGGATCGCGCGCATCCTGGCGATGTCGCGGTCCGAGTACCTCCGCTGCGTCCCGCGGCTGCGCGCCGGGTTCAGCAGCCCCTTCTTCTCGTAGAAGCGCAAGGTCTGGGGGTGTACGCCGGCGAGTTCCGCGGCGACGCTGATGATGTAGACGGCCGCGTCATCGCCAGGTTCGTCGCGTTGCCCGGCCCAGCGCTCTCGTGGCTCGCTCATCTCGACCTCAGCTCCTGGAGCTGCGTGAGCAGCTCCTTCTCTTCCTTCGACACCTTGGTCGGCACGTCGACCTTGACCGTCGCCAGCAGGTCGCCCGCGCCCTTCTTGGCGGGCGCGCCCTTCCCCTTGATACGGAACGTCTTGCCGCTCGGCGTACCGGCCGGGACCTTGAGCGTGACCGGCCCGTTCAACGTCGGCACGGCGACCTGCGCGCCGAGCGCCACGTCCGCGTAGCCGATCGGCACCTCGACGGTCAGGTTGTTGCCCTTGCGCCCGAACAACGGGTGGGGCGCGACGCCGACGACCATGTACAGGTCGCCCGGCTTCGACCCTGCCGGCCCAGGTTCTCCGCGACCGGCGAGCTTGATGCGCGCGCCGTCCTTGACCCCGGCTGGGATCTTGACCTTTAACGTTCGCTTCTTGTTCACATGGCCGGAGCCGCGGCACGTCGTGCAGGCGTGCTCGACCACACGCCCCTGTCCCCCGCACCGCGGACACGGCTGTGCCATCGAGAACGGACCCTGGTTGACCGCGACCTGCCCGGACCCGCCGCACTGCGGACAGGTGATCGGGCTAGTTCCCGGCTCCGCCCCACTCCCATGGCAGCGGGAACAGCTCGCCGCGCCGCGGATCGTGACCGGAACCTGCGTCCCGGACATCGCATCATCGAACGAGACGCCAACATGTGCTTCGAGATCGGCCCCGCGCGCGGGCTGGCGTCGGCGCGACCCGCCACCCCCGACGCCACCGAAACCCCCGCCGAGCAGATCGCCGAAGATGTCGCCGAGATCGCCGACGTTGACCTGCTGGTACTGCCCGCCGCCAGGCCATCCCGCGCCTGCGGCACCGCCACCGAAGCCGCCGAAGCCACCGGGACCGAACCCCGACGCCGCGGCCTCACGGACATCGTCGTAGGACGTCCGCTTGGCGGCGTCGCCCAGCACGTCGTAGGCCGAGGAGATCTCCTTGAACCGCTCCTCCGCTTCCGTGTTCCCGGGGTTCGCATCAGGATGGTGCTGCTGCGCGAGCTTGCGGTAGGCCTTCTTGATGTCCGCCTGGCTGGCGTTCTTCGCGACCCCGAGATCCTTGTAGTAGTCCCGTTCGAACCACTCTCGCTTGACGTCGTCGGTGTTCAGTCCTTCTTCACTTTCACTCCGGCCGGGCGGATGACCCGGCCCCTCATCGTGTAGCCGGGACGCAGGACGTCGGCGACGATCGGCTCGCCATCGCCGTCGCCCTCCTGCATAAGCGCCTCGTGCTGCTCCGGGTCGAACGGCGTGCCCTCGGGATCCATCCGCTCGACGCCCGCAGATCGCAACGTGTCGCTGAGTTTCGCGAAGACGAGTTCGACGCCGCGCAGGAACTGCTCGAAGTCGGGCTGGCGCCCGGCGGCTATCAGGGCCAGCTCGAACTCGTCCAAGACCTCGAGCAGGCTGCGGACGAGCGGCTCGGAGGCGAGCTCGATCGCGAGCGTCTGCTCCTTCAGCACCCGCTTACGATAGTTCTCGAACTCCGCCTGCAGACGCTGGAGCATCTCGCGGTATTCGGACGCCTCGCGCCCGAGCCGATCGAGGTCGGACTCGACCTCTTCGGCCGCCTTCTCCTCCTGCTCGATCGCTTCGTCGAGTTCGGCGTCACCGGCCGACCCGCCGTCAGCTCGGCCACGCCGCCGATCGGTGATCTTGATCTTCGGCCGGTCCTCGGTCACGACGCGTCACCCTCATCGACGATCTCGCCTTCGACGACGTCCTCGTCGCCCTCGGCACCCTCTTGCGTCTGCTCGCCGCTCTCGCTGCCCGCAGGGGCGGAGGCCTGCTGCTGCGCATACATGGCTGATCCGACCTTCTCGAACGCCTGCATCAGCGCGCCCGTCGTGGCCTTGATCTTCTCCGTATCCTCGCCCTTCAGGGCCTCCTTCACCTCTTCCGCAGCCTTCTCGACCTCGGCCTTGTCCTCGGACGGCACCTTGTCGCCCCACTCGCCGAGCGACTTGTCGACCGTGTAGACGAGCTGGTCCGCCTGGTTCCGGGCCTCGGCCACCTCACGACGCTCATGGTCCTCCTGCGCGAACTTCTCGGCGTCGGTCACCATCCGGTCGATCTCGTCCTTGTCCAGCGCGGTTCCACCCGTGATCGTCATGGCCTGTTCCTTGCCGGTGGCCATGTCCTTGGCGCTGACGTTCACGATGCCGTTCGCGTCGATGTCGAACGCGACCTCGATCTGCGGAACGTGGCGCGGCGCCGGCGGGATATCGGTCAGGTGGAACCGACCGAGCGAGCGAACGCCTTGCGAGTTCGCCATCTCCGACTCGCCCTGCAGGACGTGAACCTCGACCGTGGTCTGGTTGTCCGCCGCGGTCGTGAAGATCTCCGACTTGCGGGTCGGGATCGTCATGTTGCGCTCGATCAGCTTCGTGAAGATGCCGCCCTCGGTCTCGACGCCCAGCGACAGCGGGGTCACGTCGAGCAGCAGGATGTCCTTCACGTCGCCCTTGAGGACGCCGGCCTGGATCGCGGCGCCGACGGCCACGACCTCGTCCGGGTTCACGCCCTTGTTCGGCTCCTTGCCACCGGTCAGCTTCTTGACCAGCTCCTGGATCATCGGCATCCGCGTCGAGCCGCCGACCAGGATGATGTGGTCGATCGCGCTCGCGTCCTTGCCCCAGTCCTTGACCGCGTAGTCGAACGGGCCCTTGCACCGCTCGACGAGGTCCTCGGTCATGCGCTCGAACTCGGAACGCGTGAGCTTCAGTTCCAGGTGCAGCGGTCCCGCGTCGGTCGCGGTGATGAACGGCAGGTTGACCGTGGTCTCGGTGACCTGGCTGAGTTCGATCTTCGCCTTCTCGGACGCTTCCTGCAGCCGCTGCAATGCCATGCGGTCCTGCGACAGGTCGACGCCGTGGGCGTTCTTGAACTCGCTCACGAGCCAGTCGATGATCCGCTGATCCCAATCGTCGCCGCCGAGCTGCGTGTCGCCGTGGGTCGCCTTGACCTCGAATACGCCGTCACCGATCTCCAGGAGCGAGACGTCGAACGTTCCTCCGCCGAGGTCGAAGACGAGGACGGTCTCGTCCTTGTCGCCCTTGTCGAGGCCGTAGGCGAGTGCCGCGGCCGTCGGCTCATTGATGATGCGGAGCACCTCGAGACCGGCGATGGTGCCGGACTCCTTGGTCGCCTGGCGTTGCGCGTCGTTGAAGTACGCGGGAACGGTGACGACCGCCTGCGAGACGGTGTCACCGAGGTACGCCTCGGCGTCGCGCTTGAGCTTGAGCAGGATCTGTGCGGAGACCTCCTGCGGGCTCCAGTCCTTGCCGTCGATGTCGATCTTCCAATCGTTGTCGCCCATGTGGCGCTTGATCGACCGGACGGTGCGATCGGGGTTGGTGATGGCCTGGCGCTTGGCGACCTCGCCGACCAGGATCTCGCCGTTCTTCGAGTAGCCGACCACCGACGGGGTGGTCCGTGATCCTTCGGCGTTGGGGATGACGACGGGCTCGCCGGCCTCCAGCGTGGAAACCACTGAGTTCGTCGTGCCCAGGTCGATGCCTACCGCTCTGCTCATGTCTGAGTCCTCCTCGTATCAGCCTTCCCGGCTTGCGTGCAGCTCAGTCTAGAAACTTGAGTCTAGCATTGTCAACTCCGTGCCTAGCTCAGGTATTCCCACGCGGGACCGATATGTAGGAGATGAAGGAACCGATGAGTCGCAAGAAGGTCCTCGGGCTCGCCGCAGCGATCGTATTCGTGCCGGTGACGGCCATCGCGCTTTGGATCGGCACGTTCGGACTCCCCGGAAACAGGTGCCCCGGGGCCGGCCCGTACCACTGCTCGTCCGTTGGGGCCGCGCAGTCTTCCCTGAGGAACGGGATCGTCGCCGCCCAGGATTACGAGGAACGCCACGGTTCCTTCACGGGCTTCGACCCCGAAGCGGCCGAGGACCTCGAGCCCGCCCTCACCTGGACCGTCGGGGCTCCACGGCAACTGAATGAGGTCCAGATCGTCTCCGCTGACGAGAGCATCTTGCTGCTGGCGACCGATCGCTACGACGGCTGGTGGTGCATCGCCGAGACCCACGGGATCGTGTTCCAGGGAACGGCGCACGCCCGAACTCCCGAGGAGTGCATCGGGGGCTGGGGCTAGGTCGTTTCGTACCGGTGGCTACCGCAGTGGGATGCGGACCGCTGTCGGAGAGACGCCGGCCGAACGCCACTCGCAGGTGATCGTGACCTCGCCCTCCGGCTTCGGCCACACCCAGTAGTGCTGTGTGAACCGATGCGGGAGGTTCTCGCCGCCGAGCGACACCAACACGGGACCTGCTGGGGCCTCGCCGGGCTCGAGGATCCACGGCCCGGGGTCGATACTGCGGGCCAGACTCCCGTCCTCGAACCGAACGCTCACTCGCAACACCTCGGGCGCGAAGAGCGCCGGCAACCGGCCGGCGCGCGGGAGACGCCGGTTGAACGAGTGGGTCCAAGACTTCAGGTCGTACGAGTCCGGCTTCCACGCGTTCGAGCGTTCCAGCACCAACCGGAACGCCAGCCCTTGGGCATGGGTCCGAACATCATCGATCGTCATCGTCAGCCGCTTGGACTTCGCGATCGGGTAGGAGCCCGCGACCGCCGTTCCCGGATCGTCCTCGCCAGGCCCGAACCACGGCGGACGGGCCCTGACGGCCGCGGCTGGGGAATCCTGAGTCATGACTCAGGATTGTACTCCTTCCGGCGAGCCGCGCAGGCGGGGCTTTGCCGCCGTGCCTGCTGCCCTCTAGACTCCCGTCGCCGTGGTCGGACCAGCCATCCTCCTACTCCTGCTCCTCATCGCCGCCGGCCTGTTCACTCGGCGCGCCTGGCACCTGTTCTCCATCGTCCGGCTCGGCAAACCGGTCGACCGCTACCACGACGTTCCCAAGCGCCTCGAGAACGAAGTCGTCATCACGCTCGGCCAGAAGAAGCTGTTCCAGCGATTCGCGCCGGGCCTCATGCACGCGCTGATCTTCTGGGGCTTCCTCGTCCTTTTCACGACGATCATCGAGGCCCTCGGCCTCGTCTTCACCCGCGACTTCTCGATCCCGATCATCGGCGAGATGCACGGCCTGGGCCTGGCGCAGGACCTGTTCGCGGTGGCAGTGGCCGTCGGCGTCTACATGGCCGTCTTCTTCCGCAAGGTCCAGCGCAGCGACCGCTTCATCGGCAGCCACATGGAGGAAGCCGACTTCATCCTGCTGATGATCCTGGGAATCGTCCTGACGTTCCTCATGCTGAACGCCACCGCGATCGCCGGCGGGAACTGGGACACCGCACCCTCCTGGACCCCGATCTCGAACCTCATCGCGAAAGTCCTGCTCTGGTTCGACCCGTCGCAGGCCACGCTGACCGCGCTCTTCTATTTCCTCCTGTGGCTGCACCTGCTGATCATCCTGGCGTTCCTGGTCTACCTGCCGTTCTCCAAGCACCTGCATATCGTGACCAGCGCGATCAACGTGTTCTTCTCCAACACGAAACCGCGCGGGAAACTGCGGACGCTCAACATCGACATGGACGACCTCGAAGCGTCCTCGCTGGGCGCGGCGACGTTCCAGGACCTGACCTGGAAAGAGCTGCTCGACACGGTCACGTGTACCGAATGCGGGCGATGTCAGGACGTGTGCCCCGCCTGGAACACGGGCAAGGAACTGTCCCCGAAGCTCCTGATCATGGGGCTCCGTGATCACATGCTCACGGAGGGTTCGAAGGTCCTGTCGGCCAACGGCAACGGCTACGAGGGCGTTCAACTGAATCCGGGCATCATCGAGGACCAGGTCCTGTGGGACTGCACCACCTGCGGCGCGTGCATGCAGGAGTGCCCGGTCAATATCGAGCACATCGACTCCATCGTCGACATGCGCCGGAACCTCGTGATGGTCGAATCGCGATTCCCGGCCGAAGCCGGGACGCTTCTTCGGAACCTCGAGTCCGCCGGGAATCCCTGGGGGATGCCGCAGGCGGATCGCGCGGCGTGGGCGGACGGGCTCGGCGTTCGTGTCCTGGCCCAGGGCGACACCGCCCCCGAGTACCTCTATTGGGTGGGATGCGCCGGCTCCTTCGACGACCGCGCCAAGGGCATCTCCAAGGCTGTGGTCGGCCTGCTCCAGAAGGCCGGCGTGCCGTTCGCGATCCTCGGCTCGCGCGAAGGCTGCACAGGTGACCCGGCGCGCCGCATCGGCAACGAATACCTGTTCCAGGAGATCGCCAAAGAGAACATCGCCACCCTCCGCGACGTGAAGGTCCGCACGGTCATCACCAACTGCCCGCACTGCTTCAACACGATCTTCAACGAATACCCGGACCTGGCCGAGGAACAGTTCGACGTGATCCATCACACGCAACTGCTCGCTACGCTGATCGACCAGGGTCGCTTGACGCTCCGGGACGACGTCGAGGGGCTGCTCTCGTACCACGACCCCTGTTACCTCGGGCGCCACAACGAGATCTACGGACCCCCGCGCACAGTGCTCGACGCGGTCCCCGGCCTGGAAACCGTCGAGATGCCGCGGCACAAGGAGCGCGGGTTCTGCTGCGGCGCCGGTGGGGCTCGGATGTGGCTCGAGGAGCACCAGGGCAAGCGCATCAACGAGGAGCGGATCGACGAAGCTTGCTCGACCGGCTGCGGCATGGTCGGAGTGGCCTGTCCGTACTGCTTGATCATGCTGGACGACGGCGCCAAGGCGCGGGGCGAGGAGCTCGAGATCCTGGACGTCGCGCAGGTCGTGAACCGGTCCCTCGGCGGCGAACGCGCCCCCAGCACCTGATCTTCCCGAGCCCCGAGCCTCTCCGGACCTGATCCCGCCGGACCCCGGATAGGCCTTTCGGTGTACCCGATCCTCCCCCTCCAGGCACGATCCTTCCCTCGGTTCAAGGGATGGCCCCTGCCTGCCGATACCTCGTACTAGACCGAAAGACCGATAAGGGTGGGTCCATGAAGCCGGTGAAACAGATGCAGGCACGGCACGCGCCCCCTCAGGTGCGCCCGGAGCCGCCGTTGGCTGCCGTCTCCGACGAGACCCGCGAGCTGGTCGAACGCCTCCTGCGCGACGAGAAACTGCGCTGGGCCTACGAGATCCACGACGGACTGACGCAGACGGTCACGGCCGCGATCCTCGAACTCGAGTCGATGCGCTCGATGGTCGACCGCGATCCTGATGCGGCGGCCGGAGCGCTCGGGGACGTCACGAGCGAGATACGCGAGGCACTTTCCGACATCCGCGAAGTCCTGTTCGAGCTCACCGACGGGGGCGAGGACGTTGACCTGGCGTCGGTCGTCGACGCGATCCGCGAACGCTGGGGCCTCGAGGTCGATGTCGATGTCACCGGCGATCTCCGCGGGGTCGACCCGCAGGTCACGCAGATCGCCTGCCTGGTGATCCACGAGGCCCTGACGAATGCGGCGAAGCATTCGGCCGCCTCCCGCGCCGACGTCCGCGCGCACGTCGCAGCGGACCTACTGACGGTGGAGATCGAGGACCACGGCCGCGGCCTACCTCCCGCAGGCCGCGACCCCCACCACTTCGGGATGCGGATGATGCAACGCCGCGTCGCCGAGATCGGCGGGACGCTCGACATCGTGTCGGCCGAAGGAGCGGGGACACGCATCCGGGTGTCCTTGCCGACGGGGAGCACCTCATGAGGTTGCTGCTCGTCGACGATCACGCGCTCGTTCGCCGCGGGCTCGCGCACGTTGTCCGCGAGTGCTTCGACGATGCGGACGTGGTCGAGGCCGCGGGAGCGGACGACGCGCTCGAGGCGCTCCGTTCGAACCCGGTGGATGTCGCGCTCTTAGACGTCCGGCTCGGCGAGGAGGAGCTGCCCGACGGTCTCGACCTGCTGCACGAGATCAAGGCCACGTGGCCCGACACCCCGGTCATCATGCTCACGACCTACGATCACGCTCGCTACGCCCGCCGGGCCCTGGCGGAGGGCGCCGCCGGGTACATGCTCAAGGACTCGGCGCCCACGGATCTCGCGCAAGCGATCCGCGTGGCGCTCTCGGGTGGGGGGAACGTCCTGTCCTCGCGGATCATCCAGAACCTCTTCGAGAGTGACGGGCCGGACTCGGACGATGGCCAACCCGCGACGCCGCCCGAGGTGAACCTGACCCCGCGCGAGACCGACATCCTCGAGTTGGTCGTCGAGGGCAAGAGCAACCGTGATGTTGCCGAGGCGCTGTTCCTGTCGGAGAAGACCGTGAAGGCGCACCTGGCGGCGATCTTCCGCAAGATGGGTGTCTCGAACCGAACGCAGGCCGCGATGGGGGCGGTCGCGATGGGCGTGGGCCGTGGCCGCCCACGTGAGGTCAAGCCAGCCTCCAACTCCTAGACCCGACCGCAGCGGGGTCGCCGCATATACAGTGGGTCCCTCATGAAGGTCGCCGTCGTCGGAACCGGCCATGTCGGACTCACCACCGCCGCGTGTCTCGCGCACATCGGGCACGACGTCCTGGGGATCGACGAGAACACCGAGAAGGTTCGCGCGATCGAGGCGGGCGAGGTCCCGTTCGTGGAGCCGGGACTGGCCGACCTGGTGCGCGAAGGCGTCGGCAACGGCAGACTCCGCATGTCACCCGACCCGCGCGACGCCGGTGCAAGCGAGGTCGTGTTCGTCTGCGTCGGGACACCGACCAGGGCATCCGGTGAGGCGGACCTCAGCCAGATCGAACGGGTGGCCACGACGCTGGCCTCGAGCCTGGTCGGCCACACGCTGATCACCGAGAAGTCGACGGTCCCGGTCGGGACGGCGGAATGGATCCGCCAGACGATCGAGACGCATTCGCCGGGCAGCGACGCCGGCTTCGAAGTCGCATCGAACCCCGAGTTCCTCCAGGAGGGGCGGGCGGTCCAGGACACGCTCGAGCCGACGCGGATCGTCGTTGGAGCACCGAGCGAACATGCCGCCGGGATCCTCCGCGATGTCTTCCGGCCGATCATCGACGGGACCGGATGCCCGTTCATCGTCACCGATGTCGCGACGGCCGAACTCGTGAAGCATTCATCGAACGCGTTCCTGGCGACCAAGATCTCCTTCATCAATCAGGTGGCCGAGATCTGCGAGCGCACCGGTGCAGACGTCGAGACCGTGGCCACCGCCATGGGGATGGATCCGCGGATCGGTCCCGGATTCCTGAAGGCCGGGATCGGCTACGGTGGCGAATGCCTGCCCAAAGACGTGCAAGCCTTCCGGTACCGAGCCGAGCAGCTCGGCGTCGAGTTCTCGCTACTGGCCGCGGTCGACCGGATCAACCAGGAACGCAGATCGAGCTTCGTCGAGCGGATCCGCTCGACCGTCGGCGATCTCGAGGGCAAGCGCGTGGCCGTCTGGGGCCTCTCGTTCAAGCCCGAAACCGACGACCTGCGCCAGTCCCCATCGCTTGACGTGATCCGCCGGCTGCTCTCGCACGGTGCCAGGGTCGTGTCCTACGATCCCGCGGCCATGCCCGAGGCACAGGATCTGCTCCCCGAGGCGGAGTACGCGGACGACCCGTACGGGGCGGCGACCGGCGCGGATGTGTTGGCGGTGTGTACCGAGTGGAGTGTGTTCGCGACCGCCGACCTGGCTCGCCTCCGCGAGGCGATGGGTCGCCCCGTCGTAGTGGATGGGCGGAACGTCTTCGACCCGAAGGAGATGGCGAAGGCCGGGTTCCTGTACGTCAGCATGGGGCGCCCGACGGCGTCGGGCTGGACGCCGGAGTAGCGGGCACCAACGGTACGACCGGTGGTGCTCCCCGTTCCTACTTCGTGAACTCTTCGAAGAACTTGCTCGCCGTCGGGCCGCGCTGGCCCTGGTACTTGTTGCCCGCCGAGCCGTACGGGACCTCGGCTTCAGTCGTGAGCCGGAAGAACGAGATCTGACCGATCTTCATCCCCGGGTAGATCGTGATCGGCAGGTTGGCGACGTTCGAGAGTTCCAGGGTGAGGTATCCGTCCCACCCGGGGTCCACGTAGCCGGCCGTCGAGTGGATCAGGAGCCCGAGCCGCCCGAGCGAGGACTTTCCCTCGAGCCGGGCGACCAGATCGTTGGGCAGGCGGACGCGTTCGAGCGTCGAGCCGAGCACGAACTCGCCCGGATGCAACATGAAGGCGTCGCCGTCCTTGATGGACGCCACCTCTGTCAGATCGGGCATGTCCTTCTTGACATCGATGAAGGGATGCCGCGCGTTGTGGAAGACGCGGAAGTCGCTGTCGACATGCAGATCGACGGATGAAGGCTGGACACAGGCTGGATCGAAGGGGTCGACCTCGATGCGGCCCGCCGCGATCTCTTCGCGGATGGTTCGGTCGGAGAGGATCATCGGACGCAGATGCTACACGCCGGGCACGCGCGCCGGCCGGTGCCCGCTGCCCCTCCGCGATCAGGCGGCGTTGGAGACCTCGATCCACCGGTCGACGAGGGCGGCCGCCCTGCCCGAGTCGATGGACTCGGCCGCCCGAGCCATCCCGTCCGCGAGTTCGTCGACCTCGCCGGCGATCTGGAACACGGCCGCCGCGTTCAGCAGGACGATATCCCGACGAGGTCCCTGCTCGCCCCCGAGCACCGCGCGCAGGATCTCGACGTTCGTCGCCGCGTCACCGCCGCGGAGAGCCGCGGCCTTGGCGTGCGCGATGTCGAGGTCGTCCGGATCGAACATCCGCTTGCGGACCTCGTGATCCTTGACGTCGTAGACGACCGACGGCATGGTCGTCGACAGCTCGTCGAGCCCGTCGAGGCCCTGGAAGAGCTTCGCGGTCGCCCCCCGCCGGGCCAGGACGTTCGCCATCAGCGGAAGCATCCGCGCGTCGGAGACGCCGATCGCTTGGGCCGTCGGCCGGGCGGGGTTCGTCAGCGGGCCGAGGAAGTTGAAGACCGTCGGCGTCTTCAGTTCGCGGCGGATGCCTGCAGCGTAGGCGGCAGCCGGGTGGAACACGGGCGCCAGCAAGAACGCGATACCCGCGTCCTCGAGACACCGCTCCACACCCCTTGCGTCCAGATCGATCTTGACGCCGAGCGCCTCGAGGACGTCGGCGGATCCGCACAGCGAGGTCGCCGCACGGTTACCGTGTTTGGCCACCACGAGGCCCGACCCCCCCACCACGATCGCCGTAACAGTGGAGATGTTGAACGTCCCGGAGCGGTCGCCGCCGGTTCCGCAGGTATCGACCACCGGACCGGACGTCCGCACCGGCGCAGCGAACTCAAGGATGGCGGTCGCGAACCCTTCGACCTCATCGGTGGTCTCGCCCTTTGCCCGAAGCGCCATCAGGAAGCCGGCGACCTGCACGGGGGTAGCTTGCTCACGCATGATCGCGCGCATCGCTCCCGCCGCTTCATCGGAGGACAGCGGTTCGTTCGCGGTGATCCGGGACAGGATCCCCGGCCAATAGGTCGGATCGATGTCGGGCGCGGCCTGGTTCATGTCTCCCCTCAGAACTCCGGCGGTCGAGCCTCGAATCTACCCTAGGCGAGCGTCACCCCGCACGGCACGCGCGCCAGTACCCGCCCGCGGGCGCTGAGCGCCCCGGTCGCTAGAATCGGTGCCGAACCGCGGGTGTAGTTCAATGGCAGAATGCAAGCTTCCCAAGCTTGAGATGGGAGTTCGATTCTCCTCACCCGCTCCACGTTGCCCGCACAGGGGCTTCACTCGCGCCTCGATAGACCGCTAGGCTCGGGCCGATGAAGCTACTCGGACTGGCCTTCGTGATCTTCGCGCTCACCCTCGCCTTGTTCCTGTCGCAGGTCCTCGGCTCGCAGGACGTACCGCCGGGCCCGGGCCCGCAGGCCGTCGCCGAACGCTTCTTCTCGAGGGTGAGATCGGACGATTGGGCAGACGCCATCGAAGACTCCGTCTGCCGGTCGCAGACCACTCCCGAGAAGCGCGGGTCATGCCTGGAGATCCTCGAGGCGATGCATGACGACCTCGCCGGCACCACCCCTACGGCGATCGAGACGTCGCCGTCGTGTATCTGGAGGGACTCCGAGGGCGCTCATGACGGAGCCTGCGTGACGTTCTTCGTCCTTCGACCCGACGGCAACGAGGTCGGATTCGACGTCAACCTCGTCTTCGAGGGCGGCCGGTGGGTCACCGCCGGATACGCCCTCGATCTTCCTGAGGAGCCTTCGCCGGGTTCCTCCCCGGCCCACTGACCTCAGAGGATCTTCGGGCACAGGTCGCTGAGGGGGCAGGTGTCGCACGCCGGTCGGCGTGCCGTGCAGGTCTCGCGACCGAGACGGATCAGCCCCACATGCAGTGGCGTCCGCAGCCCGTCGGGAACCAGGTCGTGCAGCATCCGATCGGCTTTCTCCGCCGACACTCGCCGAGGCACCATCCCGAGGCGCTGCGTCACCCGATGAACATGGGTGTCGACCGGGAGGGTGTCACGTCCCAGGGCGAATGAAAGCACGACGGCGGCCGTCTTCGGACCCACGCCCGGAAGGGACGTGAGGTACGAACGGGCCTCGGCGTCGTCCATGCCCCGGAGACGTTCGAGGTCGAGGCTCCCCTCACGTTCGTCGACCTCCCGCAAGATCGCCTGGATCCGTGGCGCCTTGGTGTCCGCCAACCCACCGCTGCGGATCGTGTCGGCAACGGCCTCGGGTCGCGCGGCCACGACCTCGGACCACCCGTTGTAGGCAGCTCGCAGGTCGCCGAAGGCCCGCTCGGCGTTGAGGTCGCTGGTGTGCTGGGACAAGACGGTCAGGATCAGTTCGTCCAGCGGGTCGGCGCTGCGGGGTGGCGCCAGATCGCCGAACCGCCGACGCAGCCGCTCGAGGATGGCGCGCGCACGGCGGGAGGTGGCGTTGGGGGTGTCCCCACCGCCGGGCGTCACGGTCCGGTCGGCTGCGCGGGGAAGTTGCCGACGGCTTGCGGCGGGGCGTAGTTCTTGAACTGCGTGAGCTGCGGCAGGAACGTGAGCTTGACGACGCCGGTCGGCCCGTTGCGGTGCTTCGCGACGATCAGGTCGGCCGTCCCCTTGACCGACGGATCCTCGGAGTCCTCGCGGTGGATGAACATGACGATGTCCGCGTCCTGCTCGATGGCGCCCGAGTTGTGGCTCACGACGCCGTCGGCGAGCCACGATGCCGGTCCCGGGACGGTCAGGTCGAAGACCTCTTCCTCGCCGTCGATCACCACCGACACCACGGGGTCCCACAGCAGGTCGCGCCCACCGGCAACCGGGGCCGGTGACTCAGGCAGCCCCGCCACCTCGGCAGCGGCGGCGTCTGGACCCACCGCATCGGCCTTACCCGTACGGCTCGGGTGCCACGGCCGGACTTCGGCCGGGCTCGCGTCGCCGCCACCGGAGGTCGTCCCGCGCAGCGCGGCCGTCATCCGGGATGAGATACCGTGTGCGCCGTTCCCGTTCCCGTCAAAGACTTCACGGGGCAGCGAGCCGATGGTGACGTCCGCCATGCTGGTCAGGACGAGAGCGAGTTGCTCGGCGGACGCGACCAGGGGCCCGAAGGCGCCAACACGTTCGAGGAACCGCGCTTGCTCGTCGACACCGACCACCGCCACCTCGTAGCGATCCGCCGCGCCCGTCGAGGCATCGTGGAGCTGCGCGACGACCCCGACCCGAAGGAGCAGCGCGGCAACGTCCTCGGCCAGCCCTCGCCCCGCAGCAGAGAACCAGACGTCGGCCATGCCTCCACCGACCACACCGGGAGCGATGGCACCCGCATCGGCCCAGAGGTGGCGCAGGAACCGTGCGATCTGCGTGTCCGAGAGGCGGAAGACGTCACCGGGAACCCGGAGTTCCGGACGCCGGCGCCCGACGAGGGAGAGGGAGTTCAACCAGTCGTCGAACGCGTTCGGATGTGCCGCGCCGTCGAGCGACACGGTATGCCGGTCTCCCTCCGCCCACTCGGGCGTGATCTCGAAGCTCGCCCGGGCGGCCGCAGTCACCGCGCGGGCGTTCTCCTCGAACCGGGTCCCGTAGGCGACCGGATGGCCGGAAAGATCTGCCGCCGCGATCAGATGTGCGAGGAGCATCACGTGGTCGTCGGCCCACTGGACCGGGTTGGTGGGCTCCGGCAGCTTGCGCGCAAGCGCCAGCCGGTCGCCCACCTCGAGATCGTGCACACGGGTCCACCCGCGTTCGGTGAGCAGGCGGTGGCGCGCGGTCACCCGCATCACCCGTCCGGTCGCGGTTTGGACCGCGAACACGGGCTTCCGGCCCTTCGACCACACGCGGTCGCTGCTGGCGACGACGAGTCGGCCTTCCGCCGAGACAGCCAGGACCTCGGGCATCGTCCCGACCAGCTCGCGGATCGCGACACGGCGTCCGTCGGCGAGGCACACCAGCGTGTCGCCGGTGACGCATTCCCGGAGGTCCGAGAGCTGGGGCCGCTTGTCCTGCCGTCGCTCGGGGTCTCGATTGAGCTGCGAGACGGCGATGACCGGGATCTCCATCTCCTTGGCGAGCAGCTTGAGGTTCCGGCTGATCTCGGCGATCTCCTGCTGGCGCGATTCGACGCGGCCCGGCGAGGACATGAGCTGGAGGTAGTCGACGATGATCATGCCCAGGCCCGGCTTGGAGCGGAGCCGCCGCGCTTTCGCCCGGATGTCGACGATGTTGATGTTCCCCGAGTCCACCACGAACAGGGGCGCTTCGTTCAGCACCTCGGCGGCCTCGACGATGCGCGACCAATCGTCGGGGCTCGTCCGCTTGCCGCGGATGTTGTCCCACGGAACCCGTGCCTCGCCGCAGAGCAAGCGCATGCCGATCTCCCAGCGCGACATCTCGAGCGAGAACATGGCGACGGAGGTCCCCGACGAGACGGCCACGTTGCGCGCAAGGTTGGTCACGAGGGAGGATTTCCCGACGCCCGGGCGGGCGGCGAGCACGATCAGGTTCCCCGGGTGCAGTCCGGCGGTCAGCGAGTCCAGGTCGGTGAAGCCGGTGGGGACGCCGACGAACGGGGAATCATGCTGCTGGGACTTCTCAAGTTCGGTGATGGCGCCGTCGACCAGGGCAGCCATCGACACGACCTCGTCCTGTTCGCTGTGGCGCGCGACCTTGTAGATGAGGTCCTCGGCCTCGTCGGCCGTCCGCTCGGGATCGCGAGGGCTGGAATAGCCAAGTTCCATGATCCGGCCGGCAGCGGTGATCATCCGCCGCAGGAGGGCGAGTTCCCCGACGATCCGCGCGTAGTGGGCCGCGCTGGCCGGGGTCGCGACGTTCTGCACGAGCTCGTGGACGTAGAGGTGGCCCCCGACCTGCTCGAGGTTGCCGCCTCGCTTGAGCTCCTCGACCACGGTGATGGCGTCGACCGGCGAGCCGTGGGCGTAGATCGACAGGATGGCCTTGAAGATCGTCCCGTTGGCCGAACGGTAGAAGTCGTCGGCCTTGAGCTGGGACACGACGTCTGCGATCGCTTCGCCGGACAGCATCATGGAGCCGAGGACCGACTCCTCGGCATCCAGGTTGTGCGGCGGGATCCGATCCGGATGGATCCGCCGGGTATCCTCAGCGACCTGCGCCAACCATCACACCCCCCGTCGACGGAACCCGCAGGCTAGGCTCCGAGACCCCCGCCTGGGAATGGGAAAGCGAGGGGATTCCGCTGTGGAGAACTCTTTCCCCAGGTCGCATCCCGAACTTTCCTGTCATTCCCTTACCCACCTGCACTTTCGGCGTTGGGAGAACCGGTGGAAAACGGTGCAGAACGCCGAATCACATGAGTGTAGTTCTCACCACTGACATTTCTGGGACCAGGAGCCGAACCTGCACTCATCCGAAGTGCGCCACCTTGGGAGCCGAACACGCGCTCCTTCACTCAACGCTTCGGCGACAGCACAGCTGCCGCCTGCAGATGTTTCGTTCCGGAGCCCCCGCCCGGCCTTCATGGTTCATCCGTGCGTGTTACAGACCCATGGCGATCGAGTCGTGATTCCTCCAAGGCAACCCAGTACCGGGAGGCTGCTGACTAGGGTCGCTGCGTGACCACCAGAACCTGGGCCATCTTCGCGGTTGTCATCGGCGCAATCATCCTGCTCCTAGTCGTCGGCGCGTCCTACCTGCGTTCGCTCGACGGCATGGAGCAGTGGGCGCTGCGAACGTGTCCTCCTGTGGGGGATGGAGTCAACGGGATCTGCGCGACAGATCGTGGGACAGATGGACCGCTCTCGGCCGACGCGTGGACGTATTCGGCCGGGCTGGTCTTGACGACCGGCGGACTCGCCACCCTCGCGATGCGCTCACGGCGCCGCTGGGTGCCGATCGGGGCCCTCGTGCTGCTCGCGGCCGCGACGGTCTGGTCGATCGGCTGGAACCTGCAAGAACACGACCGGGCCTGCGACCGAGAGGCCGAGGAGATCTCGGGTGTCCGTGGATCGGCGATGCCCGGATATCGCTCCACGATCGCCTACTTCTGCGACGTCACGCCCGGATCGCTGATGTAACAACCGCGGGACGACTATCCCCAACAGCGGGGTTCCATGAGGGCGCCCCTTGATCACCGGTGCGCAGTCGGCTATGGGAAGGCGGGAGGGGTTCGCCCGCAGCGTCGTCGAGGTACCCGAGCGGTAGCGAAGGGCCGAGCAGCGAGGAGCGGACCCCTCCCGCCCCCTAGGCTTCGGCCTGGACCTCGACGGTCACCTCGACCTCGACGCCCGGATGCAGCTTGAGCGTCACCGGGTGAGCCCCCGTGGACTTGATGGGCTCGTCGATCTGGACCCAGTGCTTGTCGATCGGGGTCCCGTCGGCAGCCGCGGCCTCGATCTCTGAGGCGATGTCCGCCGTCGTGACCGAGCCGAAGAGCTTGCCGTCCTCACCCGCCTTCATCCGGATCAGGATCGGCAGGGACTTCAAGCTACCGGCGAGATCCTCGGCCGCGGCCTTCTCCTTGGTCGACCGCCGCTCCTGGGCCGACCGTAGGCTTTCGGCGTGCCGGACGGTGCCCTTCGAAGCCTGCACGGCCAGGCCGCGGGGGAACAGGAAGTTGCGAGCATAGCCGTCCTTGACCTCGATGATGTCGCCGGGTACCCCCAGCTTCTCGACCGGCTTCTGCAGGACGATCTTCATCGGGAGCTGTACGGCATCAGAGCCATCTCGCGTGCGTTCTTGATCGCCATGGCCACGTCGATCTGGTGCTGCCGGCAGTTCCCGGTGACCCGGCGCGCCCGCATCTTGCCCCGGTCGGACGCGAACTTGCGGAGCAGGTTGATGTCCTTCCAGTCCAGGTCGATGCGCTCGACACAGAAGATGCAGACCTTGCGCTTCTGCTTCTTCCAAGCCTTCTCTTCGCGCTCTTTCTTGCCCTTGCCTGCGGGGCGTTTCTTGGTTTTTCCTGCCATCAGACGGGAGGCTCCTCATCCGTTCCGACTCCGGCGCCGATCGGCGTACCGGCCGACCAGTCACCGCCACCGCCGCCCCCGCCACCGGCGCTGTTGCCGCCGCTGCGGGACGTCTTCTCCACGCGGGCCGTGGCCCACTTGAGGCTGGGACCGAGCTCATCGGCCTCGATCTCGACCACCGAGCGCTTGTCCCCCTCCTGGGTCTCCCACGAACGCTGCTTGAGCCGACCCGAAACGACGACCCGCATCCCTCGCGTGAGCGACTCGGAGGCGTTCTCGGCCAGCGCGCGCCAGCAGTTCACCCGGAAGAAGGACGTATCGGCGTCGGTCCACTGACCGCTCACCTCATCCTTGACCCGACGACTGACGGCGACGCTGAAGTTCGCCACCGCGGCTCCGTTCGGGGTGTACTTGAGTTCGGGATCGTCGGTCAGGTTCCCCGCGATCGTGATCTGATTGTCGCTGGCCATCTCCACCACCACCTTTGCTGTTCTGCTCCGCTCTCCGGGCCTGATGGCCTATGCCGGAGAGGGGGAAGCTTCCTTCGCGGCGACCTTCGCCATGACTTTGAATCTGATGACCTGGTCCGCGAGGGAGAGCGAACGGTCCAGCTCCTTGAGCACGGTCGGCTCGGCATCGAATCGGGCGACCACGTAGTAGCCCTCGGTGTTCCCAGCGATCTCGTAGGCAAGTCGGCGACGACCCCACTGGTCGACCTTGCCGACGGACCCCTGGTCGCCGAGGACCTGGGTGATGCGGTCGATGACCTGGCCGGCGGCCGCCTCATCGGCGTCACCGGGCAGGATCAACATGATCTCGTATGCCCTCAAATCCGACCTCCTCTGGTCTCACGCGGCCCCCGAAGGAGCAGGAGTGGACCGAGAGAGTGTAACAAGGGCGAGCCTAGCAGGGGGGTCTGACACGGACGCCGCCGCTGTTCGGTGGCGGCGGCAGGAAGTTCAGCAGGGGGTGTCGATGCCCTCGTTGAGCTGGATGCACACCGACCCGCCGGAATCGTCCGAGGTCAGGAGCTGGACGCTCGTTGCGGACGCACCCTCTATCGTGACGACACCGACCGCCGGAGCTCCCCCATCCGCCCACTTCAGGGCGGGGTCCAGGCTCTTGGCGGTCGAGGCATTGAAACCCGCATAGCTGCCGTTGGTCGCGTACCAACCGGAGGCGGTGACGGCCGCCTGCTGCAACAAGATGCTGCCGCCGGTGGCTTGAGCCTCATCCAGCGCATCCAGGTCCTGCTCGACCTTCGAGGCACACCCGGAGAGCACCAACGCGGTGACGAGCGCGATGCCCGCGAGCGTGGAGGTCCGCTTCATCGCCAGCATGCTATCCCCTTCCACGCCCCCGCGCTAGACTGACGGAAGCCGTGCACTCGACCACCAAGGAGGCGCGAGCCGACATGACCGTCACCGTTCACGATCTGCGTGCATGGAAGGCTGCCGGGAGGCGGTTCCCCATGCTCACCGCCTACGACTACCCCACCGCCAGGCTGCTGGACCGAGCGGGGATCCCCATCCTGCTGGTCGGCGACTCGCTCGCCAACACCGTGCTCGGCTACGAGACGACCCTGCCCGTCACGATGGAAGAGATGCTCCACCACACGCGTGCGGTGACGCGCGGCGCCCGGAACGCCCTGGTCATCGGCGACATGCCGTTCATGTCCTATCAGGCCTCCACCGACGAGGCGATCCGCAACGCCGGCCGGTTCATCAAGGAAGGGGACGCCCACGCGGTCAAGTTCGAGGGGCCGATGTTCGAACTCGCCTCCGCCTTGACCGAGCGCGGGATCCCCGTGATGGGCCACCTCGGGCTCACCCCGCAGTCCATCCACACGATGGGCGGCCACCGCGTCCAGGGACGCAGCGAGGAAGACGCCTCCCGGATCCTGGACGACGCCTTGTCGCTGGAGAAGACGGGCATCTTCGCCCTGGTCCTGGAGGGCGTGCCGATCGATGTGGGCAAGCAGGTCACGCAGTCCCTGTCGATCCCGACCATCGGTATCGGCGCGGGGCCACACACGGACGGGCAGGTGCTCACCCTCACGGACCTGCTCGGCCTGGACGACGAGAATGCGCCCCCCAAGTTCGTCCGGCCGTACGCCGACCTGGCAGGCGAGATCACCCGGGCGGTCACGGCCTTCGCGGAGGACGTCGAGGCCGGCACGTTCCCGGACGCCGACCACTCCTATCGGTAGCGGGGCCCAGCGGCATACACTCACACCATCGTGAGTGAAGACCACGCCCGGCCCGAACCGGGTCCCACCCTCGCCTCGCAGATCGCCCATGAATTGAAGAACCCACTCATGGGCATCAAGGGACTCGCCGCCACGGGCAACCGACTCTACGATTCGCTGTCTGATGGCGAGCGCCGCGAGCTGTTCCAGCTGATCGATGAGGAGTCGGACCGGCTCGACCGGCTCGTCGAGCGCGCCTACCTGCTCCTGGAGCTGGAGGCGGGGAACATCACCTACGTGATCATGGCGGGTCCCCTGGAACCGATCGCCCAAGAGGCGGCCGAGGGCCACGACCGGGTCAAGCTCGAGGTCCAGGCCGGCGTTTCCGCGTTGTACGACCCGGTGTGGACCAAGGCCGTATTCGCCGAGCTGATCGAGAATGCCGAACGCTTTTCGCCTTCCGACTCGCCCATCGAGGTGCGGGTCGGCGCCGACGGCGACGGTCGGGTCGGAGTCGAGGTAACGAGCGAGGGCCCCGGGCTCTGGCCGGAGGACCTCGAGCGCGCGTTCGACCCCTTCACCACGGTCCGGCCATCCGGCTACGAGGACGTCCGAGGGGCCGGTATCGGCCTCTATCTCGCGCGCGCGCACGTGACCGCCCAGGGAGGCACGATGCGCATGGAGACGCGGCCGGACCGCGGTACCATCCTCGCGTTCACGCTGCCCGGGGAAGGGGATCGATAGTGGTGCCGCAAGCGCCCGCCCGTCCCATCATCCTGCTCGTCTGCGACGACCATAAGATCCTGACCGACGCGCTCGCGATGGTGATCGACAGCGACCCCGCGTTGGAGATGCCGACGCGTCCGGTCCACACCCCCGACGAGGCCGTTAGCCTCTCACGCGAGCATCACCCCGACGTCGTCCTGATGGATGTGAAGTTCCGCGGAGCGATGAACGGGATCGAGGCGACCCGCAGGATCAAGACCGCATCGCCGGAAACCAAGGTCATCATCATGACCGCCCACGAAGACGAGAGCCTGATGATCGAGGCTGTTGAGGCCGGAGCTTCCGGGTTCCTGACGAAGTCGGAGGCCGCCGGAGACGTGCTCTCTGCGGTCAAGGCCGCGGCCGACGGCGACACCCTGATCGACCCGGCAACGCTGACGCGCCTGCTCCATCAGGTGGCCGGCCAGCGTCAGGACCGGCGAGACGCGGTGCAGCGCCTGAGCACCCTCACCGATCGCGAACTCGAGATCCTCCAACGCCTCGGCGCCGGCGCCCGGAACGACGCCATCGCCGAGCGGCTCAAGATCAGCCCGCAGACCGTCCAGACCCATATCCGCAACATCCTGTCCAAGCTCGACGTGCATTCGAAACTGGAAGCCGTCGCGTTCGCCGTCAAGAACGGCGCGATCAGCGTATGACCGGGGCGCCCGGCCGAGGCGCTCCCGCCGCGCGCACGACGTCGCTGACCCTCATCCTCCTGGCGCTGTTCGGGACCCTGGCCGTCGGCGTGGTCATGAAAGCGCCGTGCATCTCCGGCAACTGGAGCGACGGCCGGCAGTACCGGCTCCTGTGCTACACGGACCTGGTCCCCCTCTTCGGAACCGAGCACCTCGAGGGCGAGCGCCTCCCCTTCCTCGACCCGTGTCCGGCGGGCGAGGCTCAGTGCGACGAGTACCCGGTCCTGACGATGTGGGTGATGCGGGCCGCCGCCTGGCCGGCCGACGACGCGACGTCCTTCTTCGCGTTGAACACGTTCCTGCTGACCGCCGCAGCGGTCGTGACGGCGGTGGCCCTATACATGGCCGTCGGCCGACGCGCACTCTACTTCGCGCTGGCGCCCACCCTCGCCATCTACGCCTTCACGAACTGGGACATGATCGCGGTGGCGTTCGGAGCGGTCGGCACGCTGCTCTACCTGCGGCGCCGCGATGCGTGGTCGGGAGTGATGCTCGGGCTCGGTGGTGCGGCCAAGCTCTACCCCCTGCTGCTCGTCGTGCCCTTCGTCGCGGGGCGCTTCCGACGCAAGGATCCCGATGGGGGGATCCACCTCGCGTGGGGCGCCGCCGGCGCCTGGCTCCTGATCAACGTCCCGTTCGCCGTGCTGGCGACGTCCGGGTGGTTCCGGTTCTTCAGCTTCAACTCGGCGCGTCAGCCCGACTGGGACAGCCTATGGTTCATCGGTTGCCACCGGATCACCGGCGAACTGTCCTGCCCCGAAGGGATGACGCCGCTGGTGAACCTGGCCTCGGCGCTCCTGTTCGTCGGCCTTGCGGCGCTCGTGTGGCGGCTCCGAGCGCGCCGCTTCCCGCGGTTCCCCCGGTGGACGCTGGGGTTCCCGCTGATCGTGCTGTTCCTGCTCACCAACAAGGTGTACTCGCCGCAGTACGGACTCTGGCTCCTGCCCTGGTTCGCCCTGGCCCTGCCGAGCTGGCGGCTGTTCGCTCTGTTCGAAGCCGCCGACATCGCCGTATTCGCGACCCGGTTCTGGTGGTTCGGGAACTTCACGGACACCGGCGGCTTCGCGGAACACGTCGGCTTCGGCGCGTTCGAGATCGCGGTCCTCGCCCGGGCGGCGATCCTGGTGGCATGTGTGGTGGTGTGGATCCGGCAAGCCGAACCCCTCCCCGACGAGGATGACGACGCAGAGACTGAACCCGCCGCACCAGACGAGGTGGCCGCGTGACGGACGCAGCGAGGCGCCGACGACGCATCGACCCGGGGACCCGCGCCGGACTCCTCTATTGCGTGAAGGTGTTCCTGGCCGTGCGGATCGGACTCCTGGTCCTCGGGTACATCGCGACCGGGATCCTTCCCGATCGCGCTGCGGTCTCGGCGCCGGGCTGGCCCGACGACACGAACACGCCGGGGCTGCACAACGTGGTCACCTCGTTCGAGGAGCAGGACGCCCTGTGGTATCTGCACATCGCCGACGACGGCTACCGAGCCGACGACGGCAGCGCCGCGTTCTTCCCGCTGTTCCCCCTCGCGGTCCGGGGAACGTCGTGGGCCCTCGGCGGCCGTCCCCTGGCGGCGGGGCTGCTGGTGTCGAACCTCGCCTTCCTCGGGGCCCTGTGCATGCTCTACCTATTGACGCGCTCCGAACTCTCGGAGTCCAAGGCACGCAAGGCGGTCCTGTACATCAGCATCTTCCCGACGGCGTTCTTCTTCTTCGCCCCGTACGGCGAGTCGCTGTTCCTGCTGATGGCCGTGACGGCGTTCTGGGCGGCGCGGCGCGCCCGATGGCCTGCCGCAGGGGTGACGGGTGCGTTCGCCGCGGCGACCCGCAGCGTCGGGGTGATCCTCGCCCCTGCCCTCGCGGTCGAGGCCATCCACCAGTGGCGAGAGAAACGCAGCTCCCTGTGGATGGTGCTGTGGGCGGGGCTGGTGCCGCTCGGTCTCGGCGCCTACCTCTGGTACTGGCACGCCAAGACCGGCGACGCTCAGGCCCCGCTCCGGTTCCAGTCGAACTGGCAACGGGAGGCGGCGTTCCCACCCGAGACGCTGGTGGCGGCGACGGCCGGCGCCTTCCGCGACGGCGGCTACCTCTTGCTCGACTGGCTCATCGTCGTCCCGGCACTGGCGGCGGCCGCCTACGCGGTGATCCGGTTCCGGCCCGCGTTCAGCGTCTTCACGTGGCTGGGGATCCTGGCGCCACTGAGCCTCATCTGGCCGGACCGGCCCCTGATGTCGATGCCCCGCTTCGTCCTGCCTCTGTTCCCGATCTTCTGGGCCCTGGCCGAGCTGGCCGAGCGGCGACGGCTCCCGCATGCACTGATCGTGGGCGTCTCCGCCGCGGGCCTGGGCGTGCTCACGGTGCTCTTCGTGAACGCCCATTTCATCTTCTGAGGGGCGACCCGACTAGAATCGGGGGACCTACCCCAGATCGGAGCAGAGTGGCGGACGCGAGCGACACGACGGTACGGGTGGCCATCGCCGATGACCACTCCCTGGTCCGCCAGGGACTGCGGCGCTATCTGGAGACCGCCGACGGTATCGAGGTCGTCGGCGAGGCGGCGAACGGCCGGGAACTCCTGGAAGTCATCGACCAGACCAGCCCCCACATCGCACTCGTTGACATCCGCATGCCGGAGATGGACGGACTGGAGGCCGCTCGGGAGATCCGGACCAACCATCCCGAAGTCAACGTCATCATGCTCTCCGCCTATGACGACCGGCAGTTCGTGGTCGAGGCCGTGCGAGCCGGGGCACGTGGCTACGTACTCAAGGCGCGGGACGCCGAGCACCTGATTCAGACGGTTCGCCTCGTCGCCAGCGGCAACATGGTCATCGACCCACAGTTGGTGGTCGCCCTCGCCGAAGAGTTGTCGGATGCGAAGGAACGCGACCGCAAGGCCGACACACTGACGGCGCGCGAGATCGAGGTACTCCAACTCCTCGCCTTCGGCCACACCAACAAGGACATCGCCGAAAAGCTCTTCATCTCTCCCGACACCGTCAAGACCCATCTCGAGCACATCTTCGAGAAGCTCGGCGCCTCCGACAGGACCGCGGCGGTCGCCGAGGCCCTGCGCCGCAGGCTCATCGAGTGAGCCACGCGGGGAGCCGCGTGCACGCCGAGACTCCCCGGTCGATGAGCCTGAAGTCCTAGTTCGAAATGACTAGTGCATATCCCCCAAAGACCCCTCGGTGCCCTTCCCCATCCGGCCGATTGGACAACCGGTCTTGTCCCTCCATAGTGGTGGGCTAGATGGCGCATCCAGGCACGGAGAGCACCCGGCGTGAGATCTTCCTCCTCGCATCCGCGGGAGGCCTCTTCCTGCTCACCTACGTGCTGGCCCCGAAGGATCCGGGGGTCGGGAAACTGGTGTCCGACGTGGCCCTGTTCGCAGCGGCCACGCTCTCGGCCGTCATGATCCTGCGACGGGCGCGGAGGCCGGGCGCGTGGGAGGGGACCCTCCCCTTCGGCGTCGCGATGGCCGTCATGGCGCTGGCGAAGGCCGTCGAGTTCTGGACCGACCTCGGCACGGGCACTGGACGTAGCGGAGGGACGGCCGACCTGTTGTTCCTGGTCATCGGTGCGCTCCTGATCTTCCCGGCCCGTGTGCAGTTCCGCGACCATTTCGTTCGGGAGGACCGCAGGGAGATCTCCGCCGACGTCGCCCTGATCGCGACCGCCATGATCAGCGTCGTCTACCTGCTCATCCGTCCGGAGGGCGCCAGCCAGGAACTGGCCGCACTCATGTGGAGCGCCTTGTTCGCGGCGACCGCCGCGGTGGCGATCACCTCCTTCATCGCGCTCACCCTGTGGGTCCCGTCGCCCTCACACTTCGGCCAGCTCGCGGTCGTCGGGATCTTCGCCGGGGCGACCCTGACCGTCGGCAGCCTCTGGGTACGCGGCATCGACGCCTGGGGGTTGCCCGCACTCGACATCCCTCTCGGACTCGCCGCGCTCTTCCTGGCCGGGCTCATGGTCGTGCGGCCCGAGGAGCACGCGCTGCAGGTGACGAGCGCGGGGTGGGGTCGCCCCGTGCTCACGACGATCGCGGTCGCGTCCGCGGCCGGGAGCCTCGGGATCGTTGCCGCGCTTCAGGTTCGGGGCAGCGCCACCCTCCGGGAAGGGGCCATCCTGATCGCCCTGCTCGGAGGAGCCATCGCCGCCCGGATCCTGGTGAACCAGGTCCGCAGCACAGCGGCCACCGATGCCGCGCACGAGGCACTCGGGGAGCGCGAATCAGCGCTCCGGGAAACCGACCACGCGATGTCGCAATTGCAACGCGCGATGGACACGCTGGCCGAGTCCGAGGAACGGCTGCGACTCCTCTTCGACGCCGCGGTCGACGGGATCGTCGAACTCGACGCGGACGACGTCGTGCGCCAGGCGAACGGGGCCTTCTGCGAGATGGTCGGGCTCGAGCGAGCGTTCGTCGTCGGCAAACCGTGGGACCGGGTCGCAGCTTCGGCGCCTGGCGGCACCTCGATCGCATCCCTGCTGGTGAACGGCCAAGCCGCGCTCGACCGCCAGGGACACGAGGTCTTCCTGGAAGCGCGCACGTCCGCGATCCCCGGCAACCCGCCCGGAACGCTCCTGCTGGTCCGCGACGCGACCGCGGCCAAGGTCGCCGACCAGACGATCCGTTCCCTGTTCCAGTTCCTGCAGGACCGCGACGAAGACCGAACGCGTCTCCTCAAGCGGACGAACGCGGCCATCGAGGCGGAGCGCAACCGCGTCGCACGGGACCTGCACGACGGACCGGTCCAAGGTGTCTCGGCTGCGTCGCTCTCGCTCGAGGCCGTCCTGCTGATGCTCAAGTCGGGCGACAGCGAGCGGGCGATCGAGACGCTGGTGAAGATCCGCGGTCAGCTCTCGGAGGAGGCGGACAACCTGCGCCGGCTCATGGGGAACCTCCGGCCGCCGCTCCTGGAGGAGCGCGGCCTGGTCCCGGCCCTTCAGGAAACGTTGGCGCGGTTCGGGCGTGAGGACGAGGTGCGGACCCAGTTCCGCAGCCGTTCGTTGGTGGAGGTACCGTCGGACCTTGAGACGCTCGCGTACCGGCTGGTCCAGGAGGCGCTCACCAACGCCCGCAAGCACTCGCGTGCCTCCGAAGTCACCGTCACGGTCGACGCCGTCGCCGGACAGCTCAAGATCGAGGTGGGCGACGACGGCATCGGGTTCGACCCCAACCAGGCACGCGACTTCCTGCGGGCCGGTAAGGTCGGGCTCGCCTCGATGCGCGAGCGGATCGAACTTGCCAGCGGGACGTTCGTCGTCCGGTCGAGTCCGGGGTCGGGGACCACGATCGTCGCGACGCTGCCCCTGGACATGGTCCCGACCCCCAAGGAACTGGCGACGAACTAGGGGCTACCCAGGGTCGATATCCGGGTCGGGATCGCCGCCGCCTCCGCCTCCGCCGCCGCCTCCGCCGCCATCGTCAGCGGGCGGGGACGGCTCGTCCGCGGGTGACTCGTCGCGGTTGCGCTCGGTGTCGTCGGTCGGGGCTGGGGACTCGGTCGTGTCCGGCGCGGGTGACGTCGTCGGCTCGCCACCGTCGGGGTCACCGTGGCGGTTGTACCCCTTGTAGTCGGGCTGCGGGAAGTCCTCTGCCGCCCAGCCTTTGTCCTTGTAGATCTCGGTCATGAAGTCGTGCCAGATCTCGGCAGGGAACGTTCCGCCGAACACCGGACCGCCGTGGTACTCGGCGGACATCGGGCGCTCGTGCTTCTGATGGCCGACCCACACGCAAACAGCTAGGTCGGTGGTGTAGCCGCAGAACCAGGCGTTCCTGTAGTCCTGCGTCGTTCCGGTCTTGCCAGCTGCGGGGATGCCGTCCAGGGCCGCGGCCACGCCGGTTCCCTTCTCGATGACGCCCTCGAGCGCAGCGGTCACGAGGTTCGCGTCGTTCGGAGCGAGCGCCTGGCGCCTCGGCTCGGATGCCACGCACACCCTTGTGCACGCCTCGTCCGCACCCCGGACCTTCCTGATCGCGCTGGGCGGGTAGTAGCTGCCCTGGTTCGCGAGGGTCGCGTACGCGGACGTCATCTCCAGCGGCGAGACCAACTGGGTGCCGAGCGTGATCGAGCACACGGGTTCCAGCTCGGAATCGATCCCCATCTTGTGCGCGACCTTGGCCACCTTCTCGGGGCCGATGTTCTTGGCGACGACCAGCTGGGCGAACACCGTGTTGACCGAGTACGCGGTGGCGTCCTCGAGCGACCACGTTCCAGACTCGCCGTCGGCCGCGTTCGCCGGCCGCCACATCTCGCCGCCGGCACCGTCACACTGCTCTTCGCGGATGGAAACCACCTGCGGTCCGACCCACATGCCCTTCGGGTCGTAGCCCTCCTCGTACGCAGCGGCAAGTGTGAAGGGCTTGAACGCCGACCCGGCCTGCCGATACGCCTGGGTCGCCAGGTTGAACTGGTTCTCCTCGATGCCGGGGCCCCCGTACATGGCCAGGATCTCACCGGTGTGCGGATCGATCGCGACCAGCGCGGCGTCCGGATCCTTGTCGCTCCTCGGGTCGAAGTAGCGCTCGACGACCTTCTGCGCGGTCTTCTGCATCCCCATGTCGAGGGTCGTGTAGGCCCGGAGCCCGTCGGTGGTCACCGCTTCCTCGCCGTACTGCTGCTCGAGTTGCTGGCGGACGAAGAGCCCGAAGTAGTCACCGTCGTAGCTCGTGAGCGACTGGTCCGGGGGGTTCAGGAGCTTCTTGACGCTCTTCTTCTCAGCAGCGTCCGCCTCCGCTTGCGTGATCTCCTGATCGATGACCATCCGGCCGAGTACGTAGTCGCGCCGCTCCTGCGCTTCCTCGGCATTCGAGATGGGGTCGTAGTCGGACGGCGCAGCGACGACGCCGGCGAGCGTCGCCGCCTGCGAGAGCGTGAGCTGTCGGGCCCTGACCCCGAAGTACGTCTCCGCCGCCGCCTCGATACCGTACGCCCCGTGTCCGAAATAGATCGTGTTCAGGTACCGGCGGAGGATCTCTTCCTTCGCCGCCGGACAGGGGATCTCGGGACAGGCATCCTCAGGGAGCCCGAGCGCGGCCACCGGGTCACGCTCGACCTTGATCGCCAAGAGCGCCTCGTTGATCTTGCGCTCGATCGTGCGGTCGCCGCCCGTGAACAGGTTCTTGATGAGCTGCTGGGTGATGGTCGAGCCGCCCTGGGTGAGCGCCTGGTTGCGGATGTCCGCCCAGGCGGCGCGGACGATGCCCTTCGGGTCGACGCCGGTGTGGGTCCAGAAGGTCTTGTCCTCCGCGGAGACGATCGCATCTTGCATCTCCTGCGATACCTCGCCGATGTCCTTGATCTCGGTGCGGTCGACCGCTGCGTGGAAACTGGTGAGCAGCTTCTCCCGGTTCCCGTCCTCGTAGTAGACGTAGGAGGTCTGTTCCAGCGAGGGGAAGGGGGGGACCTTCACCTTGGCGTACATGGAGACGAGGATGCCGACGCCGATCCCGGCCGCCAGGATGGGCAGCAGGATCAGTGTCAGCCACAGCCACCAGAAACGCCGGATGAACCCGCGCTTCCTGCCGTGCTGGCGACCTCTCTTGCGGCCACGCTTACGGTGTGACCCAGAGGCTGAACGAGGTTGAGTGGCGAGCGCCAAGACGTCCTCATGATACCGACGACCCCGCGAGCACCAGACAGGCGAGCTCAGATGCTCGTTGCGATCCTGTGGAGGCTCTCAGCCGGTCGAGGTTCAGCCGGTCGAGGTTCAGCCGGCCGTGCGGGCCACGAAGGCCTCGGACAGGTGGTTCCATTGGCAGGAGGTGCAGACCTCGACGACGTAGCACGATGCACCCTGGAACTTCGCGGTCATCAGGAGGGCCGTGTCCAGCGCCCACACCCGACCGCTGTTCTGCTTGAGGGCGTCGGCGAACACGTACGCCAGCAGACGCAACTCGTGGCGGTGGCACACGGGGCAGTCCCGGGAAGCGGGCTCGCCGACGTGCTTCGCGGCGCGCATCAGTTCGGGGTGCGCATCGCAGATCTCGAAGGTGGACAGCATGCCGGCGCGAGCGCGGCGCAGGAGCGCCCGTTTCGCGAGCGTGTAGTCGATCACGCCGAGCGGTTGCTTCTTCTTCCTCTTCGCGATGAGCCCCGCCATGGTGGAGGCATCGTACACCCGGTCCCGCGTTCGAGTAGTCCCCCCGGTGATGGAACCCTGGTCGGGATATCCGCGACTCGGGGACGTACGCGGCCGCGCTCAAGGGCTCCGATGCGGGGCCGATATCCAAGGGGAGAGGCAACCGGAATCATGACCACACAGACCGCATCCGCACGCGCCCGGCTCTTCGCGCCGTTCCTGGTGTTCTCGCTGGTCACCACACTCGCGGTGCTTGCCCCGGGGGTTCCGGCCCGCGGGGCTGTCGGCGACCCGGCGGAGCTACCAGCATGCCGCGTGGCAGGTCCCGTGGACGCCGGGGCCCTGCCCGTGCGGGTGACCCGGTCGGACTGCGATCTGCGGGGCCGGGCGGTCAGCGATCATGGGGTCGGCGCGATCCTGCCGGCAGCGGGGATGCAGGTGACGGTTTCCGCGGAGCTTGCCGGTGGCGAGCAGACCTTGACCATCACGTCCAACGCCGATGGCAGCGTCACGCTCGATGACGTCGGCGACGACGCGATGGCCGGAACCGTCGCGACCGCGGCGGCCGGCACGGGGGGCACCCCCTGCAACAGCTGCCCGAAGTCCTGCAACGACAAGGCGCTTTCCCTGGCCGGGTACCGGCTGCCGCCCGCGGATTCGTTCGACTGGTACTTCAACATGGACACGACCCCCGGGAACCTGACTCCGTCCGGAGCCGAGGGCGCGTTCGTGTCGGCGACGAACAACATCGCGAACCAGAAGAACAGCTGCGGGATGCCCGACCGGGTCGACGTGACCACGAACTACCTCGGCGACACGGCCACGGAGGCGAACATCACCCAGAGCCTGAACTGCCAGAGCAATGACGGCACCAGCGTTGTCGACTTCGGTCCGCTCGAGAACCCGGCCGCCGCCATCAACTGCTCGTGGGCGATGGTGTCGAGCGGGGTCGACGATCTGGTGGAGGCGGATATCCGCATCGACGACAACGGCAACTGGATCACCGTCATGAGCGGCTGCAACAACAAGTACGACCTGCAGGGGATCGCCACCCACGAACGCGGACACACGTTCGGGCTCGCGCACGTGACCTCGTCCCACGGGAACCTGACGATGAGCACCTACGGCCTCCCGGAGTGCTCCAAGGCCTACCGGACCCTGGGTCGCGGCGACGCCAAGGGGCTGCGCCAGCTCTACTGAGCCGGAAAGACCGGGTCCGCGACTGGATCTTCGGTCGGGTCCGCGATCGGGTCCGCGGTCGGGTCCGCGATCGCCCGGGCACCCGCTGTCACCGAGCGCTCACCGGGCACCAGGAGCAGCGGCCCGACATCCAGGTTCACCTCGACGCGGACCGAGAGTCCTCCTTCGACGCAGTCGCACAGCGTCAACCTGGCCCCGTTCCGCTCCGCGTACTCGGATGCGAGGGCCGCGGCGTCGGCATCCGTCGGAAGAGCCAGTTCCTGGGCCGCCGCGAGCGCGGCGGCGTCGGCGGCGTCTTGGGCCACCGACGCCGCCGCCAAGACCCGAGCGACGTCTGCCGACCCCAGGGCAAGGACCGCTGCGATCAACACCACGACCGCGGCCAGGACCGTCACGGACCCTCGCTCGCTCACGCCGCCACCTCCTGACGCATCGTCGTGGTCGCCGACAGAACGAACCCGTCCGGGAAAAGCCACGCGACGAGGGGCACGACGACGGGTTCGTGATACGTGAGGACGACCGCGACCGGGTCCCCGGGAGCGCCGCCCTCGCGAGCGACACTGAGCTCAAGTCTCGCCCCGTCGAGTCCGGAGCGCTCCGCCGCCCGCATGATCGCTCCCTGATCGAGCGTGACCGAGGCCTCGCGGGCGGCGTCACGAACCGCTTGCGACACCCGCAGCTGGTCGCGCATCACGAGGCCGACCTGCACAACCCCGAGGAGGACGATCAGCAGCAGCGGCAAGACGAGCACGAACTCAACCGTCGACGAGCCCCGCGGGCTACGGAGCACTCCCCGTAACCTGATCGATGATGTTGTCGAAGAACGAGGGCAGCTTGCCCGAGGACTTCGCCCAAGCGATCAAGACGACGGCCACCGCGGCAGCCGCCAGGATCACGAGTGCGTACTCAGCGGTCGTCTGCCCGTCTTCGCGAGCCAGCAGCAGCCGGATGTACAACCTCTGCAACATCGGATACCTCCTTCTCATCGGATCGACCGGACGGTCGACACCAGCACCGGAACCACCGTGAGGAGGAGGAACGCAGGAAGGATCATGAACACCAGGGGAAGGAGCATCTTGACGGGGGCCTTGCGAGCGCGCTCCATCGCCGTATCCCGCCGCGCACGGCGGACCTCGGATGCAAGACCGGCGACGGCATCCGCGAGCGGGATCCCCAGACGCTCGGTGCGAGCGACGACGGCGACCATCCGACGCAGGTCGGGGCTGCCGAGCCGCTCGATGAGCGCGGAGAGCTCGTGCCGCCACCGGCCACCGAGTGACACGTTCGCGAACGCATCTCCGAACTCGGCCGCGAGCGGGCCGCGGAGCCCGTCGGTGGCGCGCCGGAGGGCGAGCGGGGCCGCAAGTCCGGCCGACGCGGCGGCGGCGAGCAGATCCAGGAGCTGAGGGACCTCCCGATCGATCCGAACCGCCCGAGCCCGCCTCGCGCGACGGTCGTGCAGTCGCGGCGCGGCGGCGGCCAGGAACACGAACATCGCGCCGACGACGACCGGGGCGCCGGCGAGCACACAGCCGACGAGGGCGATCGCTCCGGCCGCGATCTGCGCCCCCGAAAGCTCCTCGGCCGACCAGCCCGACGCGGGGTGATCCGGCGACGTCCCTCGGCCGCGAACCCACGATCCCACGCGGGATGCGCCGACCCGACCGAGGATCTCCCGGAGGAGGAGAGGCGGGCGATGGCCAGGGAGGAGGACCGATCCCATCACCAGATGTCTCCCACGGCCGGCCGGTGCCGCGAGCGCGAAGCAGGCCACCGCCAGGGCTCCCAGCAGGGATGCGAGGAGCGGGACCATCAGGGGTCCACCCGCAGGAGGTGCCGGATCCACATGAACGCCCCGCCCTCGAGGACCAGTCCAGTGACCATCGCGAACGCGCCGATCGGGGAGGCATAGGCAACGGCCATGTCCCGGGGCGAGGTGAGGGACAAGAACGCGAAGAATCCGACCGGAAGCAGGCCCACGACGAGGCCCGAAAGCCTGGCTTGGGCCGTCAGCGAGCGCACCTCGCGGCGGCTCGCCGTTCGCTCGTCCAACGTGGCCGCGAGCCGGTCCAACACTGTCGGCAGGTCGCCGCCAGCTCGACGGTGCATCCGCAGAGCCGCCACGACCAGACCGACGTCGTCGTCCTCGGCATCAACGGCCCAGCGCGCCAGCCCGTCGTCGATCCCGGCACCGGCCGCTTCGCCGCTCACGATGTCCGACAAGACATCCGCCACCGGTGGGGGCGACTCCTTCGCTGCACTCGCCAGCGAGCCGGACAGGGAGGCCCCCGAACGCAGCCCGCCCGCAACGGACCGAACCGCATCCGCAAGCTGCGACGCCACCAAGGCGGCATGCCGCCGCCGGCGGAAACCGCTCAACCAGGAGAAATCCGCCCACGCTGAGCGCCAGCCGGGTGACGACCCCGCCCGAACCCCCGCCGCGTCCGGGAAAGGGACGACCTGCCGATGGTCACGGGCAGCAACCACGCATCCGGCGCCGAAGAGCGCGGCCGCTGCTGCGGCGCCTATCGAGATCCAAGACATCAACGGCGCGCCGCCCCCTCCAGCACGATCTCGTCGTTGGGTAGAGGCGGCGCCGATCCGGCCGCCACCAGAGGCCCCGCACCGTCCGCCCGTGCTCCGGACGGCCGTCGGACATCCGGATGCGCACCGAACACGCCGTCCGGCAGCCGTTCCCCGCGTTCAGCGAGGATCCCGGCGAGCGCCGGCTCGCGCCCGCATCCGACGAAGACACCGGACGGTCCCGCTGACCGGTCCAGGCGGAAGACGTGCTCGAGGACCGGACGCCCGTCGTGGAACCCTTCGACCGTGCAGATATCGGTCACCTTCCGGCTCCCGTCGGCCAACCGAGCCATATGGACGATCACGTCCACGGCCGAGGCGATCTGTCCGCGCACATGCTCGACGGGCAGGTCGATGTCGGACATCAGAGCCATGGTCTCGAGCCGCCACAGCAGGTGACGGGATGAGTTCGCGTGCGCGGTCGAGAGGGAACCGTCGTGGCCGGTGTTCATGGCCTGCAACATGTCCAGGGCTTCGCCGCCGCGCACCTCGCCGACGATGATGCGGTCGGGGCGCATCCTCAGCGCGTTCCGGACCAGGTCCCGAACCGTCACCTCACCGTTGCCCTCGACGTTGGGTGGCCGGGCTTCCAGGCCGATGACGTGCGACTTGCCGAGCCGAAGTTCCGCCGCATCCTCGATCGTGATGAGGCGTTCGCGGTCGGGGATGAGCGAGGAGATCACATTCAGGAAGGTGGTCTTGCCGGAACCGGTACCGCCGGAGATGACGATGTTGGCCTTCCCGCGAACGCACGCGGCGAGGAACGCGAGCATCCGGGGACCGAGCGTCCCGCGGGCGACCAGATCCTCCGGCGAGAGCGGCGCCAACGAGAACTTGCGTACCGTCAGGACGGGGCCGCAGAGCGAAAGGGGCGGAAGGATCGCGTGCACCCGGCTCCCGTCCGCCAGTCTGGCGTCCACATAAGGTGACGAACCATCCACTCGCAGACCGAGCGGTGCCACGATCCTCTCGATCACATGCACGACATCCTCCTCCCCCTCGAATAGGACGTCGGGCACCCTCTCGAGCCGCCCCCTCCGCTCCACGTAGACGTCGCCGGGCCCGTTGACCATGACCTCGGTCACCTCCGGATCCCGCAGGAGCGACTCGATAGGTCCGAGCCCGACGACACGATCGGCGATCTCATTCACGACGCGTGTGAGCGACGCATGCGGCAAGAGCTCCCCGTCCTCCCGCAACACAGCGAGCGCTTCCTCGCGAACCCGGAGCCGGCGTTCCGCCCGGGAGACCGAACCGAACGCATCCGCGTCGACTCGCTCGACCAGACGCCGGTGCAGCCGTTGACGCAGGGACGCGGACGCAGTCCGGTCGCCGCTCGGACCGCTGGTACCGCTCGGACCGGCAGGGCTGCTCACGCCACACGCTCCCCGTCGGCGAGGATGGCTTCCGCCAACCGCGTCACGGCGCGACTCGGCCGACTGCGCGGCGACAACAGCCGGCCCCGGTCCTGCGCCGAGGCGACCGAGCGATCCTCAGGAACGATGACGAGGGGAGGCCTCCCGAACACGCGAACCACGTCGCCCGGCACCAGCTCGGCTCGCGACGCGCGGTTCAAGACCAGCTCCGCCTGCGGCGCCGGCTGCGCCTCGAGTCCATCCAACAGTCGCTTCGCGCATTGGAAGCTCATGACGTCGAGCACCAGCACGCACAGGAGCCGGTGGCTCGCCGCGAGCAACCCGACCGAGCCAAGCAGGCCCGAACGTGGCACATGCACGATCACGGCGTCGGCGACCCCCCCGGCCGCCGCCAACAGGCCGGGATGGTGGGACGGCTGCATCCCCTCGCCGCCGAGCAAGACGCGGAACCCACGTGGATGCGGCCAGAGCACCTCCTCGAGGTGCGAAGAGGTCAACTCGTCCATCATCGGGACCAGATCTCGAGCCGTCCTCGCATCCGGATCGCGATGGGCTCCGAGCGCGAACCCAACCTCCCCGAAAACCGGGTCGGCATCGATCAGAACGGTCCGCGACCCCAGCCGCGCGCATGCATCGGCCAGATGCGTGGCGAGGAACGTCGCGCCCGCGCCGCCGCGCGCGCCGACGACGGTGACGATCTTCGTCGGCCCAGCGACCGGGGTCGCCTGAGGTTCCGACACCGATGAGGCGATCAGTCCTGCAAGGCCGTCGCGGTCGTCCGGCCACACCGAGAACCCGACCGCACCGGTCTGCAGAGCTGTTCGCAGTCCGCTGACGGTTTCCGACCGATCCATGACGAGGACGGGGGCGACGGACGCCTCCACATGGCGGGCGAGTTCCGGCGTGGCGACGACCACGTCCGGACCGACCTGTCGCACCGCCTCCGCAAGTTGCCGTCGATCCGCTGCCGCGGCAACGACCTTCGCGTGACCCGTGCGATCGAGGAAGCTCATCACCTCTTCGGCCAGCACCGGCTCATCGCACGCGAGCAACACCCTCGCGACCCCTATCATCACCCTATCCAGACGGGAAGCCCAGAACCACTTGCACCACAACGGGGAGGAGAGGGGGTACTGCCCGGGCGTCGGCCGCCCTGCGCAACAGGGACAAGCCTACGTGGATGAAGCGCGCGCGTGAATCACCAGAGCGACCGATTCGCGCATCGGCAGGAACGAGCGCATCGTCACCCCATCCGGGGGATGCGCCCCTCCCCCGCGCTACTCGTCCTCGTCGGCAACCGCCGGTACCGGCATCGGGATCGACGCGCGGACCGACGTTCCGCCACCGGCCACGGACTCACAGCTGAACGTGCCGCCGAGCGCCTGAGCGCGCCGGCGCATCAGGCCGATACCCATGCGTTCGGCCCGCGTCGGCGAGGACGGATCGAACCCGACACCGTTGTCACGGATGTGCATCAGGATCTGGTCACCCTGCTTCCAGACCGAGATCGACGTCAACGTGGCGCGCGAGTGCCGGATGATGTTGGTCACGGCCTCCTGCGCGATACGGTAGATGTTGATCTCCACTTCGGGAGGGAGCCGCTCGTCGAGCACGACGCTGATCGTGCACGGCATCGACAGGGCCCACTTCAGCCATTCGGCCAGCCCCTCGATCGCCGGCTCGAGTCCCTCGCGCGCCAACATCACCGGCCGCAACCTCCCGGCCAGGGTGTACAGGTAGCTCGCCTCTTCGGTCAGTCCCTCCTGCACCTCGTGGAGGGACACCTCGGACTCCATCGAGCCAGCCAGCGAGATCAGCGTCGCCCGAACCGTCTCCACCTTCTGCGCGAACGCCGTCAGGCGCGGGATCGTTCCGTCGCTCAGCTCACCGGCGAGGTGGCTGCGCTCGTCCTCGACCGCGCCCATGGTCGCGTCCAGCAGGCGCCGCTGTTCGGCCTCAAGGTCGCGGAGCTGGATCTCGGCCGTCTTGCGGTCGGTGATGTTCTCGATGATCCCGAACCCGTAAGGCGTCCCGTCCTCTGCGGAGATGAGGGTGGCGCTGAGATCCACCCAGAGGACGTCGCCCGACTTGGTCAGGTAGCGCTTCTCGATACGGTAGTGGGGCAGTTCGCCGGCGAAGAGCTGCTTCGCCAGGTGGGCATCGATCTCGGCATCGTCCGGATGGGTGATGTCGAGGAAGGTGAGTCCGGTCAGCTCCTCGCGTGGATACCCGAGCATGCTGCAGAGGGCGTCATTGGTCTCGAGGAACCGGAAGTCGCTGCCCACCAACGCCATGCCCACTGGCGCGCTGGCGAACGCCTGTTTGAAGCGTTCGAGGTCCTGCGCGGTCTCCTGAGACGTCTGACTCACCCTTCGCCCCCCAGAGGGGCCGGCCGGGGGCGCACTGGATGCGTATCGTGCCCCGCCGGGACCGCTTACCGCAAGTCGGGCAGGACCATCGGTCCCGGCAGAACGTCAGATGCCGCCGTCGTCGTCCATCTCGACCAGGTCGATCCCCAACCGATCCAGCCGGACCCGGTGGGCCTCCAGCAGATCCAGCAGGATCGCCTTCTCGCCCTGGACCCCGCCGAGCAGATCGCGCAACGCCGCCGCGGCCTCCAGGGCCCGAGAGGTCTGGGTCAGCGCCTCCCCCGAGATCCGCCGCGCATAGTCGGCGATGCGGGGACGCGTCCCCGGGTCCTGATCGATCGCACGCTGCAGCTCGTCCAGTGAGAACGCCTCCTGGGCCTCCCGCCCGCCCAGGGACTTGGTCACGACCTCGGCCGAGACCGGGTCGAGTTTGCCGACCAATGCGTCCCCGAACTCGGAGACGAGCGCATCACCGATGTAGTGGAACGCCTGGGCCTCGACCCAGTCCGATGGCGCGCACCGGTCGTGGAAGGACTGGAAGAACGGCTGGAAGCGTTCGGTGAGGTGGGGGTCGCCGACCTCCGCCAGACGCGCGGACACCAGCTCGTAGCTCTGCTCCTCATGTTCGGCGATGTGCTGCTGTTCCTTGCGGGTGGCCTCGTCAGGAGCGAGTGAAACGTTGTCGCGCGCGCGGCGCGCAGCGAACCGCTCGCCACACGTGAGCGCAGCAAGCAGGAGCGCGACGGCGTCGGTGTCCCCCATGAGGGGATTCTAGGCTCGTGGCCGGGTGATTCCGCGTTCAGATACGGGAAATGTCAGAGGCTGGTCCTACCATCGGACCATGGGCAACGTGATCGACCTCGCAGAGCGACGGGAGGCACGGCGCAAGGCCGCCGAGGCCATCCGGATCGCGGCGAACGACTCCCTGTCCCGCCTCGACCACGCGGTCGCCGAACTCGAGGAGTTCATCCGCGACCCTCACACGCGCAGGGGCCGCATCGGAACGGTCGTCGAGACCGAACTCGGCACGATCCGCCGGACCGTCTCGGAGGGCAGCATCGACGAGGCGGCCGAACGCGCGGAACGCCTGGCTGCGCGCCTGGCGCACGCCTCGGCCCGTAGCAGCTGAGCACGAGGAACTGAGGGAGAAGGCGCCCCTTCGCCGTGGCTCGGCGTGATCCGCCCGGCGTGATCCGCCCGGCATGATCCGCCCGGCATGATCCGCCCGGCATGGGCATAGGGAAAGGGAGCAGCTAACAAGCGCTCTTGCACTTGCTCGGCTGCCGGCCGACTATGTCAGCCGCACCCGAGCATGCCTCCCGCGGCAGTCCGCGCGTGGGTACTGCTCCCTACCTCCCGACCTTACACCCGGACCCGGGGGGAGGGAAATCGGCCGTTCGGCCCCACATCGCCGGGACCGGCGATGTGGCAGGGATGGCGGATCAAGGGTGTCTCCGGCCGAGGCAGCGGGGCTTCTCGACGGGGCTAGACTCGTCCGCGGACACCGAACCCGAAGAACGAAGAGAGATACCATGCCGCGCGTTACCGTCTTCAACTTGAGAAGAGACGATCCGCTGTCGGACATCGACGAGGCCGTGCGACGCGCGATGATGCTGATACCGGCCCTCGAGATCGATGAGCACGACATCGACGTCGTTCCCGTCTGCGCGCCTGACGGGTTTCGCGCAGTCGTAGCCAGGATCGACGTTGATCTCTGGGAACGACCTACGCGTACCAAGGATGCTCTGCAAGATCTGGCCGCCGGCGTGGCGAGCGCCTTCCAGTCCGTCGTTGGACCGGAAAGGAAGGTGAAGGTCGTCATACGACCGTATGACGTTGAGAAGAGTGGCTGGGTATCCCTCTGACCGGCGATCGGCGCAAGCGGCGCTATCGGCGCGAGCGGCGCCCGCGCATCCAGATCCACACCAACACGCCGGCCGCGACGAGGATCGCCGCCGCCGCCCAGACGACGACGAGACCGCCGCCGCTACCGCCATCGGAAGAAGCCGGAGCGCGACGGCGCATCAGCCGGACCGGACGACGGAACACCAGCACAGGCCACTCCCGCTGTTCCGCTTCGCGGCGAAGTTCGCGATCGGGGTTGACGGAGGAGGGGTTTCCGACGGCTTCGAGCATGGGCAGATCGGTCACCGAGTCCGAGTACGCGAACGACGACGCGAGGTCGATGCCCCGGCGTTCGGCCAGCTGGCGCATCGCCTCGGCCTTGGTCTCGCGGAAGCAATAGAACTCCAGCTCGCCGGTGTAGCGGCCGTCGGGGGTGACGGCGGCCCGCGTCGCGATGACGCCGGTCGCGCCGAAATGCTCCGCCAGCGGCCGCACGATCTCCTCCGGCGAGGTCGAGACGATCCAGACCTCCCGGCCGGCGGCCCGGTGTTCGGCCATCAGCTCGAGCGCTTCCTGATAGACGAACGGGTCGATGACCTCTTCCATCACCTCGTGGACCAGCGCCTCGAGCCGGGCGCGCTCCCAGCCCTTGGTCAGCTTGAGCATCGCCCCCTTGGCTCGGTCGAGCCGGCGTTCGTCGGCGCCGAGCAGCATGAAGACCATCTGCGCGTACGCGCTCTGAACGACGGTCCGGCGCGAGACCATGCCCGCGCGGTACATGGGCCGCGCGAGGCTGAACGAGCTCGACCGGGAGATGACGGTCTTGTCGAGGTCGAAGAAGGCCGCCTGCATGCGTTCATCGTAGAACGCTCAGCTCACCCGGCGGTCGGATCGCCCTCCTCCCTGTTCGGGGCTGAGGGAGGCGATCAGCTGCTCCCCTTCCTGACGCCACCAATCCATGAAGCACAGTCCCAGCACGCGATCCCGGAGTTTGAGGACGACGAGCACGCCGCCGTCATCACGCTCCTGCGTCCGTACGACCGTGCACTCTCTGCGCTTGAACGCACGGATGTCTGGTTCTCCACCTTCTTCGTCCGGCAGGATCAGCAGCAACCGCCGATCCGTCAGGACGACCTTCCCCGTCCGCAGGCCATCGCCGTACCGCACGATGGCGTCCACGAACGCCTGCACCCCCCCTTCACCCTGCTCCAAGTTCCGCGCGAACGACTGTACGAACGGCGCGGCCCCCATGCCCTCTCCTTTCCTGATCGATGAAGCCGATGAAGAAAGGGCATGCGCAGGTCGGCGCGTTGTCTAGCTGTCCCCAGTTCATCCTCGGCAGGGCCGCCGGAAAGGTTTAGCCCCCTCGGGTCGAACCACCAGAGATGGTCCGGACGGACTAGTCAGGGAGGTAGGCTGGCCAGCATGGCCTTCGACGAGGACCTGGCCGAGCGGGTTCGGGCGGCCCTGGGGCAGGTGAGGGGCGTGACCGAGATCAAGATGTTCGGTGGGCTGTGCTACACGGTCGGGGGGAACATGGCGACCGGGATCGTCAAGGACGAGCTGATGGTCCGGCTCTCATACGAGGCCGGTGACGCGGCGCTCGAGGAACCCCACGTGCGCCCGATGGACTTCACCGGCAAGCCGATGCGCGGATTCCTCTTCGTCGCGCCCGAGGGCATCCGGACTGCTAAGCAACTCCAGGGGTGGATCGATCGAGGCGTCGCGTACGCCTCGACGTTGCCCCCGAAGAAACCGAAACCCAAGACGCCACGCACCCCTGCGTAGCGTCGCTTCACTTCTAGATCGGGCCGAACCAGTCGGGGGCATCCGGCGTCTCGTCGGCGCAGCCACCCGAACAGGCACCGACCGCCGTGAACTCGGTCCGGAAGTAGAAGGCGACGCCACCAACAGGATTCGCCGCCGAGGTGCCTGGAACCCTCACTTTGGCCTTGCTTCGGTTCGGACGCCGCACCTCGAGCGGCTGGCTCCTGAAACCGGGACCGGTGATCACCATCACGAGCTGGCCGTGGGAAAGCTTGACCCTGCCGACATAGTCGGAGATCAAGTCGCCCGTCGTGTCGAAGTACACGAACACCCGACCGGGACCACTGCGCGAGAGCACGCGGTCACCCCATCGCCCGAAAGTCTCGATGCTGAGGTCGAGTGGTGCACTAGGCGCATCCTTGAAGCCGCTCGCCGCGGACATGTCGAGTCTGCCGGCCGTGTCATCGAGATCCGTACTCGAGCAGCAGGCCGAGGCGGGGAGCGCAGTGGTCAGGACGACGAACGCCGTCAAGATGGCGGCGGCCGCCAGGCGGGGTCGTAGGCGCGCGGTCGCGCTGCTCATTTCGCCAGCTCCTTCGGATCAGGAAGTCGAAAGCGCGGTCCACAAGGAACCCGTTTCCATCGACCTAGCCTAACCCGGCCTGCGAGATCGGTCGCGAACCGACCGTGACGACGGCGCCGGACGGATAGGCTGCCTCACGGAGGCGTCAGGGTTCCTGGTGGGCCCCCCGGTCTTCAAAACCGGTGTGGGGGCGAAAGCTCCCAGGCGG
>JBBDIK010000016.1:30881-67982 GCA_040880465.1 Actinomycetota bacterium | reverse complement strand
ACCGAACTTCGAGCCGGCGGTCGGATTCGAACCGACGACCTACGGTTTACAAAACCGTTGCTCTGCCACTGAGCTACACCGGCAATCTGCAGCAAGTCTAAGAGGAGCGTGCTCACAACACGGACTTGTCATCCCTCCGAAGGTGTCATACGCTGTATGACATGTCAACGAAACGAACCTCCAGGGTCCTCACGGTATCGGTGCCGCCCGACACCGCCGAGATGTTCGACCGGATCGCATCCGGGGAGGGGCGCAACAAGAGTGAACTCTTCCGCGAGATGCTCCGGGTCTACGAAGCGTTCCGCGAGACCCGCACGTTTGAATCCCTTCAACGCTACGGCGCATCAGAGGCTTCGCGCGGCGGCATCAGGACGGAGAAGGACGTCGAGAGATTGATCCGGGAAGCCCGCGCTTGAGGGTTGTTCTCGACACGAACGTCCTCATCTCCGCATTCGTCTTCCCAGGGGGAGCCCCCGAGGCCGTCTATCGAGCCGCGCTCGAAGGTCGAGCGACCCTGGTGACGTCGCCAGCGCTCCTGGCCGAGTTCGGGCGGATCCTGGAAACGAAGTTTGGCTGGAGTCCAGCGATGACTCAGGAGGCGGTCGCTCATGTGGCGAGGGTCGGCCAGGTGGTCCGGCCAGCGTCTCGCATCCACGAGATCGCTGCAGATCCCGACGATGACCGCATCCTCGAAGCCGCGCTCGAAGGCGAGGCCGACGTGATCGTCTCCGGGGACAAGCACCTGCTTCGCCTCGGCACATGTCGCGAGATCCCGGTACTGAAACCAGCTGTGTTCGCCCGCGACATCGGGTGACGGGTTTACAGAACCGTTGCTCTACCACTGAGCTACACCTGCGCACGGAGCGAACCACGCATCTGCGCTAGGGGTTCTCCTCTGGGGTGGCATCGTCGGCCGGCTGGCCGCCGCTCTCTTCTGGCTTCTTTCCGCCCTCATCCGAGGACTGGCTACCCGACTTCGCTTCAGCTTCGCGCTCCTCGCGTTCACTGCGGGGCCCCCACTGCTCCCGGATCACGTCTCGCAGGACGCGCGTGAACGTCGGCGCGAGTTCCCGGCTCTCCGCAACAGTGATGTGGAGCCCATCCTCGAACATCCAGAAGTCACCATCGTTGGTCCGGCAAACGCCATCCACGCAGTAGCGATCCCGCAGGTCCAACGTGGTCGAGCCCGTATCCTTGGCGAGCGCGGTGAGCGTCTCGAAGCTCAGTTCCTGGCTAGCCTTCACATCGCTCTTCGGGATCTCCGCGCCACAGGCCGAGATGTCGGTCTGAGCGACCGCAGCCGAGCAGTCTCGAGGCCTCCACACGGTCGAGTGCACCTCGCGATCGCCCGATGATCGCACCGGATACGGGTCGAACGTCCCCGGCTCAGGACCGTAGAAGAACCTGGGGGTCGGCATCACGATGAGCACGTGGTGACCGACCTTGTTCAACCTGCGGATGATCTTCCCGAGGTCTTCCGTCAAGAGGTCCGCCTCTTCCTTGGCGGTGAGATCCGACGCCGATCCGCTGAACGCCCCGAGGTCCCAGGTGCCAGACATCACGACGACGCCCGGCGGCCGCTTCATCAGCTTGTCCCAGGCCGAGGCGAGGGCTTCGGTACATCCGCGTCCGTTGAGCGCGTCGCAGAACCCTCCCGAATGCGTGTCGAGCGTCAACGGGAGGTCCAGCTTCTCGGACGCGCCGATGAGAGCCTCGCTGTACATGGCAGCGATCGAGTTGCCCACCAGGTACACGTGAGCGTTCGTCGACGCAACATTGAACTCGCACGCAGGCCCGGCATCGGCCGCCCCGACAGCGCCTTGGTCACACTTGAGCTCTGTCGGGGCATGCACGGCCCCGACCTGCGCCTGCATGTCCGCGACCTCTTCGTTCCCCCAGGAATCGCGAGCGCCGGCCGCAAGTCCCAGCGCAGCTGCAGTCGGGACGAGCGTGCACACGAGCGCGAGCGCGACGACGCGCCACCCCCGGATCTTCTTGCTGCTGCGGATGGGACGCTCCATCCCGATGTAGGAGAGCCAGGCCGGGATGATGGAACCGAGACCGACCGCGACGAGGATCCATGTCGTCCCCGGCCAGATGATCGCCGCGAACACGATCAACGGCCAGTGCCAGAGGTACCACGAATACGAAACGTCTCCGATCTTCACCATCGGCTTCAGCGAGAGGATCCGCGATGCTGGTGAGGTCGCACGGGAACCCGCCGCGATAACGGCGGCCGCACCCAGGACCGGGACGAGCACCGCCAGGCCCGGATAGGGCATCCCGCCCGAGATCGTGAACGCGCCGACGACGATGGCACACGCCCCGGCGATGCCCAGCACGGCAGCCGCGACCGGTCGGATGTTCTTGAGCCGGGACGCAGCCAGGGCCAGGCCGGCGCCGACCGCGAACTCCCACACACGGGCGATCGACGAGTAGAACGCCCACTCCGGTGAGATGGAAGTCTTCCCGAACGAGACGAAGAGAGAGACGAGGAACGAGGCCACGCCAACCGCGATCAACATGTACGTCGCGGCCCGGCGCGAGCCGCGGAGCGATCGTCGGCCGACGAGCATCCGATCGCCCTCGCGACGCCGGCCGCCGAACGAACGCCCACGCACCAACCGACCGACGATCCAGCTCCCGAGCAGGAGGGACGGGAAGATCAGGTATACCTGCTCCTCCACCGACAGGGTCCACGTGTGCAGGAGGGGATTCGTCTCGGCTGCCGGAGAGAAGTACTGGATCGATTCCCGGTAGATCACGATATTGGCGCTGACGTAGGTCGCCCCGAGCCCCGTGGCGGCGGTCGTCTGCTGTGAGCCGAACGAGGAACCGAGGAAGACGGACGCCCCCATCACCAGCGTGGTGACCAGAGCGAGAGCGGGAAGGATCCGCTTGATGCGTCGCGCGTAGAAGGTCCGAAGCCGGATCGTGCCCGACTTCTCGAGTCCTCGGAGCAGCATCCCCGTGATGACGAAGCCCGAGATCACGAGGAAAACGTCGACCCCGATGAATCCTCCCGACACGGGGAGCCCGGCATGGAACGCGACCACGAGGGTGACGGCGACCGCCCGGAGGCCCTGGACGTCTAGGCGCCGGTGTGATGGGGTCTCCGAGGGCGCCGCGTCCGGCTCGACGTCCACTTCCCGGTCGGCTGCCTGCGGCGGGGGGGGCGGCGGCTCCTGGACGTCGACCACCCCAGCCGACCCCGGCGCGACTTCGGTTCGCATCGCCTGAGGATAGCCCGGGGACCGGACGCCATCAAACGGATTGGGAGCTCCCGGGAGCCCGTGCTAGCGTGCCTCTGTGATCGGCCGCCGGCCACGACACCTCGCCGCAACCTCCATCCTCCTGATGGCCGTGCTGGCGACCGTGACGCAGGCTCCTCCCGCCGTCGCCGGCTCCCCCGGTCCTGCCGCCGACGTCTACGCGAAACGGGCCTCGTCCCCCACGTTCACCGGGCAGGACGTGTACAACCTGGATGGATCCGGCCAGACGGTGGTCGCCAGGACCAAACGAGGCCGCAGCGTGCGATTCAGGGTCTGCGTCCAGAACGACGCCGGAGCCACGTTCGACCATGAACTCACCTCCGGTGGAGACGGGGGTGGTTTCGTCGTGACGTGGACCGACTACCTGGACCAGCCGATCACCGACCAGACCATCCAGGTCGGATACCCTGCGGGCAACCTCGACTTCGGCGAGGAATCCTGCATCAACGTTCGGATCAAGGCATCGGCCGCTACTCAGTCCGGCGACAAGCGCACCTGGCAGATCCTCGGAAGCGTGCCCGGGTGGGGCGATATCGGTATCGACGTGGCACGCATCAGGGTCCGCGTGCGCTAGCGACACCGTAGACTCCAGCCGTGCCGGCCTGCCCGAGCTGCGGAGAAGAGAACCCGGAGCGCGCGAAGTTCTGTCTCGCCTGCGGCTCCGCCCTGACCGCTGCGGTCTCCCACGAAACCCGCAAGACCGTCACCATCCTGTTCTGCGATCTGGTCGATTCCACGAAACTCGGCGAGCGGATGGACCCCGAGTCGCTCCGGACGCTGATGAGCGCCTACTTCGACCAGATGCGGGCGATCATCGAACGCCACGGCGGAACGGTGGAGAAGTTCATCGGCGACGCGGTGATGGCGGTGTTCGGGATCCCCGCCGTCCACGAAGACGACGCACTCCGTGCCGTGCGGGCGGCCGCGGAGATGCGCGATGCCGTCGGCGTCCTGAACGAGGACCTCCGCGAACGCTGGGACGTCGAGCTGCTCACCCGCACCGGTGTGAACAGGGGTCCCGTCGGCGCCGGCGACGCGGCCGGCGGCCAGACGCTCGTCACCGGCGACGCCGTCAACGTCGCGGCCCGACTCGAGCAAGCCGCAGACGACGATGAGATCGTGATCGGTGAGGTCACCCACCGGCTCACGCATGCCGCTCTGACCGCGGAGGCTATCGCACCACTCGCGCTCAAGGGGAAGTCGGAACGCGTCGGCGCGTTCCGACTGACGGGCGTTCATCGGAACGTCGCCGGTACGGCCCGACGACTCGACGCGCCGATGATCGGGAGGGCGGCGCAGCTCGGCGCGCTCGTCGACGCCCTCCGCGATGTCGAGCGAGGGCGCGCGTGCCGGATGGTGACGGTGCTAGGCGATGCGGGGGTCGGCAAGTCACGACTGGCGGAAGAACTCATCCGTAGGGCCGGCGATGCATGGGTGCAACTCCGGGGACGGTGCCTCCCGTACGGCGAAGGGATCACGTTCTGGCCCGTCGCCCAGGCGATCCGACAAGCGGCCGGACTCGCGGAGGATGGCTCGCGGGAGGACGCGGAGGCGAGGCTCGCCGAGATCGCGGGCGAGCACACCGCCACGCAGATCTCGAAGGTCCTTGGACTCCGGACCGCCGACGTTCCGGCGGCCGAGCTCTTCGGCGCCGTCCGGCACTTCTTCGAGGCGCTCGGCCGCCGGGACCCCGTGATCCTCGTCTTCGACGACCTGCACTGGGCCCAACCCACCCTCCTAGACCTGATCGATCACCTCGCACGTTGGACGGCCGATGCCCGCGTCCTCCTGCTATGCATCGCGCGTCCGGAGTTCGCGCACGCCCAACCGCGATGGGGCCACGACGTCCCCGACGCGCACACGCTCACGATCGACCCGCTGGGTCCGGAGGACAGCCGCGTTCTGATCGACGGCCTCCTCGGGAGCAGCGGCTTGCCCGAGGCGGCCCGCGCCCGGATCTCCGAGGCAACCGACGGGAATCCGCTGTTCGTCGAGGAACTCGTAGCCATGCTCGTGGACGACGGGACGCTCCGGCGGGAGGCCGATCGCTGGACCGTGACTCGAGACCTCTCGGCCATCGTGATCCCACCGACCATCTCCGCGATCCTTGCGTCTCGCATCGAGCGACTCCAGCCGGAAGACCGGGACCAGGCCCAGCGTGCCTCGGTGCAGGGCCAGAGCTTCTACGTCGACGCGCTGATCGCGCTGAGTCCGCAGCCGGTCGCCGAGAAGGTTCGGCGGCACCTCGACACCCTGTCGGAGACGGAACTGATCCGGCCCGACCGGCAGGATGCCCTCGGGTACGAGACCTACCGCTTCCGCCACATCCTGATCCGGGACGCGGTGTACGACTCGGCGCTCAAGCAGTTCCGCGCAGAGCTGCACGAGCGCTTCGCCGACTGGCTCGAGGGGGCCGTGCGGGACCGGAGCAGCGAGTACGAGGAGATCATCGGGTACCACTTGGAGCAGGCGTTCCGTCTCCGCGAGGAACTCGGGGCCGTCCACGACGCGGAACGCGATCTCGCACGACGCGCCGGCGCGCACCTCGGACATGCAGGACGGCGCGCGCTCGAGCTGGTCGACATGCCGGCCGCGACCAGCCTGCTCGGACGCGCGGTCCGGCTCCTGGCCGACCACGACCCGGAGCGGAGCCAGCTCCTACCCGGTCTGGGCGAAGCGCTCCTGGACACGGGTGACTTCGACCGGGCCCGTGACGTGCTGGACGACGCGGCGACGCGAGCTCGCGACGGCGGCGACGCGAGCCTGGAAGCACGGACCGCTCTCGTCCGAGCCGACCTGGACTCACTGGTCGATCCCGAAGGGTGGTCGGAGCGCGCGGAGGCGGCGGCCCGGCACGCCATCGACGTCTTCGGACGGGCCGACGACGAACGCGGCCTCGCGCAGGCGTACGGGATGTTGTCCTTCGTGCACATCTACCGTTGCCGGAGTGCCGACACCGCGGAGGCGGCGCTGGCCGCCGCCGAGCACGCCCACCGGGCCGGCGCCTACGGTGGCAGGTACCTCTCCGCGTACGCGTCCGCCCTCCTCTACGGACCGACACCGGCCCCAGAGGCCATCGAGCGGATCGAGGAGCTTCGGTCGAATGAGGATCTCGGACAGTCCGCGGAAGCCACGACCCTGTACACGCTCGGAGTCCTCCAAGCGATGCGCGGCCAGTTCGACTCCGGCCGCGAGCTGATCAACCGAGCATCGCTGATCGACCGGCAGCTCGGACGCGAGGTCGTCGGAGCGATGACGACCGCCGAAACGCTCGCCGACGTTGAACTCCTGGCCGGCAACCCCGAGGGGGCCGAACGCGATCTCCGCGAGGGGTTCGACGCCCTGGTCGAGCTCGGCGAACGCGGGTACGCGTCAACGCTCGCCGCGATGCGCGCCCGTGCCTTCTGCGAGCAGGAACGGTGGGAAGAGGCCCGGCGTTATGCAGAGACGAGCGCGTCCTGGGCCGACAGCGACGACATCGTGTCCCAGGTCGTCTGGCGGGGCGGCAAGGCCCGGGCACTTGCCCATCTGGGCGACGTCGATGAAGCCGCGCACCTTGCCGGGGAAGCCGCCGACCTCGCCGCGACGACGGACCACATCAACATGCACGCCGACGCACTCTCCGATCTCTCCGATGTGCTGGTCGCCCGCGGGGACGCGGACCGCGCGGCGGCGGTCCTGCACCAGGCGCGGGACGCGTACCGTCGCAAGGACAACGAGGCGGCGCTCGCGAGGCTGGAGTAGGGGCCCGAGCCCGATCCTTCGCCCCGGCTTTCGCTCTCGCCCGGCTCTAGCCCTCGCCCATGGGGCGGCCGCCCTCTCGCGAGATCTCCAGGATCCGTTCCGGCGGAAGGGGTTTGGCGAACAGATATCCCTGGCCCAGCTGGCACCCTAACGTTGTCAGCATCGAACGCTGCTCCGGTGTCTCTATCCCTTCGGCCAGCGAGACCATCCCGAGGCTCTCCGCCAGCCGGATGACAGCGCGCACGACGTTGACCGCGCCATCGTGGTCGGGAAGCTCCGACACGAACGACCGGTCGATCTTCAGTGTCGACACCGGCATGTCCTTCAAGCGAGAGAGCGACGAGTACCCGGTGCCGAAGTCGTCGATCGAGATCCCCATGCCGGCTATCGCGAGCTTCCCGAGCACCCCTCGGACGAGATCGGGAAGGGTCTCCATGCTGGTCTCGGTGACCTCCACGACCATCTGCGTCGGCGGGATCCCATACTTGTCCAGGAGCGCCGTCAGTCGGTCGACCAAGTCGTCGCACCGAAGCTCGCGCGGCGAGAGGTTGAACGACATACGCAGGTCCAGATCCTCCTCACGCCAGAGCTGGGACTGGCGGCAGCTCTCCTCCATCACCCAGTCGCCGATCGCGTCGATGAGCCCGAGATCCTCCGCGAGCGGGATGAACGCCGCGGGCGACACGAGTTCGCCGTCACGCTCCCACCTGATCAGCGATTCGACACCGACCAACTTGCCATCGAGGAGCCCGACGACGGGCTGGTAGAGGAGCTTCCACGCGTTCGCCTCCACCGCGCGGCGGAGGTCGTTGACCAACTGAAGGCGCTCTTCCGGGTCGCCGGTCCCTCTGGTGGACACGAGGTGGCCGCCGGGACCGTCGCTCTTGCTCTCGCGCATCGCGGTCGCGGCGTCGCGCATCAGGGTCGTCGCGGTCTCCGAATACCGTGGGAAGATCGCGGCACCGGTGCTCGCCGTCACGAAGATCTCCTGCTCACCGGACGCGAACGGCTCCTCGAGCAGCTCGGCGACGGCATGCGCCGCGGATTCCGCCGCGAGGAACCCGGGATCATCCTCATCCGTGCGCTCGGCGACACTGGCATCGTCCACGTCCGCAACCAGGATCAGGAACTCATCGTCCCCACCCCGCCCCACCGTGCCGGAGGCGGACGCCGCAAGGCGCCCGGCAACCTCCATGAGGATCCGGTCCGCTTCCACCGATCCGAGGCCTTCGTTGATCAGCTGGAAGCCGTCGAGCCCAACGTGCAGCACCGCGACCGCGGACCCGGAGCGCTCGGCACGATCGAGCGCCATCGCCAGCAGTTCCTCGAACATCATCCGGTTCGGCAACCCGGTGAGCCGGTCGACCGGCCGCTCGAGTTCGCGGAGCCGCATCACCAGACCGCGCATCACCTGAGCCATCACCGACGGCTGCTCCTCGAACAAGCGCCAGAGGTGCTCGCGCTGCAGTTCGAGGCAGACGACCGGTGTCGTCGTCACGATCGTCGCCGAACGCGGCGCTCCGTCGATCAGTGAGAGTTCTCCGAAGACCGACCCGGGCCCGAGTTCGCGGACCTGGCGGCCTCGTTGCACGACCCGAACCCGCCCCTCCACCAGGATGTAGGCGCTGTCCCCGGGTGTGTCCTCGGTGACGATCCGGTGATCCTCGTCCAACTCGACCCGGCGAGCGAGCGCCAGGATCCGTTCCTTCACCTCGTCGCTGAGCCCCGCGAAGAGCGGCTGCGCGCCGATGACGGCGGCATCCAGGACCTGGTCGAGTTCCATGGCACACCTCTCTGGAGACCCCACCACCGCAGGATCCCCGCCCCATTCAGGTTTCGGCCAGGATGGCCTTGGGATTTAGCCCGGGAGAGGACCGGGTTCTCGATCCTCCGAACCGGGCACGACCACCCGGGAGGGGAGCACCGATCCGTAGAGCACGGCTGCAAGGGCGGTCGCCACGTTCAGGGAGGCCACCTCCCCCCGCATCGGGAGGCTAACGAGCACGTCACAGGACTCTCGGACCAGCCTGGCCAGCCCGGTTCCCTCTGAGCCGGCAACGACGGCGACCCTTCCGGCCGGGCAGGGCTCCTCGTAGATGCCGCCGGGGGCGCGCTCGTCGAGACCGAGAACCTCGAACCCGCCGTCCTTGAGCCGTCCGATCGCGCGCGCGATGTTGGCGACCCGTGCATGCGGGAGGGTCACCAGGGCGCCCGCAGAGGCCCGGATGGCGCTCGCGGTGACCGGAGCCGATCGCCGGGTTCGCGTGACGAGCATCTCGGCACCCGCGCCGTCCGCGACCCGGGCGGCCGCTCCAAGGTTCTGCGGGTCCTCGATCCCGTCCAGCACAACGACGAGGGCATCATCGGTGAATGGGAACGTCGCCAGATCACGCTCCGAGAGATCGGCGGGAACGGCCACCCGGGCGACGACGCCCCGATGATCGCCGGCCAGCGCGTCCAGCTCGGACGAAGGACGGCGATCGACTGTGATCCCGGCCGACTCGACGGCCGCGAGCAGATCCCGGAGCCCTTCGGTCGCTTTCCCGCCCTCGGCGATCGTCACCGCGCCGGCCCGACCGGCGCGTACCGCCTCCAGCACCGCGCGCTTGCCCCCGACGTAGGACGTACGGACCGACTCGTCTCGCCGGCGGTTCCTTCGCCGGTCGGTCACCTCAGGCCTCGGCGATCACGGCGAGCGCGAGACAGCCGGCCCCGTCCCCCTCGAGACCGAGTCCCTCGGGCCGGGTAGCTTTGACCGACACCCGATCGACATCGACGGCAAGGGCGGCGGCCAGGTTCCTCCGCATCTCCTCGCGATGCTCCGACAGGTGCGGACGCTCCGCGATCACCGTCACATCGCAGGACCGCGGGGCCGATCCGCGCTCCTCCAACCTGCCCACGACCAGCGCCAGCAGGTCGAGACCGGCGATCCCTTCCACCGCAGGATCGGAATCGGGGAAGTGCTCCCCAACGTCGCCGAGGCCTGCGGCTCCCAGGAGGGCGTCACCGATCGCATGGCAGACCACATCCGCATCCGAATGCCCGGCCAACCCAGGTTCGCCCTCGAAGTGCACCCCGGCTAGGAACAGCGGGCGTCCGACCTCGCGAGGGTGCACGTCGAACCCCAGCCCGAACCGCAGATCGCTCATCGGAGCGCACCGCCCGTGCCGACGATCGCCTCGGCCCGAGCGAGGTCGGTCGGGGTCGTCACCTTGAGGTTGTCCGACTCTCCGGGAACGGCGACCACGCGGTACCCGGCCCACTCCATGACCGCGCCATCGTCCGTCGCCCGGTACCCCTCCGTCGCTGCCCGTTCGTGCGCCGCGCGGAACGGCTCGGCCTTGAACGCCTGCGGGGTCTGGGCCAGGAAGAGCTCCTCGCGCGGCTCCGTTCCCACCACGACCCCATCACGGACCCGCTTGACGGTGTCGAGAACCTGCGTGACCGGGATCGCTCCCTCAGGCCCGTCGGCCTCGCCGCCGGCGACCGCCTCGATGACCCTGGAGAACAACTGAGCCGACGCGAACGGGCGCGCCGCATCGTGACAGACCACGACCTGCACCGAGGCCGGGATCGTCGCGAGGGCGGCGATGACCGACGCCTGGCGCGAGTCACCGCCCGGTACCGCCGTGACACCCGCGCGGATGCCGCCGACGGCCAAGATCGCGTCCTCGAAGCCTGCGGGAACCGCTGCAACGATCGACGCGACCTGCGGGCACGCATCGGCGGTCCGCATCGCCGCCTCGACCAAGGTGCCATCCCCGATCGACAGGAACGCTTTCGGCGTCCCACGACCCATCCGCTCGCCGACCCCTGCCGCAAGGATGATGGCAACCGCTTCCGTCACGAGGAGCCGTCGGACAGGTTCGCGAACACCATCCGGCCGGTGGGCGTCTGCAGGGTGTTCGTGACGCGGACCTTGACGTCGTTGCCGATGAACTCGACCGCATCCTGGACCACCACCATCGTCCCGTCCTCCAGATACCCGATCCCTTGTCCGTGCTCCTTGCCCTCCTTGACGAGCCGCAACGCAAGTTCCTCGCCGGGCGTGAGTGGGATCCGGAACGCCGACGCCAGGGCGTTGATCGATCTGACGGGTACCCGGACGGCCTCGGCGACCTTCGCGAGGTTGACATCGGCCGTGACGAGGGTTCCGCCTCGGTCCTTCGCCAGACGGACCAACGCCGAGTCCACATCGTCGACCCCATCCTCTTCGACGAGTTGCACATCCGCGTGGGGATCCTTCCGAAGCTTGTTCAGCACATCCAGCCCGCGCCGTCCGCGTTTCCGACGGTTGTCGTCAGACGAGTCGGCGATCCGCTGGAGTTCGGCCAGCACCCCGCTGTGGATGAGCAGCGTCCCGGACAGGAAGCCGGTGCTCACGAGGTCCAGGACCCTCCCATCGATCAGCACGCTGGTATCGATCACATTGACCTCACCGCTGGATAGGCCCGCCGCCTTCGGCTTGAGCCCGAGGATCGCGTAGATCTCGTTGGCCTTCGCGCGGGTGACCCGGTAGCCGACGCTTCCGAGCACCGCGTAGATGAACAGCACGGACGTCCAGGTAACCAGCGGCGGCAGCTTCACGAAGAACAACGGGAAGGTGATGAGGAATGCGAGGAAAAGCCCGACCGTGAGTCCCGCGACGCCGACGGCGATCTCGGCGATCGGGCGCTTGCGGAGCGACTCCTCGGTGCTCCTTACGCTCGCAACGGTCAGGCGCCCGAACATGCCCCCGATAACGTAGCCCACGGCTGCGCCCAGGAACACCCCGACACCGGTTCGCCACGCCTCATCACCACCGGATCGCGCAGCCCTGGCGATGTAGAGCCCCGCCGTCCCGAGGAGCGCGATGAAGATCAGTCGTACGACCTCGACCAAACGGCCCCGCGGATAACGGCGCGAACGAGGAGACACATCGGGTTCGGGACGCGTCTGCGGGCGTTCGGGTTCGGTTGCGTCGGTCACGGCAGCTCTACCCTGCCCCCTGGCGGTCCGGGGCGCAAGTTCCTAGACGTCTGCCGGGACCCGGGCGGCGTGCGAGTCGTCGAGGACCTTGTCGATCGTCTCGGTAGCCTTCTCTTCGCTGCATTCATTCGCGAACATCAGCTCGGAAACGAGGATCTGGCGCGCCTTGACGACCATGCGCTTCTCACCCGCGGACAGCCCCTTCTCGCGATCACGGATCGACAAGTTCCTCACAACTTCGGCGACCTGGTAGATGTCGCCGGAGCGCAGCTTCTCGATGTTGTTCTTGAAGCGACGGCTCCAGTTCGAAGCCATGCTGGATTCGTCTTCCTTGAGGACCTTCAGAACCTTCTTGACCTCGTTCTTACTGACCACATCGCGCAAACCGACCTCATCGGCACTCTCGACGGGCACGTTCACCGTCAGATCCCCGTGGACCACCCGGAGCTTGAGGTACTTGCGCTTGACCCCCTGGAAGTCCCGGACACTCACTTCGTCGATGATCGCGGCCCCATGCTCAGGGTGGACGACCGTATCTCCCTTGCGGAACGCCAAGAATCCTCCAGAGGTCGCGGATGTGCGAGAACTGTTGCCGGACAAGGGGATTCTAGCACGGCGAGGTCCTGAGGCGCAAGTCAAAGTCGCAGGTCAGACCCCCTATTCGGGGGTTTCGTCGCTATAACGCACGCCACCGCGTGCGGTCCCGGCCATGGCCGCCCAGCCGAGCGCCTGAGAGACGGTACGCACATACCTGACTCCCGCGGTCTCTGAGGCAGGCCCGTACACACTGGAAAGGCCCTGCGTCCGGGCTACCCCGACCCGCTGCCCCATGCTCGCCACCGGCCGGACCTCGCCGGTCAGGCCGACCTCGCCGACGAACGCGGTCCCGGCCGGTGGGGCCACACCGGTGGCTGCCGACGCCAGCGCCGCAGCGATGGCGAGGTCGCACCCCGGATCGTCGATCCTCACGCCGCCCGACGCCGTTGCGTACAGATCCGCGCGCGTGAGCGGGAAGCCGGCGAGCCGGTCGACGACGGCTGCGATGAGCTGGAACCGTTTCGCGTCGAGTCCTGCAACCTGACGTCGCGCAGAACCGTCCGTCGGCACGACGAGCGACTGGACCTCGACGGCGAGGGCGCGGCGCCCGGCCATCGGCAACGCGATCGCCGATCCGGGACGTCCCTCGCCTGACGCAAGGCGGTCGGCCGGGTCGATCTCGTGCAGGCCGTCGCCCGCCATCTCGAACCACGCCACCTCGCCTTCGGTACCGAATCGATTCTTGCCGCCGGCCAGCACCCGCTGCCCGGTCCGAACATCCCCTTCGAAGGACAGGACCACGTCTACCGCGTGCTCAAGCGTACGCGGCCCGGCCACGTCGCCGTCCTTCGTCACATGGCCCGTCATCAGCACCGCGATGTTCTGCTGCTTGGCGAGACCCACCAGCGCGTCGGCCGAGCTCCTGACCTGCGCGGTACCGCCCACGATCCCCCCGGACTCGGGATCTCGGAGCGACTGGATGGAGTCGACCGCGAGCAGGAACGGCCGCGCACCGTGGGCGGCCTCGACCACCGCAGGAAGCTCACGCCCCGCGGTGAACGAGACCGCGTCGCCCGGTATCCCCAGGCGACGGGCACGCGTACCGACCTGTTCGCGCGACTCTTCCCCGGAAGCGAGCAGGCAATCGAGACCGGCGGCCGACAGGTTCCCCAGGAGTTGGAGGAGGAGGGTGGACTTGCCGATGCCGGGCTCACCCGCGAGCAGTGTGACCGAGCCGGGGACGAGACCGCCCCCGAGGACCCGATCGATGCCGGAGAAGCCGGTCCGGATCCGTTCCTGCGCCTCGACGGTGACGTCGAGGTTGCGGATGACCACCCGCGAGGAGGAAGCCGTGCCAGTGGAGTCCGCCTCGATGGTCCCCCACGCCCCGCAGCCGGGACAGCGGCCGGCCCATTGGGCCAGCTGCTGCCCGCACTCCGTGCACGCGAGGAGGGCCCGAACCTTCATGCGAGCACCCTAGCGAGGGGGTCTGACATCAACGCTCGAAAACGGGCGCGGTCCTAGCCCTCTTGGCTGCCGGCCAGCTCGACCGGGGGGATGTCCGGAGGCTGCGGGACCTCGAAGATGATCTCGCCATCCACCCCGTCGACGATGATCGTCTCGCCCGGACGGAACTCCTTGTAGAGGATCTTCTCGGACAGGGGGTCCTCGACCAGCCGCTGGATCGTCCGGCGCAACGGACGGGCACCGAGCGCAGGATCGTAGCCCTTGTCGGCCAGCACGTTCTTGGCCATGTCCGTCAGCTCGATGTCGATGTCCTTCGTCTTGAGCTGCTCGCGCACCCGCTTGATCAACAGGTCCACGATGGCCTTCACGTCCTCGCGCGAGAGCGACTTGAAGACGATGACCTCGTCGATCCGGTTCAGGAACTCCGGCCGGAAGGAGTGCTTGAGCTCCTCCATGACCTTTTCCTTCATCTTCTCGTGGGTCACGTCGTCGTCGTGCGCCGCGCTGAACCCGATGCCGACGCCCTTCTGGATATCGCGAGCCCCGAGGTTCGAGGTCATGATGATGATGGTGTTCTTGAAGTCGACCGCACGGCCTTGCGCGTCGGTGAGCCGCCCGTCCTCGAGGATCTGCAGCAGCGTGTTGAACACGTCCGGATGCGCCTTCTCGATCTCATCGAACAGGATCACGCTGAACGGCTTGCGCCGGACGGCTTCCGTGAGCTGACCGCCCTCCTCGTACCCGACGTACCCCGGTGGTGACCCGATCAATCGCGACACCGTGTGCTTCTCCATGTACTCGGACATGTCGAGCTGGATCAGCGAGTCCTCGTCGCCGAACAGGAACTCGGCCAGCGCCTTCGACAGCTCCGTCTTCCCGACACCGCTCGGTCCCAGGAAGATGAACGAACCACTCGGGCGCTTCGGGTCCTTCAAGCCGGCACGGGTCCGGCGGATCGCCTTCGAAACGGCCACGACCGCATCGGACTGGTCGACGATCCGCTTGTGCAGCTCGTCCTCCATCCGGATGAGCTTCTCCGTCTCTTCCTCCGTGAGCTTGAAGACCGGGATGCCCGTCCAGTTCGAAAGGACCTCGGCGATCTCCTCTTCGTCGATCTCGGAGAGCACGTCCATCTCGCCCGACTTCCACTCGGTTTCCTTGCGGGAGCGCTCGTCGAGCAGGGTCTTCTCCTCGTCCCGCATGCGCGCGGCCGCCTCGAAGTCCTGCGCATCGATCGCGCTCTCCTTCCGGAGGCGAACGTCGGCGATCTTCTCGTCGACCTCGCGGACGTCCGGCGGGGCCGTCATCCGGCGGATCCTCATGCGGCTGCCAGCCTCATCGATCAGGTCGATCGCCTTGTCGGGCAGGAACCGGTCCGAGATGTAGCGGTCGGCCAGGTTCGCAGCGGCAACGAGCGCGTCGTCGGTGTAGCTGACGCGGTGGTGCGCTTCGTAGCGGTCCTTGAGGCCTTTCAGGATGTCGATCGTGTGGGCAACGGTCGGCTCGCTGACGTCGATGGGCTGGAATCGGCGCTCGAGCGCTGCATCCTTCTCGAGGTACTTGCGGTACTCGTCCCTCGTGGTCGCGCCGATCGTCTGCAGCTCGCCCCGCGCCAACATCGGCTTGAGGATGGATGCAGCGTCGATCGCGCCCTCGGCGGCGCCGGCACCGACGAGCGTGTGCAACTCGTCGATGAACAGGATGATGTCGCCACGCGTCTTGATCTCCTTGAGGACCTTCTTGAGGCGCTCCTCGAAGTCGCCGCGGTAGCGGGACCCGGCGACCAGCGCGCCCAGGTCCAGGGTATAGATCTGCTTACCCTTGAGCGTCTCGGGGACCTCGCCCGCGGTGATGTCCTGCGACAGACCCTCGACGACGGCCGTCTTGCCGACGCCGGGCTCGCCGATCAGCACCGGGTTGTTCTTGGTTCGGCGCGACAGCACCTGCATGACCCGCTCGATCTCCTTCTGGCGACCGATGACGGGGTCGAGCTTGCCGTCGCGGGCGAGCTGCGTGAGATTGCGTCCGAACTGATCGAGCACGGTCGAACCCTGTGGCTGCTGCTCTCCCGACCCCGGCGTGGTCTCGCGACCGCCGGTGTAGCCGGACAGGAGCTGGATGACCTGCTGACGAACGCGGTTCAGGTCGGCGCCGAGCTTCTGCAACACCTGCGCGGCCACCCCTTCACCCTCGCGGATCAGCCCGAGCAGGATGTGTTCGGTGCCGATGTAGTTGTGCCCAAGTTGCAGCGCCTCGCGGAGCGAGAGCTCCAAGACCTTCTTGGCACGCGGGGTGAACGGGATGTGGCCCGTCGGTGCGGCCTGACCTTGGCCGATGATCTCCTCGACCTGCTGACGCACGTCCTCCAGGCGGATGTTCAACGACTCGAGCGCCTTCGCGGCGACGCCTTCGCCCTCGTGGATCAATCCGAGCAGGATGTGTTCGGTGCCGATGTAGTTGTGGTTGAGCATCCGCGCTTCTTCCTGCGCGAGCACCACAACCCGGCGTGCACGGTCCGTGAATCGCTCGAACATCAACAACACCCCTCGGGCCGGATCGACCCGCGTTGCCCGCCCCAAGGATCAAGGGACCCACGTCCTACCCTTGAGGTGCCTGAGGCGCTCCCCGTCGCGATCGTCGCGCTTGGAGCGCCTACGCACGGAATTATACCTTTGCCCGCGAGATAGGAAGTTCATCCGCACCTCCTGTTTCCCTCGAGGCGTGGTCTCGTTCCCCTCAAGACCTGGTTTCCGGGCACCGGATCGGGCGCCCGCGGTTGGCACCGCGGCTCGAAAGGAGCATGATGGGGCTCAGGATTCCATCCTTCCCGTAGGCGAGGAGTGCTGGTACGCGTGCGTATCTTGGTTGTGGATGACCACGCAGGGTTCCGCCGGGCCCTGGTGACGACGCTCGGCCTGGTGAGTGGCCTAGAGGTCGTCGGCGAAGCCGGCGACGGGGAGGCCGGCTACAGCCGAGCGCTCGATGTCGAGCCGGACGTCGTGCTGATGGATCTCTCGATGCCCGGCATGTCCGGGGTCGACGCCATGCGGATGATCCATCGTCGCAAACCCGAAACGCCGGTCGTCATCCTCACGGCCCACGCCGACCCGGCGCTGGAAGCTGATGCTCGCTCGGCCGGAGCATCCGGATTCATCGCCAAGGGCGGTGGCCTGCAGGAATTGGTCGACCGACTCATGGAGGTCTGCGAAGGCCTCGAGGGCGAACAGGTCGTCAACGGAAGCTGACGCGGCGTTACCGGCCCCGGTCTCGCTCCCGGTTCAGCGACGGCCGGCCCTCTTGCGGAGTCCATCCAGGTTCTTGATGACGATGGTGCACCCGCCGACATCCAGGTAGTTGCGATCCTCGAGCGAGTGCAGGATCTGGTTCACGCTCTGACGGCTTCCCCCGACCATGTGCGCCAGCTCTGTCTGCGTGAGGCCGAGATCCAAGGAGATCTCGTCGCCCTTCGCCTCCCCCCGCTGCTCCGCGAACCCGGTCAGCACCTTCGCGATGCGACCCTCCAGATCGAGGAAGACGAAATCCGAGGCCTGTTCCGTGAGGCGGCGCAGCATGGCCCCGACCGAGCGGAGCAGGCCGTCGGCGATGGCGGGCTCGTCATGGAGGAGCTGCAGCATCGTGCTCCGCGCGAACGCCATGAGGGTGGTCGGTTCCAAGGCCTCGGCAGATGCCGAGCGTTGCCCTTCGTCCAGGAGCGCGACCTCACCGAGCGAGTCGGGCGGCCGCAGCGTCACGAGCACCATCTCCTCGCCCTGGCCGGATTGGACGAACACCTTCACGCTGCCCTCGGCCACGACGTAGAACGCGTCCCCCGGATCGCCCTGGTAGAAGATGAGCGCACCCTTCTTGTAGCGGCGTTCGTTGGCGAGCTCGGCGATCTTGCCGACCTCCGCGGCACCCAAGCCGGAGAACAGCTCGGTCTCCTCCAGCAAGGCGGCGACGCGCTGCACATCCATGAGGCGCAGTCTAGAGGCGGAGGGCCGCGGGGGGGAAATCCCGTAGCAGGTTCGATCTACTTCGCGACCTTGACGGTCGAGGTCGTCGGTGACCACCCCGAAACCGTATTCATCCCGGTTTCCACGAGCCGCGCGCGGAACTTGTACCTGCCGTGATCCGGCGCATCGAACGTACCGCTCGGGTCCGTCTCGTCGTTCTCCCAGGTCTTCCAGCCGGTCCACTTCTTGGTGCCCGACTTCTTGACCTTGTACTGGACGTCCCACGCGCACATGGTGCAACCCTCGACCGCCGCCGCCGAAGACCACGTCACGCCGATCTCATGCCCCTTGTCGGGCTGAATCTGGGCCGCCTGCGGCTTGACCTTGACCGTAGCGGTGTCGCTGTTGCTCGGGTCCTCGACCGTGAACGTTCCCGCGGGGTAGCGATAGTCGTCGTCCGCGGCGAACGCGAAGAGCGGCACCCCCGCGTCGCCGAGGAGGTTGGCGTCCTGAGCGGTGTGGCCTGGGTCGAGGACGAAGTTCATCGTGGTGCCGAGGACCACCGTCGTCGAGGCCGGGGTGATGCCAGCATCCTGGACCAGGAGCGTATCGTCATCGACCTCGCTGGCCGATGCATCCACATCGACCGGCGCCCGACGGGCGTGCCCTCGGATGAACGGAGCGCGCGAATCCTCCGGCGACGAGATAGAGGGCTGGGACGTGGCCGGAGCGCCCAGCTGGGTGGTGCGGATGAGCAAGACCACGTCACCTTCCCCGTTGAACGAGCGAACGACGCACGGATCGGGATCGATCGTGAACGCGTCCGGGCACTCGGGGACCATCACGCCGTGGTTGAAGGCATACACCTCGCCGCCGGAGAGCATGCCGGCATCGACGCCGAACTCGACATCGGCGTCGATGCCGGCGTTCACGTCCAACGCCTGCACCCGCGTCGTGTACGGGAAGAAGTCGTAGCCGCCCTTGCTCGGCGGGTCTTCCGTGCTCTCATCGATCGAGAAGTCGTGGACGCCGGAGTCCAGGTTGTGAACACCCGTCGCGAAGTCCTTGCCGGGGATCGAGATACCTCCCGGCGGGTTCACGGTCTTGGTCGTTCCGGTCGCCATCCAGTTGCCGGGGTCGATCGAGGCATCGATGTCGTCGTCCCAGATCAGGATCTGCCCCACGAGGGAGTTGACCGCGCCGCTCCCCGTGTAGTTCGCCTGGATGATGCTCGGTTCGCCGGGGGTAGGCTCGGCGGTCTTGATGATGACGCCGGACGGTTTGTTGTCGAAGACCGTCGATGGAACTCCGTCTTGCGCGGCCCCCTTGTAGTACCCGAAGTCGTTCTGGATGTCGAAGGTTCCCCGGTTGATGAAGGTCGTCCCGTCGTCCCCGACGAAGTGACCGTCGGTGTCGATCGCCACGTAGCCATCGTTATCGACGGTGCGATAGGCGCCGCAGGGCGAGGGTGGGGGCGGGTCGCATCCTCCGATCCGGACGCCGCCCATGTCGGCGATCAGGTTGCCGCCGTTGAGGTGGGTGGTCCCCGAGCCGAGCATCGACGCCATCTCCGCCGGCCCGGGAGACTGCATGTTCAGCACCGCCCCGCTCGGAACCTCCAAGATGCCACCACCGCTGATCGTGCTCCCGTAGACCCGGCCGTCGAAGAGCGCCGTCGCGCCGGGAAGCACGCGCAGGTCCGCTTGCTCCGTCGTCAGGTCCATCCGCTGGAACCCAACCGAAACCTGGAGCGCCTCAGCCGCGTCCTCGAGTCGGTACACCTGGTTGAGCCCGCCACCGAACTGCAGGTTCGAGAACTGCCCGTTCGAATAGAAGCTTCCGCTCGGGAAGTCGCCACCGAGAAGCCGCAGCGGTGACAGATCCATCCCCCACGGTCCGCCGTCGATCGATCCTTCGTTGTGCACAGCCACATCGATGATCTCCGGAGCGGGGTTACTGGAGGTTCCCATACCGTAGATCTGCCCGTTCGGAGCGACGGTCAGCCGCGCATCTCCGAACGCCTGGTCGTTGCACATCGCACCGTCCGGTCCCGCGTAGGTCAGGATACCGGCGTCCTCCCCCAGGCTCAGCCAACCATCGACGATCACGCTCGAACCTCGACGCATGCGGAGTTGGGCGTTGTCGCCGATCGAGCCGTTGACGAACGTGGTCAGCACGATGCTCGCGTTCTGGCAAAGCTTGAACTGGCTGCCCGGCGCCTGTTGGAAGGTGGCCTGGACGACCACCTGTCCGCCGCCAGTGAGGTACCCGCCGGAAACGTTCAGGTCGGTCACAGTAAGGCTTTGGCCGGCCAGGATGTTCAGCGTCGCGGCCGGGGAGTTGATATTGAGCCCGTCGACCGTGATGGATGCGGGAAGATCGACATTCCCACTCGGGATCACCGCGCACTCGGACGTGTTGTCCGGCACGCCGTTCGGGCCCCAGTTCAACGGGTTGAACCAGTTGGTGTCGGCGGTCCCGCTCCAGACGAACGTGGTCGAGCACCCGGCCGCCTGCGCGGGAACCGGCATGAGGAACACCGCCGCCACGACCGCAACGGCCAGCGCGACGCGCGCCAGCGCGCGTCGCCGCCTCCCGAGGCTCCGTCTCCCGTTCATCTCGCTCCCAACCTTCAAACTCTGTGTCGTTGCGTCCGATCTCGCAAGTCGGCCGGACGCGGGACCCGGCGGTCCCGTCCCGTCCGGTGGAATGGAGGGGACCGCCTGGGGATATCGGCGGCCCCCTCACGCCTCTCGGGCAGGTCCGCGCCCACGTACCGCCCGTGAGGTTCCGGTGCTTCACCTACAGGTTCGGCCGTGGGAGCCGGAGGGTTCGTCAGCCGGACGACACCGGATGTGTCAGGTTCCCGACAGGCGCGCCTCACGCCCCCTCGAGACGGTGACTCGGGAACATGATCAAGTCCCGCAAGCTCGGGGCATCCGTCAGCAGCATGAGGAGCCGGTCGATGCCGAGACCGAGGCCACCGGCGGGTGGCATCCCGTGCTCGAGGGCCCGGAGGAAATCCTCATCGAGGGGGTGAGCTTCCTCGTCGCCGGCCTCCTTGGCACGGAGCTGATCCTCGAACTTTGCGCGCTGCTCGTCGGGGTCGGTGAGCTCCGAGAAGGCCGTGACCAGTTCGAGTCCGCCGATCACGAGGTCGAAGTGCTCCGTGAGCCCCGGATCCTCCCGATGCGGTCGTGCGAGGGGTGAGACTTCGCGCGGGAAGTCGCACACGAAGGTCGGCTGCTCGATCGTTCCTTCGACGAGCTTCTCGAACAGCTCCTGAACGATCTTGCCCGGTCCCCAGGCGGGATCGAGGGGCACGCCGTTCCTCTCGGCCACGCGATCCAGATCCGGCCGGTCGAGCGTGACCGGCTCGCCCACCGCCTCGGACACCCCGCCGAGGATCGTCATCCTGGCGAACGCCGGGGCCAGGTCCACGCGTAGCTCCCGGTACGGCACGACCAGATCGTCGGGATCGCGACCCATGATGGGCCCGACCGCACGCGCGCACTCCCGGATCAAGGTTTCGCTGAGCTCCATCATCGTGTGATAGTCGCCGAACGCACGATAGGCCTCGAGCATCGTGAACTCGGGGTTGTGGTCGCGATCGATCCCTTCGTTGCGGAAGGTGCGTCCGAGTTCGTAGACGCGCTCCATGCCGCCGACCATCATCCGCTTGAGGAAGAGTTCCAACGAGATGCGGAGTTTCATCTCGGTGTCCAGGACATGGTGATAGGTCGTGAACGGACGCGCGTTCGCCCCGCCGGCGACGGTCTGGAGCATCGGCCCCTCGAACTCGAGGTAGCCCTGCTCGTCCAGCACCCGCCGCATCGTCTTGAGCGATGCGGCCCGCGCCAGCACGTACCGGCGAGGCGCGTCGTCCACGATGAGGTGAACGTATCGGCGGCGTTGCTGGAGGTCCGGATCTTTCAGACCGTGCCATTTCTCGGGCAGCGGCCGCAACGACTTGGTGAGCATGGTGAGCTCGCGAACCTTGACCTGAAGCTCGCCCTTCTTCGAGGTTCCGACCACGCCGCGCGCACCGATGATGTCTCCGAGATCCACCTCGTTCGCCACCTGGGCGGCGTCCCCCAGCTCATCCTTGACGCACATCAGCTGGATATCCCCCGTCCGGTCCCGCACGACGAGGAACGTGAGCTTGCCGAAGTCGCGGCGCTGGACCACCCGTCCGGCGACGGTCACCGCGTCGGCCGTCTCCGCGCCGGGCTCGAGCGCCGGATACCGGTCGCGCAGATCAGTGGCATGATCTGGATCGGCGTCGAAGGTCATAGCGAACGGCTCGACGCCGGCGGCCCTGAGCCGCTCCAGCGACTCACGACGCGCACGGAGCACCTCGGCCTCCCGACCATGACCCTCCTCGGGATCGGACCCCGGGTCGGCTACGTGCTCGTCACTCATCGCTCCCCGCGTTCCTCTCGAAGACCAGGCGCAACCCCTCGAGGGTGAGCCAGGGCTCGTGGTGATCGACCATGTCGGTCAACGGCACGATAACCTCTGCCAGACCGCCCGTGGCGACCACCGTCGGTTCGGCCTCGAGTTCCTCCTCGATGCGCTCGATCATCCCTTCGATCTCCGAGACCGTTCCCCAGACCAGGCCAGACTGCATGGCGTCGATCGTGTTCTTGCCGATGACTGCCTTCGGAGCGACGATCTCGATCCTGGGAAGGCGGGCAGCCCGGGAGGTAAGGCTTTCGGCCGAGATCTGGATACCGGGGGCGATGGCCCCGCCGATGTATTCCCCCTTCGCCGAGACGACGTCGAAGTTCGTCGCGGTGCCGAAGTCCACGACGATGCTCGGCCCGCCGTACGCGGCGAACGCCGCCAGGGAGTTCACCACACGGTCCGGACCGACCTCGCGCGGGTTGTCGATCAGGATCGGGATGCCGGTCTTCACTCCCGGTTCGACGACGATCGGCGAGAAGTGGAAATAGCGCTCGGTCATGTCACGCAAGGCGACACTGACGGAGGGCACCCCCGACGCGATGGCAACCCCCGTCACCTGCTTGGTGAACGAGAGTCCATGCTGTTCGAGGAAGCCGCCGAACATGAGGGCCAGTTCGTCGGCCGTTCGATCACGAACCGTGGCCATGCGCCAGTGCCACGTCAGTTGGCCGCCCTTGAACACGCCGAGCACGGTCTCGGTGTTCCCGACATCGATCGCGAGGAGCATGGTCAACCGCCTCCTTTGAGGTCGCCTGCCTGTGGACCGCCATCCTCCCATACCTGCCCGGCCCGGCACATCTGAGTCTGTCGGGGATGAGTGAGGAGATCAGGAATTCGCCAGGAGGAGGTTGTCGATGAGGCGCGTCGCCCCGATGCGGGCCGCCACCAAGGCGCGGGCAGGCGACCCCCGCAGATCCACCGACCCGAGTTCCTCGAAGGTCATGTCATCCACGAGGACCGCGTAGTCCAGGTCGGCAAGGGGCTCGGCTTCGACGGCTGCCCGGATGGCGGCCGCCAGCGGCGCGGCATCCGTCTCTCCATCCTTGAGGAGGTGTTGAGCATCCTGCAGCCCACGATGGAGGCAGGCGGCCGCGGCGCGCTCCTCCGGCTCCAGGTAGACGTTGCGGGAGGACATCGCCAGACCATCCGCCTCACGGATCGTGGGGCACCCGACGACCTCGACCCGCGGGGCGATCTCGGCAGCCATCTTCCGGACCAGGAAAAGTTGTTGCGCATCCTTCTCGCCGAAGTACACCCGGCACGTACCGCTGAGATCGAGCAGGCGCGCGACGACGGTGAGCACGCCGCGGAAATGCCCCGGCCGGGCGGCGCCCTCGAACCGATCGCCGAGCGACCCGGGGTCTACCGTGATCATCGGCGGGTACTCGGGGTACATCTCCTCGACCGTCGGCAGGAACATCACCTCGACGCCCTGCGCTTCGGCAACCGCGATATCGTCCTCTTCACCCCGGGGATAGCGGTCGTAGTCCTCCCCCTCGCCGAACTGGAGCGGGTTCACGAAGACGGACACGATCACCGTGTCACGTTCCTCGACCGCACGACGCATGATCGACCGATGGCCGTCGTGGAATGCGCCCATCGTCGGGACGAGGCCGACCGGGTGGACCTGGGAATGCGCATCGTCGACGATCTCCCGGTAGGCCTCGACGGTCCGGATCACGTCCATCGGGCAAGCACCTCCTCGACCGCGGCGCGCTGCGGGTCCGTGACCCGGTCGGCGTGCTGCGCGAGGTCCAGCGCGACGCGCGCCAGTGCGACGTACGCGGGGATCGCGTCGGGCGCCCGGTCCGCAAGGGCTTCCAGGTTGCGCGCCACCGTCCCGGCGTCTCCGCGAGCGGCCGGTCCGGTCAGCGCAGCTTCTGGCCCGACCGCCATCGCGTTCTCGAACGAGGCACGGGCCAGGGGCATGAACAGCTCCTTCGGATCGGGGAGGCCGGCGGCCTTGAACAGGTTCTCCGCCTCCGCGGTCACGGCGATCAGGTAGTTCGAGGCGAACACCGCGGCCGCATGGTACAGCCCCTTGACCTCATCCGGAAGGCGGAACGGCCGGCCACCGGCATCGACGGCGAGCCGCTCACCCAGCGCGAGCGTTGCGTCGGCACCGACCTCCGCCGTGAGCGCCATCCCGCAATCGGGGATCCGCCGGAGGGCCGACTCCACGTCGGGGAACGTCAGCAGTGGGTGCAGGGATAGGAGGCTAGCCCCTGCCCCGCGGGCCGCGGCGAGCGCGTCGAGCCCGGTCGCGCCCGACAGGTGCATCACGGTCTGCCCCTCGGTGAGAGCACCGCGTTCCGCGAGTCCATCGCACACCGGCGAGATGGCATCGTCGGGAACACCCAGGACCACGACCTCCCCGCGGCGGGCGGCCTCCGGCGCAGCCATCACCGGGACGATCGGGAGGAACCGGGCCGCGCGTTCGCGGGTCGCCTCCCGGCCCGACACCGCGACGATCCCGTGGCCCGCGGCCTGCCACAGGACGGCCAGCGCCGTTCCCGTCCGCCCGGCGCCGATCACCGAGATCTTCACCGACGCGCTCTCGTCAGCAAGGGCGGGGCGAACGGCCGCACGCCGAGCGGGTCGCTCACGGTGAGTCGCATCGTCTCGGCCCGGCGCCCGCCGGGCAACGGGGGATCAGCGTCGAGTTCGAGCAGCGGTGCGAGGACGAACATCCGCTCGTGCATCCGGGGGTGGGGAACGACGAGATCCTCATCGTCGATACGTTCATCACCCAACGTCAGCAGGTCGATGTCGATGGTGCGCGGACCCCAGCGTTCAGCACGGACGCGCCCGAGACGGTCCTCCACCTGCAGACAGGCATCGAGGAGCGCCCGTGCGTTCAGGCCGGTCTCCACCTGGATCACGGCGTTCAGGAAATCGGGCTGGTCGTCCGGCCCGCCGACCGGGCGAGTCTCGTAGACACGGGAGGATCGCACGACGTCGATCGACGTTTCCGCGTCCAGGAAGTCAGCAGCCCGCTGCAGCGTCTCCAGCCGGTCCCCGAGGTTCGCTCCCAGACCGAGGTAGGCCTTCACCGCACGAACGCTTCTGCCGAGACGTCGTCCACGCCAAGCAGCTCCGCGGCGCGCGGCTTGTGGACCACCGCCACGACGGCGACGACGTTCTGGAAACCGAACACCGCCCGGGCGACGGACTCCGCGAGCGTCTCGAGGAGGTCGTGGGACTCACGCTCGACGACCTCGCGCGCGGTGGCGATGAGCGCCGAGTAGTCGGCGGTGTCCTCGATCGCCCGCCCGTCGACCTCCACCGTCACGGCCAGGTCCACGACGAACGGCTGTGACTCGAGCTTCTCGCCGGGGTCCGCCCCGTGATAGCCCTCGGCGGCGATCCCGCTCAGTCGCAGGAGGGACTCGCTCACCAGCCACGCTCCGGCGGACGCGTGAGGACCTGGACGGGCACCGCGCCCTCCTGGTGACCGTGCGGGCGACCGAGGTATCGGAAGCGGAGCCATTCGTAGATGAGCGGGAACACCGTGTCACCGTCGGTGGCGATGACGTCGTGACCTGCTTCGGGAACGAGGGCCAGCGTCGAGCCGGCGATCAGTTCGCACAGGTCCTCACCCACGGAGGACGGGACGACCTCGTCGTCTTCCCCCCAGATCAGGAAGGTGAACACGTCCTCGAGCGCGGCCAGTCGCTCGGCCGCGCCGTCCGCGATCGACGTATCGATCAGGACCATCGCCCGCACGCCGCCGTCGATCGCCAGTAGCTGAGCGACGACGCCACCGTCGCCGTGCCCGACGAACGCGCACTCGCCGATCCCGAGGTCGTCCAGGAGCGCGCGGACGGCGGACGCCCGGTCGGCGACCGTCATCCCGGCGGGCAGTTCCGGGACGATCACGCGCATCTGCGGGCCGATCGCTTCGGCGAAGCGGTCCCACGTCGTCGCGGACGCGCCGGAATCGTGCGCCAGGACGACCGTCGGGCCCTCTCCGAGATCCTTGTGGGGCAAGGTCATTCCGCTCTCGCGATCGCATCGATCATCCGCGAGACACGCACCATCTCCCGGACATCGTGAACCCGGACGATGTGCGCACCGGCCGCGGCGAGATACGCGACCGCCGCCGCGGTGCCCTCCAGGCGCTCGTCCACATCCAGACCGAGGAGGGTGCCGATGAAGGCCTTGCGCGACGGGCCGACGAGGACCGGCCGCTCGAGCCGGCCGAGGGCATCGAGGTGCTTCATCAACGACAGGTTGTGGTCGAGCGTCTTGCCGAACCCGATGCCAGGGTCTATGCACAAGCGTTCGAAGTCGATGCCGGCGTTCACCGCGTTCGCCACTCGCGACTCGAGGTACGCGGCGACTTCGGCGACGACATCGTCGTAGGCCGGCTCCACCTGCATCGACTTCGGCTCGCCCTGCATGTGCATCAGTACCATCGCCGCGTTCGCGTCTGCGACGACTCCGAACATGTCCGGATCCAACCCGGCCGTGACGTCGTTCACGATGGTGGCGCCGGCTTCTAGGGCGACGCGGGCCACCTCGGCCTTGCGCGTATCGATCGAGACAGGGGCCCCGACGCGCTCACGGACGAGCGACTCGACGACCGGCGTGATCCGCGCGATCTCCTCGTCGGCCGGAACCGTATCGGACCCGGGCCGCGTCGATTCCCCGCCGACATCCAGGATGTCCGCCCCGTCGGCAACCATCGCCAGCGCGTGCTGGACGGCGGTGTCCGCATCGTCGAACTGACGCCCGTCCGAGAAGGAATCCGGAGTCACGTTGAGGATGCCCATCACCAACGTCCGCTCGGAGCAATCGTAGGTTCGAGCACCGACGCGCCAGAGGGGGCCACTCATGGACCCATGCTATCCGGACCGCTCGGAGGCCGTGAGCACGGCGGGATGCGCAGCTTAGAGGCGGTGGCCGCCGATGTGCGCGAACGCCTCGGCGCGGGTCCTGGCGTCGTTGCGGAACAGGCCGCGAACCGCCGACGTCAGCGTGAGGGACCCCGGTTTCTCGACGCCGCGCATCGTCATGCAGAGGTGCTCGGCTTCCAGTACGACGAACACGCCTCGGGGGTCGAGCGCCGTGTCCAAGGCGTCTGCGATCTCGGTGGTCAGCCGCTCCTGGACCTGCGGCTTCTTCGCAAGGGTGTCGACCACGCGTGCGATCTTCGACAGGCCCGTGATCCTGCCTTCGCCGTCGGGGATATACGCGACGTGCGCCCGCCCGACGAAGGGCAGGAGGTGATGTTCACAGACGGAATACAGGGGGATGTCTTTGACCATGATCATCTCGTCGTGACCGGCACCCTTGACGACCGTGACGAGGTCCGAGGCATCGACGCCGATCCCCGCCATGACCTCGCGGTACATACGGGCGACACGCTCGGGCGTGTCCTCCAGCCCGCCGCGATCGGCGTCCTCGCCGATCCCTTCGAGGATCATGCGGACGCCTCGCTCGACCTTCTCCTGATCGAAATCGCTCATGGTGGGAGGACTCTACCCTCGGCGACCGTCAGTCGACGGAGGGGGCGCCAGGCCCGCCCTGACTACCCGTGCCGGTGTTGCCCCGGCGGTCGCTGCGCTCGCTGCGGCGCGCGACGGCGAGTCCGCCGGCACCCCCCTGCGTCACGCGCTGCTCACGTTTCGGAACGTCCGCGAGGATCCGTTCGACCTCTTCCTTGTCGAGCGTCTCCTTCTCCAAGAGCCCTTCAGCGAGCGAGTCGAGCCGGTCGCGGTGCTGTCCCAGGATCTCGAGCGCCTCGTCGTGCGCCCGGTCGATCAGCAGGATGATCTCGGAATCGATGTCGTAGGCGACCTGCGGCGAATAGTCCGCGCTGGTACCGAAGTCGCGGCCGAGGAACACCTCATGCTGCTTCTGTCCGAGGGTGAGCGGGCCGATCCGGTCCGACATCCCATACTCCATCACCATCGCCCGGGCGATCTTCGTGGCTCGCTCGAGATCGTTCTGCGCGCCGGTCGTGAGGTCGCCGACGACCATCTCCTCGGCGACGCGTCCACCGAGCAGCATCGCCAGCTCGTCGGTCAGCTCCTCACGGGTCATCAGGAACTTGTCCTGCTCCGGCAACGTCAGCGTGTACCCGAGCGCCTTCCCGCGCGGGATGACGGTGATCTTGTGGACGGGGTCGGCGTTCGGCAGGACGTGCGCCACCAGGGCGTGGCCGGCTTCGTGGTACGCGATCATGCTCTTCTCTCGTTCGGACATCGGACGGCTCTTGCGCTCAGGTCCGGCCATCACCCGATCGATGGCCTCCCCGAGTTCGTCGTTGGTGACCGCCTTCTTGTCCCGCCGGGCCGCCAGCAGCGCCCCTTCGTTGATGACGTTCGCAAGGTCCGCGCCGGTGAACCCGGGCGTCCGCTTGGCCACGGTGTCCAGGTCCACGTCCCCGGCCAACGGCTTACCCTTGGCGTGCAGGCGCAAGATGGCCTTGCGCCCCTCCAGATCGGGACGGTCGATGACGACCTGACGGTCGAACCGTCCGGGCCGCAGGAGCGCCGGGTCGAGGATGTCGGGCCGGTTGGTCGCCGCCATCACGATCACCGTCGAGCGCTGGTCGAACCCATCCATCTCGACGAGCAGCTGGTTGAGCGTCTGCTCGCGTTCGTCGTGCCCGCCGCCGAGTCCCGCTCCACGGTGGCGGCCGACCGCATCGATCTCGTCGATGAAGACGATGGCGGGCGCGGTCTGCTTCGCCTGTTCGAACAGGTCACGGACCCGCGCGGCCCCGACGCCGACGAACATCTCGACGAAATCCGACCCGCTGATCGAGAAGAAGGGCGCACCCGCCTCCCCGGCGACCGCGCGCGCGAGCAGCGTCTTGCCCGTCCCGGGAGGACCGACGAGGAGCACGCCGCGCGGGATCTTGGCTCCCATGGCCTGGAACTTGGCGGGGTTCTCGAGGAAGTCCTTGACCTCGAACAGTTCCTCGATAGCCTCCTCGTTGCCGGCAACGTCTGCGAACGTGGTCTTCGGCTGGTCCTTGCTGACGACCTTGTGCCGGGACTTCCCGAAAGACATCACGCGGTTCCCGCCGCCTTGCGATTGGTTCATGAAGAAGAAGAGGATGCCGCCTATCACCAGGATCGGCAGCACGTACTGCAGCAACAGCATGAGGATGCTGATGCCCTGCGGTTCTGCCTGCACTTCGACTCGAGCGTTCTGGAGTTCGGTGATCAGCTCTTCCTGGTAATCGATCGGGTAGGTGAGCCGGTAGGGCGCCCCGTCGTCGAGCTCGCCTTCGACCGCCTGCTGGCCCTCGACGAAGGTCGCCGTGGCGACGTTGCCCTGGTCGAGCTGCGCCTCGAACTGCGTGACGTTGAACTCCTCGACCTTCGGTCCGCGCATCGCGAACGACACGAACAACCACAGCACCGCGAGCATCACGATCAGGTACGGGACCGGACCCTTCAGGAGTTTCTTCTGAGGTGACTCAGGTGGCTTCGGCTGCTGCGACGGACTCTCCTCCCGCGGGTGGGATCGGGGTCAGAGGGCGGAAGAGGCGGGCCGAACCCGCCTCACAACCAAGGCTAGCACAGGCGTGTGACAAGGCCGGGTCGGCGAGTCCCGCGCGCCGACCGGCGAGTGCCGCGGGGGGGCCGCGCGACTCGCGCTACGAACCGTTGGTCTGCGCGTCGCCGCTATCGCGCCGGCAAACGTCGGTGGCGAGCGTGAGCCGCTACTCGCTGATGCCGGACTTGAGGGTCCCGATGTAGGGGAGGTTCCGGTACCGCTGACCCAGGTCCAGCCCGTACCCGACGACGAACCGATCGGGGATCTCGAACCCCGTGTAACGGATGTCCAGCGGGACGCGCTGCGCGCCCTGCTTCTGCAGGAGGGCGCACACCTCCAGGCTCGCCGGGGAGCGGCTCATCAGGTTCTTCAGCAGGTAGTTCAAGGTCAGGCCCGAGTCGATGATGTCCTCGACCAAGACCACGTCACGGTCACGGATGTCCAGATCAAGGTCCTTGAGGATCCGCACCACCCCGCTGGTCTTCGTGGCGGCGCCGTAGGAAGAGACGGCCATGAAGTCGAAGTCGGTCGCGATGGAGAGCGACTTCGCCAGGTCCGCCATCATCATGAACGCGCCCTTGAGAACCCCGATCACCAGCAGGTCGCGTTCGGCGTAGTCCTTCGAGATCTCCTCACCGAGCCGGCGGACTGCGGCCTGGATGTCGTCGGCGGGGATGAGGATCTCGTCGATGTCGGCTTCGTGTCCAGTCATCGTGGTCGTCTCGGACCCGACTCCCATCGGCGCGATACGGACCTCCATGGCGCGATCCCCCCGTTCAATCGGCGACCTCGGGGGAAGTGCGAGGGAGCAGAACATACCCTCGCTCGCGGGTCGCTGTCGAGGGGCCCGGGAGATCGCGCCGCCGGCCGGGGCGTCCGGCGGCCAGATCGAGGAGGGCATCGACCATCTCGGCGGACGGGAGATATCCCGCCCGATACAGAATCGCGCGCACGACGCGGGACGAGACGGCCCTGGGCAACGCCAGCAGTCGGGTAGTCGCCAACGCGAACCCCTCAGCCCGTTCCTCGACCAGATCGCCCTCTGCCGCGAGGGCGAGCCGCTGCAACTCGTCGGCATCGTCACGCAAGAGTCCCGCGGTCCTCGCGAGTGAATCGCGGACCTCGCGGCGCGTCGCCCGCTCGATATCGGGGATCGCCTTCAACCTGATCGCGTTCCGGAGCAAGCGGGTGTCTCGGTTCGTCGGATCGGCGCGCGGACGCAGCCGAAGCGAGCGACAGAAGGTCTCGACCTCGACACGCGTCACGTCGATGAGCGGGCGGATGTAGGGACCGTGCATCGGGCGGATCCCGGCCATGGCGTCCAGACCGCCTCCACGGATGGCCGCCAACAGGACGGTTTCGGCCTGGTCATCACGCGTGTGCGCGATCGCCGCCCGATCGGCGCCCACGTCTCTGAGCACCAGCGCCAGGGCCCCGAACCTGGCCCGGTGCGCCCAGTCCTCGACCGACTCGCCCCTCGCCGGCTCAGAGCCCGCGACCCGCAGATGGAACGGGACCTTCAGCCGCTCCGCCACGCGCCGGACGTAGTCGGCATCGGCCCCCGACCCCTCCCGCAGCCGATGGTCGAAGTGGAACACCTCGATCGTGACCTTCAGGAGCCGCCGGAGCTCGTGCAGGGCGTAGACCATGCAGAGCGAATCCGGTCCTCCGGACACCGACGCCACGACGGCCTGCCCCGGTGCGACCATCTCGTGGTCGCGGATCGTCGCCGTCACCCGCTCGAGCACCCGGGCGACCGAGGGCGGGCGACGGCCCATCAGCCCGGCCGAACACGTGCGAGCCAGCGACTCGGCTCGGCGATCTCCTCCATCGCCGGCAGCGTGCCCGGCCCGCTCCAGACGGCATTGAGTCCGGACATCCCCGCTTCCTGAACGACTCCGGCGACGAAGTGCTCCCCGGCGCCATACTGCTTGACCTTCTGGTCGAACCCGATGACCCGCTGGAACGTCTTCTCCATGCCGCCGACGTTGCGGCGTTCCTTGAGCCCCCGCTGCAATCGATCGAACGTCGAGAGATGCTCCTTCCCGAGCTGGTTCATCACGAACGACGCGTGGCCCTCGAGGAGCGACATCATCGACTGCATGCGATGGAAGATCGCGATCTGCTCGGGGGTCATCATGGCCAGGACGACCGAAACGTTCCGCCACTCCCCACGCTCGGCCATCTCCCGCGCCGCACGCTGGAGGTTGTCGACCATCTTCTTCGCGTCGATGTCGACGGTCGCCAGGTACGCGTCGACCATGCCGGCAAGGTACCCGCGGAGCCAGGGCGCCGCGGCGAACTGGACGCGGTGCGTGACTTCGTGCATCGCCACCCATGTCCGGAAGTCCATCCGGTCGAAGGCGAGCTTCCGCTCGATCGCGACGACATTGGGTCCGACGAAATACAGGAGTCCTTCGTCGTCGGCAGGGAGGAAGACGTCGTACTGGCCGACGACCTTGCGCGAGACGTACCCGAGCAGGCCCCCGAGCTGGGTCCCCAACGCCTTCGCACGCCACGCTTTGCGGCTCGGCTGCGTGGAGAGCAACCGGTCGATCAGCGGTCCGATCACGCGTTCGAGGCTCCGAAGGTTGGCGTCGGCCCACCCGCCCCGGCCCATGACCCAGGCTCGCGTCCGGTTCGCGGGACCCGGAAGGCTGGTGAACGCCGTGACGAGTTCCTCGGAACGCTCGACCGCGAACTGGAAGTCCTTCGTGAGCGCCGCGCGCTGATCGGGCGTCACCTTCGGTCCGGGACCACCCACGCTCCGCGCGCTGCGCGACGCGGAACCCCAGTCGATGAACCGGGAGGTGCTGCGGGACTTCATGCCCCAGTCGACCGCCGAGGCCTCGGCCGTGGTCAGCCGCCCGCCTTCTTGCGCCCGGCCTGGATGGCGGCGGACTTGGCCCTGCCTTCGGCCACGCGCCGGTCCACTCCCTTGTCGAGCTGCTCCTGCAGGACGCGGTCGAACGTCTCCTGGTCGAGTTCGGCTTCCGGCTTCTCTTGCTGGTTCTCTTCCGGCTTCCCTCCCGGCTTCTCTTCCTGCTTCTCTTCCGGCCCCGCCGGTGATGTGGCGGCGGCCTCGGGAGCAGCGGGCGTGGGTTCGGCCGCTGCGGCGGGCGGGGTGGCAGCTGCGACCGCCGGGGCAGGAGCGGCTGAAGCTGCGGCCGGTGAAACTGCCGGAGCGGCGGGCGGCGGAGCGGCGGCCACCGCCTCGACCTGGCGAGGAGGCGCCGGCGGACGCGGGGCGACGGCGCCGAGCTGGACCTTCGGGGCCTTCACCCCGGGCCGCAGCACGGCGGGCTCGTCGGCCTCTGCCCGACGGAACCGCGGGGAGAGCTTCATGTACCCGAAGATCAGCAGCAGGCAAAGGAGGACGCTCAGTCCGAGGACGAGCCAGTCGATCCAGAAGATCCAGCCGCCGTCGTTGACCTCGATCTCGGCGGTGGGGTCGATCGGATTCTGCGCGGACGCGATCGCTGGGATGAACCAAGAGGCACCAAAGACCACCCCGGTCACCAACACCACCCTCGCGACGAGCCACCGCTTCAGCACGGGCCGTATCCTAGCAAGGACCCCCGACGGGGTGATCGGCCCCGGCGCCGAAGCCAGCGTCCGCCCGCTCGGACCTCCCGCCTACCGGCTCCCCGGAGGGCCACCGAACGCCCGGAATGGCTCCGGGTCGTATTCCGACAAGGCTTCGGACCATCCCGGCAGCGCGTCGTGGACCGCCGCATCATCCTTGACCAGCCAGGCGAGATGCCGGAGGCCGTGCTCGACGACCTGCACGACGCCGATGTCGACCGGGGGGCCCATCGCGTCACCGCGCGCGAGTTCCGAACGACCGACCAGATCGTCGGCGAGGGACTCGTCGAGCTCTTCCGGCGGCTCGACGCCGACGACGAACGTCAATATCAGCCGGCCCTCCTCCATCCGCCAAGACGTGGAGTGAACGAGGAACGGCGCGAGCCCAAGCCGCGCCGCCGCATCGACGACCACCTCGCCCGGTTGCAGGTCCGCCTGCCACCCGAGACGCAACGTCGCCGAGTGGATCGGATGCAAGTGATGGATGCCGTCGTCGTCCAGGTAGAGGATGAGCGCCTCCAGCGCCTGCCCGGCCACGCGGGGCGCAACGGGAACATCCGTTCGCGCGGGTTGGCCATCGACCGCGGGGGGCTGTCCGGAACCCTCGGCTCCGTCAGGCGTTGCCGTCGTCCTCGGTTTCCAGAACCTGGAACCCGCACACGCCGGTGACCTCGATCATGCGACGAGCTTACCGCGCCGATGCGCGCCTATTTCCCGGTCGCCGAGAAATGCTGCCAGTCCTTGACGTTGTTCCAGTACCCGCCCCAGCGCCAGCCGATCCCGCGGAACGCATCGACGGCGTCATCATGCGCGTGGATCATCCCGGGACGGTCGCGACTGCGGTCGAGGAAGGGACGCCCTTCGGGCGGAGACACGTAGTCGGGGGGAACGAAGTACGGGTTCTCGACCGGGTTCACATCGATCGCCCGGCCATAGGCATGTTGCGACCAGACGCCGGGCGAGCCCGCGCGCCACCGGCAGTTGAAGGCGGAGGTGTTGTCGTGGCGCATCGAACGGGTGTCGTTCGCGCCGTAGTGGTCGACCAACCGCATCCGGCGGATCGGGAACGCCGCGGCGTACAGATCCGAGAACACCAACACCATCTCGTCGGCCCATCGTTCATGGACGACGAGTTCGCCCATCCGTGACCCACCCGAGAACGTCCGGTACCGGAGCTCGAGGTATCGCAGATCGTGGATCGGAACCGGACACCCGCGGCGCCACGATCGTCCGGTCATCAGTTGCCGAACCGAGTCGCTGATGCGTTCGATCCTCGATTCGAACGGCGGCAGCGTCGTCCCGGCAGGGACCGGGACAGCGACGAACGTGTCGCCCGCGAGCGCCGCCACGACGCTGATGATCAGCGTCGCCCGAACCACCACCGGCCGAGCCCAACTTCCCATCCGTCCAGCTACCTGTCGATCGTCCATCTCGTCCTCCCTCCGCTCGTCGAGGGGTAACGATGACGGCATGCCGATGAGCGTTCCACGAGAACCGCGTGATGAGGGGCTGAGGCGCGTGCCGGCCACAACGCCCGAGAACTACGTGTCCAGCTCAGCGGCGACGTTGATGACGACGTTTCCCCGGAGCGCGTTCGAGATCGGACACCCTTCCTCGCCGGTTCGAGCTGCCTCCTCGAAGCCTGCCTGGTCCAACCCAGGCACCCGACCCACGACGTGGAGGTTCATGGTCGTGACCGCCCACCCGTCGCCGACCTTGTCGAAGGTGCAGGTCGCGGTGACCTCTAGCCGCTCCGACGGAGTCCCGGCGCGAGCGAGCGACGCGGAAAAGGCCATCGCGTAGCACGACGCATGCGCCGCAGCGAGCAGTTCCTCGGGGCTGGTCATCCCGTCGGGATCCTCGGTCCGCGCGGACCAGGTCACCGGCTGGTCCGAGAGGACCGACGAGCTCTGAGTGGAGAGTCGTCCCGCTCCCTCCAGGAGCGTTCCCTCCCACACGGCACGTGCACGTCGCTCTGCAGCCATCGCCTGCTCCCTTCCGCCTATGGGCCATCCTACGCGGGGCCGCACCGACGGGTCTTGGCCTCACGCACGATCCAGAGCAGCCGGTCCCACGATTCGCTTTCCTTCGTGCCCGGCCCTACGATGGCCGGGGCACGCCGACGACCGAGGGAGCCAGGAGATGGGCCTGTTCAAGAAAGACAAGAACGAAACGATGGGGCAACTCATGGCGCAGACGGAGTCCGTCAAGGATCAGGCGAACACCATCGCAGCCGCCAACAAGGCGACGGCGGGAGGCACCATCCCGCAGGAGGGACCCGACTTCGAGCCGATCGCCGGTGTTTCACTCGAGCTGTTCGTCGAAGTCTCGAAGGGACTTGCCGCGTTCAACTACGACCAGACGAAGGCGCCCGAGATCGCCGCATCCAAGGGCATCAACGGCGAGGACTGGCAGACGGCCCTCGACGGCTGGAACGAGCGGACCAAGCGGAACCCCGCCGTTGGCCAGCGGATCAACGCCCTGTACACGGGTCGTGCCTAGACGAGCCTGCGCTGAGGCGGCCCCGGTCGGGCGCCGAGGCAGCCCGGACTGACCAGTCCATCCGGGTGATCTTTCCCGAAAGTGGTTGTCAGGGGACCTGGATACCCCCAGGATGGCGGTGGGTGCGGACCGGTGAAGGGGATTACGGACCGAGCCGATGGAATCGAACCAGGCGATCCGCGTTATCGCCGTCGATGGGACCCCGCCCGCGATACGCAACCTGAGACCTCTGCTTCGTGCTGACGGCTTCGACCTCTGCGGTCAGGCATCAACCGCGACGGGGCTCCGCGATCTCGTCGACCACGTGCACCCCGACGTCGTCGTTTTCGGAACGGAGGCGCCGGTCGAGACGGTCGTCGCGGCACGGGGTCTTGCGCCCGAGGCCGGGATCGTCGTCGTGTGGCCCAAGGACGTGGCCGCCTTCGATGCGGACGAGCGGGTCGAGCCCGTCCGTGCGACCAGCGAACTCGGAACGGCCGTTCGCGCGGCCTATCACCGCAACGAGCTTCGCGCCGCTCCTCCCATCCAAGCCACGGCACCCACGAAGCGGACCGTCGGGCCCTTGGAACCTATCCAACGAGAAGCCCTCCGGCCCGCTCGCCGGAGCGGGGCGCGCTTCCAGCCCTTGCTCGGGGCCGCATCATTCCTCTTCTTCTTCCTCATGACACTTGCCCTCTTCCCGGTGCTCCGCGCCACCCAGTTCCCATTCGCGCCCGTCTTGACCGTACCCGCGTTCGATGAACCGTCCGTCCGAGCCCTACCCGGCGGCCAACCGATCGGGATCTCGGAGCCGGACCCGAGTAGCGATACATCCGTGGCCGTGGCATCGGCGGATCCGCCGTCCCAGCCGTCCGCACCGACCGAAGCTGACCAGCCTCCGACAAGGTCGACGTCGACCGAGACCCCTTCATCGGGTGGAGACGGAGGGGGCTCCGGCGGGAACGGCAGTGGAGGCGGAACCGGTGGTGGTGGAGATCCGAGACCCAGTCGTCCGGGAACGCCGAACGGCGGTGGCTCGCACGGGAACAGCGGTGGTTCGCACGGGAACAGCGGTGGTTCGCACGGGAACAGCGGTGGTTCGCACGGGAACA
>JBBDIK010000016.1:0-30781 GCA_040880465.1 Actinomycetota bacterium | reverse complement strand
GCGGTGGTTCGCATGGGAACAGCGGGAACGCTCCGGGCCACAGTGGCGGCTCGCCGGGCAACAGCGGTGGTTCACACGGAAATAAGTGGCGTTCGCAGGACGGTCACGGCAACAAGCACTGAGCAAGCCACCGCGTCGATCGCCCACTTCGGCGAGGAACCGCTGACTAGTTCAGGTTCCAGTTCACGATCTTCGACTTGGTCTTGCCGGACAGACCCCTGAGCAGCTTCTTGTTCAGCCTCACGACGTCGAACTTCGCCGCGTCGCTCTCCGACGCCGTGTACCCGGCGCCCTGATCCGTCAAGTCATGCATCTGGAGGAAGAACAGGAGATACCGCGTGCTCCGAGCTGGCACCTGGATCTTGAGTCTCACCCGGATGCAATCGTTGCCCGACATCCCCCCAGGAGCCTCCGAGACGCCGACGAGCTCTTCGTGGGCCTGCTTCCCGTTGAAGACATGGGTCACCGTCGGGTCCGTCGCCTCGTCATCGGTCAGGACCCACCGATCTGCCTTGGTGAAGGTCGTGTCGCCGGTGCTCGAATCGACCACGGTGGCGGAATTCGCCCCGAGGTTCGTGTCGAGGACGATCGTCACGGAGATCGCGCTGGAACTCGGATTGCGGAACTTCACGAGATCCCGAAGCGTGGGACTGGTCCCGAGCACTCGATCGATCCTCCAAACCCGGAGCCCGGCGAGGGACCGCGGTCCGACCGAGAGCTGCTGCCCGCTGAGACCCCCACTCGCATCGGGGACGTCGAAGAACGTCCCGTTGACCGACAGGTTCAGTCCTCCGTCGAACGCGTCGTCGGTGTCCATGCTCCCGTCAGCGACCGGCACGTATCCGGGGCCCACCCCACACGAGATGAAACCGACCTCCGGGTCCCACTGAAAGCCGCCGCCCCCCGCGAGGGTCACTCCGCCGATGGACGTCATCCCGGCCACGATGGCCTGTTGGGGCAGCACAGAGACAGCAAACGCCACCATAGCTACGAGCACGGCGCCAACGCGCCTGCGTACGCGATCCTGCGTCATAAGATCGTTCCCTCTCCCGAAGAGTCGCCATGAGGCTATTCCGCATCCTCGAAGCCCGCAAGGCAGACGGAGTACCGGGAGCACCGAGACGAAGGTGCCATCGACATGATGAACGGGGTCAACCTATACTTGGGGCGATCCTCATGCGACGCGCCGCCCTTCTTACCCTCGCCGCAACGTTCGTCTTGCTCCTTGGGGCCAACCCGGCTCACGCGGCCTTCCCGGGCCGGAACGGGAGGATCGCTTGGAGCAGCCCCTCTACCGGCGACTTCGAGATCGACCGGATCAGGCCCGACGGCACGAACCGGGTAAACCTGTCGAACCTGTCCGGGACCGACACCGGGCCGGCCTACTCCTCGGACGGACGGACCATCGTTTTCTCTCACTACGACGGGGTCGACGAAGATCTCTACACGATGAACACCGACGGGAGCGGGCAGACACCGGTCACGACCAACTCGGTGAGCGAGCGGAGCCCCACGTTCTCGCCGAACGGGGCACGGATCGCCTTCAGCCGGTACGACGGATCCGACTGGGAGCTCTACTCCATCAAGCCGGACGGCACGGGGCTCCGGCCGATCACCGACAACGGCGTCGACGACCACGACCCCTCGTGGGCGCCGGTCGGGGGCCGCATCGCGTACTTCACCGACCGCGACGGCGACTGGAACATCTACACGATCAAGCCCGACGGTACGGACCGGCAGCAGGTGACCACGAATGCGGCAACCGACTGGCAACCCGACTGGTCACCCGACGGCACGCGGATCGTGTTCGATTCCGATCGCGGGGTTTCGTACGACATCTTCACGATCGGAGCCGATGGGACGGACACCGACCGCATCACCAACGACTCGTACACGCAATACACACCGGCGTTCTCACCCAACGGGGCGCGGATCGCGTACGTCGGATCCGAACCCGGCAATTTCGATCTCTACACCATCCGTCTCGACGGGACCGACAAGCAGCAGCTCACGTTCGACGACTTCCCGTACAACCACGGCAGCCCCACCTGGCAGCCCTTGTGAAACGGCTCCTCGCGATCTTGGTGGGTGTCGCGGCGCTTGGCCCCGCACCGGCGTTCGCGGTCGTGCCCCCGAACTGTGGGGTGGACGCGACCATCGCACCGATGGGAGGGGCGGAGATCGGCGCCGGCGTGGTCGATCCAACGGGGGCCAGCCAGCGCGTTCGGGTCAGGGCGCGGCGCGCGAAGCTCCGGCTCTTCATCGTGGACGCAACCAACACGGGAGCGGAAGCCGATGCGTTCGCGCTCGATGCAACCGTCGATGCTCCGAGCACCGCGGTGATGGTCTCCGACGGCCCGACGGACGCCACGTCGGATGCGCAAGCCGGTGTCTACGCGAGCGCGCCGGTCGCGGCTTCTGCGACGCATCGCTTCGTGATCTGGATGCGCCCCTTCACGACCGGCCCCTACGGCGATGTGCGGTCGGTCACGCTGGCCGTTTCGTGCAAGGGCGCCGCGTCACCGCCGGACACCGTGATCGCAGAGATCAAGGTCCGCCGATAGGAGGGGAGCTTGACTATGAATCGCCTCCCGACCCGCGGTAGCCTAGGCTCGATCCGCGCCCAACCAGGAGGAAGACCGATGAGGATCGCAACCCGCCTCGGCGTCACCATACTCATCACCTGCTCGCTCGCCCTAATCCCGTCGGTAGCTTCCGCGGCCGTGACGTTCGGCTTGAGCGGTGGGGATCTGACCATCACCGGTGACAGCGGCAACGACACCGCCGATATCACCTGCTCCGGCGGCAACCTGCTGATCAACGGGCTGGCGCCGTTCCCTGGTCCGACACCATGCAGCTCCATCACGACGATCACGGTGAACATGGGTGCGGGCAGCGACATGGTGCTCATGACCTCGGTCACGGCAACGGATTTCTCCTCATTGACCGGCGTCGACGTCATGATGGGACCCGGTGACGACATCCTGGGGATCGGCTATATCGGGGGCACCCTCGCGGGCAACGGAGGCAACGACCTGTTCAACGTCCCCGACTCGACCTCGACGATCCTGACCGATACCTCGCTGAACCTGATGGGCGAACTGAGTAGCGTGAGCGGATTTGACTACGCGAACATGCAGGGAACGAGTGCGCCCGACACCCTCGACGGGAGCGGGTTCTCGGGCTTCTTCAACCTAGCGGCGAAGGGTGGAGGAGACACCGTGATCGGTGGAGCAGGCCTGAACATCCTCATCACGTCGGCGGGCGATGACATGCTCGTCGGGAACGGCGGCAACGACCGCTTCGAGCCAGGCACCGGCAACGACACGCTCGACGGCGGCCCCGGAACGGACCGAACGTCGTCGCAATTCGTGGCGAACGTGGTCGCGACCGATACGACGATCGTCGAGAACGGGACCGAGACCGACACGCTCACGAGCGTCGAGCACGTTCAGATCGCCGTCTCCGTGCTCGGAGATGCGACCGCTCGGACCCAACGGGCGAACCTGCTCGCGTTCGGACCAACGACGACGCTGCTCGGCGGCAGTGGCGCCGACACGTTCCGGAGCCTCGGCGATACCCCGACCTACGAGGGCAACGGCGGACTCGACATCGTGAAAGCGAGCATCAACGGCACTGGGACCCTCAGCGATACGCAACTGCAGACCAGCTCCACCGACATCGCCTTGCTCAGCGAGATCGAGCGGGCGCTGCTCCGCGGAGCGCAGTTCGACGACGAGATCGACGCCTCCGCGTTCAACGGCCGGACCGTCATCCGCGGCAACGACGGACAGGATCTTCTCATCGGCGGCTCGAAGCCGGATCGGATCTTCGGCGATGAGAAGAAGGACACGCTCATCGGGAACGGCGGCGGAGACTATCTCAACGGTGGCAACGCGGCAGACACGTGCATGGGGGGCCCGGGGAACAACCATCTGGTTTCCTGCTGACCCCGCGGCGAAGGCAACGGGCCCCGGGCCAGGCCGCGGAAGTCAGTCGGCGCTGAACAGGTGCAAGAGGCTGTACTCGCGACGGTCGGCAGGTTCGGCGAGCAACGGCCCGATACTGTCGTTGAACGCCGCGAAGCCCGGATCGCTGTTCACCGATTCCGCAGCCTCGCGCGTTTCGTACAAGCCGAGGCCTCGGACGACTCCGGACGCTTCGTCGGCGAACACCACGACCGTCTCGAGTGCCTCGTGCGTGCTGAGGAAGTCCGCCGCGAAGCCAGAGTAGAGCTCCGAGACCTCCGTGAAATGTCCCGGCTTGGCCTTGCAAGAGAATTCGATCACGACCATCCTTCTACTCCTTCGCTTGAGCGCTCATGGCCTCGTACCTTAGCCGACCCGGTCGGCCCGGATCGTCCCCGGATCCCTGGACGCGTCTCGCTACCCGGCTGCGATGAGTCCGTACAGGAGGACCGCAGTGAAGACCGCGCCCATGATCACGCCGAAGATGGCGCGGCCCATGCCGAGCCTCTCGGGATGCTTCTTGATGTCGGCGATCGCGATGATGCCGACGATGAGGGCGACCGGCGCGAAGATCAGCAGGACGGCGAACAGCCCGAGGTAGCCGGCCGCGATCGCCCAACCGGAACGACCGACGGGCAAGATCCAGCGGAGCGAAGGGTCGCTGCCGGGACCATCGACCAGGAACGTCGTGTCGGGAGGGAAGATGTCGCGCATCTCGTCCGCGGGTCGCCAACCCGGCATACCCTCCCTCCACAGGAGATCGCTCGCCGCGACCTGGCCGTCCGCGGCCATCTGCATGAGCTGAGCCTCGGAGTAGGGTCCCCATCGAGAGCCGTTCCGCGCGAGATGCCATTCCATCGTGAGCCGAACCCTACCGCGGCAGGCCAGCATCGGACATAATCAGCGGCATGACGCAGGTGAGTCCCGGCCCGTCGCCGGCAGACGTAGCGCGCATATTCGAATCCTTCGGGCCGTTCATCGCGATCTGGACGCTCGCCTTCGTGATCGGCTTCGGGGCGCTGATGTTCTGGGGCATCCTCAGCAAGGCAGGGCGGCCAGGGTGGCGTTCGTTGATCCCTGTGTACCAGTGGGGGGAAGTCGCCGCCGTCGCGGGGAAGCCGGCGTGGTGGGGCTGGGTGATCGGGCTCAGTCAGCTGCTGCCTTCGATCCTCATGATCTTCATCTTCAACTCGATGTTCTCGTGGCTCTCTACACAGGAACCGGGAACGATACCGGTGGGCATGCCGCCCGGCTTCCAGTGGTTCACCATCGTATGGATCGTGGGCCTGGCCGGCTTCGTGTTCACGATCCTCGTCGCGATCGCGGTCGCTCGGGCCTTCGGTCAGCGCGATGCGTGGGCAGCAGGACTCGTCTTGCTTCCGATCGTCTTCTACCCGATCATCGGGCTTGGATCATCGGTCTACGTCGGGCCGAACGCTCCCCGCCAGTCGGGCTTGCCGCCTCCGCCTCCGCCGTATCCTGCTCCTCCCCCGCCACCGCCACCTCCGGCATAGCCACCGCCGGGTCGGACGAGGCGGGACGCGCCCTGCTCGCGGAGCAACGGCTCATGCCGCCACCTCCTCCGCCGAAGTTGCCTTGCGCCAGGCAACATAGAGGAGGATGAGGATCAGCGGCTGGAGGATGTCGGAGATGAACGGACCCCCGATGTTGCCCGGAGCATCGTTCCCCTTCGCCACGTACTGATAGATGTGTCCGGCCGCATCGCCGAGGTACCAGACCGAGTTCGCCACGATGGTCGCGAGCCAGAAGTGGCGCCGCCTGATGAAGAGGCTCATGAAGCCGAGGGTCCCGGAGACCAGATTGGCAACCGCCACCTCGTACTGGAAGAAGCTCGGCGCGAAGCCGATGAGCTGCGCCATCTGGTCGGGCAACAGCCAGTGTTCGAGGAACCCCACGAGGCCTCCCAACCCGACGCCGGCCCCGAGGAACCAGAGGAGCCAGATGCGCAGCTTCCGCTCCCGCGTCTTGGGCTGTTTGCTGACGGCGTTGTGGACCAGGGCACCGACCACGATCGGCAGGATCCACGTGACGAGAGGGAAGAGCGCGTGGATGTTGAGCATCGATCTCAGCATGATCGAAGCGTACCGACCTCGCTGCGGCAGGACAAGAGTGGCGGCGGCGGCCCGGGCGGGCAGGCGCACACCGCGGGCGAAAGATCGCCTTGCTGCCCCATCCGAGCGTCGGCGGACACCCACGTGCGGACCACACGATGGGAGCCGGAGGTCGGACTCGAACCGACGACCTGGGGTTTACCAAGCGACGTCAGATCATCGGTTCCTGATCCATCGTTCGATGTCGCCGCGATGGATGACGCCCAACACGAGGATCACGCGATCAGGATTGACCACGTCGTACATGATCCGGTAGTCGCCGACCCGTAGGCGGTGGAAGGAGTCACCGGTCCCTTGGATGGTTTTGACCCGCTTGCCCGACACCCGACCGGGTGCGGCCGCATCGTTGGCCAGCTTCGTCAACGCCTTGCGCAGGCGGGTTCGAACCTCGTCGGGAAGCTTCCTGAACGCTCTCGCCGCCGCCGGCGAGAGTTCGATCTCAAGGGGCTTCAGCCCAGGTCTCCCAGCTTCACCGACTGGCCCTTGGCATAGGCGGCGCGGGCCTGGCGACGCGCGCGCACGTATTCGTCGGCGTTCGCCAGCACCAGATCCTCGGCTTCCTCTATCGGAAGCAGGACGGCGGCGGGCCGGCCCCGCTTGGTGACCACGAAGGCCGTGCCGTCCTCGACCTCCTCGACCACTGCAGAGGCGGTTGCCTTAAGTTCCTTGATACCGATCTCGGCCATCCGTCCTCCAAGTGACTATCTAGGTGGTCACCTTAGCAGTCCCCGTCCGTCTGGTCAACATCCCTCAGGTGTCCACTGAAGCGGGTCAACTCCCGTCTTGATGACCCGTGCGCCCTCGGAGTGAAGCACATCGTCGAAGGAGCGGCTGAACTTGGAGTTGCGCTCCCGCGCATCACCGCCGGTGGAGCGACGCGCAGCAAGAGCCGAAGGATGAAGCAGACGACGACTGAGAAGAGCACCGGCGCATCCCACGATCGGCGCAGGTCAGAGGGCGAATCGGAGTGAACGTACCCTTCAGGACCAAAGCGTGCCCGGAGTGACCTCCCAGGTGTCCAGGCGGGATCTGGGTGGGCGGTGCGCGAGCGTGAGGCGGACGATTGCCTCCGCGGACTGTGGCGGGATGTTCTTGCGCTTGCGGTTGTACACGTAGCCCCGCAGCGTCGCCTCTGGCATGCCGAGCAGCTCGGCGACGGCGCGGATCGATCCATGACGTTCCCGGAGCCAGAAGATGAGCGGCTTCACGCGGTTGACTGGAATGCCCGCCGCGGACCAGGCCCCTGCGCGCGGATGAAACACGCGGATCTGATGCCCCGCCACAAATACATACGGGTGACCGGCATTGCGGCCCTGGGCGCGGGATGTAACCGCCGATCGCTTCGGGACGCTCCCACATCCGCAGTGGCACCTACCGAAGGCAGGGCACGCGGGAATACAGGTGCCGCGTGGTGGATGCGGGTATACCCACGCGACACGTCCTGGATCTCGACGCGGCATTGGCCCTCCTCGGGTTCCGCGGAGCCTGATGGCGAAGTTGCGAAGCGACTCGCCCAGTCCAGGCGGCGGTAAGTGAACAGACGACAGGGACGCTAGTCGGGAGGGCCGCGAGCCGGTGTGGCCGCGAGGAACTGTTCCGTGGGAAGCAGGGAAAGCCAGATCGGACTCCAGTTCCGCGAGTCCGCCGTAACGGAGTCAGGGGGCGGGCCTCCGGTGATCATCCGGACTGCGGCCGATGCAAGGGGTGTAAGAAGGACGGCCGAGATGACCGCCACTACGAGTTCCATGACGAGGCTCGACTCAAGAAGTCCCTCGATCAAGGATCCTCTTGAGGGTGGACCGACGACGAGGCGCTCACTCAGCTCCATCGCCAGGAACACGGCGACCTGGAACCCCGTGAGCCCGGCCACGTGCCGGAAGGCCCGCACGGTTGTGGGTCTACTCGGCCCGCTTGAGACTCGTTGTCCGTGACGGAGGAAGAGGACGACCCCGAGGATGATCATCGTCTGAACCATGATCGGGAGGTGGATGCTGGTCCCGGGGCGAATGCCCGCGCGCACGTACTCCTGCTCGTCGTATAGGAGGTTTGCCGCCCACGCGCCAGCCAGCGTGCTGACGAGCGCCGCCTGGATCGCCGTGGAACCGGCTGCCAGCTTCCGCCTCAGGTGCACGCGTCAAGCCTACCGAGGCCGGGGAGATACCGCATCTGGCTAGCCCGGCTTGAACTCTTTCGGCCAGTGAGGGTCCCAGTTCGGATGCCGAAAAGGATTGCCCTCTACCTTCTTCAGCGGCCGCGGATCCGGGCTACGTGGGTTCCCCCGGAAATCGAAGACGTGGGAGAAGTTGTGGGTCTTGCGGATACGTCCGAGCGGATACGGTAGTCCCCAGTTGTCGCAGATGAACCTTAGAGGCGAGGAGAACTCGCCGCGTGCATCGTCGATGTACCCCTTCCGTGCATACGGGGAGACCACGAGCATGGGGACGCGAATGCCGAGCCCCACCTGGTCGACGTGTGGTGGCGGCACGTGATCGTAGAAGCCGCCCCATTCGTCCCACGTGATGAAGATGGCCGTGTGTTCCCACATCGGTCCTTGCATGATCCCGTTCACGATCTCGCTCACCCAGTTGTGGGCGTTCGTGGTGTTCCACGGAGGATGATCGGACAGTTCGTATCGCGGGACGATCCACGTGACGGGCGGCAGCGACGCCTTGCGGACATCGTTCAGGAGGCGATCCACGGGATGGATGTGCTCGGTCCAGGCGGCATCGTCATGCATGATCTCTTTGATCGACGTGTACGCAGACCAGATGTAGCCGACCTGGTGCGGCTCGGGAGCGTAGTAGCGCCACGGGATCTCTTTCCGCGTCAGGCCGCCGCCGACCGTATCCAGATCGAAACATGGCCGGTGCTTGCGGACTCGTCCCCGCTTGTCCGTCACGAGTACATACACGTCCTCGGGGGTGTCGCAACCCCAACTCTTTGACTTTCCCCCGCCGGGAAGGTCAACCAAGCGAGCGTTCTCCGGGGCGTCGAAGGTGCCAGCACTGTTGCCTGCGATGAAGAACAGATGGTTCGCGTAGGAAGGTCCGAGGGCAGAGGCGAAGAAGTTGTCGCAGAGGACGAAGTTCTTCGCCCACGCCCAGTAGTTTGGAATATCCGCGCGGTCGAGCTGTGAATACGCGTAGGCGAGCGACGAGGGAGAGTCGGGGTGGGCGAACTGGTCCATCCGACCACCGTTCACGCAGTACAGAGCGAAGTCGTAGTTGTGCGGCAGATCTTCTGGGAGCCACGGCGGGCAGCGAACCAGGGGCACCTCCCGGCCGTCGCGGTTCCCCGTGCGAGCGCCGTTTGCGCCCGGAAATGCGCCGAACACGTTGTCGAAACTCCGGTTCTCCAGCATGAGGTAGACGACGCGCTTGATAGGCCACCGTGTCTCGAAGGTGGTGACGTCCGGCGGGCCGACGGTCGCCGCAGGACTGGGGATCGGCATCTTCGACGGCTTGGAGCGGAAGGCGGGAGGCGTGCAGGCGGCAAGCACCGCGCCGATCGATCCCGCGACCGCTTCGCGAAGGAACTGCCTGCGACTATGGTCCATCGTCCGGCCCCTCCGGGGTTCGAATGAGCGAACACCGTAGCGGCAAGGCGACGCGCTGCCAACGGAAACCACGTGCCGCCCATGACCGGATAGTCCGCAAGGGCGAGACCGAAACCGCGATGCGGGCGAAGGACCTGACCAGCGTTCGATTTCGCTCAGGAGCCGCGAGCACCCACAGTGGTTCCGCGGCGGGAGGATCGCCAGCGGACGCCACAGCAGCTCGAGGCGATTCAGCCGCCGCCGATCGTCGGCGCTTCGTAGCCCTGCTACTCAAGGTCGAGTTCGCAGGAGAGCGGACGGTCCACCCTTCGGAGGGCGAGAACTGCCGGTTGCAGTGTCTTCTGGCCCGTTGCGCCGAGCCTCGCCCGCCGGATCGACACACGGAATGAGTCCGCCCAGGAGCCGATCAGCTTCGCCTCGCGTCGCCGGTCCTCCGCGAAAAAGAAGCGGGATTGTTCTCGGGCGATCCGCTGCGATGCGCGGAGTCTTCGGATCGTCTCGGGCTCGGGAAGGTCGCGCATCATCAGGTCGACTTCCAGCTCGAGGACTTTCTCCTGGGCGACGCAGAAGGCGACGAGCATCGGGTCCGCCAACTCGATGATCGCGCGCTCATCGGGGGGCGGTACGTAGGATCGAGGACTGGGCGCGTGGCGAGGGCTTGGACTGGGTGTTCGCATCGAACATGCGGGGACGAGAACGCCAGCCAACGCTACCGCAAGGAGGGTCCGGCGCATCACAGCCCGCCGCCTTCGAGCGGCTTGGGGCCTTGCCACCCCGGGAACCGATCCGGGTAGACCCAGGGATCGCCCGAGGCCCTCACTGTCTCCAGTGGCTCGGGTGGCCTCGGCTTCTGCTTGAAATCGAACACGTGGGAGAAATCGTGGGTCTTGCGGACCCGGCTCGTCAGGTACGGAAGACCCCAGTTGTCGGCTATGAACTTCAGCGGGGTCGAGAACTCCCCGATCGCGTCGTCGACATAGCCCCGGCGCGCGAACGGCGAGATCACGAGCATCGGAACCCGGAACCCGAGTCCTATCTCGTCGATCTTGGGCGGTCTCACGTGATCGTAGAAGCCTCCCCACTCATCCCAGGTCAGGAAGATCGCAGTGTTGGACCACATGCGGGAGGTCATGACGGCGTTCACGATCTCGGTCACCCAGTTGTGGGCGAAGCGCGAGTTCCAGGGTGGATGATCCGAGAGCTGGAACCGAGGCGTCACCCACGTCACGGCGGGAAGACCCGGCCCCTTGATGTCGTCGATCAGTCGGTCAACGTCCCGGATATGCCGCGCATACAGATCCGAATGGAAGACTTGCTCGATCGATGTGTAGGCGGACCAGATGTAGCCGGGCTCGGTGGGTTCGGCCGCATAGTAGGCCCAGTCGATGCCCTCGTCGGTCAGTTGCTCCCCGACGGTCTTGAAGGTGAAACATGTCGAATGCTTGGTGAGGTTGCCTTTGTCATCGTAGGTCAGGGCGAAGACCCCGTCGCCATATGCGTCACAGCCCCAGCTCTTGATCCGCAGCGATTCCCCATCCGGATCTACTCCCGCCGCTTGCCGCGTGGAGATGTTCTCCGGATTGTCGAAGGCGCCGCCCGAGGTACCGGCGATGTAGAAGAGGTGGTTGGGATATGACGGCCCCATGGCAGACGCGAAGAAGTTATCGCAGATGACGTATTCGCGCGCCCAGCGGAAGTAGTTGGGAACGTCGGACTCGTGGAGCTGCGAGTAGCCGTAGAAGCGCCCGAACGATCCGATCGCAAACCCATCCAGCTTGCCGTCGTTGTACTGGGCGAGCGCGGAAACGTGATCGTGCGGCAGGTCCCCCGGAAGCCACTGCGGGCAGTGGATGAGCGGGACCTCCTTGCCAAGGCGGTTTCCCCTCGTCGCGCCGTTCACGCCCTTCATCGTGCCGAAGATCGAATCGAAGGATCGGTTCTCCAGCATGATGTAGATGACGTGTTTGATCGGCCAATGCGTGTCGAGCGCAAGGGGGGAGGTTCCGGCGCGGGGACGTAGGCGCTGATCGGGCACACAGGCGGAAAGCACTGCTCCACCTGCGGTTACGAGGCTTGCGGCGAGGAATTCGCGGCGGGAGAAGTAGCCGTGGATCGAATGTTCTTCGATGTGTTCGTTTGACACGTTCGCCATACGCTAACAGCGCCATCGCGCGATTCCTCCGCTACGATGCGACGATCGTGTGCAGACGCATCATCGCTTTCGCAATCGTGACTCTTGCTGCTGTCGCCTGTACGAGGGCGGTGTCGTTTTTCTCGACGCCCGCCTCGCAGGAGAGGAAAGCTGGCGCCCTCTTGCCTACACCGCCGGTTCCACGTCCGTCCTCCTGGATGGATCCGGCGTCGAAGTGGCGATGCAAGGGCGGCTGGCGTCGGCCATCGGTCGAGGAACTCAAGCCTGTCATTGCACTCATTCAGCGCGTCGCCGGCCTGCTAGGTCGTTTTGAGGTCGAAGATGCGCGAACCTTCGCGGGCCCCGAATCGCCGCCGCGTGGCGACGTCGGGTATCTGGCTCGGGTGACTCGGTGGTATGTACGGGGGGGAACCGGACCAGCTGCTCGTGCCCGATTCCTTGTCGAGGAGCGGCAGTTCGGCGAGGGGTTGGTGGCAGTAGCTCCGCTTGATTCCCGTGGGTTCGCCTCCCCCGACTGGATCGGTTTCCAACTCGACGGGTTTCCACCTCGCGCCGTCGAGGGGGTCCCCGGGCGTTGGCGTGGTTCGCCCTACGATTTCGTCGCGGGCGGCAAGGGGCTCAACTTGACCGGACTGCCCGCCGCGGTCGCGGGTTGCTTGGGTGGGTCATGAGCTGGGGCTGGAGCCCTCCTCGTCGGCCCCGACTACCGTCGTAGGAATGTATGCGGCCTAACGCAACTGATCCGCGCACCCGGAAACGACGGACGATCGCCCTGTGCGCTGTCATGACGATCGTGGCTGCGGTGCTCGCGACGCCGGTAACGGCGGAGCCCGGAGCGCGTGGCGGTCCCCGCGAGGCCTGTCGGTTGCCGCAAGAGGAACTGGAGCGAACCGCGCGCGGGTACTTCCCGGGGCGCGGTGGACAGCTCCAGACGCTAACGGCGCCGCCGGACTTCGTCGGCCCGGGACTCCCCCACGTGGGGCCGTGGGACTACCTCCAGCACGTGCCGATGCTGTGGTACGGGCCCGGTCAGATCGCCGCGAGCGGGCGGGTAGGCCGGTCCGTGACGTCCGCCGACATCGCTGCGACCCAGGCCGCCCTGTTGCAATTCGACCGGTTCCGGTCCGACGGCCAGCCCATGCACGAGGTGCTTCCCCAGGGCCGGCGTGAGCCGCCGAAACTGATCATCACGATGATCTGGGACGCCGCCGGGATGAACGTGCTCGACAAGTGGGGGAGCAGTTGGCCGTATCTCCGGTCCCTGATTCCCAAGGGAACTTGGTACGAGCATGCAACCGTCGGCACGTCGCCGTCGACGACTGCGCCGGTGCATGCAACCATCGGCACCGGAATGTTCCCCCAGTCCCACGGGGTCACCGGCCACCGCGTGCTCATCGGGAACGGCGTCTTCGCGCCATGGGAGACCGGCTCGACGCTCCTCATCGAGCCGACCCTTGCGGACATCTACGACCGCGCCATGGACAACGAGCCCATCGTCGGCGAGGTCGCGACCCGTGAGATCCACCTCGGCTTGATCGGCCACGGGTCGGACTGGGGCGGCGGGGACAAGGACATCGTCGTGCTGCGCGCCGCCTCCGAGAGCGACACGCTTGGCGAGGAAGGCGAGTCGTGGAATCTCATCGGGCCGGCCGCACGCCAGTTCCGTTTCCCGAAGTATGCGAACCGTGTGGACGGGCTTCAAGCTGACGTGGCCAAGCTCGATCAGGCCGACGGTGCCGCCAACGACCGATGGCGGGACAATCCGATCGAGCCACTCCTGGGCGGCTTCGAGACACCGGCCAGGGTTCCGTATCAGAACCGGCTCGTGGAGCGCCTCATTCGAAGGGAGCACTTCGGCAAGGATGCCGTCCCCGACCTCCTGTTTCTGAACTACAAGCTGATCGACTTCGTCAGCCACGCATGGAGCATGAACAGCCTCGAAATGCGGGACTCGGTCCGTGCGCAAGATGAGGGGCTTCGCCAGTTCGTGGCGTTCCTCAACAAACAGGTCGGTCGCGGGAAGTGGGTGCTTGCGCTCACGGCGGACCACGGTGCCGTCCCGCAGCCGTCGACGACAGGGGCGACCGTGATGTCGCCGGACAAGCTCACCCGCGCCATCGATGCTCACTTCGGGGCTGGGACCGACTCGCTCGTACTGCACGTGCAAGGGGTCTCGGTGGTGTTGGACGAGGTGCGGATGCGCCAGCTTCACACATCGCCCGAGGAGATCGCGGCCTTCGTCGCCTCGCTGTCGAAGACCGACCTCTTTACCGGCGCGCCGCCCTCGCCCCTCGACGCGAATCGCGACGCGTTCGAGGCGGCCTTTGCATCGTCGGTGCTTGAGGGCGCGCCCTGCCTGCAACAGAAGGGCCCGCGGGAATAACGAAGAACGAGCACTTCTTCATTCTCACGGGCCTCCCCAGCTCAGCGGCTCATCCTAGACTGAGGGAGAGTCAGCGGGAAAATCGAGGGCCCGTCCCTCGGCTCCGTGGTCACACCTGCCAGCGCAAGCGCGTGATCCAACTAGCTCATGTTTCCACCTTCCGGCGAGCAACGCCTGACCGCGACAACGGTCCGCCATCCTCACGTCTCCGGGTCGGTCATCTGTGCGCATCGCCCTATTCATGTACGTCACGGCCCGAAAGGTGTCATCTGGCCGAAGCGCTGATGGATTCTCTCAGCTGGTGCCTCGGGCCCCGATGTCCCTTCCGGTCGGTTGCGGGAACCCCACCCCCCTGGCGGACACTACCGGTAGATGGAACAGCGAACGGATATCCGGCTTTGGGAAGCCGCGGCCGGCGGGGACGCCGAAGCCTTCGGACAGATCTTCGACCGATACTCGGAGACGGTCTACAACTTCTGCTTCCGCAGATGCGGCAGCTGGAGCCAGGCCGAGGACCTGACTTCGAGCGTCTTCCTCCAAGCCTGGATGCGGCGAGGCGAGGTGCACCCGACCAGCGACACACTGCGACCTTGGCTGATCGGGGTCAGCATCAATGTGCTTCGAAACTGGAGCCGCACCGAACGGCGAGCCCGAGCTCGCCTCGTGCGGGCATCTACCCGGGCGGCGGCGGTTCCCGACTTCGCGGACGACCTAGTCGGGCGCCTTGATGACGAGCGTTGGGCCATGAGGGTACTCGGAGTCTTTGAGCACCTCCCGCGAGACGATCAGGACATCCTCTCGCTGGCCGCGTGGGGAAACCTCTCTTACGAGGAGATCGGCGAGGTTCTCGCGTTGCCGCTCGGCACAGTGCGATCTCGTCTCTCGCGCGCTCGCCGAAGACTCACGGAACTCGCCGAGCGATACGGACACGAAGGTACTGACAGCACCATCCGCAAGGAGGGAACATCATGAACATCGATCCCCCGGACCCCCGCCCGCTCCCGCCGGCAAGCCGCAAGCGGATCCGCGAGATGTTGGTTGCCGAGGCCCGGCGCGCAACCCCCCCCACTCGCAAGAAAACTCGCCTGTTCGTTTCGGCAGCTGCGATCATCGCCACCGCTGTCGCCGCCCCGATCGCACTCAGCATCCTCCTAGGTGCTGGGTCTCCGGGGGGGCCCTCGTACGCGAGTGCTGAGGAAGCGCTCCAAGCTGCGTCGAAAGCCGCCGCCGAAGTTCCGCCGATCGTGATCCCTCCGGGCACCTACCTTCACCGGCAGATCACGGTGTCGGGTCGGGTTGAGGCCGATTCGCCCGCGGGCACCTACGTCGTCTCGGTCCCCTCAACCCAGGATGTGTGGGTTGGCGCTAATGGAGCAGGGCGCATCACGTCTCGCTACGGCGAGTGGGCCTTCCCTACTGCGGTCGACCGCGAGCGTTGGGTGGCAGCGGGTAGGCCGACGTTGGGAGCTTCCGGCGTGGATTCCTGCGACTACGAGGCTGGACGCCTGAAGGTGTCAGCTATCGACGATCTCCCTCGCGATGCCGACGAGCTCTATAGAAAGATCGAGGCCGAAACCGTGAGAGGGAGCCAAGCGGACTATCCGAAGGCCAAGCGCGCCCAGATGGTGTTCGGCGAGATCGCCGACCTCCTAACGAACGTTGGTTCCCCCGAGTCGCGGGCAGCACTCTTCGCCGCCGCGGCGCAGGTCCCAGGCATCGAACTACGCGGAGAGGTCATCGATGGCGCAGGCCGCCGCGGCGTGGGAGTCGGAGTGACCTGGGCCGGCATCCGCGAGGAGATCATCTTCGACCCCGTGCACGCCTACTTGCTCGCCCGCCGCACAGTGCAAGTGGACCCGCCTGTCGAGTACACCACTTCGCCTTCGCCAGGGATGCCGGTACAAGGGATCAACGCAGATGGGATCGACGATCCTGGCACAGTCCTCGGGGCGAGTACCTACCTCGAGGCCGAGGTGGTGGAGACCCTTCCGAGGTCCCCAGGACGATGCCAGTAGTGGGTGGTCGAGTAGAAGCACCAGCGGCGTAAGTGGGGCTGAGGGCCTTCCCCGCATCCCATTCGAATCTCAAGCCCGGGGGTCTGCCCCCACGCCATGACCTTCCTCCGCATCCGAGCTAGGCTGCACACAGTATGAGCGCTCAACCGCCGACTTTTTCCCACACGGGCTACCGATATGTCCTGGGATACGAGACGGATTCGTTCGGCATCTGGGATAGGAACCTGCCGGGAAGTCCTCCTGTGCAGACGTTCCCGCGCACCACCGAGGGATGGGCGGCTGCATGGGCGCGATACGCGGCCCTGGAACCGTCGAACATCCCGGTCGTCGGCTCCGGCAGCGAGTTCCCGACGTCGGCTCCCCCGGGAGGTTCTCCCTCGATGGGAACCAGCACCGGAACCAAGGTCCTCATCGGAGTCGCGATCGCGGGTGCCGGTCTCCTCATCGTAGGTCTCCTCGTGGCGATAGCTCTGCCCACATTCCTGGGGGCCAGGATCCGGGCCCAGGACAGAGCCGGCGAATCGCAGCTGCGAAACGGGTATGCGGCGGCCTTGGCCTACTACACCGACGACGCCACGTTCGTCGGGTTCGATGCCACTGTCGCACGGTCGATCGAGCCGTCGTTGAACTGGACCGACGGCCCCGCGATCGGTCCAGGTGACGTGAGCATCCGGGGGGCGAGGCGCGACTCCATCGTCCTCGTGACACTGACCGAGTCGGGAAAGACCCTGTGTATCGCCCGCACCGGGATGGATACGACCTTCGGCCAGGTCGACGCGATGACCGCTACCGAGTGCACCGGAGACTGGCCAGCCTAGGACAACCAGAGCATGTCTCATCCCTAAAGCCCGTCGACTCGGAGCTTGGATCTCCACACTCTGGCCTACGGTTTTCATCTGAGCCGGAGGTCGGACTCGAACCGACGACCTGCGATTTTGGAGACCGGTGCTCTTCCAGTTGAGCTAGGCCGTTCTTCGCGATTCCCCGCTCGATCGTCTTCTCCGCCTGAACGTCTAGCAGCGGGAGCGAGTAGCCGAAGATGACGATGTGGTCCGCGGTAGCAAGGGGCAATCACGCGAGTCACTTCATGAAACAGCTTCTTCAGGCCATCCAGGGGGTCAGTCTTCGAGGTTCGGGACCGGAACGTGCACCTCGCCTAATTCTCGCCCCTCGCCGTCACGTGCGACAAGCACGAGCTCAACTGACCCCCTGGAGCGGGCACCCCTGCCTGATTCTGGGTATGCGTTGACCGGCCCCTCCAGCTAGACTCTGCGCCGCAACGCCGGACAACGAGAGGTACTTCCTATGACGCTCGCCAGATCAGCACGCCTTGCCCTTCTAACCGCTCTGTTCCTCACGTTGGCAGTCGCCATCGCTCCGGGCGCCATGGCGCCTCCCGGCAAGGGTAACGGCGGCGGCTCTGGGGGTGGCAATCGTCCGCCGAACCTGCAGGTCTCCTGCGCGGACCCTACCCCGACGACCTCAGCGGGCGATGAGATCTATGGCACTGGCGGGGATGACGTGATCATCGGCACTATCGGCGTTGATCACATCTTCGGCTACGGGGGAAACGACACTATCTGCGCACTCGGCGGGGACGATGAACTCGATGGAGGGGCAGGGGATGACTCCCTGGTCGGAAACGAAGGGGACGACAGCTTCGACGGAGGCGACAGCGACGAGGCCGGCGAGGACATGGTCGCCTTCGGTGAGTCCAGCACCGATGTGCTCGACCACGGAGTGACCGTTGACCTTCGCCCCGGAGGTTTGTGCGGGCTGGTCGGCTGCGTGATCGATGACGGATACGACCTGCCGCAGGACGGCGAGGAACTGCTGGGGATCGAAAACGTCCTGGGGAGCACGATCGAAGGCGACACGATCGACGGGGATGCCGACGACAACGTCCTAGACGGCGGCGGAGCCAAGCTACCCGAGAACGGGATCTTCGAGCGCGCTGACGAGCTGAACGGGCACGAGGGCGACGATGAGATCCACCGGTTTACGTTCCTCAGCTACGAAGACGCCGCGGGCGGTATGACCATCGACCTGAAAACTGGGACGACGTCTGGGCCCGACGGATCCGACGATCTCTTCGGCGGAGGCATCGTCTTCGGCTCGCGACACGATGACGTGATGAGCGGCGCGTTCGAGATGGCGGGGCTCGAGGGAAACGACACGATCATCGGCGGCGACGGAGGCCAGTCACTCGTCGGGGGCCCCGGCGATGACAACATCGACGGCGGCGGCGGCCGGGACACGCTCGGCTACTGGCTCTCCGAGGGCCCCGTGAACGTGAACCTCGCGACGGGGTCAAGCAGCGGCGCCGACGGCGCTGACACGATCTCGAACGTCGAGGTGCTCTGGGGGTCCTGGGGCGATGACGTCCTCGTCGGCGACGAGTTCGACAACGAGATCATGGGGCTACCGGGCGACGATGTGATCGACGGCGGAGCCGACTCCTCCGGCGAGATCCGGGGCGACGTCGTCATGAACGAGTGGACCTGGGGCAGCCCAGCGGGATATGACGCGGCGTGGGGGAGCGGCGTTGCCGCATGGCCCCACACCGTCGGCCCATCTGACTGCGAAGGGGCCATAGCTTCGCTCGCCGACGGCTTCTCGCGTGGGGTCGAGCCGCAGACCTGGGTAGGGGATGAAGGCCCTCAACCCGGCGGCGTCGAGGGCATCGATGTGCTCGCTAACATGGAAGACATCACGGGCTGCGGCACCGGCCCGAATTCCCTTACGGGCGATGACGGCTCGAACGAGCTGAACGGGGGGGGCGAGATCGATGCCATCGCGGGTGGCGGGGGCGATGACCTCCTCTACGGCGGAGGGGGACGCTCGGACACCGTGAGCTACGTCTCGGCCCCCTCGCGGGTGCGCGTGGACCTCGCGATCGAGGATCCGCAGGACACCCAGGGTGCCGGCGTCGATCAAGTGATCGAGTTCGAGATCCTCGAGGGGTCCGCGTTCGCTGATCAGCTCGCCGGCAGCGACGTGCCCAACACGATTCGCGCCGGGGCCGGGAGCGACCTCGTTGATGCCCGAGCGGGGGACGACGTGCTCGAGGGCGGCGATGGCAACGATATCCTTCGGGGCCGCGACGGCGCCGACGCGATCTTCGGCCAAGAGGGCGACGACCAGCTCTATCAGAACCAGCTGTCCAACTCCGACGACGCCGACATCGACACGCTCGATGGTGGGCCGCAGATCACGGCCAGTCCCGGGGACGAATGCTGGGTGCGCGTTGGCGACGCGGCAGATGTCGCTACCGGCTGTGAGAACGAGCACGCGAGCCCGCAGGGCCTGGCGGGGTGCACGGTGATCGGGACCAACCAAGCAGACATGCTCTCTGGTGCTGATGGCGACGTGGTCTGTGGACTCGGAGGGGATGACGTCCTCTCGGGCGGACCGGGCAGCCAGGAACTGCGAGGGGGCAAGGGCGACGACACGCTTCGCGCGGATGAGGGGGCCGACACCCTGGTCGGTGAAGCTGGCAGCGACATCGCGGACTACTCGGTATCTCCCGTTGCCGTGGGCGTTGACCTGGCTAGCGGAACGGCCAACGGCCCCTTCGGCGCTACCTCGATCATGGGACCCGATGCCATCTCCGGGGTCGAGAACGTCCGTGGTTCGGCATTCGCCGACAGTCTGCACGGGGATGCGGAGGCAAACAAGATCGCGGCCGGGGACGGGGCGGACTACCTGATCGCGAGCCTTGGCGCAGACCGCCTCGATGGCGAGGGCGACAAGGACCTGGTCAGCTTCGTCGACGATGCGTCGATCGCATCGGGCGTTGACCTTAGCCTGCAGGAGCAGACCTATCGTTTCGCCGGCCAGCCCGGTCAAGCCGGCCAGATCCGCGCCGTGGAGGACGTTGACGGCTCCTTCTTCGCCGACACGCTGATCGGTGATTCGGGGGCGAACGTGATCTCTGGCTTCGCGAGCGGGGACGTGATCCGCGGGGGGCCGGGTGCGATCGCGGGCGGCGACGGATCAGACACCCTGCTCGGGGGTCGCGGGCCGGACGATATCGGCAGCGTCGATGGCGTTTCCGGGAACGACTCGATCTTCGGCGGAGAGGCACTACCGAAGTCGGGCGACCCGATCGATCTGTGCGTTGGCGACCCGGGGGACCCGATCGAGAACTGCGAGGCCTAGCTGTTCTACACCGCTACGCTGTAGGCACGTCCCAGGCGGCTGATCGGCGGTCGGCTATTGTCTGACGCGCCTGCCTGCGGAAGCACCCCGGATCCGCCCATCTACCAGGGCAAGCAGCCGGCAGCGTTTCGCATGGTTTCGCACCCATTTCTCGCGTGGGCGTTCCGGTCGCACCCTGCCGGAAGCGGTCATCACCTGTGATGACCGGTGACGGGTGCAAGCGTGACCGGGAACCAGGTCATCCATAAGGGAGGAGCCGAATCTCACCGGACTCGACCTGTCGAGCACAGCCGGGCCCAGGTAGGTACCCCGGCTGACTGCCCTCCACGCCGCGCCGCGCCTCCCCGATCCAGCAGAATGGCAGGGCCTGGGAGCGACGCTCGCCCTCCTGGTCGTACTCGACCTCAAGCGACATGTGGAATCGACCTTCCCCAACGATTCTCACCAGGGCGACGACCCGAGCGCTGTCTCCCGGTGCCAATGCCTGTCCCCCCAATTGAAGCGTCTCTGGATGAGGCACCGAGGTCGCCTAGACGAGCCCAGTACATCGGCACCTTCGATCGCTTGCATAGATTCCCAACCTTACGTGCGAGCATCATGCTCGGTGGTGTCTCAGTTTGAGCCGCTTAGCCGTGTTCCCGGCAGACCTCCGGCAGACCCGGTGACGGGATCGTGCAGGCCTCTCCTTGGCGCGTCAGGAAGTACAGGGTGGCAACTAGACCCGCGATGATGACCACGGCGATCAGGGCCAACACCAACGATCTCATCGCCCAAGTCTGCCCGATTTGAGTTCGAGGTTCCAGGGGCCTAGCGTGGTTCGCCCCGGGCAAAGGCTCAGGGCGACAACCGACTGCGGCAGGTGGTGCCCTCGCTGGGCGAAGCGGTGTGATGCAGGCCGTGTAGCTCAGGGGATAGAGCATTCATCTGCTAAATGAAGGGTCGGGGGTTCGAATCCCCTGTTGGGGTCGGAAACCATAGCCGACGACAGTTCTCTTGGTTCCAAGCATAGCTCCGCTATGTCTCGTCGTCTCGGATCTTGGACCTGCCCGTGTCCACCACCACGGTGTGAAGCTCCAACGAGCACCAGCGCTTGAGCAGTTCCATCGAGCGATCCTTCGGCCACAGGGCCGGATCGGTGTACCAGCCTTGCAGCTCGGATTCGAATAGCGCTTGGTGATTGGCCTTCAGCCAGTCTTGCAGTTCCTCTTCACTTTCGACCCCGTCCAGAAGATAGATGGTGTGCTCATCGTTCACCTCGTCACGGCTAAGGACGTGGGAGCGCGTGGAAGGATCGACGGCGTTGATCCAGTCAACGAAGGCTTGGTTGTAGCGAAGGATCAAAGCCGCCCTGTTAATCATCGATATTCAGTCCGGGGGAGGGACCGGATGCTCGCTCGTCATGCCGCGACCCGGTACTCGCTGATAAGGCCGCCGACCGCTCGGGCTCGCCGGATCTGCTCTACCGGGACGGGCGTAACGTCAGTGCCGATCGTTTCGGGTGCGTAAAGCTCGATCCCGCGGTGAGGACGCTGAGAGTTGTAATGAGCCTCGTACTCGTCGAGCAGAGCTCTGAGGTGCCTTGGTCCAAGGATGATCACCTGATCCAGCAACTCGTGGCGGATCGTTCGCACGAAGCGCTCGGCGATGGCGTTGGCTTTGGGAGATCGCACCGGCGACCTGATCACCTGGGCGCCCTCGGTCGAAAACACCTCGTCGAAGGAGCGGGTGAACTTCGTGTCTCGGTCGCGGATGAGGAACGAGGCACCTTGGAGGTTCCCGTCCATGGCGAGGTTCCGTGCCTGCTGGGTGGTCCAGTCCCCGCTGGGGTTGCGGGTTACCCCCGTGATCCGGACGCGCCTTGATCCGTGCTCGATGAAGAACAGCACGTAAAGGGTTCGAAGAGATGCCGTTTCGACCGTGAAGAAATCGCACGCCATGATCCCCCGAGCCTGCAGCCGCAGGAACTCAGCCCAGGTGGGGCCGTCTCGGCGAGGAGCGGGCTTGATGCCGCAGCGGCGAAGGATCGTTCTGATCGTCGTTGCACCCACCTGGTAGCCAAGGCCCTGGAGCACGCCCTTGATCCTGATCACGCCCCACCTTGGGTTGTCCTTGGCCATCTGGATGATCAACGAAACGAGCGCCGGCTCAAGTGGCGGGCGGCCGACCTTGTTGTGCTTGAACGTCCACTTGCGCCGGACCAGATCACGGTGCCAGCGAAGGATCGTTGCCGGCTGGATCAGAAAACCGTGCCAGCGCTCCGGGCGGAGCATGCCAGCGAGGGCCGCGATCAACATCCGGTCACGCCGATGGAGCTTTGGCCGCGGGTTCTGCCGACGCAGTACCGCGAGTTGGTGGCGAAGAACGAGGATCTCGGCCTCTCGCTCGCGCGCGTCGCCATTCGGCGCGATGCGCAGGAACAGTCTGACGATGGAGTAGAGGATCGAGAACAGCACGGCGCGATGATACAGGTCATAGGCCGAGATTCCGGGTTTCCGACCCCATCAGCCCGTGACCTGGGCAAATCCTCGACCGAGCCCAGCCTACTCAGTCACTGCATCGAGCTTTTTCTCAAGACCCCAGGCGCTGAAAACGGTGAGCTTGACCAAGGAGTCAACCGGCGTGGGGGCAGACCCGCCCTCTCAACTAGGGCTGACGCTCGTCCTCGGCTGTGCCGGTGCCGTGAGCGGCCTCGCGCCGCCCCCGCCGCCGTTGCGATAGCCGAACGCCACCCACGATGAGGAATATCACTGACATCGGAATCGCTACAAATGCAGTCCACCACACCACCAAGCCCAAACAAAGGGCGAGTGCCGCGAGAACGAACCACGTCGCCGCAGAACGATCAATATCGGCGCTGAAGCGAAACGACCGCCCTCCCATTTCCCTACTCCTCAGTAGTAGATTCCCGACTCACATCTTGTCCCCCACCCGAGTGGGAGGTTTCCATCGGAAAGCGTACAAATTGCCCTCGGCCCGGGATCCGCCCTGAACTCGGCTGACAGGTCGTAGTCTGGTCGGGGGAAGACATCACTATGGAAGTGGACCCTTGCGTAAGCCCAGATGTAGGAACCTTTCGTGAAGTGCTTCGTGAAGGCCTCTCGCTGCATTGTCCATAAGCCCGGCACGTCGACCCAATGCCTCTCAGCCTTCCCTGTGCCCTTGACGGTGAACCCGTTCCGCCAGTAGTAGACATCGACGAAAACAGTATTCACCGTGATGTTGACGTATTCCTCGACCGTCGCCTTCACCCACCCGTGGTGGTATACCCGACTCAGGCCCGTTGGGTCCGACCACGAGATTGGGTTTCCTTCCGTGTATGACAGCTGATTCAGGCTCGCTGGGGCCGTCGCGTCCCCGAACAGAGCGTCCCGCGATGTGAACCTCCCCAGCCCCGGCCCATACACCCGCGTCGTCATATCCACGAATCCGGTATCGGCGTCGGTGTACTGGGACTGGAACCCGAGCACGGAATCGTTCCCGGACTGACCGGTCGGCTCGCCCCAGGGCGAGTACAGCTGCGATCCGGTCACCGTGCCCGCTGTGTCCACGAGACTCATCGTATCCCCGTGCAGGTCTCTAGTGAAGAATGCGGTGTCGAGCCCATCCGACTGCGCGAGCGGGCCGAATGGGCTATTCGCATACATCGTCGTCGGCGAAGCTGCGCCCGCCTCCTCCTCGGCAGAGAGCATCTCGCCCGTCCCCTCGTAGAAGTGAAGGGTGTTTGAGAGAACCGGGCCCCCGGGGGCCTTCAGGCGCTGGTAGACCCGGTCGAGCGGATCATGATCCCAAACGACATCCCCGACCGCTTCATTACATCCGGCCGTCGCGCCAAAGGCAACTGACCGCAGTAGGTCAAAGCCGTCATACCAGTAGCAGCGGTCTCCGGTCGCTCCGCCCGGCTCGTCGATCGAGCGCAAGTTCCCGATCGCGTCGTGCGTGAACGCCGTCCCGTCTGACTCGGAAAGCGGAAGCCCGGCGTCGTCGTAGGCCGTGGTGACCGCCGGGTCGGTGCCGACCTGCACGCTCGTGCGGTTCCCCGTGTTGTCGAACCCGTAGGCCGTCGTGAGGGCGTCGGGATCGGTCGAGGCGACCATCCTGTTCTGGTCGTCGTAGGAGTAGGTCCAGTTCCCTGAGCCCGGCGTCAGGCCCCCGCCGGGTGCGGCGACGCTCTCAAGGCGCGAAACGACGTTCCCGGCCTCGTCGTAGGAAAGATCGAAGTCAGCGACGGTGCCAGGGGGTCCCGTGATGGTCTGCGTATCCACCAGGCCGGTCGCCGGCTCATAGGCCCGGGTCCAGGTGAGTTGCGCGGGGTCCGTCCGTCCGATGACGCGCCCGGCAGAGTCGTAGGAATAGCTCGTGACTTGGCCCGTGAACGGATCCGTCACCGCAGAAAGCAGCCCGTTCGCGTTGTATCCGAAGCTCGTCTGACCCGCTCGGGTCGTGACCGCATCCAGGTGCCCGTCGATCGGGTTGAACACGTACGCCGTCTCGTCGAATGAGGCCGGCACCCCGCCGCTGTTGGTCGCATCCACCGTGACGAGGCGGTTGTCCTCATCGTAAGAAAGGTCCACCACCATCCCGTCCCGACGGGCCGATGCCATGTTGCCTGCCTCGTCGAAGGTGAAGGTCTTGGCGCAGATCCGGCAGGCGAACATCGGGGGGTCGGTGTAGCCGTTACCGAGCATGCGCGTGAAGGTGAGCCTGCCCTGCGCATCGTAGGCCGAAGAGACGAAGAATCCGCTCGCTGTGCTCCGACCCGTCTCCCAGCTGGCGGCGTTGTAGTCCATGGTCGTTGTGCCTCGGGCATCCGTCGAGGTGACTTGGTTCCCGCGCTCATCGAAGGAGAATGTGCGGACCATCACCTGGCCGGGCTGCATCGGCTGGGCGATCCGCACCATCTCGCCCGCATCGTCGTAGGCCATCTGATTGGTGTTGGGCACCGGCAGTCCGGCTTGCTGCACGCTCGTCAACCTGCTGTCCTGGTCGTAGCCTAACGCGAGTCGATCATCGACCCCTGAGCGCGGGCCATCCAGCTCGATCTCGCGGCCCTGGGCGTCGTATTGACGCGTCGTGACCGCATCCCCGGGCCCCTGGAACGGGACCCTGGTCTCGCGCAAATCTCCGAACGCGCTGAAGTCTTCGCTCGTCGCAACACCAGCGGCATCCACCATCTGGACCTGGTTGTCTGACTCGTCGTAGGAATAGGTCTCGGCATCAAAGGAACCGGTCCGGTAGCTCGTCTCGCGCCCGAGCACGTCAAGCGCTGTCACCGACGCCACCCCCGCGGGGTCGGTCTCGCGCATCTCGTTCACGTAGAGCCCGCCTTCGGAGAGCACGTACTCGGTCGTAGTCATCAGGCCGCTCGGGCGCGTCACCGCGATCTCTCGGTTCAGCGCGTCGAAAGTAGTCTGGGTAACGAAGGCGTCGTCGCGTGGGTCGGTCGCAGAGATCTCGTTGTCAGCCCAGTCGTGGGTGTAGATGACCGTGCCGGCGTCCGTCGCGGTCTGCACGGTGAGATGCCCCGAATCATCGAAAGTGGAATCTGTGCCCTGGTGCTGGACGGGGGAGGAGTCAACGAGCATGTCTGCTTGAACCTCGCGGCCCGCATCATCGTAGGAATGGGTCGTGATCGCATCGCCGGGGGGGTCCTCGACCAGCAGGCGCCCCATCGTATCGTACTGGTAGGTCGTCGTCCGGTCCTGCGCAGGCTGGTCGAAGACGGCACGCACGTGGAAGGTATCCTGCGTAACCTGGCCGCGCGCGTTGCAGGTCCGGTCAGTAGCGGCGCCGGTCGGGGACACCTCGTGGGTCGCGCACATCGAGTCCGACGCGTACTCGTAGGTCGTCTCTGACTCCTCGGGCAGCCCCGCGGCAAGACGCTCGGCCCCGAGCCTTCCGAACTCGTCTGCGTCCGATTCTGCGGGCCGGTCCTGGTCCCCGTCGGACTCGACGATCCGCGAGGCGATGCGGGTGATCTTGGCGTCCCCGGCGAAGGTCACATCGGCATCGAGCCGCGAGCCGTCCTGCACCGGAGCGGACTCCTCGTCGGTCGGAAGTCCCACGCGCGGGGCGATGTCGCCCTCTGCCATGTTGGTGAACGTGTTCCCCGCCCCACCGTTCCATGCGAAATCGAACGAGGCGGTGCCGGTCAGGTCCCCGTAGCGGATCTGGATCGGCCAGAAGCCCTCGGGAAGCGTGATCGATGGGTTCGCGGCGTTGCCGCAGTTCGGACTGGCGGCGTTCTGGTTGTCGGCGAAGCAATCCAGCAGCACCGATTCGGCGACCACCAGGCGCACGCCGTCGTTGGTCGCGAAGCGGAAGCGGTAGGTCTGGTCGGTGCCCGAGTCGTTGTGCAGGTACCCGCGGAAGCGCATCGACCAGGAATTGCCGCTCGTTACCCCCGGAGGTCCGCCCGTGCCGAAGGACTCTGACATCGGCCCCTGCCAGTGGCGCTGATCCACGGGCTCTCCCGAGAGGTCCGCCGTATCGAACGTGATGACCTTGGCGCCGGTCACGTTCGAATCGTAGTCAGAGCTCGAATCGGCCCGGTCGCCCGCACCGATGTCCGAAGCCGCGCGCGTCATCGACGTCTGGCGGAACGGGGCAGTCGGCTGATAGGAGTACTCGGTCCCGAGGCCATCCATCTCGCAGTCCGACGGGTCCGCGCGAAGCATCCGCGCATTCGCCTCGCGGCTGCGCTCGCAGAGGAGGTTGTGGTTCGCGTCATACAGCATGGTCCTGACCGGCAGGTACCCGGTCTGGTCCGCGGGCCCCGTCTCGCGGATCGGGAGCCCGACGGTGTTGAACTCGAGCATGGCTTGAAAGTCGCCCGGATCACCCGTCAGCGGCCCGCGCGGGTCGGTGACGAAGGTGGTCGAGGCCGTCTGGCCGTGGAAGGGGCCCTGGTACTCGAAGCCCCAGGGCGTGGAGCTGGTGGCTGCTCCGCCGTCGGGAGCCTTGACCGAGGCGACGCGCAGGGCCTCGTCATAGGTGAGCAGCCACCCGGTGTTGCCGCGTGAAACGACTTCACCGTCTCGGACCTCGGTGAGCAGCCCGAAGCTCCGCTTGGCCTCGACCTGGTCCCCGGCGGGGTTGATCACCTCGATCTCATCGGAACTCACGTTCACGCCGAAGAGGGCGCCGTCCCAGGTCGAGACGGCATCGAGCGTGCCCGCTGCCCCCGGAGTCCAGGTGAAGGTGATCGCTCGCCCGAGCCCGTCGATGAGCGAGGTGATGCGGTCCTGCGCGTTGTAGGCGTAGCTCAAGACCTCGCCTGCCGCTGCGGCATCCGGGTCGGTCCCGGCGAAGCGGGCGGTCGAAAGGCGCCCCTCGGCATCGAAGGTGTACGTACCGCCATCTGCGGCCTCGTAGATGTAGGTGCCGTCTTCTGCCTTGTCCATCTCGCCGGTTCCCGCCCCCACGGGCGCGTAGGACCGGGCTCGCTCGTCGCGCAGGGTGAAGTAGCGCCGCTCGCCTGTGGAAAGGATCAGCTTCACGCCGGTCGAGGGCGCGGGGTTCAGTTCCTTGACGCGGACCGGGAGTTCCTGGCCATCGGGTCCCGCGTAGAGGTCCCAACCCGCACCGAGCCCGGCGTCGCCTGGGTCCTTCGAGTTGTAGGTGAGGCCGAAAGCGATGTCGCCGCTTCTGCTCTGGCGGGTGTCAAAGGGAAGGGAAAGGTACGCGTTGCCGTTCGATTCGTTGACTCCCAGCATCATGCCGCTGCCGGCATCATGGGTCCACATGGGGTATGACTCGTCCGCCCCGAGGTGGGCGAGCGCGATCTGCAGCGCCCGGACCTCCGAGGACGGGGCGGCGTGCTGCGTGCCTTCGGCGTCGGTGAGCGAGCAGAGGCCTGAGGGCGGGTTGCAGACGTCCCTGGCCTGCACGCGCCAGTAGTAGGTCTCGCCATCCATCAAGATCCCGGGCGCGACGTTGTAGGTGCGCTGATCCGTGAAGGGTGATTCGACGACCACGTTGGCCGCGAAGGCCGTTGGCGAGGTCGAGACCTGGAAGCGGACAAGGACCGGATCCCCGTTCGGGTCGGTCGGGATCGACGTGATTCTTAGCGCCGGCGCCTCGGTCTCCACGACGTCACTGCTGGGCGAACGAAGCTCCGGGGAGGCAGGCAGGTCGTTGAAGGTAAGGGCGATTGCCGGTCGGTCGGCGCCTCCTGCCTCGCTGGAGCGGAAGGAGGCGTCCTTGCTCGCCGAGAGGCGCACGCCTTCGTCTTGTTGCGCGCCAGACAGATACCGGTGATACAGGCCCCCCACGTCGAAGGTGAACAGCGAGCCTTCGGGCCCGTTGTCATCGTCCTCGACCGGTCCGACCGAGGGCTGGTTCGACCACTTGAGCTGGTTCGGCCATGCCGCGGTAACCCCGGCGGCATCCACCTTGGCGCCCGGCTGGCGCGTGATGTTTCGAACCATCAGGTCCGCCTCGTAGACCAGGCGCCCCGGGACCACCAGGTCATCCGTGTCGAAGCGGATGAAGCTGTGCTTTCGCGCGCCGGGGGCGCCCGAGACGAGCAGCTGATTGCCGTTCTCGAAGCGCGTGTTCGGGTTCGCCTCGTCCACGTAGCCGTCGCGGACCGGATGAAGCGTGACCGCTCCGGGGTCCACGGTGACCGGGAAGGCCGCGGCAGCAAGGAACGCCTGCGGGATCTCGACCGACAAGAGGAAACCGCCCGGCTGCGGGGAAAGGGAATAGGTGGCGACGGTCAAGGCGCCACCGGCGTCGGTGACCTCGGGCGCGGGCATCTGGGCGAGGGGGCCGGAGGCGCCCGAGATGAGGACGGTTCCCGAATCGAGACTGAGCCAGAGGTCCGAGGTCGTAACGGCCCAGGAAAGGTCCGCGTCGGTTTGGGCCGATTCGAGCAGCACGTCCTCCTTGTAGCCGCCGGGGACAAGACGGTAGGTGTAGGTCGTTCCCGGCTCGGCGTTCGGATAGGCGATCGCGTCCGGGCGCTCGTGGCCGGTGGTCTTTGATGCACCCACCGGCACGATCTTCATCGAGCCTTGCCCGAAGCTTGAAAGCACCGGGGAGGAAGAAGACAGGTGCCGGGGCAGGACGATCGACGCCTGGCCCGAGGTTCCGGACCACCCGGCGCCGGAACGGGCAAGAGGAGGTGGTTGCTCGGAACCCACCTGCAGCAGCGCGGTGTGGGCGGGCTTCCCGGGCGCTTCGGCATAGAGGCTGTATCCGTCGCCGCTGCCCGTTTCGGTGAGACCCGCGACGACATCTTGCGGGTCTTGCACCTCAGGCAGCGTCGGCGTGACCTGCGCCGGGTTCTCGATACCGATCTCGGGGTAGCGAACCGCGACGGGGATGCGCTCGGCGAGCGGCAGCGGGGCGGGAAAGGCCTGCGCCGGAGCGAGCAGCTCCTCGGGCGAGGGCGACTCGGCAGCCGCCGGAAGGGCGGGAACCGCCGCGAGTCCTGCCGAAACGAGGACGAGCACAGCGACCTGAGACGTGATTCGCCGAAGTGGCGAGCGGCGCATCCTGGAAGCACTCCCCATGGGGGGGGCCGACGGGCCCAGAGGCGCCGAGGATACGAAGATTCCCGAGCACCGTTCAATGCCCCAGATGGAGGGCAGAAGGTCGGTCGCTTAGCCTACAACGGCACCGGCGACTGCCTTGACGCTCGACGCGCGCCAGCACCGGCCACCGTGGGCGATCGGCCCGCCCTTGGCGTTTAGCCACCCACCGGGATCGAGGGAGGCTCGGATGCAGGAGCGAGAAGCTCGATGCTCGTCGTGCTCGGCGCCGTCGCGGTGGTTCCGCTCGCCTACATCCTGATCGCGAAGCCGTTCTAGGCAGGTTCCGCTTTGCTGCAAGACGGTCGACTGCGCGGAGTGTTCGGAAGCCCACCGCACGGACTAGGGCAGCGGAGTTCAGGCCATCCCTCGACCTGCGGGCCTCGCGGTGTGAGTAGCGCGGCTTGATGGGATCTTGACCCTGGGGATACGTGCGGCTGAGGATCCGCAGCAAGAATTCCGGCAAACGCATTGGGGATGCTGACGGAGTCAGCCCCGTGCCCATATCCCCCCTCCCAGGGGCCCAAGATCCGGGGCGGCGCCAGAACGTGGACCGCCCCGGTTCTTCTTTTCCGGCCCCCGGCGTGCCCAAAGCTCTGCAGCGCCGGGCAGGGGTACGGGTGTGCTCCTCGGCGGGCCCGATGTGGATTGCTGCGCGCTCGACGATCGCGATGCGCACTGCGCCGCTCCGACGCCTACCTCGCGGGTCCGGCCACTTGCAAACGGGCCCCGGCATCAGCCAGACTCCGGCCCGCGGGCCTTCCCGGGCCCCCGCCCGCGACACCCCTCCGCCGAGGATGGGACGCGAAGCCAGGAGCCTTAGGTTCCGGCGCCCGAAGGGGGAAGTCATGCTTGGCCGCTACCGCCACTGGCGAAGGCGC
>JBBDIK010000015.1:0-15965 GCA_040880465.1 Actinomycetota bacterium | reverse complement strand
CCCCGCGACGGCAAGTCGGTCGTTCGACTCAAGGGAGGAGATCCGTTCGTGTTCGGACGCGGGGGCGAGGAGGCGCTGGCGTGCGCCCGAGCCGGCGTCCCGTTCGAAGTCGTTCCGGGCGTGACCTCCGCCGTCGCCGCACCGGCGGCCGCCGGGATCCCCCTGACCCACCGGGGCCTGTCCTCCAGCGTGGCCTTCGTCACCGCGAACGTAGGCGCCGACAGTGAGCAGGACTGGACACGGATCGCAACCGCCGCCGACACCTTGGTCGTGTTGATGGCGGCCGGCCGCCTGCGTGAGACGTGCGAGGCTCTGATCGCGGCCGGCCGCCCGTCGGACGAGCCCTCGGCGATCATCCAGTGGGCCACGACACCCGAGCAGCGAAGCGTGACCGGGGCATTGAAGGAACTGGCCGACCTCGCGGACGCTGCCGAGATCGGCCCACCGGCAACCCTCGTCGTCGGCGCCGTCGCGGACCTGGCCCACGAGCTCAACGACCCCCGAGGACGACTCTCTTAGGGGATCGCAGGCGGCGGGGTCTCAGCGCCCGGAGGGATCGCGGGAAGCCCACCTAAGACGGAGGGGATATCTCCCTCGTAGCAGCCGATGGGGTGGACCGCGAACTCAGCGGGACCCGGGACGGGAACCACCGGCGGGAAGGGGAACTGGGGGTCAGCGGAAGCGTAAGCGTCGATCTCACGCGTGTAGGTCGCACCCCGGATGATGACCTCCTGCGGGATCCTGTTGATCCGCTTGAGCATCAAACGCGTCTGCCCATCCGTCTCGGGGCTCAGGTCGAAGGTCTTCCGCGCGCCATCGGCTTCGACGGTCGTTGCAAGCGGAGACGGCGCCACCGGTGCGCTTGAGGAGAAGAGGTTGAGCAGTTGTTGGACCCCGGGGGGATCGACGGCGAAGAGCGGCGTGGATCCCCCATCGCCGGCCCGACCCTCGAGTGTCATCGTGAGCCGGATCCGTCGGTCCTCTCTGTCCTGTACGCACGCGACCCGTTTCACCACGATCGAATCAATGCTGGCTCCGTCCGCACCTCCGCTCTGGCCATCACAGGAGACGAGGCCCGCCGACAGGAGGAGCATCGCCGTCACTGTCCAGAGGTTGCGCATCGTCCGACCGTATCACCGGCCGGACTCCGCATCGGATCGGCCTCAGACGAGCGAGAGGACCTCGGTCAGCGAGACGATGGAGGCGCCCGACCAATCCTCGGCCTCGGGCCGCAAGGCGTCGTGGTCGTTCGGATCGCGGATCAGCACCGCCGTCATGCCGAATGCCGTCGCGCCCGTTAGTTCCGAGTACGCGCCGTCGCCGACGTACAACGTGCCGTCGCTCGATACACCCAGACGCTCGGTCGCGTACCGGTAGATCTCCGCGTCGGGCTTCCGCAGACCCGTCTCGCAGGAAAACACCTCGACGTCGATGTACGGGGCGAGCACCGACGCGCGCCACAATGCCGGGGTGTCGGGAGCGCACATGCTGATCAGTCCCATGGGCAACCCCCGCACCTTCAGAGCGGCGAGAGAAGCCTCGGCCTGGTCCTTCGGACGGAAGTGCTGCCGATACATCTCGGCGCGAACCTCCAGTGCGTCCGACGACGCCTTCGGCCCGGGCCGGAGTCCGAGACGCGAGCAGATCACGCGCAGGTTCTCGTCGATATCGCCCATCCGGCCGGTCTGACGCTCGATCGCCGTGGCGCTCCACTCGTCGAGGAACGCCTCACGCTCCGCCCCGAGGATATCGGCCATCGCGGTGAGCGCCTCGTGGAACGCGGACTTCGGGAACTCGTCCACCACGGTTCCGTAGAGGTCGAAGATGACGGCATCGATCGGCATGTGCGGGAAGGGTACCGGGCCGGCTGCACGACGCCCGGCGACAGGGCACCGCCACCTGGGGAGCAACGCACGGCAGCCGCCCCGGGTATCATCCGGGCATGCCCGAGTCCAAGGGTCGCAAGACGAAACAGAAGAAACGGCCGTACGTGCCGAAGGCGGCGCCGAAGAAGCCGGCCAAGCGCAAGCCCAGCTCCAAGTGGTACATCGGGTTCGTCATCGGACTGGGCGTCTTGGGCGTCCTCGTCATCGTGCTGAACTACATGGGACTCGTCCCCACGAGCGGGGGTTCCACCCAGCCGCATTTCCTCTGGATCGGGCTCGGATTCATCGCCGGTTGCTTCATCGCCGCGACGCGCCTCCGCTAGAACGACACCGGTGTAATTATCCCCATGGGATTTCCCCACTGTGGAAAACTCCGACCGCTCGGGCGCCTAGGCGGAGGACGGGCCCGGCCGAGGCCGCCGGACGACCTCCATCGGCTCACCGCAATGCCTGGGGACCTGCACCTTCCCCAGGGTCGTGACCTTCAGCTCGGTCCCGCACTCCTTGCACACGAAGAAGACCTCGAGATCCTCGACATCCTCGGGATCGATCTTCTCCCTCGGACCGCCCCCGGCCGACGCCGCCCGCAGCATCGTGATCCCGACCTTCCAGATGACCACCACGATGACGACGGCGATCGCCAGGCGCACGAGGAGCGTCAGCAGGTCCATGTCCGTCAGTGAACCACAGCGCCCCTAGGCGCCGTTCACGTCGGCCTGCTCGTCGCGGTCTCCGGCGTTCGGGTTCGCGAGCCACTCCTCCGGCCGGTCGATGGGGCTGCCCTCGCAGTCTTCCCGCAACTGCAGGGGCGCCGCCGCACGGGGCTCCTGCTTGAAGTCGAAGTTCTGGGTCATGTCGTTGGGCTTGCGGTCGCGGTTGGTCAGCGGCGACAGGCCCCAGTTCTGCTCGATGAAGCGCAGGATCGAGGCGAATTCACCGACCTTCGAATCGACGTACCCCTCCTTCGCGTACGGCGAGACCGTCAGCGTCGGCACGCGGAAACCGAGTCCGAACCCGTCGACCTTCGGGGGTGCGACGTGATCGTAGAACCCGCCCCAGTCGTCCCAGGTGATGAAGACCGCGGTGTGCTCCCAGTCGGGGCTGGCCATCAGCTCGTTCACGATCTGCGAAGTCCAGCGTTCTCCCCAACACATGGAGTACTCCGGGTGTTCGGACCACTCGAACCGCGGAGTGACCCACGTGACCGGGGGCAATGCGCCCTCACGGATGTCCACCAGGATGTCGTTGACCGGACGGATGTGCTCGGCGCGAAGCTCCGTGTCCTTGTTGTACTTCTCGATGGCGTCGTAGGCGGACCAGATGTATCCGATCTGCTCGGGGGTCGCCGAGTAGTACGCCCACGGGATCCCTTGGCTCGAGAGCTCGTCCCCGAGCGTGCGGACCTTGAAGCACGGGCGAACCGTCTTGATCGGCTCGCGACCGTCGAACGGATCGCCCTTCTTCGGGTAGATCGGAACCCGCCCGCTCGGCGGGATATCGCAGCCCCACGTCTTGGCCAGCCCCTGCTGCTGCATCTTCGCGATCTGCTTGGTGGACTGGTCCGGGTTGTCGTGGGTCTGGGCCGACGTCGCCGCGATGGTCATCAGGTGATTGGGGAACGAGGGCCCGACGGCGGATGCGAAGAAGTTGTCCGAGATCGCGTAGTCCTGCGCGAGCTTCCAGTAGTTCGGGATGTCTTGTGGCCGCTGCTGCGTGTACGCGTACCTAACCGCGTTCAGGTTCGTCCCGAATCCGGTCATCGCTCCGTCGGCGTAGTTGGGGATGGCCTGCACGTAGTCGTGCGGGATATCGCTGGGGTACCGATCGGGCGCCGCGGCGAGCGGGACCCGGACGACATCCTGGTAGCTGCCGTCGTACTCCCGGATCACCTGGGGAAGCAGCAATGCCATCTTGCCATTCGTCACGCCGTTCACGCCCGGGAAGCGGCCGAACATCGTGTCGAAGCTCCGGTTCTCCTTGATGATGAAGACGACCTTCTCGATCGGGGTCTTCGTGTCGAAGGCGGGACTGGGGCTCGGCGGGGAGACGGAGGAGGGGCCGGGGGTCGGTGATCCCCCGAGCTGCGTGCATGCGGCCACGACGACCCCAGCCAGCAGCAGGGCGGTAAGCAGCCGGAGGTGCCGTGAACGCCTCCGCGTCGGGTTCTGATGCATGCCTGTACAGCCCTCGTTCCTCTGGAGTCCCGTCAGTGTACGGACTTCCGGCCCCCTGAGGTAGGCAGTCCGGATATGGCACCATAGAGGTCACAGATTCCCCACACGAAGGAGCGCGACCCTATGCAAGCGTTCGAAGCTGTCCAGGGATTCATGCAGGATGCGGCGAAGCGGATCGGCCTCAACGGGGGTCTGCGGGAAGCACTGTCGACGCCCTTCCGCGAGGTCTGGGTGCAGGTCCGATTCCCGATGGATGATGGCACGTTGGGCGTCTACACCGGGTACCGCGTGCAGTACAACAACGCCCGGGGACCGTTCAAGGGCGGCATCCGGTTCCACCCGCTGGTCAGCATCGACGAGATCCGGTGTTTCGCCGCCCTGATGACCTGGAAGACGGCGCTGGCCGACGTCCCGTTCGGCGGCGGGAAGGGCGGCGTCATCGTCGACCCGAAGCTCCTGTCAGTCGCCGAGGTCGAGCGCCTCGCACGCGCGTACGTCCGCGCGATCGCCCCCGTGATCGGACCGCACGAGGATGTTCCCGCGCCGGACGTGAACACGAACGCCCAGACGATGGGATGGATGTTCGACGAGTGGTCGGCGCTCGCCGGGTATCACCCCGCCGTCATCACCGGCAAGCCGATCTCGGTCGGCGGCTCACTCGGACGCGAAGAGGCAACGGGCCGCGGGGCGTTGATCGTCCTCGACAAGATCGCCGAGGACCGGGGCCTGTCCCGCAGCGACACCCGCGTCACCGTCCAGGGCTTCGGCAACGCCGGCTCGTGGTTCGCGAAGCTCGCGCACCAGGTCGGATACCCGATCGTGGCGGTGTCGGACTCGAAGGCGACGATCCACAACGAGCACGGCGTAGATCCGATCGCCGTCGCCGAACACAAGCGCGAGACCGGCAGCGTCGCAGATTTCCCCGGCGCGGAGACGCGTTCGCCGGACGACATCATCGACATCCCGGCCGAGATCTTCGTCCCGGCGGCGCTCGAGGAGGCCGTCAACGAAGAGAACTGCGAACGGATGCAGGCCGGGATCGTCGTCGAGATCGCGAACTACCCGACGAACCCGGGTGCCGACCGCGAGCTGAACAAGCGCGGCGTGACCGTCGTCCCCGACATCCTGGCGAACGCCGGCGGCGTGGTCGTGTCCTACCTCGAGTGGACCCAGAACATGCAGCACGATGCATGGCCGCTGGAGAAGGTGAACCGGCGGCTGACCGACAAGCTCCGAGATGCCACGAGTCAGGTGACCGGACGCGCCGAGGGTCAGTCGATCTCCTTGCGCGACGCGGCCTACGAACTGGCCGTTGCGAAGGTCGCGGAAGCCGAACGGGACCGCGGCCACCAGTAGATCCCGAGGCGGCCCGAGGCCCCCGATCTATCCGGGGACGCGGATCCCCGGGATGTGCTTGGCCAGGAACCCCAGCATCATCCGAACGTGGACGATCTCCTCGTCGGTGACCTGCGAGGAGTGACCGGTCCCGTACGTGTGCGCTACCACATCACCGCCTGCCTCGCGGAGCGCGTTGACGTAGTTCTCGACCTGCCGCGGCGGGCACCGTGTGTCGTTCTCCCCGTAGAGGATGAAGACCGGACACGCGACGTCGTCCACGTACGTGATCGGCGAACGCGGCGTGATGAACTCTGGGATCTCGGCGGGCGGGGCCCCCAGGTAGGCACGGTCCATGGCCTGGAGCGACGGGGCCGAGTCCTCGTACCCGGCCACGTAGTCGCCAACCGGCACGATCCCGAGCGCCGCCTTCCACCGCTCCGGGTGCATCCCGATGCCGAGGAGCGTGAGGTACCCGCCCCATGACGCCCCTCCGATCGCGCACCGGTCTGGGTCCGCGATCCCATCGGCGATCAGCCGGTCGGTCCAGTCGTTCAGGTCCTCCGTCTCGGGGAACCCGATGTTGCGGATGAGACGATCCCGCCAGTCGGCACCGAACCCGGCGGTTCCGCGGTAGTTCACCAGCGCCACCGCGAACCCGGCGTCGGCGAACGCCTGCACTTTCGGTGCCCAGTAGTCACCCCAGAACCAGGCCGGGCCGCCGTGGATGAGGTTGATGAGCGGGTACGGCGGCTCGCCGTCCGGCGTCACCAGGAACCCCTGGACCGGTTCGCCGTCCCGGTTCGCGACGTGCATCGAAGCGTAGGGACGGCCGGTCAGGACGGCGTCCGGCGGGGTGGCCGGGGTATAGACCGGCTCGCCCGTCGAGGAGTAGACGACGTCGGACATGCTGCCGCTGTCGTGGCGGAACCACACCGAGCCGTCGGGACGAACCCCTCCGCCCCAGACGCACCCCTCGGGGTGGTCGATGGGCGTTGCGACGCCGGTCGCGATCTCGACGCGTTGCAGGTAGCTCCTGGCATCGAGGGACTGCGAGATGAGGATGGCCGAACCGTCCGGCCAGACATCGTACGCATCGACCTCGCCCGACAGGTCGAGCGGAACGTCGGTGACCTCCCCGGTCTCGACGTTCCAGACGGCTGGGCGATGGGAGCCCGTCCGCTCGTGCCGGATGATCAGGCGCTGGTCACCCGGTTCCGGCATCCAGACACAGGCCCCGAGGTCCAGATCCACGTCGTCCTGTTCGCCGACCGGCTCGAAGGTCTCGAGGTCGTAGACGCGGAGCGCGTAGTGGAGCTGGTTGCCCGATTCGGCGTGCGCGATGCAGAGGTAGCGCTCGTCGGCGGATAGCGCGGCGTTGTTGTACCCGCCCCACTCGGGGACCGGGATGCGCAGCTCTTCGGGATGTTCGTGCAGGATCCGCGCAGGTCCGCCGTCGCGAGAGACGTAGACCCTGAAGCCGTCGTCGTAGCCCATGGCCATCGCGACGGTACGGGGACCCAGCGCCAGGCCCGAGTACCAGCCGAAGGGAACGTCGGGGAGCAGCGGCTGCGCTTCGGCGGACCCGTCGAACGGGGCCACGACCCACGTGCCGGCCTCCTTGCCATCGGGGTCCGAGAACCATGCGACGCCGTTCCCGTCGGGGGTCGGCGTCGGATCACAGCCTTCCTCGGGGAGGATCCCGACGGGTTCGTCACTGGCTCGGCGACGTTCCCCGGTGGCGGCGTCGAAGGCCCAGGCCTGCATGGAGCCGCCCTCGTCGGAGAGCAGGACGCAACGGTCCGGGGCGGCACGCGGCCAGGACGGCATGTTCACGTAGGGGGCGAGGAACCGGCGTTCCCAGACGGGGCGTTCGGCAGCGGTCATGCGGGGGGCACGTTAGCACCAACTTGACCCATCGGGGCCGGACCGCCAGAGTCAGGACCGTGACCGGGAAGACCATCGTCTTCTTCCCCGAAGGGGCCTACGGGCCGACGAACAACTGCGTCGGCATCGCCAGCGTTCTCCGCGAACGCGGTCACCGTATCGTCTTCGTCCTCGAGGAGTCCTTCAAGGGAACCTTGGAGGCCAAGGGGTTCGAGGAGGCGCTCATGCGTCTCAAGCCTCCGCCCGAAGAGCCCGAGGAGCCCGGCCAGTTCTGGAAGGACTTCGTCCGCGAGACGGCGCCGGTCTTCCGCACCTCGACGTTCGAGCAGCTCGAGAACTTCATCAGACCGGTGTGGGAGGAACTCATCGGCGGAGCGGAGTACGTCGACGACCGCCTGCGCGAGATCTGGACGGAGGTTGCGCCCGACGTCATCGTCGAGGACAACGTCGTGGCGTTCCCTGCGGTCCCCGCGTCCGGTATCCCGTGGGTGCGGATCGTCTCGTGCAACCCGCTGGAGATGAAGGATCCCGAGCTACCGCCGACGTTCTCCGGACTGCCGACGGTCGATCCGTCCGGCCGCGTCCAGTTCCGCCGGCGCTACCGCGACCTGCATCGGCCACTGCAGAAAGGCTTCAGCGCGTTCTGCGAGGAGAAAGGCGCGCCGATGCTCCCCGACGGAGAGTTCATCCACGAGTCACCGTGGCTGAACCTGTACCTCTACCCCGCCGAGGTCGACTACCAGCGCTCGGTCCCGCTCGGTCCGACGTGGCACCGACTCGACTCCTGCGTCCGCGACACCGACGAGGACTGGGAACTCCCCGCCGAAGTGATCGGCCAGGACGGGAAACTCATCTACCTCTCGCTCGGCTCGCTGGGCTCGGCGGACACCGAGCTGATGAACCGACTCACGTCGCTGCTCGCGAAGTCGTCTCACCGCGTGATCGTGAGCATGGGGCCCCAGCACGAGGAGATCGCGCTGCACGACCGTCAGGCTGGGGCCGAGTTCCTCCCGCAGACCAAGATCATCCCCGACGTCGACCTGGTCATCACCCACGGCGGGAACAACACGGTCACCGAGGCGTTCCACTTCGGGAAACCGATGATGGTGCTGCCGCTGTTCTGGGATCAGCACGACAATGCTCAGCGGGTGCACGAGACCGGGTACGGGGTACGCCTGTCGACCTACGGATTCAGCGAGATGGAGTTCTTCACCGCGCTCGACCGCCTGCTCTCGGACGCGGCCCTCTCCTCGCGGATGCAGGACATCGCTACCCGGCTGCAGGCCGATCCCGGAACCGTACAAGCGGCCGACCGGATCGAACGCCTCGCGGCGTCGGGAGAGCCCATCACGCGTTGAGTCCTGTCCGTACGCACGCGCGCCGACCGAGCTCCCCGGCGGAACCGACCGTCAGGGCCAGGGGTTCGGCGTGCACGGGGCAACACCCTTGGTCTGCTGCATCATGATCGGCGCCTTCTGACCGGAGCCGCCGCACGACGCGTGGCCGTTGCCGAGCGCATGACCGACCTCGTGGTTGATCATGTAGGTGCGGTAGGCCCGAAGGTCTTTCCCATACGGGGAGGCGCCTTGCTTCCACCGCATCGAGTTCAGTACGGCGTTCCCGCTCTGATAACAGGAGTAGATCCCGGCGGTATCGAGAGGCAGGCAGAGCCGATCGGTGAGGTCCGGACTGGCCAGGATGACGTGGAAGTCGACCGGTCCGTGGTCGACGCGCTCGAAGGTTCCCGGCCAGCTGCGCCGATCGAACAGCACCTCGTCCACCTGCCGGGCGAACGTCTCGGGATCCTCCCTCATCCCATCTTCCACCTCGACGACGTAGGTATGCGCGGGGGAACCCCTGCCCTCTCGCTCGTGGCCATCGGCGGTCACGAGCCTCCCGGTCGGGTGGTAGCGCTCCTTCTTCTCCTTCTTCTCCCCGATGCCGGCCTTCTCCTCCTGTGCGCTCGGCGATGGAGAGCGGGCAGGAGAAGCGGACGCCGAGGCGCTTGGAGCGCGGGTCGGAACCCCGAACGGGCCCGCGCTCGGCGGCGGGGACGTGCACGCCACCGCGATCAGGGCAACCACGACGACCAGAGCAACCACGACCCGAACGGCCGACCCCGCCGCCCACACCCCTCCGCCACTGCTCGCAGGTCTGCTCATGCCCGGGCGAGGTTACCCCAGGCCGAAGTCTGCCGTGCGCGTTCACGGGCACGCCTCCGAACCACCCGAACGGGCCACTCAGCGGCAACGTTCGGATGCCGATATGGGATGGTGAGAACGATGACCTCGACGATGACCGTGACCCGCCGGACGCTTCTCCCCGCCGCGATCGCCCTGGTGCTGGCACTCGCGTTGCTCCCCGCGACCCCGGCGAACGCCGTCGTGACCCGCCAGCGGATCGGCGGGGCTCTGAACTTCCCGGCGGCCTTCACGTTCACGCCCGACGGGAGCACCATCTTCTACGGCGAACTGAACACCGGCCAGATCCGGACGATGACCTCGACCGGCCAGAGCGATTCGGCCTTCTTCACCGTCCCGAACATCTACAACGCCGGCGAGGACGGGTTACTCGGGCTCGCCGTGCACCCCGCCTATCCGGCGACGCCGTACGTCTACGCCTACGTGACCCGAACCGACAACGGCCGCAAGAACCAGATCGTCCGAATCACCGACAACGCCGGCAACGGCGAGAACATGACGATCATCTTCGAATCGGATACCGCCGCAGGCGAGTACCACGACGGCGGGCACATCGCGTTCGGTCCCGACGGAAAGCTCTACGCGGTTGTCGGCGAGGCCCACGGTCCGGCGAACGCACAGAACCTCAACAACGACGCGGGGAAGATCCTCCGGATGAACGAGGATGGAAGCATCCCGGGCGACAACCCGTTCGACGGCAGCCGCATCTGGTCCTACGGGATACGGAACTCCTTCGGCTTCGGGTTCGATCCACTGACCGGCAAGCTCTGGGAATCCGAGAACGGCCCGGAGTGCAACGACGAGATCAACCGCATCGTCAAGGGCCGCAACTACGCCTGGGGGCCGGCTGAGACGTGCAGCGGGAACGCCCCGCAGAACACCAACCAGAACGGCCCGAACCGGTTCATGCCCAAGATGTATCGCGTACAGACGGTGGCGCCGACCGGAGTCACCTTCTGCGACGGCTGTGGGCTGGGCGCCAAGTCCGAGGGCCGCATGTTCTTCGGGGAGTACAACACCGGCGTCATCCGCCGCGTGACCCTGACGAACTCGCGGAACGGCAGCGTCACCGGTTGGAACAACGCCCGCTACTACGCCAACGGCGACGGCATCCTGTCGATGGAGGCCGCCCCGGACGGCCGCATCTACTTCAGCGACTCGAGCGGGATCTATCTGCTCACCCGCACGTGACACAGCGCCGGACCAGCCTCGCCGTCCTCGCGCCCATCCTGCTCGGGGCGCTGCTCGTACTTCCCCCGCCCCCCGCCCGTGCCGCGACGGGTCTGATCCCCTTCAAGGAAGAGCTCGAGTTCCCTGCCGCGTTCACGTTCGCGCCGGACGGGCGGGTGTTCTACGCCGAACGCCTGACCGGGGAGGTGCGGATCCTCGCCGCGGACGCCTCCACCGACGACCTGTTCGTCACGGTTCCCGGGCTGTGGTTCGATCAAGGGGGCGGTGTCCTCGGCCTGGCGCTGCACCCCGCGTATCCCACGACTCCCCAGGTGTACGTCTACGCCACGCGCGACATCGGGGGCGCACCTCGCAACCAGATCCTGCGGTACACCGACACCGCCGGCACCGGAACCGGCCTGGAGGTGATCTGGGATGGAGGCATCGACGCCGGCCACCGACATCGGGGAGGACGGATCCTGTTCGGCGCAGACGGGATGCTCTACGCCCTCCAGGGGGACACGAGTGTTCCCGGTCACGCGCAGCGGCTCACCAACACTGCCGGGAAAGTGCTGCGGATGACGCCCGACGGCGCCGTGCCCGGCGACAACCCCTTCCCCGGAAACCTCATCTACGCCTACGGGCTCCGGAAACTCCTACGGGTTCGACTTCGATCCGGTGAGCGGCGTGCTCTGGGAGAGCGAGAACGGACCGGCGTGCAATGACGAACTGAACCGAGTGCCCGAGGGACGGAACATGGGGTGGGGACGGCACCAGACCTGCGATCCACCACCCAAAGCCCCCCGGAACACGAACCAGGACGGCCCCAGCCCGGTGCTTCCCAAGCGCTGGTACACGCCGACGATCGCCCCGACCGGGGTGGCCTTCTGCGACGGATGCGGGCTCCCCAACGGCGCCGACCGGCTCTACATGGCCGACTGGAACACGGGATCGATCCGCCGCATCCGCCTCGATGCCGCCCGCAAGGCCGTGGCGGAGCAGCAGAACGTGTACACCCACGATGATGGACTGATCTCGATCGAGGTCGCCCCTGACGGGAGCCTGTTCGTGAGCGACCCCGACGGGATCTACCAGCTGGCGCCCGTGTAGGCACAGAACCCGGCCATCCGACCTAGGTCGGGCCGCGAGACCGATCCAAGGATTCTCCCCGCTTCCCTCATGTTTCCGCTGTCTTCCGCCGAATCTACGGAGAGGACGCCACGCCCTCAAGGGATGGCTCCCGTAGCGAAGGGAGGCAGGGCACACATGCTCCGGCGCATAGATGAGCGCCGGGAGGACGAGCGGGGTTTCACGCTCATCGAGTTGATGGTTGTCGTTCTTATCATCGGTATCCTCATCGCCATCGCTCTCCCCACGTTCCTCGGCGCACGACAACGAGCGGCCGATCGCGAGGCCGAATCCAGACTGCGATCCGCGTACACGGCGGCTCGCATCTACTTCACAGACAACGAAAGCTATGTCGGAGTCGATGGCCCGGGGGTGCTTGCCGGTGTAGAGAATTCGCTCATCTCGAACACGCTCCCCCCACCGGGAGCGATCACGAACCAGGTCAGCGTGCGAGACGTGAGCGATGGAACCGTCCTGCTGGTCACCCGGAGTACGAGCGGGGCGTACGTCTGCATGGCAGGCGACCCAGGCGGCCAAGTCCGCGGGCTGGACGCGGCTGCTGACCCCTTCGCGACGGTCGCAGACTGCGCGGCGGCTCCTAGCTCCTGGTAAGCCGCCGGCCCGGCTCAGACAGTCGTCGGAAGCCACGCGGACCGCGCTGTCTCGTAGCGGTCGATCTCGTCCGCACTCTGGAGGGTCAGCCCGATATCGTCGAGCCCCTTGAGCAACCGCCAGTGGGTGAAGTCGTCCAGCTCGAAAACCTCCTCAACCCCCGGCGCCCGCACCGTACGGCCGGCGAGATCGACCTCGATCTCGGTCGACGGGTCGTCGAGCACGGCGTCCATCAGCGCACGCACGGATTCCGCGGGGAGTTCCACCGGCAGGAGCCCGATCTTCGTGCAGTTGTTGCGGAAGATGTCGGCGAAACTCGGGGCGATGACGGCCTTGAACCCCGCGTCCTCGATCGCCCACGGGGCATGCTCACGGCTGGATCCGGATCCGAAATTCTCCCCCGCGATCAGGATGCTCGCTCCCTCGTATTCCGGACGGTTGATGACGAAGTCCGGATCCTTGCGCCATTCGGCGAACAGGAACGGGCCGAACCCAGTCCGTTCGATGCGCTTCAAGTACTCGGCGGGGATGATCTGGTCGGTGTCGACATCCGAGCGGTCCACGGGCAGGGCCCGGCCCCTGATCAGCGTGATGGGTTCCATCTGGTTCGGCTCCTCCTTCGGCGCGGTCAGGTCAGGTCGGCGGGCGTCGTGAAGTGGCCGGCGACCGCGGTCGCCGCTGCGACCTGGGGCGAAACCAGATGGGTCCGGCCACCTTTGCCCTGACGCCCCTCGAAGTTGCGGTTGCTCGTGCTGGCGCTCCGCTGTTGCGGCTGCAGCTGATCCGGATTCATGCCCAAGCACATCGAACACCCGGCTTCGCGCCATTCGAAACCGGCGTTGCGGAAGATCTCGTCGATCCCCTCCTCCTCGGCTTGGCGCTTCACCAGCATCGACCCGGGGACGACCATCGCCCGGACCTGCGGGTCGACCTGCCGTCCGCGCACGACTTCGGCGGCGGCGCGCAGGTCCTCCATCCGGCTATTGGTGCACGAGCCGATGAAGATCACGTCCGGGCGGATGTCGCGCATCGGCGTTCCGGCCTCCAGGCCCATGTAGGCGATCGCGCGCTCGGCCGCCTCGCGCTTCGTCGGATCGCTGAAGCTCGAGGGATCCGGAACCCGGTCATCGATGGTCACGGTCTGTGCGGGGTTCGTCCCCCACGAGACGTGGGGCTTGAGCGCAGTCGCGTCGATCGTTACCTCACGGTCGAACGTCGCGTCGTCGTCGGTCGGGAGCGAGCGCCAATCTGCCAGGGCCGATTCCCAGTCGGCGCCTTTCGGCGCATGCGGGCGGCCTTCGACGTAAGAGAATGTGGTGTCGTCGGGCGCGACCATGCCGGCGCGTGCTCCGCCCTCGATCGACATGTTGCAGACCGTCATCCGTCCCTCCATCGAGAGCGCGCGGATCGCCGACCCGCGGTACTCGATGATGTGCCCGACGCCGCCGCCGGTCCCGATGGCGGCGATGACGCTCAGGATGATGTCCTTGGCGGTCACACCCGGCTGCAACTCACCATCGACGGTCACGGCCATGGTCCCCGGCTTGGCCTGCGGCAACGTTTGGGTCGCGAGTACGTGTTCGACTTCGCTGGTCCCGATCCCGATGGCGAGCGCGCCGAACGCACCGTGCGTCGAAGTATGCGAGTCGCCGCAGACGATCATGAGGCCGGGCTGGGTCAACCCCATCTGCGGACCGATGACGTGCACGATGCCCTGGCCCGCGTCCCCCATCGGGTACAGGCGGATGCCGAACTCGGAGCAGTTCTTGGAGAGCGCCTCCATCTGCTTGGCCGAGATCGGGTCTTCCAGCGGCCGGTCGAGGCCGGCGGTCGGTACGTTGTGGTCCATCGTCGCCACGGTCAGGTCGGGCCGGCGTACGGCACGGCCTGCGAGGCGGAGTCCTTCGAAGGCCTGCGGGGAGGTCACCTCATGGACCAGATGCAGGTCCACGTAGAGCAGGTCGGGCTCACCGTCGGCGCGGTGAACGACGTGGCGTTCCCAGACCTTCTCGGCCATCGTCTGCGGCACCCCTTCTGCCCTCCTCCTTCAGAAGCCTCGTCCGGTAGCCTCGTTCTCGGACCCTCCACCCTCGTGGCGCCAGGCACGCGACTCCACAGGGTTGTCTCACATAGTGAGACGTGGTATCACATAGTGAGATGAGTGTATCACCAAGCCAGCCTCCAGATGGCCCCCCAGTGCGAACCCGTGTCGGCGTGATCGACCGATCCGTCGTCATCCTGGATGCCCTCCGGTTCAGGCCCCGCTCGCTCCCGGAACTCGTCGAAGCAACCCAGCTGCCACGGCCCACCGTCCACCGGCTTGCGACCGCCCTCGAGGCCCACGGCCTCCTCATCAAGAACGGCGGGCGATGGAGTCTCGGGCCTCGGCTGCATGCCCTCGGCGCGTTCGCAGGTGGCGGACACACGATCCGGGAAGCAGCCCGTCCCGCGCTCCTCCAGCTCAGGGACTTCACCGGTGAGTCCTCCCAGCTCTACGTGCGCCGGGGGTCGGAGCGGCTCTGCATCGATGCGGTCGAATCCACGGAGGAACTCCGAACGATCGTCCCGATGGGCGCCCTGCTCCCGCTGGCGATGGGATCGGCGGGGAAAGTCTTCCTCGCGTGGATGCCCGAGCATGAGGTTCGCGCCGTCCACCCGCGGTTCCACGGGGCGGGCGGGATGATGGTCGAGGATGTGGAGGGTATCGCCCGCCATCTCGCCGCCGTGCGCCGGCAGGGTTGGTCCGAGAGCGCTGAGGAGCGGGAATCGGGCGTTGCATCCGTCAGCGCGCCGATCTTCGATGGTCACGGATCCCTCACCGCCGTTGTGTCCGTGTCGGGACCCGTGATGCGAACCGGTCGCCGGCCGGGGAAACACTACGCGTCGGCCGTTGTATCCGCCGCGCGGCGGATCGAGCAGGCACTCGGCGTCGGCGAGCCCGCGTGAACATCCCGCAGTTGCTCGCCAACTTCCGCGGCACCGGGCCTTTCCTGTTCGCGATCCTTCCGGTCGTCGTACTCGCGGCCGCGGTCGTCGCCATCCCACGCGCGCGGCGGACCGGCGACCCCTATCGCTACGCGCTCCTCCTAACGGAGACCGAGTTCCTCACCAGTTGGTCGGTCCTCGCGATCGTGCTGGTCGGGCTACGCCCCGGGGAGAACCCGGTCGTCCGGCCATCGACCCTCAACCTCGTCCCTCTCGACACGATCGTGCATCTGGCGGGTTCTGGAGGGGATGCCGTGGCGAACCTCTCGCTCCTCACAGGGAACGTCCTGCTCTTCGCTCCGGCGGCGTTCTTCCTCACGCTCCGGTTGCCGAAGGTCCGGATCTGGCAGGTCGCCGCCTTCGGAGGTGGACTGTCGCTCGCGGTCGAGGCCCTCCAACTCCTGTTCGTCACGAATCGGAGCGCCAGCATCGACGATGTGCTCCTCAACACGCTCGGCGCCACCCTCGGAGCCCTCGCCGCACGTGCTACGCACGCGCTGTGGCGCCGCCTCCGCGCGACCTGAGTGGAGACTGTCAAGTTCCGCCTGATGCTGGACGAAGCGTATCCGGCTGATCTTTGACGTGCA
>JBBDIK010000014.1:0-85082 GCA_040880465.1 Actinomycetota bacterium | reverse complement strand
CTTCAGGCATGTGCCCGAAAGAGCTTAGGTGTCCACCGAAGCGGGTCAACTCCCCACGCTCATTTTCGATTCTTCGTCGTTTTGCGATGTATGGGTTAGTAGGGCTCTGCGACCGTCGCTGCGCCCGCTGACCTAGGAACGGAGCAAAGAATATGGGATTGACGATCCCACAGCTTCTCGACGCGGCTCGCGCCGCCATTGAAATCAACATGGATGAGATCGAAGCGGCCCGCGAGCGAAGGGGTCTGATCCGGGACGCTCTACTTGCGGTGTTCCCAGGTTCGAGGGTCTACTTCAACGGATCGGTGGCACATGGCGACGCCAAGTCTCCCCTGAGCGACATAGATCTCGGTGTCATCATGGCTGGGGCTGACGATCAGTTCGGGCCTGGTCTTGAGGGCCCGCGGCCACCCATGGAGCTTGCTCGGGACGGCATCCGGGAAGGTCTGTCGGATGCCTATCCGAAGCTCCGGGTACAGGTCGATGGCAAGCGGCGCGCTGTAGAGATCAGGTTCGGCGAGCCAGTGTCTTCAACTGCTGAGGATTTCACGGCCGACGTGATCGTCGCCGTGGACAACATCGGAAACACCGGCCTGTACATCCCCAACCTCCCCGAGGACGACTGGGATCCGGCTGATCCGTTGGGACACACGAGCCTAGTCAAGGCTGCCAACGCGAGGACCGGCAACGTGTTCGCCCGTGTCGTACGCCTCCTCAAGTATTGGAACGAGCGCCACGGATCGCCGATGTGTTCGTGGAACATCAAGGTCCTGGCCATGGAGTGCTTGCTAACCCCGATCTCCCTGGCGGATGCACTCTCGGCGTTCTTCAACCACGCCGTCGTGGCTTTGGAGAGGGGGGTGACTGAAGACCCGTCAGGCGTCGCTGGCCCGATCGAACTCAACATGCCTAAGATCGATGTGGTCTCCCGGCTCCGCGATGGGGCAGAGCGGATTGACACAGCGCTCCGGGCTGAGGCCGAAGGTCGGCCCCTTACGGCGCAGCACCATCTCTCAAGACTGTTCCCAGATCTCGTCGATCCCGTCGACCCAGATGCACTGGAGCAGGAGGAGGCGGCGCGGGTGCGAGCGGAGGTCGGGCGTGATCGCAGCGTCGGCGTCGGAACGGCCGCGGCGGTGACGCTCCCCAGGAGCAGGTCCTGGAGCGCTTGAGAGGGTTCGCGAGTTGGATGCCCCATGGTACGGAGCCGATCCGGTGTGGAGATACCCCATGCAACGTGACGCTAGGCGCAGGTTCGGGTCTAGCCTTAACGTGGACGCCGAGATGGACACGCTGACCTACAAGCTGGAGGCCCTCGAAGTCGTGGGGGACGACGTCGACTATTCACTCACCATCCGCTTCCACCGAGATCCCCCTTTCGACACCTTCGGGCTGGCGGCTGAGGACTACCCTGAGATCCGCACATCTCCGGCTCGGGCATCCAAGCACCTGTTCCCGGACGGTCGCCAGTGTGTCTGGAAGCCGGGTGATCCGGTGGAGGAGCGCTGGACCGCGGACCAAGGGTTGCTTGTCTTGATTGAGCTTGTGCGGCGCCAGCTCTTCTTCGCGCTGCATTGGCGGCGGAGCGGTGGTCCGCGGAGGGGAGAATGGTTGATGGAGGATGCTCATGGGTGATCTCTTGGCAGCCGGATCGGGGGCGACCTCGGTTCAGGCTTGGGGCATCGCTGTTGCGGCCCTAGTCGCGGTCGCCGGATACCTGGTGAACCAGCGGTTGGCCCGGCGCGAGCGGAAATCCACGATGTTTGCCTCGGCGATTGAGGCGACAGTCGCGTATCAGGAGATGCCTTACCGCGTGCGCAGGCGCCCGCCCGACGATGCGTCCGAGAGGATGCGGCTGGTGAACTCGATGAGCGACGTCCAGGAGAAGATTGCATTTCACCAGGCGTGGATCGCCACCGAGTCTGAGCAGGTGGCCGAGAAATACAAGGTACTAGTCGATGCCGTTCGGCGGGAGGCAGGTGAGCACATGCGCCAGGCCTGGTTGCAGCCCGCGATCTCCTCGGACGCGGACGTCAACATGGCGGAGCCGTTACTGTGCCCAGAAGCAGACCGAGCGCGGGAGCAATGCGTCGAGGGTATGCGGAAGCACCTCAGAAGCTGGCTGCATTGGTAGGTGCGATCGACGGTTAGGTCCGACTGCCCGAGCTCTCGCCGGAAAGTTGCCAGCGTCCGGGGGCATCATTCAGAAGCCCCTCGGTGATCATCGACTTGCGGGCGCGGCGGACCATGACCTTCCAGCGGGGGAGGCCGTTGCTCATGACGTCTTGGTCGCCGGGCTTGAGACGGTCGATGAGGAACGGTTAGACCGCGGTCTCCAGCTCCTGGCGCTTCGCTTCGCCCCCCAGGGAGCGCAGGCATTCCTGGATCGGTTCGAAGTACTCCCAGGGTTTGCTTCGGTCTCCATTGGGACTCTGCGCTGCTCCGGTGGATCCGCCAAGAGCCTGCCACTCGGACCTTAGCGCCCTCGCTCGCTGGTGGAAGTCTTCGAGAGCCTTTGCGGTAGAAACCATGGCGTCGGCGGCTGCGTACTTACCCCTGGCGACTTCCTTCGCCGCGCGCGCCTTCTGCTCGGCGAGTGCTGCGCCGACCTCCGTCTCCACTGCACGGATCGCCGCCGTGACCTCCCGTCGCCTGGGCGGTCGGCTCACGAGACCGCCATGGGCGCCGCAGCGGGCTCCTGAATCATGGTCGCCACGTCGAGTGGCTTGGCGAGCACCTTTACGCCGTTCGGCGCAGTTCCGGACTTGAAGATTGTGAACCAGAAATCGAGAGGCTGCTTCGCCCCGAAGACGGTGCCGCTCAGGTTCTTGTCGATCCAGCAAGGTAGCCCGGCCAGATTTTGTAGAAAGAGCTCCAGCCGACGCCACAGATCCTCGGGGAGCTGGCTTTCCATGATTCGGTCCTTCTCGATGAGCTGCCCCGTGAAGGCGAAGTAGTTCTCCATGACAAGACGGAGCCACTGCACGATGTTGGCGAGGATCTCCTCGCGTGCGACGCGCCAGGCGCGAAGATGATTCTCGGGGATCGGATCGCCCGACCGGAGGCGGTCCTCCAGCTTCTTGCCGCCAACTTCCGGGTCCCAGTGACCGACGAAGAAGACGTCCGCAAAGGTATTCATCAGCCGCACGATCTGCTCCCGTTCGAGCGACCGGGGATTGTCGCCACGCTCCAACCCTTCGTCGAGCGATGTGGAGAGAGCCTTCTTGTAGACGAACTCCTTGAAGAACGTTCGCTCGATCGCTGAGTAGGCGAGCGGTCGATCAGCGGCCTTCCCGGACCACTCGACGAACTCCATCAGCTTGTTGTCCTTGTTGTGGCTGACGGAGTCCCGCACCGCATCGACAACGTAACGAAGCATCTCGCGATGCTCGCCCTTGAAGAATTGCACGAGGTCCTGCTCCGAGAACGAGTAGTCGTCATCAGGCAGCTCTTTCATGTGTTGGTACAAATGGACGCGTTCCGCGAAGAGCGTGCTGCCGAGATGGCGCAGCACGGCCGTGTCGAAGGCGATCTGACGAAGTTTGTCGCCCGCGTTCGTGTTTGCTTGGAGCATCACGTTGAGATCGGGCTTGACGAATACACGCACCGGCAATTCGTGCACTCCTAGAAGGATCTGGGCAGCCGCCTTGTGCTGGCCGTCGAAGACCTTGATCGCCCCCGCCCCATCGGCCCCGGGTTCCCACCACGCGAGACTGACGTGAAGTTGCGGGTTGCCCTTCATGAATTCCTCTATCAAGCCGCGGATGTTCGAGCCGATGCTTCGAGGATTGATTCGGTCGTCGTGGTGGAGATACTCGAGGGGTAGGACGGCGAAGAAGTACTGCATCTTAGACAGGGGATCGGTGTACAGGGGGCTGGACTCGATCTGATCCGCGCCGCCGCGGAAGATTGCATACCGGGCCTCGTCGTCGTTCAGTTCAATGCGCAGGGGATTGCTCGCACCACCGTACTTGGCGAGGACGTCCGCAAGAGTTGCACCTCGTTCACCACGGGCTTGAGCCTCGCGCTGCAGCTTGTCAAACTCCGCCATCCGTCTGGCGACGCGGAGATCAGAGGCGCCCTTGCTGCGGTTGCATGCAGCGTGGGTGATGGCGAAGTTGTTCTCATCGTCGAGTCCAGCCTCGGCCAGGGGATCGATGTGGTCGATATCGAGCTGCCCAGCCTGCAGCACGAGATCGAGCGTTTCGTCACATATGAAGCACTTGCCACTCTGGCGGTCGAAGAGCTTCTGTTCGAGAGCTGTGCGCTCCTCCTTGTTGAGGGAAGAGAGGTACGCGGAACGCCCCATCGCGATTCACTCCTTGCGGGTAGTCGGTGCCCGGGCACCGATGGGCATCGTATCCCGGCGCACCGACACTCGGCTAGGGGAAGAGTCGTCTGGTGGGACTAGGAATTCGGGCCGGTGATTACTACGTCGCGCACGCGCCACCACGGGAGCACCAGCGTTGGGTTCACTGGCCCAGACTCCTCGGGGCAAAACCCGAGGACGTCCCCGACACCGGCCATACCATCCCCGGCAACTAACTCTGCAGACTACGTCCGACTACCGTCGCGGTCATCGGGCTGTCCGGGAGGTGTCGCTGGTTGCTGACGGGAGCAGCTTGGGGTGTGTGCCCAGTTCAATCTGAAGCGCCTCGATCAGCCGAAGTCTGGCGGGTTCGTCGCCGCGCAGCGGTTGTTGGATCGTAATCGTCCGCTTTCTGTCGGGAGCCTTTGCTGGCAAGCGTGCGGGCGATGGGATTGTCCATGTGAGGATGCTATTCGAGTAGGTAGGTGGCTCGCTAGTTGTCGATGAACGAGACGACCACAGGGACGTGATCGCTAAGGCCCGAAGGGCAGTAGTCCTGGAACCTGCCCACGGTGACCTTCTGGATGTCCCAGGTCTTCGGCGCGAACACGAAGTCGATATGGAATGGCTTGGCTTCGTTCCACTCGTGGAATCTCGTCCCCTCCTCTTCTTGCCCGTGAGCAACTGCCCCATGTACACGGTGGTAGGCGCTATCAAGGCCACGATCAGAAAGCCGTCGGATGTTGGCGAGGTGAGATTCGTTGCTCTCGGCGTTGAAGTCGCCTGCGATAACGGATGAATAGTCGTCGGCGGGAAGCTGCTCAACAACTCGCCTGGCTTGTCGACCGTAGGTGTATCCCACGTCCTCAGGAGTCATCGCCCAGAAGCCCACGAACCTGAAGGTCCGCGGTCCGGCAATGATGGTGGACACGGCGAACACCTCACCCGACTCTCGCGCCTCAATGCGGTAGGGATCACGGGCGAGCACTGCAATGCCGCGACCCCACTTTCCGGGCTGGTACTCGCACATCCAATCCTTGTGCTTCGAGACGAGGCCGGGAGTGTCCGGTCTGCACTCCTGGACAGTCGCAACGTCGGCATCTAGCTTCTCGACCTCGCTCCAGTCGAGTTCCGAGTAGCAGTTCCACGTAGCCAGTCGCACACGTCCACGATACACGGGCGCGCCGACGGTCCCAGGCCGTCGCTGTGGGGCTTCTCGACTGGACCGACGTAGGAGTACAGTCAGCTAGCGCGAAACCTCGGGGGACACGATGGCAGACACGACCGCCTGGATAGTTGTTGGACCTAGCTCTGAAGGGCTGATAGCGGACCACTTCACCCCAACACATCTTCTGAGCCTTAGTGAAGGAGACCGGGCTTCCTGGATAATGACCACCATCGGCTTGGAAGGATCGACGGATTCAGTCAAGTGGGTGCCGCATTCCCCTGAGTCCATCATCGACGACGTGGTCCTGATGATGGCGCTTCACGCCTTCGAGGATGAACAGCTGGTTGAAGTGGCTTCTCGCGCGATACCGGGTATCGATGGACCGCGGGTTGACCTGAACGCCGATGCCAGCCCCGCCGAGTTGGAACCCCTGTATGAGCTTTGCAGGGGGCTAGCATGGAGGGCCGCGCTGGTCGTAACCGTTCTCGCACGCTCTTCGCTGGCGCGTCGAGTCGAGAGGTTCGAGTCGTATCCGTTTGAGGTGCGTGTGTGCACGGAGCCGGCCTGAGTGGGAGATTCGACGTCCGGCCTCCGCCCACCGTGTGACCAGCGACTGCCCTTCTTTGCCTACGGGCTGTTCCAGCCGAGCGAGCTCGCGTACCGCCAGATCGAGAAGTATGTGGGAGCGCTGGGAGCGTGCGGAGTGTCCTGGGGGCCTGCTGCTACGAGACGCGCTGCCTTTGCTCGACCCTCAGAGCGGCGGGGGTCGTGCGCTCGGAGTGCTATTGCGGCTTCATCCCGGGACGAGTGGGGATGCGTACAACGCAATATCGACATTCGAGCCCAGGCGTCTCTACTTCTGGGACACCCGGAAAGTTCGCGTCCTTGAGGGGAGTCGGGACGAACTTGCGAACGTCCTCGTTGGGAAGAGCCCCGCAAGGGTCACCCGGTTCCTCTGGAGACGCGGTTCTGGACTAGCGCGGACGATCTGGTACTGAACGAAGGATTGGCGGAAATCCGGCGCCTCGCGGACTGATGCTCAGAGGATGTTCAAGTCTGCCCGTCTGAGTCCTTTGAGTGGGGGCGACTATTCAGGCTTGAGATGAGCTACTTGTTCCTGTGGACCGTTATTGAGCGATACGTATCCCTCGTCCACGGGGCTGGTCTCAAGCCGGAGCAGAAGGTAAGCGCGCTGGGTCAGGACGCAGGGTTTGGGGCAGCTCTCAAGTCATCCGTGCACCGGGAACACGAGATTGTCGACACGAGGAACCTCAACGCATACAGGCTGCTCCCTGAAAACCCTGAGGATTCGGCCGAGTACTACTACGCAGTCAGAGGCAACGTTACCCACCGCGGAAAGGGGACGCACAATGACGGCGAGACGGTCAGGCTTGCTCTGAACGATTTGCTTGCCATCACGGAGACGCTGGTAACGGAGGTGCGGACTGTTTCGAGGCGCTTCTGGACGGAAATCTCAGGAGGCCAAGGTGGGCCGTGACTACCAACGCCAGCGCGTCTACGACGCTGGAGATTTTGCGCCTTTTGGCAGGACATACCTGTGCCCGGCCGACATCGCCCGAGTCCGCGGGTTTGTGGCTAGCGACCCCTCGGAGTCCGCGGGGCTACACCCCCTGTGACCTGGCCCTTATTGGTGGACCCGAGGGGAGTCGAACCCCTGACCTCTTGGCTGCCAGCCAAGCGCTCTACCAGCTGAGCTACGGGCCCGGACCGGACCAGTGTAGTCAGCCCGACGAAGCCGCGTCCCGGGATTCCCAGTCGACCGGCAACGCGTCACTCCAGAGGCGCTCCAGCCCGTAGAACTCGCGCTCTTCCTTGCCGAAGACGTGCACCACGACGTCGACGTAGTCGAGCAGGATCCAGCGCCCCTCGACCTCGCCTTCCCGCCGCGCGGGGCTGGCCCCCATCTCCTTCAGGGTCCGCTGGATCTCGTCGGCGACCGTCTTGGCCTGCCGGTCCGTCTCGGCGCTCGCGATCACGAAGTAGTCGGTGATCACGATCGGGCCCCGGACGTCCAGCACCAGCACGCCCTCGGCTTGCTTCTCCGCCGCAGCGCGGGCGGCCGCGAGGGCGAGCACGCGACCGTCGGGCTCCCGTTGGTCGGGCTTGGTCCGGTCGCTCATCGGCGCAGGAAGTCCTTGCCGACGACGATCGTGATGTCGGCCAAGCCCGAACTCGTCTGGGTCATCAACACCTTGCCGACGCCGAGGGCCTCCTGGACCCGGAGCGCATCCGGCACCGACTCCTTCAGCGATACGTAGATCTCGGTGTTCTGGTGGTGGAGTCGGCGCGCGTCTTCGTAGGCGATCACCTGATAGCCCGCCGGCACCAGTTCGTTGGTCGCCAGCTCAGCGACCGCACGATGCTTGAACCCGTTCAGCACGATCACCCTCACCGGGATGCTCCGCACGATGCCGAACACCTCTCCGATCACGCGCTGGATGGCCGCCGGGTCCGCCTGCTGCAGGCCCCCTTCGACGATCGAACTCGGGAACTGGTAGACATCGGCTCCCTGGGCGTCCGCGAGCGCGCGGGCGACCGCCCCCGGTTCGTCCGAGGAAACGATCATGTCCTGCTGCAGCACGACCCTGTCCTTGAAGAGCGCGGTCAGCACCTCGCTCCACCGGCGGACCTGCTCGCTGCTGCTGCGCACGTGCAGGTACTCCAGAACCTGCTCCCCGCGCAGCTTCGTGGGACCGGGACCGTACGTTTCGCCTTCCAGCGTGACCTGAGGGATGTTGACGACCAGGCCGCCACGCGCCTCCACCATGTCCGAAAGGCCCAGCTGGTCGATCGTCGCGAAATGCGGGATCCACGCTCCGAGGGCGTTCGCCGCCGCCATCCGTCCCAGACTCCCGGACGTGTCGACGGCCTCCTCCAGTGTTCCCGATCCAACGTCGGGCAGGGCAGTCAGCAAGTTCGGCGGCATCGGCAGGACGGTGGGATCGCGATCCTTGGAGGTTCCGACGATGGCGACGTAGGACGGGTCCCCCTCGACCGCGAACATCGTGAGTTCGGCGGGCTTGCCCTGCGGTCCCCCATCGTCGCCGCCGCCTCCCGCACGGATCACGGCACGGCCGGCGAGCAGCACCGCGACCGCCCCCATGATGCTGACGACCACGATGATCGCGACGGTCAGCGCTCCCCGCTTCTTGCGCCGGTCCGAGGCGCGCCCGCTCCGCGTCGCAGATCCGCTCGGACGCGCGCCGTCGGTCTTCGTGTCGCCGTTCTGACTCACCGGTAGACGTGCTCCTTCTCGATGTAGCCGAGCACGGCATCCGGAACCAGGTAGCGGACCGGCCGGTCCTCGCTCAGTCGCCGCCGGATGTCAGAGGAGGAGATGGCCAGCGCCGGTACGTCGACGATCTCGATCCCTTCCGCACCCTCGAGCGCGGACAGGTCGTAGCCGGGACGCGTTGCGGCGATGAACGTCGCCAGGGCCAGCGCCTCGTCGGGTTCGTTCCAACTCGCGAGATCCAGGATGGCATCGGCGCCGGTGATGAAGAACAGGTCGGCGTCGGGCCGCTCGCTCCGCAGCGCCCGGAGCGTGTCCACCGTATGGGTGGGCCCCTCACGGTCGAGTTCCATCCGCGACACCGAGAACCCCGGGTCGTCGTCGGTCGCCAGCACCGTCATCCGGTACCGGTGCTCCCCTGACGTGACCTCACGGTGTCCTTTCATCCACGGTTGTCCGGCCGGAACGAAGAGCACTTCGTCGAGCCGGAACTGCCAGCGGGCCTCTTCCGCGGCCACCAAGTGACCGTGATGGATGGGATCGAACGTCCCGCCCATCACCCCCAGGCGCGTCCTCACCTAGGCTACCCCACGCCCTCGACGAAACGGCGCAGCTCCGGCAGGTGGTCGGCCGCGTGTTCGGGGCCCTCCTCGTAGAACCACTCCTCCGCGTCCGGGGTGATCTCCACGAGGGCGTTCCACTCCTGCAAGCAGCGGTTGCGGGCCGCCGACCATTCCGAGCGGACGGTGTCCAGGTCCATTCGCCGTCCTTCTTCGAGGAACGTCGCGTTCTTCGCGTCGGTATCCCAGTCCTCCTCCGCGTAGGTCCCCATCCGGATCCGCTCCAAGGCGCTCGCGCCTTCCGCCGCCCAACACCCCATGTGCCAGATCAGGTCCTTCACCGACCATCCGTCCGGGTTCAGGGTCGGTTCGTCCATCTGCTCGGGCGTCAGCCGATTGAGCAACCCGTGGAACTCGTCCCAGCTCGCTTCCTCGGCCTCCACCAGCTCCTGCTTACGATCCATCTCGCTCCTCCTCAGGGATGAACTCGAACGCACTGCCGCCGATCTCGACCTCGTCGCCGCGACGAGCCCCCGCCGCAGCCAGTTTCTTCTCCACACCCTCCTTCACCAGCTTCGCCTGGAGGGCGATCACCGACTTCGGGTCGTCCAGATCGGTCTCGGCCACCCATCGTTCCACACGTGCCCCGGTGACACGGTAGCGGTCGCCCGCGCGTTTGACGGCGAACGTCTCCCGCCCCGGCCGCATCACGACCGCCACCGGCTCGTGGACCCGGCCGAGTTCTCCTTCGGCCACCAGATCCGAGAGCCGGGCGGCGAGCCCTTCGACGCCCTGGCCGGTCGTGCCCGACACGAGGAACACCTCGCCTTCGGAACGCAGGTCGTCGGCCACGAGGTCTGCGGTCTCGGCGTCGACCAGATCCCGGTGGGTCGCGACGATCAGCGTCGGACGCTCGGCCAGCGCGGGATCGAACGCCCGGAGTTCTTCCCGGAGGGCCTTCACGTCGGCCACGGGGTCCGGTGCGGTCAGGTCCACCACGCAGGCCAGTGCGGGACAACGGGTAACGTGCCGCAGGAACCGGTGGCCGAGTCCCTTCCCTTCGTGCGCGCCTTCGATGAGTCCGGGAACATCGGCAAGGACGAACCGCTCGTCACCCTCGGTCACCCCGACGTTCGGCGTCAAGGTAGTGAACGGGTACGCGCCGATCTTCGGCGTCGCCGCCGTCAGCGCCGCGAGCAACGTGGACTTGCCGGCGGAAGGCAGACCAACGAGTCCGACGTCGGCGATCGTCCGAAGCTCAAGTTCGACGGTGCGCCGCTCGCCGGCTTCGCCCGGCTGGGCCTCGCGGGGGGCGCGGTTGCGGGGGCCGGAGAGCGCCGCGTTTCCGCGCCCCCCGCGGCCGCCCCTGGCCACGATCACCCGCGATCCCTCGCCGACCAAGTCGGCGACGAACCCCCGCTCGTCGCGCACGACGGTCCCGTCGGGGACCTCGACGACGAGGTCCTTGGCACTGGCACCGGTCCTGTTGCTCCCGGACCCCGACGTGCCGTTCGTGGCGCGCTGGTGGGGATGGCGAGCCAGCCACGACAGGTCCCGCGCGCCCCGCGAGACTTCGAGCACGACCGAAGCGCCACCACCACCGTCGCCGCCGTCCGGTCCCCCACGCGGTTTGTACGGCTCGCTGTGGAACGACACGCAGCCCTTCCCGCCGTTGCCGGCGGTCACCCAGATGGTGGTCTCGTCGACGAAACCCATACGATGCACTGTACCGATGGAGCCCATGACCACGACCGCCTGGGGCGTCCGACTTGACGTGAGCCCACAAGACTTCAAGGGCGAGTTGACCCTCGAGGAGGAAGACCTCGTGTTCGCGCTCGCCGGGGAGCAGCTCCGGATCCCCCTCGCAGAGGTCCGAAAGGTCAAACGGCTCCGTGGGAGTCCGGTCGTGGTGATCGAGCGACAGGAACCCGAGAAGGTCGCCCGGTACGCCTTCTACTTCGTCAAGCCTCCCCCGATGAGGCTGGAGGGTTCGAGCAAGCGGAAGGCCCGGCGTCGCGGCGCGATGTACCTGTCCACGGCGAATCAGAAGAGCGCGGATGCGGTGAAGGTCTGGGGGAAGGCGATACAGGAAGCGGTCGAGGCCGCGCGCGCTCAGGCTGAGACGACGGAGGCGTAGCGGCGGCCGCGTGAGGAGTGGAACTTCACCTCACCGTCTCGGACCGCGAACAACGTGTCGTCGCCACCGCGGCGAACGCCGTCGCCCGGGTGGATCTTGGTCCCGCGCTGGCGCACGATGATGGAGCCGGAGGGCACGACCTGCCCGCCGAACGCCTTGACGCCGAGGCGCTTGCTCTTGGAGTCGCGGCCGTTCCGCGTGGAACCGCCGCCCTTCTTGTGTGCCATAGGTCCCCTAACCTACCAAACCGTGCCTAGTCGGCCTTTTCGGAGGTCTTTTCGGAAGCCTTCTTCTCCGGCTTGTCGTCGTCGGCTTTCTTCTCGGTCTTCTTCGGGACCGGCTTCTTCTTCAGGTCGACGTCCTCGATCTCGAGCAAGGTCAGCTGCTGACGATGACCCTGGTGGCGCGCGTAGCCCGTCTTCGGCTTGTACTTGAAGATGCGGACCTTCTCGCCTTTGGTTTCGCCCAAGAGCCGTGCCGTCACCGTGGAGGAGCCCGCCTCCTTGCCGACGTGGGTCTTGCCGGCGTCGTCGACCACGAGCAAGGGCTGGAAGGTCACCTTGTCCCCCGGCTTGCCCTCCAGCAGCTCCACGCGGATCTGGTCCCCGGTCTGGACCTTGTGCTGCTTGCCTCCGGTCTTGATGACGGCGTACATGGTTGCCTCCGGTTAGGTGTCGATGGTCAACAGGATGCCACGGCCTTCACAGGTCGGGCAGGTCTCGGAGAACGACTCTAGCAAGCCTGCCGACACGCGCTTGCGGGTGACCTCCAGCAACCCCAGCGGGCTGATGTCGAACACCTGCGAGCGGGTCTTGTCCTTCGCCAGCTCCTCGCGGAGGGTCTCCACGACCTTGCTCTTGTTCGTCGAGACGATCATGTCGATGAAGTCGACGATGATCATGCCGCCGATGTCCCGGAGCCGGAGCTGTCGGGCGACCTCTCGAGCCGCCTCGACATTGGTTCCGACGACCGTGTCCTCGAGGTTCGACTTGCCGACGCTCTTACCGGTATTCACGTCCACCACGGTGAGCGCCTCGGTCCGGTCGATGATCAAGTAGCCGCCCGAGGGCAGCCAGACCTTGCGGTCGAGCGCTTTATGGATCTGCTCGACCACGTGATACTCCTCGAACACCGGAAGCGAACCCTCGTGGAGCTTCAGCAGCGGCACCAGGTCCGGTGCGACTCCATCGAGATACGTCGTCACGCGCTCGTAGATACTGGCGGAATCGGTGACGAGTTCCTTGAACTCCTCCTCGTTGAACAGGTCTCGGACCACGCGGACCGTCAGTTCCGGCTCCTCGTAGAGCACCGCCGGCGCCTTCGCGCGCTTGCCCTTCTTCTCGATCGCGCTCCATTCCTCGACGAGCCGCTCGATGTCGGCCGTCAGCTCTTCCTTGGAAGCTCCCTCGGCGGCGGTTCGGACGATCACCCCGTGCTTGTCGGGCTTGATCTCTTTGATGATGGTTCGCAGCCGCCGGCGTTCATTGTCGGTCAGACGGCGGCTGATGCCGAACGTCGCCGAGTTGGGCGCCAGGACCAGATACCGGCCGGGAAGACTGATCTGCGCGGTGAGACGCGCGCCCTTCCCACCCATCGGATCCTTGGTCACCTGCACGGGAACGGTCTGCCCGCTCTTGAGCGCGTTCTCGATGCGCGGCGTGGGCCCGATGTCCTCGTCGTAGTTGACCTCGCCGGCGTACAGGACCGCGTTGCGACCCCGCCCGATGTCCAGGAACGCAGCCTCCATACCCGGCAGCACGTTCTGCACCTTGGCCTTGTAGATGTTGCCGACCATGGAATGGGCACCGACGCGGGTGATGTAGTGCTCGATCAGTTCCCGGTCCTCGAGGACCGCGATCTGGTCGCGCTCACCGTGTTCGGTGATGACCATGGTCTTGTTCTGGGTGCGGACGACCGGCGGCAACGCGACCCGGCGACGACGCGCGGGCGCCATCCGATCGGAACGTGCCGCCTTGGCCCGCAGCCGTGTCGACATCTGCGCGGGCTCCTTCTTCGCCCGGGACCTGCGGGCGGCCGGCTTCTTCGCGGTCTTGCCTTCCGCCGACCCGCCACCTCGCCGCTTTCCCGAGGAACCCGCCTCGTCGGTGGTCTTCTTGGCGGCGGAGGGTCGCCGGCGCCGGCGAGCAGGGCGCGCCGCGTCGCCCTCGCCATCGGTGCTCTCAGCCGTTCCTGTGTCGTCCGCCGCGGCATCTTTCTTCGAGCGGCCGCGATCCGCGTCGTCGGCCTCGTCGCGGTCTTCGCTGCCGGCCTCGGTATCGGCGGATGCAGGACGACTGCGGCCTCGGCCGCCACGACGTCCCCTGCGGCGGCGGCGCGCGACCGTGGTTGCGTCTCCGCTTTCGGCCCCGCCCTCGGCCCCGCGGGATTCCGATGTGCCGTCCGCGTCCTCGGCCTCGGGGGCGTCGGGCTCGGCCGTATCGCCGGTGGTGCCTTCGCCGGCGGGGCGCCGCGTCCTCGTCGACGAACGGCGGGTCGTCGAACCACTTGCGGGTGGCCTTCTACGCCGTGGAGTAGCACGCCCTGAAGAGGTCTCTGCCTTGTCACGGTCGCCGGCCTCGCCCTCGCCCGAGTCATGGACATCGGACGTTCCCTCGCGGGGAGGTCGCTCGTCTTCCGCCGGGGTGTCGTCCGAGCCCGCGGGCTTCGGTCGCTGACCGCTGCTACGGCCGCGGCCACCACGCCTGCGGCGGCGGCGCTGACCCGGCGGTCGCTCGCCCCCGGTTCGCTCGCCCCCGGTTGCTTCGCCGCCGTTTCCTTCGCTCGCGGTCGTCGGATCACCAGAGGAGGGTTCCTCCGGGGTGTGGTTGCTACTGCTGACTGATCCCGCCTGCTCGTCGGCAGACGCGACGGCCACGTCAGGCTCGTCGTTCATGAAGTCCTACTTTCCGGGCGATGCCGGCTGCGGCGGCGGATCCTCAGTGGATCTCGCGGAGTGTGCGGGCGCCTTCTGGGCCTTACACACGCGCCGTCTCGGCGCCAAACCCTACGTTCGGCGCGCCGCCTCGTCGCGGGGCTCCTTCCCGGCGGCGGTGCCCGGGGGGCCTCCCTGCGCCGTCCGGCGCGCTCCCTTCCGGCCCGGGCGTGTGCCTGGGCCAGCACGTCTATGGGGGGAGTCTAGCAGTCCACCCCTCCGGAGCCGGGAGCAGCGGCTAGGTGAACCGTCGCATGTGGATGTTGAGCAGCAACCCGATCGCGGCGAAGTTGATCAACGTCGAGGTCCCTCCGTAGGAGATGAACGGCAGGGGGATGCCGGTGATCGGCATGATCCCGATCGTCATCCCGATGTTCACGAAGATCTGGAACGCGAACATCGCCGCGACGCCGGTCGCCACGTAGGTCCCGAAGGGGTCCTTGGCTAACATCGCGATACGGATGGCCCGCCACACCAGCAAGGCATAGAGGAGCAGCACGATCGCGGCACCGACGAAGCCGAACTCCTCCCCCACCACCGTGAAGACGAAGTCGGTCTGCTGCTCCGGAACGAAGTCAAGCGTCGTCTGGGTTCCCTTCAGGTACCCGAGTCCCGTCAAACCGCCCGACCCGATCGCGATCTCGGCCTGGATCTTGTTGTAGCCGGTCAGGTTCGGATCGTTGGTCGGGTCGAGGAAGCTGGTCAGACGGGCGACCTGATACTCCTTGATGACCCCGAGCTGGAAGGCGAAGAACCCAAGGAGGACTGCGGCCAGCGCCAGGGCCGCCAGGTGCCGTGGCTTCGCCCCGGCCACGATCAGGATCCCGACGAGGATGGCCGCCAGAACCATCGACGTGCCGATATCGGGCTGCAGGAATACGAGCGCCATCGGGAAGACCGCGAACGCCGTCGCCCGGATGACCTGCTCGAGCGAAAGCTCCGGCGCCCTGATCTCGGATAAGAACGCGGCCAGCATCCCGATGAGGGCGATCTTCATCATCTCCGACGGCGCGAACTGGAATCCGAAGACCTCGAACCAGCGCTGCGACCCCTTGACATCCGTCCCCAGGAACGGGAGCCGGACCAACAGCAACAGGATCAGGGAAGCCCCGTAGAACAGGCTGGCGTAGACCTTCATGAAGCGGTAGTCGACCGACGAGGAAAGCAACAGGAGCACGGCGCCCAGCAGGAACCAGGTGAGCTGCTTCTTCAAGTAGAAGCCGGGATCCTCGCCCAGACCGCGGAGGGTCCGCTCGGTGGCCGAGTAGATCATGAAGAACCCGATGATGCTGAGCAGCAGCATCGAGCCCAGCAGGATCGGGTCCAGATGCCGGAACGGCCGCCCCGATGCCGGTGTGGTCTGCCCTCCGAAGACGACGTCCATCTAGTCCGCCGCCGCCCCGAGGTGGAACTTGGACACGTCCAGCCCGTAGATGGTCTCGATGATCTGGCGGGTGATCGGCGCCGCGGTCTCCGCACCGTGGCCGCCGCGCTCGACCATGACCACGACGACGTAATCCTCGGTCTCGCCCTTGACCGTGCCGCGCGTGACGGCGGCGAACCACGAGTTGTCCTGCGCCTGGCCCGCGATCTCTGCCGTCCCGGTCTTGCCCCCCACCGACACCTGACCGAACGGGAAGCCGGCGAACGCGCCGGCGGCCGTCCCGTTCCCCTGCACCACGCCGTTGAGTGCGCTCCGCACGTACTTCAGATCGGTCTCGCTGAACCCTTTCAACTCGTGACAGCGGGACGCAACCTCACGCACCGTCTTGCCCTCCCCCGGCTCCTGGGTTCGCAGCGCCAGCCGCGGTTCGCAGAGCCGACCTGTTTGGATGGCGCCGTAGGCCAACGCGAGCTGCAACGGCGTCACGCGCACGTTCCCCTGACCGATGCCCATGAGGATGTAGTCGCCCGGACAGAAGTGGATGTCGCAGTAGTGCCGCTGGTTGTCCTGATAGGGGCCACCGAACTCCCGGCTGAACGTCTCGTTCTTCCACTGCTCGGTGGGGATGAGTCCGGGCGAGCCCGTCGGCAGATCGATCCCGGTGAACGTTCCGAACCCGAGATCCGCGAGTGCCCGCTGCATGACCTCGGGGCCGCGCACGCCCTCCTCCTTGTAGTACTTCGACCAGAACTGATACCCGAGTTCGTAGAAGACGGTGTCGCACGACGGCGGCAACGCCTGAGCGATCGTCATCGGCCCCATGTTCACGGGCGCCCAGTTGCGGAACGTCGTCGTCGGGTCTTTCGGGACCGAGTAGACCGCGTCACAGTCGAACTGGCTGCCTTGAGCAGCGATGCCCTCACGAAGCGCGGCGAGCCCGACGAAGGGCTTGAAGGTCGAGCCCGGCGGGTACTCGCCCGACGTCGCCCGGTTGAGCAGCCGCGCGTCGCGGGGCCGTTTCTCGCCGATCTCGAGCAGCTTCTGCTCACGTTCGTTGAGTCCGTCGTCGTAGATCGTCGGGTCGAACCCCGGAACCGAGGCGATGGCGACGATTCCCCCGGTGTTCGGGTCGAGGACCACCGCCGTACCCGAGGTCGCCTTGAACCCTGCGTCGCGCGCCCGCTCCATCCCCTGCTCGAGATGCTCTTCCGCAGCCGCCTGGATCTCGGCGTCCAGCGCGAGGACGAGGTCGTTCCCGGGGACGGACGGCTCCGACCCGATCTCCTTGATGACCTCGCCGGCCGCGTTCACCTGGAGCTTGAGCTTTCCCTTGTCGCCGCGGAGATCCTCCTCGTAGAAGGACTCGAGACCCCCCTGCCCGACCGTGTCGTTCGGGTCGTATCCGTCGAACTTCGGGTCTTCGATCTGGGAATCGAGCAACCGGCCGATGTAGCCGACGACGTGTTCGGCGATATCGCCCTGCGGGTACTCCCGGGCGGGGACTTCCTGCACATCGACCCCTCGGAAAGCCTCCGAGTGCTCGGCGATCGCCCATCTGACCTTCTGGTCGACATCGAAGGCGATCGGTACGGGCGCGAACGGGTAGTAGCGCTTGTCGTCGATGCGTCGCGTCAGCGCCTCCTGCGAGACCCCCAGCACGCGGGAAAGGCTGCGGATCACCGGCGCACGATCCTGTGGGAGCTCTTGGCGGTTCACCTCGACCTGGAGCGCCGTCCGGTTCTCCACGAGCGGCTCGCCGTTCCGGTCGAGGATCGAGCCTCGTGGCGCAGGCTGGTCCACGAACCGGATGGCGTTCTCGGAGGCTTCGGTCAGGTACTTCTCCGACGCCAGCACCTGCAGGAACCACAGCCGAACCGTCAACGCGGCGAACATCAACACGACCAGCCCCGCCAGGACCTTGAGGCGGGAGCCGGCCTTGCCGTCCGTCGTCATCGGCTCACCACCGGAAGACACGCCTCGCCGAGGACGCCTGCGAGACGCGCTTGAGGAGCGGATACACCACTGGGGTCAGCAGGGCGTTGTACGCGCCGGAGAGCAGCGCCACCTTCAACAGGTAGCCCCAGCCGGTATCCAGTTGCCCGAGCAGGAACGCGATCGAGCCGTAGAACACGACGCCGGCGAACGTCCCGATGCCCGCGAGGATGACCGGCAGCCACGGCGACGGGGTCACGATGTACTGCCGCAGGGTCCCGATGACGTACCCGAGCAACGTGAGCGTCAGGGCGGTCATGCCCTTCGGCTGGTTCAGCAGGAAGTCTTGTGCCATCCCGCCGGCGAATCCGACGATCGCGCCCTCGGACGGCCCCTCCATCATCGCGAGCAGGATCGTCACGAGATAGATGAGCTCGGGCCGCGCGCCGACCAGTCGGATCTCGCCGAAGATCGTCGACTGCAGCAGCAGTGCCGTGAGGATGATGAGGGTGATGGAGACGGTTCGTCGCATGGCGACCAGGCTATCCCGGGGTCCCGGAACGGACCACCAACACCACGTCGAGCGCCGAGAAGTCGACGACCGGCGCGATCGTGACGTACTTCGACAATGCACCGGCGGAATCGAGCACGCGCGACACGGTCCCGATCGGGATGCCGGGGGGATACACGTTCGACTGATCGCCGATCCGGTAGCCCACCGATTTCACGATCTTTCCATTGAGTTGCGACGTCGGAACGGCCGCGTCGATCCCCTCCATCTTCATGTCGCGTTCACCTTGTCCCAACACCACGCCGGTCTCCTTCGTGTCGCCGATCCGGCCGGCGACACCCGAGTCGGGATCGGTGATGAGCTGGACGTCGGCCGAACCACCGGTGACGCGAACGACGCGCCCGACCAGTCCGGCACTGACCACGACGGCGTCGCCGACCTGTACGCCGTCGTCCGAGCCCTTGTCGATCGTGATGGACCACTCGAAGTTCGAGACCCCGTTGGAGATGACGAACGCGCCCGTCGGCTCCCCACCGCCGATCCGGTCCGCGAGCTCAAGGTCCTTCTCGAGTTCCGTGACCTTGGCCTGCAGATCCGCGGCGGCGGAGAGCTGGGACTCGAGGAAGGCGTTCCGCTCCCGCAGTTCGTCGTTCTCCTTCTTCAGGGAGGGAAGGGAGACCAGCGCCGAGAAGAAGTTGCCGACGGGGCGGGTGATCTTCGACATCGCCTCCTGGAAGGGCGTGATCACCGAAAGTGTGGCGCGTCCGATCCCCTCGAGCGGTCCCTTATCGCCCTGGCGGAAGTCAACGGTGATGACGACCAGACAGGCGATGACCAAGCACACCATCAGGAGGCGGGCGTTGCGGGCACGCGGCTTCAGGGCCACGGATTATCGCCGGGTGGGGCTCACGAGCACGCGCTGCAGGACCTCGAACTCCTCCAGGCACTTCCCGGAACCGATCGCCACGGAGGAGAGGGGCTTGTCGGCGATCTTGACGGGCATCCCGGTCTCGTGCTTGAGGCGTTCATCGATCCCCCGGAGCAGGGCGCCGCCGCCGGTGAGCATGATGCCCTTATCCATGATGTCGGCGGCGAGTTCGGGTGGGGTTCGGTCCAGGGAGGTCTTGATCGAGTCGATGATGGCGTTCACCGGCTCCTCGACCGCCTTGCGGACCTCCTCGGCCGAGATGAGGATCGTCTTCGGAAGCCCAGACACGAGATCGCGCCCCTTGATCTCGGCGCGCATCTCTTCGGGCATCGGGAACGCCGAGGCGATCGCGAGCTTCAGCGCCTCCGCCGTGCGCTCGCCGAGCAACAGCGAGTACTCCTTCTTCACGTAGGTCACGATGGCATCGTCGAGCCGGTCCCCACCGATGCGCAGACTGGTCGACGTCACGACGCCGCCGAGGGAGATGACGGCGACCTCGGTCGTTCCGCCGCCGATGTCGACGATCATGTTCCCGCTCGGCTCGTGGATCGGAAGCCCGGCACCGATGGCCGCGGCCATCGGCTCCTCGATGATGTACGCGCGCCGCGCTCCCGCGGCGATGGTCGCTTCCTCGACCGCGCGCTGCTCGACGCCGGTGATACCCGACGGAACGCATACGACGACGCGCGGTTTCGCGAGCAGCCTGCGCTTGTGCACCTTCTGGATGAAGTACCGGAGCATCTTCTCGGTGACGTCGAAGTCGGCGATGACACCGTCCTTGAGGGGCCGGACCGCGCGGATGTGTGATGGCGTGCGCCCGATCATGCGTTTGGCCTCAGACCCGACGGCAAGGATCGCACCGGAGTGGGTGTTGATGGCGACCACCGAGGGCTCGTTCAAGACGATGCCTCGGCCCCGAACGTAGACGAGCGTGTTCGCGGTTCCAAGATCTACCGCCATATCGCGGCCAAGGAACCCGGTGATGCCTTCGGCAGCCTGCCTCGGGGAAGGAAGGTTCTGTTGCGGTCTATCGGCCATGGGTCGCCCCAAGTTCTACAGGCTGAGGGTAGGCCTGGCAACACTCCTGCCTACGGGTGGTTTCCGCTCTGGAGACCGGACCTGCAAGCAGGTCGGCAGCCAGAGGTGCAACCGGCGGTCAGTTCTGCGAACCTGATGACCCATGCCCACCTCTGACATCGTCGTCGGCGCCCTGTTCCCGGGCCAAGGATCCCAGTTCACCGGGATGGCCGACGCGTGGACCACCCACCCCGCCGCGCGGGAAGTTCTCGATCGCTGCTCCGAGGTCATGGGCAAGGACATCGTCGAGCTGGCGCGCGACGAAGCGGCGCTGGGGACCACCGAGATCGTGCAGCCGGCCGTGTTCGCGTGTGACGTCGCGGCGTTCCGCGTCCTGGAGGCCGAAGGCGTGACCTTCGGCGCGGCGGCCGGCCATTCGCTGGGCGAGTTCGCGGCGCTCGTCGCTGCCGGCGCGTTGGAACTGGAGCCCGCGTTCGAAGCGGTCAAGGTCCGCGGGTCGGCGATGCAGGAGGCTTCGGACGCTACACCGAGTGGGATGACGGCGGTCATCGGACTCTCCCCTCCCGACGCCGCCGAACTGTGCGACGTCGCGGGGCGAGGCGATGTGTTGCAGGTCGCGAACGAGAACGCGCCGACCCAGGTCGTCCTGTCCGGTTCGATCCCCGCGATCGAACGCGCAGAGGAAGTCGCGCGCAGCCGTGGCGTGAAAGCGATCCGCCTGAACGTCGCCGGCGCGTTCCATTCGCCGCTGATGAAACCCGCATCGCCGGCCGTCCGCGAAGCGATCGCGAACCTCGAGTTCCAGGAGCCGCGGTTCCCGGTCGTCCCGAACGTCAGCGCCCGGCCGACGACCGAGCCCTCCGCGCTCCGAGACCTGATCTCGCGCCAGATGGTCTCGCCCGTCCGATGGGAACGGACGATGGTCGCGATGGTCGATGACCTCGAGATCACGACGTTCGCGGAGGCCGGCCCCGGCGAGGTACTGTCGAAACTGGCGCGCCGGTGCGTCAAGGGCGCGTCCACGAGCCCGGTGGGCAGCCCGGAGGCGGCTGCAACGTTCGTTTCGGGTCTGGAAGGGGGCGCTGCGTGAGCGACCAGGTCGGGGAAGGCGGCGGTGCGCTCCCCCTCGTCCTGATCGTGGCTCCGGCCACCGGCCGCCTGCACATCCTGCCGCCGAAGAACTTCGTGGACGGCCAGGAATGGATCGAAGAGGGCCAGATCGTCGCCAGGATCGAGCACTCCAGCGCCGAACCCGACGACGTGCATGCCCCGATGCGGGGCCGGATGGGCGGGATGATGGGCCGCGACGGCGAGCCGGTCCGACAGGGGCAGCCGATCGCTTGGATGGAGGCGCTTGCCGAGGGCAAGACGATCATGAAGCCGGTCGAGGGCGGCTCCGCCGAGGAGCGCGGGGCGTGAACGGGCGCAACGCGACTATCTCCGGTGTCGGATCCGCGCTCCCCGAGCGGCGCGTCCCCAACGAGTACTTCGAGACCATCCTCGACACGAACGACGAATGGATCCGCGAACGCACGGGCATCCGGGCGCGCCACTTCGCAGGCGAGGGCGAGACCACGGCTTCCCTTGCCGCCGACGCCGGCCGTCGCGCGCTCGAGGCCGCCGGGATCGCACCCGAGCAGGTCGACCTCATCGTCGTCGCGACCCTCACGCCGGACCGGCCGCTCCCGGCCGCGGCGGTGATGGTGCAGGAACGGCTGGGCATCTCGTGTCCCGCGTTCGACCTGAACGCCGCCTGCAGCGGGTTCTCGTACGGCCTCTCGGTCGGCACCGCGATGGTGCAGTCGGGGACCGCCGACACCGTCCTGGTGATCGGAGCGGAAACGCTGTCGCGGATCCTCGACTTCGAAGACCGGTCGACGTGCATCCTGTTCGGCGACGGCGCCGGCGCGGCGGTCCTCACCCCGTCCGAGGAACCCGGCATCATCGGCACGGTGCTCGCAGCCGACGGCACAGCTGCGGAGTTGCTGACGATCCCGGCGGGTGGCGTGGAGCGACCGGCAACCGCCGAGACGATCGCGGCACGCGATCACTTCGTGAAGATGCCGAACGGGCGCGAGGTGTACAAGCGCGCGGTCGGCGGGATGGTGGGCGCCTGTCGCGAACTGCTCGAGAAGTCGGGCACCACGCCGGACGACGTCGATCTGCTCATCCCCCATCAAGCGAACCTGCGGATCATGGCGACGGTCGCCAAACAGCTCGGGATCCCGCCTGAGCGGTGCGCGGTCGACGTGGAAGAGGTTGGAAACACATCTGCGGCATCGATCCCGATCGCGCTGGACCACGCGTGGCGCGCAGGTCGGATCGCGCCGGGCGATCTGGTCCTGCTCACCTCGTTCGGTGCCGGGTTGGCCTGGGGCGCTAACCTGGTGCGATGGACGGCACCGGAACCAACGTGAAAACTGCCCTGGTCACGGGCGGCTCAGGCGGCATCGGGCGTGCGTGCGCGCTCCGGCTGGCGCAGGACGGCTGGTCGATCGCCGTCGGTTACCGCGGCAACGAGATCAAGGCCAAGGAGACCCTCGATGCGGTTGAGGCGGCCGGAGGAAGCGGCACGGTCGTCCGTATAGACATCACGGACGAGGAATCGGTCACGGAGGCGTTCCGCGAGGCCGCGGACGCGCTCGGGGTCATCACGGGGCTCGTCAACAATGCCGGCATGACCAAGGACGGTCTCACGGTCAAGTACCCGACCGAGACGTTCGAACAGACGATGAAGGTCAACGTGACCGGCACGTTCCTGTGCACCAAGGCGGCGCTCCGGGGCATGATGCGCCAGCGCTGGGGCCGCATCGTGAACGTGTCGTCCGCCGTCGCGCTACGCGGGAACCCGGGTCAAGCCGCCTACACGGCTGCCAAGTCCGGCGTCGTCGGGATGACCCGTTCGGTCGCCCGGGAGGTCGGGCCGCGCGGGGTCACCGTGAACGCAGTCTGCCCGGGGCTCGTCGACACCGAGATGGTATCCGTGCTTACCGAGGAGCAATGGGCCTCCATGATCGAGCACACCCCGCTGGGGCGGGCGGCGACCCCGGAGGACGTGGCCGCCGTGGTCGGGTTCCTGATGTCGGATGAGGCGGCGTACGTGAGCGGAGCGGTAGTGCCTGTCGATGGCGGCCTGACCGCGTAGGCTTTCTGGCTTGCGGGCCGCCCGAGGCCCGGACCAGATGACGGTGGGAACCGAGGAGGACGTAGATGGACAAGGCAGAGATCCAGGAGCGCGTGCAGAAGGTTCTGGCGGAACAGCTCGCGGTGGAAGAGGCGCAGGTCACGCCCGACGCGCGCTTCGCGGAGGACCTGAACGCGGACTCGCTCGACCTCGTCGAAGCGGTGCTCGCCCTCGAGGAGGAGTGGAGCATCGAGATCCCCGAGGAAGAGATGGAGAACGTCAAGACGGTCGGCCAAGCGGTCGGACTCGTCGCCTCCAAGCTCGGTGTCAAGTAGCGACCGCCGAAAGGTCGTCGTCACCGGCATCGGACCGGTCACGCCGATCGGAACCGGGCGCGATGCCTTCTGGGAGGGCCTGACCACCGGACGCAACGGCATCTTCCCTATCGACTACCTCGACACCACGGACCTGCCGGTCACGATCGCAGGGCGCGTTCAGGATTTCGAGCCGGCCGACTACCTCGGTCCCAAGGAGATCCGCCGGACCGACCGGTTCGTGCAACTCGGCATCGCGGCCTCACAGCTTGCCTGGAAGGACGCCGGCGAACCCGACGTGAACCCGGAGCGGGCCGGGGTCGTGATCGGTTCCGGAGTCGGGGGGATCACCACCATCCTCGAGCAGGCCGAGGTGCTGGCGGAGAAGGGTCCCCGGCGCGTCAGTCCTTTCACGGTTCCGGCGCTGATGGCCAACGCCGTCGCCGGTCACGTCGCGATGCAGCTCGGGTTCATGGGTCCGAACCTCTGCACGGTCTCGGCCTGTGCGTCCGGCGCCCACGCCGTCGGAGAGAGCTACAGGCTCGTCCGCGACGGCTACGTCGACGTCGCGGTCGCCGGCGGCGCCGAGTCCGGCACCCTCCGCCTGACGATCTCCGCGTTCGCGAACATGACGGCACTGACCAAGAACAGCGACGTCGAGACGGCCTCGCGGCCGTTCGATGCGAACCGGAACGGGTTCGTGCTCTCCGAAGGTGGGGTGGCACTGATCCTCGAGAGCGAGGAGCACGCGAACGCCCGCGGAGCGCACATCTACGCCGAGATCGCCGGCTACGGGGCGTCGGCGGACGCGTACCACATCACCGCGCCCGACCCGAAGGGTACCGGCGCAGCACTCGCCATCCGATGGGCGCTCGAGGACGCCGGGGAGGATCCGTCGGCCGTTGACTACGTGAACGCCCACGGCACGTCGACGCAGCTGAACGATGCGGGCGAGACGGCCGCGATCAAGGCGGCTCTCGGCGAGGAGAACGCGCACCGGATCGCCATCTCGTCCGTGAAGTCGATGACGGGGCACCTCCTCGGTGCCGCCGGCGCGATGGAAGCGGCCGCGACTGCGCTGACCCTGCAGAACGGGATCATCCCTCCGACGATCCACTACGAGACCCCCGACCCCGAGTGCGACCTCGATTACGTTCCGAACGAGGCGCGCGAGGCGGACGTCCGGTTCGCCATCTCGAACTCGTTCGGGTTCGGTGGTCAGAACGCCGTCATCGCGTTGCGCAAGGTCGCGAGCGAGACCTAGGGCGAGGGCAGCCGCCCATACGCGGCGTTCATGAAATAGGCGATCTGCGTCTTCCCGTCGATCGGTCTCTCGAAGCGGATCCGGTCGGGCAGCCAGTCGTCGGCGCCGACGCCGAAGGTCCGCTGGCCGGGAAGCTCCACCAGTTCGTACTCAGCATCGCCCGGGTCGTTGCTGCCGTCGATGACCTGCATGAACAACTTGCCCTCGCGCTGGAACACGCGTACGTCGAAGGTCCACGGACTCCAGGACCGGTAGTGGCCGACCATGGGCTCCAGCGCCTGGGTCGGGGCGGCCACGTAACCCTCGGCGCCCGCCGTGAAGAACCGGTCGGGTCCGTGCGTCAGCGAGACCACCTGTCGGGTCGCCGGATCGCGGGACGCTCGCAACAGGAACAGGTCCCACCCCGGCATCGGCAGCAGGAGGATGTCGTCCTCACGGAGTTCCGCCGCGACGCGCTCGCCGTCGGCCTCCGCGATCAGCCCGACGCCTTCGGGGGTCAGGGTCAGCTCGCGCTGCCCGCCGCGCCAGCGGCCTCGGAAATCCTCGGCCTTCGGGATCTCGCGCGCGTCCACGCCCGGGATCGCGCGAAGCGGGCTGGCGGTCGCCACATCGCCCAGGACCTGGAGCGCGTACTCGGCCAGGCGATGTACCTCCGCGCCGCTACCGAGCATCACGAGACCGATCCCGGTTTCCGGATCGATCGCCATATGGGTCCGGTGCGCGATCATCCCGCCGGTGTGCTCGAGGATCGGACGCCCGAGCCGCTCGGTCGTCCAGATGCCGAACCCGAGCTTGTCGCCGGTCTCGGGGTCGGTGTTCTGGCCCCGCGTCATGATCTCGAAGCTGGCGGGCGAGATGATCTGCCCGTCGGGATAGGCGCCGTTGTTCGCGAACACCCGCACGTACCGGGCCATGTCCTCGATCGTGGAACTGATGCACCCGTCCGCGGTCGCGGACTCCGGGAACGGGACCTCCATCCACGGGTGCGACGCCTGCGCGGGCCGGTCCGTGAAGATGCTGCGGTACCCGATCGCGGTGACGGGGCGCAGGGCCTGCGTGATCTCACCGAAGCTCGAGGCCATCCTCAGGGGGGCGAAGATCCGCTCCGCCACGAGGTCCGGATACCGTTGCCCGGTAAGGCGTTCCAGCGCGAAGCCGATGATCTTGTACCCCAGATTCGAGTAGAGGAACCCGTTCCCAGGCGCGAACCCCGGTTCGAACTCGAGCATCGTGAGCGCCTCCGCCAAGCCGGGTTCGAACCCCTCCTCGCCCGTCGGCAGTCCGCTCGCGTGCAGCAGGATGTCCTCGACGGTGATGGGGCGGATGCGCTCGTGCACCTCGAACCACGGGACGATGTCCTTGATGGGTCGCTGCAGGCCGACGGTGCCGGCCTCGACCTCCTGCATCAGGAGCAGCGCCGTGAAGCTCTTGCCCACCGATCCGATCTGGAACAGGCTCTGCGTAGTGGCCGGGACCTGCTTCTCGACGTTCGCGTAGCCGAACGCGTCGGTCCACAGGGTCTGCTCGCGGTCAGTCACCACGATCGCGACGGCCGGCGGTCCCCACGCCTCCATGCTTCGTTCGATGTGCTCGGCGATGAGACCGAATGCGTCGTCGTAGCTCATCCCAGTCCTCGCGTCACCGGGACCCGCGCGTTACCCGAAGAAGAGCTTGAGTTCGCGTTCAGCGGACTCAGGCGAGTCGCTGCCGTGCACGATGTTCTCGCCGATGAGCGTGGCGAAGTCGCCGCGGATCGACCCGGGCGGGGCATCCACCGGGTTCGTCGGCCCCATCACGGTGCGCCAACAGGTGATGGCATCCTCACCGGTGATCTTGGCGACGACCACGGGACCGCTCGTGATGAACTCGACCAGCTCGCCGAAGAAGGGCTTGTCCCGGTGCTCGCCGTAGTGCTCCTCGGCGACCGAGCGCGGGATCACCCTCAGGTCCATCTCCTCGATGACGAGACCCTTCGCCTCGACGCGGCCGAGCACCTCGCCGACGAGTCCACGGCCGACGCCGTCAGGCTTGACGATCAAGAGGGTCGATTCGGTGGCCACGTGCTCGCTCCTTCGGTTCCGGTGCTCGCCCGTCCGGCCGTCAGCCGAGCGCCAGGCGCGCGTCCGCGACAGTATAGAGGGAGCCCGTGACCAGGATAAGGTCGCCCTCCCCCGCGAGCGAACGCGCGCGATCCATCGCCGCCTCGACCGACGGAGCCGTCTCGACGTCCAAGATCCCAGCACCACGACATGCCTCGGCGACGCGTTCCGGGTCCGCGGCGCGGCCACCCGAGTAGGTCGTCGCGATGGCAGTCCCGGCCAGGGACGCAAGCGGCGCCATCAACCCGTCGAGATCCTTGTCCCCCGACACCGCCGTCACCAGGATCAGCCGCTCCCAAGTGAACGAGTCCTCGAGGGCATCGGCCAGTGCAGCTGCCCCGGCGGGATTGTGCGCCCCGTCGAACATCACCAGCGGGTGACGCCCGACCACCTCCATCCTCCCCGGGGATGTCGTCGAGCCGAACGACTCGCGGAGTGCGTCTTCGTCAAGGGCGCGGCCGAACTGGGCCTCCAAGGCAACGATCGCGGCGGCGGCGTTGTGCGCGGCGTGCGGACCCCACAGGGTCAGCATCACGTCCTCGTAGGTCGCGTGAAGTCCGCGGACGCTGATCACCTGCCCACCGACCGCCCGAACGCGGTCCTCGATGCCGAAATCCCGGTCCTCCAGCAGGAGCGTCGCACCGACCGCCTCCGCCCTGGCTTGGATGATCGCGAGGGCTTCGGGCGGCTGTTCCCGAACCACCGCGACCTTGCCCTCCTTGATGATGTCGCCCTTCTCCCCCGCCTTGTCGGCGATCGTCGGGCCGAGTTCCGGATGATCCAGCGCGATCGGCGTGATGATGGCCACGTCACCCGCGACGACGTTCGTCGCGTCCCAGCGGCCCCCCATGCCCACCTCGACGACCGCAAGGCCGACCGGCTTGTCCGCGAACCAGAGGAACGCGAGCGCGGTGAGCACCTCGAAGTAACTGACGGTCTCCTCCGAGATCGCGTCGACCGCCTGCAGGAACGGGTGCAGCCGCGCGTAGTCCTGGGCGAACTCGATCGGCGGGATGGGCTCGCCGCAGGCCGAGATCCGCTCGGTGACCGACACCAGGTGGGGCGAGGTGTAGAGACCGGTCGTCAGGTTGTGCGCGCACGCGAGCGATGTGGCGAGCCGAGAGGTCGTCGTCTTGCCGTTCGTCCCGGTGACGTGGATCGTCGGGTAGGTGAGCTGCGGCTCGTCGAGCACCTCCATCAGCTTGGTGATGCGGTCCAGGTCGGGAACGATCCGGTCGGCGTGGCGCGAGTCCAGCTCGGCGACCGCCTCCGCGAAGTTCATCTACCCGCCGAGCCTCCCGAGCTGCGCCCGGATCCGCCCGGCCTCCTCGTCCAGTTCGTCCACCGACCGCTGCTCCTTCGCGATCACCTCGGGTAGGGCTTTCGCCAGGAACCCCTCGTTCGCGAGCTTGGCTCGTTTCCTGCCGAGCTTGCCGTCGACCTCGGCGAGCTTCTTCTCGAGGCGTCGCAGGATGGGCCCGACGTCGGTCCCGTCCGAGATGCGAACGTCCACCCGAACACCTTCGAGCTGGGCGAACGCGACCTCAGCCCCGGTCAGGCGCTGCACTTCGGAAAGCCACGGCTCGGCCGCGGGACGCAGATCCTCGGCGAGGGTCACGTTCTTGGATAGCTCCGTGGGGATACCGGCCTGGAGCTGGCGGATGTCGGTCACGATGTCCTGCACGGCGCCGAACTCGCGTTCCGCGTCCTCGTCGGCAAGCTCGGGCGCCGACTCCGGCCATGCCGCCACGACGATCGAGTCGCCACGCCCGAACCGCTGCCAGATCTCCTCGGTCACGAACGGCATGACGGGATGGAGCAGCCGCAGCGTCCGCTCCAACGCCCACGCGAACGTGTTCGCCGTCGCGGCCTTCTCTTCGTCGGTCCCTTCGTAGAGACGGCCCTTGGCCAGCTCAAGACCCCAGTCGCAGAACTCCGACCAGACGAACCGGTAGAGGGCCTGCGAGGCCTCGGCGTACTCGTCGGCGTCCAGGGCATCGTTCACCGCATCGACGCACGCTTGATGTCGCGAGAGGAGCCAGCGCTCGAGCACCGACCGGTGCTCCGCCGGCGGCAACTCGGGCACCCCCCCGCTGCGGAGCACCAGTCGCGCCGCGTTCCAGAGCTTGTTCGCGAAGTTGCGCCCGGCCTCGATGGAGGCTTCGGACTGCGGCAGGTTCTGCTGATCGGGCGAGGCCATCCTCGCCAGCGAGAACCGCAGCGCGTCGGCCCCATATCGTTCGATCATGTCCAACGGGTCGATGACGTTGCCGAGGGACTTGCTCATCTTGCGGCCGTGCTCGTCGCGCACGATCCCGTGGATCACGACCTGTTCGAAGGGGATGGTGTCGCCGGTCCGCGTCTCGTCGCCGTCGACCAGGAACAACCCCGACATGATCATGCGAGCGACCCAGAGATAGATGATGTCGTAGGCGGTCACCATCACCGAGGTCGGGTAGAAGCTCTTGAGGTCCTGCGTCGCCTCGGGCCACCCGAGCGTCGAGAACGGCCAGAGCTGCGAGGAGAACCAGGTGTCCAGCACGTCCTCGTCCTGGACGATGTCGGTGCTCCCGCACTCTGCGCAGGCCGTCGGGTCCTGCGTCGCGGGGGTCTCGTGCTGCTCCGGGCAGTACCAGACGGGGATCCGGTGCCCCCACCAGAGCTGGCGCGAGATGTTCCAATCGCGGAGCCCTTCCATCCACGTGTCGTAGGCCCTCGCCCACCGCGGTGGCGTGAAGCGGATGCGCCCGTCCTTGACCGCCTCGCGCGCGGGCCCCTTGAGTTCGTCCACCGCCACGAACCACTGCTTGCCGGCGATCCACGGTTCGACCTCGGACCTGCATCGGTAACAATGACCGACCGCGTGGCGGTACGGGCGCTCCTCGGCGACGATCAGTCCCTTCTCTGCCAGCGCCTCGCGAACGCGTTCGCGGGCCACGTAGCGTTCGAGCCCGCTGAACTCCTGCGGCACCTCGTCGTTCAGCGTGGCGTTCGCATCGAAGATATTGATATGTGGAAGGCCCGTGCGTTCGGCGATCTCCCAGTCGTTCGGATCGTGCGCGGGTGTGACCTTGACGGCGCCGGTCCCGAACTCCATGTCGACGCTTTCGTCGGCCACGATCGGGATCTCGCGATCGTCGAACGGGTGGCGCACCGTCTTGCCGACCCAGCTCGCGTAGCGTTCGTCCTTCGGGTTCACCGCGATGCCGGTGTCGCCGAGCATGGTCTCGAGGCGCGTCGTGGCGACCTCGATGTCGCCGCTCCCGTCGGCGAGCGGGTACTTGAAGGTCACGAGCTCACCGTCAACGTCCTCGTGTTCGACCTCCGAGTCGGAGAGTCCGGTGTGATCGGTCGGGCACCAGTTGACGAGCCGCTCGCCCCGGTAGATGAGTCCGGCCTCGTAGAGCCGCACGAACGCGACCCGCACGGCCTGCGAGAGTCCCTCGTCCATCGTGAAGCGCTCGCGCGACCAGTCGCAGGATGCGCCGAGCGCCTTGACCTGCTCGACGATCTCGCCGCCGAACCGCTCCTTCCACGCCCAGACGCGTTCGACGAACGCCTCACGGCCCATCTCGCGGCGGTCGATGCCTTCCTCGCGGAGCGCGCGTTCGACCACGACCTGGGTTGCGATCCCGGCGTGGTCGGTGCCCGGGACCCACAGCGCTTCGTAGCCTTGCATCCGCTTGCGGCGGATCAGGATGTCCTGGATCGTGTGGTTGAGCGCGTGACCCATGTGCAAGCGCCCGGTGATGTTCGGCGGTGGGAGGACGATGCAGAATGGGGGCTTGTCGGAGCCGGCGTCGGCCCCGAAGTAGCCACGCTCGACCCACTGGGGATACCAGCGCGCCTGCGCGGCGGCCGGATCGTACTGGGACGGCATCTCCTCGACCATGTGGGCATGGAGTCTATCGGCGGGTCCGCGCAGGATACGCACGAGGGCGCCAAGCGTCAGAGGCGCGGCGTGGGATCGGCTCATGTCGACGCGACCATATGATTCGTCATATGCTGCTTCCGTGGCCAGGAAGCAGGTCCTCGTGCAGCTCGACGACGCGATGGTGGCTGCCCTGGACCGGGAAGCGCAGCGGCTCGGGGTCAGCCGCAGTGAACTGATCCGCCGCGGCGCCGAGACCATCCTCAAAGCCCTCGATGAACTCGAGAAGGACCGCCGCCACGAACAGAGCTACCGCGACGTCCCCGAGACGGATGAGGAGCGGGCCTGGGCACAGGCAGCCCTCCGGATCGCAGCGGAGACGTGGCCCGAATGGTGACGAGAGGTGAGATCTACTGGGCCGACACCGGCCCCGCCTCGGGCCGACGCCCAGTCGTTGTGGTGACGCGCGCAAGCGCTCTTCGATTCCTAGGATCGATCACCGTTGCACACATCACGACCACGATCCGGAACAACGACTCCGTGGTTCCCGTCGGTTCCCAGGAGGGACTCCCCCGACCCTCCATCGTCAACTGCGACAACCTCCTCACGATCCCGAGAGCGTCGCTCGACGCTCAGCCGGTCGGTCGCCTAGTCGGCAGGAAGATCTCTGAACTGAACGAGGCGCTTCGCTACGCCCTCGGCATCCCGGGCTAGCTCTCGTTGCAGGGATATCAGCGAGGCGGCGCAGCCACTGGATGTCGTGGTCTTGCTAGGCGGACTTCTCCTTGCGGACCCTCGGGGCCTTGCGTTCGGCCTTCGGCACCAGCGTCGGGTTCACGCCCGAGAGAACGGTCTCCCCGTCGACGACGCACTTGGTCACGTCCTGGCGTGAGGGCAGCTCGTACATCACGTTGAGGAGGACCTCCTCCATGATGGCGCGCAGTCCACGGGCACCCGTCCCCCGCAGGATGGCCTGATCCGCGATCGCCTCCAGCGCGTCGTCCGAGAACTCCAGCTCCACGCCGTCGAACTCGAAGAACCGATGGTACTGGCGCACGAGCGCGTTCTTCGGCTTGGTCAGGATGTCGACCAGCGCCTGCTTGTCCAGGTTGTGGACGTTCGAGATGACGGGCAGGCGTCCGACGAACTCGGGGATGAGTCCGTACTTCAGAAGATCCTCCGGCAGGACCCGCGCGAAGATCTCACCCAAGTCTTTCTCCTCGGTCTTGCGCACGTCCGCGCCGAACCCGACGCCCTTTCGACCTATCCGGCTCTCGATGAGCGTGTCGAGCCCCGCGAACGCCCCACCACAGATGAACAAGATGTTCGTCGTGTCGATCTGGATGAACTCCTGGTGCGGGTGCTTGCGACCACCCTGGGGCGGTACCGACGCGGTCGTCCCTTCCAGGATCTTCAGGAGCGCCTGCTGTACGCCCTCGCCCGACACGTCACGCGTGATGGACGGGTTCTCGGACTTGCGAGCGATCTTGTCGATCTCGTCGATGTAGATGATGCCGGTCTCGGCCTTCTTCACGTCGTAGTCGGCGGCCTGGATGAGCTTCAGCAGTATGTTCTCGACGTCCTCGCCGACGTAGCCGGCCTCGGTCAGTGCGGTCGCGTCCGCGATCGCGAACGGGACGTTCAGCAATCGCGCCAGCGTCTGAGCCAGCAGCGTCTTGCCGCACCCCGTCGGGCCCAGCACCAGGATGTTGGACTTCTGGAGTTCGACCTCGTCTTCCTTGGTGGCGACCTGGATCCGCTTGTAGTGGTTGTAGACGGCGACCGACAGGACCTTCTTCGCTTGCTCCTGACCGATGACGTAGTCATCGAGGAACGCGTAGATCTCCTGCGGCTTGGGGAGTTCGTCGAGCTTGAGCTCGGTGGTCTCGGAGAGTTCCTCTTCGATGATCTCGTTGCACAGGTCGATGCATTCGTCGCAGATGTAGACGCCCGGTCCGGCGATCAGCTTCTTGACCTGCTTCTGGCTCTTCCCGCAGAAGGAACACTTCAGAAGGTCCGAATCACCGAACTTCGCCATCAGCCCCCTGCCTGTGCGTGCCGGGAGCGGCGCCCCGGCTCAGACCCATATCTTACGTCGGTTAGCCGGTTGCGCTAGCCAATTCGGGCGGTACCGTCCGCGTGGTGATCACGTCGTCGACGATGCCGTACTCCTTGGCCTCCTGTGCGGTCATGATGAAGTCGCGGTCGGTGTCCTTGGAGATCTTCTCGAACGTCTGACCCGTGTGCTCGGCGATCAGCTCGTCCAGCAACTTGCGGTAGCGCAGGATCTCACGCGCCTGGATCTCGATGTCGACGGCCTGGCCTTCGGCTCCGCCGTGTGGCTGGTGGATCAGCACACGCGAGTGCGGCAATGCGTAGCGCTTGCCCTTCGCTCCGGACGCCAGCAGCACCGCAGCGGCCGACGCGGCCTGGCCCATCACGATGGTGCCGACATCGGGCTTGATGTACTGCATCGTGTCGTAGACCGCGAACAGCGCAGAGATCGATCCGCCCGGCGAGTTGATGTACAGGTTGATGTCCTTCTCCGGGTCTTCACTCTCCAGATGGATGAGCTGTGCCATCGTCAGGTTCGCGACGGCGTCGTCGATCGGGGTGCCGAGGAAGACGATGCGCTCCTTCAGCAACCGCGAGTAGATGTCGAACGAACGTTCCCCGCGGTTGGTCTGCTCGACGACGACGGGGACGAGGTAGTTCGAGAAGTCCGTCATGATTTCGATTCCTCCGGGACGACATCGGCATGCTCGATCAGCAGATCGAGTGCCTTCGAACGGATGATATCACCGGCTATGGATGTGACCTGCCCGGTTCCGTTCAATCGCTTGGCCAGGGTCTTCGCGTCCTGCCCGGAGAGCTGGGCGAGCGCGTTGATCTCGGTCGCGATCTCCTCGGGCGTGACCTCGAACTCCTCCGTGCGAGCGATAGCCTCGAGCACGAGGTCGGCCTTGATGGCGCGGATCGCGTGGTCCTGCGCGTCGCTGCGGAGTCGCGCCTCGTCCCAGCCCTGCATCTCGAGCATCTGTTCCAGCGTGATGCCGGCGCGCTCTGCGCGTTCGCGCGCGTTCTCGACGCGGTGCTCGGTCTCGTGCTCGATCAACGTGTCGGGAAGGTCGACCTCCGTCTTGTCGATCATCCCTGCCAGGACGCGGTCGCGCAGCGCCTGGGTCGCCTCGCGTTCCTTCATCTCCTCGAGCCGGGTCCGCAGATCTACCTTCAGCTCATCGAGAGTGTCGAACTCCGACGCCAGCTTGGCGAACTCGTCGTCCGCCTCGGGCAGCTTCTTACCCTTCACCTCTTTCAGCAGCACCGTGAACGAAACCTCCTGGCCGCCGCGCTCCCCCAGCTCCTCAGGGAGCACGTCGTTGTACTTGAGGATGTCGCCCTTGCGCTTGCCGGTCAGCTCCTCGTCCAGCTTCGGGGTGAACAGGCCGCTGCCGACCTCGTACAGGGCGTCGGGGCGGGTGGCTTCCGCGACCTCCTCGTCATTCACGGTCGCTCGCAGGTCCACGACGACGTAATCCCCGTCCGTCGCCGGGCGTTCGACCACCTCCAGCTCCGCGAAACGCTCGCGCAGCCGGTCGAGGTTCTCCGCGATCTCCTCGTCGGGGACCTCGGCACCCGGCTTCTCGACCTTCAGGCCCTTGTAGTCGGCCTCGGCAAGTTCCAACCGCGGGCGAACCTCCAGCGCCGCGGTGAACTTCAGCGGTTTGGCCTCGTCGACGTCGTCGAGATCGATGTCGGGGTCGGAGACGGGCGCGAGATCGTGTTCGCGCACCGCCTCCAGGTAGTAGCCGTAGAGACTGTCGCGGACGAACTCCTCCAGGACCGCGTCCTGGCCGACCTGCGCGTCGATGATCGTTCGCGGGACCTTGCCCTTACGGAACCCGGGGATGCTGACAGAGCGCGACACCTTCCGATACGCGGCGTCCAGGTCCTTCGCGAACTCCTCCGGAGGGACCTCGATGGTGAGCTTGACCGAGTGTTTCCCGGTCTCTTCCAGTGTGGTCTGCATGGGAGAACCGAGCGTAGCGGAAATCTCCGGTTCCGCCCCCGGCCGGCGCACGCCCGCTTGGTAGGGTCGAAACTCATGTACGAACCAGAACTCGCCTTCGCGAACGAACTCGCCGACCGCGCGGACGAGATCGCACTCGGCATCTTCGGTGGCGAGTTCGAGGTACGGCGCAAGGCGGACCAGACGCCGGTCACCGACGCGGATCTTGCGATCGAGGCGATGGCTCGCGAAGCGATCACCGAGCGCTTCCCCGGCGACGCGATCCTCGGGGAGGAGGGTGGGCTCGCCGGCGAGGAAGGGGGCCGCGAATGGGTCATCGACCCGATCGACGGGACGAAGAACTTCGCCGACGGTATCCAGATCTGGGGGACGCTGATCGCACTCATGGATGAGGGGACCCCGGTAGTAGGCGTGGCGTCGGCGCCCGCGCTGACCGAGCGCTACGCAGCTGCCCGCGGCGCGGGCGCCCGCCTGAACGGCGAGCCGATCCACGTCTCGACTTCGGACGATCTCGGCGACGCCTTGCTCGCGTTCGGAGGCCTCGAGGTGTGGGTCGATGGCGACCACCGGGAAACGTTCGAGGATCTCGTGCAGACGGTCCGCCGAACCCGCGGGATCGGCGACTTCTGGGGCCACATGTTGGTCGCGCGGGGCGCCGCGGACGTGATGATCGAGCCGGAACTGCGCATCTGGGATTGGGCGGCGCTCTCCCCCATCGTCCGGGAAGCCGGCGGCAGGATGAGCACGTTCGCCGGCGGACCGCTGGAGGATCGGGGCAGCGTGGTAACGACCAACGGTCCGCTGCATGCCGAGATGCTCAAGCGTCTCGCCGCAGTCTGAAACGCCGAGGTCCCCGACGGTCACCCGCCGGGGGCCTCGATCGCTGCGTTCCGTCGACTACCGACTCGGTCGAACGAGGTGGCAGTGCCCCACCGCGTTGATCGGCTGGTTCCGCCACCGCGCGATAGTGTCGCGGAGGCTGACCTGCCAGTCCGGGTGACGGGTGGTGTGCGGACCGACGCGGACGTTCACGACATCGTCACGCTTGACCCGCGCTTGCCCGTTGCGGGCTTTGAACGTCGCCACGACGAGGCAATGAACGGTCCGGCCGCGGTTGGCGGTGTTCGTGAGACCGATGGTTCCACCGACCACATGCTTCGTTCCGTTGTATCTGACGGATCCCACGTGAGCCCGCACGTTGAATCGTGCACCGACCCGGTGCGGGATCACCGTTGCTTCGAGCGCGAACGCCGGCACCGCCAGCAGGAGCGTCAGCGCCCCGGCCAGGACGGCGCTTCCCAGCGACTTCCTCATGCCTTACCCCCTCGGTGGATGGGGCCAGAGTGTCGCACAATCCGCTTCTCAGGACGAATCGGGCGAGCCGGGGACTCAGTCCAGCTCGATCAAGCGGCCGGCGCCCTTGGGGCAGTCCTGGTCGATCCCCGCGACGTGCAGCTTGCCCGGCGGCGGGAGGATCTCGGCGAACGCATACCGGTCGCAATCCAGGCAACCCGTTTGGGATGCGTGGCCGACATCGAGCCACGGACCCAGCCGGTGCCCGTGCTCGGCCGCCACGCGCTCCACCTCGGCCTTCAGTTCCTCCCGAGTCGCCATGCCCTGGATGCTACCTACCGACGCCGGGGGAGCCGACTGCGGCGCGCCCTCCTCGACACCCGAAGGTATCCTGATGGAGTACTTCAGGCAGGAGGTAGGCGGCGTATGGCAACGGAAGAACGAACCGAAGCACGGCCCTACACGCCGCAGCCGACCTTGCCGGGCCGCGACTACTACGACCCGAAGGTCTGGGCAGCCGAACACGAGTCCATCTTCTGCGGGACGTGGTTCTGCGTCGGCCGCGAAGAGGAGGTCGCGAACCCTGGCGACTTCCTGGTCCGGGAAGCGGGCGACGAGAGCGTGATCCTGGCTCGTTCGAAGGAGGGCATGCTCCGCGCGTTCTACAACAGCTGCGCACATCGCGGAACGCGCCTCTGCGACGACAGCGGCAACCTGAAGTCCGGCATCATCAAGTGCCCGTACCACGCGTGGACCTACGACCTGGACGGCAACCTCCTCGGGACCCCGAACGTCCACGAGGAGGAAGGTTTCGACAAGAGCAATCATCCGCTGCACCAGATGCACGTGCAGACCTGGGGTGGGTTCGTCTTCGTGAACATGAGCCAGAACCCCGAGAGCCTGCTCGACATGCTTGCCGCCGACCCGTGGGACCCGCTGCAGTTCGAGCGGTACCACTTCGAGGACCTTCGGAGCGGGACGCGGTTGGTCTACGAGGTCGAGGCAAACTGGAAGATCCTGCTCGAGAACTACAACGAGTGCCTGCACTGTCCGAGCGTGCATCCGGAACTGATCCAGATGATCCCCATCTACAAGAAAGGGATGGTCGAGCAGGAGGTCGACTGGGCCGGCAACAGCATGAAGGAGGGCGCCGTCACCCTGACGTTCAGCGGCCAGTCCAACCGTCCGACGCTCCCGGATCTGGACGAACTCGACACCCACACCTACTACGGGACCCACGTGTTCCCGAACCTGCTGCTGAACATGCATTCGGACTGCGTCATGTACTACCTGCTGCTCCCTCGCACTCCCACGCACACGACCGTGATCAGCGACTTCCTGTTCCCTCCGGCAACGATCGCGGCCGCCGACTTCGATCCCGGTGATATCCGGGAGTTCTGGGACATGGTCAGCCTCCAGGACTGGGCGATCTGCGAACGAGAGCAGATCGGCGTCAAGTCGCGTGCCTACCGCAACGGTGGCGTCTATCCCATGAACGACCGACTCCTGGCGATCTTCAACGAGCACTACCTCGGGGTCCGCGGCCCAGTTCCCGACTGAGGGACGCAAGGCCGGCCGGGTGGCGGCCGATATCGGAGGGGTGATGCGCGTCAGAATGACCCGGCTCGTCCTCGGCGTCGTCGTGGCGACCGTGCTCTCGGCGGGCATCACGCCGGCCGCCGCGCCCGCGACCGTCCGCGGCCCCGCCGATCCGGTGATCGCGGCGGCCGGCGATATCGCATGCGACCCCCGGAACCCGGCGTTCCGGAAGGGCAACGGCACCGGCTCGCTCTGCCGCGCGGCAGATACCACCCGGCGGATCGAACGCCTCGACCCCGACGCCGTCCTGACCCTGGGCGACAACCAATACGATCACGGCCGCCTCAAAGCTTTCCGACGCTCCTACCGCCGGTCGTGGGGCACGTTCCTGGACCGGACGAGCCCGGTTCCCGGGAACCACGACTACGAGACCAAGCGGGCAGGAGGGTATTTCACCTACTTCGGCGCGCGGGCCGGTGAACGCGGGAAGGGCTACTACAGCTTCGACCTCGGCACCTGGCACGTTGTCGCGCTGAACTCGAACTGCTGGATCGTGGAGTGCGCCGCGGATTCACCGCAAGCCAGATGGCTCGAACGCGACCTGCGGAAGCGCACGGCGGGATGCACGCTGGCATATTGGCACCATCCCCGCTGGTCCTCGGGCCTGCACGGCGACAACCCGTCCGTCGCCCCGCTGCTGCGCGTGCTCTATCGGGAAGGGGCCGATGTGGTTCTCGCCGGCCACGACCATCATTACGAGCGCCTCGCGCCGATGACGCCCGAGGGCAAACTCGACGCGACAGGAGGAGTGCGGCAGTTCATCGTGGGAACCGCAGGCGCGCAGCTGTACCCTGTCCCCGGCAAGGCTCCGCACAGCGAGGTGCGGCGCAAGGCGTTCGGGATCCTCGAGATGACCCTGCACGCGGGGACGTACGATTGGCGCTTCGACCCGCTCGGGAGCGGACCGGACGATGAGGGAACAGGGATCTGCAACCCATGACTCAGTTCAGAGCGGTTCCGGTCGATAATCACTCCATGCGGAGGGGGGTGGCGTTGCTCGTGCTTCTGGCGCTTCTGGCCGCCGCCTGCGGTGGCGGCGCTGAGCCCAAACCCAGCAGGTCGCCCTCGAAGGACAAGGACGAAGACGGCCTCGCCGTAGACCGATCACCGGACGTCGCGATCCCGGAAACCGGCCCCGCCTACAGCATGAAAGACGCCCGCAAGATCGTCCTGACCCGCGACGACGTCGGACTCGGGAAGCAGCGTTCCGGCGGTTATCGGCCTCCCGCATACCTGCGCCTCGGTCGCGTCGGGGGTCCGACCGGAGCCGAACAGGCATCCTTCGAGGGGACGATCGACGGCCAGCGCACGGAGGTCGAGTCCGACGTGATCATCTTCGAGAGCAGCGATCTGGCGAAACGTGCGATGGCCCTGATACGCAGCGGGCTGCGCGCGCACACCAAGAAGGGCGGTGGCTCCTACGCAGGTGTGCCCGTCATCGGGCTCGGCGAGTCGGACTTCGCGTACGACGCGAAGACCGGAAGCACGACGTCGCTCGGCCACGTCTGGCGCTGGAGCAACATGATCCTGATGCTGGTCGTGTCCGGACCGACGGCGACGCCCCCCACCGCCACGACCCTGGACCAGTTCGGGACGGCGATGGACAACCGGATCTCCCTGACGTAACTACGCCAGGTACTGCTCCTCCATCCTCACGACCTTGCCGCTCTTGACCCAGATCCAGTAGTTGTTCTGGCTCACGTGCTTCTGGTCTGCGGTCGGGTCGTTGTAGATCCTGGCGAAGTCCTCGAAGTTCACCGTCCGCGTCTTCGACGTCCCCTTGTCCAGGATCTTGACCTGGGCGCCACCGGCGACGTCCATCGATCGAACCTGGCTGCTCTCGTTGCGGATGTAGTAGTCGGTGTCGAGCTTCTCGTCCTTCTTGATCTCACCGTCTTCCCGCGCCGCCCGCTCGGCCTTGTTCCCGGTGAGGAACTCCTTGAGATCGACCTTGATGAGCTGGTCTCCCCCGGCAACCTCCTTCAAGGACCCGTAGTACCGGCCATCGGGGAGGTCTCCAGCTCTCTCCTCCGCCTGCCTCTTCTCCTGCTTGGCGTCCTTGGTCTGCTTCCGCTGTTCCCTCAGATCCTGCTCCGTCTTCTTCGCGAGCCTGCGAGCGGAACGCAGCTTCTCCTCCAGCCCCGTGACCTCTTTCTGGACGTCGGTAACCTTGCCCTGGGCCTCTGCAGCCTGCGATCGGGCGGTCGCCAACTCGTCCTCTAACCGGCTGACCTGGGCACGTTGCCACAGGTAGACCCCCCCGACCGCGATGACCGCGATGATCAGCATGAGGACGACGGTGAAGATGACCGCCCGACGGGTCGAGGATGGTTCGCTCTGGACTTCCACGCTTGCCTCCTGGGTTCGTCCGAAGGCTACACCCGGGTCGGGCGCCGAGCGAGCATCTCAACGATCCGGCCGGACGCCCTTGGCGTGCAGGGAGAGGATGGTCTTGCTGGTTCGGCGGAACGACTGCTGGAGCGCGCCGCCGCTCTTGCTCAGCGCCGGCACGATGCGCCAAGCCCCCTCCTGCACCCACGTCGGCGTGAAGGTAACCTCGTCGACCACGAAGTCCCTGCCCTCCTCCGAAACCGACACCTGGACGATGACCCCGTCCTGAACCACAGGTCCCTTGCCGAGTGACGCGGTCATCCCGGACACCAGGTTCCCCATGCCGTACACGACGAACTTGTCCCCGATCCGGTCGATCGGTTGCACGACGTGCGCATGGTGACCGAGGATCAGATCGACCACCGGCGACCCCAGGACCTTCCCCGCGACCTTGCGCTGGTAATCGACCGGCTGCTGGACGTACTCGGTGCCCCAGTGCAGGCTCACGATCACGAAATCCGCTCCCTCCTCCTTGGCCAGCCGGGCCGTGGAGATGATGTCGGCGACCTTGATCTTGTTCGCACGCCACGGGACGTCCGGCGTGAACCCATTGAATCCGTACGTGTACGAGAGGTGGGCAACCTTCACCCCGTTCACGTCCAACATCGTGATGCTCTGTGCCTCTTTCTTGGTACGGGCCGTACCCGCGTGATCCACACCGGCGCGGTCGAGCGCGGCCAGTGTTGCCTTCACCCCGGACGTCCCCTGATCGAGCGCGTGGTTCGACGCGGTCGAACACCCGTCGTACCCGGCCCAGGCGACCGCGTCCGCCAGTTCGTGAGGCACGCTGAACACCGGGTAGGACGACAGGTTGCGATCATCCGCATCGAGTGGCGTTTCCATGTGGCAGATCCCGAGGTCTGCGCGCGAGATGATCGGCTTGATCTTCGCGAACATCGGACGGAAGTCGAAGCGCTCACCCTGGCTGGCGTACGCCGCGGCCCTCTCCCACAGCTGCGAGTGGATAAGGATGTCGCCGGTGGCGGCGATGGTGAAGGACCGTGGCGGCTCGTTCGCCGCCACCGGCGAGCCCGAGCCATCATCCGGCGAGGCCGCCGGTGACGTCCCGCCCGCGCGCGGACCATCGACCCCGGCTGGTGACACGGGCGACTCGGTCCTGGAAGCCGTCGCCACGTACCATCCGACCCCGGCGACCACAAGCGCGCCGACCACGATCGTGGTGATCAAGAACCAGCGGCTCCCGCCCGATCGATGCTTCGCCGACATGCTCCTCCTCGGACCGGAACCGCTTCCCGAGCTTGACCACGTCACCGCTCAGTAGCCGGAACCTGTCACCGTTCGCCCTCACGCACCGCTGGCACGTGCCGGACGGAACGGAGCGTACAGGGGCATGTCGAGAAGCGCGACCCACCGACCGGCGGCGGCCATTGAAGGGTTACGGCTGAAGGGCTACTGGGGAGCGGGACGAGGTCGGAACGTGGGTTCCGTATGGACCGCGCAGGTAAGCGAGGGGTTGTAGGTCGACAAGATGGTCTGACACGACGATTCCTCGCACACCCGTCCGCGACTCGGTCGCGAGGAGGCCTCGCGGCCACGCTCGGGCGAGCCGACCTTGACGCCACCCCTCTTGGATCCTGCCATCACGCGCCTTCCGTCGATGGATCGCTGATCGATCGGTGGGGTCGAGAGGCGGGTCGGAGCCCCAACGGCTCATCGGCGGTCGCTCGACGCGAACCCTCGAGACGATGCCCGAGTGCACCCATGCTACTACGCCCATGCGAACCTGGTCGGGGCGGGCGGACTCGAACCGCCGACCTCCTGCTCCCAAAGCAGGCGCGCTACCAAGCTGCGCTACGCCCCGTCGGCAAGGATTGTAGCCCGCATCGTCGTAGTCGCTTCTCACTAGTCAGCACGAACCACCTCGCATGGCCACGCGGGACTACGCACGATTTGGCTCTCAACGAAGCGCGACACCGGCCCGATGACACAAGTGGATGCAGGGATCCACCGACAGGGAGCAGGGGATGACCAACCGCCGGAAGCCCACCGCAAAGATCGGAGCAGCGATCGCCTTGATGGTGACAGCGCTGTTCGCGTTCCAACCGACCGCCCAAGGAGATGTGCGTGTCCGCGCCAGCACGCTCACCGCAGGAGTGACGTACAGCGCCTACAGGATCTCTGGGCCGAACCGCGTCAAGCTCGTGACGGTAGATGCCGACGCGTCCAACGCCGAGATCGATGTGGCGCTCGCCAATAGCTCGTTCCCCGGATCGTCGACGCCGAGCAGGATGGGGGCCCAGCGCAACGCACTCGTCGCCGTCAACGGTGACTTCGGTTTCTACCCCGGGCGCCCAGCCCACCTCTTCGCCGAGGATGGAGCGATGATCACGACCTCCAAGCTCGGCGCCGAGGGAAAGAACTTCGCCATCTCCTCCGACGAGCAGGATCAGTACGTCGGGCAACCGGGAACGGCGATCAGCGTCATGCAGGTCGCGTCCCGGCGGACCTTCACCGTCGATCGGTTCAACGAAGGATCACCGAAGTCGAGTGAGGTCGCAGCCTTCTCCCCCGCCGGTGGAACCTTGGAGCGGCCGGGCAACGGCTGCTCGGCCCGGCTCCTGCCCTCGACCGGTCCCGGTTGGTCCGGCGGCCAGATGGGCGTGCAGCGCGACTACACCGTAGACGTGGTCGCGTGTGGCGGCTCGCTCGCCGTGAACGGCGGGATCGTGCTGGTGGCCCAGAGTGGAACCTCACGTGCCGACCAGATCCGCGGCTTGGTTCGCGGCGAGACGGTGCGCCTCACCTGGTCACTCGGATGGCGCGGCGTTCTCGATTCGATCGGCGGGAGCCCCGTCCTGCTCGAGAACGGCAAGCTCATGGTGAGCGCCTGCAGCTCGTACCTCTGCCTGCGGCACCCCCGCACGGCGGTCGGCGTCAAGGCCAACGGCGACGTACTCATCATGCAGGTGGACGGTCGTTCGAGCGCCTCCGTCGGACTGACGCTGGTCGGCCTCGCCAAGGAGATGCAGCGCAAGGGCGCGGTCGACGCTCTGAACCTGGACGGCGGTGGCTCCAGCACGATGTGGGTTCGCGGGAAGGGCGTCGTGAACAGCCCCTCTGATGGGAGCGAGCGCAACGTTTCGAACTTCCTCATGGTGCTCGGGGGGCCGGACTCCGGCGACCCGAACAACATGGCCCCTAGGGCCCCGGTCTCCGATGCAGATGCCGCGGCAGCCGAAGCCCAGGTCACCGACGACTTCGGGGCCGCCATCGCAGACCCGGCTTCCACCGGGGGGCTGCTCGATTACGAAGTGACGCAGCGCAGCGGCACCCGCGCCCCGATGGAGCTCGATCCAGAACTCCGAGGGATGCTCGACGACTTCTACGCGGCGCAGGGATAGCGAACGCGAGACCGATAGCAGACGCGGCACCGGCACACCGAACCGGCGGCGGGAACGTCGCCGGTTCGCCCCTTCCTACAACTCGAACGCGCCGTCGCCCACGATGAAGACGCCTCCGCCGACGATGATCGACCACGCTCCGTCGTCGGCCTGCCCCGCCGTCACCAGCAGGGTGCTCGGGCGCCGGATCTCTTCGCCCTGGCTGATGGCCACCGATCCCGGCATCCCGGCGAGGCCGCGCGCGGCGAGGTAGGCGCCGAGAGGTCCGGCGGCCGAGCCGGTCGCGGCGTCCTCTCCGGAGCCGAAGTGGGCATCCGCGGGGAACATGCGCGCCTTCACACCGTCGTCCCCGGTGACCGAGAACAGGTAGGCACCGTGGGCCCCAGCCGCGTTCAGCAACCGAGGCAGCGTGCGGTCGTCGCGAGCGGCCTGGGCCACGGCCGTCGGCGTCGTCACGGGAACGAGGAGGTAGGTCAATCCGGTCCCGACCACCTGGGGCGGCCTGTCAGGATGCAGGTCACGATGAGAGATGCCGACGGCCTCGGCGACGGAACGCAGGTCCGTCGCCTCGACGCCGAACACCGGAGGGAGCTGCCGGACGGCTGCCGACCTGCCGGGGAGATCGACCGTCACATGGAACTCGCCAGCCGCAACCTCTTGGATCGCAGGAGATGTGATGCGACCGGCGCTCGCCAGGGCGTAGGCCGTCCCGAGCGTCGGATGACCGGCGAACGGGATCTCAGCGGTTGGGGTGAAGATCCGCATCGCGTACCGGTCCCCATCGGCCGATGTGACGAACGCCGACTCCGCGAAGCCGATCTCCGCCGCCAGCGTCTGCATCGTCACCGCGTTCAGCCCCGCCGAGTCCGGGACCACGCAGAGCTGGTTCCCCGAGAACGGCCGTTGGGAGAAGACATCGGCCAGGACGAACGGGATGCGCACGAGCCTCAGCTCCCTCCGCGAAGCGGCTTGCTAGAGTGCCACCGAGCGCGGGTGTAGCTCAATGGCAGAGCTCCAGCCTTCCAAGCTGGTGACGCGGGTTCGATTCCCGTCACCCGCTCGAACGAGGCCGCACGGTGCTGCCGGCGTCTCGGCCGCCTAGCCACCAGACTTCAGGACGTCTCCGCCCTTCATCACGAAGGACACGTCGGCGAACGACGAGAGGTCACCGAGATCGTGACCGTCGACGGCGATCAGGTCCGCGTACTTCCCGGGGGAGATCGAGCCCACACGGTCCTCCCATCCCATCAGCTCGGCAGCCACGATCGTGGCCGCCTGGAGCGCCTGCACCGGCGTCATCCCGTACCGGACCTGATAGGCGAGCTGCTTGCCGTTCCACCCGTGGGGGTAGACGCCGCTGTCGGTCCCGAACGCCAGCTTGACCCCGGCCGCGAGGCACTTGCGGAATCCCTCGCGCTGCGCGTCGGTCGTATCGTCGTTCTTCTGCAGCGTCTCTTCTGGCCAGCCGGCGCGACGGCCTTCCTCGGCGATCCAGTCGCCGCAGTAGATGTCGGCGACGAGGTACGTGCCGTGCTCGACCATCGCCTCGATCGCCTCGTCGTCCATCAGCGACCCATGCTCCACGCTCCGGCAACCGGCGCGCGCGGCATTGCTGATGCCCGAGGCAGCGTGGGCGTGCGCGGCCACGTACGTCCCCCGCTTCTCCGCCTCTTCGACGGCCGCCGCGAGTTGCTCGTAGGTCAGTTCGTCCGCGGTGGGGTCGGTACCGACGATCAGGACGGCACCGGTAGCGATGGCCTTGATGAAGTCGGCTCCCCCGTCCAGGATCTCGTTCACCTTCCGGCGGGCATCCTCGACCGAGGACACGATCCCGGCTTCGTACCGCTCGGGGATGTCGGTGCCGGGCGGAAGATCCGAGAGCGTTCCACCTCCGCCCGGACACGTCAGGTAGGCGCACGCGCACGACATCCGCGGCCCGGGGGTTGCGCCGGACTCGATCAGGTCCCGCAGCTCGAGGTCGAAGAACCCTCGGAAGGTGCCGACGTCCCGGACGGTCGTGAACCCGGCCATGACCGTGGCGAGGGCGTTCTCCTTGGAGAGCGCCATCTCCTTCTCGTCGGACATCTGGAGTTCCTCGAGTCCGGACTCTGACTCGGTCGGACCGACCAGGTGAGCGTGGCAGTCGATCATCCCCGGTGCGACCGTCGAGTCCGAGAGGTCGACGACCTCGACTCCCTCGGCCGGCGCCTGTGCCGCGGGGACCACGTCCACGATCCGCTCACCGCGAACGATGATGGCCCGGTCCGAGACGACGTCGCCGGTCTCGGCGTCGACCAGCCGTCCCGCGAGCACGATCTTCCGCTCGTCGCCCATCGAGCCAGGATAGCCTGTCCGACGTGACCGGAGGTCGGGACCAGACGCAGCGAAGTCCGTGGTTCGTGCCGGCGCTGCTGACGCTGCTGGCAGCTGCGGGCATCGCCCTGGCTGCCTTCGCCGTCTTCCGGCCTGAGCAACCGGAGACCATCGACGCGGCGGTCGCCGCCTACCGCGCCTCGGCCGCCCCGCACGGTGCAGCCACACGCGCAGCCCCGGACCTCTCTCCCGCGGGACTGACCTTGGACGCAGCGGGCATCACCACGCTCGAGGATGAGGCGGGCCCGGTCGACACCTTCGTCTACGTCGGCGATGACGGCACGAGGGTCGTGCTCTACGTCGGCGCCCGCCCGTTCCCCCGGCCACTCGGCATCCCAGAAGACGAGACCTCGGATCGATGGACCGCGGACGTCGATGACGTGTTCATGACGAGCATCGAGGAACCGAACCCATTCCTGCTCGTCAGCTCGGACCGGGCGTCGGTCGAACGCGCGGCCGGCTTCGCGGAACGCCAGATCGAACCGAGCCGCTTCCAGGGACATCGAACGGCTCAACCGTCCGTGGAGCCGGAGGTCGATGCCGGCTGAGACGCCGATCCCCGGAACGCTTCCCCCGCCCGGCGGGTACGCTGCCGGCATGTGTAGGAGCATCAAGGACCTGAGACGGCTCGACCACGAAGCCACCGACGACGAGATCCGCGAGGCCGCGCTTCAGTACGTGCGGAAGGTCAGCGGGTTCCGCCAGCCGTCCCGCAGGAACGAGGAAGCGTTCGAGCGGGCGATCGGCGAAGTGGCGACCTCCTCACGGAAGCTGCTGGCGGCCGTCACTCCATAGGACGTACCCCGTCGGCCTGTCCGAGCGCGATACCATCGTGCCCGAGCGCCGGTAGCTCAGGGGACAGAGCGGCGGACTTCTAATCCGCGGGTCGCAGGTTCGAATCCTGCCCGGCGCGCCACATGTCTGCCTGGAACGCGGGAGGCGCAGGATAGACTCCCGAGCACGCCGACGACGAGGGAGAAACCCGATGGACGCCGTGTCGTTCACCCGCATGCAGGACGGAACCGCCGACGACTGGGCATTCCTCGAGTCCTTGGAAGCGGAGTTCTGCGCGAGACTCCCCGATCGTGTCCTCAGCGCCCTCGAGCGGCTGAACGACTCCTTCGGCGGGTATCAGGTGACGCGCTATACCCATTCCCTGCAGGCGGCCACGAGGGCACTCCGGGACGGCAGGGATGAAGAGTACGTCGTCACGGCGCTCGTCCATGACATCGGCGACGACCTCGCGCCGTACACCCATGGGGAGATGGTCGCCTCCATGCTGAAGCCGTTCGTGCGGGAGGAGCTGTGCTGGATGGTCAAGCACCACGGAGCGTTCCAGTTCTACTTCTTCGGGCACCTCACCGGAGATGACCCCAACCTGCGAGACCGCTGGCGCGCCCATCCACACTTCGACCTTACGGCCGAGTTCTGCGAACGCTACGACCAGTCATCGTTCGACCCCGGCTACGACACCCTTCCGATCGGTGACTTCGAGCCGCTGCTCCGCCGCGTCTTCTCGGCGGCCCGCTACCTCGAACCCGGATACGCGTAGTCCGCGGACCGTCGGGATGAGGGCGTGCGGAGCCGGCCGACGGCTCCACAGGGTTTCGGAGGGGATGGAGTTGGGTTACGCGGTCAGGCCCTGACGGGCCGTCTCGAGCCGGCGCAATGTTTCCACGACCTTCGCTCGAGCGTCGTCGTCCACCTCGAGTTCGATGAGCGTGTCCGCGATCAGGCGGCCCTCGGGGCGCTGCCAGTACTCACGGATACGGTCCGCCCGAACGTTGCGCGGGGAGGTGAGCACCTCCAAGAGATCGGCGCGGGCCTCGGGCTCGAGACGGATGAGGACGTCTGCGTGCTCCATCGCCCAGAACTCTAGAGGCCGGGCCATGCCCGGCGCATCGGGAACGCGGGGGTTTCTCAGCCCTGATGGGCACCAGTCCCCGAGTCCCCCTACCGGGGGACAGGGCGTCCCCCCGTCCCCCGGTCCGACGGACCCCTTGGACGCAGAACCCCCTGGTGAGAGGCTCCCGGCCCCGACCGATAGGATGGGCCCGTGAGCAACCGCAAGCGGCTCTTCGCCTACGCCCTGCTCGTCGGGGTCACGTTCGCGATCGTGGTCCTCGCCTCCGCGCTGGACTCGGCACTCCCCCTGTTCTTCGCGTGGCTGCCCGCCGCCGTCATCATGCGGATGGAATCCCGCTCCGACCCCGCCCGGCCGGGCCGATAGCCGTCCCAGGCGCCAGGCACGCCGCTGCTAACATCGTCGAGCAACGTGGTGGCCGTAGCTCAATCGGTTAGAGCGCCGGGTTGTGGTCCCGGAGGTTGGGGGTTCAAGTCCCCTCGGTCACCCTTCATCCAACTGGAATCCGGTCCACCGGCCGATTAGCCTGGCCGGGACGCCGCCGGAAGGAACAGCGATGCTGAGCGTGGTGCAGGCCCTCGCGGGATCGATGTTGGCCCAGTTCGATCCGAGCACGACGCCGACCACGCCCGCGTTCCAGATCAACCCAATCATCCCTCTGGTCGGTGGCGTCGTCTTCGGTCTCATCTCCCTCGCCGTCTGGCAGAACAAGGGCGGGTCACCTCTCGTCGGGTTCCTGTGGGGGTTCTTCCTCGGCTTGATCGGACTGCTGGTTGTCGCGATCGCTCGGCCGAGCGGGACCCGGAAGGTTAAGGACGTCCCCGCCGCACAGACGGCCGCCTGGCAACAGTTCGCGCAACCGCAGGTTCCGTCACGACCCTGTCCCAACTGCGGTCAAGGGATCCCCGCCGATCAGGGGATGTGCCCGAGCTGCAACCAAACGTCCGAACCGTGGCGGAACGAGAACGGAACCTGGATCACGCGCCAGGACGGCAAGGACTGGTGGCTCAACCCACAGACGAACGCCTGGCAGATGCGCCGGATCAGCAAGTTCTGCCCGAACTGCCTCGCGGATATGGAGCTGGAAGCGGCGACCTGTCCGGAATGCGGCGTCGTCTCGAACACCTTGGCCTAAGAGCAGTTCCTCCGGATATCGAGCAGGTCAGCTTCGCAGTCGTTGGCACCGTCGTTGCCGTTCAGGACGTCGTTTCCCTGTCGGCCGTCGCGCCCGCTGAGGAAGTCCCGCTGGTTCCCCCCGAGGATCACGTCCACGCCGCGCCCGCCGGAGACGGTGTCGATCCCGTCACCGCCCCGGACGAAGTCGTCGCCTGAGCCCCCGAAGATGACGTCGTTCCCCCCGAGGCCGTCAAGGTCGTCGTTGCCCCCCTTCCCGCAGATCACATCGATCCCCGGGGTCCCGCCGAGGATGTCGTTCCCTGCAGTGCCGGGGATGGTGCAGAGGGCCTGCCAGTTGGAGTAGAAGTCCCCCGCAAGGTTGTTCGTGAGGTCGACCACGCCGGTCCCATCTGCGTTCATGATGTAGATGTCTCGATTGCCCAGACGGAAACTCGTGAAAGTGATCATGGCGCCGTCGGATGACCACGCGGGCCCGAAGTCATCGAACGCATCGAAGGTGAGCCGGGTCACGCCCGTCCCGTCGGAGTTCATCGAGTAGATCTCCGGGTTCACGACGTCCTGCGAGCTCTGGAAGGCGATCATCGTGCCGTCCGGGGACCATGTCGGGTTCCGGGTGTCGTCGCCCGTATCCGTGAGGTTGGCCTGCTGGGCGCCGTTGTCCTTCATCGTCCAGACATCGAAGTCACCACCGGTCCGGTTGCTCGAGAACGCGATCAGACGGGCGTCCGGCGAGTACGTGGGGTCGGTGTCGGTGGCCGCGTTCTTCGTCAGGCGCTTCTGCTGCGAACCGTCGGCGTCCATGCTGTAGATCTCGTCGTTCCCAGCGCGGTCGCTCACGAAGGCGAGCATGCTCCCGCCGGGAGACCAGGTCGGAAGGGTGTCGTCACCGGGACTCGACGTGATCCGCTGGATGTTCGTCCCGTCGGCCCGCATCACGTAGATGTCATAGTCCCCGGAGCGGTCGCTCGCGAACGTGATCTTGGTCCCGTTCGGCGAGAAGGCGGGCTGCGTGTCGGTGGCGGCGTTGTTCGTCAGCTTGGTCTGGCCGGTCCCGTCGTCGTTCATGACGAAGATCTCGAAGTTTCCCGAGCGGTTGCTGGCGAACGCGATGAGCCCGTTGGCCCCAGGGAACGCGGAGCGCAGAGAGGGATCGGCGGAAGCGACGCCGGAACCCAGGGACAGGACGACGAGGAACATGGAGGCGACGAGCATCACGTTCCGGCGGAACATCCCTGACCCCTTCGAAGAGCTGACCCTCCGAACCTATACCCGTCACCGAGATACGGCGACCCGCGCTGGCTATACTGCAGCGGGCCTCTAGCTCAATCCGGCAGAGCAACGGACTCTTAATCCGCAGGTTCGGGGTTCGAATCCCCGGGGGCCCACGGACGAGAGAGCGAACAACCTGCCAGTTGCCGAGCAGCGCACACTGCGACCACGGCCGTCCATCCGCCCGGGCTACATCGGTCGCCGCGGCAGCTACGCACCGGTCATGGCACCGAGGATCGGCGACCGGGCGGAGTCCCAGTCAGGTCGGCTCTCCCCCAAACGCATCGCCGAGCCTGGCCCCCAGCCCCTCAAGCAGTTTCGATCCCTGTCCGATAATGAGAGCGTGGTTCGGGGGGCGGGATACCTGCTGCCTCGATGTTAGCGGCCGACATGGGGGCTGGTTGAAGATGTCAACTCGGATCGGGCTGCTGGCGGCCGTCGCCGGGCTCCTGCTGACCGCCACGCCGGCAGGGGCGGTGACGTCACGGGTCCTCATCGACCCTCACCTTTGCGGGGTCGGCATCGACGCCGATAGCCAAGGCGCGGTCTGGACCGCGGGGTCTAGTTGGGCGACGCGTCTGGATCCCGATGGGTCGATGACGCCATCCGACGTCACGTTCGGCCCATTCGATGTCGTCGTGGGCTGGGATGACAACGCATACGTGGCTACCTGGGGTGGGCCCATCCGGGTGTTCGACCCCACCGGTGAAGAGGTGGGAAAGATCTCCTCGCCGGCCAGTGGGATGCAGAGGATGGCTCGGGCCACCGACGGCGCCATCTGGGTGATTGCGCTGTCCGGGGAGCTCATGCGGCTCTCAGCTCCGGGGGCAGACCTCGAAATCGTCGGCGATTTCGGCACCCTCGATGCGATCGCGGCCGGCGCTTCCGGCACCGTGTGGGTCGTCGACCGGGGGGGGCACCTACGACAAGTCCTTCCTGCGGCACGTCGATGCGACCGGGGCCGTCCTCGAGACACGGGCGTTGCCCCGCCCGCTCAACGACTGGCTGATAGCGGTGAAAGGCAGCGACGTGTGGGTAACCCTCATGGGGGACGACGGACCCAGCGAACTGGTCCGCGTCCCCGCCACGGGTCCGCCGATCACCTACCCGACGCCGAACCTAGCCGTGAACGGCGTGGCGAGCGCTGGTGGAAGGGCGGTGTGGTTTACCGCCATGACCTACGACGAAGATGCCCTCGTCGTGGGGCGGATGAGACCCGACGGCGAGATGCGGGTCTTCCGCCGCACCTTCCCTGCCCCGTACGTCTACGACATCGAGTTCGACGCTGCTCGCCGGATCCTCTGGATATCCGCGACCACGTACGGACAGGACCCGTGTCATCTGGTCCGCATGGATCTCAGCTAGCCGCTCGCTAACATCGGCGTCAGAAGACGAGCCCATCCTCGGCGGCCGGCACCGAGCAAGCCCGGAACCTTCGCGACGGATCCTGTTGGCGCTAGGCGGTTGTTTCCGTCTCACATCCGTCCACGATGTCCGCCGTTCCGGTCACGCGATACGTACACGAGTCACCGGGATCACCTGAGGTGGGCTCCCCCCCGTATAGGTTGTCATGATAGCCCCTGAAACCAACGCGGACATGCGACTCTGGAGTGCAGCCCTTTGACGTGGGGATGCGGATGGGCGCATCATCGGGGTTCCAGCCGGAAGGAAGTCGACATGCCCACCGATCTCACCATCACACTGGCGAACCAGCCGGGCTCACTCGCGGACCTCGGAGAGGCGCTCGGTGCCGCCGGAGTCAACATCGAGGCCATCGCCGGGTTCGGGACCGGAGATACCGGTATCGCCCACCTCGTCGTCGACGATGCCGACGCGGCTCGTACGGCACTCGGCGCTGGGGGGATCGAGGTCACCGACGCCCATGAGACGATGTCGGTAACGCTCCCGGACGAACCCGGTGCGCTCGGGCGTTACGCACGCAGACTCGCCGACGCCGGGGTGAACATCGACGCCGCATACATCGGCGGCACGGATGGAGCCGGTGAGGTTGAGCTGATCTTCGTCGTCGACGACCTGGACCGGGCGAAGAACGCCTCGGCCTAGCGGTTCCCAAGGATCGACAGGATCCTGATGAAGATGTTGATGAAGTCCAGGTACAGCATCAACGCGCCGATGATCGCGTTCTTCTGGACGAGGCCCTTGTCCGCGCCGGCCAGGTTCTGCCGCTTCAGCCGGTTCACGTCGTAGATCGTCAGCCCCATGAAGACCAACAGCCCGATCCAGATGAACACGATGTTGTAGATCGCCATGCTGAAGAAAGCCCCGATGAGCCCTCCGATCAGGACCCCGATCAGCCCGGCGAACAGGATCGGACCCCAGCTCGTGAGGTCCTTCTTCGTGAAATAGCCGATCGCGGCCAGCACCGCGAACATGCCGGACGTCGCGAAGAAAGCGGCGATGACGTCGCTCGCCGAGTACACCGCGAACAGGAATGCGAAGGTGAGGCCGGTCAGAGCTGAGTAACCCAGGAAGAGCACCGTGGCCGCTGCCGCAGAGATCTTGTTGATGGCGAACGAGAGGATGAGCACGACCGCGATCTGCGCGATGATGGCACCCCAGAACCACCACCCAGGGGTCTCGCCGGCCCGGAGTTTGGCGGAGATCGAGTCGGAAAGCGCGAAGCCGATCACACCGGTGATCGCAAGCCCGAGCACCATCCACGCGAAAACCTTCTGCAGGAACGTGCGGAACAGCAGCTCTGTTCCCGCTCCCTCGTACGCCTGCCCTTCCGCCTGCATCGCGAACTCCCTTCGCTCGTTCGGGTTCCTCGATCATCGATGCTAGTCCACGGCCGATGGAAAGCCGAGCAAGCGTAGACTGGGCGTTCGCGAGAGTGGCGGAACTGGGAGACGCGCCGGATTTAGGATCCGGTGCCCGGAAGGGCGTGGGGGTTCGAGTCCCTCCTCTCGCACCACCCGGATCTGGGGCCCCCCAGGCTCGCTGGAGCCCGCCGGGCTCAACCAGATCGCCACCTGTTCCGAGAACCCTGGGATGATGGGAAACGTGGCTTCCCTCACCGAAACCGCCGTCGCGATCCGCACCCTGATCGCCAACGTGCAACGGGTCATCACCGGCCAGGACGAGACCGTCGAAGCTGCTGCCGCCTGTCTGTTCGCCGAAGGCAACCTGCTCCTCGAAGGCGTCCCCGGGGTAGGCAAGACGATGCTGGCTCGGGCGATGGCCGTCTCGCTGGGCGGCACCTTCCGGCGGATCCAGGCGACCCCGGACCTGCTCCCGTCCGACGTCACCGGCGTCTCCATCTACGATCAGGACCGCAGGGAGTTCCGGTTCGTCCCTGGCCCGATCTTCGCGAACGTCGTGCTGGTCGACGAGGTGAATCGCACGACCCCGCGGACGCAATCGGCACTCCTGGAGCCGATGGAAGAACGCCAGGCGACCGTCGAGGGCACCGCGCGGCCGCTGCCCGCTCCGTTCTTCCTCGTCGCGACGCAGAATCCGGTCGAGCATCACGGGACCTACCCGCTCCCGGAGGGCCAGCTCGACCGTTTCACGCTGTCGGTGCGGATCGGCTACCCCGACACCGCGGGCGCCCGCGAGATCGTGACCCAGCAGATGCTCCGTCACCCGATCGAGGACCTCGAACCGGTCCTGGCTCCCGACGAGGTCCTCGCTCATCAAGAGAACACCCGCACCGTCCATGTGGGCGATGACGTCATCGACTACGTGGTCGCGCTCGTGCAGTCGACCCGTGCACATGAGGACGTCCAACTCGGAGCCTCTCCCCGTGCCGCGGTCGCCATGACCCGCGTGTCGCAGTCCTTGGCGGCGGCGCGCGGCCGCGACTACGTCCTGCCCGATGACATAAAGGCGCTGGCGCCCGCCGTCCTCGGGCACCGGCTGGTCCTGAAGGGCTCGAGACGGATGGAGGACGGCGCCGGACGCCTCATCGTCCGCGACCTCCTCGAACGCGTTCCCGTCCCGCTCGGGGAGCAGGTCCCACAACGGTGAGGCCCACCCGCCGCGCGCTGGGACTCGTCGTCGCCGCTGCGCTGCTGGTGCTCATCGGGAGCAACACGCAGGCCGGCTGGCTCTACGTTCTCGCCGCCCTGGTCCTGGGTGCCGCCGTCGCCGGCGCGCTCCTTCCTCCGCTGATGGTTCGTGGGATCGAGGTCGAGCGGCGGGCGCCGGAGGAAGCGTTCGCCGGAGATGACGTCCCCGTCGACCTCGTCGTGCGGAACACCACCCGGCGGACGAAACTGGCGTTGTCGATCGTGGACCCGCACATCGCCGAGACCATCGCCTTCGTCGATGCGATCGGCCCTCGCCAGGAGGTCGTCCTGACGACCACGCGGGCGGCCGCGCGACGTGGCGTCGTCGATGGCGAACCGGTGCGCCTGCGATCGTCCGCGCCGTTCGGCGTGGCGACTGCTTCCCGGCGGATCCCCGCTCCGGGGCGCACGGTCGTGTACCCGCGGGTGGTCCGGGTCGACTGGGTGCCCGAGGCCGCCTCTGCGACGAAGCCGATCGATGAGGCCCACGTGCGTTCACGCAAGGGCGTGGGCCAGGACTTCATCTCGGTGCGCGAGTATCAGCAGGGAGACAGCCTGCGCTACGTCCACTGGCCGACCACCGCGCGGATCGGACAGCTCATGGTCCGGGAGTTCGAGCAGGAACTCCCCCGGCGGCTCGGGATCGTCGTGGATACGTGGGCCGATACGGGCGTCGTCGGTCGCGGCGCCGGCATGGACGGCACGAGCGCGTCGAATGAGTCCGTGCTGGACGCGGCCTGCGCGGCTGCGGCTTCGGTCGCGATGCACGCCCTCGGGATCGGCCACCCGCTCGCGATGGCCGGCGCCTGCGATCGCGTCGTCCGGTCGGTCGACGGCCCGGATCCGGCCGAGGCACTGACCTGGCTGGCTGAACTCCGGGCACCCGGAGGCCCGCCACTCGAGACCGTGCTTCCCCAGGCGCTTCCGCTCCTCGGCCGGCTCGACACCCTCGTGGTCGTCATGCCGACCTGGGCCCCGAACGCAGCGACGGCGCTCGTCGAACACCTGGCGGACCTCGACCGAGGCGGGCTCCAGACCGTCGCGGTCCTCGTCGAGGCCCACACCTACGGACGCTCCGCGCGAGCGACCCCGATGACTCCCCCCGAGTCGATCGACCAGATAACCCGCGACCTGGCCGCTGCGGGGGTGGCCGTCTACCGGGTCCGGCGCGAGGAGGATCTGGCCGCATGCCTGATGCAGCCGCTGGCCGCGTAGGCGGGCAACGCGCGGCCCGCCCGCGCTTCCCCGTCGAGGACTCCATCATGCTTCGCGCCGTGGTCCTCGCGTGCGTGCTCGTCGGCGTGGCCGCTCTCGTCGCCCAGCGCGCCCTCGACCCGCAGACCGCCCTGGCGGCATTCCTGCTGATCCCCGCAGGCTTCGCCTTCTCCTACGTCCGTCGGTACGAGCGGAACATACCGGTCAAGATCGTGCTGGCGGCGGGGATGATCATCTCGCTCGGCGTCTTCATGTCGGCGGTCCAGCGCGCGCATTCGGTGGATCAGGCGCGGGTCATGCTGGCGAGCCTCTTCGTGTGGGTCCAGGTCATGCACAGCTTCGATCTGCCCCGCCGCAAGGACCTCGCGTACTCGATGGTCTCCAGCCTCGTCCTGATGGCGGCCGCGGCGTCGCTGACGCTCAGTACGGGCTACGGGCTGTTCGTCCTGACGTACCTGCCGCTCGCAGGCGCGTGGCTCATGCTGTCCGCGCGCGCGAAGGAGAAGGAGCGGGCCGATCCGACCCGCCTGCGGCGCGAGCCCGGAGCGCCTGCCCCTCGCGCGGCGCGCCCACTCGTGGTGACCGGGGTGATCGCCGTCGCATCCGCGGTCCTCGTGTTCGCCGCCGTCCCCCGCGTTTCGGGGATCCAGGTGGTCGCCCCGCCGTTCGAGCTGGGCTCCGCATCGTCGGTTCCGGACTTCACCGGGTCCGTCGTGAACCCGGGCGTGCCGCAAGACGTCGCCCCGGGGCAGGTCACCCCATTCCTGCCGAACGCCTACCCTGGCTTCGGTGATTCGGTCGACCTCCGCGCGCGGGGCCGGCTCTCGGAAGACGTCGTGATGAAGGTTCGCGCGGCGCAGCCGGCGTTCTGGCGCGGGCAGGTCTACGACGCCTGGGACGGCGTTCGCTGGACCGCCTCGGACACCGAGACGGAGCGCATCTTCGGCCAGGCACCGATCAAGATGCCGGTGGAGCGAGAGACGCGCGCCCGGCCGTTCGGCGAGTCGTTGCTCCAGACCTTCTTCATCGAGCGGCAGCAGCCGAACCTGGTCTTCGCGGCGTACCGGCCGACCGACATCTGGTTCCCGGCGAACGAACTCCGCCTTGACATCTATGACTCCCTTCGGTCCCCGATCCTGCTGGACGAGGGACTGACCTACAGCGTCGAGTCGATGATCCCGGCGGCCGACCCGGACCAGCTCAGGACGGCCCCCGATCCGCGAGAACCGGAACTGATCGAGCGCTACACCCAGCTGCCGCCGGAACTCCCGCAGCGCGTCCGCGATCTCGCGCACCGGATCACCGACGGACAGCCGACCACCTATGACAAGGTGATCGCCGTCGAACGGTGGCTCCGGGAGAACACGCGGTACAACCTCGACATCCCACCGGACCCTGTCGGTGTCGACGCGGTCGACCATTTTCTGTTCGAGACGCGCGAAGGGTTCTGTGAGCACTTGGCCAGCTCGATGGCGCTCATGCTGCGCTCGGTCGGGATCCCCGCCCGGTTCGTCGTCGGCTTCGATGCCGGTGAGCGCAACCCCCTGACCGGCTACTTCGAGGTGCGCGAGTCGGACGCGCATTCCTGGGTCGAGGTCTACTACCCGACGATCGGCTGGATGGAGTACGACCCGACGCACGAGGTTCCGCTCGCCAACCCTGGGCTCGAGGAACGGTTCGCCGGAGCACAGATCTTCTCCGCGATCGGCCGGTTCATGGGATCACTGGTCCCCCAGTCGGTCAAGGATGCGATGGGCTCGGTGTTCTCGGGCGTCGCCGGCGCCGCCAAGTCCGCGGCCGCGAACTGGCCCATCGTTCTTGGGGCGGCCGCGGCCCTGGCCGCCGTGGTGGCGGTGTTCGGACGGCGGCGCCGGCTCCGGCGCCGCGGACCTCCCCCGACCGGGGCGACCGCTGCCTTCCTGGCCGTCTGCGACGCGTTCGCCGCTCGAGGTCGCCCTCGCCCTCCGCAGCGAACCCCGGACGAGTACCTGCGAGAACTCCTCGCGTCCGACGATCTGGCCCGCGAACACGCCGACGACCTGCGCCGCATCGTCGACACCTTCGAACGGGACCGGTTCGCACGCTCAGGCCCCGACCTCAGTGAGGTGAAGGAGGCACTCGCCGCCGCTACCAGGCTCGGCGAGCGACGGAAGGACGCGCCCGCGCTAGGTTAGCGGAACGTCGTCGGCGCGTTCGACTGCGGCAGGAATACCTGGAACGAAGCGCCGCCGCCCTCACGCTCGTCGACCCACGCCCGGCCGCCGTGCAGTTCGGCGAAACGCGCCACGAGCGAGAGCCCGATCCCGACGCCCGGTGATGGCGATGGCGAGTCGTCGCCCTCGCCCTGACGGAAGGGCTCGAAGACCGAATCGCGGAGCTCGTCGAGCACGCCTGGGCCTGCATCCTCGATGGTGATCAGGACGCCGCCGTCCTTCGGGCCGACCCGAACCCAGACCTGCGTGCCCGAGGGCGTGTGGCGGGCGGTGTTCGCCAGCAGGTTCTCGACGATGCGCTCGACCTTCGCACCGTCGACGGACAGCACGACCGATTCCGCCTCCACACTCACAGGATGCTCGCCGAGGAAGTCGGCCTCGTCGACGACCTTGCGGACCAGCGCACCCACGTCCGTCGGGTGCCGCTTGGGTTCCAGGATGCCGCGGGTGAGCCGGTCGAGGTCGAGGAGGTCGGTCACCAGCCGGTCCAGCTTGCGCGCGTTGTCTGAGATGCGGCGCGTGAGGTCGCGGCCGTCGGGTTGCACCAGCCCGAGGTCGTCACGCTCCAGGGTGATCGACAGACCGAGGATCGCGGCTAGTGGAGTGCGCAAGTCGTGGGAGACGGCCGTGAGGAACGTGTTCTTCATGTCGTCCAGGTCACGTAGGCGCTGAGCGGTCTCCCGCTCCACGCGCAGCTCGCCCTCCAGATCCTCAGCGCGGCGGCGCTGGGTGATGTCCACCATGACGCCCTGCCAATAGCGCGGCTGGCCGTCCTCAGCGAACACGAGCCGCGCCTGGTCGTGGATCCAGACCTCGTGACCGTCCCGGTGGATCATCCGATATTCCATGTCGAACGGCTGATCGTCGCGAACGCGCTCGTCCTCCTCGAGGACCCGGTCCCGGTCGTCGGGATGGATCAACCGCTCCCACAGATCCGGGTCGTCCACCCACTCCTGCGCGGTGTAGCCGAGCAGATCTTCCGCTTGCGGGCTGATGTAGATGGTGACGCCCGATCCATGCAACGCATCGATGTAGGCGGCGGCCGGGATCTGTTCGATAAGGGTCCGGTACCGCTCCTCGGCCTCGATCATGCGGTCTTCGGTCTCCTTCTGTGACGTGATGTCGTGCATCACGCCCTGCCAGAACTGGGGCTGCCCGTCGAGGTCGTAGACGAGCGCCGACTCGTCCCGGAACCAGACCCACCGGCCGTCCTGCGCCCGCATCCGGTACTGCATGTTGACGGGGGCTCCCGAATCTGCACCCACACGATACGACCCCACCATCGCCTCCAGGTCGTCGGGGTGAACCAGATCGCGCCACTTGACAGGGTCCTCGATCCAGTCCTCTGACGGGTACCCGAGGATGGTCTCGACCTGCGGACTGATGTAGAGGGTCTCGCCGACGTCATCCGATACTGCTTCGATGTAGGTGATCGCAGGCGTTTGCTCGACGAGGTTCCGGAAGCGTTCCTCCGCGTCGCGGAGCGCCGCCTCGGTCTCCTTGCGGTTCGTGATGTCCATCATGAAACCTTGCCAGCAGACCGGTTCCCCTTCCTCCCCAAGGATCAGCGCGGCCTCGTCGTAGAACCATCGCTCCCGGCCGTCCTTGGTGAAGATGCGGTACTCGACCAGATACGTATCCGACTCACGCTGTGCCCGAGCCGCCTCGGCAGCGACGCGCTCCTTGTCCTCGGGATGGACCTGCTCCATCCACAGATCGGACGCACCCATGAACTCCTCGGCGGAGAAGCCGAGGACGTCGCGAACGCGGGGACTCATGTACGAAACGGCAACATCCTCACCCAGATCCTCCGTGTAGATGATGACCGGCACCTGTTCGATGAGTGCCTGATACTTGGTTTCGGCCTCGTGGAGCTGTTCGGCAACCTGCTTCTGGGGCGTCACATCGATCATCACGCCCTGCCAGTACCTGCCCTCGCCTCGGTGATCCAGGACGAGGTGCGCCTCCTCGTGGATCCAGATCTGCTTGCCCCAGCGCGTCACCATGCGGTATTCGGCTCGGAACGGCTCTCCAGAGCGGTTCGTCCTGACGACCTCCTCAAGGATCCGATCGCGCTCGTCGGGATGGACCAGCCCGTCCCACAGATCCGGCTTCCTGAGCCAATCGACGGGCGGATAGCCGAGGACGTCCTTGACCTGCGGGCTGATGTAGAGCGTTCGGTTCTCGTCGTCTGCCGTCGAGATGTAGACGATCGCCGGGATCTGCTCGACGAGGGCCTGGTACTTCGCCTCGGCTTCGTGGTGGCGCTGCTCCATCCGCTCTCGCTGGATCGCCGCACCGATGATCCCCGCGGCGGCTCGCAATGCGTCCGTTTCGGCAGCGGTCCACTCGCGATCGGTCTCGCACTCGTCGAAGCCGATCCATCCCCACCAGTGGTCCTCGACGAAGATCGGAACCACGAGGACGGAGCGGATCCCCTCCTCCTCGAGGAAGCGGCGCTCGCTCTCCGGCATCTCGTCCCGGACACCTTGGATCAGGTCGCCCGAACCCAGCACGTCGACCCACCGCCCGTAGCCGCCCGAGATGAGTGGGAATCCCTGCTCGAGGGGATTGGAGATCTGAGGTTCGATGCCGGGCGCGGCGAATTCGTCCCGGAGGCTGCAGGTGAGTTCCCCGGTGTCCGAGGAGCCCGTCTCGTATAGGTGAACGCGGCTCGCCCCGGTCGCCTCCCCGATCTCACGGAGGACGTGGTCGATGGCGTCACGCCAGTCCGAGGCTTTCAGGAACCGCTCCGCCGCCGAACCGACGGCGTCGATGATCAGATCCCGCCGTCTGAGCGCCTCATCCTGCATCAGCGCACCCTCGCCGGCGCGGAAGGCTTCAACGGGGACCGAGCATCAACCATGCTGGGGGAAGGGTACCGCTTCGCCGTCAGGCCGCGCGAACTAGGTCCGCCAGGGCTCGGAACGCGCGCCCGCGGTGGCTGATGCGATCCTTCTGCTCCGGGGGGAGCTCCGCCATCGTCTCGTCCCAGCCCTCCGGCACGAAGATCGGGTCGTACCCGAACCCGCCCTCGCCCCGCGGCTTCGTGATCAGGATCCCCTCAACCGTTGCCTCGGCGTGCCGCTCACGCCCGTCCGGCCAGCACATCGCCGCGACGCATCGGTAGCGGGCCGTCCGGCCGTTCCTGGGAACCCCCCGCACCGCCGTGATCAGCGCCTGCAGGTTCTGCTCGTCGGTGGCGGCCTCGCCGGCGTACCGCGCCGACCGGGGACCCGGGGCTCCTCCCAGCGCATCGACTTCGATCCCGCTGTCGTCGGCTACGACCGGGATCCCGAGCGCCCGTGCAACCTCATGTCCCTTCAGCAGCGCGTTCTCCAGGTAGGTTGCGCCCGTCTCCTCGACGTCGGGCCACTCACGTGGATCCTCGTCGGCGGTGACCCATCGCACCGGCCAACCGGCACAGATCGCGCGGATCTCCCGGATCTTGCCGGGGTTGTGCGAAGCGATCCCCAGTTCCACGGGAAGATTCACCGCCCGAGGGCTTGCTTCTGCACGTCGACGAGCTCCCGGATCCCGTCCTCCGCGAATCCGATCATCGTGTCGAGCTGTGCACGGGAGAACGGCTCGCCCTCCGCCGTTCCCTGCACCTCGACCAGCGCCCCGCCACCGGTCATCACGACGTTGAAATCGACCGCGGCGTCCTTGTCCTCGTCGTACGCCAGATCGAGCAACTCGCTTCCGCCGACGATGCCGCAGGAGACCGCGGCCACGTGATCACGCAGGGGGTCCTCCTTGACGACCCCGGTTTCCTGCAGGCCCCGCACCGCCAGACCTAGCGCGATATATCCCGCCGTGATCGATGCCGTCCGGGTGCCGCCGTCGGCCTGCAACACATCACAGTCGACGGTGATCATCCGCTCGCCGAGCTTGGTCATGTCGGTCACCGCGCGGAGGGACCGCCCGATCAGACGCTGGATCTCCTGGGTCCGGCCCGACGGGCGTCCCTTGCCGACCTCACGCCTGGTCCTTTCCATCGTGGCCCGCGGCAGCATCGAGTACTCGCCGGTCACCCAGCCCTTCCCGCTGCCCTGGATCCACCGCGGAACCCGCTCATCGACGGTGGCCGAGACGAGGACCCGCGTATCACCCATGTCGAAGAGCACGGACCCCTCGGCCCACTGCTGATACCCGAGTTCGACCTTCACCGGCCGAAGGTCGGTCGCGCCGCGTCCATCCGATCTGGTCATCCGACCTCCAGTTCCATTCCGCTCTCCGCCATCACGATCTCTCCGTCGAAGGCACGCTCGGCCTGGGAACGGGTCACCGCAGCATCGTTGGAGGGCCACAGGTGCGTCAACACCAGGCGTTCTACCCCGGCCGCCGTCGCATACTCCCCCGCCTGGGTGCCCGAAAGGTGGAACGGGTAGTCGTCGGGTGGATCGCCCTGGAAGGTTGCCTCGCAGACGAACGCTCCGGCCCCGCGGGCCAGATCGGTGACCCGATCGGTGGGGCCCGTGTCGCCGGTATAGGCGAGGACCGCACCGCCCGCTTCCACCCGGTAGCCCACCGCCCCCCGGGGATGGTTCATCCCGAACGCCGTCACCGTCACGGAACCCACGGTCTGCTCGCCTCCCGGATGGACGGGGTTGAAGGAGAACGTGTCGTGCACATAACTGGACGAACTCTCGTCGGATACCGACGTCACGGTATCCATGAAGCCCGGCGGGGCATACAGCGGGATCCCCCGGTCGGCCTGCTCGCCGAACGCCACCGCGACCCAGAGAGAGTACAGGTCAGCGAAGTGGTCCGGATGCGCATGGGTGACGAGCACCGCGCCGATGTCACGGATCTCGATGTGCTCCTGGAGCTTGGCCAGGGTTCCGTTCCCGCAGTCGACCAGCAGGTTGAACCCGTCGTGCTGCACCAGGTACCCACTCGCGGCACCGCCGGGGCCCGGCCACGCGCTGCACCCCAGGACGGTCAGGCGCACGTCAGGCCTCCACCGGCGCCAGCTCGACCGGCCGCACGACTCCGACGTCCTCACCGAGGAATCGGCGCGCGAGCGCTTGGAACTCCGCCGGATCGCCCGTACACAGGAACTCGCGGCTGCCGCCCCCGTTCGCCGTGGCCCGCAACGAGAACCGGTCGAGCGCCGAGGCAACGTCTGCGGCGGTCGCGTCGGCGGACGAGACCAGGACCGTCTCCGGGCCCATATGCGCGGCAATCATGTCGGCGACCAGTGGATAGTGGGTGCACCCGAGGATCAGCGCGTCCACGCCCGCCGAGCGCAGCGGAGCCAGGTAGGCCGCGAGGAGGTCGCTGAGCTCGGCGCTCGAGGTGTCGCCCCGCTCGATGTGCTCGACGACGCCCGGACACGCGACCGCCAGCAGTTCGGTGCCGCCGTCAGCCCGCGCGAGCGCGCGATCGTACGCCCCGCTGGCCACCGTCGCCTCGGTTCCGATCAAGCCGATCTTGCCGGTCCGGGTGCGGGCCACGGCGGCACGCACGCCCGGGTCGATCACACCCACAACCGGCGTGCCGCCGGCATCGGCCACGTCCTGGATCGCCGCCACCTCGACCGAGTTGCAGGCGACCACCAACAGCTTGACGTCATGGGCGACGAGTTCGCGCGCGATCTCAACGGCGAACCCGCGGATCTCGGCGATGGAGCGAGGCCCGTAGGGGTATCGGGCACGATCCCCCAGGTACAGGAGCGCCTCATCCGGGCTCCGTTCGATGACGGCGCGGACGACCGTCAGGCCGCCGACACCGGAGTCGAAGATGCCGATGGGCCGGTCATCAGCCACCGGCTACCACCAGAGCGATTCGGAGACGCCCTCTTCCGCGCGCCCTTCGTCGGGCGCCCAGGCGTCGGTGGAGAGGTACTTCCAGCCGCCGTCGGCGAGCAGGCAGACGATGTCGGCCTCGCCCTCGAGCTGCGCGCCGATCCGCTGCGCGACGTGCACGACCGCCCCCGAGGAGATGCCGGCGAAGACGCCCTCGACCGCGGTCAGTTGACGTGTGGCGCGCAACGCGTCCGCGGAGTTGACGAGGAACTTCCGCTCGAGAACCGACTCGTCGAAGATCGGGGGGATGAATCCGTCGTCCATCGAGCGGAGCCCGTAGACGAGATCACCCAACTCGGGCTCGGCTGCGATCACCTTCACGTCGGGGTTGTGGTCGTGCAGGCGCCGCCCGGTGCCGGTCAGCGTCCCGCCCGTCCCCAGGCCGGCGATGAAGTGCGTCACCTCGGGGAGGTCCCGGACGATCTCCTCGCCGGTTCCCTCGTAGTGAGCTTGGACGTTCGCCGGGTTCCCGTACTGGAACGGCATGTAGTAGACGTCCTCGGCCGCCGCCATCGCCCGGGCCACTTCGATGGAGCCGTTCGTTCCCTTCTCGGCATCCGAGAACACGATCTCGGCGCCGAAGAGCTCGAGGAGCTTCAGGCGCTCTTCGCTGGCGTTCTTCGGCAGGACCACCGTCAGGCCGTAGCCCTTCCGGCGTGCGATCATCGCCATCGCGATCCCGGTATTGCCCGAGGTCGCCTCCAGCAGGGTCTTGTCCGGAGTGAGGTCACCGGAGGCCTCCGCAACCTCGATCATCTTCAGGGCGATGCGATCCTTGACCGAGCCCGTCGGATTGTTCCCCTCAAGCTTGGCCCAGAGGCGCACGCCCGGCTTGGGGGCAAGCTTGGGCAGCCCCACGAGGGGGGTGTTCCCGATGGCACCGAAGATGTCGTCCGAACGCACGGGTGGATTATCGCAGAGGAGCCGCCGGGTACGTCCCGCCTACTCCTCGACCTCGATGACCGCCATCATGCCCGGGTCCTCGTGACCCAGGATGTGGCAGTGGAAGACGAACGTCCCGGCGTAGTCGTCGAACGGCATCCTGATCACGACCTCGCCGTGGGCCGGGATCAGGACCACGTCCTGCATGCCGGCGGCGTGATACGGCTTGCCGTTCACGCTCATCACCTGGAAGTCGTTGACGTGGATGTGGAACGGATGTTCCTCGTCGGTGGTGTTCTTGAGGGTCCACTCCTCGACGGTTCCGAGCTTCGCGTGCACGTTGACGACGTTCGGGTCGAAGGACTTCCCGTTGATCTGCGGCTTGAACTCCTTGCCGGGTGCGAACGAGAACACTTCAGTCCGGCGCGCGGCGATATCCGCGTCCGCGAGATCAACGAACGAACCCACCGACTCGGGGATCGGACCGGCCGTCATGGCGTCGCCGGAGATCTCGACCGTCGCCATCACGACGTTCGGCATCGGCGTGGAACCCTGGTACTTGACCGTCCGCAGCGCGTAGGTCCCGGCGTCACCTGCCTGCACGAGCACCTCGAATCGCTTGCCCGGCGGAAGGACCAGGTGCCCGGTCTCCCACACCCGTGCCACCGGGTTCCCGTCCTCGCCTACGACGTGGAACCGGTGTCCGTCCAGCTTCAGGTCGTAGAACTGGTCCGCGCCGATGTTGGCGATCCGCCAGAGCTGGGTCTCTCCCGGGTGCATCGCCATCTTCGGTTTGAGCTGCCCATTGATCAAACGGACCTGGGGGCCCTTGAACATCTCCTCGTCGGCCGCGGGGATGACGTTCCCCTTCATCTGGATGTCCCGGATCGCCAGGTCCTGCGAAACGATGCCCGTGTCCTGGTACGGGAGCAAATCCTCGACGTTGCCGATCCGGATGAGGCCGGACAGACCGGCAGCGACCTGTTCCTCCGAGATGCCGTGCGCGTGCGAGTGGTACCAGAACAACCCGTTCTCGTGATTCGGCGGGATCTCGAGTTGGTAGTGGGCCGTGGTCCCCGGGGCCACATGGCGGAAGATGTTGTCCGACTCCCCGTCGGGAGAGACGTGGAAGCCGTGGAAATGCAGGTTGGTCTCTTCCGTCAGTTCGTTGACCAGGTCCAGCTCGATCGTGTCACCGGGCTTGACGACCAGCGTCGGGGCGACGAACCCGTCGGTGAACGTCTGTGCGCCGACCACCGGCGAACCACTGATCTCGAGATCGCGCTTCGCGACGGTGAGGGTGGCCTCCAGCACGCCGTTGGCGCTCTCGAGTTCCGGGGGTTCGGTGAACGCCGCGCCCGCCTTCGGCGACCACTGTGGCCCGGAACCGGGACTGGGCGGCGGGCCGCCACCGGCGTCAGACGGGGACGAGGTGCACGCCGCGAGCACGAGTACCGCCATCGAAGCGGCGATCGACCAACGGCTGCCGAGCTGCCGTGCGCCCCTCAATCGGCACCGCCGGCGACGGCGGGGAGGATCGACACCGTGTCGCCGTCGGCAAGGGTCGCGTCCAGCGACCCCAGGTACCGCACGTCCTCGTCGTTGACGTAGATATTGATGAACCGGTGCAGGCCACCGTCGTCCGAGCGGATGTTCTTGGTGATACCCGGATATCTCGCCTCCAGGTCGTCCAGGAGCGCCGAAAGGGTGGCTCCGTCTCCCTCGACCTTCGCTTCGCCGCCCACGTGCTTGCGCATGATCGTCGGGACCTTCACCTGCACTGCCATCCTGTGTCCTCCCCTAGGAAACGGCCTCGGCCGCCTGCTGGACCGCAGGCGTGACGATGCCGCAGAACTGGTCGTAGTCGATCGGCTCGGTGATCGTCGGGTTCTTCCCGCACACCGGGCACTCCGGATCCCACTTCACCTTCACCGTGGTGAAGTCCATCCCCATCGCATCGAAGATCAGGAGTCGCCCAACGAGCGGGTCGCCCTCGCCCAGGATCAGCTTGATGGCCTCTGTCGCCTGGATGCATCCGACGATGCCCGGCAGCACGCCGAACACGCCACCCTCGGCGCAGCTCGGCACCGTTCCGGGCGGCGGCGGCTCCGGGTACAAGCATCGGTAGCACGGCGACTCCTGCCCGGGCATGAAGACCGTGTTCTGGCCCTCCCATTGGTAGATGGACCCGTACACCAGCGGCTTGCCCAGCCACTGAGTCATGTCGTTCACGAGGTAGCGCACGGGGAAGTTGTCGGTCCCGTCGATCACGATGTCCCACGGTTCGATGATCTCCGATGCGTTCGCGGAGGTCAGGATCGTGTCGTACTTGACGACGTCCACGCCGGGGTTCAGCGACGCGACCGTTTCGGCCGCCGACTCGACCTTGGATGCACCCACGTCCTCCGTTCCATGCGCGATCTGGCGCTGCAGATTGGTGAGGTCCACCTTGTCGAAGTCCAGGATGCCGAGGGTCCCGATCCCTGCCGCCGCCAGGTACATGGCGATCGGCGAACCGAGCCCACCGGCTCCGATGCACAGGACCTTCGCGTCCAGGAGCTTGCGCTGGCCGGCGCCGCCGATGCCGGGCAGGATGATGTGCCGCGCGTAGCGGACGACCTGCTCCTCGTTGAACATCGGCTCGCTCATGTGATGGTCACGTCCTCTTCGATGATGTCCCCATCCTCCTCGATGCGGAAGGCCCGGAGCACCGGGTTCTCGCGGTCGGAGAGCGAGAGCACCATATACAGACTGTCAGGGTAGAACGCCTGCCGCCGGTCCGTCTCGGACGGGTAGGCCTCCGAGTGCGTGTGGGAGTGGTAGATCGCCCACAGATCCCAGCCCTGCTCCTCCATCTCGTCCCACACCCGGAGCTGCTCCTTCGGGTGCAGGCGGTACGTCACGGGGCTCGCGTCCACGTTCGTCATCGGGAACACCTTGGCCGGCACACCACCTTCGGCCGCGATGACACCGCAGCACTCGTTCGGGAACTCTCGGAGTCCCTGATCGACGATCTCCTTGAAGGATGCACTGCTCAGCTCGGCCATCTCGGTGCCTGAATCCTATCAATGGGGTGGGATTCACCCCCGGACACGTCCCCGGAGGGCGATGCGTGGGGGTCCTTCCTCGACAACACCGACATCCGACCACGGTATTCCGCGCTCCGTCAGAGCCGCCGTCAGCGCGCCAACATCCCCCGTGGCGATCAGGAGCCCGCCTGAGGTTTGGGCGTCGGCCAGCACGAGCTGCTCCGGCGCGGTCAGGTCGCCCCAGTCCACGAAGCCCTGCAGGAACGCGTGGTTCCGTTTCGTCCCGCCGGCCACGACATCTCGCTGCGCGAGGTCCAGGACACCGGGGAGGAGCTCAGGCGCTGCCGCATCGAGCGTCGCCGAGAGTCCGGACGCGATAAGCATCTCCCGGAGGTGCCCGAGGAGCCCGAAGCCCGTGACGTCGGTGGCGGCGCTGGTGCCGGGCGCGGCGACCATCGCCTCAGCAGCCGCCGCATTCAAGGTCGTCATGGTGTCGACGGCCGCCCGGATCTGTTCGCTGCCCGCCACGCCACGCTTGATCGCCGTCGAGATCATCCCGAGGCCAAGCGGCTTCGTGAGCAGCAGCCGATCGCCGGCTCGGGCCGTCGAGTTCCGCATGATCGCGTCGGGATCGGCGAACCCCACGACGACCATCCCGTACTTGGGCTCGGGGTCGGTGATCGAATGCCCGCCGAGGATCGCGAACCCGGCCTCGGCCGCGACCTTCGCACCACCGGCCAGGACCCGTCCCAGCATCTCGAGCGGCAGTTCATCGACCGGCCACGCCACGAGATTCAGCGCGAACGCCGGTGTTCCGCCCATCGCGTAGATGTCGCTGACCGCGTTGGCCGCCGCTATGCGACCCCAATCCTGCGGATCGTCCACGATAGGGGTGAAGAAGTCGGTCGTCGCGATCACGGCGGGCCCACCGCCCGGCGGCAGGTAGACCGCGGCGTCGTCGGAGGTCTCTGCCCCGACGAGCACCGCCGGCGGGATGGCGGGCAGCTCGAGCCCGCCCATCACCTCTGCAAGTTCCTTCGGTCCGAGCTTGCACGCGCAGCCGGCACCGTGGCTGTAGCTGGTGAGCTTCCTCGGGTCACCCATGTTCCGAGCATACGGGAGCACCTTCACCTCCCCCTGGCGCCCGAGGGTAGGCCCCGGCTATCCTCGGGCAGGAGCGAAGGAGGGCATCATGCCCGTGGTCAAGCACGGCGAGGCGGCTTCGTCGGCACGCGAAGGCAACACCTACACGGGACTGGCGACCGAGAGCACCGGCGCGGTCGAGGTCGTTGTCGTACATACGCAGAAGGAGCCCGGCGCTACAACGGTGGCTCACAGCCACGATCGCGAGGAGGTCGTCATCGTGATCTCCGGCCGCGGGAGCATGACCATCGGATTCGAAGCGCACGACGTCGAGCCGGGCGATACCATCATCATCCCGCCGGGTGCGGTCCATCAGCTCTCCGTCGAAGGCGACGAACCGTTCGAAGCGGTCCTGGCGAAGCCTACCGGTATCCGGTTCTTCTCCGCCGACGGCGAGGAGATGCCGACGCCCGACTGGATGCGCTAGCGCGGAGGGGCTGACTACTCGGGGCCGCGGAGGCGCGTGCCCATCGCGTGGAACCCACCGTCGACGTGGATGATCTCCGCCGAGATGCCCTTCGACCAGTCCGAGAGCAGGAACGCGATCGCATGCGCGACCGGCTCGGGGTCACTCACGTCCCAGCCGAGCGGCGCCTGCTGCTCCCACGCACTCGCGATGGCATCGAAGCCGGGGATGCCCTTGGCCGCGATCGTCTTGAGCGGTCCGGCACTGACGGCGTTGACCCGGATCCCCTTGGGCCCAAGGTCCCGGGCGAGGTAACGGGTGACGGACTCGAGCGCGGCTTTCGCCACACCCATCCAGTCGTAGATCGGCCAGGCTACCTGCGCATCGAAGTCGAGCGAGACGATGGATCCGCCGCTGTGTTCCATCAGCGGCTGCATCCCGACCGCGAGGGCCTTCAACGAGAAGGCGCTCGTCTGGACGGCGGTCGCGACACTCTCCCACTCGGTGTGGAGGAAGTTGCCCCCGAGCGCGTCTTTGGGAGCGAACGCGATCGCATGCAGGAACCCATCCAGCGACTCCCACCGGAGCTTGAGCTCGTCTGCGACGGCCGTGATGTGCGCCGGGTCGTTCACGTCCATCTCGAGCACATCGGGCGGGTCCGGCAGGCGCCGGGCGCTCTTCTCCGTCAGCCCCATCGCCTTGCCGAACGACGTGAGCACGATCTCGGCGCCCTGTTCCTGCGCGGCTTGGGCGGCGGCGAACGCGATGGACTGCGGGGTCAGCACCCCGGTGATCAGCAGCCGTTTGCCATCGAGCAGCATCTGCACCCCCCCGTGCGTCGAATCACTCTACAGGGGTGGAGCGGCAGGTCTGAGACAGGCCGCTCTGCCTGCATCCGCAACCCTCTGGGAGAATCGGCGCCGTGGAAGCCCGCAGGAGCGATATCTGGCTCGCGCTCGGTCTGTTCGCCGTCCTTCTGGTGACGGCGATCTCGGGCCTGCTCGTACGAACCGTCTGGGGGATGGCCATCGTGGGCGCTGCGTCCGTCGGGGTTCTGCTGGTCCTAGCGTCCCGACGCTCGCATGAGCCCGACATCCCCGACCACTCCCGCCGAAGGTTCCTCGCCGGAGCCGCGCTCGCCGGAACGGCGGTCGCCGCGGGCGGAGTCGTCATCGGCGATGCGCTCCGGCGGATCGCGGCGCCCTCACCGGCCGAGAGCGTGGAGCAGATGGCGTCGGACCTCGGCGCCGAGACGATGGAGCTCGTCAACCGCGGGTTCTATCCGGGCCGGTCCGGCGAACTCCAACTCCTCGTCTACCCCTACAACAGTGCGAACTACCCGCCGGAGTCGCGTTCCCTGGTCCCCGACGACCCGCGTTCCTCGCACGCCGCACCCTGGATGTACCTCGAACGGATCCCCCTCGTCTTCCACGGCCCCGGGCATGTCGTCCCCTCGAGGATCCGCGATGAACGGGTCACCCTCGCAGACCTGGCGCCGACCACGGCCGAGTTCATGTCCGAGTCCTTCCCCGCACCCGATGGCGGCGTGATCCCGGCGGTCGCGACTCACGCCCACCCCCCAAAGGTCATCGTCACGTTCGTCATCGACGGGGGCGGTTGGAACGCGCTCCAGCAGTGGCCGAACGCCTGGCCGAACCTGCGCAGGCTGATGGGCGAAGGCACCAACTTCACCAACGCGATCATGGGCTCGAACCCCGCGGTCACCGCGTGTGCGCACGCGACGATCTCGACCGGCGCGTTCCCGCGTACCCACGGGATCAGCGGCCACTTCATCCGCTACCCCGACGGCAGCGTGGCCAAGGCCTACGGCGACGACGGTGCCGCGGACACGTCGACCATCCTGGTCCCGACGCTGGCCGAGTGGTGGCAGGAGCAGACCGGCAACCGATCGTGGATCGGAGAGATCGGCTACCAGATCTGGCACCTGGGGATGATCGGACGCCCACCGGGCCTCGCCGGCAGCAAGGCGCCGGCCATCTACTACGACGAGGACCGGACGCAGCAGTGGCAGTCGCAGAACCCCGAGTACTACCGCCTGCCGAACGTCGTTCCGCCGCGCTCGACGCTGGATACGTACGTCGCTTCCTACACGGGACCGGTCGAGGGCGATCAGTTCACACCGACAGGCGGCCCGTCGGTGTGCTGCTCCCCGCCGATCATCTGGTACCAGGGCGACGTCATCGAGGAGCTCTTCGACTCGGAAGCGATCGGGCAGACAGAGGCGACGAGCCTCCTGTACATCAACTACAAGGCGCCCGACTACGCCGGCCACATCTACAACATGCTCGCCGAACAGGAGGCGATCGCCCTCGCCGCCGTCGACGAACAGCTCGGACGGCTCCGCGAGAGCCTAGACCGCCGCTTCCCGGGTGAGTACGTGTTGATCGTGACCGCCGACCACGGTCAATGCCCGTTGGTGAACGACGTCGGCGGCGTCCGCCTGGATGCGATCCAGCTCGAGGACGACATCCAGACCGCGTTCGGCATGCCGAGGGGTGTCCAGCTCATCCAGCCGGACGGCGTCCGTCCGGCTGAGGTGTACCTGCGACCCGATGCTCTGGAGCGGTGCTCACCGGACACCGTCACCAAGATCGCGGCGTCGCTTCGCGACTACACCTACGGCGAGAACGTCGTGCAGTATCCCGGCGTCCCCCGCGATGCCATCCAGTGGGACGAGTTCAACCACCCGGAGTTCGCCGCGGTGCTCCCGGCCGACTTCCTGCGCTCGATCGCCGGGCGTCCGACGGCGCGGTTCGGTCCCGGCGCGTTCCCGAGCACCGACGTCGCCATCCCGCCTGACGCGCCGCTGAGCGCGCCGCCCGGAACCTAGCCCGCGTACTCCTCGTCGGTCACGGGCCCCAACCATTCCGGATCGCCGCCGACGTTCACCGCGAAGTGGACCAGCGGCGCGTCAGGCGCACCCCCGTGCCAGTGGACCTCACCCTGCGCCGCGTAGACCGAGTCCCCCGCTCCCAGGGGTCGAACCCCCTCGCGCCTCGACCCGACGAGGCCCCGGCCGGTCACGGCGTAGAGGAACTGTCCGCCCGGATGGGAATGCCACCGCGTCCGCGCACCCGGCGCGAACGACACCAGATGCGCGTTGCCCTCGGCCCCGGAGAGCCTGGGCCCGATCCAGACCTCACCCGAGAACCGGGCCTCGTCACCACGTTCGTATGGTCCGTCCGTCGCCATCCGGGTCCGCATCGAACCTCCCTGCACTGATGTCACCTCCAAGAACGTTCAGACGACATGCCAAAGCGATCTAGGTGGAGGTGGCGGGATTCGAACCCGCGTCCTCGAACGACCGGCCGGGACTTCTACGGGCGTAGCCGGCGGGAGATCTCGCCTCGAGGCTCCCACCGGCGGAGCTTCCTCTCGGCCAGTCCGGCAAGCGATGTCCCGCCGCGACCACCGGACCGAGCCGCTGCGGTAAGCCTGCTGGCGACGCCAGATCCCCGCCAGCAGGCGTCACGGGTCTGACGGCTACCTAATTAGGCAGCAAGCGCGTATTCGTTATCCGCACTTATGGTTATGGTCCCGGCGTTTAACGAGGCATCCGGGGTTCCTCGGCCCGCTTCTCCCGAGCAGTTCCCGCCCGAGTCGAAGCCAGTACACCCCCTATGAAATTGTCCTCCAAGTATAGGCCCGCCCACCGACACGATCGGCACTTCGCCCGGAACCGCACGAAGTGCGAAGATGGGCGGGTTCGACCTCAAGGAGGTGACGGTGACCCACCATCTGGCAGAACAGAACGACCGGATCATGGCCCCGATGATGCCCTTCATGCGCTTCTTCCTCGAAGGGGCCTGGGGGAACCGCACCGCCCCCGGGGCCGATTTCGTCGCCGGGAACCCCCAGGAGATGCCGCTGCCCGGCTTCACCGCCGCGGTCAGGCGCTGGGCCGAGCCACAGGACAAGGACTGGTTCGCCTACAAGGAGAACGTCGACAGCGCCCAGGAAGCTGTCGCCTCGGCCCTGCGCGGCCGGACCGGGATGCCGTTCGAACCCGATGACATCTCGATGACGACCGGCGCGTTCGCCGGCCTTTCGATCTGCATGCGAACCCTGCTCGATCCCGGTGACGAAGTGGTCTACCTCTCCCCGCCGTGGTTCTTCTACGAGTCCATGATCGTGTCGGCGGGCGGCGTCCCGGTCGGGGTCAAGATCCCGCCTCCGGACTTCGACCTGCCGCTCGACGCGATCGCCGCCGCGATCACCGAACGCACGCGGATCGTCATCGTGAACACGCCCCACAATCCGACGGGCCGGATGTATCCGGCCGACGACCTCGAGCGTCTCGCGCAGATCCTCGCCGGAGCGTCCGAACGCAACGGCCGACCCGTCTGGCTGCTCTCGGACGAGGCCTACAACCGCATCGTCTACACCCCGAACGAACACGTGTCACCGGTCGCGTTCTACCCTCACTCGTTCCTGATCTACACCTACGGCAAGCAGCTCCTGACCCCCGGCGAGCGCGTCGGCTACGTCGCCCTGCCCCCGAGCATGCCGGACCGCGAGTCGGTGCGGACCGCCGTGTTCGCGCAGTCCCTGGTCGTCGGCTGGGCGTTCCCGAACGCGATCCAGCAGTACATGATCGGGGATCTCGAGGGTATGACCATCGATCTCGAGCACCTCCAGCGCAAGCGCGACCGGATGGTCGAGGGCCTACGCGCGGCGGGATACGAGCTGCACGTACCTGAGGGAGCCTTCTACCTCCTCCCGAAGTCGCCGAACCCCGACGACGACGCCTTCACCGAACGGCTCGCGCAGGACGAGGTCTACATCCTTCCCGGGTCGATCGTCGAGCTGCCCGGATATTTCCGGATCTCGATCACGGCCAGCGACGAGATGATCGAGCAGGCGCTGCCGGTGTTCGAGAAGGCGTTCGCTGAGGCGATGCCCTAACCGGCACGGCGACGCGGCCTCGGCCGGCGACGCTATCGGCGGCGGCCAATCTCCCGCTCGATCTCGCGCTTGGATTCGCGCTCGGCGATGGCCTGCCGCTTCTCGTGCCGCTTCTTGCCCTTCCCGAGCCCGAGCTGGCACTTGGCGATGCCGTGTGAGAAGTACACGCGCATCGGGATCAGGGTCAGCCCCTTCTCGGCCGTCTTGCCGATCAGGCGTTCGATCTCGCGGCGGTGCAGCAGGAGCTTCCGTGGCCGGCGTTCGTCGATCTCACCCGGCTTGGCCTGCTCGTATCGCGCGATGTGCATGTTCTCGAGCCAGACCTCGCCGTCACGCACTCGCGCGTACGCCTCCGACAGGGAACACTGTCCGGCGCGCAGGGACTTTACCTCCGGACCCGTCAGCACGATCCCGGCTTGCAGGTCTTCCAGGATCTCGTAGTCGAAACGGGCGCGGCGGTTGGTCGCGACGGGGCGGTCACCGGGTCCGCTATCGCGGCCCATCGGCGCTCAGATGTCGAGGAAGCGGCGCATCCCGGCGAAGCTGGCCGCGACGGCGACGACGAGACCCGCCACCAGGAGCAGCGGGATGATCGAGATCAGGTGCCCCATCGACACGACCGGCAGATCCAGCAGGTTCCCCCGCAGCGGTTCCACGAACACGATCTGCATGATGGCCAGGACCAAGATGGCAAGGAACGCACCGATCAGCGCGGCGAGGATCCCCTCGATCAGGAACGGCAGCCGGATGAACCAGTTCGTGGCCCCGACGAGCTTCATGATCCCGATCTCCTTGCGCCGGGCGTAGAGGCCGACCCGAACGGTGTTCGCGATGAGCAGACCTGCCGAGACGAGCATCAGGATGGCCACGATCAGGATCCCGGTACGGAAGATCGCCGTGAACGAGAAGAGCTTCTTGAGCAGCTCGCGCTGGTCCTTGATCTGCTCCACGCCCGGCTGGCCGGCGAGTCGCGCCCCGATGACCTCGAAGTCGGTCTCCGGATCGACGAGCTTCACGCGGAACGACGCCGGGAGCGACTCCTCGGTCAGGTTCTCGAGGATCTCGGGTTCGTCCTTGAACAACTCCTGGGCCCGCTGGAACGCGTCGGTCTTGGATTCGTAGCGGACCTCGTCGACCTCGGGCATACCGGTGATCTGATCCTGCAGGTTGCTCTGCTGGGCATCGGAGATGTCGTCGCGCAGGAAGATCGCGATCTCGACCTTGCCCCCGGTCCGTTCGATGATCAGGTCGACCTCTTGGCGGATCAGCAGAGTCAGGCCAAGGAGGAACAGGGCGATGAACACGGTCGAGATGGCGGCGAAGACCACGAGCCCGTTGCGCTTGAATCCGGTCGTCGCCTCGCGGAAGTAGTAGTTGGTCTTACGAGCCAACGTCGTACACCCCTCGTTCCTCGTCCCGGATGACCTTCCCGTCGTCCAGCTCAACTACGCGCTTACGCATGGCATCGACGATCGCGCTGTCGTGGGAAGCCATGACGACCGTCGTACCGATCCGGTTGATCCGGTCGAGCAGCTTCATGATGTCCTGCGAGGTCGTCGGGTCCAGGTTCCCGGTGGGCTCGTCGGCCAGCAGGATCAGTGGGCGGTTCACGACAGCGCGGGCGATGGAAACGCGCTGCTGTTCGCCGCCCGACAGTTCGGTGGGCAGGTTGTTGAGCTTGTCGCCGAGACCGACCAGCTCGAGGATCTCGGGGACCCGCTGGTCGATGACGCTCTTGGGCTTGCCGATCACCTCGAGCGCGAAGGCGACGTTCTGGAAGATCGTGCGCTCGGGCAACAGCTTGAAGTCCTGGAAGACGGTCCCGACGTTCCGCCGTAGGTACGGGACCTTCCACGAGGAGAGGTCGCGCAGGCTCTTGCCGGCGACGTAGATCGTGCCCTCACTCGGCTCCTCCTCCTTGAGCAGGAGGCGGATGAACGTCGACTTCCCGGACCCGGATGGGCCGACGACGAAGAGGAACTCGCCCTTCTCGACTTCGACCGAAACCTCGTCGAGGGCGGTGACCCCGTTCTTATATCGCTTGGTGACGCGCTGAACACTGATCATGGCGTGGGAGAACTCCCGGAGGTGAGACTGCGAGCGAGTGTAGCACCGGGTTCGCGGCGTTCCGTGGAACCTGCGTGAGTTTTCCGTGACGAGTTCCACCGCGAGGCCGGTGGCGACCGGGCGACCGTCCGGATGCACTATCGGCCCTCTGACCTCGGCGGATGCTCCCTGCCGCCGGTAGCATGGGGCCTGCCATGACGGCGGTCGACACCACCGAGTCCCCTCCCGAGCTCGCCCCGTCGCCCTCGCGCGACGCCGTTCGCCGCCTGCTCGTGGCACTCGCCGGACCCGCCCTGATCGTCGTGGCGGTGCTGGTGGCGATGCGCGGGTTCGTCATCGAGCCGCTCCTGACGAACCAGCACGCCGACATCCTTGGGTTCGTGATGCCGCGCCTCTGTTTCCTCGGGGACAGCTTGGCCGCCGGTCACGTTCCTCTGTGGAACCCATTCCTGCAGACCGGCACCCCGTACGCCGCCGACCCCCAATCGGGGTGGATGTACCTGCCGCCGATGGCGCTGTTCACCGCGCTCCCCTGCACGGTCGCGATGCGGGCGTTCATCGTGATGCAGCCGCTGCTGGCCGGCATCGGATTGTTCTGGTTCCTCCGCAAGGAGGGTTTGGCCCGCACCGCCGCGACCGTGGGCGGCCTGTCGATCTCGCTCGCGATGGCGGGCTCGGCGGTGGGGATCGCGATGCCGTTCTCAGGAGCCATCGCGTGGACGACGATCGTGCTGGTGGGGGCGTCGGGGTACGTGCAGGTGACCCGATGGTCGCGCCGGTTGCTCTGGCTCGCCCTCGCCGCGGTCGCCTGGGGACAGGTCGCCGGGGCGCACATGAGCCACGGCCTGTTCATGTGCACGCTGCTGGTGACCGTCTACCTCATCGCGAAGAACTGGCACAGCGTCCGTTGGCGAGAGCGGTCCCTCGGCCAAGGCGCCGGTCTGATCGCGCTCTTCCTCGGGTTCGTGGTGCTCGCGAACCTCGCGTTCCTGCTCCCCCGGCTGGGGCTGATCCCGCGGAGCGCCCTGGCCCAGGGCTACGCCGCGCTCGGACCGACCGGTTCGGCGACGCTCGGCGTCGGCACGGAGCCGCTTGCCGATGGAGGCATCTGGGCGGCGTGGCCGTTCGCCCTCGGCTCGACACCGGGGGCCTACCTCGGGGCGGCCGTCCTGCTCTGCGTCCCGGCGGCGCTCCGCTCGACCAAGCGCGCGCTGCTGGCGACCCTCGGCGTCACCGCGGCCATCACCTACGCCATGACCCTGGATCTGTTCGTCGGCGCGGAATGGTTCCGGAACCTGGTGCTGCGCATCCCCTTCGGGGATATCTACATCCACAACCCCAGCCGCCTCCGCCACCTGTTGCTGATCGTGATCCCCGCGTTGGGAGCGCTCGGCGTGCAAGGCCTCATGGAGGACCCACCGCCGCGCAAGACGACGATCCGCTGGCTCGCGGCGGGCGCGGTCCTCTTCCTCGGTCTCCCCCTCCTGCTGGGTGCCTATCCGAAACGGCTCGCGATCCTGGCAGCGGGAGCGCTGCTGATCGCCTGGCCACTCGTGGCGCTCGCCCGGGGGAAAACGTGGGCACGGATCGCGGTCCCGGTGGTCCTGTGCGTGGAACTCTTGAGTGCGGTCGCCTACGCGAACGCCTACACGGGCGGTTCCGTGGAACTCGGTCTGGAGCAGCGAGGCCCGTGGCTCGAGGCGGAGCTGACCCTCCCGCCGGGTCCGCTCCAGTATCCGGACGTCGACACCGACGCCTATCTCGCGCGCGGACGGTTCCCGGATGTGATCGACGCCTCGGGCGACCGATACATCACGTGGGCGCCGCCCGCCGCGTTCTTCATCAAGGGGTACCTGTTCCGGCAGGAACCGGCCGACTGGCCGGCGCTGTTCAACGGACGCGGGATGCTCCTCGGGGTCGAGGACGCGATGGGTTACAACCCGTTCCAGCTGACGCGGTACTGGCGGTTCGTCCGCGCCACGAACCGCTTACCGATCTTCTACAACGCCGCCCTGATCCAGGAGCCCTCGGTGGAGGATGCACGACTCCTCGGCGTCCGCTTCCTCGTCGCGCCGTCCGGGGTGCGGCCGCCGCTCAGCGCCATCCCGGTCGGCACCGACGGCGGGTACACCCTGTGGGAGATCCAGGGCGCCGAGTCCCGCGTCTCCGTCGTCCCGTCGTGGACGGTCGAGGCGACGACCGACGAAGCGCTGGCCGCCGTCCTCGAACCGGGGTTCGACCCGGGGCGAACGGCGGTCCTGGAAACCGATCCGGGCATCCGCCGGGTCGACGGCGCACATCCCGGCACCGCTACCTACTCCGCGCCGACCCCGGAGGACGTCCGCGTATCGGTCACGGCCGACGCGCCCTCGATGGTGGTGATCCGTAACGCGTGGGACCAGAACTGGGAGGCAACGGTCGACGGGAAGCCGAGCCAGGTCCTGCCGACCGACGCGTTCCTGCAAGGCGTGCCGGTCCCCGCCGGCGAGCACGAGATCCGGTTGGTCTACCGGGAACCGTGGATCTGGAGGGGCCTCGCGGCATCCGGGCTCGTCTGGGCGGCGTGGCTCGTTGCAGTGCTCGCGGCTTCTGTGCTCGATCGGCGGCGGCGAGCAGCGAGCGCGGCTGAGCGCTAGGCGGCGGCCGCGCCGAGATGCCGGCGGCCCGCGAGGAACGCGAGCCCGTACAGGATGGCCGCAGCGATCAGCAGGCTCCGGTACCCAACCACGAGCGCGGCGTACTCCAGCACCCCACCGATCATGGCACCGAGCAGGTTCGCTCCGAACGCGACCGTCGAAGAGCCGACATCCTTGAAGCGCTGCGCGAACACCAGGTTCGCCAGGAAGATCGGTGTGAACGCGACCACGGTGGCGACCCCGAACCTGGCCGCGTACGGCAGCGTCAGCAAGGACCCCGCGGGGACGAGCCACGCGACGACCAACGACACGAGCAGCGCCCCGTAGAGCACCCACGGGTTCGGGAGACGCACGCGTTTGGCGAGCCAGACCGCCGCCAGGACCGCCAAAAGCACGCCGGTGAACACGAATGCGTTCACGACCCAGGTCGTCCCGAAGAGCAGCGCGAACTGCACGACGTTCTTCGTTTCCAGCAGCAGGAACGCCGCACCCATGAAAAACAGATCGAGGTACTGCTTCATCGGGTGCAGCGGGCCGGCCGCCTTCCGTACCACGAAGATCGACGCAAGAAGCACCAGCGCCAGCGACACAACATAGAAGCCCGGGATGCTCCGGCCGGGCAGGTACGGGAACGGATGATCGTCGGTGGCCGGCTCCAGCACCTCGCCCTCGGCCCGCCAGACGGAATCGCACGCGATCGAGTCCGGCGTGTCGCTCGCGATCAGAACCGCCTCGCGCCGGGCCCCGTACTGACCGCCGAGCCACTGACACGGCGGGCTCCCGAAAACCCCATGCAGCGTCGACGCGAACCGCTCCGACGCCAGTGGCGAGTAGTAGTTGTAGATCGAGAACACGCCGCCCGGCTTGAGATGGTCCCGAGCGGACGTGAACGCCTCCTGCGTGAATAGGTAGCTCTCCAGCCGCAACGCCCCGTGACCCGACAGCAGCGTCAGGGAGTCCGGGAGGGCGAACAAGATGAGGTCGTAGCGCCGGTCCGTGTTCTGCAGGAACGCGCGGCCGTCGGTGATGGTCGTCTCGACTCGGGGGTCCGAGTAGGGCCGATCCGGATGCAGGTTCCGGCCGATGCGGTTCAGGACCGGATCGATCTCGACCGCGTCCACGTGCTTCGCGCCCTGCGCGAGCGCCACCGCGACGTCGTTCCCGGTCCCGGCCCCGATGATGAGCACGTCGTCGAGCGGGACGCCGTTCAGCCGCTCGTAGGTCGCCGTGTAGAAGGGCTGATCGACCGTCAGCTGCTCGATCGGAACGATCGTCTGGTGCGGCCGGCCGTTCACCTTCACCGCGACCAGACCGCCTTCCCGCGGCTGCGTCGTGACCTTGTAGTAAGGGGACCACCGATCGTGCAGGACGAGGGAGGCGGCAGCCAAGACCACGACGATCACGATGACGGCGGCCTTGGTGAGCCGCGCGACCGGCCGCTCGAGCGTCGCGAAGAAGGTGAGCCCGATCAGCAGTCCCCACACCCCGGGGGGCGCACCCAGGAACGACAGCGCGGTGAACGCCAGGATCCCCAAGATGCTGCCGCTGATGTCCAACCTGTACGCCTCGAGCGGTTCGAACTCCGAGAACACTTTCGCGACGCCCTGGGCGATGTAGCCCATGACGATCACGGTCGCGATGAAGATGATCGGCAGCTCGATCCAGACGGGCAACGCGAACATCCCGGGAACGATGCCGCCCAGCCGGTACTCCGGCGAGAGCTTGGTCACCTGCACGGGGAAGACCGACACGAACAGGATGAGTCCCGCCAGCGCGACCGGAGCCCTCGCGAACGCGTTCTGGGCGCGGCCCCCAAGGATGAAGCCGGCGCCGATGCCGAGGAAGCTCGCCAACAGGATGAGGTTCGAGAAGTACCCGAGATAGACGACGTTCTCGGCCGTCCAGCGGATCAGGCCCAGTTCGACGAATAGCATCAGGAACGACAGGACGACTAGGCGGCTGCGTCCGGTCAGCGGGAACCGGGAGGCGGTTCGGGGTACGGGGTAGTCGGCGGCGGCCGTCTGCATCCGGGGGATTGTCCCGGCTGTCGCCCGAGGCGACAACTACGGGGGCGTGGTATCGCCCGCCCGGCGGCGGAGCTCCGCCTCGATGAACCGCTGCAGATCGCCGTCGAGGACCCGGTCGACGTCGCCCATCTCCTCATCGGTCCGGTGATCCTTGACCATACGGTACGGATGCAGGACGTAGGAACGGATCTGCGAGCCGAAGTCGATGCCGCGCTGCTCGCCGCGGATGCCCTCGAGCTTCTCGATGCGCTCCCGGCGAGCCAGTTCCGCCAGGCGGGCCTTGAGGATCCGCATCGCCACCGCCTTGTTCTGCATCTGCGAACGCTCGTTCTGGCAGGCCGCGACCGTGCCCGTCGGCAGGTGAGTGATCCGAACGGCGGAGTCGGTCACGTTCACGTGCTGCCCGCCGGCGGACGACGACCGGTACGTGTCGATCCGCAGGTCCTTGGGGTCGAGTTCGATGTCCTCGACGGCTCCCTCCTCGATGAGGGGGATCACATCCAGCGAGGCGAACGACGTGTGGCGGCGCTTGGCGGCATCGTAGGGCGAGATCCGGACCAGGCGGTGGACGCCGCGTTCGGCGGACAGGAGCCCGTAGACGTTGTGGCCATGGACGGTGAAGGTCGCGCTCTTGACTCCGGCTTCCTCGCCAGGCAACACCTCGTCGAGTTCCACGGCGAACCCCTCACGTTCGGCCCAACGCAGGAACATCCGCAACAACATCTCGGCCCAGTCGTTTGACTCCGTCCCACCGGCGCCGGCATGGAGCGTCGCGATCGCGTCGTTGGCGTCGTACTCGCCGGAGAGCAGGGCCACGACCTCCAGGCGCTCGACCTCGGCCTCCAGCTCATCGACCGTCGTCGCCAGTTCCGCGCTGAGCGAGGCGTCTTCCTCGGCGGCGAGCAGTTCGTCCATCGCCGCGGCGTCGGCGAGTTTGGCGGCAAGCGTGTCGTACCCAGCGATGTCCTCGCGCGTCCGCGCGAGGCGGGTGGTCAGCTCCTGGCCGCGGGCAGGGTCGTCCCACAGCGCCGGATCGGCGGCCTGCTCTTCCAGCTCCTGGGCCCGGGCGCGCTTGTCGTCGACGTCAAAGGAACTCCTTGGCGTTGGACAGCCGCTGAGTCAGGGCTGCGATGCGTGGCGTGTGGTCGCTCATGACCGATGAGTCTATCGGCCCACGCGGCCGGGGTAGGCTCCTGCCCATGTTCCGCGAGCTTGGACCCGCCGATGCCGAGGCGTGCGACGCCATCATCGCCGACCTTCCGGCGTGGTTCGGCCACGAACAGGGCATCCTCGACTGTGCCGCCGCGGTCCGCGCGCACGCGGGGTTCGTGGTCACGGGCGCCGATGGCGAGATCACCGGGTTCATCACGTTCGAGCCGCGGGAGCCCGGCGAGGCCGAGATCACCTGGATGGCCGTCCGAGCCGACCTGCGCCGCACGGGGATCGGCCGAGATCTCCTGGACGGACTCTGCGCCCGGCTGATCCGGGACGGCGTCCGCTCGCTCCTGGTCAAGACGCTCTCGGACCGCGACGGCCCGTACGAGGAGTACGACCAGACGCGCGCGTTCGCCCTGGCGATGGGTTTCGAACGCGTCGCCGAACTCGACATCTGGGGACCGGAGAACCCGGCCCTGCTCATGGCCAAACCGCTCTAAGAGACGAGCGAGCGGCTTACGCCGTCGCCCCGTGGCACTTCTTGTACTTGCGGCCGCTGCCGCACGGGCACGGCGCGTTCCGCGGAACCTTGTCGCTCGTCGCCTGCTGCGGGTTCACCATGCCGCCCTTGCCGCCGCCGTCGTCCGAACCCGCTCCCGCGACGTCGCCCTCCACCTCGTCCTGGTTCGTCTGGACCCGCTTCTGGCGAGGCGCCTTGTCCTCCTCACGGACGACCTCGACGCGGTAGATGTAGCGCGCGAACTCTTCGCGGATGCTGTCTTTCAGCTCGGAGAACATGCCGAACGCTTCCATCTTGTACTCGACCTTCGGATCGCGCTGCCCGTAAGCCCGCAATCCGATCCCCTCCCGGAGGTAGTCCATCTGCGAGAGGTGCTCGCGCCAGAGCGTGTCGGTCACGTTGAGCAGGACCGCTCGCTCGAGGGAACGCATCGTGGACGTCCCCACCTCCTGCTCCCTGCGGTCGTACACACCGACGGCATCGTCCAGGACCTTCTGCGTCACCTCAGCCGGATCGTCTATCCCTTCGAGGTCGGCCGTGGCGATGCCGGCCGGGTAGATCCCCCCGAGCAGCGCGACCAGGCCTTCAAGGTCCCACTCCTCGGCGTAGATCTCGCGCGAGACGTGGGTCGCCACTGCCGCGTTCACCGTCTCAGCCACCATGTCGAGGGCCTCGTCCTTCAGGTCGTTACCCTGCAGGATCTTCTCGCGCTCCGCGTAGATGACCTTACGCTGCTCGTTCATGACCTCGTCGTACTCAAGGACGTTCTTGCGTCGCTCGAAGTTGAGTTCCTCGACCTGACGCTGGGCGCTCTCGATGGCCCGGCTGACCATCTTGGCGACGATCGGCTCGTCATCCGGCCAGTTGAGCTTGTTCATGATCGAGGCCACCCGGTCCGACGCGAACAGTCGCATCAGGTCGTCCTCGAGCGAGAGGTAGAACAGCGACTCACCGGGGTCGCCCTGACGGCCGGACCGGCCGCGCAGCTGGTTGTCGATGCGCCGCGACTCGTGCCGCTCGGTCCCCAGCACGTACAGGCCCCCGATATCGACGACCTCGTCGTGCTCGGCATCGGTCTGGGACTTGAACTTGTCGTAGATCGGCTGGTACTCGGCCTCGTAGGCGGCGCGGTCGTCCTCGTCCATCTCGTAGAGGAGGTAGGCGTCGTTGTCCCACTCGCGGGCCGCCATCTCCTGACGGGCCAGATATTCGGCGTTGCCGCCGAGCAGGATGTCGACGCCTCGTCCGGCCATGTTGGTTGCGACCGTGACCGACCCCTTGCGGCCCGCCTGCGCGACGATCATCGCTTCCTTCTCGTGGTTCTTGGCGTTCAGGATGTGGTGTTCGATCCCCCGACGGTTCAGGACGGTCGAGAGGCGCTCGGACTTCTCGATCGAGACCGTTCCGACGAGGACGGGCTGGCCCTTCTCGCTGCGCCCGGTGATGTCGTCGGCAACGGCGTTCCACTTCGCCTCTTCGTTCTTGTAGATGAGGTCCTGCTCGTCATCGCGGATCATCGGCTGGTTGGTCGGGATCTCGACGACGCCGAGTTTGTAGACCGCCTCGAACTCGGTCAGCTGGGTCCTCGCCGTTCCGGTCATCCCTGAGAGCTTGCCGTACATGCGGAAGTAGTTCTGGATCGTGATCGTCGCGAGGGTCTGGTTCTCCTCCTTGATCCGAACACCCTCCTTGGCCTCGATCGCCTGATGCAGGCCCTCGGAATAGCGCCGGCCCTCGAGGACGCGTCCGGTGAACTCATCCACGATCTTGACCTCACCGTGATCGACGAGGTAGTCGACGTCGCGCCGGTACAGCTCCTTGGCCTGGAGCGCGTTGTAGAGATGGTGGACGAGGTTGCTGTTGACCTGGTCGTAGAGGTTCTCGACCCCCAGCGATTCCTCGACCTTGTCGATCCCGGTCTCCAGGACCGCGATGGTGCGCTTCGACTCGTCGACCTCGTAGTCGGCCTCCGCAGTCAATCGCGGCACGAGCCTTGCGAACGTCGTGTACCACTTAGCCGAGTCGGCGACCTGGCCACTGATGATGAGCGGCGTGCGCGCCTCGTCGATCAGGATCGAGTCGACCTCGTCCACGATCGCGAAGGTGTGACCCCGCTGCACCAGATCGTCCGGACGCATCGACATCGAGTCGCGAAGGTAGTCGAACCCGAACTCGCTGTTGGTTCCGTAGGTGATGTCGGCGGCGTACGCCGGGCGGCGTTCGGTCGGGCGCATCTGCGCCTGGATCAGGCCGACGGAGAGGCCGAGGGCGCGGAAGATGGCGCTCATCCACTCGGAGTCGCGCTTGGCGAGGTAATCGTTCACGGTAACGACGTGCACGCCGTCACCCGAGAGGGCGTTCAGGTACGAAGCGAGGGTCGAGGTGAGGGTCTTGCCCTCACCGGTCTTCATCTCGGCGATCATGCCCGAGTGCAGCGCGGCCCCGCCCATGAGCTGGACGTCGAAATGCCGCTGCCCGATCGTGCGCCGAGCCGCCTCCCGCACACACGCGAACGCCTCCGGCATGACGTCCTCGAGCGATTCACCGCCCCGGTAGCGCTTGCGGAACTCCGCCGTCTTCGCGAGCAGCTCGTCGTCCGAGAGCTGCTCGATCTCGGGCTCGAAGGTATTCACCTCCGCGGCGATGCCCTCATACCGCTTTCGCTTGCGACCCTCGCCCATGTTCGCGAGTTTGTTCAGGACCAACGGGAACTCCTCTTCCAGCGTCTCGTAACGAGGATTCTACCGGCGAGGCTGAGAAGGGTCCGCCCAGGCGCGAGGGTCGCGCCGGGCCGATCGAGCTACTTGATCTCGATCATCTTCTCCCGCACGGCGTAGACGACCGCCTCCATGCGCGAGTGCAGGTGCAGCTTCTCGAGGA
>JBBDIK010000013.1:75319-98243 GCA_040880465.1 Actinomycetota bacterium | reverse complement strand
TTACCGCGGCTGCTGGCACGTAGTTAGCCGGGGCTTCTTCTGCAGGTACCGTCACTTCCGCTTCGTCCCTGCCGAAAGGGGTTTACAACCCGAAGGCCTTCATCCCCCACGCGGTGTCGCTGCGTCAAGCTTTCGCTCATTGCGCAATATTCCCCACTGCTGCCTCCCGTAGGAGTCTGGGCCGTGTCTCAGTCCCAGTGTGGCTGATCGTCCTCTCAGACCAGCTACCCGTCGTCGCCTTGGTAGGCCGTTACCCCACCAACAAGCTGATAGGCCGCGGGCCCATCCCAGACCGTCGGAGCTTTCCTCGCCAGATCATGCGATCCGCCGAGGGTATCCGGTATTAGCTCCGGTTTCCCGGAGTTATCCCGATGTCTGGGGCAGGTTGCCCACGTGGTACTCACCCGTTCGCCGCTTTCCACCAAGGGCAAGCCCCTGGCTTCACGCTCGACTTGCATGTGTTAAGCACACCGCCAGCGTTCGTCCTGAGCCAGGATCAAACTCTCCGTAGAAGTTGTGGATCCGTTCCTTGTAGGGAACGGGTTCACTGTTTCATTTGGGTTGGGTCGGAAGCCTTGTGGGCTCCTCCCCCGAGTCGATCCGGCCGGATCTGTTCTTCCGGATGGATCATTCGTTAGTACTGAACTCGCCGGTCGTTCGGGCACACCGAGGCGCGCCTTCCCGACAGACGGGAACGCACTGGCTTTTGGCACACTGTTCAGTTCTCAAGGTGCGGATCACGACTCCTGACAAGCGACAGCGCCGGGCACGAAGCCCGGCGCCTAGCCGGTTCACCGTGGTTCCTATGGTGGCCGAGCTAAGGCGTCACTCTCGCTCTCCAGTTGTCGTGGGGAGACAAGCTCCCATACGGACTCCCCTCAGTGAGGGCGGTTCGTGCTCAAGATAGTAGCACCGACCGTCAAATCCCGCCCGAAAGCCCAGGTCAGGACGATCGTGGCTGTCAGGCGCGGAGGCGAACGAACCTCCGGCGGCCGACCTGGAGGACCTTGTCGACCAGGACATCTTTGGGCACCTCTTCCGCGGAGAGAGCCTCCCCGTCCAGACGAACCCCTCCCTGCTGGATCAGGCGTCGTGCCTCAGAGTTGGACGCCGCCATCCCGAGGTCTCTCAGGAGGCGCGGCATGAACACAGCCTCGACCTCGGGGTCGATGAGCGCGCCCACCGACGACTCCGGGATGTCCGTGGGGATCTCGTGCTCCCGATGAACGCTCTCGAATCGGTCCTCGGCCCCCCGACCCGATCCAGGCCCGTGATAGAGATCCACGACGTCCCCGGCCAACCGCTTCTTCTCCGTCCAGGCATCGAGCGATCGGTCGGCGAGGCCGGCGGCCACCCGGTCCGTCTCCGCTGGGTCCCTGAAGAAGTCGACGGTCAGCCTCCGGTACTCGGCGATCAGTTCATCGGGCACACGGGCGAGTTTGCCGAACATCTCGTCCGGGTCATCGGCGATGCCGACGTAGTTCCCGAGCGATTGGCTCATCTTCTGTACACCGTCCGTTCCGACCAGGAGCGGCATCGTCAGGACGACCTGAGGTTCCTGTCCGTTGGCACGCTGCAGGTCCCGCCCGACCAGCAGGTTGAACGTCTGGTCCGTACCACCGAGCTCCACGTCCGCCTCAACCGCGACCGAGTCCTGGCCTTGCAGGAGCGGGTACAGGAGTTCCATAACCGAGATCGGCTGGCCGCCTGTGTATCGCTTGGCGAAGTCATCCCGCTCCAGCATCCGCGCCACCGTCGTCGTGGCGGTCAGACTGAGCACATCCTCCATGCTGAGCCCCTCGAGCCACTCGGCGTTGTAGCGAACTTCCGTCGCGTCGCGGTCCAGGATCGCCCAGAACTGCTCCAGCAACCGGTCCGCATGCGCCTGAACCTCCGTCTTGTCCAGCCGCGGGCGCGTCTGCGACCGGCCCGATGGATCACCGACCCGCGCGGTGAAATCCCCGACGATCAAGACGGCGGTATGGCCCAGTTCCTGGAACTGGCGGAGCTTGCGAAGCACGACGGCCCATCCGAGCGTGACTTCCGGCGCGGTTGGGTCCAGTCCGAGTTTCACGCGAAGCGGCCGGCCCAGCGCGAGCTTGGCGTCCAGCTCGTCCGCGGGGATGACCTCTTCCGCTCCCGCCAGGAGCTGGGCACGCTGGTCGGTCATGTGCCGGATGCTATCAAGGTCGTCGGGGTATCATTCCTTCCCGTGGCCAGACCTCCCCGATCGTTCGTCGCCGCGCTCGTGATCTTCGCGTTCGTGGCATCCGCCTGCCGGCTTCCCAAGCTGGACGAGGCGGAAGCGACCGCGCCCGGACTCGAGCAGACCTCCTACGTCTACGACGCCGACAAGCACCTGATCACGGCCCTCCACGACGAGCAAGACCGCGAGGTCGTCCCGCTCAGCAAGATCCCGAAGGTAGCCCAGGACGCCGTGATCGCGGTCGAGGACCAGCGTTTCTGGGAACACGGAGGCGTGGACGCCCGCGCGATCATGCGTGCCGCAGCCGAGAACGTGGAGGCAGGCGGCATCGTTCAGGGTGGCTCCACGATCACCGAGCAGTACGTGAAGAATGCCCTCCTCACCAACGAGCAGACGCTCGCACGGAAATGGAACGAGGCCGTCCTCGCCTACCAGATGGAGCAGAAGTACACGAAGGAGCAGATCCTGCAGAAGTACCTCAACACGGTGTACTTCGGCGAGGGCGCCTACGGGATCCAGACGGCGGCCGAGCGCTACTTCTCGAAGCCGGCGGCCGGATTGAGTCTTCCCCAAGCTGCCTTGCTGGCGGGTCTCATCGCGTCACCGAACGACAACAGCCCGTTGGGTCACAAGAAGAAGGCGGTCCAACGCCGGAACATCGTGCTGGATCTGATGCTCAAGCAGGGTTTGATCACGCAGCAGCAGTCCAACAAGGCGAGGCACGGCGGACTCCATCTCAACCCGTCGGCGCAGAAGGAGGAGGAATACTTCGCCCCGTACTTCGTCGACTATGTGAAGCGTTGGTTCCTCTACAGCCGGGATCTGCCGTTCGGGACCTACGACGAGCGCGCCGAGCTCCTGTTCGGCGGCGGCCTCCGCATCTACACCACCATGGACCCGAAGATGCAGCGGTACGCGGACACGGCGGTCAACAACATCCTCAGCGCAGCGAGTGACCCGTACGGCGCGATGACCGTCGTCGATCCGAAGACCGGCTTCGTCAAGGCGATGGTCGGCGGTCGCGACTGGTTCTCGGGTTCGGACAACTTCGCCGGCATAAACGTGGCGACGGGCGGCAGCACCGGTCGCCAGGCGGGTTCATCGTTCAAGCCCTTCATCCTGGTCGCCGCCCTGGAGAACGGCGTCAAGCCGAGTAAGAGCTTTCCGGCACCGGGCTGCATCGTCATCCGCGACAAGAAGTACATAGACAAGCCGTGGAAGGTCTGCAACGCGGACCTCGGCTCCTACGGCGGCTCGATCAACATGACGGCGGCGACCGCCGGCTCGGTCAACACCTACTTCGCGCAACTCATGATGGCCGTCGGGCCGAACAAGGCGGTAGAGGCCGCTGAGGAGATGGGGATCAGGTGCTGTACCGAGGTGACGTCCCCCGACGACCCGCTGCAGGCCGTCCCATCCGCCGTCCTGGGGACCGAAGAGGTCAGCACGCTCGAGATGGCGTCGGCGTTCGGAACGATCGCGAACGGCGGTCGGCACGTCGACCCGGTGCCGGTGTCCCTGATCAAGGACGCCGAAGGCCAGACCCTTTGGAAAGCGGAACAGCGAGCGATCCAGGTCGTCGATCAGAAAGTGATCGCCGACGCAGTTCCGATGCTCGAAGGGGTCGTCTCGGGGGGCACCGGAACGGCCGCGAACATCGGCCGCCCCCAGATCGGCAAGACGGGGACCGCGCAGAATTACTCGGACGCGTGGTTCCTCGGCGCGGTCCCCCAGCTCTCCGCGGCCGTGTGGGTCGGTCACCCGGAGGGGCAGAAGCCCATGGGCTCGGAACGGATCGGTACGGTCTACGGTGGGACGTGGCCAGCCCAGATCTGGCGGGCGTTCATGTCCAAGGCGGTGCGGGGCCTGCCGCGCGAGAACTTCCCGAAGGGGAACGTGGCGTACGTGACGGTGGAGATCGACACCACCCGCAACTGCGTCGCCAGCAAGTACACCCCGAAGGGGTTCATCGACCGCCGCTCCTACGTCAGGGGTTCCGAGCCGAAGAAGTGCAAGCAGCCGACGAGCTTCGGCGTCCAGACCGTTCCATTGGTGGTCGGACGGTCGCAGGAACTCGCGGAGCTCGAGCTGAAGCGGATCGGGTTCGAGGCGAAGGTCGTGAAGAAACAGGCGGGCAAGCCGTACAACGTCGTGGTCGACCAGGACCCCGGAGCGGGTGAGGAGCACTCGACGAACAAGGCGGTCACCATCATCATCTCCGTCGAAGATCCGCCCGGGAAGGAGAGCGGGAACTAGCTCGCCGGGCGTCCGGTCGACACGAACGGATCGCCGACGACCACGAAACGGCGCTGGTGTTCTATCCCGGAACTGACTCCGACCCGAGTGGTCGTGGCGACATCCCTCTCCCCGACGGGCGCACCACGCTCGACCGACAGCCGGTTCGATGTCACGAGGTCGACCCCGTCCAGCGTGCGGTCGACGCCGAACGCCTGACAGAGCTTCGCCGGCCCGGAACACAGGTTCCGGATCCCATCGCTCCCCCGCCGCCCGGCCATGGTCGTCATCCCCTCGATGGGCTCGGCCGCCCGCAGCAGGACCGCACTCCCCTCCCCTTCAGGACCGGTGACGGCGTTCATGCAATGGTGCATCCCGTAGGTGAAGTACACGTAGAGGAGACCAGCCCGCCCGAACATCACCCGGTTGCGGTCGGTCGGACCGCGGAACGAGTGGCTCGCCTCGTCATCCGGCAGGTATGCCTCGGTTTCCACGACCCGAGCCGCCAGCCGCGTTCCGTCCCGCTCGTACCCGACCAGCACCTGGCCGAGGAGCTCCCGCGCGACCTCCGTGGCCGGCCGGGCATAGAACGCACGGCCGAACCGTCGGGTCATGCCTTCCGGCCCTTCCGCAGGAACCGCTGCAGTTTGGCCCACGGCCACGCGTTGATGACATCCTCCTTCGTCAGCCATCCGCGCTGCGCGGTACCGACGCCGAACCGCATCGTGTCGAGGTCGGGAACCGAATGGGCATCGGTGTCGATGGCGAAGCGCGCGCCATGCCGCCGAGCCCACAGGACGTGCTCGTCCTTGAGATCCAACCGGTCGGGATGAGCATTGATCTCCAGGGCCGTGCCCGTACGCGCGGCTGCCTCGAAGATCGCGTCCAGGTCCACGTCTACCGGCTCCCGCTGGCCGATCCGGCGGGTCGTCGGATGACCGATGATGTTCACGAACGGGTTCTCCATGGCCCGGATGAACCGGCGGGTCATCTCCTCCCGCGTCTGGTTGAAGTGCGAGTGCACCGAGGCGACGGTGAGGTCGAAGCTCGCGAGGAACTCCTCGGGCCAGTCGACCTCGCCGTCGGGGTCGATGTTCAGTTCGGAACCGTGGAGCAGCGCCATCTTGGGGTACCGGTCTTGCAGTCCCCGGACCTTGCGCTGCTGTGCCTTGATCTTGGCATCTGTCATCCGTTGCATCGCGAGGTTCGGAGCGTGGTCGGTGATGGCGTAGTACCCATAGCGAAGCTGGGCGGCGGTGTCCAACATCTCCTCGAGACTCGCGAGGCCATCCGTGAGGTTCGTGTGCGTGTGCAGATCCCCCTTGATCTGCTTCGGTTCGATGACCGTCGGCAGTGTTCCGTCCAGCGCAGCCTCGATCTCGCCGCGGTCTTCGCGCATCGCCGGTGGGATCCAGGGGAGCCCAAGTTCCTCGTACACCCTCTCCTCCCTCTCGGCGGCGATCAGGTTCCCGGTCTTCGCGACGAACAGGCCGTACTCCGAGAGCTTGAAACCCTTGCGGACGGCGATCTCGCGGATCCTCACGTTGTGGCCCTTCGACCCCGTGAAGTAGATGAGGGCAGCACCCCAGACCTCAGGAGCGACGACCCGCAGATCCACCTGGTGACCATCGCCCGTCACGATCGAGGACTTCGTCTCGCCGTGGGCCAGGACCTGGTCGACAAGGTCCGAGGCGACGAAACGATCCATGATCGGGGTCGCATCGGTGCTCGTGACAAGCACGTCGACATCACCGATGGTCTCGGCCATCCTTCGAAGGGACCCGGCGTAGGTGATGCGCGACACCTGTGGGAGATCCGAGAGTTCGCTGATGACCTGTTCGGCCAGGTTCCAGGCGGCGCCGAGCTGCATCCGCCCGCCGGCCGTCTGCCGGGTGGCGATGCCCCTGAGGATGTTCTCCTCCGTCTTCGCGCCGAACCCCTTGAGTCCGGCCAACCGACCCCCGTCGATCGCCGCCTTCAGATCATCGACCGACGCGATCCCGCGTTGCTCATAGAGCAGCATGGCCTTCTTCGGACCGAGGCCCGGCACTGCCATGATCTCTCGTACGCCAGCTGGGATCTGCGATCGCATCTCGTCCAGTTCGGCGATGTGTCCGGTCTGCAGGTACTCGAGGATCTTCTCGGCGATCGAACGGCCGACCGCCGGGATCTGAAGGAGGCCCTTCAGGTCGAGATTCGCGATGTCCTGATGGTAGCCACCGACCGACCGCGCCGCTTTCTCGAACGCCCGCGGCTTGAACGGATCCGTCGACAGGATCGCCAGCAGGTCCGTGTACTCGTAGAGGAGGGCCTCGACCTCATCGTTCGCCCGGGCCATCTATCGATCGAGCGCGAACAGCAGGATCGCCTTCTCCGTGTGCAGACGGTTCTCGGCCTGGTCCCACACCACCGACTGCGGTCCGTCAAGCACCTCGTCGGTGATCTCCAGCCCGCGGTGCGCCGGAAGGCAATGCATCGCGATCGCATCGGGTGCCGCAAGCGCCATCGCTGCGGCGTTCACCTGGAAGGGCGGGAAGACCGCCTCTCTGGCCGTGGCCTCGGACTCCTGCCCCATGCTCGCCCACACGTCGGTGTAGACGATGTCGGCGCCGGCCGGCCCGGCGGCAGGATCGTCGGTGACCTCGATCGCGCCGCCATGCGCCGCGGCCAGCTCTGCGGCGAGGGCGGAAACACGCTCGTCCGGCTCGTATCCGGGCGGACAGGCGACCCGGATGCGCATCCCCGATAGCGCCCCCGCGAGCATCAGTGCATGGCAGGTGTTGTTCCCATCGCCGAGGTAGGCGAGCGTCAGTCCGGCGAGCGCACCTTTGCGCTCCGTGATGGTCAGCAGGTCGCCCACCGCTTGGCACGGATGTTCCAGATCCGAGAGCGCGCTGACGACCGGCGCGTCGGCGGCCCCGGCCAGCCGGTCCAGGCGGTCCTGACCGAAGGTCCGCAGTACGATCGCCTCCGCGTACCGCGAAAGGACCCGGCCGGTGTCCTCGAGGGATTCACCCCGCCCGAGCTGCATGTCGGTCTCGGTCAGGATCACCGCGATCCCTGCCATCTGACCGACGGCGACCTCGAAGGACGTGCGGGTCCGGGTCGACGGCTTCTCGAACAGCATCGCGACGGCGGTACCGGCGAGCGCGGTGGCGACGCTCTGCGGATCCGCCTTGATCTTGGCCGAACGTTCGAGCAGGTTCACAAGCTCGTCCGCCGACAGGTCGGCGATCGACAGGAAGTCCCTCACGGCGGCAGTCTACCCGCGGAGCTCGGCACCGAAGTCGGCAGCCAACCGCGTCGCGATGCGCGCGACGGCCTCGTCCACCTCGTCGTCCGTCAGCGTCCGGTCGGGAACGCGGAAGTCCACCGAGAACGCGAGGTTCCGCTTGCCCTCGGGGATCGGGCCGCCCGCGAACACATCGAACAGCTCGACCGACCCGGTGACCTCGCCCCCGGCGTCGAGCAGGGCCGACCGGAGGTCGCCCGCCGGGACGTCCTCGCGCACGATGAACGCCAGGTCTCGCCGCGCGGGCGGGAACCGGGGGACCTCGGCGTAGGCGACGTCCGGATCGACCCCCGATCGGAGGGCCTCGACCGCCAGGACGGCGATGGCGACGCGCCCCGACAGATCCCAGTCGGCCGCGACCCGCGGGTGCAGTTCGCCGACGAGTCCTGCGTGCCGGCCGGCGACCGTGACCGTCGCCGAGCGCCCCGGATGGAATGGCATGGGAGCGGGCTCACCGAGCGTCCAGTCACGCACCCCGAGCCCTTCTAACACCACCTCCACGATCCCCCTGGCATCGAAGAAGTCCAGCTCGCGATCCGGATCTGACCATCCGTGCGACGCCGGTCCGGTGATGGCGAACCCGACCTTCTCGACCTCGTCGACCGGAGCGCCTGCGCGGAACACCGTTCCTACCTCGAACACGCGGGCTGTGAGTACGTTCCGCGCTTGATTGTGCTGGAGGGCTCGAAGCAGACCGGGCGTGAGTCGGGTCCGCAGGGATCCCTCCTCGGCCGAGAGTGGGTTCGCGAGCCGGATCGCGCGGTCCGGCGGATCGCCCATCAGGTCCAGGTCTGCGGCCGAAGCGAACGACAGCGACCGCACCTCGGCCAGGCCCTGCCGCACGAGCAACTCCCGGAGACGCCGCCGGAACGCGTAGGGCGGCGGCATCCCTCCCGGCTGACGAACCTCCGGCAAGGTCGCACCGATCCGTTCGTAGCCCCGGTCGACGCGAACGATCTCCTCGATCAGATCGATCTCGCACTGGACATCGACACGGAAGCTCGGAACTTCGGCGTCGACGACGTCATCGCGATCCTGCACTACGAACCCGACCGACGCGAGCCGCCGCCCGACCTCCGGTCCGGTCAGCTCGCCGGTTCCAAGGACCGCGGAGGCACGCTGCGGTCGGACGCTGACATGACGTCGAGGCGACACGGATCCCGCTTCGGCGGCGCCCGCCAGGACCGTTCCGCCCGACCACTCTGCGATCAGATGGGCAGCGCGTCCGGCCGCGAACGCGACGGCCTCGGGATCCGCCCCGCGTTCGAACCGCATCGAGGCCTCGGTGGAGAGCCCCAGGCGACGGGCGGTCCGCAGGATCCCGCCTGGCTGGAAGTACGCGGACTCGAGGAGCACGTCTGTGGTGGCCTGCGAGACCTCGGCCGCCGCCGATCCCATCACGCCCGCGACCGCGACTCCACGCGATCGGTCCGCGATCAGCAGATCCTCTCCCGTCAGGCTGCGGATCACGCCGTCGAGCGTGGTCAGTTCCTCTCCTTCCTCGGCTCGCCGGACGATGATCGAGGCTCCGTCCAGGAGAGAAAGGTCGAACGGGTGCAAGGGGTGTCCGACCTCGAGCAGGATGTAGTTGGTCGCATCGACGACGTTCGAGATCGGGCGCATGCCGGCCGCCGTCAACCGGGCTTGCGCGGTAACCGGTGACTCCCCCAGGCCGACGCCGCGGATCACGCGGGCAAGGTAGTACGGGCACCGCTCCAGGTCGACGACCTCGACACGGGCAACATCCGTCGCCGGCTCCTCGCCTTCGGAGACCCCCGCATCCGGGATGGTGAGCGGCACGCCCGTGACGGCCGAGGCCTCCCGTGCCACCCCGATGACCGACATCAGATCGGGCCGGTTCGGTTCGATCTCGATATCCAGGACGGCATCCGCCAGGCCGAAGCGCTCGCCGACGTCGGCGCCCAGGGGCGAGTCCGACGGCAACACCATGATGCCGGTATGGACATCTGCCACGTTCAGTTCCCGGGGGGAACACAGCATCCCCTCCGACTCGACCCCGCGCAGAGAGCGAACCTCCAGCGGATCCGGAAGCAGCGGAACCCGCGAACCGGGCGGCGCGTACGGCACCAGGTCTCCGGCCTCCATGTTGCGAACACCGGCCACAACGGTCGCTTCTCCGTTGGTCGTGCGCACGCGCGTAACGCAGAGCTTGTCCGAATCCGGATGGTCGGCGACCTCGAGGACCTCGGCGACCACGACGCCCGAGAGTCCGTCCCACGGCCGCAGGATCTCCTCGACCTTCACCCCGACCGCGGTGAGCGCCTCGGCCAGTTCGTCGGCGGGCAGGTCGGTCGGACAGAACTCACGGAGCCAGGAGAGGACGACCTTCATCCGGCACTCACGAACTGCTCGAGGAACCGCACGTCGCCCTCGAAGAAGAGCCGGATGTCCGGGATCCCGTAGCGGATCATGGCGACCCGCTCCAATCCCATGCCGAACGCGAACCCGGTGTACCGCTCGGGGTCGTAGCCCACGTTCTCCAGGACCGCCGGATGGACCATCCCTGCACCGAGCATCTCGATCCAGCCGTTGCCACACGTCCGGCAGCCGGTGCCTGCGCACTTGAAACAGGACACATCCACCTGGGCGCCGGGCTCCACGAACGGGAAATAGGACGGGGAGAAACGCACCCGTTGATCCGGGCCGAAGAGTGCCTTCGCGAACGCCTCCAGCGTCCCCTTCAGATCCGCGAACGTGATCCCCTCGTCGACGGCCAAGCCTTCGATCTGGTGGAACACCGCCGAATGCGTCGCGTCGAGGGTCTCGCGCCGATAGACGCGCCCCGGGGAGACGATGTACACGGGAGGCTGCTGCTCTTCCATCGTGTGGATCTGCACCGCGGAGGTCTCGGTCCGCAGCAAGAGATCTGGATGTCCCTCCACATCGACGAACAGCGAGTCCTTCATCGATCGCGCCGGGTGGTCCGGTGGGATGTTCAGGGCCGTGAAGTTGTACCAATCAGTCTCGATCTCCGGACCTTCGGCGACCCTGAACCCCATCCGCGTGAAGACATCGACGATCGCATACTCGGTGATGGTTAGCGGATGGAGAGAACCGAGCGGGCGTCGGCGCCCGGGCAACGACACGTCGACGCGGTCGGCGGCCAGCAGACCCGACTCGGCCACGGCCTGCAGTTCGGCGCGCCGTGCGTCCAGGGCCGCATCCAGTTCCTCGCGGACCTCATTGGCGCGCTTGCCCACCGAACGCCGGTCGTCGGGCGCCAATCCCCCGAGCGACTTCTGCACCTGCGAATAGCGCGACTTGCGCCCGAGTGCGGCGGTCTGCGCCCGGTCCAGTGCGGCAAGATCGGCCGCGGCGGCGGCGAGGGCGCGCCCGTTCTCCAGTTCCTCATCAAGGATGCGAAGCGCCTCGGCCGGCTCCATAGGGTGCCGAGTCTAGCAAGGGGCCTCAGGGGCCCCGGACCGTTCGACGCCTCACGCGCCGCCGAGCACCGGATACTCCAACACGAACCACAGTCCTGCGTCGGTTCTTGCGCTGATCCCGCCGCCGAAGGCTTCCGCAACGCTCCTGGCGACGTAGAGACCAAGCTTACTGCCACCTCCCTCGCCGGGGTGCCGGGCGGCGAAAAGTTGCTCCGCCGCCGCCTGGTCCGCGAGTTCACTGCCGTCACGGTGGATCCTGATCGTGACGCGATCCTCGGTGCGCTCCCCACTCACCACGATCGGACCGTCGGTCGCATGCCAGACTTCGGCCTCGATGCACGCGGCCAGGGCGCTCCGGAGCCTCGCCCGATCCACCGCGGCCTCAACGCCGGGGCCATCCCAGCGAACCTCGGGATGATCGGGGTTGGCCCCCAGGGATCCCGCGAGGCGGGTAACCACGTCCGCAACATCGATCGCCTCGGGGGCCGGCTCCAGCGTTCCTGCCGCCAGCCGAGCCGCATCGACCAGCTGCTGTACCACCAGGTCGGCGCGGTCGGCGTCATACGCGATGCCCTCGATGAGCGCCCGCTGCGTCTGCTCATCGACCCCGTGCAGCAACGTGCCGGCGAAGCTCCGGATCCCGGCGACCGGCGAACGCAGATCGTGGGCGGCCGCGGCGATCAGTGCCGCCAGTTCGGGGTCGGGACCCCCGGGCGGCGTTGCGGCTCTCGGCTCCGATTCCGGCTCCGGCTCCGGCTCCGGGCCGCTCCGGTTCTGACGGGCCCACTCGAAGAGGCAGACTGTCGCGGCGGCCGCCAGGTTCAGCGATTCAGCCCGCCCGGACAGCGGCACACGAACCCCGGCATCGGCCAGCTCGGCAACCTCCGGTGGCAGTCCCCATGCCTCGTTGCCGAAGAGGAACGCCACCGGCCCAGCGAGGTCGGCCCCGAATACATCGGTCTCGCCGTCGGCTGAGGCGGCCAGTACGCGGCACCCCCGCGCTCGCACTGCATCCACGGCGTCCGCGATCGATGCGCCACGGATCACGGGAAGGTGGAAGAGCGATCCCGCTGTCGCCCGGACGGTCTTGGGGTTGTAGGCATCGACGGACGACTCGGCGAAGATGACCGCATCCGCGCCCGCGGCGTCCGCCGAGCGGACGACCGTGCCCGCATTCCCGGGGTCCCGGCAGGTACACAGGATCGGCACGCACGCCGGGTTCGCCGGCAGGTCCTTGAGGGGAACGTCGATGAACGGAACCACCGCGACGAGTCCCGGCGGGGTCACCGTGGAGGTCAGCCGCTCCATCACGGGATCGCTCACGATCTCGACCCGGACGTCGGCGTCACGTGCGCGCATCACGACGGGGTCGGCAGGATCGGTCGCGAACAGGAGCTCGGGCGTCGCCCCCGATGCGAGGAGCTCGCCGACCACCTGGGACCCCTCGGCGAGGAAGCGGCGGTCGCCGTCGCGCAGCCCTCGCTTCTTGAGACGGACGGCTTCGGCGACCTTGGGGTTCCGGGTGGAGGTGATCACGCTGCCCTCGGAGGGCACGTTGGCTATCCCGCCTGCTTCGCGGCCTCCACGAGCTGCGAGAAGGCCCCGGGGTCGGTCACCGCCAGGTCCGCGAGTATCTTGCGGTCGAGGTCGATCCCCGCGCTCTTCAGGCCGCTGATGAAGGTCGAGTAGGACATGCCGTTCTGTCTGGCGGCAGCGCCGATCCGTGCGATCCACAGCCGGCGGAACTGGCCCTTGCGATCGCGCCGGTCGCGGAACGCGTACACGCCCGAATGCAGCAGCTGCTCCTTGGCGACCCGCGGACGCCGGGACCGCGCGCCCCGATAGCCCTTGGCGGCACGCATGACCTCGTTGCGCTTCTTGCGTCCGTGGACCGCTCGCTTGACCCTGGCCATGGCCTACTCCCCTAGCAGCCGCTTGATCACGCGCTTCTCCGCGGTGACCTCGGCGTCGCCTTCGATCCGGCGCTTCCGGCTGCTCCGCTTCTTGGTGAGCATGTGGTTGCCGGTCGCCTTCCGGTGCAGCACCTTGCCGGTCCGCGTCACGCGGAACCGCTTCGCTGCCCCTCGGTGTGTCTTCTGCTTCATGTCTTCTCCGCGGTGGTGGTCGGTTTCTTCGTCGGCGCGATCACCATGACCATGTTGCGCCCGTCCTGCTTCGGCATAGCGTCCACGACGGCCAAGCCGTCGAGGTCTGCCACCAGCCGGTCCAGGATCTTGCGCCCCAGCTCCGTGTGCGCCATCTCGCGCCCTCGGAACATGATGGTCACCTTGACCCTCGCCCCGTGCCTCAGGAACCGCTCCACGTGCCCCTTCTTCGTGGCGTAGTCGTGGGGGTCGATCTTGGGCCGGAACTTGATCTCCTTGACCTCAACCCGCACCTGCTTCTTGCGGGCCTCCTTCTGTCGGATATCCCGCTCGTACTTGAACTTGCCGTAATCCATGATCCGGCAGACGGGCGGGTCGGCGTTCGGAGCTACCTCGACCAGATCGAGGTCCAGATCCCTGGCTCGCCGGATGGCGTCCTCCAGGGGAACGACTCCGATCTGTGCGCCATCGGCGCCGACGAGCCGTATCTGGGCGGATCTGATCCTCCCGTTGATCCTCGCTTCAACCGATACCCCGCATCACCTCCGTCCCGAGAAAAAGGCACCGACGAAGGTTCGCCGGCGCCGCCAGGGAAGCATCTTCACACAGGGGCGAGTATAGGGGCTGGCCAGGGCAGGTGTCGACGCGGCGTGCCTGGCCCAAGCGTGCCTGCGCGGATCTCGGAAGACCCGAGGACCGACAAGGGCCGCCGGGACTGCTCGTGGCCTGCTCGAACGTACCCCTACCATTCCGGTTCCAGCGGACGTCCGTAGTCGTCCTGGAGGCGGAACAAGTCGTCCTCGGTGGTGTAGCCGTAGGCGATCTCGAGCACCCGGCCCCGCGATCCGCTCTCGTTCACGATCCGGTGAGGTTCCTCGGACGAGACGACGAACTCCTCACCCGGTGCGGCCTCCACGGTCTTGTTGCCGATCTGGATCGTGAGCCCGGGGTCCAACACGACCCACATCTCGTCGCGCAACCGATGGTAGTGCTCGCTCGAGGACTCCCCCGGCTCGATCGTGATCACCCGCACCGAGGATGGCTGGTTCAGCGCGTAGGTCACCACCTTGCCCCACGGCTTCTCGATGATCAGCTCGATCCCTCCTTCGGCAGGGACTCCAAGAGGCCGGCCATCTCAAGACCCGCCTGAGCGGCGTCCCATCCTTTGTTCCCGTGGGCGCCACCGGCGCGATCCATCGCTTGGTCGAGGGTGTCGGTCGTCAGGACGCCGAAGATCACCGGCACACCCGTCCGGCGCGACGCTTCCCGGATCCCACTCGCCGCGGCGTTCGCGACGTACTCGAAATGCGCCGTTTCCCCGCGGATCACCGCGCCGAGACAGATCACGGCGTCGCGGTCGCCGCTGGCCGCGAGCCGCTCCGCCACCATGGGCAGTTCGAAGCACCCTGGAACCCACACCAGATCGATGTCGTCGTCGGCCACTTCGTACTTCCGCAGACATGCGTCCGCGCCCTCGACGAGCCGCTGCACGACCAGCCCGTTGAACCGCGCGGCAACGATGGCGATGCGCCGCCCGCGGCCCCGAAGCTCGCCCTCGACCGTCCTCATGAGGACGCGTCGACCCCCGCGGGTTCCTCAAGGTTGTCCAGGAGGTGCCCCAGCTTCTCCCGCTTGGCCCGGAGGTACTCGATGTTCTCCTTCGTCGGCGGACTCTCGAGCGGAACCCGGTCCACGATCGATAGCCCGTATCCTTCGAGACCGGCCCGCTTGCCCGGATTGTTGGTCAGCAGCCGCATCGTGCGCACGCCGATGTCGAACAGGATCTGTGCCCCGATCCCATAGTCACGAGGGTCCGGCGGGAACCCGAGTTCTACGTTGGCCTCGACGGTGTCCTTGCCCTGCTCCTGAAGCCGGTACGCGCGGAGCTTATGGGTCAGCCCGATCGCACGTCCCTCATGGCCCCTGATGTACAGGACCACGCCTCGGCCCTCCCGGCCGATGGCTGCGAACGCGGCGTCGAGCTGTTGCCCGCAGTCACACCGCAGCGATCCGAAGACGTCGCCGGTGAGGCACTCGGAGTGAACGCGGACAAGGATGTCCGTCCCGTCCCCCACCTCGCCGAGCTGCATGACCACGTGCACGCGCTGATCCACATCGCTCTCGTAGGCGACCGCCTTGAACTCTCCGTAGGACGTCGGGATCGTCGCGTCGGCGACGTGCTTGATCAGCTTCTCCCGATGACGGCGGTACTCGATCAGCTCGGCGATCGAGATCAGCTTGAGACCGTGTTCCCGTGCGACACGGACCAGCTCGTCCATCCGCGCCATCGTGCCGTCGGGATGCATGACCTCGCAGATCACTCCCGCCGGGAACATGCCCGCGAGGTTGGCGAGATCCACGGCCGCCTCGGTGTGCCCCGCGCGCCGCAGCACGCCACCATCCTGCGGACGAAGGGGGAACACGTGCCCGGGCATCCGGATATCCGCGTGTGTGATCGAGGCGTCCGCAACGGCCTTGATGGTGGCCGCTCGGTCGTGAGCACTCGTCCCCGTGGTCACGCCCACCTTCGCGTCCACCGACACGGCGAACGCGGTCTCATGTCCTTCCTCCGGCTGCGGGACCATCAACGGGATGCGCAGCTCGTCAAGCCGCCACCCGGCGACGGGCACGCAGACGATACCCCGTCCGTGGGTGACCATGAAGTTGATCGCCTCTGGGGTCACCGCCTCGGCGGCCATGATGAAGTCACCCTCGTTCTCGCGGTCGGCGTCATCGACGACGATCACCATCTTGCCGGTCCGGATGTCTTCGACGGCCTCTTCGATCGTCGAGAACACCGCTCGGTCTACCTCGTGACTGGTCATGTTCGCTCTCCGTTCTCCAGCAGGGACTCCGCGTATCTCGCGATGACATCGACTTCAAGGTTGACGTGGTCGCCGGGACTCGTGGCGCCCAGCGTCGTGACGGCAAGGGTGTGGGGGATGAGCGCGACCGAGAACGCGTCCTCTGTGAGTCCGGCGACGGTCAAGCTGATGCCGTCGACCGTGATCGACCCTTTCTCGACGACGTAGCGTCGGAGGTCGCCGGGGATCGCGACCGTCAGTGTCGATCCGCCGCCCTCACCCGGCCCGATCGAACGCACGTCACCGACGGCGTCGACATGTCCTTGGACCAGATGGCCGCCCAGACGCGTGGTCAGGGTGACGGGTCGTTCGAGGTTCACGGGATCTCCGTCTCGCAGTTCGCCGAGCGTCGTCCTGGACCTCGTCTCGGGTGACACGTCGAACGTGAGCTTGTCTCCGGTGTGCTCGACCACGGTCAGGCACACCCCGTTGACCGCGATCGATGCGCCGACATCGGCATCGGCATCGACGACGGATGCTTCGATCACGATGCGGGCGTCGCCGGCCTCGATCACGCGGCCCCGTTCCTCAACGATCCCGGTGAACATCCGCCACCACCTTCACATCGGGTCCGAACCGCTCGACGGCGGTGATCGCCAACTCCTGAGCATCGGCGAGAGTGTCGAAGCCGCGCCCGCCGAGGATCCCCGGCGCCTCCGCGCCACCGAGCAGCTTCGGCGCGAAGAAGATGACGACCTCATCGATCTGCCCCGCGCGGACGGCGCGATCCGCGACCGTCGCACCGCCCTCGACCAGGACGGATTGCATGTCTCGCTTGCCGAGTCGCGCGAACAGATCCGGCAGGGACACACCCCCCTCGTCATCGGTATCGCAGACGAGGACCTCGGCGCCGGCCGTCGCCCATCCGCCTTGCACGTCCTCCGGAGAGGCAGTTGTCGTCGCGATCAGCGTCGGGGCCGCACCGTCGAAGAGGTTGCCGCGGGCCGGAAGCCGCCCGGAGGCATCCACGACGACCCGCAGCGGCGGCGACCCCCGGTAGGCGGTGCCGCGGACGGTCAACCGCGGATCGTCGGCGATCGCGGTACCCGAACCGACGAGGATCGCGTCGGACGCCGCCCGCATGCGGTGGACCTCGTCCCGAGAGGGATCCGATGTGATCCATGTCGACGACCCGTCACGGGCGGCGATCTTGCCGTCGAGAGTCGCGGCGACCTTGAGGACGACCCAGGGCCGTCCGGTGCGGACGTGGGTGAAGAACGGGCGGTTCTGGCGCTCCGCCTCGTCCCCGAGGACGCCCTCGAGACACTCCAACCCGCGCTCACGCAGGTACGCCGAGCCCCCGCCTGCGACCGCAGGGTTCGGATCGGCGGTCGCCGACACGACGCGGGTGATGCCGGCATCCAAGATCGCGGCAGTGCACGGGGCCGTCCGGCCGTGGTGGTTACAGGGCTCCAGCGAGACGTAGAGGGACGCCCCACGAGCCCGGGAACCGGCGGCGCTCAGGGCCTGGACCTCCGCGTGCGGGCTGCCCGGGCCTTCGTGCCAGCCCTCGCCCACGATCGAACCGTCGGGCGCGACGATCACGGCTCCCACCACCGGATTGGGTGAGGCGAGCCCCGCGCCGCGCGCGGCCAGGTCCAGGGTCCTCCGGATGTACGTTGCGTCGTCCACCAACGAACCTTTCCCGGAGCGTGGATGGGCGAGCGAAGGCGCAGGCGAACGCCGCGCCGAAGCACGACCCGTCCTCTCCCTTCCCGACTCTCACGGTCGGTCCCGGAATCGCACCGGGTCCACCCGTCGCTGGCGGCGACGGGGTCGCGGACTTTCACCGCCGGTGGGGATTTCCACCCCGCCCCGAAGACGAGTTACGCCCCAAGTATACGGCGAGGTCGAACGGTCGAGAACCCCGCGGAGATTGCGGTTCTGTGGAGCCGGATCGTGCCTACGGCCCGCTGACCAGCGGTTCCTCGCTGGGCTGGTCCGGCTCGATCGAGCGTCGGTCCATCGCGAAGGAGGAGCCCGACTGTCGCTTCGCGTACTGCTTCATCTCGGTGGCCACGTTCACGGCCTCGACGTAGTGCCCGAAGTTCCGCTTGTCGGTCGAAGCCACGCCGATCGAGATCGCGACGAGCGGCATCTTCTGCTGCTCCCCGCGACGGTCGATCACCTCGACATAGCCGCGTTCGAGATCCTCGCGCGCATAGAACTCCTTCACGTCTTCCTCGAAACGGGTGACGATCCTCTGGGCGGCCTGTGTCGCCGCCTCGGGCGGAAGGACGGCGACGAAGTCATCGCCACCGACGTGCCCGACGAAGCCCTCCGGTCCCGCGAGATCGAGGACCGCATCCTGGATCATCCGTGCGGTCGCCTGGATCAGCCGGTCACCTTGGACGAACCCGCGATGGTCGTTATAGGCCTTGAAGTTGTCGAGGTCGCAGTACAGGACGGCGAACGGGACCTCGTCCTGGACCATACGCTCGATCTCTTCCTGGATGCGGATGTTGCCCGGCAGGCCCGTGAGCGGCGACAGGTTGCGCATCTCCCGGGCGCGCCGCAGCGTTCCCTTGACGCGCGCGAGGAGCTCGATGGGGTCGAACGGCTTGATGATGTAGTCGTCCGCGCCCGCGGTCAGGCCGAGAACCTTGTCAGTGGAGAGGGCCTTGGCCGTCAGCATGATGATGCTCGTGTTGGCGGTCTGCGGGTTCCGCCGAAGTCGCTGGGCGACCTCGAAACCGTCGATCCGGGGCATCATCACGTCGAGCAGGACCAGATCCGGGCGGAGTTCCGTTGCGCGCTCGAGCGCCTCCTCACCGTCGGAGGCGACCGCGACGTCGTAGCCGGCCGAGCGCAGGTTCACCTCCACGAACCGGGCGATGTCCGGATCGTCGTCCACCACGAGGATCTGCTCGCTCACGGTCCCCCCTCACCGGCGATCTCAGCGAGTTCCCGTGCGGCGCCCGCCGGATCCGATGCCCAGAAGATAGCCGACGCGGCCACCAGCACGCTCGCTCCGGCATCCATCGCCCGGCGAGCGTTCTCCAGCGTGATGCCTCCGTCGACCTCCACGTCCGCCTCCAGGCCTCGGCGATCCAGCTCGGCCCGAACGGCCTCCACGCGGTCGAAGACCGCAGGGTTGAGCTCCTGTCCCGACCAGCCCGGGCGGATGCTCATCAGCATCACGTCGTCGATCTCATCGAGGTACGGGAACAGATCCTCAACGGGCGTCTCCATGTTGATCGTCAGCCCGACCCCCATCCCGCCGCCACGCGCCTTCCGGATCAGCGGCCCGGCGTCGGTCACGGCCTCGAGATGGAACGACACGACATCCAGGCCGGCTTCGGCGAGGTCGTCGAACTGCGCCTCGGGGTTCTCGATCATCAGGTGACCGTGGAACGTGCGAGTGGTGTGCGGCCGGATGGACTTCACGACGACACCCCCGAGGGTGATGGGGGGTACGAAGTGACCGTCCATCACGTCGATATGGAACACGTCGACGTGCGGTTCGACGAGGGCGACCTGCGCTCCGAGGTTCGCGAAGTCGGCCGCCAGGATCGACGCGGCGAGCTTTCCCACGTGGCTATCCTACCGGTGCCACCCTGCCTGCGCGGGACCTCATCCCAGCGTCTCTCCGGGGTGGGGGCGAACCCCGCGCCAGAACGCTTCCGCGTCCATGTGCTTGCGCCCTGCGGGCGCAACCTCCACGAGCCGCACGCCACCGGTTCCTGCGGCCACCAGCGGTCCACCCGGCTCGCCGTCCACCGGGAACACCAGGGCCCCGGGTTCGCCGGAAGCGGCGACGACCTCGGCCCGAACCACCTTGAGGCCAGCTCCACGGAAGCCGGTTCGGGCGCCCGGCTCCGGCGCGAACGCCCGGATCCGTCCCACCACCTCCGCCGCCGGCCGCGACCAATCGAGGACACGATCGGCGGCCGTCAACCGCGGTGCCGTCGATGCCTTCGCCGGATCCTGGGGGCGAGGCTCGAGCGACCCGTCTTCCATCGCGTCGAGCGTCGCTATCAACAGATCGGCGCCGAGAACCGCCAGCCGGCCTCCGAGGACGCCGGCATCGTCCGTCTCCCCGATGGACGCCTCGCGTTGGAGCAGGATCGGTCCCGTGTCCATCCCCTCGTCCAGCAACATCGTCGTAACGCCGGTGGAGGCGAGACCATCGATCAACGCACGCTGGACGGGGCTCGCGCCGCGGTACCGCGGAAGGAGTGAGAAGTGCACGTTCTCGGCGCCCCGCGGCGCGAGCCCCAGCTCCACGGGTGACAAGATCTCCCCGAACGCGACCACCACGAGCACATCCAGCCGCGTGTTGCGGATCGCCTCCGGCCCTTCGGTCTCCTCCAGGCTCGGCGTTTCGACGAGCGGCAGCAACAGATCGCGCGCTGCGGTCGCGACCGGTGTGGGATCTGTGGCCATACCGCGCCGTGCCGGACGCGGCGTGCGGGTGAGCACCAACGCGACATCGTGGCGGGAAGACGCGAGCGCTTCGAGCGACGGCACCGACCATCGGTCGTTGCCCAGGAACACCACGCGCAAGCCGGTCCCTACGTCCGCCGCTGGACCTCCCGGGCGCCCATGTCTTGCTCGCGGATCTGGCGCATGGCCTCACGCCGGGTCACGTCATCGAGCCGGTCCAGGTACAGGAGGCCCTTCAGGTGATCCGTCTCGTGCTGCATGACCCGTGCGAGGAAACCCTCGGCGACGAACTCGACCGACGTGCCCTCAAGATCGACGCCCTTGAGCTGGAGTCGCGCCGCGCGCGCGGTCGGGAAGTACAGCCCCGGGACCGACAGACACCCTTCGTCGACCGACTCCTCGCCATCGAGGTCGGCGATCTCCGCGTTGACGAGCCAGCGGGGCGTCCCGTCGTCGTCGTAGACGAACGCCCGCAGGGAGATCCCGATCTGGTTCGCCGCGACCCCGACGCCCGAGTAGTGCGTCATCGCATCGAGGAGGTCGGCCCCCAACTTCTCCAGCGAGGCGTCGAAGCGTTCGACGTCGCGGCAGGGTTCCCGCAGGATCGGATCCCCGAAGATCCGCATCGGCAGCACGGTCACTTCACCACTCCTGACCTCACAGATGGGGTTCGGCCTCGACCCGGGTCACGATGCCCTCCCGCGCGAGTTCCCGGATGCGCTCCCCGAACGCGCGAACGTCATCTCGACCGATCGTGACCAAGCATATCGTCTCGCTCTCCGGGGACGAGACCAGCAGACCGATCGGAGCGAGCGCCTGCAGCTCGTCCGGCAGCTCGGGTCCGCCCGTCACCCGGAAGACGGGCGCGCCCGGCGGGAAGCCGGCTTCGGTCCGGCGTGAGAACTCGGCCCGATAGAACCGCGAGGGATTCCCGCCGACCAGCGCCTGCACCGATGGATCGTTGGCGTGGTTCGTCTGCACGATCACGCGGCCCTCGGCCGCCCACGCGGCCGCCTCCATCCAAACGGCCAAGCCGCGTTCGGTCGCCCCGATACCCGGCCGCCGCACGACCAGATCCGCCTCGAGGATCCCGACGAGGTCGAGGCCGACCGGGCCGAGGTCGCGGACGGCATCGGCCCCGCCGACCGCAACGGAACCGGATGCGGGTTCCCCGGCTCGGACGGGCAACGAGACGATGCCCCGCACCCACTCCTCAACGCGTTCGGCACCGCCCCGCCGAACGCCGAAATCGGTCGCGCCGCACTTCGCGCAGGTTCCTGCGGCCCCGCACACCGCGCATCCGACCCGGCCGCCTTCCATCCGAAGGATCCCTCCACAGACCGAGCAACCAGCCGCCTCGCCGCAGGACCTGCAGATCTGAGCGACGCCGTACCCGCGCAGCGGTTCGAACAGGAAGGCCCCCCGCGTCTGCTTCAGTGCCGACACCAGCCGCGGCGCGCGGCCCTCGGATCCCGGCTTGACCACCTCGACCGGCGGCCACGAGCGCCGCTGAGGCGTCACTTCGGGTGCACCCGTCGCCACCGCCTCCGAGGAAGGGCACAGCGAGGCCATCACGGCGACGGCTCCGGAGAGCGCGGCCCGCGCGAGGGCGACATCGCGCACGTGGTAGTAGGGCGAGCGGTCCTCTCTATGCGCGGCGTGACTCTCCCGTGCCACCCAGATCAGCCCGACATCCTGCAGCGGCGCGAACACGGCCGGCCGGGTTCCCACGACGACCTCGTAGCGACCTGCGAGCACGTCCAGCCACATCCGGTACCGGTCGCGCTTGCTGCCGCCGAGGTACTGCAGGCACCGTCCCGCGAACGTCTCCGCGAGGGCGCGCGCGGTAGCCGGGACGGGCGCGGCTTCGGGGACGAGTACGATCGCCCGGCGCCCCCCCGCCAGGCACGCGCCGACCGCCTCAACCGCGACGCTCACCTCTTGGGCAGGCGAAGGCCGGACGATGGATGCGCCCTCTCCGGACGCGATGGTCTCCAGCAGCCGCCGACCGCCCCGATAGTCCTCGAGCACCGACCGGGCCGTAGAGGAGACATCCGCAACCGCGGCCGAGACCGGGGCCGCCGGCGGGGCCATGCGCGCCCCCTCCGGTGTCGGGTCGGCAGAAGTCGGTTCCTCTTCGGAGACGACCCGTGGCGGCACGCTCCGTCCGATCACCGTCGCGAGCGGGGCGACGGTGCGCTCGGCCACCCACCGCAGGAGCCGCAACGAGTCCTGGTCGAAGAACCGGACGCCACCGTGAACCTTCTGGACGTCCAGCATCTTCTCCGGCGCCGCGACTGAGGGCCCGAGCACCCAGCCCTTCGTCAGCTTGCCGTGGAACCGGACGGACACCAGGCTTCCGGTCCCCGCCTGCTGGTCGCCCGCCAGCGAATACGTGAAGGGCCGATCCAGCGAGAGGAGTGGCGGGGGGG
>JBBDIK010000013.1:8436-75309 GCA_040880465.1 Actinomycetota bacterium | reverse complement strand
CCGGTCGATGCACACATCGACCGGCCCGGACAGGATGTCGTTCACGGGGGCCACGGGCGGCCCGGTGGGCGGCTAGCCGGCGGCCGAGCGCAACTCGTCCGCGCGGTCGGTCGCCTCCCATGGGAATTCCTTGCGACCGAAGTGACCGTAGGCCGCGGTCGCACGGTAGAGGGGCCGGCGCAGGTCGAGATCGCGGATGATGGCCGCGGGACGGTAGTCGAACGCATCCGTCACCAGTTCGACGATCTTCTCGGGCGCGATCTGCTCGGTCCCGAAGGCATCGACGTTGATAGATACCGGCTGGGCCGTGCCGATCGCGTACGCCAATTGGATCTGGAACCGATCCGCGAGACCGGCCGCGACGACGTTCTTCGCGACGTAGCGCGCCATGTAGGCCGCGGATCGGTCGACCTTCGTCGGGTCCTTGCCGGAGAACGCTCCCCCGCCGTGTGGCGCCATGCCACCGTAGGTATCGACGATGATCTTGCGGCCGGTGAGACCGGTATCGGCCTTCGGTCCACCGATCTCGAAGCGGCCGGTCGGGTTCACGAGCACCCGGACGCCGTCTGCATCGAGTGCGAACTCTTTCAGGACGGGGTCGATGACCTCGGCAGTGACGTCGGGAGCGAGGAGCGTGTCGACGTCGACCTCCTCGCGGTGCTGCGCCGAGATGAGCACCGTGTTGACGCGAACCGGCTTGCCATCCGCGTACTCGATGGACACCTGGCTCTTGCCGTCGGGCCGCAGGTATGGAACGACGCCCGCCTTGCGGACGTCGGTGAGCCGCTGCGCGAGCCGGTGCGCCATCGCGATGGGCATCGGCATGAGCTCGTCGGTTTCGCGGCAGGCGAACCCGAACATCATGCCCTGGTCACCCGCGCCGAGGGAGTCCAGATCGTCGCCCGATCCGCCCCGGTGCTCGAGTGCGTCGTCGACGCCGACCGCGATGTCAGGCGATTGTTCCTGGATGGCCGTGATGACGCCGCAGGTATACCCGTCGATCCCGAACCGCGCGTCCGTGTAGCCGACCTCGACGATCGCATCGCGGACAAGCGGGGCGATGTCCACGTAGGCCTCGGTCGTGATCTCGCCCGCCACCATCACGATGCCGGTGGTGATCAGAGTTTCACAGGCCACCCGCCCGAGGGGGTCCTCTCCGATGATCGCGTCCAAGACCGCATCCGAGATCTGGTCCGCCAGCTTGTCGGGGTGCCCTTCGGTAACCGATTCCGAGGTGAAGAGGTAGTTGCCGCTCATGTGCGCCGGATTATAGCGGCCGGAGGCCCGGCTCACCCGGCCAGCGACTTGGCGATCCGGTCACAGAGTTCCCGCGCGAGCTCGCGCTTGCTCCAGGTCTGCAGGAGCGTGTCCTCGCCGGAACGGGACACGATCATCGCGTGGTTGTCCTCCGACCCGAACCCGGTCCCCGCTCGGCCGACCTCGTTCACCACCATCAGGTCGGCGCCCTTGCGTTCAAGCTTGGCGCGCCCGGATGCCTCCAGCTGCTCCGTCTCAGCCGCGAACCCCACGAGGACCTGACCATCCGGTTTGCGGGCGCCGAGCTCCATGAGGATGTCGGGATTCGCCACCAATCGGATCTCCGGTGGCCCGGCCTCCTTCTTCAGCTTCCCGGATGACGGTTGTTCCGGGCGGAAATCGGCCACGGCAGCGGCCATCACGATCGCGTCCGCCCGTTCGGCGACGTCGAGCACGGCCTCCCGCATCTGCTCGGCCGTGGACACCGGCACCACGGCAACGCCCCCGGGAGGACGCTCGGTCCCCGGGCCCAGAACCAAGGTCACATCCGCGCCCCGCATCGCCGCCTCGGCGGCGACCGCGAACCCCATCTTCCCGCTCGAACGGTTGCCGACGAACCGGACCGCATCGAGCGGTTCCCAGGTCGGCCCCGCAGTCACCAGGATGCGGCGACCGTCCAGATCACGACCTCGGCCGATGACGGCTTCCATCTCCTCGAGGATGCGCTCAGGTTCGACCATGCGGCCGATCCCCTCATCGCCCGCCGCCAGCTTGCCGGTCACCGGACCCACGATCCTCACACCGCGCTCGGCCAACAAACGTAGGTTCTCCTGGGTCGTTGCGTTCTCATACATCCCCGTGTGCATCGCGGGTGCAACGATCAGCGGCGCCGTCACCTCGAGGAACGTTGACGTCAGCAGGTCGTCGGCGAAGCCGAGGGCGACCTTCGCGAGCGTGTTCGCGGTGGCCGGGACGATCGCGGCGACGTCGGCCTCGTGCGCCAGCGCGACATGGAGCACGCGTTCCGGTTGCCCGAACAGGTCCGTGTGGACGGGGCGCGACGACAGAGCGGCGAAGGTGTCCGATCCGACGAAGCGCGTCGCGGCCTCGGTCATCACCACTTGGACACTCGCGTCGCGTTCGACGAGAAGGCGAACGAGGGCGCAGGCTTTGTAGGCGGCGATCCCGCCGGTGACCCCGAGCAGCACGTGGCGCCCGGCCAGCGGGCTAGTCGGTGGCGACTGCCTCAGGACGCTCATACGCGACCTTCTCCTCGGCGATCTCTTGGAGCGAGATCGACAGCGGCTTGCTCCGCAGACCACCGGTCTCGACGAGCGGCGGGACGAATTCGCCGCGACCCTCCCCGAGCTGGCTGTAATACGAGTTGATCTCCCGCGCTCGCTTGGCGGCGACCACCACCAGCGTGTACTTCGAGTCGACCGACTTCAGGAGGTCGTCAAGCTTCGGTTCGTCGATCACGGGAGCCCTTTCCGTGCGTGCGTCGACCGCGTCAGGTATGCGGTCCTTCGATGATAACAGCGACCTCGCTCGTCGCGCGCCCGAGGTCGTCGTTGACCACGATGTGGTCGAACCAGCTCCGCTCCTCCATCTCGGCGTCGGCCCGGGCGAGGCGCGACTGCAGGGCGGCTTCGTCTTCGGTCCCCCGCTCGCGGAGCCGGCGGATCAACTCCTCGCGGGATGGCGGAACCAGGAAGATCAGGACCGCCTCCGGCGATCGCCGGCGAACGCTTCGGGCCCCTTGCACGTCGATCTCGAGCACCACGTGACGGCCGGCCTCGATCGCCTCATCGACGGGCCCGCGGGGGGTCCCGTACCGGCGTCCGAACACCTCCGCCCACTCCAGGAACCCGTCGGCGGCGATCGACGCATCGAACTCCTCGTCGGTCAGGAACCGGTAGTCGACGCCGTCGGCCTCGCCGGCGCGCGGCTCGCGGGTCGTACACGAGACGGACAGGACGAGCGCGGGATCCCGCTCCAGCAGCGAGGCGACGACGCTCCCCTTGCCGACCCCCGACGGACCGGAGATGACGAAGAGCCGCCCGCGGCGACCGGGCGCTCCTATCGTTTCGCGAACTCGGAGAGCAGGGCTTCCTTCTGCTTCGCTCCGAGTCCTCGGATGCGGCGCGACGCGGAGATCTCCAATCGCTCCATGATCTTGCGGGCCCGCACCTTCCCGACGCCGGGAAGTGACTCAAGCACCGTCGTCACCTTCATCTTCCCCACGGTGTCGTCGCTCTGCCGCGCGAGCACGTCCCCGAGGTTGCGCTTCCCCGACTTCAGTTCGCCTTTCAACACCGCTCGCTTGCGACGCGCTTCCGCGGCCTTGACGAGCGCCGCCTTGCGTTGTTCGTCGGAAAGCTGTGGTAGGGGCATCATGCCTCCTTCGATTCGAGTGCGCGGCTAGAGGCGGCGATTATACGCAGGGCGTCTGAGCTGGGGCAAAGCAGGCCCGCCGCGGTCAGCGGGAGGCGAGGGAGGTTCGGATCGCGCGCGCCGCGGCGGCGGGATCGTCCGCGCCGGTGATCGGCCTGCCGATGACCAGGTAGTCCGCACCGCGTTCGAGTGCCTCGTCCGGCGTCAGGATACGTAGCTGATCGTCGCCGTTGGTTCCCGCCGGGCGGATCCCCGGCACCACCAGGCAGAAGTCCTCGCCGCACGCGCCGCGAACGTCCCGAACGTCCTCCCCCGACACGACGACGCCATCGAGTCCCGCGGCCTTGGCCTCGTATGCCAGGGATGCGGGACTCGCGAGCTCCTCGCCCGACTGGCTGGACAGGACGGTGACGGCGATCACCATCGGTATCGGAACACCGGCACCATCGGCCCCCGCGCGGGCTCCGGCGAGCGCGGCGCGCATCATCGCTTCTCCACCGAGCGCGTGGACGTTCAACATCCCGACGCCGAGGGACGCGATGTTCGCGGCGGCCCGCTCGACCGTCGTGGGGATATCGTGCAGCTTCCCGTCCACGAAGACCGGGCCCAGCCGTCCGACCCGGGCGACCGCCTCGGGACCGTGCGCCCAGAGCAGTTCGAGGCCGACCTTGAGCAAGCCGACCTCGCCCACGAGGGATCTCGCGAGTTCCTCCGCATCCTCCATCGAGCTCCGATCGATCGCCGCGATGATCGGGTTGGGGGGTCGGGGGTTCACGAGGAGCCCCCGTCCGCAGCGGGCCGCGCCGGCCGAAGCGCCAGCCGAAGCTGGGATGGATCGGCGATCTTGTGCCGCCGCAGATACCCGATGATGCCCTTCGTGATCTCGAGCGGGGCATCCGGATCGACCAGCATCGCCGTACCGACCTGCACGGCCCAAGCGCCCGCCAGCAGGAACTCGACCGCGCTCGATGCGTCCGCCACTCCACCGACCCCGATGATGGGTACGTCGGGGAAGGCCCGCGACACGAGGAACACCGCGCGAACGGCCACCGGCCGGATCGCCGGACCCGACACCCAACCGGTCACCGCTCCCAACCTCGGAGATCGTGACGCCGGCGCGATGCCCATCCCCGGTATCGAACCGATCAGCGTGAGCCCGTGCGCTCCCGCCTGGATGCAGGCGCCCGCGATGTCGACGATGTCCGCGACGTCGCCCGTGAGTTTCGCGAACACGGGCAGCCGCGTGGATCGCGCGACCGCGCCCACCACCTCCGCCGCATGATCGGATCGATGCGCGAACAGCGCCCCCCCGCGCTCCGCGCTCGGACACGCCAGGTTGACTTCGAGCGCCACGACACCCGGCGCCTCCGCCAAGGCCGTCCCGACACGCAGGTACTCCTCGAGGGTCGCGCCACCTACCGACGCGAACACCGGAACGCGGGTTCGCGCGAGAACCGGAAGCTCCTGGGCGAGGAACACATCCAGACCCGGGTTCTGATGCCCCGTGTCGTGCAGCAACCCCGAGGGGGTTTCCGCGACGCGCGGGCCCGCAGAACCGGCAACGGGCTGGGCCGTCACACTGACCGATGCGATCGCCCCCAACCGGCGGACATCCACCAGGCCGTGGACGTCGCGGATCGATCGCAAGCAGCCGGACGCCGCCATGACGGGTGAGCGCAAGGGGATGCCCCCGAGGTCGACGTCGAGAACCGGCTTCACGCGCCCGCGCCCTCCGACCCGGACCCCGACCCCGACCCAGTCGAAGTCGCCGTCGCGGATGGAACCAGGGCATCCCACGCGATCCGCGACGAGTTGAACACGGGCCCGTCGGTGCACGAACGCTGGTGGTCGATCCCCGATCCGTCCTTGCGAAGGACCGGAACGACGCAGGTGAAGCACTGACCCCACCCACAGGCCATCGCCTCCTCGATCGCCACCTGCGCAGGGATCCGCTGCTGACCGCAGTACTCGGCGACCGCGCGAAGCATCGGCGTGGTCCCGGCCGCATAGATGACCTCCGCTCCCGTCTGACCCGCCATGGCGGCCAGAACGTCCACGATGGTCCCGCGCGATCCCAGGCTCCCATCCTCGGTCACCACGGTGACGGAGGCGGCCAGGCGCTTGCCTTCGATCGGCTTGAAGATCGCCTCCTGCGTCGGTCCGCCGATGATCATGTCCACCTTCTTGCCCTTCGCCCGCAGTTCCTCGGCGAGGAAGTACATCTGGCCCGAGGCGTACCCCTCTCCGATCAGCAGGCAGACGTTACGGTTCTTCGGCGTGGCGAACCCCCGGCCGAGGGGACCGATGATGTCGAGGAACTGGTGGGCCCGCACGGTCCGCAGCCAGTCGGTACCCGCGCCACCCGGCCCGAACGCGAACTCCAGCGTCCCCGCCCACCCGCCTTGCCGGGAGGCCTTGTAGATGGCGAACGGCCGCCGCAACAAGAAGGAACGATCGGCCGGCATCCCGACCTGGAGGAACTGTCCGGGCCGCGCGCGTTCGGCGATCTCCGGAGCGACGATCGTCATCGTATGGTGCTGCCCCTGGTTGCGGCTGGACAGGACTTCCGCGCGGATCCGTCTCACGCGTCGGCCCCGGCCGCCTCGCCCGGCAGGCGCGCTGCGCGAACGTCCGCATGGTACTCCTGCAGGCTCCGCGGTTCCGAACTGGTCGTCCGCATCGCCTCGATCCCCCGGATGGCGGCCATGACCCCGGGAAGCGTTGTGATGCAAGGGATACCGGCCGATACCGACGCCGTCCGGATGTGGTATCCGTCGCTGCGCGCTCCCCGCCCGTACGGCGTGTTGATGACCAGGTCCACCTCGCCGGATCGGATCAGCTCGACCACGTTGGGCGACCCCTCCGAGACCTTCGCCGCGCGCTCGACCGGGATCCCCGCACGCGACAGGACGGCCGCCGTTCCGCCGGTCGCGACGAGTCGGAACCCCAGGTCCGCGAGTTGCTTCGCCGGCAGCAGGATGGCTCGCTTGTCGCGGTTCGAGACGGAGACGAACACGGTTCCCTTCTGCGGGAGCGGGATCCCGCTGGCCACCAGCGCCTTCGCGAGAGCCAGCCCGGAGTCCTCGTCGATCCCGATCACCTCGCCGGTCGACTTCATCTCGGGTCCCAGTACCGTGTCCGCTCCCACGAATCGATCGAACGGGAGCACCGCTGCCTTGACCGCCGTGTGCGCGAGGCGTCGGTAGTGCTGCGGATCCTCGGGGACCATGCCCTCGGCCCTCAGGTCCGCCAGGGAGCGACCGACCAGGATCATCGTGGCGACCTTGGCCAGCGGGACCCCAACGGCCTTGGACACGAACGGCACCGTCCGCGAAGCACGCGGGTTCGCCTCAAGGACCCACACCCGTTCGTCCTTGATCGCGAGTTGCAGGTTCATCAGGCCCCGGACCCCCAGGCGCATCGCCAGTGTCCGGGTGATCTCCTCCACGGTGTCGAGTTCCTCGTCAGAGAGCGTCGGGGGAGGGATCACGCAGGACGAGTCGCCCGAGTGCACTCCCACCTCCTCGATGTGCTCCATCACCGCCCCGACGAACACCTCTTCTCCGTCGCAGACCGCGTCGACATCGACCTCGATCGCACCTTCCAGGAACCGGTCGATCAGCACGGGATGGTCCGGCGAGGCTTCCGCCGCCATGCGCACGAAGTGATCCAGCTCGTCCTTGCCGTAGACGATCTCCATCGCCCGCCCACCGAGTACGTAGGAGGGACGAACGAGCACCGGATACCCGATCCGCTCCGCGATGACCTCCGCCTCCGCCAGATCGTGCGCCTCCCCGTGCGGCGGTGCGGGGATCCCCAACTCCGCGAGCAGCGTCGCGAACTTGCCCCGATCCTCGGCGAGGTCGATCGCCTCAGGCGGCGTCCCGAGCACGGCGAACCCCTCGTCCTCGAGGATGTGCGACAGCTTCAACGGCGTCTGTCCGCCCAGCTGCACGATGACGCCCATCGGCTGCTCCTCCCGGCACACGCGCAGCACATCCTCGGCCGTCAGTGGCTCGAAGTACAACCGGTCACTCGTGTCGTAGTCGGTCGAGACGGTCTCCGGGTTGCAGTTGACCATCACGGCGTCGTACCCCGCCTCGCGCAGCGCGAACGCCGCGTGGACGCAGGCATAGTCGAACTCGATGCCCTGGCCGATCCGGTTCGGTCCGGCCCCGACGATGACGACGCTCCGGCGGTCTCCCCGACGCACCTCACCCTCGTCCTCGTACGCCGAGTAGTGGTACGGGGTCCGCGCCGGGAACTCTCCCGCGCAGGTATCGACGGTCTTGAAGACCGATGTCAGCCCAAGTTCCTCCCGCCGGTGGCGAACCCGCGGCTCGGACGAACCCGTGAGGTACCCCAGGTACGCATCGGAGACCCCGAATCGCTTGGCTTCCCGCAGATCCTCGATGCCCAGCATCGCGAGCTTCCTCCCTCTGATCGCCTCCACCGCGGACACGACCTCGGCGACTTGGTCGATGAACCACGGGTCGATGGCCGAGGCCTCCGCGATCTCCTCCACCGGATGTCCTTCGGCCAGCGCACGTTCGATCAGATGCATGCGGTAGTCGGTGCCGTCGTGCAGGGCTTCGAGCGAGCCACCCGGCGCCACCGTGTCCGCGCCGAAGTCCGAACGCGTCTTCTCCAGAGACCGCCATGCCTTCCCGTAGGCCTCCTTGAAGGTCCGCCCGATGGCCATGACTTCCCCGACGGACTTCATCGTGGTGGTCAGGGTCGGATCCGTATCGCTGAACTTCTCGAACGCGAAGCGCGGGATCTTGACGACCACGTAGTCCAGCGTCGGCTCGAACGCCGCCGGCGTCTCCCCGGTGATGTCGTTCACGATCTCGTCGAGGCGGTAGCCGACCGCCAGGAGGGCGGCGATCTTCGCGATGGGGAACCCGGTGGCCTTGGACGCGAGCGCCGACGAGCGCGAGACCCGCGGGTTCATCTCGATCAGGACCATGTCGCCGTTCGCCGGGTCGACCGCGAACTGGATGTTGGACCCGCCGGTCTCGACACCGATCGCCCGGATGCAGGCGAGCGCGGCGTCGCGCATGTCCTGGTACTCGCGGTCGGTCAGGGTCTGCTGCGGGGCAACCGTGATCGAGTCGCCCGTGTGAACCCCCATCGGATCGACGTTCTCGATCGAACACACGATCACGGCGTTATCGGCGCCGTCGCGCATGACCTCGAGTTCGAACTCCTTCCATCCGCGGACGGACTGCTCGATCAGGACCTCGGACACGGGGCTGAGCTTGAGGCCCTTCGCCGCGATGAGCTTCAGCTCGTCGCGGTTGGTGGCGAATCCGCTGCCGCCACCACCGAGCGTGAACGAGGCCCGCACGATCACCGGGTATCCGATCTGCTCGCCGAGTTCCAAGGCATCGTCGAGCGCCGAGGCCGTCCCCGAGCGCGGGACCGGCAGCCCCGCCTCGGTCATCGCCGCATGGAAGCCGCTGCGATCTTCGGCCCGATGGATCGCTTCCAGGCTCGCGCCGATCAGCTCTACGCCGAAGCGCTCCAACGCGCCCGATTCCGCCAGCGCCACCGCCACGTTCAGACCGGTCTGGCCCCCGAGGGTCGGCAGGAGCGCATCCGGCCGTTCCCGCTCGATGACCGCCAGGACCGACTCCGGCGTCAGCGGTTCCACATAGGTCGCATCCGCGAACTCCGGGTCCGTCATGATGGTCGCCGGGTTCGAGTTCACGAGGGCAACGTGGAAGCCCTCGGCGCGGAGCACGCGACATGCCTGCGTCCCGGAGTAATCGAACTCGCACGCCTGACCGATCACGATCGGACCAGACCCGACCACCAGGATGCGGTGGATATCCGTACGCCTCGGCACTAGGAGGCCCCTTCCATGAGGTCGCGGAATCCCTGGAACAGATGGCGCGAGTCGTGTGGGCCCGGCGCCGCCTCCGGGTGGTACTGCACCGAGTATGCAGGGACATCGAGACACCGCAGTCCCTCGAGCGTGCCGTCGTTCAGGTTCCAGTGCGTGAGGGCGACCCTGCCGTCCGAGGTCTGCACCTGCGGTGGCTCCTCGGGAGACCAGCCCGTCCCGTTCTCGGGGACGTCCACCGCGACCCCCCATCCCGCCGGGTCCACCGCGAAGCCGTGGTTGTGCGAGGTCACCTCGACGCGCCCCGTCGTCACGTCCTTGACCGGCTGGTTGGCGCCCCGATGCCCGAACTTCATCTTGTAGGTTCGCCCACCCAGCGCCAGTCCCAGGAGCTGATGGCCGAGGCAGATCCCGAACAGCGGCACGGCGCCCAGGAGCTCCCGGGTGGCCTCGATCCCGTAGCGTGTCGCCGCCGGATCACCGGGGCCGTTCGACAGGAAGACGCCGTCGTATCCGCCGTCGCGGATCTCGTCGGCCGGCGTGTCTGCGGGAACGACGGTCGTTTCACACCCCGACGCATGCAGCCGGCGAAGGATGTTGGTCTTGATGCCGAAGTCGACCGCCGCGACCCGGAGCACGCGCCCGGCATCGGTCGCAACCGGCCCGACCACCCCGGCCGCTTCGTACGGGCCTGCCGTCGTCACCGACGTCGCGAGGTCGGCTCCCTGCATCCCGGACGTCTGGCGAACGCGTTCCACGAGGGATGCGGGGTCCGTGTCGACCGTCGACACGCCGCAGCGCATCGCGCCCTGGTTGCGCAGCAGCAAGGTCAACCGGCGCGTATCGATCCCCTGGATACCGACCACCTCGGCGGCGGCCAGCTCCTCGCTCATCCCGCCCGCGGCCCGCCAGTTGGAGAACCGCCGGGAGGCCTCCCGGACCGCGAAACCGGCCACATGCACGGCCGCGGACTCAGGGTCCTCCATGTTGGTGCCGTAGTTCCCCTGATGCGGGTAGGTCATCACGACGACCTGGCCGGTGTAGGAAGGATCGGTCAGCACCTCCTGGTAGCCGGACATGGCCGTGTTGAACACCGCCTCGCCGAACGTCTCTCCCTCGGCGCCGAAGCCCCGTCCTCGGAACACGGTTCCGTCCTCGAGCGCGAGCAGGGCTTCCGGCCCCCCCTCGATGGTCGCGCTGCTCACCTGGTCGCTTCCCCTTCCCGGAACACGAGTTCTCCTCGGTACATCGTGTGCATCACGCGCCCCCGGAGCGTCCGCCCTATGAAGGCCGAGTTCCGGCTCTTGGACACGAACGGTGGCTCGACGGTCCACTCGGCGGCCGGATCGAACACCACCAGGTTCGCCGGGCGACCCGGTTCGATGGGCCCGCCGTGCTCCGACGCCCCCAGGATACGAGCGGGTGACGTCGTCAGTGCGTCGAGCGCCCGTCCCAGCGAGAGGTGACCGGGCTCGACCAGATGGGTGAGGATGACGGCCAGCGCCGTCTCCAGACCGATCGTCCCGTGCCGGGCGAGGTCGAACTCCACCTCCTTGTCCTGGACCGCGTGGGGCGCGTGATCGGTGGCGACCGCATCGATCGTCCCGTCCGCGAGGCCGGCGACGAGCGCGTCCCGGTCCTCACCCGATCGCACCGGCGGGTTCACCTTCAGCCGCGTGTCGTAGGTCGTGAGGTCCTCATCGGTCATGACGAGGTGGTGCGGCGTGACCTCCGCACTCACCCGCACGCCCTGGCCCTTGGCCCGGCGAACCAGCTCAACGGACCCCGCGGCCGAGAGGTGGCACAGGTGCAGGCGGCCTCCGGTGAGGCCCGCCAGAGAGAGGTCGCGCGCGACGATGACCTCCTCGGCCTCGGCGGGGTGTCCCCCAGGCGGCGGGCCTCCGATGTCGGCCCCTCGTGGACGTGCGTTCCCTCGCTGAGCGAGGTGTCCTCGCAGTGCTCGGCGATGATCACATCGAATGCCCGCGCGTACTCGAGCGCCATGCGCAGCACACGCGACCGGGGGACGCAGTGGCCGTCGTCGCTGAACATCCGCACGCCCAGGGAAGCCATCTCGCCCATCTCGGTCAGGACCTCGCCCGCCAGCCCGATGGTGATCGCGCCGACCGGGGATACGTCGCACAGCCCCGCCTTCTCAGCGAGCGTCAGGACCTCCTGGATCACCGCGGCGTTGTCGGCGACCGGGTCGGTGTTGGCCATCGCGGCAACGGCCGTGAACCCACCTGCGGCGGCCGCGCGCGACCCCGTCTCGACCGTCTCGCGATCCTCCCAGCCCGGCTCGCGCAGGTGACAATGCAGATCGACGAACCCCGGTGCGAGGACGAGTCCGTCGCCCTCCACGATCTCGCCGGTACCGCTCCCCTTGCCGGCCGGATCCACCGACTCGATCACGCCGTCGACGACCACCACGTCGGCGTGTTCGTCGCGGCCCGCCGCAGGATCGACCAGCCGGACCCCCCGGAAGATCGTGCGCTCAGGCATCACCCTCACCCCCCAGCATCAGGTACAGCAGGGACATCCGGACCGCGATCCCGTTCGTGACCTGCGCCTCGATCACTGCCTGGGGCAGATCCGCGACGTCCGAGGCGATCTCGATGCCGCGGTTCATCGGCCCGGGGTGCATGATCATGGCGTTCTCGGGAAGCTGCGCCACCCGCTCACGGCTGAGCCCGTACAGCCGCGCGTACTCGCGGACGGTCGGGAAGAACTGCAGGCGCTGACGCTCGGTCTGGACACGGAGCATGTAGCACACGTCCGCCTTCGGCAGGACCTCGTCCAGGGCGTACGAGGTCTCCGCCCCCCAGGTCGGCGCCGACGGCGGCAGGAGGGTGGGCGGACCGACCAACGTCGTCTGTGCGCCCATCGTCGCCAGGCCGACCGTCAGCGAGCGCGCCACCCGCGAATGCAAGACGTCACCGACGATGGCGACCCGCAGTCCCTCCAGTCGACCGAACCGTTCGCGGATCGTGTACAGATCGAGCAGCGCCTGGGTTGGATGTTCGTGGGTGCCGTCGCCCGCGTTCAGGACGCTCCCGCTGACCCACTGGGTCAGCGCGTAGGGCGCTCCCGATGACGCGTGGCGGATCACGATGGCATCCGCGCCCATCGCCTGCAGGGTCAGTGCCGTGTCCTTCAGGCTCTCGCCCTTGGCGACCGACGACCCTGCAGCGGTGAAGTTGATGACATCGGCCGACAGCCGCTTGGCGGCGAGTTCGAACGAGATCCGGGTACGGGTCGAGTCCTCGTAGAACAGGTTCACCACGGCGCGACCTCGCAAAGCCGGCACCTTCTTCACCACGCGGGTCCCGACCTCACGGAAAGAATCCGCGGTGTCGAGGATCCGCGTCACGTCCTCACTGGTCAGGTCCCGCATCGAGAGCAGGTGCTTATTCATGCCGGCTCCTCCACGACGACGGCGTCTTCCCCGTCGACCTCGGTCAGCGCCACCCGCACGACCTCATCGTGGCGGGTCGGCACGTTCTTGCCCACGTAATCGGCGCGGATGGGCAGTTCGCGGTGTCCGCGGTCCACCAGGACCGCCAGCTGGACCGCCGTCGGGCGGCCGAAGTCCACCAGCGCGTCGAGCGCGGCACGGATCGTCCTCCCCGTGTACAGGACGTCGTCGACCAGGACGACCGTCCGGCCGGTGATGTCGAAGTCGATCCGGGTCTCGTGTACCTCGGGTGCCTCGGAACGCAGGCCGATGTCGTCGCGGTAGAAGGTGATATCCAGCGCACCGACGGGCACGCCGGTGCCTTCGATGCGCTCGATCTCGACCGCCAGGCGTCGTGCCAGGTCATCCCCGCGGTTGGCGATGCCGACCAGCACGACGGACTCCGCGCCGCGGTTCCCCTCGAGGATCTCGTGGGCGATGCGCGTGACGGCCCGCCGGATCTCCGCCTCGTCGAGGAGACGGCCGCCGCTCATAGGAAACGCCCCGACCGCGTGTGCGGCGAGGCGTGCGTCTGCACCATCGTCTGGGGCTCCCTTCCCGGCCTCACGGGACCGGACTTAAAGAGGAAGTGCCGACTCAGATAGTAGCCGTCGAAGCCTCCCGCTTCAACCCTGCCATGCCGCGGTACCGCCGGCGAGGGGGGCGACACCCGCACACGGCCTCCACCCTGGTGACCGCAGGGCCGCTAGACTACGGACGTCGAAAGGAGCACCACAGGATGCTTGCGATCTTCCAGGGCCTCGGGCCCACTGAGATCATCCTCATCTTGGTCGTGATCTTGCTGCTCTTCGGGGCCAAGAAGCTGCCGGAACTCGCGCGGTCACTCGGGAAGTCCTCCAAGGAGTTCAAGAAGGGCCTCGAGGACACGATCGAACCCCACGAGGCGGACAGCGCCGAGAAGCCGGAAGCCACGACCGAGACCAAGGACTAGCCGGAGCCCTCAGGCTCGCCCGCTCCCGCCGCCGCCTCCCGGGCGATGCGGCCGAGCACGCCGTTCACGAATCGGCCCGACTCCTCAGTGGACAGCGCCTTGACCGAGTCAACCGCTTCATCGATGGCCACCGCCGGAGGTGTTCCGCTGTCGGGCCGGAGCTCGTAGCACGCGAGCCGCAGCGCAGCCCGATCGACGGCCGGCATCCGCTCGACCGTCCAGTCCTGCGCCGCCGCACCGATCGTCTCGTCGATGTCGCTCAGATGCGCCGCGACCCCTTCGACCAGCTCCCGCGTGAAACTGCCTTCGGGGGCGTGCTGCGCCACCGCCGTGGGATCCAAGCCCTTGATGTCTGCCTCGTAGAGCAGCTCCAGCGCCGCACGCCGCTCCTTGGTCCGGGAACTCACTTCAGGCGTTCCAGGTATTCCCCGGAACGGGTATCGACCTTGACGCGTTCGCCTGCCTCGACGAACAACGGCGCCTGCACGACGATCCCCGTGGAGAGCGTGATCGGCTTGAGCGCGCCGCTGACGCGGTCACCTTTGACGCCCGGATCGGCCTTGACGACGTCCAGGACGACCGCCGCGGGAAGCTCGATCGAGATGACTTCGCTCTCGAACATGGCGATGGTCGCCGTCTGCCCGTCCGCGAGGTACCCGATCATGTCGCCGGCAGCCACCGCGGGGACGTGGTGCTGGTCATAGGAACCCGTGTCCATGAAGACGAGGTCCTCGCCGTCCCGGTACAGGTACTGCATCTCGCGCTTGTCCACGATCGCCAACCCGACCTTGACGCCCGCGTTGAAGGTTCGTTCCACCACCGCGCCGGTCCGTGCGTTCCGCAGTTTGGTGCGGACGAAGGCACCGCCCTTGCCGGGCTTCACGTGCTGGAACTCGACGATCGTGTAGAGGGTCCCGTCAAGGTCGAGCGTCATGCCGTTCTTCAGGTCGTTCGTCGAAACGCTGCTCACACGATCACGAGCTCCTTCTGTGTCGCCGGCAGAACCCGGCATCCTTCGTCGGTCACCTCGACCATGTCCTCGATGCGTACCCCTCCGATACCCGGGAGATAGATACCCGGCTCGACGGTCACGACCGCCCCCGCGGGAAGTTCTCCCTCGAAGGTCGAGGAAAGCGTAGGCCCTTCGTGGATCTCGAGGCCCACGCCGTGTCCGAGGCCGTGGCCGAACGCTTCCCCGTACCCGGCAGCCTCGATGACCGCGCGTGCCGCCCGGTCGACGTCCTTGCCCCGGACCCCGGCCCGGACGGCATCGATGCCGACCTGCTGAGCTTCCCGGACGAGCGCGTACACGGTGCGCAACTCGTGGCTCGGCTCCCCGAACGCGACGGTCCGCGTCATGTCCGAGTGGTACCCATCGTACCGAGCGCCGAAGTCCAGCTTCACGATGTCCCCGTGGCGGAGCGCGCGGTCGGTCGGCTGATGGTGGGGTTCGGCCGCATCCTCACCGAAGGCGGCGATCGTGTCGAAGGCAGGACCTTCTGCCCCGTGCTCCTCCAGCCGTCGCTCAAGATCCCGGGCCAGCTCGCGTTCCGTCACACCCTCACGCAGCTCCGGCAGGATCGCCTTGAACCCCGTGTCCGTGATGGCCTGGGCTTCCTCGATCAGCGCGAGTTCCTCAGCATCCTTGACCCAACGGAGCCGGCCGACCTCGTCACGGGCGGGGATCAGTTCCCCGACCCGGTCGGAGAAGTCTTGGAACTGTTTGTAGGTGAGGAAGGACGCCTCGAAGGCGACACGCGACACCCCGAGCTGCGAGCAAGCCTCCTGGAGCATCGCCGGGAACCCGTCTCCGCCGTACGAGAGCCGCTCCATGTCGGGAACCTCACGCCGCGACTGCTCCGTGTACCGCCCATCGGTGAAGAATCGGGCGCCTTCGCGCGCGATCAGCGCCTGTCCGTTGGACCCCGTGTAGCCGCAGAGGTAGCGCACGTTCGGCAGGTGAGTGACCAGGAACGCATCCGCCCCGAGCTCCTCAAGCCGGGCCGCGAGGCGGTCGCGCCTCAGTCCGCGATCCACGCGAAGGCTTCCAGCGCGAGCCGATACCCGCCGGCGCCGGCGCCCGCGATCACGACCCGGCACACCGGGGAGACGACCGAGTGCCGCCGGAACTCCTCGCGCGCGAAGATATTCGTCATGTGGACCTCGATCGCTGGGAGCGGGCACGCTTCGACGGCATCGCGCAACGCGTACGAGTAGTGGGTCAGTGCGCCGGGATTGACCACGATCGCCTCGAATCCTTCGTCCGCCGCACCGAGGAGCCAGCCGACCAGGTCGCCTTCGTGGTCGGACTGACGCCATTCGACGGCATGGCTCATGCCCTCGGCCGCCATCGTGACGCCGGTCATGATATCGGCCAGCGTCTCGGAGCCATACGTCTCCGGCTCCCGCGTCCCCAGCGCCCCGAGGCTCGGTCCGAACAGGTAGAGCACGTTCATGCCGCTCCCATCTCCTCGAGGGTCGACCGGATGGCGTCCTCCGGCACCCCTTCAACCACCCGCGGCCGCCCGATGTCGTCCAGGAGCACGAACCGGGTCCCGCCGTGGTACTTCTTGTCCAGCCGCATCGCGGCGAGCACGTCCGCCGCCGCCGGCAAGGGTCCCCCCGTCTCCAGACCCAGCGACGAGAGCAACCGGATGTGCCGGGCCGCCAGGCCGTCGGCAGCCGGACCCGTCGACTCGGCGAGCCGTGCTGCGAACACCATACCGACCGCGACCGCTTCCCCGTGCGACCGGCCACCGTAGGACTCGAGGCGCTCCAGGGCGTGCGCCAGCGTGTGCCCGTAGTTCAGGAGCAAACGCTCCCCCCGATCCCGCTCGTCGGCAGCCACCGCGCGGGCCTTCGCCGCCGCGCATCGGGCCACCAACGGCTCCAGGGTGGCGGCCCGCCGCTCCAGAACGCCGTCCAGGTCGGTCTCCAGGATGTCGAGCAGCTCCAGGTCAAGCGTCAGCGCGTACTTGGCCACCTCGGCCAGACCCGAGCGGTAGTCCCGATCCGGGAGCGTGGCCAACGTCCCGACATCCGCGAGGACGACCGAGGGCTGATGGAAGGCCCCCACCAGGTTCTTGCCCTCCGGTAGGTTCACGGCCGTCTTGCCCCCGATGGCGGCGTCGACCTGCGCTGTCAGCGTGGTCGGAACCTGCACGACCGAGAGGCCGCGCATGTAGGTGGCGGCGACGAATCCCGCGACGTCCCCGACGGCGCCCCCGCCAAGCGCAACGACCAGGTCGTCCCGATGTGCTTCCTGGACGGCGAGCTGCCGGTACAAGGCATCGGTGACCGACAGCGTCTTCGCCTCCTCACCCTCGGGAACGCTCAGATGCAGCGATGCGAGCCCCAGCCCGCCCAGCCCCTCGGACAACGCGGGCAGATACAGATCCGCCACGGTCCTGTCGCTCACGATGAAGACCTTCTCCGCCCGCTCGGACCGCGGGACGTACGCGCCCGCCTCGGCGGCCAGTCCCTCACCCACGACGACGTCATACGGGGCAACGGGCATCTCCACGCGGACCGTGATCATCCCCGCGCCTCCAGACGGCGGAGGACTTCGGCCGCGACCGCCTCGAGCTCGCCGTCCGCGTCGACCACGACGTTCGCCGACTCCCGGTACAACGGCTCTCGCTCCTTCAACAGCGCGTCGACGTCCTCCGGCGCGCGCAGCAGCGGCCGACCACCGTCGAAGTCCAGCCGCTCGACGATCACCTCTGCCGGCACGTTCAGCCAGACGACGGTCCCACCGGCGCGCAGCAGCGTCCGGTTGTCCGGGTCCAGCACCGTCCCGCCTCCGCACGCGACCACCATCCGGTTGCGGGAAGATACGCGCGAGAGCACCGAGGTCTCACGCCGGCGGAACCCCGACTCCCCTTCCGCGGCGAAGATCTCCGCGATCGACATGCCTGCCTCGCGCTCGATCTCCTCGTCCAGGTCGGCGAACGGCATCTGCAACGCGTCCGCGACGATCCGGCCGACCTCCGACTTCCCCGACCCCGGCATGCCGATCAGGTACACGTTCCCCCTCACGACAGGGTGTCGAGATAGGACTCGAGGTTCCGACGGGTCTCCGCAAGCGAATCCCCACCGAACTTCTCCAGGACCGCCTCGGCCAGGGCGAACGCCATGGCCGCTTCACCGACGACCGCGCCGGCGGGGACCGCACACACGTCGGTGCGTTGTCGGATCGCCTCGGCGGCTTTCCCGGTCGCGAGATCGACCGTCGCCAGGGCCTTGGGAAGGCTCGAGAACGGTTTCATCGCCGCGCGCACCCGGATCGGCTGCCCGGTGCTCATCCCGCCCTCGATCCCGCCGGCACGGGCGGTCCGGCGGGATGGACTCCCTTCGCCCGGGAAGATCGCATCGTGCGCCTTGGACCCCCACCGCGCGGCGGTGGCGAACCCATCCCCCACCTCGACACCCTTGACGGACTGGATGCTCATGAAGCCGAGTGCGAGGCGGGCGTCCAGCTTCCGGTCGTACTGGACATAGGACCCGACCCCGGGCGGCACTCCGTATCCGAGGACCTCGATCGTGCCACCGACCGTGTCGCGCGACTTCCGGACGGCGTTGATCTGGGCCACCATCCGCTTCGAGGCCTCCGCATCCAAGCACCGCACCGGCGACCGGTCCACGCGTACCAGATCCTCCGGCAACGGCGCCTTCCCGCGGGAGGCGACCTTGCCGATCCTCACCACGTGCGAGACGACCGCGATGCCGAGCTCCGACAGGAACGCCTTGCAGAAGTACCCGAGGGCGACGCGAGCTGCCGTTTCCCGGGCACTGGCGCGCTCCAGCACGTTGCGAACGTCGTCGAACCCGTACTTCTGCACGCCTGCCAGATCCGCATGACCGGGCCGCGGGCGCGTGAGCCGTTCCTTCGGGTCCGCACGCCCCTCGACCGCCATGGTGCGGCGCCACTTCTTCGCCCATTCCTTGTTCTCGATCGTGACGGAGATCGGGGATCCCAGGGTCACGCCGTGACGGACACCGGACAGGATCTCGAACCGGTCGGCCTCGAACGACTGACGCCCGCTACGCCCGTGGCCGAGCCGCCGCCGCGCGAGTTCTCCCGCGAGACCGTCCTTGGAAACCGGGACGGCGGCAGGCAGTCCCTCGAGCACGGCAACGAGCCCCTTGCCATGGGATTCACCAGCGGTGAGCTGTCTCAGCATGTCTCCAACCTACACACGCGGCGCATAGGGCCGACCTCGCCTGCGGCGCCTAGATGCAGAGGGTGAAGGACTCGTTCACCGAGCCCTTGCTGTAGTTGAACTCCGCCTGGGCAGCCGTCGGATCGACCACGACGGCCGTGTAGTAGCGGGCGAACGTATCGCCTTGCGCTGCGCTGTAGGGGGAGTCGTTGACCGTGACCTTCACGATGTCGGCATCGGCCTTGTCGATCACCTTATTGAGGGTGACCTCGTTCCCGTCGATCGTCGCGGTCTGCTCGCAGGTGCCGGTGCTCGGCGACTCGCCGGGCACCGGGCTCACGCTCACCGACGGAGTCACCAAGGGTAGCGGGCTGAAGGGGTCCTTCCCGCTGATCACGAACGAGTCCGTTCCCGGCGGAGCCGGACTCACCCCGGTGGTCCCGTCGCCCGTCGATGGCGCCGGAGACACGTCGGAGGTGGTCGCACCCGGGGAGGTGCCATCGGCGACCGGAGATGCAGCCTCGTCCCCACCCCCGCCGCCCAAGAGTTTCATCCCGAGGAACACGACGATGGCGATCCCCGCCACCGCCCCGAGGATGATCAGTGCTCGCTTGTCCGATGGTGAGAGTGCCATGGTTACCTCAGCCTACCCTCCCTCAGCCGCTTGGGAGCCTGGCTGTGTCCCCGGACCGGAAGCTATGTCGGTCGTATACGTCTCCACGGACAGGTTCGAGCTCAGCGTCGGATATTCGGTTGGGCTGACCGTTACGTTGAGGATCTTCAGGGCTCGCGGGAGATGCTCGATCTCGAAGAGGTACTGCGATACCTGGATGAATGTCCCGCTGATCGTGATCGTAAGAGCGATAGCTGAGAAATCCCCTTGCTCGCTCAGCTGGGGGTTCGATACGCCGAGAACGGCGAAATCCACCCCGGTCTTGTTGGCGACGAGCTGCAGGTTGCGGATCAGGCCCGGGATGTCCGCCTGCTCGGGGATCAGCGTCTTCGCCTGGTCCAGCTGGCGCTGGAACTCGGGCGCGCTCTTCTTCAGCTCCAGCAGACCTTCGAGCTCCGTACGCAAGGTGAGCTCCGCGGCCTGGGCCGTTTCGAGCGCCGCCTGCGCGTCACTCACCTTGCCACGCTGCGGCATCACGAGCACGAGCAAGACGAGGACGATCGCCACCACGACGCCGATACCGACGAAGATGGGAGCTCGCCGATTCATGCCCCCGCCTCCGTCCCCGTCGGACCCTTGCCCCGCGGAGTCGTGGCGCCGGTCAACAGGTCAACCGTCGAGCTGAACTCGTACTGGTTCGAGAATTCCTCCGTCTCGGTGGCGCTGCTGAGCCACGGGTTCGCCCACCCGTTGACCTCCGTCTGACGTGCGATCCATCGCGCGAGGCGCAGGGTGCCTTCCGACTGGCCTCCGAACTCCATCTCGCCGATGATGCCGACTTCCTCCTCCTCGCCAGCATTGCCAGCCTCATTGATCGAGCCCGTGAAGCTCGAGAGCCCGATGCGGTCCGGGATGATCAACTGCACGTCACGCAGGACGCTGGACCACGACACCTCGTTCTCCAGGGCTGACGCCACCAAGGTGTCCCGCGATGTCAGCTGGTCCTCGAGATCCTGATACACCTGGAGGTCATTCACCTGGGTCGTCAGCTCTGCGTTCGTCGCCTCCTGCGCGGTGGTCTCCCGCTCGACCCGCTGCAGCGTCACACCCTGTGCGACCCAGAACAGGATGAGCAGCGCGATCACACCGGATCCCGCGAGCCCGATCCCGATCGTCAGACGCCGGAGCTTGATCTTCTGGCGTACTTCGGGGGGGAGGAGGTTGACCTGGCTCACGCACGCCTCCCCTGGATCCCCAGCCCGATCGCCACGGTCAGCACCGGCTCAGCCTCCGCCAGCGCCTCTTCGGTCAGGGTCAACTCGGACTTGACGCGCTGCAGGGCGTGGCCCCGGTCGACGGGCGCCGGCAGCCGTTCCTGGAACAGCTCCAGCAGTCCGTCGAGCTTGGACCCCCCGCCACTCAGCAGGATGCGTCCGATCCGGGTCCCCGGCGACTGCGCCGTGTAGAACTGCAGCGAGCTCCGGATCTCGTCGACGAACCCGGATGCGCGCGTCATCGCCAGTGCGCGCGCCTCCTCCACGCTCGGGCCACCTTCGACGGGCTCGCCGCGCTTGAGCCGCTCCGCGTCCTCCTCGCTGATCCCGAGCGAACGAGCGATCGCGACCGTGATGTCGCGTCCCCCGGAGGGCAGGATACGGACGAACCGCGTCACGCCGCGGTCGTGCGCACAGATGTTGGTGACGTGGGCGCCGATGTCCACGAGGGCTTCTTCCCCCTCGCTCTCCTCGTCCAGCGAGGCATCGATCGCGCCGACCGCGCGCACCAAGGCGAAGGGGTTCAGATCCAGACCGATGAGCTGCAGCTTCGCGTGCTCGGTCGCGTCGACGACCATGTTCACCATCTGTCGGTGCGCCGCAACGAGCAGCAGCCGGAGCATCTTGCGTCCTTCGTGCTCGAACTCGCCGAGCGTGTCGTAGTCCAGGACGGCTTCTTCCACCGAGATCGGGATGAACTCCTGCACCTGGTAGGCGAGCGACTGCCGGAGTTCCTTCTCCGGGAGGAACGGCAGAGCGACCTCGCGGACGACGACGCGCTGGTTGCCGACGCCCATGATGACCTGCTTGGACCGGAACCCGCCGCGGCCCCAAAGTTCGCGGAGCGCCTCCCCCACCACGTTGGAGTCACGGATCTCGCCGCCCTCGACGGCACCGGCCGGCAACGGAACCTGCGCCGCGCGCACCAGCGTCGGCACATCGCCGCCGAAGCGCAGCTCGGCAGCGCGCACGGCGGTGGAGCCGACGTCCAGACCGATCCGCGGTCCCGCCATCAGGTCCCCTCCACCTTGACCGACCGGGACGATAGGTACCGGTCCACATCCGACTCCCGGATCCGATAGTTCTTGCCGACCCGGATGGCGGCCAGCTGCCCCGCCTTGATCAGGCGGTACACGGTCATGTTGGAGACCCGCATCGCGTTCGCGACCTCCCCGACCGTCAGCAGCCGGTCACTCGAAAAACCACGCTTCTTGCTCAAGGGCCGCACACCTCCTCAGGTGCCATACGTGCGTCTACACGTAACATGTGGCACCTGAGACAACTGTTCACACCAAAAACCTCATCCCGCATCAGGAAGGTCAGGCGCCACGGAAAGTAACAGTAGCAACAAGAGTTTTCAAACACATCCGCTACAAAACCCGGGAGCGCCAAAACCCCCGCTCAGGAGGGGTTTTCGGCGTGCCTGAGGACTTTCTGCGGATGTGGGCTGCAAGGTCCGGCTGAGGGGCTACCCGAGCAGACCCAGGTACCAGGAGGCGATCTGAGGCCCCACGAGGATCCCTACGACCGCCCCGAAGGCCAGGAAGGGCCCGAACGGCATCGTCTGGCCTCGCCGGCGCCGCACCAGGAGCACGCCAAGCCCCACGATGCCCCCGCTGAAGAAGCCCGCTGCCGCGGCCACGACCACCTCGGCGGCCCCCAGGGACCCGGCAACCAGCCCGATCAGGGCAACGAGCTTCACGTCGCCCATCCCCATCCCCTTGGGGTACAGGAACGCGATGAGGAACAGCGCCCCCGCGTATCCAAGGAGGCCGAGGCCGGCCCCCAGGATGGACATCCCCGTCCCGAGGAGCTGCCCCGCGACGACGGCGATGGCGAAGATGACCAGGGACGGGTAGGTGATCGCGTTCGGAAGGATCCGGTGTTCGAAGTCGATCAGCGACAGGGCCAGGAGTACGCCGAAGAAGATCGCGATGACCCCGGCCACGAACGGCTCCTCGGGGAACGCGAGGGCAGCCAGGACGAACAGGGCGGAGGTTGCCAGCTCGGTGAGGGGGTACCGGGCGGAGATGCGCTCGCCACAGGCATGGCACCTGCCGCGGCGGATCAGGTACGAGACGACCGGGACGTTATCGATAACCCGAAGCGGCGTTCCACACCTTGGGCACCGCGAACCCGGCTTGGCGATGGACTCGTGCCGTGGCACCCGGTAGACGAGCACCGTGACGAAGGAGCCGAACACGAGCCCGAAGAGGAACCAGATCACCACCGCGACGGCAAGGGGCACTCGCGAACCCTACCGCGATATGCAAGCGAGCCGCGAGGTCCCCTAAGGCGTTGCCCGCAGTTCCTGGACGTACACGGGCGCGGCCTCGTAGCCGATGGGCACGACCCCCGGCACGTCGCTCTTGTTGAAGTTGAGGGTGAACGAGTTCTTGATGAAGACCGTGTCGCCCGCGATGTACTGGCCGCTCCCGGACTTGTTCTGGTTGAACGCGTAGATGGCGCACGGGGTGTACGAGAAGAAGTTGATCGTCGACATGTCGGTCTTGCTCGTATATTTCTGGTCCTTCTTAGCCAGGGATCCGTTCTGCGTGGCACTCGAAGCCGTCACATCGCAGTTCGCCGTGGAGGCATCACCCGTGCGCGGGTTCCACCCAGGGGTCGGGTTTATCGCAGGCGTTCCGTTCGGCGGCCGGATCACGTAGAACGTGTGCGTCTCGGCCCCCGAGTTGGTGATCTGCACGCCGCCCCCGCTGTCCCCCGTCTCGAAGGACCCGTCGACGATCACGGCGAGATCGTTCGGCAGTGTGCCGGAGATGCCGCTCAATGTCACCGCACAGACCGGGGTCGTCGGCGTACTCGTGATCCTGAGGACGTTCTTGCCGGTCATCTCCGCGGCGGTCCATGCAGGCGTACCGCCGTACGCGGGCACGGGGTTGACGCCGGTAAGGTAGGCCACGAGGGCCGACTGCCCCGCAGCACAGGTGGTGTAGTTGTGGACCGCGTAGCCATCGGCCGTCCAGTCGGCGGCCGAGTACGTAAGCGACGGGAAGGGGAGCGTCTCCACCAGTGGCGGCGTCCGGTTGATCCCGCAGGCGTTGAGATCCTGGTTCGGCCCGGGCGCCAGGTGGTTGGGGCAGTTCGCGGGGAACCCGTTCGTGTTGGTCGGGTTGAACCCCGAGCAGTGGTTGACGCTGATCGCCCCTGGACTCGTGCACCACCCGTAGGAGTACGCGTTGTTGCCCAGCGTGATGTTCCCCCGGGCCCAGATCCCACCCTCGTCGGCGGGCACCGTATACGTGTAGCCGTTATCCCACACCACGGCGCCCGGCTTCTGCGTATTCCCGTTGCAGATGTAGTTGACGTAGGAGCCACCGTTGCTCTCTACGTTGCCGTCCGCGTAGATGCTCCCGGCGTAACACGCCGGGCCGAGCGAGACGTTTCCCTTCGCGTACACGGACCCTTCGACATTCGCGTAGTTGTTGACGGCGAAGTCGCCGGCGACGTAGATATCCGCATCGTTCTCCGTCGCAGACCCGTTGATGTCCACGTTGCCGCTGATGTCGACGCTGTTAGTCGCGTAGATGACCTGGTTCATTTCGTCGCCGTCGATGGGCGTGAGCGTAACCTCTTCCCGCAGCACCCGGGTGACCGCGGTCGAGTTCGCCGTCGCGGTCCCGGCCGTTGCCGTGGAGGTGATGATCGCCGTGTCGACGGTCCTGCCGTCGTAGCCGGCGCAACCCACGGTCGTGCCGCCGTCGCGCAACTCGACGTCCAACGTGTATTCGAGGAGAGGCGACGTGGAGATGGGTCCTGGATCCAAGAGGCCGTCAGCGCAGAGCCCGGGACCGTACGTGGTCGGCAGGACCGTCAGATATTCGTTGATGCCGGTCTCTGCCGCGTGAACGGCCTGGAGACGACGCTGGTCGTAACTGCTCGACGTCGTGCTATGCGAAGCGAGTTGAACGACGACCAGCGAGAGCGAAACCAGCACGAGCGTCACCAGCAGGACCACGACCATCGCCAGGCCGGATTCATCGCGCCGCACTCGCATCATCATCCCTCTACTCCTTCGGCTCCCTACGCCGGCTGTGAGGCCGCACATGGATCCACCTCGCCGACCACGATATTGCGCCCCGCGAGATCGGTGTTCAGCTCCACATCTCTTCCCGAGGCGTTGTTCGCGTTGACCAATACATGCACGTGCACGAGACGGCCCTCGTAGAGCGCTCCTGTATCGACGTCGAAGATCGGGTCACCGGCCGGATTGACGATGTCCGTCGCCACGATCCTCCATGGATACGAACTCCCCACCGCGAAGTCGGACGGCCAGATCCTGGTCTCGAGGTTACCTCCGCTGACCCGCCACTCGACGCAGGTTCCCGTCGAGACCTCCCGGGTGTCCTGGTTGCTCAGTGTGAAGGCGACCAGGCCTTCGCCGCCGTTCAGTTCGCTCATCGATGACGCCGAGCGCAACTCACGGTCGATCTGCTCCACGGCGAGGCGGGCCTGATCCACGGATTGCTGCCGGTCCACCTGCCGCTCAACCCCTCGCTGGATGCTGAACAGCAGCGTGACGGCCATTCCGATCACGACCATCATGACCGCCGACGCGACCATCACCTCAACCAGCGTGAAACCATCCTCGGCCGTTCTCCCGTTCGGAGCGGAAGAGGTCCTCACGGCTGCCGGCTCATCCATCAGCGGTCACGGATGCCGTCGCCGTCCCGAGGCTCGGACTCACCGTCACGTTCAGCGCGGTCGTAAAGCCCCCCCCAGCGTTCGAGTCACAGGTCTGGGTGCTCGTCCGGGTCAAGATGCGCTCCGTCAGGCTGAAGCCCGTGAGCGGGTCCGGGAACGACGTGGTGCTTGCCGAGGTCGACAGGGACGGAACCGTGAACGACGTCGGGGTCAGTCGCGCGCACAGGTATCCCGTACCGCCCGTGATGGTGGCTTTCGATTGAGCCGCCGAGCCGGTGAAGCCCAGGGTCAGCGTCGCCGGGCTGATCGTGCACGAGGGGCTGCACGTGTTGTTGGTGATCGTCGTCGTCGTGTAGCCGGATCCGTTCCAGTGCCGGATGGACCCGGACCGGGAGTAGACGGGATTCGCCGCGCCCGTACCAGCTTCGATGATGGTCGTCTCGGTCATGCCGTACATCCGCAGCATGTAGCCCTGGTACGTCCCGGCGGTCGCCCCGGGGACCGTGCGCCCGGTCGTTGAGGTGAAGGCGGGGCTCGGGGCGTTCCAGGCGGGCGGCACCGTGGCGGTTCCGTTTGCCAACGACGTGAGGTTCGGGGGAAGGCACCCGATCGTGACGTTCGGCAGATTGCGCGTGATGGTCGTGACCACCTTGCCGCCGACCTTCTGGCTCTGGACCGAACTCGCGGAGGTCCGTGCATCGGATTGGACCAGGCCGCAGTTGCCCGCAGACAGAGACCCGGCGTAGGCCAGGGAGTTGATCCATGTGGTACCGGCCTGCCGGACGGTCCCGTACCCGCATGCCGCACTCGAGTTGCTACCGCTGGGGCACTGCTCCGACCCGGCGGCCGTGACCGAACTCACGGTCGTCGCCGATGCGTCCGCCGTCCGCTTCTCCAGCACCAGCCTCGACACGGTCGTTGAGGGCGGTGACGTCAGGAAGGTGGTCAGGTAGCCGGGAGCGATGCACCCCGTCTGGTCGGTCGGCGACACCTGCGAGAAGGGGTCGCTTCCCTGCTCGGTGTCGTTCGCGGCGGAGGCCGCGCTGATCGTCCCGCACACGTCCTCCGTCACCGTCGTCGTCTGCCCTGAGACCGTCGTCAAGCTCCTGTAGCCCCCGGACGTGACGACGCTTCCACTCACCGATCCCGCCTGCTCGGCGGCCAGGTCCATTCCCACGGACGGCGGGGTGACGACCAGCAGATTGGCAACGTTCGTGAACGGCGCGATATCCGCAGTCGCCGTAGAAGGTGGAGTAAGCGTCGACCCGTACGGCGAGACCGTGATCGACCCGTCCGATATGTTGGCCTCGCCCGTGACGACGGTTCCGCACGGACCCCCGAACGGATGCAACGTCTCGATCGGACAGCTCGTCGTGGTCTCGAGGACCTTGTCCAAGACGAGGGTGTTCTCCCACTCACCGGTGTCCGGATCGAGAGTGCCCCAAGTGATCTCGATCGTAACCCGAAGCTGATCCGTTCCACCATCCACCTTCGTGATGAAGACCGTCCGGTAGAACGTTGTCGGACCCACTTCGACGGTGCTCTCATGCGGATTCAGGACGGAAGCTTCGGTGGCCGTCGACTCGAGCACCTGCTCGCCGCTCGACGTCCCCAGGCACCAGGTCGTGGAATCACCCGCGCAGGGCACGAGCCCGGCGTTGTTGGCGTCCAGGTCGGCAGAATCGAGGCCCTCCATCAGGATGGTTTCGGAGAAGCCTTGGACATCCTCGAACACGGAGTTGGCGACGCCGGTCGCGTCTTGCTTCTGTCGCGCGCGGGCCGAGTACGTGAACCCGATGGTCGCCGTGTAGGCGGTCGACAGGATGGCGATCAGCAGGATGAGGGACGCCACCATGACCTCCACGATCGTGAACCCGTCGTCCTCGCTGCGGAGGCGACGGACGACACGCACGAGCACGTTCAGATCGCGATCCATCTCGAACCCCATTCTACGCACAGCACCCCGTTATCTCTAGGTATCGGCCGAGGCTCTGATTCGCTTGAGCCGTGCGCCTGTCGGATATCTGACCGACAGCCCACCGATAGTCACGCAGAAGGGCGGCCCGAAGGCCGCCCTTCTGTGGGGTTCGAATGAACCGTCGTTCGCGTCGTGCTCTAGACGATCCAGTCCAAGTCGCCGTAGCTCACGTCCGCTGCATCGCAGTCCGCAGCCGCCGGGTCATTGGAGAACACGTCACCGGTATCACTCTCGTTGAGCAGACCGAAGCAGCGGCCTGACGCCGAGTACGCGACCAACGCGATCGCGCCGTCCGGGATCAGGCTCGCCGTGTCACGAACGTCGAAACTGATCTCCGTGTCGTCGGTCGACACCGCCAGATAGTCCAACGATGGCTCAGTAGCATCCAAAGTCGCCACCGTGACCAGCGAGTAGTCGTCGGTGTCGGTGAAGATCGTCTTGGCTGCTACCAAGGCGTTCCGGACCGAGGACTGCGCGGCCTTGTCGTTGGCCCGCTCGCGGGCACCGAGGAAGGTCGGGAGAGCGATGGCGATCAAGATACCGATGATCAGAACGACCACCATCAACTCGATGAGGGTGAACCCCTCTTCCTCAGCGCGCCGCCCCTTAAGGCGCTCCAGCATGAGGAGCCTCCTTTCGCTGCAATGTCGGCTCCCCGCTGGAGCCAACCCATGTTTCTTTCATCGGCCGCTCGGATCGATAGCTGAAGACCCCGACCGGGGGGTCTTGACTAGGCCATCAGCCCTAGGGCATACGATGGAGTCCAGCCTAGCACCCGCGCTCAGTCCGGCGTGTCGGGCGCGACCGTGAGCCGGATCCGGGGCTCGAGGCGGCCCGGGCCGGCTACTCGTTGATCAGGTTGATGATGTTGAACATCGGCAAGTAGAGGGCGATGACGGACATGCCGACGGCCCCGCCGATCACGGCGATCATCAGCGGCTCGATCAGGGATGTGAGGGAGTCGACCGCGGCGGTGACCTCCTCATCGTAGAACTGCGCAACCTTCTCGAGCATGGTATCGACCGCACCCGTCTCCTCGCCCACCGCGAGCATCTGCACGACCATCGGTGGGAACACCGCGTGCTGGGACAACGGTTTGGCGATGCTCTCGCCCTCGCGCACACTGACCTGTACGTCCGAAACGGCCTTGCTCACGACCCGGTTCCCGACCGTGTCGGCGACGATATCCAGGGCCTGCAGGATCGGTACGCCGGACCGCAGGAGCACGCCCAGCGTGCTGGAGAACCGCGACAGGGCCGTCTTGCGGAAGAGTGGGCCGAAGACCGGCACGCGAAGCTTGAATCGGTCGACCGCTTCGCGCCCGGAGTCCGTCTTCTTCCACTGCTTGAGCGCGAACCAGCCGCCGATCGATCCACCGATGAACAGGTACCAGTAGTCCCGGAGCGCCTTCGAAGCGCCCAGGAGGACGCGCGTCGGAAGCGGGAGCTGGCTGCCCAGGTCCGCGTAGATCTTCTCGAACTGCGGGACGATGAAGAGGAGCATCGCCGCAAGGATGAACAGCACCATCAGCAGCACCACGACCGGGTAGGTCATCGCCGACTTGATACGGTTCCGGAGCGAGACCTCCTTCTCGATCTGGTCGGCGAGTCGCAGCAGGACCGAGTCGAGCACACCGCCGGTCTCACCGGCCTTGACCATCGACACGTAGAGGTCGTCGAAGACCTTGGGATGCTTGGCCATGGCGCCGGACAGGGATGCTCCCTGCTCGACGTCCATCCGGACGCGGGTGAGGATCTTGGCGAGTTCCTGCGATTCGGTCTGCTCCGCCAGGATCGCCAGCGCACGCAGGATGGGGAGACCGGAGTTCACCATGGTGGCGAACTGACGCGAGAACACCGACATCAGCTTGAGCTTGACCCGCCCCGGCCGGAACGTGAGTTCGCGCTTCATGCCGGCGGACTTCTTCGATACCTCGATGGGGACGAGGGCCTGTTCGCGCAGCTTGGCGATGACGAGCTGCTCGCTGTCGCCGATCAGTTCGCCGCTGACGACCTTGCCCGTGCGGTCCCGTGCCTTGTACAAGAATGTCTCAGCCACGGGCTCCTCCTCTCATCAGCCCTGCGGTATCCCGCCGCCCATGGGCGGGTATGCCTGCTGGGGAGCACCCTGTTGCGCGTACTCCCCGCCCGGTGCGAATCCGGTCGCCGCCCCGGCAGAGACACCGCCGCTCATCAGGCGGGTCAACTCCTCGGGGTCGTGACAGCGTTCCAGGGCAAGCTGTTGCGTGATCTGTCCCGTCTTGACCAGGTCCGCCAACGCCTGGTCCATCGTCTGCATCCCGAACCGACCACCCGACTGCATCACCGAGTAGATCTGGTGCACCTTCCCCTCCCGGATCAGGTTGCGCACCGCCGACGTCGCGATCAAGACCTCACAGGCGACGACCCGGCCTTGCCCGTCCGGCGTCTGAAGGAGCTGCTGGGTCATGACGCCCTGCAGGGTGGTCGAGAGCTGCACCCGGATCTGCTGCTGCGAGTGCGATGGGAAAACGTCGATGATCCGGTCGATGGTCTGCGGCGCGTCCTGGGTGTGCAGGGTGGCGAAGACGAGGTGACCGGTCTCGGCGGCGGTGATCGCCGTCTGGACGGTCTCGAGGTCTCGCATCTCCCCGACCAGGATGACGTCGGGGTCCTGACGGAGCACGTGCTTGAGGGCGGGACCGAACCCGTGGGTGTCCGCCCCCACCTCGCGCTGATTGATCATCGCGGTCTTGTGCTTGTGCAGGAACTCGATGGGATCCTCGACGGTCATGATGTGGACGGGCAGTTCGTTGTTGATCTGGTCGATCATCGCCGCCAGGGACGTGGACTTGCCTGAGCCTGTCGGGCCCGTCACGACGATGAACCCACGCGGGTACCGGGCCAGCTCCTTGACGACCTCGGGGAGCCGCAACTCGTCCGTCGACTTGATCTCGTAGGGGATGAGGCGGAACGCCGACCCGAGCGAGTCACGCTGCCAGTACACGTTGACCCTGAACCGGGCCTTCCCGGGCAGCGCGTAGGACATGTCCAACTCGAGGTCCTGCTCGAGGTGTTCGCGGTGCCGTTGCGGCAGGATCGCGTAGATCATGCCCTGCAACCCCCGCGGGGTGAGCAGCGGGTATTCCTCCAGGCGGACCAGCTCACCGTGCATCCGGATCGTCGGTGGCGCACCGGCCGTGATATGCAGATCCGAGGCTCCGCGCGAGAGCATCACCTCGAGCAGTTCGGGGATCGGGATCTGTACGTCTTCGTCCGCAGCAGCGGTCGTCGCCACCTACACCACCACCCTCAGCACTTCCTGGACGGAGGTGATCCCCCGCCGAGCCTTCTCCAGTCCGTCCTCACGCAACGTCATCATCCCTTGCTCGATCGCCACGTCGGCGATCCTCGCGGACGGCACCCGTTCCACCGTCAGATGCTCGATCTCCTCCGTGACGGTCAGGACCTCGTAGAGGCCGATCCGTCCGCGGTACCCGGTATTTGAACACGCCTTGCAGCCGGTTGGGCGGAAGAGCTGCCCGATCTCGGACCACGCACTCTCAGGATAGCCTGCAGCCGCCAATTCGGGGGTATCGGGCTGGTAAGCCTCCTTGCACTTATCGCACAGGATGCGCGCGAGGCGCTGGGCCACCACGCACTCGATCGCGGAAGCCACCAGGAACGTTTCGACCTCCATCTCGGTCAGACGGGTGACGGCGGAGGCGGCATCGTTCGTGTGCAGGGACGACAGCACGAGGTGGCCGGTGAGTGCGGCCTCGATACCGATGATGGCGGTCTCGCGGTCGCGGATCTCCCCGATCAGCACGATGTCCGGGTCGGCACGCAGGATGGCGCGCAGGGACCCGGCGAACGTCAGCCCCTGCTTCGGCATCACCTGGATCTGATTGACCCCCTTGAGCTTGTACTCGACGGGATCCTCGACCGTGATGACGTTCTTCTCGGGCGAGTTGATCAAGGACAGGGTGGCGTACATCGTCGTCGTCTTCCCCGAGCCCGTCGGCCCGGTGACCAGGACCGCCCCGTACGGCTTACGGAAGGACACCTCGAACTGCTTGAAGGGGTCCTCCAGCAGGCCCAGGTCCGACAGCTCCATCAGTGCCGAGCTCTTGTCGAGCACCCGGATCATCATGCGTTCGCCGTAGACGGTCGGCAGGGTCGCGAGCCGCAGGTCGAACTGCCTGCCGCTCACCTTGACGCTGATCCGCCCGTCCTGTGGCAGCCGATTCTCGGCGATGTTCAGGTCCGCCATGACCTTCAGCCGTGAGATGAGCCCCGTCTGGATGCTCTTCGGCGACTTCATCGCGTCGTGCAGGACGCCGTCCACGCGGAATCGCACGCGTACGTCGCGCTCCGTGGGTTCGATATGGATGTCCGATGCGCGTTCCGACACCGCCTGCTTGATGATCGCCGTGACCAACTTGACGATCGGAGCCTCCTCGACCGCGATGCCCTCCGCCGCCATGAGGTCTTCGTCGTCCTTGGCTTCGGCGATCTCCTCGGCCAGTTCCTCGACCGCCGCGTCGAGCCCCGCGAACTTCCGGATCGCCCCCTCGACATCGCTGGCCGTCGCCACGACGGGTTGCACGTCGCGGTCGGTGATGATGCGGATGTCGTCCAAGGCGTAGACGTTCGCCGGGTCGGACATCGCCACGAGGAGTTTGCCGTCGCGCTCGGCGATGGGAATCGCCCGGTAGCGGCGAGCGACGGATTCGGGAAGCAGGGCCGTGCACGACGCGTCGACGGGGAACTCGGTCAGGTCGACGAACTCGAGCCCAACTTGCTCGGCCAACGCTCGGACGAGGTCGGCCTCGCTGACGTACCCCTTGTCGATGAGGACCCGCCCGAGGAGCTTGCCCGCCTTCTGGTGCTCCTCGAGGGCCGCCTGGAGCTGCTCGGGCGACAGGAGCCCGCGCTCCATGAGGATCTCGCCGAGTTGCCGCGACCGGTTCTGCACCTGGGCCATCAGGCAACCACCCGGAGGACGTCGGCGATCGACGTCATCCCGAGCCGGACCTTCTGGAGGCCGTCGTCACGCAGGGTCGCCATGCCTTCGGCGATCGCGGCCTTGCGGATCTCGTCGGCCGGTGCCCGCTCGATCGTGAGCCGCTCGATATCGTCGTTGACGAGCATGACCTCGTAGAGACCGATCCTGCCCCGGTAGCCGGTCTTGGAGCACGCGGGGCACCCAACCGGGCGGTAGAGCTGTTCGATGTCGGCGATCTCCTGCTCGTTGTACCCGATCGCGACCAGCTCGGCCGCCTCCGGCGCGTAGGGCTCCTTGCACTTCTCACAGAGCTTGCGCGCCAGCCGCTGCGCGACGACGCAGTCGATGGACGATGCCACGATGAACGTCTCGATCCCCATCTCGATGAGCCGGGGGATCGCCGAAGGGGCATCGTTGGTGTGCAGCGTCGACAGGACGAGGTGGCCGGTCAGCGCCGACTCGGTCGCGATCGTGGCCGTCTCGCGGTCGCGGATCTCTCCTACGAGGATGATGTCGGGCGAGTTGCGCAGGATCGCTCGCAGCGCCCGGGCGAACGTGAGCCCCGCTGCGTTGTGGACCTGGCACTGGTTGATGCCCTTGAGCCGGTATTCGACCGGATCCTCCACGGTGATGATGTTGCGTTCCGGGGAGTTCAACACGTTCAGCGTGGCGTACAGCGTGGTCGACTTGCCGGCGCCGGTCGGACCCGTCACCAGGATGGCACCGTACGGCTTGCTGTAGGCCTCCTCGTACCGCTTGTACGAGTGCTCCAGGAACCCTAGGTCCTCGAGGTGAAGGAGCGCCGAACTCTTGTCCAGGACACGCATCACGACCTTCTCGCCGTAGACGGTCGGCAGGGTGACCACGCGCAGGTCGAGCATCTTGCCCGCGACGCGCATCGCGATCCGCCCGTCTTGGGGGATCCGCTTCTCCGCGATGTCCATCTCCGCCATCACCTTCAAGCGGCTGGTCAGCCCGTTCTGGATCCGCTTCTGGGCGCGACTCACCTCGTGGAGGACACCGTCGACGCGGAAGCGGACCCGCACGTCCTTCTCGGTCGGTTCGATGTGGATGTCGGAGGCTCGGTCGCCGACGGCCTGCGTCATGATCGCGTTCACGAGCTTGACGATCGGAGCCTCGTCGTCCTCCTCCTCGTCCTCCTCGCCGTCCCCCTTCTTCTTGCCCTCGTCCGCGGCTTCCGCGACCTCTTCGGCCAGCTCCTCAGCCTGAGCGTCGAGCCCGGCGTATCGGCGGAGCGCTTGCTCGATGTCCGCGGCCGTCGCGACGACCGGCTGGACGTCGCGGCCCGTGATGATGCGGATGTCGTCGAGGGCGTAGACGTTCGCCGGGTCGGACATCGCCACGAGGAGTTTGCCGTCGCGCTCGCCGATCGGGAGAGCGCGATAACGGCGGGCGACCTGCTCGGGCAGCAACACCGGCGCCCAGGGCTCGATCTGGTACTCGCTGAGATCGACGAACTCGAACCCGACTTGCTGGGCGAGCGCCCGAACGAGGTCGGTCTCCTTGATGTAGCCGAGGTCGATCAGCACCCGTCCGAGGAGCTTGCCGACACGGCGGTGCTCCTCGAGCGCGTGGTCGAGTTGCTCCTGGGTGACCAAGCCGTCGTCGACGAGGATCTCGCCGAGCTGTTTGGCCTTCTTTACCTCCGCCATCTAGGTCCGATCACTCGTCCTCCTCGTCATCGTAGCCGCTGTCCTCCAGCAACTGTGCGAACTCCTGAGCGAGCAAGACCCGGTCCACATCGCCCTCCTGCGGTTGTGGGGCCGGCGGCGAGGCGGCCGGAGCAACCTCCTGCGACGGCGTCGGGGCGTCGCTCGACGGAGCCGGCACCTCCGAGGCCGGTTGTGGCTCGTCGGTCGAGATGACCTGCGGGGTATCCGTAGGCGGCGGCGCGGGGGCTGCTGCCTCCTGGGCGGGGCTGGCGGATGCAGCCTGAGCTGGAACGCCCGAGGCCGGAGCCGGAGCGGACGGCCGCGCTTCCGGATGCAGCGTGGTGCGCGGCTTACTCCGGGCTGCATCGCCGCCCTCCATCCGGACGCTGGGCTGCCGACTCCGCGCCTCCTCGGCCGAGCGGAGGATCTGCTCCATCTCCTCGAGGATCAAGCCTGGACGAGCGGCGACTTCACTCACCGCGAAGGCGGCGTAGGGTCCGCGCTGAACGTAGACCCATGTCTCCCCACCGAATTCGATGAATCCCTTCTCGACGTCACCCAGCGCGGCGAAGCGCAGCCAGGCCGGGCGCAGGACGGCCTCGCCGTCGGCGGGGTACGCGCCGAGTACGAGTCCATCACGCGAGGCGATGATGCACCCTCGCAAGCCCCCGACGTCCGCCGCGATGCGGGACGCGAGAGAAGAGAAATCGATATCCATGGGTTCCGTTTCCACTACCCGTAATCGGGTGTCTGTAGGAGTTCCTTTACCCGAGCGTACGGCCCCTCAGGCAGAAGGCCCTGACTGGCGAGTCAGGCAGCTCCGTCAGGCGCCCCCTCAGACAGCTCCGGCCGCCTCACCTGCCGCCCTCATCACCGCCAGGTCCGGCATCCGCCCCGTCCAGATCTCGAGCGACAGGGCCCCCTGATGCACGAGAAGGCCGAGGCCGCCGGCGGCGCGTGCGCCGGCCCCCCGGGCGGCGGCCAAGAGCGGGGTGTCCGCCGGGTGATACAGGAGATCCACCACCACGATCTCGGGTGACAGTGCCGGGGCCGGGAGGACCTCGCCGGACGAACCCACGGGGGTCGCGTTGACGATCAGGGCCGGCGATACGCGACTCGCATCGTCGAACGCGATCACCGCGAGGTTCCCTTGGGGAACGAGTCCGTCCATCGCCGCCCACCCGCGGTTCACGTCCCGAGCCGCGACGATGATCTCGGTCACCCCCATCTGCACGAGCGCCAGCGCGCAGGCCCTGGCCGCGCCGCCCGCCCCGAAGATGAGGGTCGGGCCACCAGCCGGCACGAACCCGACATCGCCCGCGAGGAAGTTCGCGAACCCCGGAGCGTCGGTGTTGTGCCCTTCGAAACCGCCATCGGTACGGTTCAGCGTGTTGACCGCCCGGAGCCGCTCGACGTCGGACGAGCATCCGGTCGCCAGCTCCGCGGCCGATTCCTTGTGGGGCATCGTGACGTTGGCACCGCGGTACCCGTCGTCCTGGAGCTTCGCCATCGCCTGTGGCATGGCACCGGGTGGAACCGGGAGATGTACATATCGCCACTCGTCGCCGAGCCCGAGAGCGGCCAGCGCTGCGGACTGGATCACCGGGGAGAGGCTGTGCAGGACCGGCCAGCCGATCACCCCGAGGAGATGGACCCCTGGTTGCGGCTCCGGCCAATCCAGGGCCGGCGTATCCGCCGCCGAGGCGCCCATCAGAGACACTGCTCCTTCAATCGACGGAACTCAGCGTAGCTCGCCGTGAACTCGTGATGCCCGTCGGATCCGCACAGCACGTAGAGCCACTCGTCCGTATCGGCGGGCTGCAGCGCCGCGCGCAGCGACGCGAGCCCGGGGCTCGCGATCGGGGTGGGCGGCAGCCGGCCTGCGTTCTCCTTCAGGCGCAGATTGTATGGACTGTCGATCGCCAGATCGCTGGTCGTCAGACCGTCATCGGGGTTCGGGTCGATGTACTGGTTGCTCGCGTCGATCCCGAGGATCTCGTGCCGGGCGATGCGGTTGTAGATGACCGCCGCGACCCGCGCGCGCTCCGACGGCACCTGTGCTTCGCGTTCGACGAGCGAGGCGACGATCACGGCTTCGTACGCCGTGACACCGAGCCGCTTCGCGTTCTTCCACGGGAGCTTCCCCGCCTCCTGGTCGAACTGATCGAGCAGGCGTTCGATGACGGTTTCCTCCGTGAGCCCGTCTCGCGGGAACTCGTAGGTCTTCGGGAACAGGAACCCTTCGGTCGTGGCTTTGCCCGCAGGCAGGTACGGCGGGACGGTGAAGCCCCCGTTCTCCGCGAGCCGGGTGAGTTCCGCCTCGTTCAGGTGCAACCGCTTCGCGGCCTCTGCCGTCGTCTGGGTAAGGCGCCACCCCTCAGGGATCGTCATCGACACGGTTCGCACGATCGGACCTTCATCCAGGCGGGCGAGCGCCTCGTCCACGGTCATGTTCGTCTCGAGCTTGTAGGCGCCCGCCTGGAATCCGATCGAGCGCGCTTGGGCGATGTAACGGGGCACGGCGTTGCACCGAAGGACGCCTTCGCCGTTGAGCGAGGCGATGACTTCGGCGCCGGACACGCCCTTGGGGATCTCGAACGGAACGCCTTCCCGGGGACCCGACGCGCCCTGACACCAACGGAAGTAGGAGTAGCCCGCGACGGCGAGACCGGCCAGGACGAGGACGCACGCGATCGCGACGATCGCGATGATCTTTCCCGCTCTGCGGCGGCGGGGCGCAGCTGCGCCCGGGGCACGCTCCGGCATCGAGGGTCAAGGATAGCGGCGGGACCCCGGACCCGCCCGGGCGCAGCAGCCACAGATCCGAGTCCGGATCAGGGCGCGGGTTACCCGAGGCGCAGATCCAGCGCCGACTGCAGGATCACGGTCGCCGCCGCCTGGTCCACCACGCGCTTGCGATCGCGACCGGTGGCGCCTGCCGTCTTGAGCGCTCGCTCGGCTTCGACCGTCGAGAGTCGCTCGTCCTGGAGCGACACGGGAACGGACAGGACCGAGCGGAGCACGTCCGCGAACCCGGCCGCCTTGTCGGCGCGCGGACCGGCATCGCCGGACATCTTGAGCGGATGCCCGACCACGACCTCCGACACATCGTTGTCGGCAACGAGCTGCGCGATCGCCTTCAGGTCCTCCGGAGCTCCGGTCCGGATCGTGCCGAACGGAACGGCGACCCGCTGCTGATCGTCGGAGATCGCGACCCCGATGCGCGCATCGCCCAGATCGAGACCGAGGACGCGCCCGAGGTCAGGCACCGGCGGCGAGCAGAGCCTCGAGACGGCTCGGGATCGATCGCACCGCATCCTTCACGGCGTCCGCCTTCTTTCCTCCGGCGAAAGCGAGCCCCGGCTTCCCTCCGGCGCCGCCGCCCACCATCTTCGCCGCCTCTTCAAGCAAGGCAGGTGCGGTGACGCCCCGATCGACGAGGGAAGGGCTGCACGCCGCAACGAGCAGTGCCTTGCCTCCATTCCCGTTCCCGAGCACGGTCGCGGCCGGGGCGTCCGGACGCTCAAGCCTGTTCACGGTGGCCTGGGCAAGTTCGCGAAGTTCGTCCGCGTCCGCATCCTCAAGCGAGTTGACGAGCGCTACGCCCGCGACGAGGCTGTGCCGGCCGATGATCTGCTCCACCTTGCCGGCGATCTCGCCTTTGCTCATGCGCCCAAGTTCGTTCTTGAGGCGCTTGTTCTCCTCGACGACCTTGAGGATTCGCTCCGGGACACTCTCGGGATCGCCCCCACCGAGGGCGGCGGCCACGCGCTGCAGCAGGTGCCGCTCGACGTTGACCTGGCGGATCGCATCGGGACCGACGACAGCCTCGATCCGGCGGATGCCCGAACCGATGCTCCCCTCGCCGAGGATACGGACGACGGCCACGTTGCCCGTGTGCGGCACATGCGTTCCACCGCACAGCTCGCGCGAGTAGTCACCGATCTCGACGACACGGACCAGGTCCCCGTACTTCTCGCCGAACAGCGCCGTCGCGCCTTGGCTCTTGGCGAACTCCATCGTCGTCTCGTACGTCCTGATCGCGTCGTCGTCCGAGAGACGCTCATTGGCGCGCATCTCGGCTTCTTCCAGCACGTCCTGAGGGACCGACGACGGGTGCATGAAGTCGAACCGCAGGCGCCCCGGCGCGACGAGAGATCCGGCTTGGCGGGCGTGTTCGCCGAGGAAGTGGCGAAGCGTCCAGTGCACGATGTGGGTCGCGGTGTGCGAACGCGCCGTGGACTCGCGGAACCCGGGGTCGACTTCCGCGCGCGCGTCCTCGCCCTCGCGCACCTCGCCGGACTCGACGACGCCGGCGTGGACGAACACATCGCCCGGCGCTCGTTGCGTGTCCGTGATGCGGATCACTCCGGTCGCGGTCCGGACCAGGCCCTGATCGCCGACCTGGCCGCCGCCCTCCGCGTAGAACGGACTGGTGTCCAGGACCACGCGGACCTCGTTGCCCTCCTGGGCCACGCCGTCACCGCCGCCGAGCAGCCCGATGACGTTGGCGTCGGCCTCGAGCGTCTCGTACCCGACGAATCGGGTCGGCTCCGCTCGCGTGAGGATCTCCGCGAGTACCTCCTCCGACACGAGGCCCTTCTTCGCCGCCTTCTGCGCTCGGCCCCGCTGCTCCTGCATCAGCTCGGTGAACCGGTCACGGTCGACCTCGAGCCCCGCGTCCGCCGCCAGCTCCACCGTCAGCTCGAGCGGGAACCCGTGGGTGTCGTGCAACGTGAACGCGGTGTCGCCGGCGAGCGTTCCCGACCCCTTCGCATCCACGAGGCTCCCCTCGAACAGGGCCATCCCCTGGCGGAGCGTGCCGGCGAAGCGTTCCTCCTCGGACGCCGCGACCTGCAGCGTGAACGCGTGGTTCTCGTGCAGCTCGGGGTAGGCGTCGCCAAGCATGTCGACGCTGGCGTCGACGAGGCGTCCGGTGAAGTCCTGCTCGATGCCCAGACGGCGCGCGTGGCTCACCATCCGCCGTAGCATCCGGCGCAAGACGTAGCCCCGGCCCTCATTGGACGGTAGGACGCCGTCGGCGATCAAGAACGTCGTCGCGCGGCCATGTTCCGCCACGATCCGCATCGAGACGTCGGCACGTTCGTCGCCTCCGTAGGTCTTGCCCGAGAGCGACTGCACGATGTCTATCAGCGGCGCCATGATGTCCGTGTCGTAGAACGAGTCAGCGCCTTGGGTGACCATGGCCAGGCGCTCGACGCTCGCACCAGTGTCGACGTTCTTGCCCGGCAGGTCACCGATCTTGTTCTCGCGGTCGTCGACCAGGTCCTGCATGAAGACGTGGTTCCAGATCTCCATGAAACGCTCCTCGTCGACGGCCGGACCGCCATCGGGCCCGTAGGCCGCCCCCCGGTCGACGAAGATCTCACCGGTCGGCCCCGCAGGCCCCGCTGCGTGCGTCGACCAATAGTTGTCTGCCTTGCCGCGCGCAACGATCCGTTCCGCGGGGAAGCCGAGATCTACCCAGATGGCCGCGGTCTCGGCATCATCCGCGTAGTAGGTGGCCCACAGGCGATCGATGTCGATGCCGTAGCCCTCGGTGATCAGCTCGAGACCCCAGGTCAGCGATTCCGCCTTGAAGTAGTCCGCGAAGGAGAAGTTGCCGAGCATCTCGAACAGGGTGAGGTGCCGGGCCGTGTGCCCGACGTTGTCCAGATCGCCGGTGCGGAAGCACTTCTGAACGCTCGTCGCGCGCGGCCAGGGCGCCTGTGCCTGCCCGAGGAAGTACGGGATGAACTGGTTCATGCCGGCGTTCGTCAGCAGGAGACCGGTCTCCGGAGGCGGGATCAGGGACGACGACGGGACGCGCTTGTGACCACGCTCTTCGAAGAACGCGAGGAAACGTTCGCGTACCTGCCGGCCGTCCACGGCGGCTAGTCTAGCTTCGCCTTCTCCCGGACCTCGCGTTCGCGCTGCTCGGCGGCCGCACGGCCCTCCTGGACGGACTCTGCGACCTTCTTCCCGAGTTCGAGGAGGCTGGTCGAGGCCGTCTTCGCCACGTAGGCGGGGGCCATCTTGTGGGTCTGGCGCTTGAGCCAGCGAGAGGCCAGGACGGCAGAGGTCGCACCGGCACCGAGGCCCAGCGAGAGCCAGAAGAGCCTGCGGAACATCAGTCGCCGCCGAAGAAGCGCTTGAACGCCGACCCGGCGCCGGCGCCGAACGAGATGATCTTGATGAGGGGGCTGGACACGGTCTGCTCGACGACGGCGGTGAGCCGCTCGGCAGACTTGGCCATATTGCCGGCCGATTCCAGGATGGTGTCGGTCCGGTCCAGCTCACGGTTCACGTTCTTGACCGTGGTCGTCACCTCCGACAGCAGCGGCACGCTTTCCTTGGTGACGCCGTCCAGCAGCACGCGCGAGCTATCGAGGACCATCGCTGCCTTGAACAGGGCGTACGACCCGGCGAGGCCGATCAGGCCGATGGCGACGGCAGCGACGATCGCGAAGATGTCTCCGGGCACCGATGCAAGCATGACACTTCACTCCCCTGGTCAGCGGTCCGGGCATCATACCGCCCTCGGACCGGCCAACCTGGAAGCTAGCTCGGATCGGAACCGGCCGTGTCCTCCGTCTCATCGGCACCTTCGGCCGGGGCACGAACGTCGACGTCCATCCCCTCCTCGCCTTGGCCGGACGGCTCGTAGTAGCGCTTGCCCTGGAACCGTTCGGGCCGGTACTCCTGCTCGACCTGGTGACCGGGGAAGTCGTGAGGGTACTTGTAGCCCTGACCGTGACCGAGCTTCTTGGCGCCCGGGTAGTGGGCATCGCGCAGGTGCAGCGGAACGTTGTCGCTCGACGCCGCGTCACCGGTCGCCCGGTTCATGGCCTGGATCACGCTGTTGGACTTCGGCGCGCGCGCGAGGTAGATCACCGCTTCCGCCAGATTCAGCCGGGCCTCCGGCAGCCCGACGTACTCGACCGCATGGGCCGCTGCCGTCGCGATCATCAGCGCGCGCGGATCGGCGAGCCCGATATCCTCCGACGCGTGCACGATCATCCGGCGCGCGATGTAGCGCGGATCCTCACCGCCCTCGATCATCCGCGCGAGCCAGAACAGCGCCGCGTCCGGATCGGACCCGCGGATCGACTTGATGAACGCCGACACGACGTCGAAGTGCGCGTCACCCTGACGGTCGTAGACGATCGCCTTCTTCTGGATCGCGTCGGCCACCCGGTCGCGGGTGATCATCTTCTCGCCGCCGGCACTCGTCGCCAGTGCCGCGGCGCCAAGACCCGTCAACGCGATCCGCGCATCGCCCCCGGCGACCTCGACCAGATGGTCCAGCGCCTCATCGTCGATGAACAGATGCAGCTTGCCGACCCCGCGGTCGGTGTCCGACAGCGCGCGCCGCACGATCTCCCTCAGGTCTTCAGGACTCAGCGGCTCGAGCCGCAGGAGGATGCAACGCGAGATCAACGGGGTGTTCAGCGAGAAGTACGGGTTCTCGGTCGTGGCGCCGATCAGCGTGATCGTCCCGTCCTCGACCACCGGCAGCAGGACGTCCTGCTGCGCCTTGCTCCAGCGATGGACCTCGTCGACGAACAGGACCGTCCGGAACATGCTGGCGTTGGCACCGCCCGCCCTCGCCATGACCTTGCGTGCGTCGGCGACCCCCGACGACACCGCGGAAAGTTGCGTGAGCTGACCGCCGACCGCCTCCGCCAGGAGGTGCGCCAGGGTCGTCTTGCCGGTCCCCGCCGGGCCCCACAGGACCATGGACGGTAGATGCCCCTGCTCGATCAGGCGTGTGAGCGCCTTGCCCTCCCCCAGAAGATGCTGCTGCCCGTAGAACTCCTCGAACGACGCTGGGCGCATCCTCGATGCGAGGGGCTGGTCGGCCATGGTCGTCAGAGCCTACCCGGGCCGTCGCGCGGGCCTCCGCGTGGGCATCAGCATGGGCATCAGCGTGGGCATCAGCCCAAGCCTCGCGCGACTCGGTCCGGCCGGACGCGATAGATAACCCGCCGCTGGCCGGGAACCGGCTCCCATGGCTCGTCGTGGTAGCGGTGGCAGAGCGCGTCGATATGCGCGTCCGCGGCCGGTCCCTCGATCATCTCGACCACCTCGCCGGTCACCGAAACCCAGCGGTACGGGTCGTTCGCATCCATCACCGACAAGGCGACGCGCGGGTCGCGGCGAACGTTGCGGTCCTTGACCCGGCCGACGGAGGTGTTCACGAGCACATGCCCCGCCTCATCCGCGTCCACCCACATCGGCGTCACATGGGGACTCCCGTCGGGATGGAGGGTGACGAAGTGAACGTGGTTCCGCGCGCGCAGGAGCGCGACGTCGTCCTCGGTCAGTCCCGCCATCAGTCTTCGCCGGACCCCGTCTCCGAGCCGGGCTCGGCCACGACCTCGATCCCGAGTTCGGCGAGTTGCTCGGGCGTGGCCCGGTCGGGCGCTCCCGTCAGCGGGTCCTGCCCGGACTGGGCCTTCGGGAAGGCCGTCACGTCCCGGATCGCGTCCTTGCCGGCCATCAACATCACGAGGCGATCGATCCCGAAGGCGAGGCCGCCGTGGGGCGGCACGCCATAGCGGAAGGCCTCCAGCAAGTGACTGAACTTCTCCCGGATCTCGTCGTCGGTCAGCCCCAGCGCCTCGAACACGCGATGCTGCAGCGCCGTGTCGTGGATGCGGATGCTCCCCCCACCGAGCTCGAAGCCGTTCAGGACCAGGTCATAGGCTCGCGCCTTCGCCGACTCCGGCGCCAGGTCATCACTCGCCGGGGCCGTGAACGGGTGGTGCATCGAGACCCAGCGCCCGTCCTCCTCGCCCCACTCGAACAACGGGGGTTCGGTCATCCAGCAGAACGCCCACGCGTTCTCCGGGACCAGCTCCAGACGGACGGCCATGTCCCGCCGCAGTCCGTCGAGGGCGACGTTGGCCCGAGTCGGCGCGTCGGCCACGATCAAGATCAGATCACCCGGCGCGGCGCCGAAGGCCGCGACGAGACCGCTCACCTCTTGCTCCGAGAGGAACTTCTCCACCGGCGAGCGGACACCGTCCGCCTCGACGACCATCCACACGAGCCCGGTCGCTCCCCTCGACTTCGTGACCTGGATCAGCTCATCGAGTTCCTTGCGGGAGAGGTCCCCACCGCCGGGCGCGGAGAACCCCTTGATCAGCCCGCCCGCCTCCAGGACCTTCGCGAACGCGTTGAACCCGGTCCCGGAGAAGACATGGCCCACGTCGGTCATCTCCATCCCGTATCGCAGATCTGCTTTGTCCGAACCGTAGGACGCCATCATCTCGTCGTAGCTCATCCGTCGGAACGGGGTCGGAACCTCGATCCCCTGTGTCTCCCGGAGCACGGCTGCCATCATCGGTTCGATCACGTGGAAGATGTCCTCCTCGTTGACGAACGACATCTCCGCGTCGAGTTGCGTGAACTCGATGCTCCGGTCGGCGCGCGGCTTCTCATCCCGGAAGCAGCGAACGATCTGGTAGTAGCGATCCTGGCCGGCGACCATCAGGAGTTGCTTGAGTTGCTGCGGGGACTCCGCCAGCGCGTAGAAGGTCCCCGGGTAGGAGCGCGAGGGCACGAGGAGGGGTCGTGCGCCTCCCGGCGTGTGCCGCGTCAGCGCCGGGGTCTCGATCTCGACGAACCCGCATGCGTCCATGTGCTCGCGCAAGACGCGGTTGATCCGCGCGCGCAGGTCGAGGACCCGCGTCATCTCCGGCCGGCGCAGATCAAGGTAGCGGTACTTCAGGCGGAGTTCCTCGCTCGCCTCCACACGATCCTCGATCGGGAACGGCGGCGTCTCTGCCGCCGCCAGCAACTCGACGGTGTCCACGGCGACCTCGACGTCCCCGGTCGGCAAGCCATCGTTCCTGGTGCCGTCGGGCCGCTCACGGACCGTTCCGGTCACCCGGACGACCGACTCCCCCTTGAGCTTCGCTGCGGCAGCGTGGGCCTCCGGCTGTTCCTGCGGGTGGAACACCAGCTGCGTCACACCGGTTCGGTCCCGCAGGTCCACGAAGATCACGCCCCCGTGGTCCCGGTCACGCGCCACCCAACCGCACAACACCACCTCGGAACCCGTATCGCTCGCCCGGAGCTGGCCGCAGGCATGGGTCCTCATGCTCGTGACGAGATCCACGGCCCCACCTCCCCCAGCGGAACCTCGGACTGCGAGCCGTCCCGCAGGTCTTTGATGGTGACCACGCGTTCCTCGGCTTCCCGGTCGCCGATGATCGCCGCGAAACGGGCGCCCGCCCGGTCGGCCATCTTGAGCTGTGCCTTGAGCGGTCGCTCCTCGAAGGCGGCTTCGGACGCGACCCCCATCCGGCGCAGGGTGCGCACGAGGTTCCGGACCAACACCGGCGCTTCGTCCCCGATGCCGACGACGAAGCACGCCGGGGACCCGGTCGTCGCGATCCCGAGCTGTTCGTTCTCCAAGGCGAGCAGCACGCGTTCCAAGCCGAGCCCGAACCCGATCCCGGGCGTCGGCCGGCCGCCGAGTTCCTCCGCCAGCCCGTCGTAGCGCCCCCCACCGCACAGGGTCGCCTGTGCCGCAGGGAGCGCCTCCGAGACGAATTCGAACGCGGTCCGCGTGTAGTAGTCCAAGCCTCGGACCAGGCGCCGATCGATCTCGAACGGGACCTCCTCGATGGCCAGACCCTCCTGCACGGCGGTGAAGTGCTCCGCACACGCATCGCACAGATGGTCGGCGATCACGGGAGCATCGGCCATGACCGAGCGACACCCTTCCTCCTTGCAGTCGAAGGTCCGCAGCGGGTTCGTGTCGATCCGAGCCCGGCAGTCCTTGCAGAGCGCGTCCTCATGGTCGCGCAGATACGCCACCAGCACGTCCCGGTAGGCGGAACGGCAGGAGGGATCGCCGATCGAGTTCACCTTCAACGTGGTCGTTGCCAGGCCGTGCCCGCGCAGGAAGCGGTCTGCCACGAGGATCGTCTCGACATCGGCGCCCGGGGCGTCGGTGCCGATGACCTCGATCCCGAGCTGCCGGAATTCCCGCAGCCGTCCGGCTTGGGGCCGGCCGTGGCGCCAGAACGATCCGACGTAATAGGCCTTGAACGGCAACGGCAGGTCCTGCTGATGCTCCAGGTAGGCGCGCATCACCGGCGCCGTCCCCTCCGGACGCAACGTAAGCGATCGCCCTCCCTTGTCCTCGAACGTGTACATCTCCTTGGTTACGATGTCGGAAGACTCCCCGGAGGTCCGCGCGAACAGCTCGGTGTGCTCGAACGCCGGCGTCTGCACGTACCGGTAGCCGTGGACGCGGGCCAGCTCGTGGGCCGAGCGTTCGAGGGCCAGCATCTGCTCCGAACGCGGCGGGAACAGATCCGCCGTCCCCCGGGGCGGTGAGAGTTCCATCTAGGCTCCCGCCAGGAACGGGTTCGTCGCGCGCTCGCGCGCGATGGTGGTGTCGGGTCCGTGACCTGGGTAGACATCCTGCTCGTCCGGCCACGTGAGGAACCGCAGCAGGCTCGCCTGCATCGCCGCCGGGTCCGAGTTCGGCAGGTCCGAGCGTCCGATCGACCCGGCGAACACCAGGTCGCCCGCGAACACGAACCCGTCGGCCCGGTAGCACACGCTGCCGGGGGTGTGCCCGGGCGTGTGAGCGACCTCGAACGAGAACCCCGCGAACCGCAACGCGTCACCGTCCACGATCGTGCGCACATCCTTGACCGGGACCGGCGGGGTCTCGAACCCCGCTCCCCACGCGGCCGGGTCCGTCAGCGCCTGCGCGTCCGCCTCGTGGATGTACAGGGGCAGGTCGTCGCCGCAGAACTCCGCCGCGGCTCCGATGTGGTCGAAATGGCCGTGCGTCGCCAGGGCCGCCACCGGGGTCTTGCCGGCCTCGCGGAGGGAAACCCAGATGCGGTCGGCGAAGAACCCGGGATCGACCACGACGGCGTCGTCGGTGCCGTCGGCGGACACGATCCAGCAGTTCGTCCCGTAGGGGTTATCGGAGAGCGCGTCCAGGAACATCGTCGCCCATCTTAGTGGGGCAGAAGGGCCGGTCCCTCAAGGATCAGGGTGACCGGCCCGTCGTTCACCAGGTCGACCTGCATGTGCTCGCGGAAGGCCCCCCGGGCCACTCGGGCGCCCAGGCCTTCGAGGGCGCGGGCGAGCGCTTCCACCCGTCCGGCTGCCTCCTCCGGCGGAGCGGCGTCGGCCCACGACGGCCGGCGGCCCTTGCGCAGGTCGCCGTAGAGGGTGAATTGGGGAACGACCAGGATCTCCCCTCCTGCCTCGGCGATCGACCGGTTCATCTTGCCGTCCGCGTCCTCGAAGATCCGGAGGTTGAAGATCTTGTCCGCGAGGCGCTCCGTCTCCCCGTCGCCGTCCTGTTTGCCGGAGGCGACGAGCAGCAGGTAGCCGGGCCCGATCTCGGCGACGCGTTCGCCCCGCACGTCCACCGACGCGCGCGTGACGCGTTGCAGGACGACCCGCACCTAGCCCGGCACCACCCGGTAGGCGTCGTAGACGCCGTCGACCCGCTTCACGGCGCCGAGGAGTCCCGACAGGTGGGCGATATCCGCCAGCTCGAACGTGAACCGCAAGGTCGAGATGCGATCCTTGGAGACCTGCGTCGTCGCCGACAGGATGTTGACGTGGTTGTCGGAAAGGACGGTGGCGACGTCCCCCAGGAGACGTTGCCGGTCGAGCGCCTCGATCTGGATCGACACCACGAAGCTGGTGGGTTTGCCGGGGGCCCACGAGACTGCGATCAACCGCTCGGATTGCCGGGAGAGGGCTCGGGCGTTCGGACAGTCGATCCGGTGCACCGAGACGCCCTGTCCACGCGTGACGAACCCCATGATCTCGTCCCCGGGGACCGGCGTGCAGCACCGGGCGAGCCGCACCCACACGTCGGTCGAGCCCTGAACCACGATCGCCTTGGTCTGGTCGCCGTCCAACCGCACGGGTCGGGCCAGCGGCACGTCGGGCTCCTGATCCTCACCCGCGGGTTCGACCGAACGCGCCAACCGCGCGAGGACCGACTGTGGAGAGACGTGACCCTCCCCCACCGCGACGTAGAACGCCTCCATCGTCGGATACTTCAGCTCGGCGGCGACCTGCGCCAGGGCGTCGTCGGTCGCGAACCGCTTCAGCGGCAGGTTCTGCTTTCGCATCGCGCGGTGCAGCAGGTCACGGCCGGTCTCCATCGCATCCTCGCGCCGCTCGCGCGAGAACCACTGACGGATCTTGTTCCGGGCCCGGGGCGTGACCACGAACCGGAGCCAGTCCTGCGACGGCGCGGCATCTTGGGCCTTCGAGGTCAGGACATCGACCGTGTCGCCCGTCTGCAGCTCACAGTCCAGCGGCACGAGTTTCCCGCCGATCTTGGCGCCGATGCACCGGTGCCCGACCTCCGTGTGGATCGCGTAGGCGAAGTCCACGGGGGTCGCACCGACAGGTAGGTTCACCACATCGCCCTTCGGCGTGAACACGAACACCTGGCCGCCGTACAGATCGATCTTCAGGCCCTCCATGAACTCGCGGGGGTCCTGCATGTCCTTGAGCCAATCGAGCATCTGCGCGAGCCAGGCGAGGTCGACGTCGTCCTTCGAGCGCTTGCCTCCCTCCTTGTAGCGCCAGTGCGCGGCGATCCCGAACTCCGAGGTCCGGTGCATATCACGCGATCGGATCTGGATCTCTAGAGGCCTGCCCTCCGGACCGACGACGGTCGTGTGCAGCGACTGGTACATGTTCTCCTTGGGCATCGCGATGTAGTCCTTGAAGCGGCCTGGGATCGGCTTCCAGATGGAGTGGACGGCGCCGAGTGCCGCGTAGCAGTCGCGCATCGAACCCACGACCACGCGCAGCGCGGCGAGATCGTAGATCTCGTCGAACTCCTTCCCGCGGAGCACCATCTTCTCGTAGATCGAGTAGAGATGCTTCGGGCGCCCTTCGATCTCCGCCTTGATGCCAACCTCCCGAAGCTTCTTCCTGGCGCGCTCGCTGACCTCGTCGAGATATTCCTGCCGTTCCTCACGCCGCTTCTCGACCAGGCTGGCGATCTCGCGGTACGGCCCCGGGTGCAGGGTCTTGAACGCCAGGTCCTCCAGCTCCCACTTGACGCGGTCGACACCGAGCCGGTGAGCGAGCGGCGCGTAGATCTCGAGCGTTTCGGTCGCCTTCGTCTGCTGGTGCTCGCGCGGCATGCTCGAAAGGGTCCGCATGTTGTGGAGCCGGTCCGCAAGCTTGATCAGCAGGACCCGGATGTCGCGCGCCATGGCGACGATCATCTTCCGGACGTTCTCGGCCTGGGCCTCCTCGCGCGAATGGAACTCGATCCTCTCGAGCTTGGTCAGACCGTCCACGATCTGTGTCACCTCGGCCCCGAACTCGTGCTCGAGTTGTTCCAGGGTCAGGTCGGTGTCCTCCACGACGTCGTGGAGGAGGGCCGCAACGATCGTCGTGGTATCGAGTCCAAGATCCGCCAGGATCCTCGCCACCGCCAGCGGGTGTTCGACGAAGTCCTCGCCGGAGGCCCGCGTCTGCCCCTCATGCCACTGCTCCGCGAACGCGTACGCCCGCTGCACCTGCTTGATGTCCGCCTTGGCGTTGTAGGACTTGATCTGGACGAGGAGGGCGTCGAGGCCCTCCTGCGGCGGCCCCTCGCCGGGCCGCAGGCGCGAAAGGAGTCCGCCGCGTCGCTCGGTCTTGACCTGCTCGTCAACCATGGCGGGCCTCCCTGCAAGGAGTGTAGCGGGGGGCAGGAGCGAGGAGGGCAGGACAAGGACAGGCCGCTCGCGGACCTGGGAGCGCGCTAGTAGGTGATCAGCGAGAAGAAATCGTAGCCGGGGATCTGCTCGCGTCCGTTCAAGAACGTCAGCTCCAGCGGGCAGGCGATCCCGACCACGCGGCCACCCGCGCGTTCCACCAGCGTTGCCGTCGCGCGGGCGGTTCCGCCGGTCGCCAGGACGTCATCGACGATCACGACCCGCTCCCCTTCCTCGATGCTGCCTGCCGGTATCTCCAGGGTCGCGGTTCCGTATTCCAGCGTGTACTCCTCGGCGTGGGCGGCCAACGGCAGCTTCCCCGCCTTGCGCACGGGAACGAACCCCGCACCGAAGTGATACGCGACCGGCGCAGCCAGGATGAATCCGCGGGCTTCGATCCCCACGACCTTGTCGACGTTCCCGCGGCCGAAGTGCACGACGATCAGATCGATCAGCTGGGAGAACGCACTCTCGTCCGCGAGCAGCGGCGTGATGTCACGGAAGGTCACCCCTTCCTTGGGGAAGTCGGGGACGTCCCGGATGAAGGCCTTGAGCGCGTCGACGTTCATCTACCGCTTCTTCTTCTTGGCGGCCGTCGACTTCTTCTTCCGCGGTCGTGGTGCGACAACGGGGGCCGCTCCCGCGGCGGTGGATCCCTGGGACCTGCCGGCCCTGGCGGGGACCGCCGCGCCTTTGGTCACCCCGCCCGCGGGCAACTTCGCCCGGGGATCGGCACCCCGCTGGCGGTAGCGCGGCTCCCGCTCCTTGAGTGCCGCCAGGAGCGGCGCCGCGACGAAGATCGAGGAGTACGTACCCACGAGCACCCCGATGAACAGCGCGAACGCGAAATCCTTCAACGTGTCGCCGCCGAGCAGGAGCAGCGCGGCGATGGGGAGCAGGACGACCAGCGAGGTATTGACCGACCGCATGATCGTCTGGTTCAGCGAGAGGTTCACGACGCCCGAGTACCCGTACCGGCCGATGAGCGCCGGCGATTCCGTGTTCTCCTTCACCTTGTCGTAGATCACGACCGTGTCATAGAGCGAGAACCCCAGGATCGTCAGGATCGCGATGATCGTCTCCGGCGTGACTTCTCGGCCGAGGAGCACGTACACACCGGCCGTGATGATGATGTCGTGGAACAGCGCGACCAGCGCTCCGAGCGCCATCTTCCCCTCGAACCGGAACGCGATATAGATGGTCACCAACACGACGAAGATGACGAGCGCCAGCACCATCCGTTTGAAGATCTGACTCCCCCACGTCGGCCCGACGTCTTCGATGTTGATCTCGTCGCTCGTGATGCCGGCCTGGGTCGCAAGTTCCGCGAGCATGGGCCCACGCTTGTCTCCCAGCGTGTCGAGCGTCTCCGTCCTGATCGAGATCTCGTCACCCGCCACGATCTGGACCTCGGCCTCCGGCCGTCCGGCCGTCGCCATCGTCGCGGAGACATCCGCGACCGACACGCCCGTCTGGTTCGGGAAGCGCATGATCGCGCCGCCCTCGAAGTCGATCGAGAGCTTCAATCCGGGGAAGAACAGCCCGACGACGGACAGGACGATCAGGATGCCCGAGAGGATGAACCACCACCGACGGTGCTCGATGATGCGCAGGCGCGGCACCCGGTTGCCCCGGAACGTGTCGAGCGCCCGGCTCATCGGCCGCCCCCTGCCGGAACCGGAACCGCCGGGACGTCCTCGTCCTCCGGAGGCGGCTCGGCGGACATGCCCATCCGGCGACGGGTGAGCAGGCGAGGTGACCGGGCCATCAGGAAGATGGTCGGGCGCTTGTAGAAGTAGACGACGAACATGTCCAGCAGCACAGAGACCCCCAGGGTGAGGGCGAAGCCCCGGACCGACGAGATCGCGACCAGGTAGAGGACGCCCGCCGCAAGCAGGGTCACGATGTCCGCGGCGATGATGGTCTTCCAGGCCCTTCGGAACGCCGGCTGTACGGCCGCCCGTGGACTCTTGCCGTGGCGGACCTCGTCCTTGAGCCGTTCGTAGAAGACGATGTAGGAGTCGGCGGTGATCCCGAGGGAGACGATGAGCCCCGCGACCCCGGCTAATGTCAGGCTGTATCCGGCCACCTTCCCCAGGAACGCGACGATGCCGAGCGCCAGCACAGCCCAGATCGCCATCCCCACCCAGGTCATGAGGCCGAGGAGCCGGTAGTAGAACGCGAGGTACAGAGCCAGGAGCGCCAGGCCGACCAATCCTGCGACGAGCCCCTGCTGAAGCGATTCGTTCCCGAGCGTGGCGCTCACGGTCTCGACCTGGGACTTCGTGAGGTTGACGGGCAGCGCACCGGCGTTCAGCGCAGTCGCGAGATCCTTGGCTTCCCGCTCGGGGAACCCCTCGGGGCCTCCGGTGATCTCGCCCGAACCGCCCGTGATAGCGCTCTGGATCGTCGGGGCCGACAGCACGTCCTGGTCGACGACGATCGCGAGCTGCTTGCCCAGGAGTTCCTTCGTCACCTTCGCGAACTGATCAGAGCCGTCGCCCGTGAGCTCGAAGCCGATCGACCAACCGACGGTGGTCGAGCCCTGGGTGGGTGTGCTGAACACCGCCGTGGCTTTGGAGATGATGTCCCCGGTCACTCGGACCGGTCCGAGTTCGTACTTGGTCCCCTCGTCGTCGGCGAAGACCACGGTCTGATCCTTGAGCGTCTCGAACGAGCACTCCGGCGTGAGCCGCGCCACCTCGGTCGGGCACGTGACCTTGGTATCCGCGAAGGCCGGGTCCTCGGCAAGGATCGTCTTGATGACCTCCCGCTGCTCGAGACGCGCGGTGGTGCCGATGAGCTGGATCAGGCGCTCCTGCCCGGTAGCCTGCAACGCCGCCTCCGCCTCGTCACGGGAGGGAACGCATCCGAGGTCCCTCCCGTCGCCGCTGATCACGCAGAACTTCCCGTCGCGCTCCTCGATCTTGCCCTGTGCGATGCCGGGGATCTGAACCTCGATGTTGGTACCCGAGATGAACAGATCCGGCTCCGCGACCCCCAGCGAGTCAACGCGCTGCCGGATGCTGTTTGCGGCGCGTTCCATGACCTCCTTCGGCGTGCCGTCCGGAGCCGTCAGAACGACTCGCACCCCACCCTCGAGGTCCAGACCGAGGACGGGACGCGTGCCGGTGAGCAGCCCCGTGAGCGCCAGGGCCGTCAGCAGACCGATGAAGATCAACGACGCGACCAGCCCACGCGCGCCCGCCCTCACAGCAGCTCCGACCCGTTGATGTTGAGCTTGAACGAGCAGCCGAGCGTTCGCGCGGCCGTTCGGCACATGGACATCCGCTGCAGGAAGATCTCGAAGTACTCCATGACCTGACTGATCTTGGTATCGATGGTGAGCTCCAGGGTGATCGTCCCGGCGCCGGAGTCTACCCGCAGGAACGACGATTCCGCCGCGTAGTTCACCAGCTCGTGGATGTCGGCGTCCGCGCCGGGCTTCGCCCGGACCCGGCTGCGATGCACGTCGGCCTTGTCGGCCAGGATGACCGCGGCCGAGACCGGGGAGATGCGCGCGCCATCCTCCTCCTCGTGGTTGGCGACGGCGCCGACGATCGTCGCCAGGTCCTCCGGTTGCATCTCGTCGCGCAGGATCGTGTAGACGAGGATCGCGCCGGTCTGCGGGTGGTTGTGCCGTGTCGCCATGTTGCCCACATCGTGCAGGTAGCCGGAGGCCCCGGCGAGTCCGGCGGTGTGCTCATCGTGCCCGAGACGGTCCAGGACGTTGAAGGCGATGCTCCCGACGAGGTTCGCGTGCCGGAACCCGTGTTCGGTGTAGCCGAGGCCTTCGGCCACGCGGTCGGCGGACGCGATGAGCAGGGAGATCTCCGGATGTTCCTTCAGCCGAAGGAGCGGATCACCGGCGGCCGGCTCGGGCGCCTGGCTCACGACTCGGTTCCTGCTCCCTTGCTCTCGTCCTCATCCTCATCGTCGCCGGCTGCGTCATCCTCGAGGGCGTCGTCGTCGTCCTCGAGCCACGCCTCGGGGAGATCGTCCTCGTGATCCTGCGCACTGACCCGGCGGGCGATCGCGTTCTTGACGATGCGGACCGTCGTGCCCGGGGCGACCTCGAGGATGATCTCGTCCTCGTCGTCATCGACGTGCTTGATCGTGCCGAAGATCCCGCCGATCGTCAGGACCTCCTCGCCGACCGTCAGCTCCGACCACATCTGCTTCTGGGCACGCATCCGCTTCTGCTGCGGGCGGATCATCAGGAAGTACATAACGCCACCGAGCAGCAGGAATGGCAGGACAAGGGTCAGGATCCCGCCTTGTGGAGAGGCGGATTGGGCTTGGGCAAGAGCGATGAGCATATCGGGGCCTCCTCGAGGGGTTCCGCGGGGCAGGATACAGGCCTACAGCGGCAGCGAACCCTCGGCCGTGATCCCCAGGTGGCGGTAGGCACGCTCGGTCGCCACCCGGCCGCGCGGCGTGCGCTTGAGGAAGCCCAGCTTCAGCAGGTAAGGCTCGTACACGTCCTCGATCGTATCGGACTCCTCTCCGACCGCGGCGGCTAAGGTCGACAGACCGACGGGACCGCCGCCGAACCGGGTCACGACGGCCGTCAGGATCGCCAGGTCCAGCTTGTCGAGCCCCTCCTCGTCGACCTCGAACAGCTCCATGCCTGCCCGAGCGATCTCCGCCCTGATGGTCCCGTCGCCGCGCACCTGCGCGAAGTCGCGGACGCGCCGCAGCAACCGGTTGGCGACGCGAGGCGTTCCGCGCGAGCGACCGGCGATCTCCAAGGCGCCCTCGGGGTCGACACCCACGTCCAGGATCCGCGCCGAGCGTCCGACGATCCTCGCCAGCTCCTCGGTCGAGTAGTGGTCGAGGCGCGGAGAGAACCCGAACCGTTCACGCAACGGCAGAGCGATCAAACCCGGCCGGGTCGTGGCGGCCACCATCGTGAACCGCGGCAGATCGAGCCGGATGCTGCGTGCCGAAGGCCCCTTCCCGATCACGACGTCGAGCTTGTAGTCCTCGAGCGCGGGGTAGAGCACTTCCTCGACCGTCTTGGGCATCCGGTGCACTTCGTCGACGAACAACACGTCGCCCTCTTCGAGGTTGGAAAGGATCGCCGCCAGGTCGCCCGGCCGGTCCAGGGCCGGGCCACTGGTCGGACGGAACCCGGCCGACATCTCGATCGCGACGATGCCGGCGAGCGTGGTTTTCCCAAGCCCCGGCGGACCCGAGAAGAGCATATGGTCGACGGGTTCGCCGCGGCTGTTCGCACCTTCGATCAGCAGCGAGAGCTGCTCCTTGATCCGCTCCTGTCCGACGAATTCCTCGAGCGATCTCGGTCGCAACGCCGAGTCGAACTCCCGCTCGTCCTCGGTCAGCGCGGCCTCCACGATGCGGTCGTCGCCATCGGCGTCGGCGCTCATCTGCCCACCGCCTGCAGCGCCTCCTTGAGCAGCTCCTCGACCGGCCGGTCGCCGTCGGACGGGAGACCGGCAACCGCCTCGCGCGCTTCCTCCGGCGAGAGGCCGAGGGCGAGCAGCGCTTCCCGGACCTCGGCCAGGGGCCCGGTCGGCAGGTCTGCGTCGCCGCCCAGTTTGTCCTTCAGATCCAGCACGATGCGGGAGGCAACCTTCTTGCCGACGCCAGGAACGACCGTCAGGGCATCGATGTCGCCGGTCACGACCGCGCGGCGGAAGGCATCCGGCTTCAGCGTCGACAGGACGGCGAGCGCGAACTTGGGTCCGACACCGCTGACCGTAACGAGCAGATCGAACAGCGCCCGCTCGTCCGCGGTCGAGAACCCGTAGAGCACCATGGAGTCCTCGCGGACCTGCAGACGCGTCAGGAGCCGAACCTCTTCCCCGACCGGCGGTAGGTTCGCCAGCGTCGCCGCAGGGACCAACGCCTCGTAGCCGACGCCGGCGGCCAGGACGACCACACGGTCGGTGCCGCGTTCGGCGATGACGCCGTGCAGGACCGAGATCATTGCGTAGCCGCCGCAACCCGGCTCTGCAAGCCGGCCTGGGTCTGGTGACAGAACGCGACCGCGACGGCATCCGCCGCGTCCGGTTGCTCGGGAACGCCGCTGATCTTGTGGAACCGCGCGAGTGCGGCGCGGACCTGATCCTTGCCGGCGTTCCCGACGCCCGCCGTCGCCATCTTGACCTCCAAGGGCGCGTATTCGGCGACGGGAACGCCGGCATCGGCCGCCGCCAGCAGGATCACCCCGCTCGCCCGGGCCACGCCCATGGCGCTCCCCACGTTCTTGCCCCACATGAGCCGCTCGATCGCCAGCGCAGCCGGCCGGTGGGCGCGCAGCGCCGCGGCCACGGCCTCATAGACCTGCCGGAGCCTGGCCGCCTCCTCAAGGCCGGACGCGGTCCGGAGGGTCTCGAACCAGGCCACGTCGCGCCCGCTGAGCACGGCCAGGCCCAGGGTGGCGACGCCTGGATCCACGCCAAGCACGGGCCTATCGAACATATGTTTGCCAGTCTAGGACCGGGCGAGCGTCCGGGCAAACACCCCCGGGAGGCCGGGGACGGGTAGCCGACGTCCCGACGCCGCGGCGACCGTCGTGCGACGCTAGCCGAGCTGGGCCATGACCTCTTCGGGGATGTCGAAGTTGGCGAAGACGCTCTGGACGTCGTCCAGGTCCTCGAGGGCCTCGATGAGGACCAAGACCGCGCGGGCCTCGCTCCCCCCGACCGGGATCGTCGACTGGGGGATCATCGTGATCTCGGCCGAGAAGACAGGGATCCCGGCCTCCTCCAGCGCGTCGCTGACCGTCTTGAAATCCTGCGGCTGGGTCACGATGTCCCAGGAGCTCTCGGAGTCGCTCAGGTCCTCGGCGCCAGATTCCAGAGCCAGTTCCAGCAGTCGGTCCTCGTCGGGTGCCGTGGCCTTCTCGACCACGATGAGACCCTTGCGCGTGAACGTCCAGGCGGTACTCCCCTGCTCGCCGAAGTTCCCACCCTTGGTCGTGAACGCATGCCGGATCTCCTGCCCCGTCCGGTTGCGGTTGTCGGTGAGCGCCTCTACGAGCAGTGCGATCCCGCCGGCCGCATAGCCCTCGTAGGTCAGCTCCTCGTACTGGGCTTCGCCCGCGTCGGCCCCGCTCCCCCGCTTGATCGCACGATCGATGTTGTCGTTCGGGACCGAGAAGCTCTTCGCCTTCTCGACCGCCGACGCGAGCGTCATGTTGGCCGCGAGGTCACCGCCGCCCTGTCGCGCCGCGACCTCGACCGCCCGGAGGAGCTTCGCGTACATGTTCGAACGCTTGGCGTCCTTCGACGCCTTCTTCCGCTTGATCGTCGCCCACTTGGAATGACCCGACATCAGCTACACCTTCTCCAGGAAGTACTCGTGGAGCCGCTGTTCGCGCACGATCTCCGGATGGAAGGATGCCACGAGCAGGTTCCCTTGTTCCAGCGCGACCGGGCGCCCCTCCAGTTCGGCAAGCACCGTGACGCAGGCGCCGACCTCCTCGACCCAGGGCGCGCGGATGAACACCGCCCGGATCGGATCCTCGATCCCGTCGACCGGAACGTCGGCCTCGAACGAATCCACCTGGCGGCCGTACGCGTTCCGGCGGACGGTGATGTCGACCAGTCCGAGCAGCGGCTCGCCGTCGAGGACCCGCTCGGCCATCACGATCATCCCCGCGCACGTCCCGAAGATCGGCATGCCCGCGGCCGCTCGTTCCCGGATCGGCTCGACGAGACCTGCGATGTGGGCGAGCTTGGAGATCGTGGTCGACTCTCCGCCGGGGATCACGAGGCAGTCGACGTCGGCGAGGTGCTCGACGGCGCGAACCTCGACGGGCGTCGCTCCCGCGTCGTCCAGGACCAGCGAATGCTCGCGGAAATCACCTTGCAGCGCGAGGACTCCGGCCTTCATGTCCGGCCGCGGCTACCAGCCGCGGTTCTGGAGCAGGTTCTCTTGGCCGATCTGACTGATCTCCAGACCGGGCATCGGCTCGCCGAGCCCGTGCGAGATCTTCGCGAGGATGTCGGGATCGTTGAAGTTGGTGGTCGCCTCGACGATCGCGCGTGCGCGTGGCGCTGGGTCTTCGGACTTGAAGATCCCCGAACCGACGAACACGCCGTCGACGCCGAGCTGCATCATGAGTGCCGCATCCGCGGGTGTCGCGAGCCCGCCGGCAGCGAAGTTCACGAGCGGCAGGGAGCCGGTCTGTGCGACCAGCCTCACCAACTCAACAGGAGCGCCATGCTCCTTGGCCTTGCTCACGTACTGCTCCGGCCGGAGCGTAGTCAGTTCGCTGATCTCGCGGAGCATCGTGCGCTGGTGCCGCACTGCCTCCACGACATTGCCCGTCCCCGCCTCCCCCTTGGTGCGGATCATCGCGGCGCCTTCGGCGATCCGCCGCAGCGCCTCGCCCAGGTTCCGGGCTCCGCACACGAACGGCACCGTGAACGCCCACTTATCGACGTGGTACTCCTCGTCCGCCGGGGTGAGGACTTCGGATTCGTCCACGTAATCCACCCCGAGCGCCTGCAGGATCTGTGCCTCCACGAAGTGGCCGATCCGCGCCTTGGCCATCACCGGGATGCTCACGGCGGCGATGATCTCATCGATCTTGTTGGCGTCCGACATGCGGGCGACCCCGCCGTCACGGCGGATGTCGGCCGGCACGCGTTCGAGGGCCATGACGGCGCACGCACCGGCGTCCTCGGCGATCTTGGCCTGGTCGGCGTCGGTGACGTCCATGATGACGCCGCCCTTGAGCATCTCCGCCAATCCTGATTTCACCCGGAACGTCCCGGTTTCGCGCTCCACGTTGGATCCCTCCTCGAGGCTCATGCGCCCAGTCTACTCAAGGTCCCGCTGCAGGTTCGGGGAGGCGCCGGACGGGCACGCGGTCCGGCCGGCACGGCCGGGCGTCACGGAGGCTAGTACTCGATCTTCGGCGCGCTCGACGGGTACAGCTCGACCCACGTCACGCCGGGCTTCAGGCGGAACTGGAACTTCTCCCCGGTCTTCGTCCTGAACCGGGTGATCCCGGTCTTCGCGTACCTGCGCTCCCACGTCCCCTGGATGACCTTTCCGTCCCGGAACAGGTAGGCCTTGCCCTTCCCCGTCGCGACGACCTCCGGCACCTTGGCCCCCGTCGAGTCTTCCCGGCCTGAGTAGTCCAGTTTCACGATCTGAACCAAGACGTTGTCCGCCCGGACCTGGCCGCCGCCGGCGATCGTGTGCTTCTCGCGACCGTGGGAGCGAACGTACTCGCCACCCCGGTATTTCCAGAACACGTCCGCGTAGTCGGCCGAGAACTCGAGGTGGATCTGTTTCGCAGGTTTGGCCGCAACATCGGGGAACGCTTCCTCGTAGAGGAAGACGGGCTCCGGCGCCCCGGTATCGTTCTTGCGTTCGCCGAGCTTGTACAGCTCCTCGGTGCTCGTGTAGAGGTGATGCGGCGCCTCCCGCTGGGGGTCCTCGTGGTACGCGCTGCCGTACTTGCGCCAGTTCAGGTCGGTGATCGCGGCCACCTTCCCGACCGCCTTCATCACGTAGGCGGCCGCGTTCGCGTAGGCGAACAGCGGCTGCCCGAACTGCACAAGGAACGCGGGGTCGGTAGTGCGGGCACTTCGGACCGGCTCAACGCGGTCGGAGTCCTGGCATTGGTAGACGACGATGAACCGGGTGACGCCACCCTCGACCGGCTCTTCGAAGATGATGTCGGCGGTCTCGAGTCCGTACTGCGGACGGGCCTCGGGAAGGTTCTCGACCTTGATCGCCAGAGCGGGCCGGTCTGGGATCTCGCCGTCGGGCGGTGGGGCTCCCGTCAGCGGACATCCGGGGTCCGGTGGCGGGGATCCTCCTGCGATCCCGGTGAGGGGGTTCTTGGGCAGGGGTCCCTTCCCGAAAGCGGACATCACGACCAGGACGCCGACCACCAGGGCAACACCGATCCCGATGAACGTGAAGAGCTTCCCTCGGCGGGTGAGCGCCACGCGACCTACCTCCAAGCGTGATCCGCCCGGCACCGGGCGGTGGTTCGACTCCGGCGGAGCCGAACGCGATGCTAACGGCAGGGGGAAGGAGCCTCAACCATCGTTACATTTCCTCCAAGAGTCTGATGCGCTCCTCCAGCGGCGGATGCGTGTTGAACAGGCGCTCCAGGAATCCCGTCTTCTCGCCTTGGAAGCGCGAGGGCTGGTTCAGCCAGAGGTGGGCGGTGGCGTTGTTGGCTGAGCGCATCGCCGTGGAGCTGATGGCCAGTTTCTTGAGCGCGGCCACCAGTCCCGGGGGGTAGCGCGTGAGCAGGGCCCCGTTCGCGTCCGCGAGCTTCTCCCGCTGGCGGCTGACCGCCGCCTGGACGATCGCCGACAGGACCGGAGCCAGCACCAAGAGCAGGATCCCGATGACCGCGAAGATCAGGCCGGCGCTCCCGCCGCTGTCATTGCTCGAACGACGACCCCCGATCCACATCCACCGGAGGAAGAACTCGGAGATCAGGACGACGGCCCCGACCAGCGTCGCCACGACCGTCCCCACCAACATGTCCCGGTCCTGGATGTGCGACATCTCGTGGGCGATGACCCCTTCGAGTTCCACCCGGTTCATCACCTCGAGCAACCCTTGGGTAACGGCGATCGACGAATGCTCCGGATCGCGACCGGTCGCGTACGCGTTCGGGGCCTGCTCCGGCACGATGTAGACGGCGGGCTTCGGCAGCCCGGCGGCGATAGCCATCCCCTCGACGACATTGTGGAGCTGTGGGGCCTCCTCGTGCGACACCGGCCTCGCTCGTGTCGACGCGAGGACCAGCTTGTCGCCGTACCGGAGCGAGAAGAATGACTGGATGCCGGCGATGGCGAGCCCGATCACCATCCACACGACGGCTTCCTGCGGCGAGGCGAACACGTAGCCGAGCGCGAAGCCGAGGGCACCCAGCACCACGAACGCGCCCGCCACGAGCAGGACCGTCTTGCGTTTGTTGCTCGAGATCTGTTCGTACACGGCTAGCCCTCGCTCACACGGCCTTCGGCCTTGGTTCGATCCCGGCCTACGCTGTCGACACCGAGACCGGCCCGCGCGCCGCCGGATCGTCGATCTCGAAGAACTCGCGGGCCGTGAAGTGGAAGATCCCCGCGATCACGTTCGATGGGAACGACTGGATGGCGGTGTTGAGCCGCATCACCTGGTCGTTGTAGAACTGGCGCGCGTACGCGATCTTCGATTCGGTCGCCGTCAGTTCCTCCTGGAGCGCTAGGAAGTTCTGGTTGGCCTTCAGGTCCGGGTAGTTCTCGGCAACTGCGAGCAGTTGCCGCAGGCCGGTGGTCACCTGGTTCTCCGCCTGTGCCTGACCCTCGACGTTGGTGGCGGATTCGGCCGCCGCCCGGGCCTTCGTGACCTCCTCGAAGAGGGTCCGCTCGTGCGACGCGTAGCCCTTCACCGTCTCGACGAGATTCGGGATCAGGTCGTACCGGCGGCGGAGCTGCACATCGATCTGCGACCAGCCGTTGTCGACGCGGTTGCGCAGGGACACCAGGCGGTTGAAGAGCAGGATCGCGGCGGCCACCGCGATGACGACGAGGGCAACGACGATCCACAGGGCCGACATGGGCCCATCTTACCGACCAGGGACCGTCCGACGGTCCCCCGCCGCAGCCACCAGCTCCTCATAGATCGCCTCGATCCGCGCCCCGACGACCTCCCATGAGAAGGCCCCGGCAGTGGCTCGCCCCACCCTGCGGAGCTTCTCGGCCCGACCCGGGTTCCGCAGCAGGGCACCCGCGGCCTCCGCCAGCGCGCCCGCATCCCCGGGCCGGACCAGCAGACCCTCGACGCCGTCACGGACGACCTCGCGGTACCCGGGGATGTCGGTCGCGACCACCGGTAGCCCGGCCGCCATCGCCTCGACCAGCACGACTCCGAAGCTCTCCTGCCCCGCCGCCGGCGACACGAATACGTCGCTTGCGGCGAAGACCCCGGGGAGGCGCTCGTGGGGAACGTTGCCGAGCATCATGACCCTCGCTCGCACATCCGGGGCCAGCGCGTCGATCGAGCCTCGGTCGGCGCCGTCACCGGCGACGACGAACAGCAGATCGTCGAACTCCTCCGCGATCACGGCGAACGCGCGGATGGCGACCGGGAACCCCTTCTGGGGATCGAGCCGGTTCACCCACAGCAGCTTCGGGCCAGCAGGCAGCCCGGGGTCGGGCTCCGCATCAGCGAACGCGTTCACGTCGACACCGTTGGGCACGATCTCGGGACGGGGCCGGAACGGACCCGAAACGTAGGACGCCGCCGCCTCCGAGACGGCGAGCGGACGGGCGATGCGACGCCAGACGGGTCGAACGAACGGGGCGGCGACCTCGAGCAGCCGGGATCCCTCCGCGAACGCGTGGAACGTGGCGACGACCGGAACCGGCGAAGCCATGGTGGCGTACATCGAGGTGCTGGGCAGAAAGGGCTCATGGACGTGCACGACGTCGGGCGCGAACCCGCGGATCGCCGTCCTGACGCGCGCGAACGAGGCCGGCGAGAGGCCGATCGGTGCCACGGTCCCGCGGTACGGCACCCGGATCGGCCGCGCGACGACCCGGACCCAGGGCTCGTGCGCGGCTCGGGCGCCCGGCGTGATGACCGCGACCTGATGTCCGCGACGACGGAGATGGCCGGCGAGACCCCGGACGTGCACCTGGACCCCACCCGGCGCCTCCCACGCGTATGGACAGACGAGCAGGATCCTCACGGCCACGCCGGCTGGAACATGTGCCAGTCCGTCGGCTTGGCGGCGATCGCCCGCTCGAACCCCTTCGCGACCTCCTTCGTGGCGGCGATCACATCGGCCCGGTCGTCGCCGGTCCGTTCGATCTCCAGCGGTGGGTTCACCTGCATCACCCACCCGTCCTCAGTCGTGTACAAAGGACAGATCAGAAGAGGGGCGCCCGTCCGCAGTGCCAGCATCGCGGGTCCAGGCGGCATGCGGCGCGTCGCGCCGAACATCTCCACCTCGATGCCGCTCCCCGACAGGTCACGATCGGCCACCAAGCAGACGATGTAGTTGTCCTTCAGGTGGTCGGCGAGCTGACGGCCGACCCCGGACCCTTTGACCAGCGGGATCACCTTCATGCCGAGACGCGCCCGGTGTTCGATGAACAGGTCGAGGAGCCTCGGCGGCTCGAGCGCTTCCGCGACGGCGACGATCTTGTAGCCGAGTTCGAACAGCCCGCGGCCGGTGGTGTCCCAGTTCCCGATGTGCGGAACGGCTCCGACGAGGCCGTTTCCCGCTGCCAGAGCACGGTCGAGATGCTCCTTCCCCTCGAGCCGGAACCGCCGCATGAACCAGTCGACGGGTTCGTCGACCGCGCGGAAGGCATCCACCCAATACCGGCCGTAGAGCTGGAAGGCCTCTGCGACCGCAGCGCGGACCTGCTCCGAGTCCGGGGGCAGGCCGAGGACGTGGGACAGGTTCTCTGCGACGATCCGCCGCGAGCCCCGCAGCGTCGCATGCGCGAGCCGCGAACCGTTGCGGAACAACGATCGGGCCACCGGGCGGGGCGGAACGCGCGCCAGCATCCCCAGGCTCGCGTACGAGTAGTACGCGACCTTCTGCTTCCATGTCTCGGACGTCCCCTCCCGCGCGTCGCTCACGCCGCGGCTCCCCTCGGCACGATGAACGCGCGCGACAGCGCGATGGCGAGCGCGAACGCCGCGGCCGCCCAGAGCGGCAACATCGATCCCGTGAGCAGCGCGACGGACACGAGCGCGCATCGGAGGCCCCGTTCCCATGGAACCGTTGGCGCCGCGAACCCGAGCGCGCGCCCTCGAGACACGACGTAGGCCCCGAGGAACCCACCGGCCAACGTGAGCAGCGCGGCCAGCGAGGCCTGCGGAACGGCATCACGGAGGACCCACGCGAGCGAGGAGAGGACCGCTGCGTCGTACGCGCGATCGGCGACCGCGCTGAGGAACCCCGCGACCCTGCGGCCACCCGCCGCCCAGACCGACCCCACCAGCAGGACGGTGGCCAGTGACGACGCGACGCCGGCCCACACGGACCAGCCCGTGAGCACCAACGCGGTCGTCGCGGCGATGGCGAGGAACGCGCCGGCGATCACCGCCGCGAGCAACGACCGGGGCAGGGTCACGTCGCCGAGGGTATCACCGGCGAGCGGGACGCAGGAACGCGGTCGGCGGTCGCCGACGGGCTCGAACCCGGTCCGCGACGCGGGGTAGGATACCGACCACGCGATGAACAACTACGAGGCCTCCCAGATCCGCAACGTCCTCGTCGCCGGCCACGGCGGGTCCGGCAAGACCACCCTGCTGGAAGCGATGCTCTTCACCGCAGGCGCGACGAACCGGATGGGCAGGGTGGAGGACGGCAACACCGTCTCGGATTTCCAACCCGAGGAGACCAAGAAGGGCATCAGCGTCTCGCTGGCGATGGCCCCCGTGGAATGGAACGGGACCAAGATCAACGTCCTCGATGCCCCGGGCTACGCCGACTTCATCGGCGACCTGCGAACGGCGGTCCGCGCCGCGGACGCCGTGTTGATCATGGTCTCGGCCGTCGACGGGGTTGAAGTGCAGACCGAGGTCGCGTGGGAACTCGCGGCGGAGGCCGGCCTCCCCCGGGCGATCTTCGTGAACAAGATGGACCGCGAACGCGCCTCGTTCGAGCGCACGCTCGAACAGCTCGTCGATTCGTTCGGCAAGCAGGTCGCACCGGTCGAACTGCCGATCGGCGAGGAAGCCGGGTTCAAGGGAGTCGCAGACCTCCTCCACAAGAAGGCGGACCTGTACCCGAGCGGCCCGAAGGCCGAAGAGGGCGACTGGCCCGACGATCTCGCCGCCATGGCCGGCCCGGCTCGCGAGCACCTCATGGAGGCCGTCGCCGAGTCGGACGACGCACTGATCGAGCGCTACCTCGAGGATGGCGAGCTCTCCGAGCACGACATCGCCGTCGGCGTGAAGGCCGGGTTCGCCTCCGGGGCCATCGCTCCGGTGTTCGTCGGTGCCGCGGCCGCACCGATCGGCGTCGACCGGTTGCTCGATTTCATCGTCGAGGAGTTCCCGTCTCCGCTGGAGCGGGGTCCGGTGACCGTGACGACCAAGGCCGGCGAGGAGCAAGAGCTCGCGTGCGACCCAACGGGTCCGCTGACGGCGTTGGTGTTCAAGTCGGTCTCGGACCCGTTCGTGGGCCACATCACGATGTTCCGAGTGTTCTCGGGAACGCTCCGGCCCGACGGCTCGGTCCACAATGCATCCAAGCATCAGGACGAACGCGTCGGCCAGCTCTTCACGCTGGTCGGCAAGGAACACGAGTCCGTGTCGGCGGTCCCCGCGGGCGACATCGGCGCGGTGGCCAAGCTGCAGCACACCAACACCGGCGACACGTTCTCGCCGAAGGACGCTCCGGTGATGCTGCCCCCGGCAGATCTCCCCGAGCCACTCCTCGCGTACGCGATCGAGCCGAAGACCAAGGGCGACGAGGACAAGCTCTCGACGGCGCTCACGAAGCTGCGCGAGGAGGACCCGACCTTCCGGGTCGAACGCTCGGAGGAGACGCACGAGACCGTGATGTACGGCATGGGTGAAGCCCATCTGGACGTCATGATCGAGCGCATGAAGCGCAACGGCGTCGCGGTCACCCACCACCCCGCCAAGATCGCGTACCGCGAGACGATCCGTGGCCCGGGGAAGGCCCAGGGCCGACACGTCAAGCAGTCCGGCGGCCACGGTCAGTATGCGGTGTGCGAGATCGAACTCGACCCGCTCCCCCGCGGCGACCAGTTCGAGTTCGTGAACAAGATCTTCGGGGGTGCCATCCCCAGCCAGTTCATCCCGTCCGTCGAGAAGGGAGTCATCAAGGCGATGTCCGAGGGCGCCCTGTCCGGCAACCCCATGGTCGACGTGCGGTGCCGGCTGGTGGACGGCAAGTTCCACTCCGTCGACTCGTCCGACATCGCCTTCCAGATCGCCGGGTCGATGGCCCTCAGGGAGGCCGCCCAGCAGGCGGGCGTCGCCCTCTTGGAACCCATCGTCGAACTCGAAGTCGTCGTTCCCGACGCCTACACCGGGGACATCATGGGTGACCTGAACTCGAAGCGCGGCAAGATCGGCGGGATGGAGCCGATGGCCGGCGGCAAGCAACGGATCATGGCGATGGTGCCGCAGGCGGAGGTCGCACGGTACTCGATCGACCTCCGATCCATGACCGGGGGCCGCGGAGCGTTCACGATGCGGTTCGCGCGCTACGAAGAGGTCCCAACGCACCTCGCGGACAAGATCATCGCCGAGGCCAAGGCCGCGAAGGAAGCGAAGTAGCGACGAGCCCCGCCGCATAGGATATGCGGATGGAGGCCCAGGCTCCCCCAACCCCATCGCCCGAACGCGATCTGCCGACGCTGCTGCGTCGTGAGGTCCGCCTGCTCGAGTCGGTCCTGTTCCGCGTGCTGCGTGAGGACGCCGAACCCGGCCTGGTCGCCGACGTCGAACGGCTCCGCGCCGCGACGATCGCGCTCCGCGAGGAACCCACGCCCCAGCGGCGCGCGGAGGTCGTGGATATCGTGGCCTCGTTCGACCTCGAGCATGCGGAAGCGGTCGCCCGGGCGTTCACGCTCTACTTCCAACTGATCAACCTCGCCGAGGAGCATCACCGCATCCACGACCTCCGCGAGACCGGTCGCGACGAGGTCCCGCTGCACGAATCGATCGCATCGGCGGTCGCCGCCGTGCGCGAATGGGAGGGAGAGGCGGGGCTCACCGCCCTGCTCGAGCGCCTCGAGATCACCCCGGTACTGACCGCCCATCCCACCGAAGCGCGCCGTCGCGCGGTGGTCGAGGCCGTCGAGCGGATCGCCGGCCTTATCGCCCGCCTGGACGACCCGCGCCTCTCCCGGCCCGAGGAGGACGAGATCGAACGCCGGCTCCTGGAGGAGGTCGCGACGCTCTGGAAGACCGACCAGCTCCGTCCCCAGCGGCCGACCCCGCTCGACGAGGTCCGCGCGGTCATGGCGCTGTTCGACGAGACGATCTTCCGCGTCGCGCCCGCCGTCTACAGGGCCCTGGACCGGGCGCTCGACCCCGACGGCACAGGGCGGCGGCCGCCCGCGCTGCGGCCGTTCCTGCGCTGGGGCAGTTGGGTCGGCGGCGACCGCGATGGGAATCCATCCGTCACGCCCGAAGTGACCCGCGAGGCGGCCGCGATCCAGGCGGACCACGTCCTGCGCGGCCTGGAGAACGTCACCCGCCGGGTGAGCAGAGCCGTCTCCTGCTCCGACCGCGACACGCCACTGTCCGAAGCGCTCCTGAAGGTACTCGATGAGGACGAGCAGGTGTTCCCCGACGCGGCCGAGGCGCTCCGCACGCGGATGGGCGACCAATCTCACCGCCGCATGCTGATCTTGATCGCCGAACGCATCGCGGCGACCCGGGGCGGCGCTCACGGGGCCTACGCGCGCCCGGAGGAACTCGTCGAGGACCTGCGGCTCGTGCAGCGGTCGCTCGAGGATGGGGGGGCTGCCAGGCTCGCGTTCGGAGAGCTCCAGCATCTCGTCTGGCAGGCCCAGACGTTCGGTTTCCACCTCGCCTCGCTCGAGGTCCGGGAACACTCCGACGTCCTGAGCCGGATCCTGGACGAACTCGCACCCGGCGTCGTCGAGGACGTCAACCAGCTCAACGCCCTCGCGACCCAGGGCTGGCGAGAGGGAACAGCCCCGACCACCGACGAGGCCTCACTCGTGCTGGAGACGTTCCGGACCATGGCCGACATCCAGGGACGATACGGACCCGACGCGTGCCGCCGGTACGTCGTGAGCTTCACGCGAACCGCGGCCGACGTCGCCGCCGTTCGGGCGCTCGCCCGGCTGGCCGTGCCCGACGGCTCCCTGGTCCTGGACGTCGTGCCCCTGTTCGAGTCCTACGATGCGCTCGCGGCAGCGCCGCGGATCCTC
>JBBDIK010000013.1:0-8426 GCA_040880465.1 Actinomycetota bacterium | reverse complement strand
GGGGCTGCGGCCGGACCTGAAGCGCTAGCCGGTGACGGAGCTGGGCTGCGCCGGGGGCGCGGCGGCCTGGCTGGAATCCCGCGGGCGGCGCCTGGAGGTCATGCTCGGCTACTCCGACTCCGCGAAGGAGGTCGGGATGCTCACCGCCAACTTCGCCCTGTACCGCACGCAGGCGGACCTCGCCGCGTGGGCGGCCCGCCGCGACATCCGGCTCACGATCTTCCACGGGCGGGGTGGGGCCCTCGGGCGCGGCGGCGGACCCACGAACCGCGCGATCTGGGCACAAGCCCCCGGATCCGTGGCCTGTCGCTTCAAGGTGACCGAACAGGGCGAGGTCACGTTCGCGCGCTACGGGAACGTCCACATCGCCCAGCGACACCTCGAACAGGTCACGAACGCCGTCTTGCTGGCCTCCACCCCGACCCACGAACGTGATGCCGGCCCCGGTGAGCGCTACGACGGAACCGCGGCCGAGATAGCCGAAGCCTCCCGCGCGGCCTACCGGGAGCTCATCGAGCAGCCGGGTTTCGTGGAGTTCTTCCTGGCTGCGACCCCGATCGACGAGATCGGGCAACTCCCTATCGGTTCGCGCCCGGCGCGACGCTCCGCGGGAACCGACGTCGAGAGCCTGCGCGCGATCCCCTGGGTGTTCGCCTGGACGCAGGCCCGGTGCAACCTGCCCGGCTGGTTCGGACTCGGCGCCGGCCTCGAGGCGATCGCTGCCCGCGCCGGCGGACTGGAGGTCCTTCGCTCGATGTACCGCGACTGGCCCTTCTTCACCTCGCTGCTCCAGAACGCTGAGCTGAGCCTGATCAAGGCGGACATGCCGATCGCGCAACTGCACTTCGCGCTGTCCGACCGCGCCGACCTCGCAGCCGTGATCGAGGACGAGTACGAACGGACGGAGCGGCTCGTCCTGGCCGTGACCGGGCACGAGCGACTGCTCGCGGAAGAGCCCCGGCTCGCGCGCGACATCGAACTGCGGAACCCCTACGTGGATGCGCTTTCATTCCTGCAGGTGCGGTTCCTCGGCGAGATCCGCGACGGCATCGACGATCCCAAGCGCGCGGCCGCGGTCAGCCGCCTCGTCCAGCTGACGGTGAACGGTGTTGCGGCCGGATTGCAGAACACCGGATAGCCGGCGGAGGCCCGCCCGCTGCTCCTGCGGACCCCGCCGCCTGCCTACAGGAACCGGGGCTTCAGACGCTTGAACGTGTCCTCGACCAGCTCGGGCAACACCCGCGTACCCGCCGTCACCGACATGAAATTGGAGTCCCCGCCCCAGCGCGGGACCACGTGCCAGTGGATGTGCCCGGGGACCCCGGCGCCGGCCACCCGGCCGAGGTTCATCCCGACGTTGAACCCCTGCGGATGCATCTCGCCGGTCAGCACGTCGACCGATTCCTGCAGCAACTTCCCGGTCTCCAGGAGCTCCTCGGGGTCGAGGTCCTCCAGCGCTCCCGTGTGCCGGAGCGGCGCCACGAGCAGGTGCCCGGGGTTGTACGGATAGATGTTCATCACGGCGAACGCCCGATCGGTGCGCTTGAGGACGAACACCTCCTCGTCCCCGTGCGTCAGCAGTTCGCAGAAAACGCACTCGACGTCGTCCTGGTCTCGCGCACCGAGGATGTATTCCATCCGCCAGGGACTCCAGAGTCGTTCGCTCACCCGTCCAGCCTCGCCGGCTCGATGGCGCGCGTCTCAGACTCCTCGGTCAGCGCTTCGATCAGCCCCTCGACGGTCACGCCGGCCGTCTCGGTTCCGGTCCGATCCCGGACGTTCAGCTCTCCCGACTCCGCTTCACGGTCCCCCACCACCAGGACGTAAGGGATCTTCATCATCGAGGCGTTGCGGATCTTCTTGCCGACCTTCTCGGCCGTCGCGTCCACCTCCGCACGCAGGCCCGCCGCCCGGAAACGGGCCGCCAGGTCCTCTGCGAACACCCCATGCCGGTCCGCGACCGGCGCGATCCGCACCTGCTCGGGGGCCAGCCACAGCGGGAAGGCGCCGGCGTAGTGCTCGATCAGTACCGCGCTGAAGCGCTCGATCGACCCGAGGATCGCCCGGTGGATCATGACGGGACGATGGCGCTCGTTGTCGTCGCCCGTGTACTCCATGTCGAAACGCTCGGGCAGCGCGAAGTCACATTGCACGGTCGTGAGCTGCCACAGCCGCCCGATGGCGTCGTGGAAGTTGAAGTCGACCTTCGGGCCGTAGAAGGCCCCCTCCCCTTCGGCAACCGTGTAGGTCAGACCGCTGCGCTCGAGCGCCCCCGTCAGCGCCTCGATCGCCTTGGACCACATCGCCTCGTCCCCGATGGCCACACCCGGCTTGGTCGACAGGTTCACGACCGGGTCCTGGAACCCGAACGTCCGGTGGATCTCGAGTGTCAGGTCGAACACGGCGAGGATCTCGTCGACGAGCTGGTCCTCCCGGCAGATGATGTGGGAGTCGTCCTGGGTGAGCCCGCGAGCGCGCAGCAGGCCGTGAAGGGTCCCGACGCGTTCGTAGCGGTAGACGGTCCCCAGTTCCGACAAGCGCATCGGCAGATCACGGTACGAGCGCGTCTGACTCTTGTAGATCAGGACGTGGAAGGGACAGTTCATCGGCTTCACGAAGTACGACGCCTCATCGCGAACCATCTCCGGATACATGTTCTCGACGTACTTCGTCGTGTGGCCGCTCGTGTCCCAGAGCACCCGGCGGGCGACGTGCGGGCTCTGAACGGGGTCATATCCGCGTTCCAGGTGCAGGTCGCGCACGTAGTCCTCGAGCTGCTTGCGGAAGATCCCGCCCCGCGGATGCCACACGGCGAGTCCGGGTCCGAGCTCCTCGGGGAACGAGAACAGATCGAGCTGGCGGCCGAGCTTGCGATGGTCGCGCCTCTCCGCCTCCTCGATGCGATGCAGGTACGCGTCCAGATCCTCCTGCGTTGCCCACGCCGTCCCGTAGATGCGGGTGAGCATCGGGCGGGTCTCGTCGCCCCGCCAGTAGGCGCCTGCGAGCGACGTCAGCTTGAACGCCCCCAGGCGCCCGGTCGATGGAACGTGCGGACCCAGACACAGGTCGGCCCATCCTTCGTTGCGGTACACCGTGACCGTGTCGCCGCCGGCGACCTCCCCCGCCGCATCCTCATCGTCGGCGAGCTTCTGGATGATCTCCGTCTTGAACGGCTGGTCGGCGAACCGCTCAGATGCGTCCTCGCGGGCGAGTTCCTCGCGGATGAACGGTTGATCCGCCGCCACGATCTCGCGCATGCGTTCCTCGATACGCGCCAGATCTTCGGCGGTGGCCGGCTGCGGCAGTTCGAAGTCGTAGTAGAAGCCGTCCTGGACCGCCGGCCCGATCGCGTACCGCGCCCCAGGGAACAGGTCGCACACGGCCTGGGCCAAGACGTGGGCCGCCGAATGCCGGAGCACGTGGAGCCCGTCGCCCTCGGACGAGGACACCGGGACGGCCGCAGCATCGGCATCCGGGACGAACGACAGGTCGCGCAGCTCCCCGTCGACCCGTGCCGCGATCGCCTCCGGCGGCAGGAGGCCTCCGATGGGCTCGCCGCGTGGCAGCGCAGCGGTCGAGCCGTCGAGCAGGGTCACGTTGGGCATGGGGGCCATGATAGTTGGTGGGCGCGGCAGGATTTGAACCTGCGACCTCTCGCGTGTGAGGCGAGCGCTCTCCCGCTGAGCTACGCGCCCGGGATCACGGGAACGATAGCACCGGACGAACGGGACCCATCACGGAGCCAGACATGCGGCTAGACATGCGGAAGGGCCCCCGCTGAGCGGGGGCCCTTCCGAGGATCCTTCGAGCTCCTCGACTACGCGTTGATCCCCAGCTTCAGGTACGCCTTGTAGTCGTAGTAGTAGCTCATCGGCCGCCCCAGGTAGTTGATGAACCTGGTGCACGGAACCTCCGGCACTCCGTTGGCCACCGGCTGCGCGCAGCCGTTGGTCGTGTTGGACTGCCGGTCGTAGATGAGGTTCGCGTACTCGGCGACCCGGACGCACTGCTCGACGCCCATGATGCCGCAGGTCGCCCCGCCACCCGCATTGCTGGCCACCTTATGGAAACACGCGTTGGCGGTCGTGCAGGCGGTGCCCGCTGCGATCGTCCAGTCGCCGTTCCAGCCGGCCCCGTTGTTGCCCGATTCCTTGTACAGGATCTCGGCACCGGGGTCGACGGCAGGCATGACGCCCATCGTCGGCGCGGTGTCGTTCTCACTGCATGGGTAGTCGATGGCGCCCCCAAGGCCACCGGTCTGGATCGGGCAGGCTGAGAAGATGATGCCCCATCCGGTGTTGCCCCACGGCGCGAGCCCAAGGCCGTAGGCCCCGTTGTAGCTCGCCCCGATCGAACCGGCGGCAGGAGCCGACGGACAGTTGCTCAGGCAGGCGACCAGCCGCTTCGGCGACCATCCGCCGGCGGTCGTGTACAACCGGAAGTAGACGCCCCTCGGGGCCGTCGTGTCCTGGTTCGAACAACCGGAGAAGTTGTTCCCGGCACCGCAGGAGGTCCAAGCGAACCCGATGCGGCCAGGTGCCGCAGCGGTGACCGCCCAAGGACCGACCCCGCACGGACCCGGGTCAGGACCGCCGCCGGCCGGGAATTCAAGGTCGGTGGTAGCACACCCGCCGGCAGCCTGATCGTAGTCATACCCCATGCCCTTGCCGCCGCTCGGGATGAGGTTCTGCGTGCACTGATCGGTTCCGCCCGCGGTGCATGCCGCCCCGTTGGCTCCGCCCGGCCAGGTCGCCCCGCCGTCGACGGACACCTTGGCGACGATCTTGCCCGTATCGCTGCGGACCCACACGGCCCCGACCTTGTCGGTCGCATCACCGGTGGAGGAGACGAACGCGTAGCCGCTCCATCCCTCGAGACCGAGGGGGGTCGGAGACACTCCGCCCGAACCCGTCGCATTAAGGTTGCACCCCGTGGACACGCCGTAGGTCTCGAACCGCGACGTGGTTTTCCCGATCGTCTGCGAGGTGAACGTACCACCGCTGTTGGTGCTCCGGAACAGCACGATGTTCCCGGCACGGGCGGAGTCGTTCACCATGCTGGTTGCGATGACGTACACGTTCGTGCCGCTCGCGGCGATGGTCGGGTACTCGTACTCGCCCAAAACATCCGAGGTGCCCAGCAGGGTCATCGCTCCCCAAGCCCCCACGAGACCACCGTGCGTGGTGCTCGACCGGAACCGCAGCGGCGACGGGTCGGCGTTGCAGGACTGCGTGTAGTACCCGCGCTTGTCGGCCGAGACCACGTAGACGTTGGAGCCCGCGGCCGCGATCGAAGCGCCTCGCGAGTGGCTCGTCGTCGTGTTCATGCGAACCGGCGCCGTCCATGTCCCGGCGCCGCCCGACGTGATGTCGGCGCTCCGTGAGTAGTAGATGCCCGAACAGTACGGGGGATCCGGCAAAGCCATCGGGGCGGGATCGGTCACCGAGCACGCGGCCGTGTAGTCCACGTACGGATACGCATCGACGCCCGGAGACTTGTCCGTCTCCCACAACATGTGCACGTAGTTCGTCGCCGCCGTGCCGCCGTTGGAGATGGCGATCATCGGGTTGCCGTCTTCCCACGTGTTGGAGTCCTGAGCCGCGCTGCCGCTGGTGTTGGGCCGCTCTTGGAGCGCGACGTTCGCGCCTTCCCACGTGATCGCGGCGACCGCCGAGCCTGCGGTGATCGCCAGCGCGAGTATCGCGGCCACTCCAACCGCCGCACGCTTCAGCACCCTGCTCCGTCCGTCCATGCGTACACCCTCCCGTGCCCCGGGGCGCGGAACTTTTCCTTTGGGCGAGCGTACAGCCCCCCCCCTGATTGGTCAACTCACGGATGTCCCTAGATCATCGGCCGAAAGACCTAGTCCTCCTTCGTCATATTGGCAGCCCCCAATCAGCCCATAGGGCAAGGTGCGGACGCAGAACCGAAGCCCCGGCTTCGGCCGAATAGCCGTTAGGATGCGTTCGCTCATGGGATCCCCTCTCCGCCGTCTGCGCCTATGGGCGCTGATACTGGCCCTGGTCCTCGGCGCGACCGCGTGCTCGACGGGTGGACCCGTGCGCGGCAGCGGCTTCGACGAAGATGGGCCGTGCGCGATCGGCGCCGTCACCGACGACCCGCTGGCGATCCCCGACGTCGGATCCGGCGTGGTCCCCGAGCCCGGAGCCCCCGCTTCGCTCGAGACGAGCACCCCGATCAAACACGTCGTGTTCCTCGTCAAGGAGAACCGGAGCTTCGACAACCTGTTCGGCCTGTACCCCGGCGCCGACGGCACGACGACCGGCCGCATGGACGGCCGGATCATCCCGCTCCGCCAGTGCGTGAAGCAACGGATCGATCGCGACCTCCTCCACGACTATCCGATGGCCCTCAAGTCGTGGAACGAGGGGAAGATGGACGGCTTCGCGTGCAAGGTCGACGAGCATGGGTGCGTGATCGACCCCTACAAGGAGCGCGAGGCGTACGCCGAGGCTCAGGAGGCCGACATCCCCAACTACTGGCACATGGCCGAGAACTACTCGCTGGCCGACAACTTCTTCGCGTCGGCGATGGGACCTTCGTTCCCGAACCACCTGATGTCGATCGCCGCGTCGTCGGCCGGAACGCATGACAACCCGGAGACGACTCCGGACAAGGAAGCTCTCTCGCGTCGCGCTTCCCTCGGGCTCGCGAAGACCTGGGGCTGCGACTCTCCCAAGGGCACGAAGGTGATCCGGGAGTGGGTCTCGCCCGAGGGCCCGACCGAGACCGCGAAGGTCTTCCCCTGCTTCAACATCCCCACCGAGGGCGACTTGCTGACGGAGAAGGACATCCCGTGGGCCTACTACTCCGCGACACCCCAGGAGTCCGGCTACCTCTGGAACGCTTTCTCGGCGATCGAGAAGTACCGCCGGGATCCCTTCCGCTGGGAAAAGCACATCTTCCCGGTGGACCAGGTGCTCTCGGACATCCGTGAGGACCGGCTGCCACCGGTGACCTGGATCACGCCTCGGTTCGAGTTCTCCGATCATCCCGACGACAACCTGTGCGACGGGGAGAACTTCTCGACGGCGGTCGTGAACGAGATCATGAGCTCGCCCATGTGGAAGGACACGGCGATCTTCCTCACCTGGGACGACTGGGGCGGCTTCTACGACCACGTCGCCCCCGAGCAGATCGATCCGTTCGGCTTCGGGTTCCGGGTCCCGCTCATCGTGATCTCTCCCTACTCCAAGGAAGGGTTCATCGATCACCGTGAGGGAGAGTTCTCCTCGGTCCTTCGGTTCATCGAGGACAACTGGGGCCTTCGCCAGCTGACCGAACGCGATACGCGGGCCAACAACCTGTCCCAGCACTTCGACTTCTCCCAGGAGCCCCGGGCCCCGGACCCGATGCCGCTGCGGGAGGACTGTCAGCGCACGGAGGAGGAGCTGGAGGAGAAGCAGCCTCCCCCGATCGGCGGGACATGAGCAACAACCGGCGGCGGCCCTTGCTCGCGATCGGTACCGCGCTGGCCATCGTGGCCGTTTCGTGTTCGGGAGATGCCAACGACAGCGGCCGGGCGGACGGCGCGTGCTCGGAGGGCTGGTCGGACGCCCCCGCACTCCCGATCCCGGACCTGGAGGGAACGCGCGTCCCGGACCCCGGAACGCCGGCTACGGTCGAGACGACGACGCCGATCAAGCATGTCGTGTTCCTGATCAAGGAGAACCGAAGTTTCGATCACTTCTTCGGGGTCTTCCCCGGCGCGAACGGAACGAGCGAAGGCATGCTCGACGGCAAGCCGGTCGCGTTGCGCGACTGCATCAAGCCGACCATCCCCCGGGACCTGCTCCACAGCTACCCGATGGCGCTGCTGTCGTGGAACGAGGGGAAGATGGACGGGTTCGGATGCGAGATGAGCCTCGGCATCGACGAACCACCCCCCAGCCTCACGCTCGGTCCGGGTCTGACCTGGACGCTCGACGATGATGCGTGCACCGTCGATCCCTATAAGGAAGATGAGGCCTACAGCCAAGCTGACCCCCGCGACATCCCGAACTACTGGTACATGGCCGAGAACTACTCCCTGGCCGACAACTTCTTCGCCTCGGCGATGGGCCCGTCGTTCCCGAACCACCTGATGTCTATCGCCGCATCCTCCGCCGGAACCTGGGACAACCCCGAGACCCCGACCGAGCAGGCTGAGATGGCCAAACAAGCCGGATACGCGAAGACCTGGGGGTGCGATGCTCCCGCGGGAACCACGGTGATGCGGGAGTGGACCTCGCCGGAGGGCGAGACCGAGGTGAGTCCGGTCTTCCCCTGCTTCACGGACGTGCCGACCGAAGGCGACCTGCTGAGCGCCGAGGACATCCCGTGGGCTTACTACGCCGCCACCCCGGAGCAAGCCGGGTACATGTTCTCGGCGTTCTCGTCTCTGGATCGGTACCGCAACGACCAGA
>JBBDIK010000012.1:258513-325416 GCA_040880465.1 Actinomycetota bacterium | reverse complement strand
GTGGGAGAGTAGGTCGCCGCCGGACATCTTCGCGAGCGGGGTTGCCTTCGGGCGACCCCGCTCGCCTTTCCGGCCTCGCGTTCCGGCCTCGGCGGTTGGGGAGCCGGTCCCCTGAGGCGCGACCGGTACCCTATCCCCATGTCAGACCGCACACCCAAACGATCTGGTGGTTCCCGTCATGGCGCTGCGTCCGGTGGCCGCGGGACCCGGGGCGGCGGGAAGGCTCGCCCGCGCCTTCAGGAAGAGCGAGGGAGCGAGAAGCCGCCGAGATGGCAGGGGTCACTCCCCGGCTCGGTGGTCGCCGAGGTCCGTGGCGTCGTGCGGGGCCCGAAGGCCGAGTCCGTGCTCGAGGCGCTGGAGCGCTCTGTCGATCTGCTCGGTCGCCGGCAGCCGGGCAAGGCGGTCGCGGAAGCTGAACGGGCGAAGCGCTTGGCGCCGCGCTCGTCCTCGGTCCGGGAGATCCTCGGACTCGCGTACTACGGGCAGGAGCGCTACCGGGAAGCCCTGTCGGAGATCCAGGCGTATCGCCGTATGTCCGGCCATGCGGATCAGAACCATATCGCGGGCGATTGCTACCGTGCGCTCGGCCAGCCGGACAAGGCCGTGAAGCTCGCAGCCGAGGAACTCGATTCGGACGCTCCCGCGGAATCGCGGGCCGAGGCCGCGGTCGTCGGCGCGTCGGCGTTGGCAGATGGCGGTCGGACGGATGAGGCGCTGGCCATGCTGCGGCGCTTCCGAACGCGATCCGACGCCGCCCGACCGTTCGACCTCCGTGTGTGGTACGTAGCGGGGGACATCCTGGCGAAGGTGGGACGGCGGGATGAGGCGGCGGAGGAGTTCCGACGGATCGTCCGTCACGACGCCGATGCGTTCGACGCTGCGGAGCGACTCGCTCAGCTGTCCTGACCTGAAGCGGCGGCCTCGCCGCCGCCGTGCGTGTCCTTTCGCTCCGTCCCCGTTCGCTCGCGCCAGTACCGCGACAGGCCGAGCGTGTTCATGCGGACGCTGCCGATGATCTCGAACCGCTCACGGTCGCCTTCCGCGAGGGCCTCTTCCTGCTCACGAGCGATGGCGGTCAGGGCCGCCTCGATGTCTTCCTCACCGAGGCCGGACCGGATCCCGTCGCGCGCCGCGTCGCTCCAGCGGCGAAGCGTCTCGACTGCCTGAGCACACGTCCCCTCGACATCGCTCACGGGGCCGAAATGGGCGAACAGGAGTGTCCCGCGGGCCCGGTCGGCGATCACGCCGATGCTGGCGATCGCCTGGTCGATGTCGAACTCGGGAGGCGGGGCGGCCGGGCGGATCACATCGACACCTGGGAGGTGGACCCCGACGGCGTCGCCGGTGAACACGATGCCGCTGTCGGAGTCCTGGAACGCCAAGTGGCTGGAGGCGTGGCCGGGCGTCGCTAGGGCCTCGAGGGATCGGCCCGCGAAGGTGATCGTGTCGCCACCCTCGAGCGAGCGGATGCGGGCGGTCTCGACCGGGGCCGGAAGTCCGAAGAGCGTTCGGACACCTTCATCCCCGTAGATGCGAGACGCGCTTGCGACGAGGCGCGCGGGATCGGCAAGGTGGCGAGCCGCACGCACGTGGATCCATATCGTCGCGTTCGGGAACGCCTGCGCGAGCGCGCCCGCTCCGCCCGCATGGTCGAGGTGGATATGTGTCAGGACCAGGTGCGCAAGATCGTCGGGGGCGATCCCAGCTTCGGTCAGGGACCGCGTAACGGCGGGGGAAGAGCTCGCCGGCCCCGCTTCGACGAGCAGGGGCTCTGGTCCGTCGACCAGGTACGCGCAGGTGACGTGCTCCCGTCCGGTCATCAGGGTGTCGACGGGGATGATCCCGGGAAGCGAGGCGGACATGCACGCGATCCTACCCGGAGTGTCGGTGCCGGGTGATAGCGTGCGGCTTCGAGGAAGGAGGAGTCAAGATGATCGGTGTCAACGTCGTTGTCCTGGCCGGTCGGGTCGCGGGAGAGCCCGTGAACCGACGGTTGCCATCGGGCGACGAGGTGACCGAACTCCGGCTCTCCGTTCCCGAAGCAGGCAGACGTCTGCTCCCCCTCCCGGTCGCGGTCTGGCACCGTGACATCGGTCGCGCCGCGGTCGAGCACATCGGCAAGGGAGATCATGTGCTCATCCACGGACAGATCGTCCGTCGCTTCTACCGGAGCGGAGCCGGAGCGAGGAGCCTCACGGAGGTCATCGCAGCAGGGATCAAGAAGTTGGAGGCTCAGCCCTCGGGCGAGGTCGGATCGGAGCGGGCGGCGGTGGAATAGCGCTCCACGTCGAGGCGAGCCGTCGTACGCTGGGGTCCTATGGGATCCATCCCCTCGCAGAGGTCTCTGGCCGACGGGTACGAGGCGTTCTTGCTCGATCTAGACGGCACGCTCTACCGGGGCGACGCGGCGATCCCCGGTGCGATCGAGGTGGTGCATCGCTTGCACGAGCGAGGGGACCGGGTCGTGTTCCTGACGAACAATTCGGGGCGGACCCGCGAGCAGGTGGCTGAGAAGCTCCGCGCCTTCGGGGTGGAGGCGTCTCCGGACGAGGTCGTATCGTCGGCCCTGGCCACCGCGGAGGTCCTCGCGGGGCGGGGCGTGCGGTCCGTGTTCGCGATCTGCGGCGAGGGTCTGCGCTCCGCGATGCGTGAGCGCGGGATCGAACTGTCGGACGGAGAGCCGGACGCCGTCGATGCGGTCGTTGTCGGGTGGGACCCCACCGCGGACTACGACAAGCTCAAGATGGGTGGCCTGCTGGTGCAGCGCGGCGCGGCGCTCGTGGCCTCCAACGGCGACGGCGCTTTCCCGGCTCCGGACGGTCTCTGGCCGGGCGCCGGCGCACTCCTTTCGGTCATCACGACGACGACGGGTGCATCCCCAGAGATCATCGGCAAGCCGCACTCCCCGCTCTTCGAAACGGCCCTGGAGCGAGCCGGGGGGGGACGGCCGTTGGTCGTAGGTGATCGTTTGGACACCGATATCGCGGGAGCCGAGGATCTCGGATGGGACTCGCTCCTCGTGTTCAGCGGTATCACCGCTCCCGAAGACCTGTCCGCCTCATCGGTGCGCCCGACGTTCGTCGGAGCCGATATCCGCGCACTCTTCGACGTCGCTCGTCCCGCCCCCAGCGGCTGAAACCGAGTCCGGGGGTGCTCAGAGGCGGGGGGGTATCCTGGGGGCGAACCCGAGGAGTGAGCATGTTCTCCATGCGTCCTGAGATGTCTACGTGCCCGGTCGGCGGAGCGTTCCCGCGCTCGGCGACACGGAAGCGAACGGGCGAGGGGCGTTAGCGTGCGGGAACGCCTGGACGTCGCGCTGGTTCGTCGCGGACTCACCGCTTCGCGATCGGAGGCGCGTCTCGCCGTCGAGAAGGGACTCGTCACGGTCGGGGGTCGCCCGGCAGCCAAGACCGCGATGCTCGTCGGGCGGGAGGAGAGCGTCGTCGTCTCGGGCCCGGCGCGGCGGTTCGTCTCTCGCGGCGGCGAGAAACTCCAGGCGGCGCTCGAGCGGTTCGATATCCCCATCCGCGACCGCAGGTGCGTGGACGTCGGGGCGTCGACGGGCGGGTTCACCGATTGCCTGATCCAGGCAGGAGCGGGAGCGGTTATCGCGATCGACGTGGGGTACGGCCAGTTCGACTGGGCGTTGCGGAACGATCCTCGGGTCATCGTGCTCGAACGAACGAACGTGCGTGACGTCGACCCCGTGGACCTCCCCTATCTCGCAGAGATCGTGGTCGCGGATCTCTCGTTCATCTCGCTCCGGACGGTGATGCCAGCGCTCGTGGGGCTGTCGATTCCCGGCGCATACGCCGTCGTGCTCATCAAGCCACAGTTCGAGGCCGGCCGGGGATCGGTCGACCGCGGCGGCGTCGTCCGCGATCCCGGCGCCTGGCGGCGATCGATCGAGGGTGTCGTGGAGGCGGCTGCGGCGCAGGGGGTCATGTGCGATGGGGTGTGCGTTTCGCCTCTGGTCGGACCCGCCGGTAACGTCGAGTTCCTCTTCGCGGGTCGGCGGGGCGAGGGTGCTGACACGGCCGAGCCGATCGCCGGACTTGACGCTGCGCTCGCGGACGCCGAGGCGCTCCGGGAGGCATCGTGACGCGGATCGGGGCGGTCGTTCACCCTGCGAGGGAGGAAGCCGTCGCCGTCGCTGCCGATCTTGCGGCGGACTTCGCTGTGGAGGGGGTCGAGATGGTGAGACTGCCCGACGATCCCGGGGCGGAGCCCGGTGCGGGCAAGGACGAACTGGATCTCGTCGTGGCCGTCGGGGGCGACGGAACGTTCCTGCGGGCCGCTCGAGTGGCCTACGGGTACGGTTGTCCGGTCCTGGGCGTGAAGGTCGGGAGGATGGGGTTCCTGACGGAAGTCGAACCAGACGGCGCGTCGTCGCTCATCCGTGCGTTCCTGGCCGGCGATGCTCGCGTCGAGGAGCGTCTGGCGCTCGAGGCACTCGTGCAGGGAGCCGGCGACCTGCCGCCGCAGTGGGGTTTGAATGAAGTCATCGTGGAGAAGCTCGCCCGCCATCGGCTCATCAAGCTCGCGGTCCGCGTGGACGCCACCGAAGTAGCGACGGTGTCCGCCGACGGGGTCATCGTGTCGACACCGACCGGGTCGACCGCGTACTCGTTCTCCGCGCGCGGCCCGATCGTGACGCCGACCCTGCGCTGCATGGTCGTGACGCCGGTCGCGGCCCACATGGTGTTCGACCGGTCTCTGGTGATCGATCCCGGGGAGTCGGTCACCCTCGAAGTCGTCGGAGAGGAACCCGGTGTGGTCTCGACGGATGGGCGGGAAAGTGTCGAGGTACCGGTCGGCGCAGCCGTGACGATCACCCCGGCCGCGCGTCCTGCGCTGCTGGTCCGGCGTCCCGATGCCGCGGCCTTCCTCGAGCTCGTGCGCAACAAGTTCGGTCTGCCCGGCGGGGGCGGATGACCGGAGACTCCGGTCGCGGCGATGGGGGCTTCAGCTTCCGAGCCGAGAGGGCCGGTCGTCGCATCCGCCGCCGCCGGATCATCATCGTGCTGAGTGTGGTGGCGGCCGTGGGCGCCGCAGCGTTGGTCGGGGTCGTTGTCCTCGGCGGCGCCCCCGGTTCGCGCCTGCGGGCGGGAGGGCGGACCGCCCCGACCACGGCGACCGAGCCGTCGGCCGGCCCGTCGGCGTCGTCCGACGAGCAGGTCGCGTGGCGGGCGTTCGCGCGTGCCGATGGGCTTGTGTTGATGGTGCCCGTGCTTGAGCCGACGGCGGTCGCGTTCCATCAGGCGTACTACGGCGACGCGCTCGACATGCACCCCTTGGGCAGCGTCGAACGGAACGCGAACAGGACCGAGTTCCAGGCGCCGTCGCCCACACCCGGGCCGACGTACATCGTGCAGTCCAGTCGGGGGAGGGGGACCGGCCCGACGACGGCGGTCGACATCGTGATACCGAAACAGTCGATGGTGACGGCGCCGGTCGATGGCACGATCGTGGCTGCCAAACGGTACAAGCTCTACGGTCAGTATCCGGACTGGCGGGTGGAGATCCGCCCGACCGACCGCCCCGATCTGCGCGTGATCATCATCCACCTTGATGAGGTGCAGGTTCGGCGCGGGGACGAGGTCTCCGCTACGCTCTCTCCCATCGGTAGGCCCCGGGTGCTGCCGTTCCACTCAGCCGTCAATGACTACGTGCCGGGAGGCGATCCGCACGTCCATATCGAGGTCAAGAACCAGGCGAAGGCGTAGGGCCGGCGGCGTCGCCGTCGCGCGCGTCGATCGGCGAACGAAGAACCTGCTCCGGCGTGCACAGCCGGGGGAGGTCGCGGTCATCGACCACGAGGACCTGGACCGCGTCTCCGCCGATGGTCTCGTCGCGGCTGGCGTGCGAGGCGTCGTGAATGCCGCCCGTTCCTGCAGCGGTCGGTACCCGAACCTCGGGCCGTTGGTGCTCGCCCAGGCCGGGGTTCCACTCGTCGACGGGGTCGGTCCGTTGCTCCTCGACAAGGTCAACGAAGGTGCCGAGGTCCGGTTGGTCGGCGACCGGCTCTACGTGCGGGGCGAGTTGGCGGCGGTCGGGACCCTGCAGACGGAGCAGTCGGTGACGGAGGCCATGGAAGTCGCTCGGCTTGCGCTGGGGGACCAGTTCGAGAGCTTCGCGCGCAACACGATCGACTACATGCAGCGCGAACGCGACCTGCTCTTCGGCGGCAGCGGCTTGCCCGAGCTCGCGCACGATCTCGCCCACCGTCAGGTGCTCGTCGTCGTCCGGGGGTCGGGATACCGGCAGGATCTGGCAGCGCTGCGCTCTTACATCCAGGAGGTTCACCCGGTCCTCGTCGGGGTCGACGGGGGCGCAGACGCGCTGATCGATTCCGGGTACCGCCCGGACCTGATCGTCGGTGACATGGACAGCGTGTCCGAGGATGCGCTCTCGCTTGCCCTCCCGGGACGTCGTTGGTGGGGAGGTCGCCGGCAGCCGACGGAGGTGATCCTGCATGGCTATCCGGGCGGCGATGCGCCGGGTCGCGGTCGGCTTGAGTCCTTGGGTGTGCCGTTCACGGTCGTCGAGGCGGCCGGCACATCGGAGGATGTCGCCTACCTGTTGGCGCATGAATCTCGCGCGGACCTGATCGTCACGGTGGGCAGTCACGCGAACCTCCGCGAGTTCCTCGACAAAGGCCGGATGGGGATGGCCAGCACGTTCTTGGTGCGGCTGCGCGTCGGGGAGATCCTGATGGACGCGAAGGGTGTGTCGAGGTTGTACCCCGGGCGGGTCCGGCTCCGGGAGACGGCACTGCTCGTGGGCAGCGCCTTGTTCGCGATCGTCGTCGTGATCCTCGCATCGGAACCACTCCGTCTCTACGTGGGGCAAGTGCTGCGTGAGTTGTTCGACTGGGCACGGGGGCTCTCGTGATCTCCTTCCGCTATCACCTGGTCTCGATCGTCGCGGTCTTCCTCGCGCTCGGGTTGGGCGTGTTGGCGGGAACGACCGTCATCGACCAGCAGCTGGTCGACGGTCTGCGCGCCCAGATCGAGGACGCGAACGCGGAGGTCGGTGCCCTCCGCGAACAGGCGGATGGGACCGGAGCGGTGCTGGAGCGCCAGACCCGGCTCGTCGACGAGCTGGTCCCTCAGCTGGAGGCGGGCCAGCTCACCGGTCAGGAGGTGATCATCGTCGCATCCGAGGGAACCGACCCCGCCGTCCTGACGGAGGCGCGGGCGTCCCTTTCGGACGCCGGCGCCGAGGTCGTCGCGGGCTTCGTCGTAACCCCTCGCATGGTGACGTCGGCGGGTCGGCGCGACCTGGCGGAACTGCTCGGGATCCAGGACCCCGGTTCGACCGGCTCGCCGCAGGAGGCGGCGAGCGTGATCGCGGAGCGGCTCGCGAGGGGCGATACGTCGGCCAGGGACGACATCCTGCACGACCTGCTCTCGCAAGGGTTCCTTGTGCCCGCCGGCAAGGAGGACATCGGAGCGTCCGACCTGCCGCAGATCGGCGGCAGCGGTCAGAGCGTGGTGGTTCTCGGGAGCGGAGGAGATGACCCGCTCGTGCAGGCGTTCCTCCTGCCGCTGACGATCGATCTGGTGAAGGACGGCGCGACGGTGGCCGCGGGCGAAAGTAGCTCGCAGACAGATCAGCTCGTCGGCCTCCTCCGCTCGAACGGTGAGCTGGATGATCGGTCGGTCACGGTGGACAACCTGAACGAGCGCGTCGGAGGGCTCGCTTTGGTCCTGGGACTCCGCGATCTGCTTGCGACGGGACGCGGTGAACACTTCGGGTTCAAGCCGGGCGCATCGGCGCTCTACCCTCCGCCGGAGGGATGAGCGACCGGCGGGCGTTGGCGATCGTGCCCGCGCACGACGAGGAGCGAACGGTCGGGGCGACCGTGCGGGCGCTGGGGTCCGTTCCCGGGATCGACACGGTGGTGGTGGTCGATGACGGGTCGACCGACGCCACGGCGGACCGGGCGGTGGCTGCAGGTGCCGTCGTGCTGCGGAGCCCACGGCGGCTGGGCAAGGGCCGCGCGATGGAGGCGGCCCTCTCACGGTGCTCGGCCGCCCAGGTCTACGTGTTCGCGGACGCCGATCTTGCCGAGACGGCATCCGCACTTGCACCGGTCGTTGCGGCGGTCCTAGAGCGAACCGCTGACCTGTGCATCGCCGTGCTCCCGCCTCAAGGGGGCGGCTTCGGATCCGTGAAGAGGTTCGCACGATGGGCGATCGAGGCGACCAGCGGGTTCCGCGCGAGGGAACCGCTTTCCGGGCAGCGAGCCATCACGGCCGAACTGCTCGCGTCGTGTCGGCCGCTGGCGGGCGGCTTCGGGGTCGAGGCCGCGATGACGATCGATGCCGTCCGGGCGGGTGGGAAGGTACTCGAACTCGAAGCACCCCTGCGCCATCGCTCGCTGGGACGCACCCTCGGGGGGTTCGTCCATCGCGGCCGCCAAGGGTGGGACATCCTGCTGGCGGTCGTCGGGAGGGGCCTACGCTGATGGGTGCCGCTTCGATCATCGTCTTCCTCGCGCTGCCGGCGATCGTTGCGGGCCTGCTGGCCCGGCGGCTCGTCCGCCTGCGGATCGCCCGGCTGTGGGTCGCGAACGTGCGCGGGCTCCGCGTTCCGGTCATCCTCGGGTTCGCACTGTGGGTGGGATGGGCCTCGGCGGTGGTCGGTGCGCTCGGGGTCCTCGCCCTGGAACGGCGGTGGTCGCCCGAGGCGACCGTGCTGGTCCTGGTCGCGGCCCTGTGGACCGCGGTGGCCGCGGTCGGTTTCGTCGATGACCTCGCCTCCGGGGGGCCGCGGGGCCTGCGGAGCCACCTCGCGTCGCTCGTGCACGGGCGGCCGACGACGGGGATCCTGAAGGTCGGGGTCATCGTCCTCGCCGCCCTTGCCGCCGCGGCGCTCGTGGCCGGAGACGGGGGCCCGGTGCGGATACTGGCCGCCGCGGTAGCCATCGCGGGCTGCGCGAACGTCTGGAACGGACTGGACGTGTCTCCCGGGCGCGCAGGGAAGTGGTTCCTGGTCGTGGCCATCGGGGTACTGATCGCCGGACCCCGGTCCGTGGCGTGGCCCTTGCTCCTGATCCTTACCGGTGCGGAGGCCGCGCTCGTCGTGTTCGACGTGCGGGAACGGGGGATGCTGGGCGACCTGGGGTCGAACCTGCTGGGGTTCGCGATCGGGACGCAGGTCGCTGCGGCGCTGCCCACGTGGCCGCTGGTCGCTGCCGCGGTCCTCGTGGTGGTGTTGAACGTGGTCGCGGAGACGGTGACGTTCTCGTCGATCATCGGCGTGGTGCCGCCGCTCCGCTGGTTCGACCGGCTCGGACGCAGGCCGCCGGGTCCGATTTCCTCGCCGAACTGACGGTTTTCGGCGCGGAGAACTTCGCCGTGTGCGCTCGCTCTGATAGCATCGATTCCCGAGGTGGAAAGACAGCCGAAGTTCATCTTCGTTACCGGCGGGGTCGCATCTGGACTCGGTAAGGGCATCACCACCGCGTCGCTGGGCCGGCTCTTCAAGGACCGCGGCCACCGGGTCACCCTCCAGAAGCTGGATCCCTACATCAACGTCGACCCCGGCACGATGAACCCGTTCGAACACGGTGAGGTCTTCGTGTTGGATGATGGCGCGGAAACGGATCTGGACCTCGGCCACTACGAGCGCTTCATCGATGAGAGCCTCCACCGCGGATCGAACCTCACCACCGGCGCCGTCTACTCGTCGGTCATCGCGAAGGAGCGCCGTGGCGATTTCCTCGGCAAGACCGTCCAGGTCATCCCGCACATCACCAACGAGATCAAGGAACGGGTGCTCGCTCACGCCGAGAACGAGGATGCCGAGGTCGTCATCGTGGAGATCGGTGGGACGGTAGGGGACATCGAGTCGCTGCCCTTCCTGGAGGCCATCCGTCAGCTCCGCAACGAGGTCGGTCGTGAGCGGTGCGCGTTCGTCCACGTCTCCCTCATGCCGTTCATCGGGCCGACCGGCGAGCTCAAGACCAAGCCGACGCAGCACTCGGTCAAGGAACTGCGTTCCCTCGGTCTGCAGCCCGACGTCATCGTGTGTCGCTCCGACCGCGTGATAGGTCGAAACCTCAAGGAGAAGATCTCCCTGCTGTGCGACGTGCCGATCGAGGGTGTGATCTCAGCGCTGGACGCCCCGTCGATCTACGAGGTTCCCTTGATCTTGCACACCGAGGGACTCGACGGCTGCCTCGCCAAGCTCCTCGGGGTCGATGATCCGCCGGATCTGCGCGAATGGCAGGGCCTCGTGGACCGGATCCATGCGGCCGACGCGAACGGACAGGTCCGGATCGCGATGGTCGGCAAATACGTGGACCTTCATGATGCCTACCTATCGGTCATGGAGGCGCTCAAGCACGGGGGGTTCGAGCAAGGGGTCGGTGTCGACATCCGCTGGGTTCCCTCCGACGACCTCACGAGCGCGCCCGAGGCCGCGCTCGAAGGGATGGACGGGGTCCTGGTGCCCGGTGGGTTCGGCGTTCGTGGTGTGGAAGGCAAGATCGCGGCCATCCGCTTCGCGCGTGAGCACGGCGTCCCGTTCCTCGGTATCTGCCTGGGGCTCCAGTGCGCGGTCATCGAGTTCGCGCGCAACGTGTGCGGATTGAGCGACGCCCACTCCAGTGAGTTCAACCCGGCCACCGAAGACGCGGTCATCGACATCCTCCCCGAGCAGAAGGAGGTCACGGATCTCGGGGGCTCGATGCGCCTGGGCGCACAGCCGTGCCACGTCACCCCGGGCACGCGGGCCGACGCCGCCTACGGCGAACCGATCGTCTACGAACGACACCGGCACCGTTTCGAGGTGAACCCGAAATACCACGACATCCTTCAGGAGCACGGCCTCGTCCTTTCGGGTACGTCGCCCGATGGCCGCCTCGTCGAGATCATCGAACTCGCGGATCATCCGTTCTTCCTCGCCGGCCAGTTCCATCCGGAGTTGCGGTCCCGCCCGACGCACGCCCATCCGCTCTTCCGGGACTTCGTGGGGGCCGCCGACGTCTATCGCACCGGCCGCGTTGCGGTCCAGGAGACGACGGCCGCGGGATAGGCGCTTCCGGTCGCCGAGGTGAGGCCATGAGCCCGCTCGAGGAACAGGTCGGCAGGTTCCTCGATCATCTCGGTGCGGAGCGTGGACTCGCCGACAATACGATCCAGGCGTACCGCCGCGATCTCGTTCGGTACGTCAGGTTCCTAACGGCCCGGAAGATCAGGTCCGCGGCCGCGGTGGACGCGAACACGATCGCCGACTACGTCGCAGATCTCTCGGCCGCGAAGACGGCGGCCGGAACCCGCTACCGTGCTTCGTCCGTCGCCCGCGCGTTGGCGTCGATCAGGTCTTTCCATGCGTTCTTCCTGCGTGAGGGCGAGACGATTGTTGACCCTGCGGCGGCGGCGGTCCCACCTTCGCTGCCGCGCAACCTGCCGCATCCCATCTCGGTCGACGAGGTTGATCGGCTCCTGGCGGCTCCGACGGGTGCGGATCCCGTGGCCACGAGGGACCGCGCCATGCTGGAGCTGTTGTACGGTGCCGGTCTACGCATCTCGGAGCTGGTGGGGTTGGATGTGGATGATGTCGATCTGGAGGAAGCCAGTGTTCGCGTGGTCGGCAAGGGCGACAAGCAGCGGGTGGTGCCGCTCGGATCCTTCGGGTGCCGCGCGGTGAGGGAGTACCTTCGGATCGGGCGTCCTGCGCTGGCGACGTCGCGATCGAGGTCGGCACTGCTGTTGAACCAACGGGGTGGGCGTCTCACGCGGCACGGGTCTGCGTCGATCCTCGGCCACCATGCCCGCCGGGCGGGGATCAAGCGCAGGGTCACGCCGCATACGCTCCGTCACTCCTTCGCCACACATCTGCTCGAAGGTGGTGCCGATGTCCGGGTCGTGCAAGAGCTGCTCGGACATGCGAGCGTGGCGACGACGCAGATCTACACGTTGGTCACCGAGGACCACCTCCGGGAGGTCTACTTCACGAGTCACCCGCGCGCGCGAGCCACACGGCGCCGGAAGGCCACACGGTGAGCGAGCCGCTGGTTCCCCGGGTGCTCCTCCTGGTGTGTGACGGGCTCGGGGTCGGTGGAGCTCCGGACGCTACCGAGTACGGGGACGAGGGGTCGAACTCCCTTGGCAATGCCGCTGCGGCTGCAGGAGGGATCACGGCGCCGAACCTCGGGGCTCTAGGCTTGGGGATGACGACTGCGGTGCAAGGTGTTGCACCCCAAGCGCTTCGAGGAAGTGCCCACGGCGTGGTCTCGGAAGCCTCGGCGGGGAAGGACTCGGCAACCGGGCACTGGGAGATGGCTGGCGTCGTTCTCGAGCGGCCGTTCCCAACGTACCCGGACGGATTCCCACCCGGCGTCATCGCGGCGTTCCAGGAAGCGATCGGCCGGGAGGTCCTTGGCAACCGCGCGGCCTCGGGAACCGAGATCCTCGACGAGCTGGGCGAGGAACACCTGCGAACGGGCAAGCCGATCGTCTACACGAGCGGCGACTCCGTCTTCCAGATCGCGTGTCACGATCGGGTGGCCCGGCCCGCCATCCTCTACCGCTGGTGCAGGATCGCCCGCCGGATGCTGGACGGCGAGCACAACGTGACGCGCGTCATCGCGAGACCCTTCACCGGTGAGCCGGGCGGGTTCGTCCGGACCGCGGGCCGGAGGGACTACAGCGTCGTCCCTCCCGGTCCAACCTTGTTGGATCGGTGTACGGACGCAGGGGTCGCCGTGTACGGGGTCGGGAAGATCCGGGACATCTTCCCGGGACCGGGGATCACGGAGGGGCGATATGCCGGGTCCGATGACGAGGGCATCACCGTCTCCGCCGAGTACCTGAGCAGAGCTGGTCCTTGCCTGGTGTTCTCGAACCTGGTGGATCTCGACACGAAGTTCGGACATCGCAACGACCCGGACGGCTACGCTCGCTGCATCGAGAACCTCGACACCCACCTACCTTCGCTCTTGGAAGTCCTCGATGGCGGGGTCATGTTCCTCACGGGCGACCACGGCTGCGATCCGACGACCGCCGCGACCGACCATTCCCGGGAGCGGGTGCCGCTCCTCGTTGCGGGTCTCGAGGGCGGGCCGGTGGACCTAGGCGTGCGACAGACGTTCGCAGACATCGGCGCGACCATCGCGTATCTGCTTGGCGTCGCCTGGGACCTCGAAGGGACCAGCTTCGCCCGGGAACTTGGCTTCGCCGGCGAGGGCGGCTGACGTGGGAGCCGTGCGAGGAGCGCTGTACCTGCTGGTGGCCCTGGCGGCCGGGCTCTACCTGCGGGAGACGGCGAAGGCTTGGGTCATCGTTCGCCAGGGGGATCTTCATCCGAAGCTCTACGGCCGGCTTCCCATCCGCCTGAAGGAGACGGTGGACCCCTTCGGGACGACGATCTTGCCGGTCCTCATCGCGATCCTGTTCGCGTCCGGGCTCCAGACTCCGCCGTTCGCCTATGCGAAACCCATGCCGCAGGACCGCGGGCGCATCCGCTCCACGAAGCAGGTGGTCATGGTGAACGTCGCGGGCTCGGTCGCCAACCTCGTCGTGGTGCTGCTGGCCGGACTTCTCCTGCGGCTCAACCTCCCGCCCGAAGCACAGCTGGCCGTGGTGGTGCTGCTCAACGCGAACCTGTACCTGGCCGTCTTCCATCTGATGCCGATCCCCGGCCTGGACGGAGCGGCCATCCTGGCGCGCTTCCTGCCTCCCCGACCCCGCGAGGTCTACGAGAATCTCGGGCAGTACCTCGTCCTATTCATCCTCGCGATCTTCTTCCTGATCGGGACGCTGCTCTTCCCGATCGTGGATGCGCTGGCGGGTGCCGTGTGCCGGCTCCTCGCGGGCTCGGCCATCTGCGGATAGCGGTCGTTCGTCGCGCTATCATGCGCCCATCGGAACAGCGAACGACACCTCGGGATCAGACGCCGCCCGCGCAGCCAGGGTGCTGACGGGCTATCGGCCCACCGGCCAGCTCCACGTGGGGCACTGGTTCGGAAACATCCAGAACATGCTCCGCCTCCAGGAGGAGCATGACGCCTTCTTCTTCGTCGCCGACTGGCACGCACTGACCACGGACTACGAGCGGACCGACGAACTTCCGAGGCGGGTGCGGGAGATCGTCCTGGACTGGCTCGCAGCCGGCATCGACCCCGACCGGGCTACCCTCTACCGGCAGTCGGACCTGCCCGAGGTGGCCGAGATGGCGCTGGTGATGGGCATGATCGTGCCGCTGGGCTGGCTCGAACGCGTTCCCACGTTCAAGGAGCGCCTCCGCGACCTTGCCGAGCGAGACATCGCCAACTTCGGCCTCCTCGGATACCCGGTGCTGCAGACCGTCGACATCACGATCGTCAAGGGCGAGATCGTCCCGGTGGGAGAGGACCAGCTCCCACATCTGGAGCTGTCCCGCGAGATCGTGCGGCGCTTCAACCGCCTCTACGGTGACGTGCTGATCGAACCGAAGGCGATGCTCTCGACCGCGCCGCTGATCCCCGGGAGCGACGGTCGCAAGATGTCGAAGTCGCTCGAGAACGAGATCGGGCTGCGGGACGACCCGGACACGATCCGCACGAAGGTCCGCAGCTTCATCACCGACCCGAAGAAGGTCCGCAAAGGCGACCCTGGGCGGCCCGAGATCTGTCCGATCTTCACGCTGCACGAGCGTTTCTCCCCGGACATCCTCGAGTGGACGGACGAGAACTGTCGATCGGGTGCCCTGGGATGCGTCGACTGCAAGACGAACCTCGCCGACCGGGTGATCGAGCAGCTCACGCCCTTCCGCGAGAAGCGGGAGGCGCTCGACGCGACACCCGAGATCGCCGACGAGGTACTCGAGAAAGGGCACCAGAAGGTGCGGCCGATCGTCGAGGACACCTACGGGGCGGTCAAGAACGCGATGCATCTGGCATGACGGAGGCGACCGGTGCCTGAACAGAGTGACTTCGCGGTCGAGACGGCCGTCTTCACCGGGCCGTTCCGGCTCCTCGCGGACCTGATCCTCGAGCAGAAGATCGACGTATGCGACGTGGCCGTCGCCGACATCACCGACCGGTTCATCGCCCACGCCAAGGAGGCGGATGGATGGACCCTGGAAGAGGCGACCTGGTTCCTCGCGGTCTGCGCCGTACTGCTCGAGCTGAAGATCCACCGACTGATGCCGAAACACGAGAGCGGGTTGGATGAGGACGACCTCGGTCCTTCGCCGGACCTCGCCTTCGCGCGGAGCATCGAGCTACGAGCGTTCCGCCGCGCCGCCGTGGATCTCGCCCGGCGCATGGAGGACAGCGAACGGTATCTCCCACGCGATGTCGGACCGTCACGTGAGTTCGCCGACCTGTACCCGGACGTGATGGCGAACGTGACGGCCGCGGAACTCGCCCGGATCGCCGCCCAGGTCCTGGCGCCGCCGCCCATGCTCGATCTCTCGCACGTGACGCCCATCCGCGTCAGCGTCCAAGACGAGCTCCGGGCGGTCGAGGAACACATGCTTGAGGCGAAACAGCTCAGCTTCCGGGATCTCGTAGCGAGCTGTCCCGACCGGATCTACGTGGTCGTGCGCTTCCTGGCGCTCCTCGAGCTCTTCCGGGACGGACGGGTCGACCTGCGGCAAGCGGCGACGTTCGGCGAGATCGAGGTGAGCTGGCAAGGATGACCGAGGACGCCGGACGCGCGCTCGAAGCCATCCTGTTCGTCTCCGACGAGCCCCTGGCGGCGACGGTGCTTGCCCAGGCGCTGGATGTCGACCGACGCGCCGCCGAGCAGATGCTGGACGAGCTCTCGGCCCGGCTCGAGGAGCGCGGCAGCGGGCTGGTCCTGCGTAACGTCGCGGGTGGGTGGCAGCTGTTCACGCATGCGGACGCGCAGTCGTTCGTGGAACGCTTCGTTCTCTCGTCGCGCCACACCCGGCTGACGAAGGCGTCTCTCGAGACCCTGGCGATCGTGGCGTACAAGCAGCCGGTGACCCGGCACCAGATCGCGGCTATCCGCGGTGTCAACTCCGATGGGGTCCTGAAGTCCCTCATGGACCGCGGCCTGTTGACCGAGGTCGGTCGGGAGGAGGTTCCCGGGCGTCCCGTCCTGTACGGCACCACCCCCGAGTTCCTCCAGCGGCTCGGAGTCCCGTCGCTGACGGCGCTGCCTTCGCTGGCGCCGCTGCTGGATGCGGTGGACGGTGACGAGGAATCGGAGGCGGGCGAGGCCGGGGAGGGAGGGGCTCCCGCCCCGCTGACGGCGGAGTCGGCGGCGGACCTGCTCGAAGAGGAAGACGAAGCGGGAGAACTGGGTTCGTTCGAGGCGACGCGCGGGCCGGAGGAACCCGACTAGCGCGCCCATGCCCGAGGAGCGACTCCAGCGAGCGCTTGCGAGAGCCGGGATCGGCTCGCGACGCGCGAGTGAAGCGTTGATCGAGGCGGGCCGGGTCCGCATCGGCGGTCGCGTCGCGACGCTCGGCGACAAGGTGGATGTCGCCAGCGACGTGGTCGAGGTCGACGGCCATCGGGTCCCCTTGGATCCGGCGGCCCGGTCCTACGCGCTGCACAAACCCGCCGGTGTCGTGACGACGATGAGTGATCCTCAGGGGCGCTCGGACCTGCGCTCGTTCCTCCCGGATGGCCCACGTGTCTTCCCGGTCGGCCGGCTCGACCGGGACACCGAGGGGCTGCTGCTCCTGACGAACGAGGGCGAGCTCGCCAACCGGCTGACGCACCCGAGGTACGAGGTCGAGAAGGAATACCTCGCGGAGGTCAGGGGGCGCCCTTCGGCGAAGCACCTCAGCCGGCTCCGATCGGGGGTCTCCTTGGAGGACGGGCCGGCCCATGCTCGCCGTGCCACGGTCGCCGGGTCCTCAGGTGACCGGGGGGCGCTCCGGCTCGTCATGACGGAGGGGCGCAAGCGCGAGGTGCGAAGGCTCCTCGAAGCGGTCGGACTGCCGGTCGTTCGGCTGGTGCGGGTCCGCGTGGCGAACGTGACCCTCGGGGACCTCGCCGTCGGCAAGATCCGAGAGCTCACGACCGACGAGGTCCGAGGACTGTACGAGGCCGCCGGGCTGTAGCCTTACCCCATGACGACGAGGGCCGCCCGTGGGGCGATCGTGGTGCCGGGAGACGAGCGCGAGCACGTGCTCGGCCAGAGCGCGCGCCTCGTCGGGGAGCTGTTGGCCCGCAACGATGTAGCGTCGGACGACGTGGTCAGCATCTTCTTCACAGCAAGCCCCGACCTGGTTTCGGCCTTTCCGGCGGAAGGCGCCCGCGAACTCGGCCTCACCGGCGTCCCCCTGCTCTGTGCCCAAGAGATCGCGGTTCCCGGGTCGATGCCGCGGGTGATCCGCATCCTCATGCACTTCGCGACCGACCGGGCCCAGTCCGAGGTGCAGCATGTCTACCTCGACGGGGCAGAACTCCTCCGTGATGACCTCACCTGACCGCGTCGCCGTTCTGGGCTGCGGTCTCGTCGGAACCTCGATCGCGATGGCGGTTGCCCGGGCGGGCGGCGACGTGGTCGGCTTCGACACGCATGCGGCCGTGCTCGCGGCGGCATCGGCGCGATCGGGCCTGAAGCCTGCGGGTGACGTGGCTGAGGCCGTCGACGGGGCCTCCGTAGCGTTCGTGTGCACCCCCGTGCCGGCGATCGCCGACGTCGTCCTGGCCGCGCTCGCCGCCGACCCAGCAGTGGTCGTGACGGACGCAGGGAGCGTGAAAGTCTCGATCGTGGACGCGGTCGTTGCGGCGGCGGGTGAGGTGGCCGGAAGGTTCGTCGGGGGACATCCCATGGGAGGGTCGGAGCGTTCCGGTCCCGACGGTGCGTCGGCATCGATCATCGACGACGCCGTCTGGGTCCTGACGCCCACCTCCGCGACCGATCCTGATGCCGTCGGTGTCGTCCAGGGATGGGTAGAACGCTCCGGTGCGAACCCGGTGCGCATGGAACCGGAGGCCCACGACCGGGTGGTGGCGGTCGTGAGCCACCTGCCCCAGGTCGCAGCGACCGCGCTCATGAATCTGGCGGCCCGCGAGGAGGAGGGTCAGCCGGAGACACTCCTGCTGGCAGCTGGTGGGTTCCGCGATCTCACCCGTCTGGCGGCATCCGATCCGCACCTGTGGGCCGGCATCCTCTCGTCCAACCGGGACGAACTCGTGCGTGCGGTGGACCTGTACGCGGACGAACTCGCGTCGCTACGGGATCTCGTCGCGGGCGGGGACGAGCCGGGGGTCGAGCGAACCATGGCGGCGGCGACCGAGGAACGTCGGCGGCTCACCGCCAAGCCACAGGTCAGGACCGGGGTAGCCATCCTGCAAGTGGGGATCGACGACCGGCCGGGCGTACTGGCCGAGCTGACGGCCGCATTCGGCGAGCGCGATGTCAACATCGAGGACATCCAGCTCGTCCACTCTCCGGAAGGGGGACGCGGGTCCGTCCACGTGACCGTTGCGGCGGGCGACGCCGACCGGGCGGTGGAAGGGCTCGCCGTGCACTCGTTCGAGGCCGTGAGGATCGCCTGATGCGCGCCGTCGTCCGTTCCGGTGGGCGGGTCGAGGGTGAGGTGCGGGTCCCCGGAGACAAGTCCATCGCCCATCGTTGGCTCATCTTCGCTGCGTCGGCGGAAGGTCGGTCGGAACTGAGCGGGATCCCGTCGGCTCTCGACGTCGCCTCGACCGCCCGGTGCATGGCCGCCCTGTCGGGAGACGAGGCGCTGGCCTCCTGGGCCGTCGATGCTGCAGCGGAAGGTGAGGGTGAACGTCTCACGTGGAACACGTCACAGCCGCGTAATTACAAGGATGAAGTTCATGTGGAGGGTGAGGGGAGGGGGGCTCTCGCGCCGCCCTCTGGCCCTCTGGATTGCGGCAACTCTGGGACGACGATGCGCCTGGTGTCCGGTCTGGTGGCCGGATGCCATTTCACGACGGTCCTGGAGGGAGACGAGGCGCTCAGTGTTCGCCCGATGGAGCGGATCGCGGGGCCGCTCCGCCTCATGGGGGCGTCGGTTGCGACGTCTGAGGGCCACGCGCCCCTCGAGATCTCCGGTGGGGGACTGACCGGCATCCGCTACGCGACGCTCACGCCGTCCTCGCAGGTGAAGGGCGCGGTCCTGCTGGCCGGCCTTGCGGCGGAAGGTGAGACGACCGTCGAGGAGTCGGCGCCGACGCGCGATCATACGGAGCGATTCCTGCGGGCCGTGGGTGGGCCCGTCGCGGCTGACGGCAACTCGGTGACGGTGTCGGCGTGGCGATATCCGGGATTCTCGGGCCGCCTCCCCGGTGACCCGTCGTCTGCCTCGTTCGTCCTTGCCGCCGGGGCACTCACCGGTGGAGCGGTGTCAGTGCCGGATATCGGCCTGAACCCCACGCGTACGCACTTCCTGGACGTGATGCGCCGTATGGGCGTCGAGCTCGCCACCGAAGGGACCTGGGAGTCCGTGGGCGAGCCGGCGGGTGTGATCGCCGTGCACGGGGTGGGGTCCGGGCTCCGCGGGACCGTCGTCCCGGCGGCTGAGTTCCCGCTCGTGCACGACGAGGTCGCGGTCCTGGCAGCCCTTGCTACCGCTGCCGACGGGGAGACGAGGTTCGAGGGTGCGGGGGAGCTTCGGGTGAAGGAGAGCAACCGGCTCGAGGGTCTCGCGGACGGCCTGCGCGGACTCGGAGCCGGGGCCGAGGTCCAGGGGGACGCGCTGGTGGTGGCCGGCGGCGGTCTGTCGGGTGGCAGCGCCGATGGCCTTCGTGACCACCGCCTGGCGATGGCGTTCGTGGTCGCCGGCCTGTCGGCTCGGGCCGAGTGCTCGGTCGACGGGATCGAATGGGCCTCGATCACGTTCCCCGGGTTCGTGGCGACGATGCAGGGCCTCGGCGCTCGCCTGGAGGTCTCGTGAACCGTTCCGGTCACGTCATCGCGATCGACGGGCCGGCCGGATCGGGCAAGAGCACGCTGGCGATCGGCCTGGCGGCCCGCCTCGGCCTGCCATACGTGAACACGGGACTGATGTACCGGGCGCTGACGGCGCGTGCTCTCGCCCGTGGACTCGACCTCGCCGATGGACCAGGGCTGGCGTCTGCGATGGCCTGGGTCCGCTTCTCCCTGTCGACCGAGGTTCCGCCGGTCATCTGGGTCGACGGTGAAGCTCCTTCGGCCGAGCTGACATCGGACGCGGTCGAGGCCGCCGTCTCGGAGGTCGCGCGCCACCTGGAGGTGCGAGCGGCGATGCGGGATGCGCAGCGCGCGCTCGGGCAGGAAGGGGCGGTCATGGAAGGGCGGGACATCGCCACGGTCGTGTTCCCCGACGCCGACTTGAAGATCTTCCTGGATGCGACGGAGGAGGAGCGGGCATCGAGGCGCGTCGCGGAGCGTGGCGGCCGCGAGGACGTCGGCCAGGATCTGGTGCAGCGCGACGAGAAGGATGCACGGGTGAACCCGTTCGTTCCTGCGGATGGGGCGGTGACGATCGACACGTCGTCCCGCGACGCGGAGGAAGTCCTGGCAGAGGCCCTTCGGCTGGCCGCCGAGCGGGGCATCGTGGCCGCGGACTGATGCCTCCTCGCGTCGCGATCGTCGGCCGGCAGAACGTGGGCAAGTCCACGCTGATCAACCGCCTCCACGGGCGACGCGAGACGATCGCCGACGAGATCCCAGGGGTGACGCGCGACCGTCTCGAGCTCGGCACCTCGTGGCGCGGCCGGGAGTTCACGTTGGTCGACACTGGCGGGTACGTCCGAGATGCGGCCGGGATCGAGGCGCTCGTATCGGGTCAGGCGGCCCGCGCGGCGACGGATGCGGACGTCGTGATCCTGGTCTGCGATGCCACCACCGGCCCCCAGGAGGAGGATGTCGATCTCGCGAAACGCTTGCGGCGCATCGAGGTTCCGGTGCTGGTCGTGGCGAACAAGGTCGACTCCGATGTCGACGAGGCGGACGCCGCCTCGCTCCATGCGCTGGGACTCGGGGATCCGGTCTTCATCTCGGCCTTGCACGGTCGCGGCACGGGTGACCTGCTCGATCAGATCGTCGCGATCCTCCCCGACGATGACGGTTCGGAGCCTCGGGTCCAGGAGATGCGGTTCGCGCTCGTCGGTCGTCCCAACGTCGGGAAGTCCTCGGTATTCAACCGGCTCGTGGGGGACGAACGCGCGGTGGTCTTCGAAGAGGCCGGGACGACCCGTGATGCGGTCGATGCGGTCGTTGAGTGGGAGGGCACTCCCGTCCGGTTCGTTGATACCGCCGGCTTGCGGAGCGTCGTGAAGACGCAGGGGATCGAGTACTACGGATTGCTTCGGACCAACCGCGCCATCGAGCGAGCCGACGTCGTGCTCCTGGTCATCGACGCGAGCGAGGGACTCACCGGTGACGACAAGCGGATCGCCAACGACGTCATGGAGGCCGGGCGAGGACTGGTCGTCGCGGCGAACAAGTGGGACCTGGTCGAGGAGAAGGATAAGCTGTTCAAGGATCTGACCGCGGGTTTCGCTGCGTACGCACAGACACAGATGCTCCGCACGTCGGCGCTCCGGGGGAGCGGGGTGGCACGGCTCCCGGCTGCGCTCGCCGCGACGCGGGAACGATGGGCTCGGCGCGTCCCGACGGCCAAGGTCAACGACGTGCTCGAACGCGCACAGGCGGAGCGGCCGACGACGCGAGGGGTTGGGCGATTCCGGTACGGAACGCAGGTCACGGCGGGTCCCCCGACGTTCGTCCTCTTCGGTGGCAAGCTTCCGGAACCTTCGTATCGCCGGTTCCTGGAGCACCGGCTCCGCGACGCGTTCGGCTTCGAAGGCGTGCCGATCCGGTTGCGCTTCAGGCCCAAGCAAGCTCGGCGGCGAGGGCGCACCGAACGCGACGGGTAGAATCCTGCCCACGGGACGTGGCGCAGCCTGGTAGCGCACTGGTCTGGGGGACCAGGGGTCGCGGGTTCGAATCCCGCCGTCCCGACCGAACTACCTACTGGCTCGGTCTGATCGGCGGTTCGTCCAGGATCATCGGCGGCATCTCGACGGACGGATCCGCGGGGCCGGTCGGCAGGTACACGTGGAAGGCCGCCCCGCCGCCGGTCCGCTCATCCACCCACGCCCGCCCGCCATGGAGCTCGGCGAACCGGGCAACCAGGGACAGTCCGATCCCGACCCCGGGGGACTGCACCGCATCGCGGCCGCCTTGCTTGAAGGGCTCGAAGATCGTGTCCCACAGTTCGGGCGCGACTCCCGGGCCGCTGTCCTCGACGGTGATGAGCACGCCGTCGTCCTTCGGACGGACGCGCACCCAGACCTGGGTTCCGGAGGGCGTGTGCCGCGCCGTGTTGGCCAAGAGGTTCTCGACGATGCGCTCGACCTTGGCGGCGTCGACGTTCACGACCACCGGCTCGGCATCGATCTCGATCGGGCGGTCCGTGGTGAAGCCCAGTTCCTCGACCACGCGCCGCACGAGGTCGCCGACGTTGGTGCGGTGCCGGCGGGGAGCGACGATGCCACGCTCGAGCCGATCCATGTCCAACAGGTCGTTGACGATCCGGTGCATCTTGCGAGCGCTCGACGCCAGCCCCCGGACCAGGCTCTGCCGGTCGCGCGGCGAAAGCATCGCCTCCTCGCGTTCGAGGGTCATCGCGGAACCGAGCATCGACGTGATCGGACTGCGAAGGTCGTGCGAGACCGCATGCAGGAGGGTGTTCTTGACCTCGTCGAGCTGCTGGAGGTGTTCCACGGCCTCTCGCTCGCGGCGCAGGGCCTCTGCGAGTTCCTCGTCGCTCTGGCGACGGGCGGTGATGTCGTAGAGCAGGCCCTGGATCAACCAGGGCTCGCCCTCGTCGTCCCGAAGGATCTGTGCCTCCTCGCGGATCCACACGATGCGACCGTCGTCGCGGACCATCCGGTACTCCTGCGCCATGGAATCTCCAGTGCGACGGTGTTCGACGTAGGTGTCCCAGACCCGATCGAGATCGTCCGGGTAGACCCGGCTCGCCCAGTAGTTCGGTGAACTCAGCCACTCCTCGACCGTGCCGCCGATGATGGCCTCGACCTGTGGGCTGATGTAGATGGAATCCTGTTCCTCGTCGATGGGGTCCAGATACGTGATCGCGGGAAGCTGCTCGATCAGGGCCCGGTACTTGGTTTCCGCTTCTCGCAGCTGCTCGGTCGCGAGTTTCTGCTCGGTCATGTCCAGCCAGATCCCCTGCCAGTACAGGGGCCGTCCGGCCTCGTCGCGGATGATAACGGCCTCATCGTGCACCCACACCACGCGCCCGTCCTTCGCGAGCATGCGGTACTCGAGTTTCCACGGGGCCTCGGTCCGCAGGACCAGATCCTGATCTTCGAGGGCCTGCTCCCGATCATCGGGGTGCAGGATCTGCCGCCACCGATCGGGTTCGGCGACCCATTCCTCGGGCGTGTAGCCGAGCAGCGACTCGACCTGTGGGCTGATGTAGATCGCCGAACTGGCCTCGTTGTAGGCGTCCAGGTAGACGACGGCCGGGATGGTCTCGACGAGCGATCGGAACCGGTTCTCGGCCTCCGAGAGCGCCTCGGCGGTGGCGGCATGCCGTTCGGCGGCGCGGTGCGAGTCGGCTGCCGTCCGCCGGAGCTCGAGCTGGGTGATGGCCTGTCGGGCCAGCGTTGCCAGCGCGGCCGCCTGGTCGGAGGAGAAGCCCCGCTCGGCGCGGTCCATGACGCACAGGGTCCCGACGACGAAGCCGTCGGGCGAGGTGATCGGGGCGCCTGCGTAGAAGCGGATCAGTGGATCCGAGACCACCATCGGGAGGTTGGCGAAACGCTGGTCCTCCGCGGCGTCCTGGACCACCAACGGTTCGCCGGTGGCGACCACCTCCGTGCAGAAGGATTCGGAGCGCGCGGTGTGGGTCGCCAGCAGCCCGATGTTGGCCTTGGACCAGGCCCGTCCATCGTCCACGAAGTTGATCAGCGCGATCGGCGCCCGACAGATCGTGGCCGCGAGCCGGGCGAGGTCGTCGAAGGCCTCCTCGGGCGGGGTATCGAGGACGCCGTAGGCGAGGAGGGCTTCCAGACGCTTGGTCTCGGGGTCGGGTTCGCCGACCTGGGCCGGCGGGGAGGCCGAGCGGTCCTCAGCTGGAGTCAGCGGCGCAGGCACGTCTCCCTCAGTATCGGCATTTCTCGACCGCAACCTTACGCCTATCGTGAGCACGCGACGAGTCGTCCTAGACTGCCCCTGTGGGCAAGGACGAGGCGACGCCGCTGGACGAACTCGGGGATGCCGCGCGCGGAGAGGCCGGCGGATCCACGGACCGCGTGCTGACCGTCCCGAACCTCATCTCCCTCACCAGGATCCTCCTCATCCCGCTCGTGGTCTGGCTCCTCATCCATCGGGAGACGGCCGGTTGGGGGATCCTGCTCCTGGCCATCCTGGTCGGCACGGACTGGATCGACGGGCGCATCGCCCGCCGCTACAACCAGGTCTCGGAGCTCGGGAAGTTACTGGACCCCACCGCCGACCGGCTGATCATCGCCGCCGGGCTGATCTCACTGGTCATCGTGGGGGCGTTCCCCCTCTGGGCGGCGCTCCTGGTCATCGTTCGAGATGTGTTCACGATGAGCATGTGGGTCCTGCTGCTCAAGCGTCACCTGCGCATCGATGTGCGCTACATCGGGAAGGCCGCGACCTTCATGCTGATGGCCGGGATCCCCCTGATCGCCTGGGGGAGTCTCGATCTACCCCTCGGAGCGGCCGCGTCGGCGATCGGGTGGATGTCCTACGCCGTCGGGGTGGTCGAGTATTACATCGCGGCGTACCTCTACATCGGGGACGTCCGCCAGGCCCTTGACCAGCAGAAACGCGGGTCAACCTCAGGTTGATACCGAGATTTCGAAGGTGTCACTTCCCTGGATACACCCTCAAGTTGACCTTCCCGCGAGCAACCCTGAACCCCACGATAGGAGCAGGTACAGCCGGTGATGAACGTCGACGTCTCTCCCTTCCATAGAGGGATACGACCGACATGCCTCCGCCGAACCCCCGAGCCACAGTTGACCCTCCCCTCATGTTTGGGTAACGTCCCGGCACGAGCCCTGCCCGATCGCGCGTGACCCGGTCGAGACGGTCTCAACCTCCGTGGCAGCCTTCCCGAGAGGAGACGTCGAGGGTGTTCTGTACCCGTTGTGGACATCCCAACAAGGATGACGCGCGCTTCTGCGCGAACTGTGGTGATCCACTTCAGGGAGACACCACGTTGTCCCTCAGCCCGGTTGAAGTTGAGGACGAGGTCGCAGCGGATGTCGCCGAGCTCGGGCGTGATCTCCAGCCCGGCCAGGCCCTGCTCGTGGTCAAGCACGGTCCCAACGAGGGGTCGAGCTTGGTCATCGAGCCGGGCACGGAGATCACGACGATCGGCCGCAGCCCCGACAGCGACCTGTTCCTCGACGATGTGACGGTTTCCCGCAAGCATGCAGAGATCCGCGAACGCGACGACGGTTTCTACATCCACGACATCGGGAGCCTGAACGGGACCTACGTCAACCGTGAGCGGGTCGACGAGACCAAGCTGGCCTCTGGCGACGAGTTGCAGGTCGGGAAGTTCCGCCTCCTGTTCGTGCCGGGGGAGGCCTAGCGATGCCCGCCCGGAACTACCAGTCCATCGGTGAGGTCCTCGTCGGTCTGAAGACCGAGTACCCCGACATCACGATCTCGAAGATCAGGTTCCTCGAGTCGGAGGGCCTCATCGCCCCCGAGCGGACGCCCTCCGGCTATCGGAAGTTCTACGACCCGGACGTGGATCGACTGAGGATGATCCTCAAGCTCCAGCGGGATGAGTACCTGCCCCTGAAGGTCATCAAGGACCGCCTCCAGCAGCAGGACGCCGGGGATGAGGCCGGAGGGGACATGCCACCCGTTGAGATCGAGGAGGATGGTGGCTCCGATCTCGCGGAGCCGGTCACGGGCCTGCAGATGAGCGTCGATGAGATGTCCACGGCTACCGGCCTCGAGCCGGAGCGCATCAAGGAGCTGGAATCGTTCGGGCTCATCTGCTCGCACGGGCCGGAAGGCGCCGTGTACTACGACGGCGACGACTACCTGGTCCTGTCCATAGTGAAGGACTTCCTGCAGTACGGCGTCGAGCCACGTCATCTGAGGATGTACCGGCAGTTCGCCGAGCGGGAATCGGGGTTCTTCGAGTCCATCGTCGTCCCCGTCCTCCGGCAGCGGAATCCGGAAGCCCGCAAGCAGGCGGTCGGGACGCTGCAGGACCTGTCCCGGGCATCTCGCAAACTGAAGGCGGCGCTCCTCCGCATCAACCTCAAGGAGTACCTGTCCGGCTAGGCCGGACGGGACGGACCAACCGTGCCGCGGCTGCGCCTCGCGAGTATCGCCTCCGCTCTGTTGCTGACGGTTCTTGCGACGTTCCTGCCCCTCGCCTCCGTCACGGCCATCCAGGGCCCGCCGCCCACGCCGGTCCCTCCACGTGGCTCGCCTTCACCGTTCATCCAGCGCCTCGACACGGCCCCGGCGACGGCCAAGCCCCCGCAGGTTCAGGCGAAAGCAGTGCTTCTCGTCGACCTGGACTCGGGGCAGGTCCTCTACGAACGACGCCCGGATCTCGAGCGGCCCATCGCGAGCCTCACGAAAGTGATGACCGCTCTCCTGGTGCTGGAAGAATCAAAGCTCAAGCAACAGGTGGCGGCCTCACCGGAGGCCGTGCGGACCGCCGCGGTCGGCCTGTCCTCGCTCGGCCTTCGTCCCGGGGAGAAGCTCAGTGTCCAAGACCTTCTGTGGGCCCTGCTCCTCGGCTCCGCGAACGATGCCGCCGTGGCGCTGGCCGAGCACGTCTCGGGTAGCGTGCCAGCGTTCGTGAAGCTCATGGATCGCCGGGCGGCGCAGCTCGGGATGGACCACACGCACTTCGCGTCCCCGAACGGCTTGAGCGACAAGGGCTACTCGTCCGCCGCCGACCTGGCGATCGTGACACGAGAGGCGATGCAGCTGCCGACGTTCGCCAAGATGGTGCGGACGAAGTTCCACACGGTGAAGGGCAAGCCGCCCCGGCATATCCAGAACCGGAACGTGCTGCTCTGGCTCTACCCGGGAGCCAGTGGTGTCAAGACCGGGTTCACGACGGCGGCCCAGTACAACGTGATCGCCACCGCGCAGCGGGGCGGTCGCCGGCTGCTGGCGATCGTCCTGGGGGAGCCGAGGGAAGCGTTCTCGGACGCGGCCGAGATACTGAACTACGGATTCAAGGGATTCGTGCCGACCGAGGTCGTCGCGGTAGGGGACGGGCAAGGCGAACGCTCGGTCTCCGGCGAGCGGGTGCTCCTGGAGGCGGGGGCCTCATCGACGATCCTGGTACCCAAGAAGGGTTCCGATGACATAGCCTTGCGTCCCGTCCTGGACGGTGACCCGGTCGGGGTGGGACCGGGCGACGAGGTCGGCGTCCTGCGGATCTCGCTCGCCGGACGCGAAGTGGGGACGGTCCCGCTCGTCGTGATGGAGGTGCTGGGCGGGTCGAGCGCCCCGGGCGCGACTCCCGCATGGATCGAGGAGGAGGCGGAGGATATCGCCCGGGGTCTCGGCGGTGCCCTCGGTGACCTGTTCGGCTGAGTAGACTTCCCGCGATGCTCGAGGGATGCACCACCCTGTTTACCGCCGAACAGATCCGCCAACGCGTTGCTGAGCTCGGCCGCGAGATCGCGGCCGACTACGTAGATCGTCGCCCGATCCTGATAGCCGTCCTGCGGGGGAGTTCCGTGTTCCTCGCCGATCTCATCCGCGAGATCGCCGTTCCCGTCGAGATCGATTTCATGTCGATCTCCTCGTACGGCGGAGGCGGGGACAAGGGGGGACGCGTCCGCATCATCAAGGACTTGGAGGAAGACATCGGGGACCGGGACGTGATCCTGGTCGAGGACATCATCGATACCGGACTCACCGTGAACTACCTCGTCTCGGCCCTCCGTTCGCGATCCCCTCGGACGGTCGAGGTCTGCGCGCTCCTGGACAAATCCGTCCGCCGGATCGCACCGCTTCCGGTGCGCTACGTGGGCTTCGATTGTCCCGACCGATTCGTCATCGGATACGGGCTCGACTACGAACAGCGGTACCGGAACCTGGAAGCGATCCTGACCGTCGATGACCTCGATGCGATCGCCGAAGGGCCGCCGCTTGAGGGCGAACCGGGGTCGCCGTGATGGGCGCCACGCAGGCTTGCCGTACCTGGGACCCGTGGCTACAGTGGGTTTCGGGACCATGATCGAGATGAGCCTCGCGGGCGTGCGCGTCGAGCTCCCCAGCAACCAGCCCATCGTGTTGCTCAAAGAGGAGTCGGGCGAGCGGTACCTGCCCATCTGGATCGGCGCCGCGGAGGCTGCCGCCATCGCTTTCGCTCTACAGGGAGTGGTCACCCCCCGGCCCATGACCCACGACCTGATGAAGAACGTCCTGGAGGAGGTCGGGGCCGCCGTCGACCGCATCGTGATCACCGACCTACGCGAGGGGACCTTCTATGCGGTCATCCGCCTGCACCAGAACGGGACCGTCCACGAGATCTCGTCGAGGCCGAGCGATGCCATCGCGCTAGCCGTTCGATACGAGTGCCCCATCTTCGCGGACGAAGACGTCCTCTCGGAGGCCTCCATCCTGATCCCAATTGAGGAAGAGGAAGAGGTCGAGAAGTTCCGGGAGTTCCTGGATACGGTCGAGCCGGACGACTTCGCGTAGGCCTGTCCTTCCCTCCGCACTCCAGGCATGCCACCGAGGGTCGCCTGAGCTGGGCCTAGGGCCACCGGCCTAGTCTTTCCGGTCCGATCTATGGTACGAATGTGCCCAGCGTTGTCGGCGGCGGGCCTCCCGGACGTCGGCACTGGTGGATCGTCCTTCGGACGCAGGCGTCGGCGCGGTACGGCGAGCTAACCGCGACCGACTGGAAGGGGTGGCCCGGGTCCGGCGGCCCGGGCCATCCGTCTTTCCGTAGATCGCTTCTCTGTACCGATCATCGGCTCGTCAGACCTAATGCTTTAGCCTCATCCTCCGGATCTGTTTGACAGGCTATGGGCACCCAACTAGGCTGCTCACGCCGTCGTAATTACGGAGCTGTGATGCGCGAAGAGCAGGGCTATGGGGTTCCCGAGGTTCTCAAGGTGGTTGGCGTGAGCTACCGCCAGTTGGACTATTGGGCACGCACCGACCTGGTCCGCCCATCGGTGCAGGATGCCGAGGGGTCGGGCACCCAGCGCGTGTACTCGTTCCAAGACCTGCTCAAGCTGCGGATCGTGAAGTCCCTGCTCGACGCGGGGGTCTCGCTTCAGAAGATCCGTAAGGCCATCGATACGCTCGAAGAGCTCAAGCAGCCGGCTCAGGGGACCACGCTGATCTCCGACGGCAGGCGGGTCTACGCCGAGGCTTCACCGGAAGTTCTGCTTGATCTCCTCCAGCGTGGCCAGGGCGTTTTCGCCATCTCGATCGAGCGGGCATGGACGGACCTCGAGAAGAGCGTGGGCAAGAGCGGCAAGGCCAGCGGCCGGGTCGCACGAGCCGGAGGGTCGTGACGCCCCAGGCTTTGGCCGAGGGCGGCACCCTCAAGAGCGACACCATCAGGTTCGCGCACGAGAGCGAACGACAGTTCGCGAGCCTCCTCGACTTCTACCAGATCGAATGGGAATACGAGCCGACCTCGTTCGACCTGTTGTGGGATGAGGACGGGCGCGTCACCCAGCGGTTCACACCGGATTTCTACATGCCGCAGTACGACCTCTACATCGAGATCACGACCTTGAACCAGAAGCTCGTCACGAAGAAGAACCGGAAGGTACGCCGGCTCCGCGAGCTCTACCCGGATGTGCGCTGCAAGATCTTCTACCAGCGCGACTACCTCTCGCTGGTACAGAAGTACGGGTTGGACGCACTCGTCAAGGACGAGTAGGCGACCGACTTCACCGGCGGGCGGCCAGTACGATGATCCGGCCGCCGAGCATGCGGCGGTGGCGGACCCGCACCCGGTGGAAGCCCGCGACGTACGCGAGGCGGCCGAGGTGCGCTGGGTCCCAACCCTGATGGTGGTCGCGCGGTACTCGGCCGAGGGCGCGGAGGACCCCGACGATCGGCCCGAAGTCGGTGCAATCTGCTACCACGAGGCGCCCACCGGGCCGTACGACGCGGGCGAGTTCTCGGAACCCGGCTCCCGGATCGTGCCAGTGGTGGGCCGACACGGAGCTGACGGCTGCGTCGAAGATCGAATCGGAGAAGGGGAGGGCCTCGGCAGCACCCACCGCGAACGTGGTCCGCTCCGCCCTGCGCTTCCTCCGGGCAGCCCGGACCATGGCGGGCGCCGGATCGACCCCGGTAGCGCGGCTGCCGGCCACACTCGAGATCCGGAGCGTCAGGCTCCCCGTGCCGCAGCCGACATCGATGATCCGCTCGCCAGCCGTGGGGGAGAGCGCCGCCGTGATCATGAGATGGACCCGGGCGAAGAACAGCGGTTGGAAGAGTGAGCGATCATAGCGAGCTCCCCAGCGGTTGAACCGGTCGACGTCCCAGTCGCCACCGCCATCCCGCTCATGATGGCGACCGGGCTCGGTGGGAACGCGCTCGTCCATGGGGCCGATGCTATCGTCGCTCGCGATGACCGAGACCACGGAACCGATCGCCGCTTTCCATGACCGCGTCTGGGCCCAGGGGGACCTCGAGGCCATCGACGAGCTGTTCACAGCCGACTGCGTCGTCACCGACAACAATCAGACCCTGCGCGGCCCCCGGGCCCTCAAGGACGCCACGGCTGGATTCCGATGGGCCTTCCCGGACGTCACCCTCACCGTGGATGACTCGATGCTGGCACCGGACGGGCGCGCTTTGGTGCGCTGGCATGCTGAGGGCACGCACCTGGGCGACTACCAGGGGATCGAGCCGGCCGGCACGAGCCTGTCGTATTGGGGTATCAGCGTCTTCCGGCTGGAGTCGGGGCGTATCGCCGAATCGTGGATCGCGTCCACCCTGCCCGAGGCGCTCGACCATCTTCGCGCCGAAGCAAAGCGAACCCTCTAGCCGGAACCGGATGAGCGAGGGGAGGTCACGGGCTTGATCGGCTCGTCCGGGGTCCGTCGAACTGCCTGCTCAAGGGGTGTAGCTCATCGTGCGTACTTACCATAATGTACGTTATGGGCGTTACTCTGCATCAGGTTCAGCGGGCTGCGGTTTGAGCCGAGCCTTCGCGCCCCACTTCGTGACGAGCCAGAGGGCCTCATAGACGATCCTGCGGGAGATCTTGGACGTCCCGTGCTCCCGCTCCCGGAACGTGATGGGTACCTCGGTGATGGCGAACCCCTCGAGCCAGCTGCGGTACGCGAGTTCGATCTGGAAGCCGTAGCCTTCGCTCCTGACGCCTTCCTGGAGCATGGCCTCCAGGACCTCGCGGCGGTACACGCGGAAGCCGCTCGTGGCGTCGTTGAGTGGGAAGCCGAGGCAGAGCCTTGCGTAGAGGTTCCCGGCTCGGGACAGGAACCGCCGGAACACCCCCCAGTTCGTGACGGAGCCTCCGGGGACATACCGGCTCCCGATCGTCAGATGGGCTCTCCGGGCGCCCGCGAGCAGCCCCGGCAGTTCTTCGGGCTGGTGCGAGAGATCGGAGTCCATCTCGACCACGAGGTCGTACCCGTCGTCGAGGGCGATTCGGAAGCTCTGGAGGTAGGCCGAGGCGAGGCCGGACTTGTCTGGGCGGTCGAGGATCCGGATCGGGGCCCCGCCGGCTGCTTCCTTGCGAACGATGTTCGCGGTCCCGTCGGGCGAGTTGTCGTCCACGACCAGGATGTCGAGCCTTTCGGGAAGCTCGAGGAGCCTCGTGAGGACCTCCGCGATCGTCGCCGCCTCGTTGAAGGTCGGCAGGATCACGAGCGTCCGCGCGTTCTCGGAGAGCGGTTGCGCGGTCCCCCGTTCGCGGCGCCGGCGCGGGATCAGGAAGGCTGCGATCACGCCGGCGGCGCACAGCCAGGTGAACCAATCACCGTAGCGGGTGTAGATCGTCGTCGCCGTCGAGGCCGTGATCGTCCGGCGGATGACCTCGGGCTCGAACAGATTGGTCTGGTCGTGAACGTCCCCGTTCGGGTCGATGAAGCCGCTGATCCCCGTCAGCCCGGCATGCACGACCCAGCGTGCGTTCTCGACCGCCCTGAGTCGGCTGATCTGGAGGTGTTGTGCTGAGGCGGGCGACGTGCCGTAGTTCGCATTGTTCGTGGAGACGACGAGGAACTGACTGCCGTCCGCGACCAGGCGGCGGTCTATCTCTGAGAACGCGTTCTCGTAACAGATGACGCTCCCGAAGGTCATGCCCTGCATCCGGATGGGGTCGATCTCGGTTCCTGCCGTGAGGTCACGCCGGATCATCGCAACTTCCTTGACGAACCCCCCGATCAGGTCTCGCGCCGGTGCGTATTCGCCGAACGGGACGAGATGAACCTTGTCATAGAGGTCACGAAGGAGGCCGTCGGGTCCGTACAGGAGCGTGCCGTTGAATTGGGTGCCGTCCGCCGGGCCGGTGATCGCGCCGATGAGGGTGGGAGTCCGGCCGGCGCGGACCGCGTCCGTCACGAGCCGTCCGAACAGCGGATCGAGGGTGGGATCTACATCTAGCGCGTTCTCAGGCCAGATGGCGAGATCGGGTGGATCCCTCCGGAAGGTTCGGTGCGCCTCCGCGAAGCGTTCCGCGATGAGTCGATCCTCGGCGACCTCGTCGGTGACCTCCGGGACGTCGATCTGGATCGCGGCCACGTCGACCGGTCCCCCATTGGGCTGAGGGATCGGGATCAGGACGGGTGCGACCACGAGCCCGATCGCGACGCTTGCTGCGAGCACGGCCGGTCGCCACTCCCCCACCCGCCGGCGCAGGAGGCGTTCACCGAACACCAAGAGGAGGCCGTTGACGAGCACCACGACGAAGGTGACTCCACGGGCCCCGGTCACCGAAGCCAGCGGGACGAGGGTTGGGTTGCCCGCCTGCGCGTAGGCCGCCTCGCCCCACGTGAATCCACCGAGCGGCCACGATCCTCGGAGGAACTCGAGGACGGTCCAGAGGGCGGCGAGCGCCGCCATCGACCGACCCGGATGGTCCCCACGCCACAGCGCGGGCGCCAGTGCCCCGAACACGGCCGCATACGCTGCGCACGCGATCACCAATCCCGCCCATGCCGGCTTGCCGAACAGCATGATCCAGGACAGGAAGGTCCCGAAGTACGTGAGGCCGAACACGAGCCCGACGAGAGCCCCTCGGCGCGGACGCGCCGTTCGCACGATCCACAGGAGGGGGATCAACCCGACGAATGCGAGCGGCCAGAGGCCCAGCGGGGGGCCCGTCAGGGACATGACGCCACCCGAGAGCGCACCGAGAAGCAGCGCGGCGATGAGAGGGGACCGGCCGGGCCGACCCCGGCCCGGCCTCACGCGCAGTCGCGGCAGAGCTGTTTCTTCTTGTCCGCGAGCTGGCTCTGGTGCTTCACGAGGTAACACCTCTTGCATACGAACTCGGTGGGCTGCGGCGGCACGACCTTGACGGCCAGCGTTTCCAAGCGTTCCTCGCGGCCCAGGTTGAGCAGCGAGTCGTCGTCGTCGCCGGAGCGAGCCCCCTCCTTCTTGGCCAGAAGATCCTCGATGGACTCTACAACTGCCCCGCTCGGGGCCGGGTCAGGAGTGGCCGGAGGCACGGTCGCCTCAGCGATCTCCTCCTCGTCGGGCTCGTCCCCGCCCTCGGCGCCGTCCTCGAAGTCCTCTTCGTCCTTGTCGTCGTCCTTATCCATCGCCCTGCCCTATGTCGGCGAACCAGGCACACCGGGCTCGCATGGCCGGGGATTCTACCCGTGCCCGGCCTTGCCGTCCGGCCATCGGCAGCCATTTCCCGAAAACCTCATCGGGGGGCCGGGATGTTCCAGGGGGCGCATGAGGAACGGGTGGGAACGAACGAGGGGCAACGCAGAGGACCCAAGAGACCTTTGGGGCCGCGACGCCGGAGCGCCGCGTTCTCTACTCAGCCTCTTGGGTCCTCGACCCTGCCGCCGGAGCGGCATAGCGTGCGTACTTTAGGACCGGCTCCGGCGGCTGTCAAACGTCCTACTGAACGTACACGTCGCGACCGAGTGAGACCGTCATGATCGGGCGCAACGAGGCGATGTCGCCAACCGTGACCGGGTCCTGGTCGTAAGCCACGAAGTCCGCATGCATCCCCGGTTCGAGGCGACCCTTCTTGTCTTGGTGAGCCAGCCGAGCGGAGCCGACCGTGGCGAGCCGGAGCGCATCGTCACGTGCCAGCGCCCGGGTCGGGTCGTGCGGATGCTCCAGCGCATGGACGCCGGCCAGAGGATCCAAGGGTGTGATCGGCGTGTCAGACCCTGCCCCCAACGTGAGCCCGCGCTCGACCATCGTCCGGAACGGGTTCATGGCAGCCGCGCGAGTCTCTCCCAGGCGCTGTTCATAGAGCTGGCCCGGGAACCCCCAGGTCGCGTCGAACGCCGGTTGCACCGAGATCGCCAAACCCAGGGCGGCTGCGCGCTCGATGTGACCCTCGACAGGCATCTCGAAGTGCTCGATACGGTGGCGTCGTGCGCGGAAATGACGGCGTAGCCGCGAGTCGAGCGCCCGGTACACACGCTCCCAAGCGGTGACTGTCCGCTCGATCGCCGCGTCGCCGATCGCATGAAGTCCGACCTGGAGCCCGGCGACGTGTGCCTCCTGGAGGAAGCTGGCCAAGTCGTCCTCCTCGATGTAGCCCACCCCGGTTCCGGGGTCGTCCACGTACGCGGCGCTTACGAACGCCGTGCGGGCACCGATCGACCCGTCCATCGACAGGTCGCCGCCGATCCGGCCCAGTCCACGCTCCATGACCAGCGGGATGTCCATCGTCGCTGCGTATGCCACAACGTCCACCGGAAGACGCTCCCGGTGGGCGAGCAGGACGTCGAGATCCCGGGTTCCGCGAGACGCCGGGATGGACATCTCATGCACACTGGTCACTCCCCTGGCGGCGGCGACGGCAGCAGCCTCCAGCTGCAATTCCTCCAGCTCTTGGTCGCCCAACTGATCGACGTACCAGCGCTGGAGCGCGTCGTTCGCCGCCCGGGTGACGAGTCCCGTGGGCGAACCCGCCTCGTCCCGCGCGACACCTGGGAGGTCCAGGGCGTCGGAGCGCTCGAGGGCTGGCGTGTTCGCCAGGCTCACGTGCCCGTCGGCACGAACGCAGACGACCGGGTGCGGCCCGATCGCATCCAGCTCCTCCAGCGTCGGAACTCGCCTCTCCGTCCAGCGTGACTCGTCGAACCCGTGCACCAGGATGGACGCGTTCGCGACCCGCATCAGGTCGGTCAGCGCGGCGACGAGTTCGCCCGGGGAGCCCGCCGCAGCTGCCTGGGGCCATCGTGAACGGATCCCCGTCCCCGTGAGGTGCACGTGGGCATCGATGAATCCCGGGATGATGGTGGCACCAGGGAGATCGACGATCCGGTCGGCCGGAGGTGGATCACCGATACCGACCCGCTCGATGTGGCGCCCGTCGACGAGGAGCCACTCCCCCGTCGCAGGCTGGCCCTGCGTCCGAACGCGGGTCGCCCGGTACAGGGTCCGTATCGATGGCCCGGCATCCACGCCCGTATCCTAAGACGCCGACCCACGGCTGCCGGCTTCGCCCGACGGAGACACGAGTATCCCTGCCAGTCGGTCTGCGGCGTGTCCGGGCCCGATGCCGGTCTTGTCCCGGTTGAGGCGCAGGCCGATCGCCGAGAGCGTTTCGGCGATCCGTTCCACGATGTCGGTTGCCGACCGCTCATCGGCGGCGGCGACGAACACGTCATCGACCCATCGGGCGAACGGCACGTGTTCCCTTTCGAGAGAGCGATCGACCTGCTGAAGGACTGCGTTGGCCAGGATGCCCGACACCTGTGGACCCACGGGGACCCCTCGGACACCGAGATCCCCCAGTTCCTCCAGGAATCGCCGCACCGGCAGCACTTCAGTCGGATGACACCCGAGATCCACGAGGCAGCGCTCGACCGTAACGGGGGTGATCGAAGGGAAGCAGTCTCGGACGTCGACGCGGGCGAGGACGATGTCGGCGCCGCGGAGGTCGGTGAGTGCCGCTCGAAAGCGGCGTCGAGCCCCCCTGGACGACTCCAGCGCTCGGCCGCCACATGCGAGGCGGTCGGTGGCCACTCCTCGGGCCAGGGCACCGTCGACCTGTCGAGTGACCCGGGCGACGAGTCGCGCGTACCGCGCTGCCTCTCGAGTCGCGAGATGGGTGATGATCCGCGTGCCGCCGGTCCGTTTGGGGATCGGCGTGAAGGTCGGGGTGCGTGTAGCGGCGATCGTGGTCATGGGTCCTCCTCCTGTCGGTCGGTTCCGGGAGGAGGTCGGACCGACTCCCATTTGTACCCGAGCAGGGCGGTGCGAACAATCGCGTGTTCGGGGGAATCTCGAATCCCCCAGAGCGACCCATCTGCGGCGATCCGTGCCCCGGGCCTCCGAACCAGCGGTCGACCCGGCTTTCCACCGCAGGTTGTGCGGCATCGATCGGGCATCTCCCCTATGATGTTCGGCGTGCTTGACGATCGGGATCTTGAGATCCTCGCCGCGCTCCAAGAGGATGCCCGGGCGACGTATGCGGACATCGCCCGCAGGGTCGGGCTGTCGCCGTCCTCGGTCCACGACCGGGTGCGGAAACTTGAACAGTCGGGCGTGATCAAGGCCTATCGGGCCGAGGTGGATCCGCGGGCCCTCGGGCTCCAGGTCACCGCGCTGGTGTCCGTCAGTCCGCTCGACCCGAAGCAGCCGGATGACTTCCCCGAAAGTATCGAGGCATTCACAGAGATCGAGGACTGCCTGAGCGTGGCCGGGCCCGAGAACTACATCCTGAAGGTTCGGACCAAGACCACCGCGGAGCTCGAGGATCTCCTCCAGCGGCTCCGGGAGAAGGCCGAGGTCCACACACGCACGACGGTCGTCCTGTCCATCCCGTTCGAGAGCAGGCCCGTCCTCGGCTGACGCCGCAACCTGCTGAACCTGCGGTCCGGTCCACGGCTCGCCCGGTGCGTTCTATGCTGATGCCTCACATGCGCTTGCACAACACGCTCAGCCGACAGGTAGAAGAGGTCGTTCCGCTCGAGGCCGGCCGCATCAAGATGTATACCTGCGGCCCGACGGTCTACCGCTTCGCCCACCTTGGGAACCTTCGAACGTTCCTGCTCGCGGATCTCGTTCGACGCGCGCTCGAGTTCGAGGGATACGACGTCACGCAGATCATGAACATCACCGACGTTGGACACATGACGGATGAGTCCTCCGCGGAGGCTGTCGACAAGATGCAGCTCGCCGCTGGGGACGAAGGGCTCAGCCCGCTGGAGATCGCGGCGAAGTACACGGAGGCGTTCCTCGCTGACGCCGCTGCGATCGGGGTCCGGCCGGCGCACGTCTACCCGAAGGCAACGGAACACATCCCCGAGATGCTGGAGTTGACCCGGGCGCTGGTGGCCGAGGGTCATGCGTATGAGTCGGAGGGAAGCGTCTACTTCGATGTGCAGTCGTTCCCCGCGTATGGGCAGCTCTCCGGGAACACGCTCGACAACCTCGTGCCGGGGCATCGCGATCTGGAGACCGCGCCGGGCAAGAAACACCATGCCGACTTCTCGCTCTGGAAGCAGGCGGGGCCAGGCCGGCTGATGAAATGGGACAGTCCGTGGGGCGAGGGCTTCCCCGGCTGGCACATCGAGTGTTCGGCGATGTCGATGAAGTACCTGGGCGACCGGTTCGACATCCACACCGGCGGCATCGACCTGACCTTCCCGCACCATGAGGACGAGATCGCCCAATCCGAAGGCGGCGCCGGCCATAAGGTCATCAACATGTGGGTCCACGGAGGCCACCTGCGACTCAAGGGTCAGAAGATCGCTAAATCCTCGGGGAACGTGGTCCGGGTTCCGGAACTCGTCGAGCGGGGGGTCGATCCGCTCTCCTTCCGCTACCTCACGTTCCAGACCCGCTACCGGAGCGAGATGGACTTCTCGTGGGAAGCGCTCGAGACGGCCGACCATCGCGTCAAGCAGCTCCGGCGCCGGATGGTGGAGTGGGCACCTGCGGCAGATGGATTGGGCGCGGCGGCTACGGCGCTCGACGAACGCTTCCGCGAGGCGGTGGCGACCGACCTGGACATGCCGAAAGCGGTTGTGATCCTGAACGAACTGGTGTCGTCTGATGCCGTTCCCGACGGCGAGAAGTACGCGCTCCTCGCGTCATGGGACGCGGTCCTCGGACTAGACCTCGAGCGAGAAGCGCTGGCTGGCTGGGAACCGACGGCCGAGATGCAAGCATTGGTGGACGAGCGCGACGCCGCCCGCGCGGGCAAGGATTTCGCTCAGGCGGACGAGCTCCGTGACCGCCTCCAGGAGATGGGGCTCGAGGTCATGGACGGCGCGGATGGAACGAAGATCCGGCCCCGAGACTGATCCCCGGAGCCGCCCACGCGCGCTGCTAGGCTCCACCCCATGTCCGATCCATCCGACGATGGAGACCTCAAGGCGGTCCCGACTCATGTGCCGCTGTGGATGGCGCTCGTGTCCATCGGTCTTGCCGTCGGCATCACGACACTCCTCCTCCTCTTGCTGGTCGACAAGACGACGGGACCCGGCCAGGTGGTCGGCGAGTTCTACGAGGCCGCGCGTTCGGGTGACTGTGACGCGACCTCAGCCCTCTTCGAACGCCTCGCCATCACCGACGGACCCGACCTGTGCGCGGCCCTCCCGCCACCTGACTCTGTACCCAAACTGGAGATCGAGTCGGTCACGCTTGAGGGAGAAGGTGGAGAGACCGCGCAGGTGAAGGTGATCGAGGGCGGAGATGCCAGCATCGCCATCGAATGGGGACTCCGTCGAGACGGCGACACATGGGTGATCGGCATGGTCCCGTGCAATGGAGCCTTCGCTGGACTCGGGAAGGCGTCTCAGGCCACCCCGTCGCCAGGAGTCCAGAGCGAAGGGTGCAAACCCACCTAGAGCTTCAGGTTCACCGCCGCCGGCATCACGACGACCTTCGCCGGCGTCGTCCCGATCACCTGACCATCCACAGAAACCGGCAGCGGGCGATCCGACTCGATGCCGACGCCGATCTTCGCCCTGAGTTCTGCCAGGTGCGGGGAAGGAACGTGCTCGCCACGAACCATCTTCGACATCAGGGTGAACTGGTCCGATCGCGGTCCGTTCCAGACCAGCACATCGAGCACCCCGTCCCCAGGATACGAGCGCGGTGAGACCCGGAGTCCCCGGAAGAAGTTGCAGTTGCCGACGATGACCTCATATCCCCTCCCCTCCCACTCCTTGCGATCCGCTCGGATATGCAAGCCAGCCATCGGCGCGCGTGCCAGTGCGGACCAGAACGCCACGAAGCGCCGGCCGCGGTCGCCCAGCGATCGCGGGAGCCGAGCCTCCCGTCGGAGCATGTCTGCGGTCGAGCCGATCATCGCCACCAACGCGAAGTGCCGCGTGACCTCCCCGGCCTCCGGTCCCGAACACGTGATCCGACCGATGTCGAGCGGATAGTGGTTCCCGCCGACCAGGTGGCGCGCCGCCTTCTCCGGCTCGGCGGGCAATCCGAACGTCTTGATCAGATCGCTCTCTGGATCCGTCGAGATCATGCCGAGGGTGGGCACTGCATCGGTATCCGGAATCGTCAAGGCCGCATCGACGGCCTCGCTGAAGCTCCGGTCGTCGCCCACGATCGCGAGGAATCGGGCGCCCCCCGAGACGGCGTTCGCGACTATGTCACCCACGCCGCGGCCACCAGCACCGTCACCGTCCGTTCGGCGGTACGTCAAGCGGTGGTCGTCGAGCAGTGCCTCGGCCTTGGCCTCAGCTGATCGGGCGTCGGCGATGCGCGGGTCGGCGACGAACGTGACGGGGCCGAACGGCTCGTTCACCGTCAGACCCCGGTGTAGGCCACGACGCCTCGGTTGACGGCGTTCCGGGCCGCTCCTGCATCCGTCGTGTCCGGCGCAACCTCGTCGATCTGACGAAGCAGGTCGAGGAGCTGCTTGCAGTTCCGTACGAAGTCGCCGGGGGTCATGCCGGCCTCCTCGAGGACACCGGGCAAGCCGTCCCCGGCGGCCCATCGGTGGATGGGTTCGGCGAATCCCAGGTCGAGCTCCCGGCACAACTCCACCTGCTGTTCCTCCTCGACCCGGCGGATGCGCTTCCAGGTTCGGGAGAGCGCCCGCGCCGCCTCAGCCGAGGCCTCCGACGGCATCCTCCCCTCCCGTGGATACCGCTCCCGGGACTCGTAGACCATCGTGGAGACGACCGCAGCCGTCTCCGCCGCCGTCAATCCGAGCAGGGCGCCGTCGTCGATGGCCTCGCCTACCAAGATGTCGCCCTCCCCGTAGATGCGAGCCAGCACCTCGCCCTTCGGGAGGATCGAGAAGTCCTTGACGTACCCCAGTTCCTCCAGAACCGCGAGTACGCGGTCGAAACGCCGACCCAGCGTTTCGGTCTTGGTCCGGATCCGGCGTTCCGCGCGTTCGATCGATGCAGCGATCTTCGACGCTTGGACCCCGAACCGCTCGTGCTCCTTGCGATCGGGACAGGTGTTGCATGGATGCCGGTCCGCGCGAAGGTCCAGGTCGCGGGCCTCTTCCTCGGCGGCATGATCGGGCCGGGATCGCCCCGAACGAGGGGCCCGGACATCGAGGGCAAGGAGGGCGGACGCGACATCCCGGCGGTACTTGGGGCTGTGGGCCCTCCCCGACCTTGGGAGCGTGATCTTGGTCACCGGTTCCGGAGGTTCTGGGAAATCGTTCGGGAGGAGCCGGAAGGGCCGCTCGCGGCGGTCCTGCGTCACGGCTGTGGGCTTGCCGTCGCGCGAGGACACGACGGCCGCGAGCCCGCGTCGGCGGGTGCCGGGTAGGAAGATCACGTCCCCGGGACGCAGGCGAGCCAGCCGCTGTTTGACGGCGTCGGTCCGGACTCGTTCACCGTCCTTACGGGCTGTTCGACGGGTTTCGCGGGCGTGCTCACGGAGCTGCCAGTACTCCAGGAAGTCACCGCGGTCGCACGCCATGCGTCCATGGAGCTCTGCGAGGCGATCCCGGTCCCGCGCGATCCCGCGCTCGACGGAGACGACACTGCGGTCGGCGAGGAATTGACCGAACGAGGAATCGAGGAGCTGATGCGCTTGTTCGCGCGTGTAGTTGCGCACGAGGTTGACCGCCATGTTGTACGAGGGCCGGAACGATGACCGCAGCTCGTACGTCCGGGTACTGGCCAGCGCCGCTACGCGCTCGAATCCGACGTCGCGCTGGTACACGACCACCGCGTGCCCCACCTCGTCGATCGACCGCCGCCCTGCTCGACCGGTGAGCTGCGTGTACTCCCCCGGGGTCAGCATCTCGTGCCGCTCCCCCTGGAACTTCCACAGGTCCTCCAGGACGACGGTCTTCGCCGGCATGTTGATCCCGAGCGACAGCGTCTCGGTGGCGAACACAACCTTGACGAGCCCCTGTTCGAACAGCTCTTCGACCGTCTCCTTGAACAGCGGCAGCATCCCGGCGTGATGCGAGGCCACCCCGGCGGCGAGCGCCTCGACGAACTCCTCGAACCCGAGGGTGGAAAGATCTTCCTCGTCCATCCAGGCCGCCCGCAATTCGGCGAACTCGCGGATGTGCCGGGCCTCGGGCGCGGTCGTCAGACGGACCCCTGCGTCCAGCACCATCTTGACGCTGCGGTCGCAGCCGGCCCGGCTGAAGATGAAGTAGATCGCCGGCAGCATCCCGGCATCGTCCAGGACCTCCACGACCTCTTCGCGCCGAGGGATGTAAACGCGCCGATGGCCTTCACGCGGACGTCCTCTCCGGCTCTGGATGGTCCCCCGCTGGCCGCTCGACCGGCGCCCGCGGCTTGGGACCCGCAGCTCCCGCTGGTCCAGCGACACCAGGTAGGGGTTGGGTGCCGGTCGCCCCTCCTGGTCGACGTGCATCGGGTGCAGCTGGTGCCCGACGAGGTAGTGGTGCTCCAACGGCACCGGCCTGCGTTCCTCGATCACGACCTCCGTCGGGCCCCGGAGCGTGCCGATCCACTCGCCGAATTCCTCAGCGTTGGAGATGGTCGCCGACAGGCAGACGACGTCGACCGAGGGCGGCAGGTGGATCAGCACCTCCTCCCAGACGGCGCCCCGATAGGGGTCCTGGAGGTAGTGCACCTCGTCCATGACAACGAAGGCGAGTCCACCGAGCGTGGGGCTCCGCTCGTAGAGCATGTTCCGGAGCACTTCGGTCGTCATCACCACGACCGGCGCCTCTCCGTTGATGGTGTTGTCCCCCGTCAGCAGTCCTACCTGCTCCACCCCGTATCGGGCGACGAGGTCGCCGAACTTCTGGTTCGAGAGCGCCTTCAGCGGCGTCGTGTAGAAGGCCTTCCGGCCGCTCTCGAGAGCCATGTGGATCGCGTACTCGGCGACGACGGTCTTGCCGCTGCCCGTCGGGGCGGCGACCAACACGGACCGACCCTCATCCAGCGCAACGATCGCGTCGAGCTGGAATCCATCGAGGGGGAACGGGTACCTGGCTGAGAACTCCTCGAGCATGGCGCCAGTCTACGGGTGACCGCCGAGGCGCTCAGCGGGACAGGACGCGGAGCGCGCCGGGAACAACCTCGACGGTTGCCGGGAGCACACCCACCGCCTCGCCGTCCGCGAACACCGGCGTTCGCCGATCGGAGGTCACCTCGAAACGCTGGCCATGCAACATCGTTACCTTCGGATGGCGGACGTGGGTCCCCCGATACACACGTGGGAACGTGGCCAAGAACCGCGCCCGCCCCAGTGCACGGACGAGGCATGCCTCGAGTTCTCCGTCATCGATCCGGGCTCCCGGGGTCACGCGCATCCCGCCGCCATACGTCGGCCCGTTCCCGATGGCGATGAGCATCGCCGGCAGCGAGGACCGCGCGCCGTCGACGACGACGTCGAGGCTGAGCGGGCGGAACCGCTGGAGGGTCCTGAGGAGAGCGAGCACGTACCTGATCCTCCCACCGCCACGGATGCGGTTGGCTACCGCAGCGACCTCCGCATCGAACCCGGCACTGGCGACGGCGACGAAGTACCGGCTGCGTTCGGCCGTCGAGACCAGCCCGAGGTCTACCGTGCGGGGCCGCAGAGCATCGGTCAAGAGGTCGAGCCCCTCGAGCGGACGCCGTCTCGAGAGTCCGAGGGCCCGCGCGAAGTCGTCGCCCGTTCCTGCGGGGACGACCCCGAGCGCCGTCGAGCTTCCCGCGAGCCCGTTGGCGACCATCCCGGCGAGTCCGTCCCCACCGACGGCGATCACGGCAGTCGTGCCGGCTTCGGCCGCCGTGCGGGCGAGGATCTCCGGCTCCTGCGGCGAAGCGGAGACGCTCACGACGTGCTCGATGCCCCGGGCTGCGAGCAGTGCGCGCAGTTCCGGTAGTAGCTTGAGTGCCCGGCCTCGGCCGGCGGCCGGATTGACCACGACCGAGATCGGTCCGCGCACTACGGTCCGGCCGGAACGGTTCCCGGGATAGGCGCGGTGCCACCAGGGACCCCTCCCGGGACCCCGCCCGGAACGCCACCGGCAGGTGCTCCGGGCTGTTGTGGCGCCGTGTAGAGGTCGTAGAGCCTGAGGATGCTGATGAACCGGTTGTACCCTCGGCTGAAGACCGCGTTGGCGCTTCCCTTGAGCCGTTCGGCCGCACCCAGCAGGAAGGCACGATCGGCGCCGCTGGACCCCACCGCCTCCTTCAGGAGGATCGCGTACTGCCGGTACATCTCCAGGGATGCGGCCATCTCGTCCCGCGAACCGACGATGTGGTCGGCGATCGTCGGCTGGAGCCCCGGAACGAGCTTGTCGACATCCACGGCAAGGAGTCCTTGGTTGGCCGCTTTCGTGGCCTTAACGGCGGCCTTGGCCGCACCGGTGGCCTCACGGTCGCTCACTCCGCCGGTACGGATGGCATCCGGCGTTGGGAGTTCGGTCAGGATGCCGAAGCCGTCCGTGGTGGGGTACCCGACGTTCGCGAGCGCTCCGTCCGCTTCCTTCTTGTATGTGCCCAAGGCCTTCGTGGCGACGACGTCATCGGCCCTGATGGCGTCGAGCGTGGCCTGATGCCCGAACCCATACCCGATCCCGAGGGCAACACCAGCAACCAGGACCGCGACCACCGTGATCTGGAACCATCGGCGCCCCACGAGCGGCTGCTTGGGCGTGACCACGACGGGCTTGGGCGCAGCCGCCTTGGGCCGCCGCCCCTTCGTCCTCTTCTTCCCCTTGATGGCCACGGACTCTCCTCCGAACTACTTCTTGAGCAGGCGGGCCACCAGGATAGCGGCCTCGTAGAACAAGTACATCGGGACCGCCATCGCGAGGAGCGTGTAGGGGTCCTGGCTCGGGGTGATGACGGCCGCGAGCAGGCACACGGCGACGACGGCGTAGCGCCGCCAGGAGCGGAGCTGCCGACTCGAGATGATCCCGACTACGCACAGGAAGATCAGGATGATCGGGAACTCGAACGCGATGCCGAACGCCAGAGTCATGAGGATGAAGAACCCGATGTACCGGCTGGCCGTCAGCAAGGGAACGAAGCCCTCTCCGGCGAATCCGAGAAGGAACTGCAATCCGAGCGGGAGCGTCAGGTACGCGAGGGAGGCACCGAGCGCGAAGAGCAGCACCGATGACCCGATGAATGGCACGGCGTACCGCTTTTCCTTCTTGGTCAGTCCCGGCGTGATGAAGAGCCAGAACTGCCATAGCAAGATGGGGAGCGCGATGAGCAACCCGATAAAGACGACGACCTTCAGCTTGATCATGAACGGCTCGACGGGGCCATTGAACACGAGGTCACACCCCGTCGGCGGCTGCGCCTTCTCGGGCAGCGCTGAGAGCGCCTCACAGAAGGGCTTCCGGATCATGTCGAGGAACGGCTCGAAGAGGAACCACCCGACGACGGACCCGGCGGCGATCGCGACAGCGGAGACCACGAGCCGGGTCCGCAGCTCGGCGAGATGCTCCACGATCGTCATCTCGCGTGGGCGTTCACGGCGCCTCGGGATGAGCTTCATCGCCGGTCTCTGTCGCTATCCCGGGTCCACCGAAGTGGGCGGGCGGGAGGCTGGCTCGCGCGGGGACGGAACGTCTCCGTCGTCATCGTCATCGTTATCGGCATCGCTATCGGCGTGGCTGGCCGTCGCCTCGGCCAGGGAGGGTTCATCGGCGTCGTCAACCCTTGCCTCGGCTGGTCCTTTGCCGGGTTCGTCGTCCTCATCCGGATCCCGGCCTCGCGATCCCCTGCTCATCGGTCCCCCGGACCTGCGGGACGGCGGCGCCGCATCGTCGTCGATGTCGAACTCGATGGATCGTCGCAGGTCGTCCTGGGCCTTGCGGAATTCGCGGAGGGACTTGCCGATCGTCTTCCCAAGCTCTGGCAACCGCTTCGGACCAACCACGACGAGCGCGACGGCGAGGACGACCAGGATCTCCATGGGGCCGATGTTGAACATGTCACGGGCGTGGGCCGACGGCCCTCAGGCCAATCCTATCGTCCGATGCGACGGAGCGCGTCGCCGACGGCCCCGAGGCGTTCGCGGACCTCGGCGGTGCGCTGCTGGAGCTCCGTCGCGCGAGCTTGGGCACGGAAAGCCTCCGAGCCGAGACGTTGGACCTCCGGCGAGATCTCCTGAACGAACCGCATCCCCGAGCGAAGCAGGCGGAGTGCGTTCCGTCCGATCCCGACGGCGAGGACCACGAAGAGTCCGAAGGACAGGAGGGCCAGGGTGAGGATGATGAGCGCGGGGGTTGACATCGCCCCGCTATCCTACGACGTCATCCGTCCTCGAGGAATTGCTGGAGGGCATCGTCGTTCTGCAACTGGTAGTGGAACTCGATGACATCGTCCAAGCTGATCGGCGGGGCCTCCGGCAGACTGGAGAGGACGGGAGCCGAACCTGCGTCGCCGCCCGCCACGGATACGCCCGCCGAGACGAGGAGCGCCACGATCTTGCGATCGGCCTGCTTCTCGACATCTTCGTTGCAACCCGGACACACGAAGCTGTAGATGCCCTCGCCGCCCTCGCCGGACACCGAGAGGCGGATGGAACTCGGCCCCATGTCGACTTCCCCGCAGCGGGGACAGGTCGTCCTGATGGTAGTCACGACCCTCTTATCGGTCCGGGCCGTCTCCGCCTTGAGCCTCCGTCAGCGGTAGTTCGCCAGGCCGGCGACCGCCTCCTCCCGAACTCGCCGCCGCAGCTCGTCGGGCTCTAGGACCTGCGCCCGGCCCCGGAGCCGGAGCACGAGTTTCACGACCCACGCCAGTTGCGTGACGGACAGCTCGATCTCCATCGAACCGTCGTCAGAGCGGGAACGTACCTTCGCCTCGTAGTACTCGGCGACCCATCCCGCCTCGGGATGGAGACGCAGCCGAACGTGTGGATCCCCCGCAGCCGGTTCGTACAGACGGACGTGCGGATCGGCCAGCCCGCGCGGCGTGAACGATCCCTCTGCCAGTCGAGCATCCCGGATCCGGTCGAGCCGGAACGTTCGCGTGTCCTCGACGCCTTCGTCCCACGCGACGACGTACCAGAACCCCGACGCGCTGAAGATCTGCTCGGGGTCCACCGTTCGGACCGAGACGTCGTCGCGGGCAGCCGAGTAGTACTCGATCTGGACGCGCCGACGGGCTGCCGCCGCGGTGCGCAGCAGGTCAAGCGATTCCGGTGGCGTCGCGGTTCCAGCCGTCTCGACGCGTTCCGCAACATCGCCGAGTTCGTCGCCCAGGGCGGTCTCGATCTTCTCGAGCGCCGCCGCCAGGGCGGGGGCCTCCTGAAGGCCAGGGGTTCCGAGCACCGCCTTCCCGCGCAGGTAGAGCGCGACGGCCTCGTTCCTGGTCAGGCGAAGCGGGCGTGAGAAGTAATCGGCCATCGAGATCCACACCCGGTCCTCTTCGATGTCCACGTCGATCAGTTCGCCGGGGCCGTACGGGGGGATCCCGGTCAGGAACAACAGGTTCAGGTCCGATGCGATCTCGTCCTCACTCCCGCCGAAGAGCTCTGCAAGCTCTCCGATCGGAACGCCCGGGTGTTGGATGATGAAGGGAACCATGGCGAGCAGTCGCCGCACGCGCTGGACCGCCCTAGACATCGGCCATCCCTTCCAGCACCTCGATGACCTGCGCCCGAAGGGCTTCCGGCTCCAGCGCCTCCGCCTCCGACCCGAGTGAGAGGACCCACTCCAGAACGCCGGGCTGCATCGGCGCGCCGATCAGCACCCGCCCGGCGTCATGTGGTCCGACGATCTCGGCGTCGTAGAGGGTCCGAGCCGCCCACCATGCGACCCGTTCGTCTACGGCAACCCTCGCTCCCGGGCCGTCGTCCTCCGAACGCTCCCAGGGCCCGGTTACATGGTCGGCGGCGTGGAACTCCTCCGGCCGCGCCAGCGCCTCCGGACCTTCCTCCACAGGCGACGTCACTCGCGAGATGCGGAAGGCACGGATCTCGTCATGGTCTCGGTCGCGACCGACGACGTACCAACGTAGGGATCTCGTGACGAGCGCGAAAGGGTCGACCGAGCGTCGAGAGGCCTTGCCGGACGACGTGCGGTACCCGAATCCGATCGACCGGCCACGCCGCATCGCGGCCCAGACGGCCGCCAGCGCGCCGCCGGCCGTGTCCGGTCCCGCCGCCACCAGGGAACCCCCGAGCCCGAGCGGCCCGTCCTGGGCCCCGTAGATCAGTTTTCGGAGCCCCTGGACTGCCGCGTCATCTTCGTCGGGGGTTGCCGCCAGCACCATCAGCGCCGAGGCCTCCTCTGGAGTGAACTCGATGTTCGGGAGGTAGTACCGATCGGCGGAGATCGCGTAGCCTTCAGCGGACTCCCAGGCATCGACCGCGACGAGCTCGATCGGTACGCCCATCGCCCGCAGATCGTCTTTGTCGCGCTCGAACATGCGCTTGGCCGACTCGTCATCATCCTGGTCATAGGCCGGGAAGCGCTCCCGGACCTGTTCGTAGGTCAGGGGGTCGGGGGAGTCCAGCAGGAGGGCCACCAGCTGGAGCTGCCGTTCAACCTTGTGCATCGCGGCGCATAATACCCCTCTCATGGTTGAACTCAGGGATGGACGGGTGACCGGGGTCGGCGTGGCCCGGCCGGGGGCCGTCGAGCTCACCGTCGAGGTCGACGGTGTCGAGGCTCCGGCCCTGGCGTATCCGGACTTGGTCGGTCCGGTGGGCGTCGGGGACCAGGTGCTGCTCAATACGGGGGCGGTGACCCTCGGCCTGGGCACGGGTGGCTTCCATCTGGTCGTGGCGGTGAACGGGGCTGCGCCCTCGGAGATAGGACACGGGGGCCGGGTGATGAAAGCCCGGTACACGCCGCTGCAAGTGCCCGTTCCGTCGGTCGAGGAGACCGATCGGGACGCCCTCGAGGGGTCCGTCGGTCTCATGGGAACGCCGGTGGTCGCGGCGCCCTTGCATTCGATGATCGCCCACATCGCCGCCGGCGCGAAGGTCGCCGGCGGCGAGCGCGTCGTCTACGTGATGACGGACGGCGCGTCGCTGCCGGGGGCGTTCTCGCGCCTGATCCCGAGGTTGCGGGATGCCGGCTTACTCGACGGCTTCATCACGTGCGGGCAGGCGTTCGGAGGTGAGCTCGAAACCGTGACCATCTGGACGGGCATGCTCGCCGCCAAGGAACTTCTGGACGCGGACGTCATCGTCGTCGCCGACGGTCCGGGGAACCTCGGAACCGATACTCGGTGGGGTGCCAGCGCCTTGACCAGCGGTAACTCCCTGAACGCAGCCGAGGCGCTCGGCGGCCGCCCGATCGCCGCCCTGCGGGTGAGCTTCGCCGACGAACGGCCGCGACACCATGGTGTCTCACATCACTCGATCACCATCCTGTCCGACATCTGCGGGTCGCAGGTCGATGTGGCCGTTCCTACGCTCGAGGCTCCCGAGCGACAAGAGGTATGGGCCGCCCTCCGCGACGCGCAGCTCGAACGGAAGCACCGGCTCATCGAGGTCCTCGGCTGGCCGGCGGTGCACCGGCTGGAGGAAGCCGGGATCGACGTCACGTCGATGGGCCGAGGACTCGAGGACGATCCGATCTTCTTCCTGGCCGCCGGCGGGGCGGGGATCCTGGCAGGTCGCATGGCGGCGGGATCCAAGGCCTGGCAACGCGCGGTCGAGGACTGACCGGCGACCTACTCGAGGCAGTCCGCAACGCCACCGACGAAGGTAACCGCGAGCAGCATCGCGCTGCCCAGCGCGACGAAGATGCCGGCGACCGAACCCGCCACGCCGACCCACTTCGCCGACATCTGGCGGCGGACCCCCATCTCACAGAGGACGACGGCCGCGATGCCGGCGACGATCCCGACGACGGCTCCGAGTCGGAGCTGGAAGGGGGCAACGCCGGTGCTCGCGCAATCGACGAACGCGGGGATCAGGGTGATCATGCGGAACGCACCGACGATCGCGGCGATGAGACCCCCGAAGCCCAGCACGAGACCGCCGCCGGTCCGCTTCAGGGTCATCGGCCCCGTCGTCCCGCCGCGCATCGGATCGCTCCCGTTCATCCTTCCCCCTTCCCCGAAGGCTTCGGCGTTCGGCGTCGCCCGGTTGAGTTACATGTGCGAGATGAGTTGTTCCACGCGTTCGTCGGTGGCTCGGAACGGATCCTTGCACAGCACCGTTCTCTGGGCCTGGTCGTTCAGCTTGAGATGCACCCAGTCGACCGTGTAGTCGCGGCGCTTCTGCTTGGCTTGCTTGATGAAATCGCCCCGGAGCTTCGCTCGGGTGGTTTGCGGCGGCTCTCGGGTCGCCTTCTGGATCCGATCCTCGTCGACCGCGCGGTCGACCTTGCCCTTCCGTTCGAGCAGGTAGTACAGGCCGCGATCGCGATTCACGTCGTGATAGGCGAGGTCCATCAGGGCGACCTTCGGGTGGGCCAGGGGAAGGTGGTGCTTGTTGCGATACCGCTCGATCAAGAAGTACTTCGTCACCCAGTCCACCTTCCGCACGAGCTGCTCAGGCTCGCCGGCCGCCAGGGCATCCAGCGCATCCTGCCACTCTCCTACGAGGCCCTCCGTGAGCGTGTCCGCCCCTCGCTGCTCGATGAAGCGAACCGCTCGGTCCAGGTACTCGCGCTGGATGTCGATCGCGGACAGCTCTCGTCCGTTCGCGAGTCGGACCCGTTTGCGGCAGGTCATATCGTGCGAGATCTCCCGGATCGCCCGGATCGGATTCTCCAGGGTCAGGTCCCGCATGACGGTGTTCTCCTCGACCATCCGCAGGACCAGGTCCGTGATGCCGGTCTTCATGTAGGTCGTCCACTCGCTCATGTTGGAGTCCCCGACGATCACATGGAGGCGCCGGAACCGTTCGGCATCCGCGTGCGGCTCGTCGCGCGTGTTGATGATGGGCCGCGACCTGGTCGTCGCCGACGACACGCCTTCCCAGATGTGCTCGGCGCGCTGGGAGATACAGAACTGGGCGCCGCGGGGCCCGTGGAGGACTTTCCCCGCCCCGCAGATGATCTGGCGGCTGACGAAGAACGGGATCAGGACATCGGCCATGCGCGCGAACTCGCCCTGGCGCGCAACGAGGTAGTTCTCGTGGCAGCCGTAGGAGTTCCCGGCGGAGTCGGTGTTGTTCTTGAACAGGTAGACGTCACCTGAGATGCCCTCCTCGTGCAGCCGGACCTCCGCCGCCGACAGGAGGGCTTCGAGGATCCGCTCCCCCGCCTTATCGTGTGCCACGAGATCCAGAACCGAGTCGCACTCCGGAGTCGCGTATTCGGGGTGCGAACCGACATCGAGATACAGCCGTGCGCCGTTCTCCAGGAAGACGTTCGAGGACCGCCCCCAGTGGACCACGCGGCGGAAGAGGTACCGGGCGACTTCGTCGGGTGAGAGGCGCCGCTGGCCCCGGAACGTACACGTGACGCCGTACTCGTTCTCGAGGCCGAAGATGCGGCGATCCACGACCTCAGTCTAGTCCCGGGCGGCGCGTCGCCCCTGGGTGGGCGCCGGGGTGGGCGCCTCGGGCGGCCTTACGAGGCGGCGAGGATCCCCACGACCTCATCGTCGGTCAGTCGCCGGAACTTCCGCCGGCCCTTACGGGAGTGTTCGAGCACGGCGGCCTCGATCTGGTCGGCTTCCACGCTCCGGCCCTCGACCGCCGACAAGGCCGTGACCGCAGCACGCACAGCTTCGTCCAAGGGCCACCCCTCGCGGAACGCGTCGTCGAGGTGCTGGGTCAATTCCTCGGCGTGGCCGCCGATCCCCACGGAGCCGTGGACATCGTTCACGCTCCCGTCGAAGAGGAGGTGATACATCTCTGTCGCCGTACCGCCCTCGGCGATCTCGGCGACCAGGATCTCGACCTCGTACGGCTTCATCTGCTGCGTGAAGATCGAAGACAGCGCCTGTGAATAGGCATTGGCCACCGTCTTGGCCTTCACGTCCTCCCGGCCGTACGCGTAGCCGCGCGTATCCGCCAGCCGAACGCCGGCGATGCGCAGATCCTCGAACTCGCTGTACTTGCCGACCCCGGCGAACGCGATCCGGTCGTAGATCTCCGAGATCTTGTGCAGGGTCGCGCTGGGATTCTCGGCGAGGAACAGGACCCCTTCAACGTACTCGAGCGCGACGACGGACTTGCCCCGCGCGATGCCCTTACGGGCGTACTCGGAACGATCCTTCATCAGCTGTTCGGGCGGTACGTACGGCTGGAAGGACATCAGCGGCGCTCTCCTTCGACGGCTTCCACGGCGGCACGCAACTCGTCCTCGGCGACTTCTTCCACTCCGCCCGCCGTGATCACGCGGACGGTTGGGAAGATCCCCCGGGACAGGCTCGGACCGCCGGTAGCGACGTCTTCCTCGGCCGCATCCAACAACGCATCCACGGCGAGACGGATCGCCTCATCGCGACTCAGGCCGGGGCGCCACTCCTTCTTGAGTGTGCCTTTCGCCCCGCGCCCGCCGGATCCGGTCGCGTGGAACTCCTCGTCCTCCCAGCGACCGCCAGTCGCGTCGTAGCGGAAGAGACGCCCCTCGTCCCTGCGTTCGTCGAACCCTCCGAAGAGCGGCACGACGATCAGGCCCTGCAGGGCCAGCGGGAAGTTCTCGCGTATCATCTGAGCGAGGCGGTTCGCCTTGCCCTCCAACGAGAGCCGGTCGCCGGTCACCTTCTCGTAGTGCTCGAGTTCGACCTGGAAGAGCTTCACGATCTCAACGGCTTGGCCCGCGGCGCCGGAGATCGCGATCGCCGAGTACGTGTCGGCCTCGAAGACCTTCTGCATCCGGTCGTCCGCGATCTCGTACCCAGCCGTGGCTCGGCGATCGCCCGCAACGATCACGCCACCCTCGAACTTCAGCCCGAGGACGGTCGTTCCGTGGGCGGTGAGACCTTCCGCCCGCATCCCTTCGGTCGCCGGCAGTGCCTCCGCGCGCGCGCCGCGCAGCAGGTCAGAGAAACTCGGGTTGGCGCCGATGAGGCCGGGGGTTCCGGGCTCCGGGAACAGCGGCCCGGTCATTCGCCGCCCTTCTGGACGTAGCTCTTGATGAACTCCTCCGCGTTCTCCTCGAGGACCTCGTCGATCTCGTCGAGGATGTCGTCCATCTCCTCCTTGAGCTTCTCGCCCTTCTCGGCGGACTGGGTCTGGCCGGCATCCTCGCCGCCACCGTCGCCGCCCTGGCTGCGCTTCTGGACCCGCTTCTGCTCCTGGGGCACTCCTGCTCCTCCCGTTCGGACGCGTCCCCCTATCCTAGCGGGGAGGGGCCCTTAGGCCTGGAGCTGCCGAACGAGGCTGGCGGCGTCGGGCGCGTCCCTCAGCAGATCCTCGACATGCTCGCGAGTTCCGCGGAGCGGTTCCCGCATCGGAACGCGCTGCAGGGCATCCTCGCCGGTATCGAAGATGAGGGAGTCCCAGGACGCGGCCGTGATGGAGTCTCGGAAGCGCTCGATGCAGCGGCCGCGGAAGAAGGCTCGCGTGTCTTCCGGCGGTTCGCCGACGGCGCGGTCGACCTCGGCATCCGAGACGAGCCGGTCGATCTCTCCGCCGGAGAGCAGGCGATAGTAGAGACCCTTGTCTCGCCGGACATCGTGGTACTGCAGGGCGATCAGCTGGAGTTTGTGATCATCCCAGGAGAGGCCGTCCCGTTCCCGGTAGCGCTCGAGCAAGTGATACTTCGCCGCCCAGTCCAGCTCCCGATGCAGTGACAGGGGATCATCCTCCAGCGCTCCCAGCACCGCCTCCCACCGCTGCAACACGTCCGCGCCCTCGGCGGAGGGATCGTGCTCCTTCACGTAGCGCTTGGCGTGATCGAGGTACTCCCACTGGAGGGCCACGGCCGTCACGCTCCGCCCGTCGGCCAGGGGAACGCTTGCCCGGCAGCGGATATCCCTGGAAACCTCGTGCAGAGCTTGGACCGGGTTCTCCAATGTCAGGTCGGGGAGGAACTCGTCCTCGATCATCTTCAGCACGAGCGCCGTCGTCCCGACCTTCAGGTAGGTCGAGATCTCCGACATGTTCGCATCGCCGACGATGACGTGCAGCCGGCGATACTTGGCCGGATCGGCGTGCGGCTCGTCGCGGGTATTGATGATGGGGCGCTTCAGGGTGGTCTCCAACCCCACTTCGGCCTCGAAGAAGTCGGCGCGCTGGGTGAGCTGATACCCGGTCCCACTCTCGGGCGCGTCGCCGCCTCCCTCGAAACCGAGCTTCCCTGCGCCGGTGAAGATCTGACGCGTGACGAAGAAGGGTGTGAGGTCGCGCACGATGCGGGCGAAGGGGGTCTCTCGGGACATCAGGTAGTTCTCGTGCGTCCCGTACGAGTTGCCTTTGCCGTCGCTGTTGTTCTTGTAGATCGCCAGGCGCTGTCCGGGCGGCAGGACCTCGCGGACCTCTTCCAACGACCGCTCCAGGATCCGCTCCCCCGCTTTGTCGTGGATGACCAAGTCCCGTGGGCCGGTGCATTCGGGCGTCGAGTACTCGGGGTGCGCGTGATCGACGTAGTAGCGGGCGCCATTCGGCAGGACGACGTTCGCGAGACCGATATCTTCGTCACTCGGCTCGCGGGCGGGAGCAGCGTCGAACCCGCGAGCGTCGCGGGTCGGCGATTCCTGCTCGTAGTCCCAGCGGATCCGTCGCAAGCTGCCAGCGTAGGTACCGATCAGCAGCGACGAGGACAACACCGGATTGAAATCCGGCACACCCGGCGCCGAGATCCCATATTCGGTCTCGATGCCCATGACCTTCGCGATGGCCATCAGGGGTCCCCTTCCGTGGTGTCCCGATCCTCCCTCACGGGAAGACGTCCTACAGGTACTGCCCGGCGCTGACGCGTTCGACCTGGCGACCTTCGCCCTCGGTCTCACCGAGCAGCGTCCGCACGTACACGATGCGCTCGCCCTTCTTGCCGGAGATGCGTGCCCAGTCGTCCGGGTTGGTCGTGTTGGGCAGGTCCTCGTTCTCCTTGAATTCCTCGCGCATCGCGAAGAGCAGGTCCTCGCCTTTGATGCCCTTCTCGCCGGACTGCAGGAAGCGCTTGATGGCCTCCTTCTTCGCCCGCGCCACGATGTTTTCGGTCATCGCGCCGGAATTGAAGTCCTTGAAGAACAGAACCTCCTTGTCGCCGGACTGGTAGGTGACCTCGAGGAACCGGTTCTCGTCGTTCTCGGCGTACATCTGTTCCACCGAACGATCGATCATCTTCTTCAGGGCGGCCTCGACGTCGCCGCCGGACTTCTCGACCTCGATCGGATGGATCGGCACGGACGCGTTGAGGTACTTCGCCATGATGGAGGCGGACTGCTTCGCATCGGGCCGCTCGATCTTGATCTTCACGTCGAGCCGGCCCGGGCGCAGGATGGCCGGATCGATCAGGTCCTCGCGGTTCGAGGCCCCGATCACGACGACGTTCTTCAGGCTCTCAACGCCATCGATCTCTGCCAGCAGCTGCGGCACGATCGTTGACTCGACATCCGATGAGATGCCGGTGCCGCGGGTGCGGAAGATCGATTCCATCTCGTCGAAGAACACGATGACCGGCAAACCCTCCTCGGACTTCTCACGTGCCCGCTGGAAGATCACGCGGATCTGCCGCTCGGTCTCACCGACGTACTTCGAGAGCAGCTCCGGTCCCTTGATGTTCAGGAAGTAGGACGTCACGTCTTCGCGGCCTGTCCGCTCGCGGACCTGGTCGGCCAGAGAGCGCGCGACCGCCTTGGCGATCAGGGTCTTGCCGCAGCCGGGGGGTCCGTACAGGAGGACACCCTTCGGCGGACGCAGCTGGTGCTCCTGGAAGAGTTCGGCGTACAGGTACGGCAGCTCCACCGCGTCCCGGATCGCCACGATCTGCTCCTCGAGCCCGCCGATGTCGTCGTAGGAGATGTCGGGCACTTCCTCGAGGACGAGTTCCTCGAACTGCTCCTTGGGGAGTTTCTCGAGCAGCAGACCGGACCGCGGGTCGAACAGCAGCGGGTCACCGGCGCGGACCTTCTGGCCCTTCAAGGATTCCGCGATAGTGCCGACGAGTTCGTCATCGCCGCGCCCGAGCACGATCGCCCGGTCGTCGCCGAGCAACTCCCGTACCGTCACGACCTCGCCCTGCCGATCGTGCTCGAGGATCTCGACCACGTTCATGCCCTCGTTGAGGATCACCTCGGCACCGAGCCGGAACCGTGAGGCATCGACATCGGGAGAAACGTTGACCCGCATCTTGCGACCGGCCGTGAACACGTCGATCGAGCCGTCGTCGTTCTGGCCCAGGTACACGCCGAACGATGCGGGTGGCTGCGTGAGCTTCTCGACCTCTTCGCGGAGCGCCTCGATCCGCTCACGCTCGCCCTGAAGAACGCCGGTGAGCTTCTCGTTCTGAGACATGGCCTTGGCAAGATCGGCGCGGGCTTCGTTCAGACGCTCCTCGAGGACGGTGACCTGCCGCGGAGCATTGGACAGGCGGCGGCGAAGCAGCGCGACCTCGTCCTCCAGGAACTTGACCTGGGTGCCGAGTTCGTGGATCTGCTTCTCGAACTCCTCGCGTTGTGCCTGGTCGTCGGCGTTCGTGCCGGCCACGGTGCCTCTCCCTCCGAACGTCTGTTCAGTATAGGTCGGCCTCCGGGGAGGTCGAACCTTCTCCCTCTTGCTTCGACATGTCCGCTGGCGTGGTTGACACTGGGCCCCTGCGTGCCGTGACGAGGAAGCCGGTGTGCCCAACCATCCGGTGGTCCGGACGCACGCTGCGCTGCTCGACGTGCCAGGTGCGGTGCAGGACCTCGAGCGTCTCGATCTGGAGGTACCCGGCCGACCGCAGTGCCATCACGAGGTCCTGGACCTGGATCGTCGTCGGCACATACGCACAGATGATCCCCCCTCCATCCAGTACCTCGCCGGCGATCTCGAGCGCGTCCCACGGCTGGGCCATGTCCAGCACCATGCGGTCGTAGCGTTCGCTCCGCGGGGTGTCCCGGATATCTCCGGCCCGGAACTCGAGCATCGGCGGCACGTCGCCGAAGAACGCGCGGACGTTGCGTTCCCCCTGCTCGCGGTGGTCGTCGCGTAGCTCGTAGGTGACGACGGCGCCGCCATCGCCCACGGCCCGGCAGAGCGCGATGGACAGTGCTGCGGAGCCGGTTCCCGCCTCGAGCACCCGGAGGCCGGGGTACAGATCAGCCTGCATCAGGATGGGCCCGATCTCCTTCGGGTAGACGACCTGGGCCCCTCGGGGCATCTTGACGACGAAGTCCGTGAGTCGCGGACGTACACAGATCAGGGTCGCGCCCGAGGGGGACTGGGCCGTGACCCCCTCTGGCTGCCCGATGATGTGGTCATGCGCCACCCCCCCGCTGTGGAAGTGGAAGCTGCCGCCTTCTTTGAGGGTGATCAGGTACGTACGGCCGCGGGCGTCGAGCAGGAGCGCCTTCTCGCCGGCTCGGAACGGTTCACTCACGTGACAGACGCTACTGCATGGCGTCCGGGCCGAGAACTACGGCAGCGGGTTGACCCCGAGCGTCACGTCGACAGGTTCTTCCGTGCCATCGGGACGGACGACGTCCACCGTCACCTGGTCACCGGGCTTGTGCTCCTGGATCCGCCCGGAGAGTTCCTCCGAGGTCGCGATGCGGTGACCCTCGAAGCCGACGATGACGTCTCCGGTCTCTATCCCCGCATCCTCGGCGGCGCCGTCGCCGGCCGTGTCCACCACATACACACCGTGGTCGACCGGAAGGTCCAGAGGGAGACCGGATCCGTCGACGGCGGTATCGACGGGTTGGGTGACGACGCCCAGGTACGGCCCCGGCTCGCCCGGGTTCTCGACCGCGCGCTCGATGGTCTCACGGGCCGTGTCGATCGAGATCGCGAAGCCGACGTTCTCGGCCGCGCTCGCACCGACGCCGGCCGAGTTTATCCCGATGACCTCGCCGCGGAGGTTGAGCAGTGGCCCGCCCGAATTGCCCGGGTTGATGGCGGCGTCCGTCTGGATCACCCCCTGATACGTGCGAGTTCCGTCTTCACACTCCGCGCAGTTCGGGTCGGGGACGCCCTCGACGACGCGGTCCAGCGCAGAGACGATGCCGGTGGTCACGGACGGACCTCCCTCGAGCGCGAGGGCGTAGCCGATCGCCACGACCGGCTCTCCGAGGAGCATCTCCTCGGAACGCCCCAGCGGGATCGTCGGGAAGCTCCGTCCGTCGATCTGGATGACGGCGAGGTCTGCAGACGGGTCGCCCCCGATGACACGGCCCTCGTACCGCTTCAGATGCGGCTCCGGCGTGGTGACGGTGATCGTCTGAGCACCCTCGACGACGTGGTAGTTCGTGACGAGGATCCCGTCCGAGCGGATGATGAAGCCGGTGCCGGTCCCCTCCCCCTCTTGGATCCCGAGCGGCGTGTTCTGGACACCGCTGGTGGTCACGTTCACGACCGCCGGGCGGGCGGCCTGAACGACCTGGACGATCGGGTCGGATCCCGCGTCGGCCTGGGTGGAGAGGGTCTGAGCTCCTGGGAGCTCTACGGGCGTCCCTCCGCCCCCCTTGGTGCTGCAGGCGGCCGCCAAGACGGCCACGGCGGCAAGCGAAGCGACGAGCAGCGGGCGTACGCGATCCATCAGCATCCTCTCAGGCTAACCGGCTTCCTCACTTCGCTATTCGCTCGCTACCGCTCACTGGGTTCACCCGGCAGCCTCGACGTCCCGGACATCGACGACCTCGACGGGGTCGGGGGCGAGGCGCACCGCACCGAGGTGCGGGATCTGGACCGTGGGGAACGCCTGCATCCCCCGGCCACCGCCGATCGCCCAGGCTGCCGCGAGCGGCGCCTCGTGGGAGATTCCGAGGACCAGCCCCGCCTCGTGCAGGTCGGCGGCCTCGGCGGCCCACCCGAGGATCCCCTCCCCGACCGCCCGGAGCGGATCCTCGGGGTGCAGCGAACCCGGATCGATCAGGTACTTCGCGAACGTCTCGGGAGCTCGCTCCCGCAGCGTCATCCACGGGATCCCTTCCCAACGACTCCAGAAGCTCCACTCGATGAGCCGTTCGTCGGTCAGGACCGGCAGTGCGTGGGGTCGTGCCAACGTGGAGGCCGTCTCTTGGGCCCGCTCCAGCGGGCTCGCGTACACGGCTGAGAGGGGTCGTTCCGCAAGCTCCTCGGCGAGCGCTCCCGCCGAACGGTGGCCCGCGTCGGAGAGGTGGTACCCGGGAAGACGCGCATACACGAGGTTCCCGGGGTTCTCGACGGGGGCGTGCCGTACCCCGAGGATCGTGGCAGCCACGTCAGCCGATGGTGTTCTGGACCACGTTGCCGACGACGAACAGGACCACCGGGACGAGGAACAGACTTCCCACGAAGAGCCAGGTCCGCTGGCTGGTCCCGACCACCCAGTCGTCGAGGCTGATGACCGCCTTGGTGATCGGCTTGTAGAGGAACACGAGGTAGATAAGCGTGAAGATCGTGACCGCGATCCCCGTGGCGAGGACGATCTGCACGGCCTCCGCGTTGTTCATCAGCATGGCGACCAACAGCGTGTCTGCGAGCGTCGTGATGTTGGCGCCCATGATGTACGGGATCGCCTCCCGACGGTTGATGTATCCCTTGGCGGCAAGCGGGATCAAGATCGTCAGGGCAACCGAGACGGACAGCGTCAGCAAGGCTGCCAGAAGTCCCAGCGCGAACATCGGCCAGGGCCGCTTGAGCCAATGGATCCGCGAAGCGGCGTGTTTCTCCCCGTCCAACTCCGGCAACACGCGGTCGAGCAGCTTGAAGGCGAGCAGCATCACCAGGAGTCCGAGGATGAACATCAATGGTCCGGACAGGAAAGACATGCCTCTCAGGGCGTTCAGCACCGGTCCCCAGACGACGTCGATCAGGTCCGAGACTTCCTTCGACGCCTCGAGCCTGACCCCCGACAAGACGCCGGATTTGAGGATGGCGTACCCCAGGAACATCGCGGGGATGTACACGATCGCGCTCATGGAGACCGCGAGCACCCCCATGCCGATGGTCCGCTTCTTGTCCTTGTTGCGGATGGCGAAGAGGAATCCAACGAGCAGCACCACGAACGAGGCCCCGAGCCGGGAGCCCGTGATCATCGTGAACGTCTGGAGCGGAGTGAGCACGTTCGCCGAGAAGAACTGCAGGGCCACGATGGCCACGGGCGATCCGGACAGGATGACATTGGCCCCCATCCACCCGAACCCGAGAGTTGAAACCGCGTTCTGGATCAGCGGGGTGTCCTGCAAGCGCGCACCGATGGGGGCGGCACCGAGCTTCATGAGTTGGATGGCCAGGACGAACAGGTACAGGGCTGCCACGAAGTGGAGGACCTTCGAGAGGCGCGAGCGCCACCGCGAAGCGGCGTCCTTGGGGCCGGGTTCCGCAGGCGGAGTGGAAGCAACGCTCACAGCGACATCATCTCGGGCTTCCAAGGGATCCTCGCTCCAACGGGGGCTCCGGCCGGGGGCGTTCGGGGTTCACGTGAGGATATCGGCCGCCCTAGACCGTGGCAATGAACAGGGGGTCCCCTCCGTCCCCCGATAGGCCTATAGTGGTGAACCGCAAGACATATCGACGCCCCAAGGAGGTCGCAGTTATGCGCAAGTCCCGGTTCCTGATGTTGTTCGTGATGGTTCTCGCCCTGACGGCGGCCGCGTGCTCGAAGAGCACCACCCCGTCGCCTGCCGCCGACGGCGGAACCGAGCCTGCGGGCAACGACCTCCTCGCCAAGATCAAGGCGGATGGGGTCATCCGTGTGTCCACGGACCCCGCCTACCCTCCGCAGTCCGAGCTGAACCCGAAGACCGGTGAGTACGAAGGGTTCGACATCGACGTCGCCGAGGAGATCGCGCGGCGTCTCGGTGTGACGGTCGAGTGGGAGACGCCGTCGTGGGACCTGATCACGGCCGGCGGTTGGAATGACCGCTGGGACATGAGCGTGGGATCAATGACCGTGACGCCCGAGCGGGCAGAGGTCGTGGACTTCACGCCCGGCTACTACTACACGCCCGCCGTCGCGATGGTGAACGAGGCGAACACGACTATCCTCGATCCGGCTGCGGACCTCGACGGGAAGAAGGTCGGCGTGTGCGGTGGCTGCACGTACGACTTCTACCTGCAGAAGACGTTGGAGATCCCAGGAGAGACGATCGACTTCCAGGTCGACGACGCGCAGATCAAGACCTACGACACCGACTCGACGGCGATCCAGGATCTGACCCTGGGCGACGGCGACCGCCTGGATGCGGTCATCACCGCCGGCCCGACGGCGGAGGGCGCGGTGGACAAGGGCAAGCCCGTGAAGATCGTCGGCGAGCCACTGTTCTACGAGCCACTCGCGGTGGCGTTCGACAGGAAGTCCGAGCTCGACGGCGCCAGCCTGGTCGCCGCCGTCAGCGACATCATCACCGAGATGCATGCGGACGGCACGCTGACGGAGCTGTCGAACCAGTGGTTCGGCCAGGACCTCACGACCAGGGTCACGAGCTAACTCCACAGGAACCTGAGGCGATGACGCGGGCCGGGAGCGAGAACGCTCCCGGCCCGCTGAACATCCGGGAGAGGCCGTGACGAACGCCACGGTCTACGCCATCGGCCTGCTCCTTCTCTGGGCCGGCGTCGTCGTCCCCCTCACGTGCTGGGTCATCGTGCGCGCCACTAAGGCTCGCGCGTGGGGGTGGGTCCTCCTCACGACCGCGCTCCTGGTGCTCGGGGTTCTGCCGGCAACGATCGCTGTCATCGTCTACCCCATCAGGGCCCATCGCCGCGTTCCGTTCCGGGTGTGGGTTGCGATCGTGTGGATCGAGATCTTCGTCATCCTTGCGACCGTCTTCCTTCTCGCGGGCTTCGATCTCCCGTGGATGCGCGAGTATGGGCCCTACATCGCGAAGGGCCTCTGGGTAACGATCCTCATCGCGGTATGTTCGATCATCCTTACGGTTCCGATCGCCTTGCTCGGCGCGCTCGGTCGCCTGTCACGCAATCCGATCGCCTACGGCGTGTCAGGCTTCTATACATCCTTCTTCCGCGGCACGCCGTTGATCGTGCAACTGTTCTTGATATACCTCGCAGTTCCGCAGCTCGTAGGGGGGCTCGGCCTCCCTGAAACCATCGAAGACATCTTCACGTTCGACGCCGTCGTCGCCGGGATCATCGGCATCAGCCTTTGCTACGGCGCGTACATGACGGAGATCTTCCGTGCAGGCATCGAATCCGTGAGCCATGGCCAACGCGAGGCGGCCGAAGCGCTTGGCATGAGCTACCGCCAGACCATGCGACGCGTCGTGCTCCCCCAGGCGACCCGTGTCATCATCCCTCCTACCGGGAACGAGTTCATCGCCATGCTGAAGGACACGGCTCTCGTCAGCTTCCTGGGCGCGACCCTGGAGTTCACCGAGAGCTTCCGGCTCGCCCAGCTCTACGGGAAGGCCGAATTCAAGAACCTCGAGGCGTACGTGCTGGTGGCGGGCATGTACTGGATCCTGACTGCAGTCTTCTCATTCTTCCAGCGCAAGCTTGAGAAGCGCTTCAGCCGAGGCTACGTCCGCGCGGCCGCGGAGAAGGCGGCCGAGGGGGGTCTCATGATCCGTGGGCCGATCAGCGGCCAACCGGGGGTACCGTGACCGACCGACCAGTTGTTCGCGTCGAACATCTCCGGAAGTCCTTCGGAGATCTCGAGGTGCTCAGTGACATCAACATCGAGGTCCAGCAGCGCGAGGTCATCGTCATCTTCGGGCGATCGGGCTCCGGCAAGTCGACCCTCCTGCGCTGCATCAATTTCCTCGAGGAGCCCACGGCCGGCACGATCGAGGTCGACGGGGTGCGCGTCGACGCGGCGGCCCATCGCAACAAGGGAGCCCGGGAGTCCATCAGGGGACTCCGGACGCACGCGGGCATGGTGTTCCAGGATTTCAACCTGTTCCCGCACCTCTCGGTGATCGACAACATCATGAGCGGTCCGCTCATCGTGAAGAAGCAGGACCGGGCCGAGGTCGAGCCGCTGGCCCACGACCTCCTCGCGAAAGTCGGGCTGGCCGACAAGGCCGATGAGTACCCGATCCGGCTCTCGGGCGGTCAGAAGCAGCGGGTCGCGATCGCCCGCGCGCTCGCGATGCAGCCGAAGGTGATGCTCTTCGACGAGCCGACCTCGGCGCTCGACCCGGAATTGATCGGCGAGGTGCTTGCGGTGATGAAGGAGCTGGCGTCCGAGGGGATGACCATGCTCGTCGTGACGCACGAGATGGGGTTCGCCCGCGAGGTCGCCGACCGGCTCCTGTTCTTCCACGAGGGCGTCATCCTCGAGGAGGGCCCCCCGTCCGAGATCATCGCCAACCCGCAGCGCGAGGAGACGAGGAAGTTCCTGTCGGCCGTGCTCTAGCCGCGCGCTACGGCGTCGTCGAACCGGCGGCGGATGCCATCTCCGGCCGCGGGAGCAGCCCGGCCTCCTCCACCACCTGCGAGATGACCTCTGGCGCCTTGATCGAGATCAGATGGACGCCCGCGACGCCGGCCATGTCACGCAGCTCCTTCACGATCTCCAGACCGATGCGCACGCCCTCCTCCGCCTGCTTCTCCTTCGGTGTGCCGTCCATCCGCGCCAGCAGCTCCTCCGGCACGTCGATGCCGGGAACCTGCTCGGCCATGTAGTGCAGGGCTCGCGCGCTGCGCGGGATACACACGGACGGCAGGATGAAGATCTTCTCGGGCAAACCGAGGTCTGCACATATCGACATGAACTCGCGCATCCGCCCGATGTTGAACACGAGCTGGAGCTGGCAGAACTCCGCCCCGGCCTCGACCTTCTTCGCGAGCCGGATCGGCCGGTAGTCTTGCGGCGGTGCGAACGGGTTCTCGACACATCCCATGAAGAAGCTGGGTGTGGCGTCGAGCCTGCGGCCCGATAGGTACGTGCCCTCGGTGCGCATGATGTCGAGGATCCGCAGCAGATGGATCGAGTCGATGTCGTAGATCGGCTTGGCCTCCGGGTGATCCCCGGCCGACACGTCATCCCCCGTCAGGACGCAGATGTTCTTGATCCCGAGCGCCATGGCCCCCAGGAGGTCCGCCTGCAGCGCCAGCCGGTTCCGGTCCCTGCACACGAACTGCACGATCGGCTCGAACCCCAGATCGATCAGCAGATGGCCTGCCGCGACGTTCTGGATGTGCGGGTGCGCCGCGGAGTTGTCGGTGACGTTCAGCCCGTCGACATGACCCCGGAGGACATCGGTTACTTCGCGGATCGAGTCCGGATCGGGGCTGTCGGTGGTCTCCAGCTCGGCGGTGACCACGAAGGTCCCGGCGCGCAGCAGCTTCTCGACGTGGCTCCGTGGTTCGGTCATGGCTCCTCTTCGGTTCGGGTGACCGGGCGTTCCGGTCAGGCGACTAGTGGGCGGTGCCCACTCGTTCGGCGTGGGCCTTCCATCCGTCGGGCACGACCTTATCCCGGCGCGTCACCAAGTTCTCCCACGAGCCGGTGTCCTGGAGCCGGAAGTCGACCGGCGGGTTGATATGCCGCATGTGGCTGCGCCAGAGCGGCATCTTGCGCGAACGTTCCCACGCCAGGACCCACACGCAGGGCTTGTCGGGCAGCACTTCGCAGTTCCCGTTCAGCATCGTGCCGCCGCACGGACCGTTCCGCAGGTTCTTCGGACAGGTCATCGGACAGGTCAGCCCGGTCGAGTGCAGGATGCATTGACCGCACATCCGACAGTCGAACGCCACCTCCTTGCCCTTCTTCTCGAAGAGCAAGATCACCTTGCGCAGGCCCCCGACGCGCTCCGCCGGTGGTCGTCCCTCGGGCTTCATCCGCCCAGCCTCCCTGGTCACGACGGGCGAACCGCGAACGGCCCGCCCGCACGATTCTCCCACACGGGTCCTGACCCAGCGTCAGCCTGACCTGGCGTTTAGCCGCGCAGATCCCCGGCCGGGACCTCCTTGCGCTGGTCGACGAACGGGATCGCCGAGGTCTGTCCGATCAATTCATCGCCGTCCTCGGTCAGGACGTTCACCGGCGTCCCCGGCTCCGCCAGACCGATCGGGACCCAGACGAAGCCGATGTTCTTCTCGAGCCCGGGCGAGTACACCGCATCCGTCATGTGCCCGACCTCGGCGCCGTCCTTGAACACCTTCCAGTACTCGGACATCTCGGCCCGGAGCTCCGGCATGTCCGGGAACTCGATACCGACAAGCTTGCGATCGACGCCCTCGGTGCGAAGCCGCTCGAGCGCTTCCTTGCCGATGTAGTCCTGCGACTGCTCTTCGACCAGGCGTTCCAGGCCCATCACGTGGAACGGTGTATCCGTCAGCCGGATGTCGGATCCGTAGTTGAAGATCCCGGCCTCGATACGCCGAGCCTCGCACGGAGCGATCGGTCGGATCGCGTGCTCCTCGCCCGCAGCCAAGACGGCGTCCCACAGTCGACCACCCTCGTCATACCCGAGGAGGTTGATCTCGAAGCCCTGCACCGCAGTCCATCCGGTGCGGCTGATGACCACGGGTATGCCGTCGATCTCGAAGTCGCCCGTCCAGTAGTACTTCAGATCGTAGATCCCGTCGCCCACGAGCTTCTCGAGCACCTTCGCGGCCTTCGCGCCCTGGACCTGCATCGGATACACGTCCGGCAGGGTCACCTGAACGTCCAGGCCTGCGACCGCAGCGACGCCCAGCGCGTAGAGACCCGCATCCGAGTCGGCCAACTGCATCCACCACACGTTCGGCTTCGGGTGCAAGAGGACCGGGTCGTTGACGATCCCGCCGTCCGGTGCCGTCACCAGCTGGTACTTGCCCTGGTGCACGGCAACGCTCGACAGATCGCGGCAGGTGATCATGTCGATCAGTTTGTCGGCGTCCGGTCCACTGACTTCGACCGTTCGCTCGACGGCGACATCCCAGAGCGTGACGTCGTTGCGGAGTGCCCAGTACTCGACGACCGGGTCGTCGTAGTAGCCGGGGATGTACATGTGGTTATAGATGTCGTAGGCCGTGCACCCGGCCTCACGCGTCTTCTCGAAGTACGGGGACTTGCGGTACCACGGCCCGAAGTACAGGGTCGCGCTCTTCTCCAGCATCTCCTGGCGTTCGTTCACCATCGGTTGCTCCTTCTCTCCTCCGTGCGGCGCAGCGTGGCTCGCGACCGCATCCTCGCACCCCGGGCTCCCCGGGGCCAAATCCGTACGCCGCTAGCCCTTGGGGACGTCCTTCCTCGGGTCCAAGAACGGCAAGCCCGTGGTCGTTCCCGTCAAGATCCCATCCGGAGACTCGATCTCCATGGGAGTCCCCGGGGCGGCGAGCTCCATCGGGAGCCAGACGTACGCGAGGTTCTTCTCCACCCGCGGCGAGTAGCACGCCGACGTGACGCGGCCGACCACCGCTCCCCCGCTACGGACGGGCCAGAAGTCGACCAGCCATCCGAGGAACGGCGGGCCGTCGATGAAGGCTCCGGTGAGCTTACGGGTCACGCCGTCCTGTCGCTGCCGCTCGAGCGCGGCCTTGCCGATGTAGTCCGCGTCCTGCTCCTCCACCAGCCGCTCCATGCCCTCGACCTCGAGCGGCGTGTCGGTGATCCACATATCGTTGTTGTAGTTGAAGATACCGGCCTCCATGCGACGGATGTCGTTCGGGGCGACCGTGCGGATCTCGTAGGGCTCGCCGGCCTGTTTCACCAGGTCCCACAACTCCGGTCCCCGCGACCCGTCGCGCAGGTACAGCTCGTAGCCCACCTCGCCCGACCAGCCGGTCCGGCTGATCACGAGCGGGATGCCGGCCAGCTCGACCTGGCGGCACCAGTAGTACTTCATGTCCAAGATGCTGTCTCCGAACAGATCGCGCACCACATCCTTGGACCTCGGACCCTGGATCTGCATCGGCGACACGTCGGGTTCCGCGATGGTGACGTCCATCCCGCTGTTCACGGCAACCCCTTTGGCCCACAGCAGCGTGTCGGAGTCCGCGAGGGAGAGCCAGAAGTGGTCGTCAGCTAGGCGCAGCAGGATCGGATCGTTGATGATCCCGCCGTCGTCCGCCGTGATCGGTGCGTACTTGCACTGGTCGACCTCGCACCGTGTGAGATCGCGGCACGTCAGCCGGTTCGTGAAGTCGAACGCGTCCGGCCCGGTGATCTCCACCTGCCGTTCAACGCCAACATCCCACATCGTGACCTTGTTGAGCAGGTGCCAGTACTCGTCGACGTCGTCCCCGTACACGGTCGGGATGAGCATGTGGTTGTAGATGTCGAAGCTCTTGACCCCGTCCTCGATCGTCTTCGCGTAGTACGGCGATTTCCGGTACCACGACGCGACGTAGAAGGTGAAGGTGACTTCCTCGTTGAGCGGCATGCGAGGCCCTCTCTCCATCCGGCGCCGTCCCCCGCGCGGGGGAGATCACGGACGGAACGCGATGCTATGCCTTGACTGACCGCTCAGTCAAGGCCGTGTGCCGCGCCTTGTCCACTTGTTGGGAGGGGCCCCGCCGCATCGCGGCG
>JBBDIK010000012.1:257247-258503 GCA_040880465.1 Actinomycetota bacterium | reverse complement strand
CCCCCCCCCCCCCCCCCCCGCCCCTCCTTCGTTGCTCTGATCGGCGACGCCGCGGGGTTACTGAACCGGGATCGTCTTCTTCGGGTCGACGAATGGGATCTGCACGACCTGAGCCGCTCGATCGCCGTACGGAGTCTTCACGTCGACCTTGGTCCCCTCCCCCGCGAGTTCGATCGGCACCCACGCGAAGCCGACGTTCTTTTCGAGCCGTGGCGAGTAGATGGCCGAGGTGACCTTGCCGACCTTCTTCCCGCCCTCGTGGACATGCCACTTCGTGAAGTTGAGTTCGGGAAGCGGATCACCGTCGATCTCGATCCCGACCAACTTCCTCGAGACGCCCTCCTCCTTGATGGCCCGCAGCGCCGGCAACGAGATGACCGCGTCATCCGGGAGATCCCAGTCGACGAGCCGTTCCAGCCCGGTCAGCTCCAGGGGGTTGTTCTTCCAGGTCATGTCGGCACCCCAGTTGTAGATGGCGCCTTCGACCCGACGGATGTCGACCGGCCCGGTGGGCTTGATGTTGTACTTGCCCCCCGCCTCGATGATGCGGTCGTACAGCTCGACGCCCCGGGAGCGGTCGGTCAGATAGATCTCGTACCCGACCTCCGAGGTCCATCCTGTGCGGGTGATCACGACCGGGATCCCGCCCAGGTCGGTCTCGATGAAGAAGTAGTACTTGATGTCCAGGATCTGGTCGCCGAACAGGTCGACCATCAGCTCCTTCGACCTCGGCCCCTGGATCTGCAGCGGCGAAACGTCCGCCTCCGTGACCGTGGCGTCGAGACCGTAGGCATCCGCGAGACCCTTCGCGTAGAAGAGGACATCGCTGGAGGCCAGCGCCAGCCAGAACCTGTTCTCGGACATCCGGGTTAGAACCGGGTCGTTGAGGATCCCGCCGTCCTTCGCGCAGATCAGGACGTACTTCGCCTGACCGATCTCGCACTTCGAGAGATCGCGCGGCGTCATCATCTGGGTCAGCTTGAAGCCGTCGGGACCATCGATCTCGACGCAGCGCTCGACCGAGACATCCCACACCGTCACGTCGTTCAGGAGCGTGTTGAGCTCGTTCTCGAAACTGTCGAACCGGATCGGGAACAGCATGTGGTTGTAGACGGTGTAACCCTTGGGGCCGTGCTTCTGCTCGGCCTCGTAATACGGCGTTCTGCGCAACCGCGCTCCGCGCTGCACGAGGCTCATGTCGAATGGCTCAGCCATGCGGTACCCCTCCTTCGAACTCTCTCCGGCGGACGGCTCGA
>JBBDIK010000012.1:94992-257237 GCA_040880465.1 Actinomycetota bacterium | reverse complement strand
CCCCCCCCCCCACCGCTGCTCGCGACCCCAGCATGGTACAGCGCTCCCTGTTCGGTTCGCATCCCCGAAAGCCGGGCATCATCCGGCGACTACCGTCGAGAGACGGATGCGCTTCGGCAGACAAGCCGTAAGTCTGCAGCTCATTCGGTATGTCTGACGGTCACCTCGCAGAGCGGATCACGCGACTTCGCCGCTCGAGAAAACTTCCTCACCCTCGACCAGGGTAAGTAGCACCCGGGCATCGCCGATCGGACCGTCGTCGGACGCGAACAGGTTCCGGTCCACGACCGCCAGGTCGGCGTACTTCCCCACTTCGATCGATCCCGTGACGTCGTCCTGGTGGTTCACGTACGCCGACCCCATGGTGTAGGCACGGAGCGCGGCATCGAGCGTGATCGCCTCCCCGGGGAGCAGCGGATCCGCGTCGGGGGCGTCCCGGCCGATCCGCGTGACCGCCACCTCCGACTGCAGGAACACGTTGGGCGTGGACACGTTCCAGTCGCTGCCGCCGGCCAGACGTGCCCCACTGCGCAGCAAGCTCGCGAACGGATAGAGCCACCCCGACCGTTCCTGCCCGAGGATCGGGATGTTCAGGTCGTCCATCGCGGGCTCGTGGCACGCCCAGAGTGGCTGCATGTTGGCCGTCACATCGAGCTCGGCGAACCTGCCGATGTCGTCCGGATGGATGATCTGGATGTGGGAGATGTGGTGACGGTGGGCGCGTCGGCCTTCCTCCTGCACCCGAGTCAGCGCGTTCAGCGCGTTGCGGACCGCGCGTTCGCCGATGGCATGGAAGTGCATCTGGAACCCGTCCTCGTCGAGCATCGGCGCCAGCTTCATCAGCAGGTCGGGATCGATGAAGTCGATGCCGCGTTCGGCGGTTGGTTGCCCGTCCGGGCCGAGATAGGGCTCGAGGACGCCCGCCGTCTTGTTCTCCACGATCCCGTCGAGCATGAGCTTGACGGAGGTCGGGCGGAACCGGCCTGCTGCGAAGGACGTGCGCTTCTCTCGCAGGTCGCCCAGCTGCTCCAGACCTTGCTCGCGGCCCCACCAGAGCGCGCCGACGACCCTCGCCGTGAGTTGCCCGCTCTCACCGAGGTCCCGGTAGACGCCGATGGTGTCGCCCCAGCTGGACTCCCCTACGATCGCGTCTTGCCAGGACGTGATGCCCAGCGAGTGCAAGTACTCCTGAGCAACGAGGAGTCCTCGACGGACATCGTCCCTCGTCGGACTGGGCGCAACATCCTCGACCAGATCCGCAGCACCCTCTTGGAACGTGCCGATCGGGTTGCCGGCGGCGTCGCGCTCGAGGTATCCGTCGGGCGGATCCGGCGTGGCGCGCGTGACGCTGGCCAGTTCCATGGCCCGCGAGTTCGCCCAGGCGGCATGGCCGTCCGAGCTCGATAGGAGCACCGGGCGGTCCGGGACGACCGCATCGAGGTCGGCGGCGGTCGGGACGCCACCCGGGAAGCTCCCGGTGCCCCAGCCGCTCCCGAGGATCCAGGGTTCGTCCGGGTGAGTCTCGGCGTAGGTCTTCACCGCCGTGAGGATCTCTTCCCGACCCTCGACCTCGAGCAGGTCGCACCGCATGCGGTCGATCCCGGCGATCGGCGGATGGACATGGGCATCCTGGAAGCCGGGCAGAACCATGCGGCCGGGGAGGTCGAGCACGCGGGTGGCGGGGCCCCGGAGTTCCATGATGTCCTCGGTCGACCCCACCGCCGAGATGCGGCCGTCGCGCACGGCCAGCGCCTCCACCCACGGTTCGGACGGGTTGACCGTATAGATGGCCGCGCTGGTCAGGATCAGATCGGGTTCCGTGCCCACGAGGAGGCATCGTACCGCCCCTGCTACCCTTTCCCGGTCCGATCGATGAGGGGAAAGGCCAGATGGCAGGACCGGAACGGCTCGAGGTGCGCCACGAGCGCCTGTACGTGAGGGTGCCCGGCACCGACAAGCTGCGAAAGACCGCGAGCGGCCGACTGCGCTCCCTGCTCACCGACGGATGGCGAGAGATCCAGCGAACCCAGGAGACCGACTACATCCAGGTCCGCCTCGAGCGGACCGGCCACAAGCCGCCGATGCGCCGCCTCCCGTACATCCCGCCTCAGCAGCCTCGCCAGCGTCGCGAAGGCGGGTTCCGCGGCGGTGACCGGCGCGGTCCCGGCGGGCCCGGTGGTCCCGGAGGTCCCGGAGGCCGTCCGCCCCAGGGTCAGCCCGGGACGGCACCACCCGCCTCAACCCCCCCGGCAACGCCCCCGACCCCCGCTACTGCAGCACCTCCGGCACCCGCGGCTCCCGCGACCGGGTCCTAGAACGCGAACGAGCCCGACCTTCCGGCCGGGCCCTTCATCGCTCCTTCTGTGTGACCTCGCGTCCGCGGACGCACCTGCCTACTTACTGTGCGACGCGAACGTTCGACGCCTGCGGACCCTTATCCCCCGAAGTGACCTCGTACTCGACCTTCTGACCCTCTTCCAGGGTCTTGAAGCCCTCGGACTGGATCGACGAGAAGTGAACGAACACGTCGGTGCCATCCTCGCCGGTGATGAAGCCGTAGCCCTTCTCGGCGCTGAACCACTTCACGGTACCGGTAGCCACCTGCAGTTCCTTTCGAACGACGTACGCGCCGGACTGTAACACGGACCCGTGATGCGGGGGACCCTGGTTCGCCTGGCCTATCGGGCGGGGGATCGAGGTGTGTCGGAGGAGGGATTTGAACCCTCACGCCCCGTAAAGGGCACTAGGCCCTCAACCTAGCGCGTCTACCAAATTCCGCCACTCCGACGACAGTGCGCCCGGGAGTCTACCCGGGCCGCCCGGCATGCTGGAACCGGACCTAGCTCCACTTCCAGGAGAGCCAGAAGGTCGTCATCCCGAACACGATGGCCGTGACGACCGTGATCCGGTCCAGGCGCCGCTCCATCGCTGTGCCGCCCGAGAGCCCAGCTCCGCCGCCGAACATGTCCGACAATCCCCCGCCCTTCCCGGAATGCAGTAGCACCAGGAAGATCAGCGCGAGCGCGGCGATCACGTCGACGATCAGGACGATGACGTTGAACATCGGTTCTCCTCGTGTGGGTGCCCCCGATGATAGCGCGGGCGGGCCCGGACGGCCCGAGGAAGAACCACGACAGGGGCCCTAACGCATGAGCTGAACGAGCTGAGGCAGGATGTCCACCCCTCGCAGGTCCCCAAGGGACCCCTGCGCTGCCTCGCGTTCGCCGAAAGACCTCGACCCGTCCGGCTGGACCTCGGCCCCAGAGATGAGCAGGGGAACCGGGTCGGCCGTGTGGGCCGCGCGTACGCAGGACGTCGAGTGATCCGCGGTGACGGCGATCACGGTGTCCTTCACATCGATCCGGGGAAGGACCTCTCCGAAGAAGGCTCGGTCGATGTCTGAGATCACCTTGCGCTTGAGGTCGGCGTTGCCGTCGTGGGCCGGCACGTCGGGTCCTTTCAGGTGGATGTAGAGGGCCTGGAACTCGGGCAGCGCCTCGGCCGCGAGCTCCGCCCATTCGGCGTACTGATCGTCCGAGACCAGGCGCGGTGCCGGAACCGCATCCATCCCGAGCAAGAGCGCGATCCCCCGCTCGACCGGCATCTCTACGAAGCAGCCCCACTTCAGGCCGAACCGTTCCTCGATCGGCTGAAGATGCGGGATGCGATCCCCCCCGTCACGAGTCAGGATCAGGTTCCCGGGAAGCTTGCCTTCGATGCGGCGGATCTCGTTGATCGTGGACTTCTCCATGATCCAGTGCGACTCCTCGACGAACGCGTTCGTCAGCAGGGCCGCGCGCTTGGCCTCGTCGGTGTCCTCGAGCGGCTCACAGTGCACGACCTCGCTCTCGAAGGTCTCCAGGGCCACGCCCATCGAGCCTTCCCTCGCATAGGCGGGGTCCGTGTTAGTGACGGCAGCGGAGAGGGAACCTTCCTGGGAACGGATCACCAGGACGCCGCGATGTTCGACCGTGGCACGAAGCGCGAACGTCGCCCCGTCCAGCGAGAGCTGTTGGTTGACCTCGTCTGCGAGCTCCGCCGACTCCTGAGACGACAGATCCCGGCCGACCCGGCGGTCGACGATCGCCGGCCATTCGGCTGTGGCGAAGTTGATCCGATAGGCAAGATCCCCGTCGGCGAAGTCCATCCCGCACCCGACGGCCTCGACCACGCCGCGGCCCGGGTGCTCATCATGCGGGTCGTAGCCAAGGATCGCGAAGACCCCGATGTCGGATTCGGGTGCGATGCCCGGGCCGACGGTGACGACGCTCCCGGTGCGGCCTCGTTCGGCGAGTCCGTCCAGGAACGGCGTCTCCGCCGCCTCGAGGGGTGTGCGCCCGTCCAACTCGGGGCAGGGGTCATCCCCGAGTCCGTCCAGACACACGTAGAGCAGCTTGGTCACGGGTTCCTCACTTGTACTTCACGATCAACGCGAACTCCTCGGGATCGAGGCTCGCGCCGCCGACGAGGGCTCCATCGATCTCGGGGTGCGCCATGAACTCGCGGATGTTCCCGGGCTTCACGCTGCCGCCGTACTGGATCCTGAGCGAGTCCGCCGACGCATGAGAGTCGGCCTTGAGACCGACCCGTTCACGGATCAGGGAGCACACCTGTCCGGCGTCACCGGGCTCGGCGTTACGGCCGGTCCCGATCGCCCAGATGGGTTCGTACGCGACGACCAGGTCCGCCGCCTGCTCGGCCGTCACACCCGCCAGGCCGGCATCGATCTGCTGCGTGATGCGCTCCTCGGTCCGCCCGCTCTCGCGTTCCTCGAGCGTCTCGCCGACGCACAGGATCGGCACCATCTCGCTCGCGAACACGGCTTTCACCTTCCTGTTCACGACTTCGTCGGTCTCATCGAAGAGCTGCCGGCGTTCGGAGTGGCCGACGACCACGTATGAACACTTGAGAGCGGTGAGCATCGCCGGCGACACCTCGCCCGTGTAGGCGCCCTTGTCCTCCCAGTGGCAGTTCTGCGCGCCGAGCCCGTAGGGCAGTCGGTCGCTGTCGATCAAGGTTTGGATGGCCCGCAACGCCGTGAACGGCGGCAGGATCAGGACCTCGACCTGCTCCGCGTCCTTGCGGTCCAACAGGTACGAGAGTTTCTGGACGTCCCGGATCGCCTCCAGGTGGGTCTTGTGCATCTTCCAATTCGCCGCGATGATTGGGCGTCGTGTCGCCATTCAGTCCTCCAAGACCGTCACGCCGGGAAGCGCCCGGCCTTCCAGGAACTCCAACGAGGCGCCGCCGCCGGTCGACAGGTGCGACACCGAATCCTCCAGGCCGAACTTGCGGAGGGCCGCTAGAGAGTCCCCCCCGCCGACGACGCTGAACGCATCGGTGCCGGCGACGGCCATCGCCACCCCGCGGGTGCCGGCCGAGAAGGGTTCCAGCTCGAACACGCCCATCGGACCGTTCCACAGGATGGTCTTGGCGTCGGCGATGGTCCGGGCGAACTCCTCGACGGAACGGGGCCCGATGTCCAGGCCCATCTGGCCGCGCGGGATCGCACGGATATCCACGGTCCGGTACTTCACGTCGGCCGAGACTTCCGGCGCGGCGATCGCATCCTCGGGGAGCTGGATCAGCACTCCCTTCTCCTCGGCGACCTTGCGCGCCTGGCGGACGTCGTCGAAGCGGTCCGGCTCGGTGAGCGACGTGCCCACCTCGGCTCCCTCGGCGGCCAGGAACGTGAACGCCATCGCACCGCCGATCAGCAGCGCGTCGACCCGCTCGACGAGACTCGTGATAGCCGCGAGCTTGTCGGAGACCTTCGCGCCCCCGAGGATCGCGACGAACGGCTCCTCCGCACCCTCCAGGAGCTTCGAGAGAACTTCGATCTCCCGTTGCATCAAGCGACCGGCAGCTGAGGGGAGCCGTTCCGGCACGCCCACGACCGAGGCGTGCGCTCGGTGAGCCGCACCGAACGCGTCGTCCACATAGAGGTCCGCCAGCGACGCCAGCGCGTCCGCGAAGGCAGGGTCGTTGTCTTCTTCGCCCGGGTCGAACCGGAGGTTCTCGAGCATCGCGACTTCGCCGGGGCCGAGGTCCGAACAGACCGATATGGCCTCGTCTCCGACGATGTCCGAGACGGCCATCACATCCCGGCCAAGCAGCTCGGCCGCACGCTCGGCGACGGGCGCCATCCGGAGGTCTTGCACGACTCGTCCATGGGGGCGCCCGAGATGCGACGCGAGGATGAGGGACGCGCCGGCCCTGAGGAGTTCGTTGAGGGTGGGAAGCGCCGCGCGGATACGCAGATCGTCTGCGACCGCACCGTCCGCGAGCGGAACGTTGTAGTCCACCCGGACGAAGATGCGCTTCCCTGCTACATCACCGAGATCTTCGATGGTGCGAAGGGCCACGGGCCGTGAGTGTATCGGGTCCGGCGGGGGACTAATCGTCGCGCTCGGCGAGGGCAAGGGGCTCGCCGCGGCGGACCTGGACGAGACCCCAGACCTCAGCCCCGGCCACCGATGCAAGGATGGCGTTGCGGACCCGGGCCCGCATGCTCCGGGCAGTGACCGCTCGGAGGCCGAACCCGAGGGTCGCCGCAGCGGCGCCGACAACCGACAGCGCATACATCGTCGGATGCTCCTCGAAGTAGCGGCGCGTCGCCTCACTCGGGTCCATCGGCGTCCTCCTCGGCTTCAACGCCTGTCTCTTCCTGCGTCTGCCCAGCCAGCGTGCGGAAGAGCGCGATCAGGATGAGAGAGGCGACGCATACGACCCACACGAGGAAGGCGGTGCTGTGCACGAAGACATTGATCATGTAAGACGGTGTGGGCTCCCAGCCGCCGAACATGCCGAACTCGGGTACCGGCAACAATATCTGTACAACTCCGCTTACCGCCCACACGACCAGTCCGCCGATCCCAACGAGAACGAGCGTGCGCGGAAGGGTCATCCCGCCTTCCACGGGCGCGATGATCGGCCCGGACCCAGGCGGCCGATCCCGTAGCCACACGAGCAGTGCACCCAGGAAACTTCCCAGGAGGACGATCTCAATGCTTCCCACCCACGTGAAGCCGATTAGGGGGAATAGGCCGGTGACGATGAGGATCGGCACGCTCAAGACGAACGTCGTGAAGAAGACCCTCAGGAGCACCCGGAACCAATACCCCGTCTCGCGTCGGCGTTCGCGGTTCAGGCGCTTGAAGAGGGCCTCGGCGGCCTCGAAGCCTTCAGCCGACGCCGGGAACGAGCCCCGAGGCTCTTCCAGATCGGTTCGGTCCCAGACCCCGAAACTGTCCTCGGCCTCCGCGAGGAGGAACTGCTTGCTCGACGTGATCACGTCGAACTTCTCCCACTCGGGTTCGGCGGACGCGTCCCTGTCGGATCCGTCGCCGTGCGGCTCCTCGCCGGTCACAGCTTGGAGGAAACCAACTCGACCAGATCCACAAGGCGATTCGAGTAGCCCCACTCGTTGTCGTACCAGCCGACGATCTTGACCTGATCACCCATGACCATCGTCGAGAGGGCATCGAACGTGCAGGACGCCGGCGCGCCGACGATGTCCGACGACACGATCGGGTCTTCGGTGTAGACGAGCTTGCCCGCGAGACTCCCGGACTCCGAGGCGGACTTGAACGCTGCGTTCACGGACTCGACGCTGGCGTCCTCGCGAACCGTGGCGACGAGGTCCGTCACGGACCCGTCGGGGACCGGAACGCGCATCGCCATCCCGTCCATCTTCCCCTTGAGATGCGGGAGGACCAGCGCGGTCGCCTTCGCGGCGCCCGTCGAGGTCGGGATGATGTTGATCGCAGCGGCCCGGGCCCGGCGCAGGTCGGGGTGCGGCAGGTCCAGGATCGACTGGTCGTTCGTGTAGGCGTGCACGGTCGTCATGAACGCCTGCTCCACCCCGAACGCGTCATCGAGCACCTTAGCCATGGGCGCAACGCAGTTCGTCGTGCAGGAGGCGTTCGAGACGACGTGGTGGTTGACCGGATCGTAGGACTCGTCGTTGACGCCCATCACGATCGTGATGTCCTCGTTCTTCGCGGGGGCGCTGATGATGACCTTCTCCGCGCCGGCCTCGATGTGCGCCGCCGCCTTCTCGCGGTCGGTGAAGATGCCTGTGGACTCGATGACCACCTGTACGCCGAGTTCCTTCCAGGGGAGATCGGCGGGGTTCCGCTCGGCGAGCACCTTCAGCTCGTTCCCGTCGATGGTGATGCCGTTCGCGCTGACCGCCACGTCGGCGTCCAGCCGTCCCATGACCGAGTCGTACTTCAGCAGGTGCGCCATGGTCTTCGGATCACCCAGATCGTTCACGGCCACGATCTCGAAGTCCGCGCCCTTGGCACGCGCTGCCCGGAAGATGTTGCGGCCGATCCGGCCGAAACCGTTGATCCCTACCTTGGTCGTCATGAGGCCCCCTCGTGAGCGGATGGTCCCGTCATCCTACCGAGGCGCGGCGCGGGCGGTCCGGCGGGCCGTCTCCGACTAGAGCCGGTCAGTTGCCGCCCTTGTCCAGGTCGCGGTGCTCGATGGAGACGGGCAGGTAGCGTCCGCGGAAGAACGTGGCAAGCTCCTCGCTCACCACCACTGACCGATGCCGGCCACCGGTGCAGCCGATCGCGATCGTGAGGTAATGCTTTCCCTCCGACACGTATCCCGGCAGGACGAATTCCAGCAGGGACCGGAAGCGCCGCATGAATTCGCGATAGCCCTTCTGGCCCTTCACGTAGCCGCGGACGCGTTCGTCGGTGCCGGGGAGCGGACGCAGCGTATCGACCCAGTGAGGGTTCGGAAGGAACCGGACGTCGAAGACGAGGTCGGCGTCGCGGGGCGCGCCGTACTTGAATCCGAACGAGACGAGGTTCACCTGGAGGCTCTCCTCCGGCGGTGCCTCCGCGAACGTTTCGCGGACACGGTCGCGGAGCTCGTGCGGCGTCAGGTCGGTGGTGTCGACGATGAAGTCGGCGACCTCCCGGAGCGGTTCCATCATCGGCCGTTCCTTGCGGATCCCCTCGACCATGCGGTCTCCGGATGCCAGGGGGTGCTTGCGGCGCGTCGCCTCGTATCGGTTCACGAGTTGCTCCTCGGATGCCTCGAGGAAGAGGATCCGATACGGAACCCCTTGCTCCTTCAACGCCTCGAGCGCTTCCGCGAGCTCGAGGAAGAACTTCCCTCCTCGCGCATCGACGACGAACGCGATCCGACTCGGGCCACCCGGTCGCTGAGCCAGCTCCGCCATCTTGCTGATGAGCGCGGGCGGGAGATTGTCGACGACGAAGTACCCGAGATCCTCGAGGCAGCGGGAGGCCTCCGATCGGCCGGCCCCGGACAAGCCCGTGATGATCGTGAAGCCAGGGGCGGCCGGCAGCTGCGGCTGCTTCGGCTTCTTGGTCTTCTTCGTGCGCTTCTCGGCTCCCGCCATCAGGCGCCCTCTCTCACCGATCGTTCGCCATGGAGAGCAGCGTAGATGACGGCGGCGGTTTCGGGCCCGACCCCGGGGGTCGCCGAGAGCTCCTCTGCTGTGGCCTTCCGGACCTTGGCCAGGGAGCCGAACCGTTTCAGGAGCGCCTTCTTGCGGGCGGGTCCGACCCCCGGCACCTCATCGAGCGGAGAGATGAGCGCCCGCCGCTCGCGGCGTTGGCGGTGGTAGGAGATGGCGAACCGGTGCGCCTCGTCACGCAGATGCTGGAGCACGAACAGGGCCTCGGATCCGCGCGGCACGTCCAAGGGTGCCGGATCGCCGGGAACGAAGACCTCCTCCAATCGCTTCGCGAGGCCGATGACCGGGATCTCCAGGCCCAGGTCCTCCAGCACCCGGGTGGCGACCCCGAGTTGGCCGCGCCCTCCATCGACGACCACCAGCGCCGGTGGATAGGCGAACGGCTGGCGGCGGCGTTCCACCGGGGCTTCGGGCTCGGGCTCGGACGGACCCTCAGACGGTTCCACCGCCGCGTCCGTCTCTTCCTCCACCGATGGAGCCATCTTCGCGAAACGCCGCCGCAGCACCTCGTCCATGCTCGCGAAGTCGTCCTGCCCGGGGACGCCCTTGATCTGGAACCGCCGGTACTGCGAGCGTTTCGGGAGCCCGTCCTCGAATACCACCATCGAACCGACCTTGTCGGACTCACCGAGGTTCGAGACGTCGTAGCACTCGATGCGCAGCGGCGCCTCGACCAGGCCGAGCACGTCGCCCAGATCCGCCAGGGCTCGCGAACGCGCACCGAAGTCGGATGCGCGCTTGAGCTTGTGTCGAACGAACGCCTCGGCCGCGTTCTGGCTGGCGACCTCGACCAGCCTCCGCTTCGGCCCGCGCGCCGCCTTGCCGATCTTGACTCCGGTCCCTCGCCGCTCCGACAGCCAGCGTTCCAGGACACCGACGTCCGCGGGCACCTCCGGCACCAGCACCCGCGTGGGGATCTCCTCCCGCTGCATATACAGCTCTTCGATGAACGAGGCGATCAATGCGTCCGTCTCCAGCGCCTCGACCTTGTCGACGACCCAGCCCTTGCGACCCATCACCCGCCCGCGGCGGACGAAGAACACCTGGAACGCCGCCTCGAGGTCGTCTTCCACCACCCCGATCACATCCAGGTTCTCCTCGGCGGCAAGAACCATCTCTTGGCTCTCCGTGGCGCGCCGGGCGGCTGCCAGCTGGTCACGGGTCTTCGCGGCGCGCTCGTACTCCTGGTGCTCGGACGCCTCCTGCATCTGGGTCTCTAGGCGCTTCAGCACCGGCCGGTGGTTCCCGGACAGGAAGTCCCCGAGGGCATCGACGTGGACGCGATAGCTCTCCTCGGTCACACCGGTTACCTCCGGGACGCACGGGCCGGCGCAGCGTTCGATGTCGTAGTAGAGACAGGGCCGCTTCGCGCGGGCGCGCTGGTCGAAGAACGAGTTGGAGCAGGTCCGCACCGGGAAGACCCGGGTGAGCGCATCGAGCGTCTCGCGGATGGCGTACGCATGCCCGTACGGGCCGAAGTACTTGACCCCCTTGCGCTTGGTTCCCCGCAGGACCTGCGCGCGCGGCCACCGCTCCCCGACCGTCAGCGCGAGGTACGGATAGGACTTATCGTCGCGGAACCGGATGTTGTATCGCGGCTCGTGCTCCTTGATGAGGTTGTACTCGAGCATCAGAGCGTCGACCTCGCCGGAGGCGACGATCCACTCGACCGTCGCCGCGTGCGCCATCATCGCCTCGGTCCGTGGATGCTGGGTCTTCGCCCAGTACGAGGACAGCCGCTTGCGAAGGGAGGACGCCTTTCCGACGTAGACCACCCGGCTCTGCGCGTCGCGGAACAGGTAGGCCCCGGGTTCGTCGGGGATCGTCGGGGGAAGCGGACGAGGAACGCTCACACGGCCATTCTAGGGTCGAGCGGTGGTTCGCCTTGTTGGAGGGAGGCGGGCGGGGGATCGGCTAGGCGACGACCAGGGTTCCGGTCATCGTCGTCGGGTGGAAGTAGCAGTTGAAGAAGTACTGGCCCGGCTTCTGGGCGTCGACGCTGTAGGTCGCCGAAGCGCCGGGGTCGACGGCCTCCGTGTTCTCGAAGATGGGCGTGGTTGCACTCTGGTCCGTGTAGACCGCCACGTTGTGCGGCGCGGTGTCGTCGTTCGCGAACTGGATCTTGAAGCCCTTGCCCGCCTCGGCCGCGAGACAGGTCAGATCGAACCCCGACGCGACCGCGCCGGCCGGAGCCGTCACGGCGAGAACCGTGGGCTCGCACTCGGCTGCGGGGAGCGGCGGTGCGGCTTCGTCCTGCACGGGACTCGGGCTCGGCCTCGCGATCGGAACTTCCTCTGAGGACGTGAGCGTTCCTACCTGCAGGTCGCCGTTCTCCCGGTCGTACCAGGCGATGAACACCTTGGCCCCATCGCCGGAGACGGCGATCGACGGGGAGTCACCACCGTCGGTCGCGGCGGCCTTGACCTCTTCCAGCTTGCCCCCGGTCCCGCGTGCGAGCTTCACGGAGTTCGATGGCAAGTCGTACCACGTGACGTACTCGGTCCCTTCGTCGTCCAGGGCGATACCGGTCGACCACCCGAAGATACTGCCTTCGGAGTCACTGCCGGGCGCCACGTCGGCAACCGCGAAGTCGGAGCCGGCCTGGCCAGATGCCTGCTTCACGTCGCCGGTCGACGAGTAGTAGGCGGCGTGCACCTTCCCGTCGTCCGCGAGGACCAACGATGCGCCCCACCCTCCTCCGCCGGGCTCGACGGTCGTCAGGGTCGGACCTTCTTGCTCGTCATCAACGGTCGTCGTCAGGATGGGCGATCGCCCGTCCGTGTACAGGACCGCTGCCCCGTCCCGGCCGACGGCGATAGCGGTACGCGCGTTCTGGCACTCCGCACAGATGTCCACCTTGTCGATGAGCCATCGGGTCCAGTGCCCACGCTCATCGAGCGTGCTCGCCCAAGCCACCCCCCGGTCGTAGTACGCGATCCAGGGGGCGCCTGCGGCGTCGGTGGCGATCGATGCGCCGTAGGCCATCGGCGACCGGGCCACGGTCTCCGGCTCGAACGCACCGCCGCTGTCGTTCGCGTACTTGACGCCCTCCCTGTCCGTCCACACGACATGGACCGACCCCGTGTCGTCGACCGCCGCCGACACACCGACGTTCGGTAGCGGCGTTTGCTTGACGTCGGGTTCCTCACCGGAGAGCTCCACGAGGTTCAGGTCTCCGTTCGGGTCCTCCCCCACCTCCCGATGCCAGGCGACGGCCCCGACGTTCCAGTAGCCGTCGCCCTGGATGTCGGCGAAGAGGATGTTCGGGACGGCCGGGAGGTGCAGCGGCCGGGTGTCGGCGATATCACCTTCGGCGAGCACCTGGTTGAACCCGGCGTAGGCGACCATCGGGTTCCCCTCGCCGTCCAGGACGATCGAGGGAGTGCCGCCGACGTCCTTGGCATAGTCGACGACGCTGGGGATGAACCGTTCACCAGTCCCCTGGTTCAGGGTCGGCGGAGCTTGCTTCGCGCACGCAGCCCCAACGAGGGCTGCAGCGGCGAGAACGGAGATGAGGGCCTTCCTAGACACAGCGGGGCACATCCTACACAACAGGCACGGACCGGGTGGAGGACGCTACGCGTCCTTGCGGACCCGTTTCTTCCGCCCGCGTGTGATGCCCAGGATCGGCGCCAAGAACTCCCCGGTGTGTGAGCCCGCTGCTCGGGCGACCTCCTCCGGGGTCCCGATGACGACGATCTCACCGCCCCCGGCCCCCCCTTCCGGTCCGAGATCGATGATCTGGTCCGCGGTCTTGATCACGTCGAGATTGTGCTCGATGACCAGGACGGTGTTGCCCGTGGAGACCAGTCGCTGCAGGACCGTGAGGAGCTTGCGGACGTCCTCGAAATGCAGGCCCGTCGTCGGTTCGTCCAGCACGTAGAACGTGTTCCCCGTCGCCCGCTTCTGCAACTCGGACGCAAGCTTGATGCGCTGAGCCTCTCCACCTGACAGGGTCGGGGCCGGTTGGCCCAGTTTCACGTATCCGAGCCCCACGTCCGAGAGGGTCTGCAGGTGACGCGCGATGGTCGGGATCGCCCCGAAGAACGCCAGCGCCTCGTCGATACTCATCTCCAGAACATCCGCGATCGAGCGGCCCTTGTACTTCACCTCGAGCGTCTCGCGGTTGTACCGGTGCCCCTTGCACACCTCACAGGTGACGTATACGTCCGGTAGGAAGTGCATCTCGATCTTGATCTGCCCGTCGCCCGAGCAGGCCTCGCAGCGTCCGCCCTTGACGTTGAACGAGAACCGGCCCGGCTGGTAGCCGCGGACCCGCGCCTCCGGCGTCGTGGCGAACAGCTTCCGGATGTGATCGAACATCCCGGTGTATGTCGCCGGATTCGATCGCGGCGTTCGCCCGATGGGCGACTGATCGATGTCGATCACCTTGTCGATCTGTTCCCAGCCCGTCAGCTTCTTGTGCTTGCCGGGAAGCAGCCGGGAGCGACTGACCTTCCGCGCGAGGGCTCGCAACAAGACATCCTGGATCAGGGTGGACTTGCCCGATCCGCTCACGCCCGTCACGCAGACGAGCAGTCCGAGCGGGATCTCGAGGGTCACGTCCTTGAGGTTGTGTTCCCGGCCGCCGGTGAGCTTCAACCACCGGTCGCCGGGCGAGCGGCGGACCTCCGGCGTCGGGATCTCCCGCCGACCGTCCAGGAACGCGCCGGTGATGGAATGTTCGTCGGCTTTGAGTCCCGCCAGGTTGCCCGAGTAGACGATCTCGCCACCGTGTTCCCCCGCGCCGGGCCCGATATCGACGATGTGGTCGGCGGCCTCGATCGTCGCCTCATCGTGTTCGACCACGATCAAGGTGTTGCCGAGGTCGCGGAGCCGGATCAAGGTCTCGATCAAGCGAGCGTTGTCGCGCTGGTGCAGCCCGATCGACGGCTCGTCCAGGATGTAGAGCACGCCGACGAGTCCGCTGCCGATCTGCGTCGCCAGACGGATCCGTTGTGCCTCTCCCCCGGCCAGCGTCCCGCTCGGACGGTCGAGCGTGAGGTAGTCCAAACCGACGTCGACGAGGAACCCGAGGCGCGCCCGGATCTCCTTGAGGAGCCGCTCGGCGATGAGGGTTTCGCGTTCGGTGAGGTCGAGGGTGTCGGTGAACGCGAGCGTGTCCGAGATGGACAGGTCGGTGAGCGCCGCGATGCTGAGGTCTCCGACCGTCACCGCAAGGCTCTCCGCTCGGAGGCGAGCGCCGTTGCACGCCCGGCACGGGATCTCGCGCATGAACTGTTCGAGCTTGTCGCGGGCCGCGTCCGACTCGGTCTCGGCGTGGCGACGCTCGACGTTCGGAACGACGCCCTCGAACGTCGTCCAGTACGACCGGACCCGGTTCCAGCGGTTCTTGTACCGGACGTGGACCTCCTCGTCAGAGCCATACAGGATGACTTCACGGTCGGCCTTCCGGAGCTTCTTCCAAGGAGTGTCGACGGAGAAGCCGTGAGCCTCCGCCACGGACTCCAGGACGCGGTCCCAGTACTCGAGCCGGCCACTCGACCACACCGCGATGGCGCCTTCCGCGATCGACAGGTCCGTATCCGGGATCAGCAGTTCCGGATCGACCTCCAGGCGGATCCCAAGTCCGTCGCAGGTCTGGCAGGCCCCGTAGGGCGAGTTGAAGGAGAAATTCCGCGGGACCAGCTCCTCGAACGACAGTCCACAGTGCGTGCACGCGAGCGCCTGTGAGTACGTCTGCACGTCCTCGCCGTCGTCATGGGTCGGGATCGCGATCGCGACGGTTCCTTCCGTGAGCTGGAGCGCCGTCTCGATGGAATCGGCCACTCGGCGGCGGATGTCGGGTTTCGCGACGAGCCGGTCGACGACGACCTCGATCGTGTGCTTGTAGTGACGCTCGAGCCGGACCGACTCCGCAAGATCCACCACCTGACCATCGACGCGGGCGCGCGCGAACCCCTTGCCCCCCAAGTCCTTCAGGAGCTTCTCGTACTCCCCCTTGCGCCCTTGGATCACCGGGGCCAGCACCTGGAACTTGGTTCCCTCCGGAAGCTGCAGCACCTGATCAACGATCTGGTCGGGCGTCTGGCGGCCGATGGGGCGGCCGCACTTCGGGCAATGGGGATGGCCGATCCGAGCGTAGAGGACCCGGAGGTAGTCGTAGACCTCGGTGATGGTGCCGACCGTCGAACGCGGGTTCCGGGAGGTGGACTTCTGATCGATCGAGATGGCCGGCGAAAGTCCCTCGATGAAGTCGACATCGGGCTTCTCCATCTGTCCCAGGAACTGCCGGGCGTAGGCCGAGAGTGATTCCACGTATCGGCGCTGGCCCTCCGCGTAGATAGTGTCGAACGCCAGCGAGGACTTGCCGGAGCCGGACAGGCCGGTGAATACGATCAGCCGGTCCCGCGGGAGCTCGAGGGTGACGTTCTTCAGGTTGTGCTCGCGGGCGCCGTGGATGACGAGTCGATCGGTGCCCATCCGGGCATGATAGCCGCGGCTCCGGACAAGCTCGGATGGCGGGGCCGCGGCAGGCCGCCCGGTCAGCCGACCCGACCGGGAGAGGCGCGGGATAGGCTGGGCCGTCATGGCCGAGCAGCCGGCGCAGGTCGCCCACCCGAGTTTCGGCGAAGCCCTCCGCTTCTGGGTTCAGCTGGGGTTCATCAACTTCGGGGGCCCGACCGGACAGATCGCGCTCATGCACCACGAGCTGGTCGACCGGCGGCGCTGGGTGAGCGACGGGCGGTTCCTGCACGCCCTCAATTACTGCATGCTGCTTCCCGGCCCGGAGGCGCAGCAGCTGGCGGTCTACGTCGGCTGGCTCCTCCACGGGACCGGGGGTGGCCTGGTCGCGGGCATCTTCTTCATCGTCCCGAGCTTCTTCCTGATGCTCGTGCTCTCGTGGCTCGCGGCCGCCCACGGCGACGTGGCGTGGATCTCCGCGGTCTTCTACGGGCTCGGTGCGGCCGTCGTCGGGCTCGTCGCGGCGGCGATGATCCGCGTGGGAACGCGCGCACTCGCCAACCGGGTGCTCGCCGCGATCGCGGTCGCCTCGTTCGTCGCGATCCTCTTCGTGGGGGTTCCCTTCCCGGTGGTGATCGTGGTGGCGGGCGCGGCCGGCTGGCTGGGGGGCCGGCGGTGGCCGGTCGTCTTCACAGGCGTTGGTACCGCCGGCGATGCCGTCGGCGGCTCCGCTGGCGGCTCCGTCGCCGTGCATGACGACGATGCGGCGACGCCGGAGCACGCGCGGGCAAGCGTGAGGCGGGCCGTAACCGTCCTCGTCGTGGGCCTCGCGGCCTGGCTGGTTCCTCTGGCCGTGGTCGCATCGCTGGACCTGGGCACCGGCGTGTTCCGGGACCAGGCCTTCTTCTTCTCGAAGGCGGCGCTCGTCACATTCGGGGGAGCCTACGCCGTGCTCGCTTACATCAACGTCGCGGCCGTCCAGACGTATGGCTGGGTGACGTCATCGCAGATGGTCACCGGCCTGGGACTCGCGGAGTCCACCCCCGGGCCGCTGATCATGGTGGTCGAGTTCGTGGGGTTCCTCGGCGCATACGCGATGCATGGGGACCTGACCCCGCTGGCAGCGGGCGCGCTCGGGGCGACCGTCGTCGTCTGGGCCACGTTCGCCCCCTGCTTCCTGTGGATCTTCCTCGGGGCGCCATACATCGAGATGCTTCGCGGCAATGTTCGGCTCACGTCGACCCTGTCGACCATCACCGCGGCGGTGGTCGGGGTGATCGGGAGCTTGGCCGTGACGTTCGCCCTCACGACCCTGTTCACCACGACGACCGAAACGCCCGTGCTGAACACCGTCATCCCGGTTCCCGACCTCGCGTCGATCGACCTGTTCGCCACCGCCATCGCGGTCGCCGCGTTCCTCGCCCTCTGGCGTTTCAGGGTCAATGTGGTCGCGGTCGTCCTGATCGCCGCCGCGGCCGGCCTCGCGCGATCGCTCCTCTAGCTACGCCTCAGGAACGCGACCTGCCGGACCGTTGCAGTGACGGCAGCGGCGTTCTCGACGAGATCCTCGAGTCCGGACTCTAACTGCACCAGCACATCCTCACCGAAACGCTCTGCGACGAAGGCATTCGCCCTCATCGTCGGGAGATTCAGCTGGAAGATCCGGGCGATCCGTCCAGCGCCCGGCTCGAACGTCATCTCCCGGTTCACGATCAGCTCCCCGCCAGGCAGCGAGGTCACTTCCTGAAGGATCGGTCCGATACGCAGGTTCGCGCCCTCCGAGGCGACCATTGCCTCGGAGACCTCCAGGTAGCCCGCAACCGCGGGATGTGGGGACTCGATCCGTTCGTACTCCTCAACCGCAAGGACACCGCCCGGTTCGAGCTGCTCCACCCACGACGCGAGGACGTCCGTCGGGTTCGGCAGATGCCCGAGGACGAACCGGCAGTACAGGACGTCCGCGAAACCCCAGGGGAACGGAACCTCGGTCACGTCATGAGCGACGAACTCCGCGTCCGGAACAACGACGCGCGCGTCCTCGAGGAACCGCTCGGATCGATCGACTCCTATCAAGCGGCCCGACGAGAGCGCTCCGGCCAGGACCGCGGTCGTTCCGCCGGGTCCGCACCCCAGATCGACCGCCACCCCGACGGGCCCGGTGACGACCTCAGACACGAACACGCGGGTCGTGGGCTCGTACACCTCGGCGAGCAGCCGCAGGCGTTCCTCCGCCGCGGTCGAATCTCCGTAGGTGTACCGGGAGCTCACTCCCCGACCGCCCACGCGACCTCGCCGCCGCGCATGACCAGGAGGAGGTCGTCGAACACCGACAGATCCGAGAATGGGCTCTCCGGCAACCCGATCAGATCCGCCGGTCCGCCTTCCTCGATCGGCGCCCGGATGAGCCCCGCGATGATCTCGTCGTTGGAGAGTCCGGCTTCGCGCATCAGCATCAGTTCACGGACGTGGATACCCGGAGGGATGGCGCCGTTGCCCAGGTCCGTGCCGTAGACGACCTCGCCCCCCGCATCGTGGAACCGCCGCAGGTTGTCCAGCGCGACCCGGATCTGCGGGGTGTCGTTCCCGAACGAAAGCATGTCCAGGGTCGAGACGACCCGCAACGACCCGGCCATCGCCTGGATCGCTCGCTCCGACAACCGGTGCGACCAGGGCGTGTGCGCGAGTTCCGTCACCCCGGCCCCGACGGCGCGCTCGACCTCACCCTTGCCTTGCGCGTGCACCGTGACCGGCAGCTCATGCTCCGCGGCCGTCGCGACGATCGCGGCTAGCACGGCATCGCTCGGAGTCGGGCCCGCCTCGCCGTTGAGCGCCACCTTGATCTGGCCCGCTCCGCGCGAAACCAATTCTTCAACCGCCCACACGGCGTCCTCGGGCTCGGGGATCTCCAGAGCGGTCCCCTCAGGAGCCCAGCTGTCCTGGGAGGGGTAGCCCGCCGGCGCCGTCAGGATCGGGCCCGACGCAACGATGAGCGGACCCGCGTACGTGCCCCATTGCGACGCCTCCGACATCGAGAAGATCGCATCGGCCGGCCACCCGAGGTCCCGAACAGCGGTGACGCCTCGTCCGAGCACCGCGACCGGGTCAGACAGACCGATGTGGACGTGACGGTCGGCGGCCGCCGGCATCAGGAACCCGTCGAGCTCGATGACCTCGCTCGCCTCGGGTGCGTCGGCCTCTTGTCCCGCGAACGTGACCCGATCGCCGTCGGCAACCACGGCCGCGCGCGCGACCAGCCGGCCGGGCCCGAACCAGGCCAGCGGAGCCCGGACGAGGACGCTCACCCGCCGACGCCCGCCGCGCGGAGCGCCTTGAGTTCCTTCCGCAGGTCGTTCACTTCGTCGCGGATCCGGGCCGCGTACTCGAAACGCAGGTCCTTCGCGGCGTCGTGCATCTCGTCTTCCAGCGTCTGGATGAGCCGCTCGAGCTCCTCCACCGGCATCTCGGGGACTTCCCGCTTCCGGCGTGTCTTCTTCTCCGCCTTGACCAGCGACTCCGCCTCCATCGACAGGAGGATATCGGTGACCTTCTTGCGGATGGTCTGCGGATCGATGTCGTGCTCCTCGTTGTACTCGAGCTGGATCTTGCGCCGGCGCATCGTCTCGGAGATCGCGTGCTTCATCGAGTCCGTCACCTGGTCCGCGTACATCAGCACCTTTCCGTCGACGTTGCGCGCCGCGCGGCCGATCGTCTGGATCAAGGAGGTCTCGGAGCGCAGGAACCCCTCCTTGTCGGCGTCCAGGATGGCGACCAGGGAGACCTCGGGAAGATCCAGTCCCTCCCGCAGCAGGTTGATCCCCACCAAACAGTCGAACTCCCCCAGCCGCAGGTCGCGCAGGATCTCGATGCGTTGCAACGTGTCCACCTCGGAGTGCAGGTACCGGACCCGAACCCCCATCTCGACCAGGTAATCCGTCAGGTCTTCCGACATCTTCTTGGTCAGGGTCGTCACCAGTACCCGCTGGCCGGCCTCCGCCCGTCGGCGGATCTCCTCGATCAGGTCGTCGACCTGGCCGCGCGTCGGGCGGATCTCGACCTCCGGATCGACGAGTCCGGTCGGCCGCACGATCTGCTCGACGATCCGTTTCGACGTTCGCAGTTCGTAGTCGGACGGCGTCGCCGACATGTAGACGACCTGTCCGACGCGTTCGGTGAACTCGTCGAACCGCAGCGGTCGGTTGTCCAGCGCGGACGGGAGGCGGAACCCGTGCTCGACGAGCGTTTCCTTTCGACTCTTGTCACCCTCGTACATCGCGCGCAACTGGGGAACCGTCACGTGTGACTCATCGATCACGCAGAGCCAGTCGTTGGGGAAGTAGTCGAGCAGGGTGTACGGCGCGGTCCCGGCCTCGCGACCGTCCAGATGACGCGAGTAGTTCTCGATGCCGGAGCAGAACCCCATCTCGCGCAGCATCTCGAGGTCGTAGGTCGTGCGCATCCGGAGCCGCTGAGCCTCGAGCAGCTTGCCCCCGCCTTCGAGCTGCGCGAGACGTTCGATCATCTCGGCTTCGATCGCCGCGATAGCGTGCTTCATCCGCTCGTCGCTGGCGACGTAGTGGGACGCGGGGTAGATCGTGATCTCGGGCAGTTCCCCCAGTACCTCACCGGTGACCGTGTCTATCCGCAGGATCCGCTCGACATCGTCGCCCCAGAACTCGATCCGCACGGCGGTCTGCTCGTACGCCGGGAACACCTCGATCGTGTCCCCCTGCACCCGGAACTTCCCGCGGATGAAGTTCACCTGGTTGCGCTCGTACTGGATGTCGACCAGTCGCTGGATCGCGAACTCATGGTCCAGCGGTACGCCTTTGTGCACACGCAAGATCTGGCCCATGTACTCCTCGGGTGAGCCCAGGCCGTAGATGCACGACACGCTGGCCACGATCAGGACATCCTCGCGGGTCAGGAGCGCGCTGGTCGCCGAATGACGGAGCCGGTCGATCTCGTCGTTCACCGACGAGTCCTTCTCGATGTACGTGTCGGTCTGCGGGACGTACGCCTCGGGCTGGTAGTAGTCGTAGTAGCTGACGAAGTAGCCGACCGCGTTGTCGGGGAAGACCTCGCGGAACTCGTTCACCAGCTGAGCCGCGAGGGACTTGTTCGGTGCGATGACCAGGGTCGGCTTCTGCACCTGCTCGACCAGATGGGCAATCGTGAACGTCTTGCCGGTGCCGGTGGCGCCCAGGAGCGTCTGTCCGGGCTCCCCCGCACGGACGCCCTCGGTCAGCGCAGCGATCGCCTCCGGCTGGTCGCCCGAGGGCTGGAAGTCCGCGCTGACCTTGAATGCAGGCATGGAGGGATTCTAGGCTCGGGACCCGACAACGCAGCATCGGCTGGACCGGAGGCGAAGGATGAACGGGAAGGACAAGCAGAAGGCGCGCATCATGGACACCCTCTCGGACCGTCTGCGGGGCGACGAACGGGTGGTCCAGATCCTCGACGCAACCCGGGGCGCCGACCCCACCATCGTCGTCATCGCGGCGGTCGTCGCCCCCGCCATCGTGCTCGGGAACGTCTGGGCCCACAGCATCCTGACCGCAGCGCTCGTCGGCGGGGCCGCCGGCGCGCTCGGCGGCGCCATCGCCGCTGCAGTGGTTCCCCGGCTCTGGTTCGTGCTCACCGACCGACGGTTGCTCGTGGTGAACGCGAAGGCCCTCCCGCTCCGGGCGTCCGCAACCACCGTCGACTCGCCGGTCGGAGGGGTCCGCATCACGGAGAAGAAGCGCGGAGGCATCTCGGCAAAGTTCGAACTCGAGGTCCCGGGCAGCTCGCCGATCGGATTCTCGGCGGCGAAGGCCTGGTATCCGGAGGCCGACCAGATCAAGGCGGCCCTTGAAGCGCGGCCGACGTCGGCCTAGGCCCTCCCCGCTACAGGCGCCCGGCTTCGATGATCCGGTCGAGGAACCGGCGGGTCCGGTCCTCGCGCGGGTCGCTGAAGATCTGCTCGGGCGGGCCCTCCTCCAGGATCCTGCCCTCATCGAGGAAGCACACCCGATCGGCGATATCGCGGGCGAAGTGCATCTCATGCGTCGCGATCAGCATCGTCATGCCCGACGACGCGAGCCCGCGGATGAGCGTGAGCACCTCGGCGACGAGTTCCGGATCGAGGGCGCTGGTCACCTCGTCGAGGAGCAGGAGGTCGGGGTCCATCGCCAGTGCCCGAGCGATCGCAACGCGCTGCTGCTGGCCGCCGGAGAGTCGATCCGGGTACTCGTCTCGCTTATCGGCCAGGCCGATCCGATCCAGGAGCTCGACCGCACGATCATCGGCCTGCACCCGGGATACCTTCGCGGCCTTGACCGGCCCGAGCGTCACGTTCTGCAGGACCGTCATGTGCGGGAAGAGGTTGTAGGCCTGGAAGACGATCCCGATGTGCCGCCGGATGGCGTTCATGTCGACCCCCCGCGCGGTGATCTCCTCGCCTCGAACCACGATCCGGCCGTCATCGATCTCCTCGAGGAGGTTGATACAGCGCAGCAGGGTGGACTTGCCGGAGCCGGAGGCGCCGATCAAGCAGACGACCTCATGTTCGGCCAGGTCGAGATCGATGTCCCGCAGGACCTCGAGGGGACCGAAAGACTTGCGGAGACCCGAGATCACGAGCGCCGGCCCGCCATCGCCGCCCATCAGTCCGTCCCCGCCATCCTGCGTCGCCGGTCTCGCTCGACCAACCGGTCCGTGAATCGGGCCAGCGGGATCGTGATCGCCACGAACAGGAGTGCCGCGGCCACGTACGACGTGTAGTTGAATGTCTCCGCCGCGAAGATCCCGGCCGCTCGTACCGCCTCGATCGGGCCGATGATCGACACCAGCGCGGTGTCCTTCTGCAGCCCCACGAAGTCGTTGAGCAGTGGCGGCACGACGCGTCTGACTGCCTGCGGGATCACCACGAACCGCAGCGACTGCCAGCGCGACAGTCCCAACGAACGGGCGGCGGCGCTCTGACTCGGATGGATCGATTCGATCCCGGCCCGGTACACCTCCGCGACGTAGGCCGAGTACACGAGCACCAGGGAAACAACCCCCCAGAAGACCGGCGACGTCGGCACCCCTTCCAGGTCCAGGGCCGGCATCCCGAACCCCAGGAGATAGATGACGAGGATGAGCGGGATACCACGGAACAGGTCGGTGAAACCGATCACGATCGCCCTGAGCGGGAAGAACACGGGTCCGCGCAGACTCCGGATCACGGCGAGCAAGAGCGCGAACACGAGGATGATGGCTTCCGCGACCACGAACATCTGAACGTTGAGCCAGAACCCCGTCAGGATCTCGGGCAGCGATGCCCTGAAGTCCTCCCAGTTGAAGAAGGACTCCTTCACTGCCGCCCACCCCGGCGAGTTCACGACCAGCAGTGCGAGCGCCCCGAACACCAGGGCCGTGCTGACGGTCGCGATCACGGCTCCCCGCTTCCCGCCGCTTCGTCCCGAGGAAAGGATGCGGGACCGCCGGCCGGCGACGCCGAGATCCGGGTCGGGGAAGCCTCCGCCCGCGGCTCCCGTCACGGCATCGCTACTGGAAGACCGGCGCGTTCGTCTTGTCGGCCAGCCACGTCTGCTCGATCTCATCGAGCGTCCCGTCGGAGCGGAGCGCGGTGATCGCCTCGTTCACACAGTCGACCAGCGGGTTCCCCTTCTCGAGGACGAACCCGAACTGCTCTTGCGCGCCGCCGGTCTGCGGGAACTGCCCGACGACCTTGGAGCCGGGGATCTGGACGGCGGTGATGTAGAACGCGGTTGGCAGGTCCACGACGATGCCATCGATCTGCCCATTCTCGAGCGCGGACTTCGCATCGTTCGTCGTGTCGTAGACGTAGGGTTCCTCGGTCGGCTGGATCTCGTCCTCGATGTAGGTGAGGCTCGTGGTCCCAACCTGTGCTCCCAGCTTCGCGTTCACCAGATCCGCGACACTGGTCGCGTTCGCGATGGACGAGTCGTTCTTGGCGACGAGGGCCTGCGCCACGTCGTAGTAGCCCTCGCTGAACTCCACGACCTCCGCCCGCTCCGGTGTGATCGACACCTGGGTCAGGTACACGTCGAAGTCCTTCGGACCGGGCGCGTACGACTTGTTGAAGGGAACCACCGTCCAGGCGATCTCGTCGGGCGTGAAACCCACCTGCTCGGCGACGGCCCGAGCGACCGCCCCTTCGTAGCCCTTGCCGTTGGCCGGATCGTTGCCGACGAACCACGGCGGATAGGCGGGCTTGTCCGCGCCGATCGTCAGTTTCCCGGGAACCAGGAGGTTGAGGTTCTCCTTGGCGCAGGCATCCGTTCCCTCGGCCGCCGACGACGGTGTCGACGAACGTTGGGCACAACCCGCCAGCAACAGCGTGGCGGCGGCGATGAGAACGAAGACCTTGCGCATCCCTGACCCCTCCCGATCGAACCCCGCGCGAGCATAGCGCAGGTGCCCGCCCGCCTGTCGAGTCAGAGAGCTGCCGGTCAGCTGCGGGGTTCCCACGAGAAGAAGCGGATCGCCAGGGCGAGGCCGGCGACCCCCCAGATCGCCACGACCAGCACGTCGCCCCACTCGAAGGGTGTCCCCAGGAACGCCGAGCTCATGCCCTTCAGGAAATGCGAGACGGGGAAGATCTTGCCGATGAGGGTGATCCACCCGGGCGCGTCGTCGCCGATCGGGATGAAGATGCCCGAGAGGAAGAGCAGCGGCAGGACGGTGGCGTTGACGACCGGCGGCGCCGCGTCGGCGTTCGGGATGATCGCGGTGACCGCGATGCCGAGGGCGGCGAAGGATCCGGCCCCGGCCAGCAGCATCGCTAGGAACCGCAGCAGGGTCGCCCCGCTGGGGATGGTCGCGCCGTAGAGCGCCGCCCCGAAGGTCGCACAGATCGTGACGAGCAGAAGTGCGACGAGCATCGAGAAGGCGACCCGGGCGAGCAGGAACGCGGTCGGCGGGATCGGGGTTCCGCGGATCCGCTTGAGGGTTCCCTCGTCGCGTTGGAACGCCAGGCCCATCGCCACGTTCGTGTAGCACGCCGTGATGACCGAGAACGCGGCCATCGATGCGACGTAGTACGTCGCATCCTTGACGGTCCTGCCCCCGACCTGCGTCTCGCCGTTGCCAAGCAAGGACGTGAAGATCACCAGGAACATCAGCGGGAAGATGAACGTGAAGAACGCGCTGGCGGGGTTCCGCCAGAACGCCTTGTTGAAGTAGCGGATCTGACGGATCCCGAGCGCGACCCCGGCTCCTCGGCTCACAGCTCCTCCGCCACGGGTTCTCCGGTCAGTTCGAGATAGACATCCTCCAGCGTCGGTCGCTGGACGGTCAGCCCGTCCAATCCGGTGCCACGCTCGAGAGCCCACCCCGTGAGGGCATGCAGGAACGCCGCGGGATCCTCGGACCGGTACTCGGCCATGCCCTGTTCGAAGGTGACCTGGCGCGCGAGCTCGTCCGGAAGCGTGCCGTCGTCCACCCGGAACCGCACGATCGCGGTCGCGGTGTCCCGACCCCCCAAGGTGTCCGGAGTACCGCGGGCGACGATGAGACCCTCAACGATGACGGCCACTTCATCGGCGAGCACCTGCGCCTCGTCCATGTAGTGCGTTGTCAGGAAGACCGTCTTGCCAAGGGACTGGAGATTCTGCACCATGTCCCACGCGTTCCGCCGGGCATTCGGGTCGAACCCGGTCGTCGGTTCGTCGAGGAAGAGCACATCGGGATCGCCTGCCAGCGCCACCGCCACGTCGAGCCGACGGTGCTGGCCGCCCGAGAGGCGGCGAACGCGGGTATCGCGTTTCTCCTGGAGCCCGACGACCTCGATGACCTCGTCACGGGGGCGGGGCCGTGGGTAGTACCCGCGGTACATGTCCACCGTCTCGGCGACCGTGAGGAACGGGTCGACGCCGGTGGACTGAAGCACGATGCCGACCTGCTCCTTGAGCGCTCGCTCGGAACGGGCGGGATCGAACCCGAGCACACGGACGTCGCCGGCCGTCCGTGTTCGATAGCCCTCGAGGATCTCGACGGTCGTCGTCTTCCCGGCGCCGTTGGGGCCGAGCAGTGCGAACACCTCGCCCCGCGGGACCGCGAGGTCGATCCCTCGGACCGCGTGGACGTCACCGTAGGACTTCTCGAGTCCGCGGACCTCGATCGCCGGTTCGCTCACGCGGGGAGCCTACAGGGGGCGTCGGCTGCTGAAACCCGACTCCCGGTCGTGCCAGTGCCCGACGTCGTCCTCGCCCAGCCGCCAACACAGGAACACGGGCTCCCCGTCCCGTTCGGCCGGGAAGTCGACCAGCCCCGTCTCCGGATCACGAACGATGATGCCCTCAGCCAAGACCTGTTCCAGCTCCTCGCGGATAACCCGGCTCGCGTCGATCGACGCCGCGCTCTCCGCGCCACCACCGTTTCCGCCCTTGGATCGACCGACCTGCTCCGCTCCGGCGATCACCTGATGGCGCGCCCCGCGGATCCGCTCCAGCCGGCCGCGCAGATCAGCCAGCATCGCGTTCGCCTCTTCGACCGTGAACACTCGCTCGGCCGACATCTAGATCCCGATCAGCGCCGGCAACTCATCGAGAGACCGGATCCGCGCCCCGATCTCCGGGTCGGCGAACCGATCCCGACGATCGATCAGGACCGGGAACATCCCGACGGCGACGGCCGGGCCCACGTCGAAGTGCGGACTGTCCCCCACGTAGACGGCTCCCTCCGCCGCGACGCCGGCCTGTTCCAGCGCCAGCTCGAAGATCCGGGGATCGGGTTTCTCGACACCGACCACGCCGGAGATCACCCGAACCGGGAAATACCGGGTCACGTCGAGACGCTCGAGGAGCACCTCCAGCCAATCCTCGAAGTTCGAGATCACACCCAAGCTCACGCCCGCTGCCTCCAGTGCAGCCAGGGCCGGCTCGACGTCGTCGAACAACGCGTAGTTGGCGTGGTCACTGAAGACCGCGTAGAGGACAACGTCGAGTCCTTCCTCGGACGGGATCCGGGCGTCCTCGAGGAAGAGGCGATAGACCGACAACCAGAACTCCCGCGATCGTCCAGCGTCGGTGGACCACAACTCGCGCCCCTCGGCGGCCTGCTTGAACCGCTCCGAGACCACATGCATCCGCTCTCTGACCCGTTCCGGGTCGACGGCGTGCCCGTGTTCGGCCAGCACCTTCGAGAACAGTTCGGGGAACGAGGGGTGCGGGTGCACGAGTGTCTCCCCCGCATCGAAGAAGACCGTCTTGAATCTCACGGCTGTAGGGTGGCCATGGCCGTCAGGAACTCGGGCCGGAGCGATGTTCGAGTTCACCCCAGAGCCGCTCGACCTGGCGCTGCAGGTCTTCCAGGGAACCCTCGTTGCGGATGACGGCATCGGCGAGCGATTCCTTGTCTTCCTCGGAGGCCTGGGCGGCGTTGCGCGCGCGGATATCCTCCTCGCTGCGACCCGGGTCGATCATCACCCGACGGACGCGTTCGTTCTCGGGCGCCTCGACGACGACCACAACGTCGCACTCCGCGTCGAAACCCGACTCCATCAACAGTGGCGCATCGAAGACCACCACCCGGTCGGTGCTGCGGAAGGGCTCGATGCGTTCCCGCACCATGCGGAAGATCTCGGGATGCAGCAGCGTCTCGAGCTCCTTGCGCTCGATGTCGTTGTGGAATACCCGCTGTGCGAGCGCGGAACGGTCGATCTCGCCGCCAGGAAGCAGCACATCGGACCCGAACAGCTCGACCACCCCGACGTAGCCGCTGGTTCCCAGCTCAACAGCCTCGCGTGCGAGTTTGTCGGCATCGAACACGACCGCGCCGCGCTCGGCGAGGAGCCTGGCGACGGTCGTCTTGCCGGACCCGATGCTCCCCGTGAGGCCGACGAGCAGCACTACTCGGCGCGTCCCTCGCGGCGCTTGAGTTCCTCCACGATCGATTCCAGGGAGACGTCCTCGTCGGTGCCCTCGGCCTCTGAGGCAGGTGCTTCCTCCGTCGCCGCCGGCTCCACCGCAACCTCCGCAGCTGGTGCCGCCGCGGGCTCGGGTGTCACCGCAGGCTCCTCTGCCGGTTCGGGCTCAGGTTCAGCGGCGACGATCTGCTCGATGGGTGCCGCCTCCGCCGGCGCCTCCGCCTCGATCTCCGCCGCGGGAACGGTGACCGAGGCGCCACCGACCTGCTTCATCGAAAGCGAGACGCGCCTGCGCGGCACATCCACCTCGATGACGCGAGCCCGCACGGGGTCGCCTACCGAGATGACCTGCTCGGGAGACTCGACGTGCTCCTCGGAGAGCTCGGAGATGTGGACCAACCCCTCGATGCCTTGCGACACGCGGACGAAGGCTCCGAACGGCACGAGCTTCGTGACTTCGCCTTCGATGACCTCACCGGCGCTGTACTGGCGCTCGAACTCTTTCCAGGGATCCTCCTGGGTGGCCTTCAGTGAGAGGGATACGCGTTCGCGCTCCAGGTCGACGTCGAGCACCTCGACCTCGACCTCCTCACCGACCGTCACAACCTCGTTCGGGTGATCCACGTGCTTCCACGACAGCTCGGAGACGTGGACGAGTCCGTCGACCCCCCCGAGATCGACGAAGGCACCGAAGTTCACGATCGAAGAGACCGTGCCCTTGCGATGCTCGCCCTTCTGCAGAGAGTCGAGGAACTTCTTTCGGCCCTCGGACTGCGACTCCTCCAGGAACGCACGACGCGAGAGGACGACGTTGTTCCGGTTGCGGTCCAGCTCGATGATCTTGCACTCGAGCTGGGTTCCGACGAAGGGGTGCAGATCCCGGACCCGACGAAGGTCCACCAGCGAGGCCGGAAGGAACCCGCGCAAGCCGATGTCCAAGATCAAGCCGCCCTTGACGACCTCGATGACCGGACCCTCGATCGTGCCGCCACCGTTCATGATCTCCTCGATGCGGCCCCACGCCCGCTCGTACTGCGCGCGCTTCTTGGACAGGATGAGCCGCCCTTCCTTGTCCTCCTTCTGCAGGACGAGGGCTTCGATCTTGTCGCCGACCTTCACGACCTCGGACGGGTCGACGTCGTGGCGGATCGAGAGTTCCTTGCTCGGGATAACGCCTTCGGACTTGTAGCCGATGTCCAGGAGGACCTCGTCGCGGTCGATCTTGACGACGGTACCTTCCATGATGTCGCCGTCGTTGAAATCCTTGAGGCTCGCTTCGATCGCCGCCACCAGCTCCTCCGGCGTGAGGTCGGGCTCGGCTGCGGCCGTATCCGTATCGGTCATGCGGTGGGTCTCCTCCTGACGCGCAGCCGCACCCGGATCGGCGGTTGGGATTTGCCGTCGGGCATGGATCGCGCCCGCGCGTCGCCCGCAGATACTAGGTGACCTGCGGAAACGCCGTCAACGTGCCTCGAGGTAACGGGCCGCGGCCAGGAGTCCGGCCTGTGAGACGAGGTCGCTGATCTCTCCACGCTCGACCATGGAGAGCCCCTCCTCTAGCGACCCAGCGCGTCTGAAGAATTTCCGTCGCCTCCGGACTGGACGGGCCCTCGGCGAGGTCCTCCGCAAGATAGATGGAGCCGGTCTCGTCCGACACGGAGTTGGAGAGATCGCAGCTCAGCAGTTCGGTCCACCGCTCGGCCTGCAGCCCAGTTTCCTCGGCCAGTTCGCGCTTGGCTCCCTCCAGGCGATCCTCGTCCAGCGGGACGCCTCCCTCCGGGATCTCCCACGAGTATCGCCCGAGCGTGTACCGCTCCTGACCGACGAGCAGGACGCCACGATCCGGATCGAAGACCACGACCCCGGCAGCGTGCGTCCGGAGATGAACGACTCCGTAGACGCCCAGTTGACCGTCCGGCCTGATCACGCGATCGTCGAACACCTCGATCCAATCGTTCGCATAGACCGCTTCACGGGACACCCGCTCCCAGTCCGGCATCGTCAGTGACCCTCCGGAGCCGCGTCAGCCCAGTTCGGGCCCCACCCGATGTCGGCAACCAGGGGAACCACCAACTCGACGGCGTGTTCCATGCGGTCGCGGACGAGCTCGGCCGCGACCTCGACCTGCGACGCCGCGACCTCGAAAACCAACTCGTCGTGCACCGTCAGGAGCATGTGCAGATCGAGATCAGAATCCTCGATGGCCTCGTCCATCCTGATCATCGCTACCTTGAACACGTCGCTCGCGCTTCCCTGGATCGGAGCGTTCAGCGCCATCCGCCGGCCGATCTCCTGCACGCCACGGTTGCTGGCCTGCAGCTCGGGGATGTACCGACGGCGGCCCAGCATCGTCTCGGTGTAGCCGTCGGCGGTTGCGCGGCCGACCTGCTTCTCGAGGTAGTCCTGGATCCCCGGGAAGCTCTCGAAGTAGGCATCCATGATCTCGGTCGCCTCGTCGGGTGCGATATCGAGGCGCTGGGCGAGGCCGTAGGCGTTCATCCCATAGGCCAGGCCGTAGTTGACCATCTTGGCGCGACGGCGCGACTCTGGATCCACCTTGTCCGGCGGGAGGTCGAAAACCTGTGCCGCGGTGGCCGTGTGGATGTCTTCGCCGGACGCGAACGCCGTCAGGAGCCCTCCATCGCCGGAGAGGTGGGCGAGGACGCGCAGTTCGATCTGCGAGTAATCCGCCACGAGCAGGACCTGATCGGTCCCTCCCGGGATGAATGCCCGCCGGATCCGGCGACCGAGGTCGCTGCGAACCGGGATGTTCTGCAGGTTCGGATCCGACGACGACAGCCTGCCCGTCGCCGCGACCGCCTGATTGAAGGTCGAATGGACGCGTCCGGTCAAGGGGTTCACCAGCCTCGGTAGCGCCTCGAGGTACGTCGAGTTCAGCTTGTCGAGCTCGCGCCAGCGCAGAAGCGCGTCGACGATCGGATCGTCGTCCCGCAGCTTCTCCAGGACCGACGCGTCGGTGGAAAGCTCCCCCTTCGGCGTCTTCTTGCCGGGGGTGAGGCCGAGTTTCTCGTACAGGACGACCCGAAGCTGGGGAGGTGAGTTCAGGTTGAACTCCTCGCCCGCGTACCCGTAGATCTCGGTACGGAGTTCGTCCATCTCCCGGCGAACGCCCGTCGCCATCTCGCCCAGGTAGTCGACGTCCAGGGCGATCCCGCGCGCCTGCATCCTGGCCAGGACCGACGACAGCGGCAGCTCCACGTCGCGCAGGAGATCCCCCAGGCCCGCAACGTCCAGCCGTTCCTGCATCACCGGGACCAGGAGCGCGATAGCGGCGGCTGCTGCGGCGGCCTCGCGCCACGGCTCGGCAAACAGTTGCCCCTCGTCCGTTCCACCCACCGAGTCCAACAGATCGGTCCCGAGGTAGGTCACGCAGAGCGAAGCCAACGGATACTCGGCAGCGGCCGGGTCGAGCAGATACCCCGCGAGCAACGTGTCGAACGCCACCCCCCCGAGGGTCTTTCCGACGGCGGTCAGGACCGTCTCCAGTTCCTTGGCCTGGTGGAGCCATTTCGGCGTGTCCGTGGCCGCCAGTCCCTTCGCCAGCCCGGCGGGCAGCGCGCCCACTTCGGCGAACGTCGCACGCCCGTCGCCACCCGATGCGGCGAGGCCCGTCATCGTCGAACCCTCGACCAACCCGGCAACCGATTTCGGCGTCCGCGCGGCGATCATCTTCGCGACGGCCGACGGGCTCCCCTGCTCGAGGTGCAGGTCATGCGTCGGAGCGGCCTCGGGAGCCGGCCCGTCGGCCGTCGCGTCCCGCGTCGCGACGACGGTTTCCTCCAGCCGATCCAGGAGGCTCCGGAACTCCAGCGAGATGAACAAGCTCCTGACCGCCTGCATATCCCACTCGCCGATCCGGCAATCCTCGGGTTCGACGTCGAGATCCAGGTCCGTCTGGAGCCGCGCGAGGTCCTTGTTCAACTCGAGCTGCTCCACCGAGGCCTCGATATTGTGCTTCTGCTTGCCCTTGAGCTCTTCCGTGCGTCTCATCAGGTCCTCGATCGACCCGAACTGCTGCACGAGCTTGGTCGCCGTCTTCTCCCCGATGCCGGGCACGCCGGGGATATTGTCCGACGCGTCGCCCTTGAGGGCCACGAAATCCAGGTACTTGGACGGCGGGATGCCGAAGCGTTCCTCCACGGCCGCCTCGTCGTACCGAACGATGTCCGAGATCCCCTTGCGGTTGAACATCACGGTGATCCCCGGCCGGACGAGCTGGAAGAAGTCACGGTCCGCGGTCACGATCACCGCCTCGATCCTCCGCTCGACCGCCCGCATCGCCAACGTCCCGATGGCGTCGTCCGCCTCGTGCCCTTCGACCTGCACGATCGGAACGTCCAGGGTCTCGAGCACCTCATGGATCAAGCCGATCTGGTCGCGGAACTCGCTCGGCGCCTCGGGCCGCCCGGCCTTGTAGTCCTCGTACTTCGCCAGCCGCACCGTGGGCGCGCCTTTGTCGAAGGCGACCGCGAGGTACTCGGGGCGCTCGTCGGCAAGGAGCTTGATCAGCATCGACGTGAACCCGTAGACGGCGTTCGTGATCTGGCCGGTGGACGTGGCGAGGCTGGTGGGAAGGGCGAAGAACGCTCGGTACGACAGGCTGTGCCCATCGAGGAGGTAGATGCGGTCGCTCACCAGGGCGGATTGTAGCCGGGCCACGGGGAGCGATCAGACCCGTCCCGGGCACGGATCGGCTCGCTGGCGAATTCCGACCTACTAGGTAGACTTTCGCCCCGAATACCCACGGACCACGACGGAAGAGGAAGTGAAGGACATGGGTGCAGCGCTCCTCGTCACACTCCGCGAAGGCATCGAAGCCGTACTTATCATCACGATCGTGCTGGCCTACCTCAGGCAGCTCGGCCGCTCCGACCAGGCGAAGCTCGTCTGGTGGGGAACCGCCGTCGCAGCCGCCCTCAGCTTGGTCGCCGGTGGCGCGATCGTTGCGGTGGGGGCCGAGTTCGAGGGCCGCGCCGAGGAGATCTTCGAGGGGCTCGTGAGTCTGGCAGCGGTTGGGGTCCTGACCTGGATGATCTTCTGGATGCGGCGCCAGGGCGCCCGGATCAAGTCAGAACTTCAAGAGCGTGTGGATTCCGCCCTCGTCGGGGGCGGCCTTGCGGTCGCCGGCGTCGCGTTCTTCGCCGTCCTGCGTGAAGGGATCGAAACCGCGCTCTTCCTGTTCAGCGCCAACAAGGCGACGGGTGGGAACGCGTGGGCGACGGTCATCGGCGGCCTCCTCGGACTTGCCATCGCCGCCGCGCTCGGCTATCTCCTCTACCGCGGCGGGATCAAGCTCAACATGCGGACCTTCTTCAAGGTCACCGGCGGGCTGATACTGGTCGTCGCGGCCGGACTATTCGCCTTCTCGATCCACGAACTGCAGGAAGCAGGGCTCCTGCCCTTCCTGACCCAGACAGCATGGGATACTTCGGCCGTTCTTTCCGACGAGGCCGGCATCGGCGCGATCCTACGCGCGCTGTTCGGCTATCACGCCAACCCATCCGTCTTGGAAGTCTTCGCGTGGGTCGGATACCTGCTGGTCACCGGCATCTACTTCTTCCGTCCGCCGAGGCCGCTACCCGAACCTGCCCTCGATGCCACGACCGCCGCGACGCGCTAACCCTTCGGCGCACGTGTCTCACGTCGACGGCGATCCTGCTGCATATCGGGTACGCGACGGCGGTCGGGGACGTCCGAATCATCGATGACGACGAAGCACGCCCCGGTCGTCGGTTCACACGCGTCATCCGCGATCGTTGAACGTGTCACTTTTTTCCGGGAAGTTTTCCGTCGAACCGAAGATGCCGATGACCTGCGACGCTACACAGACCACATTGCGCCGCAACATGTTTCAGGGCATTGACACGCTTAGAGCGCCTTGCTAGTTTTCGCTGCGGCCCCAAGCGGTCGCAGGAACCGCAGGAGTCGAGGAGCACTCCGGACCAACGGAGCGGACCACGGAACGCGGAAGACGCAACGAGGCGGCGACGTCACGGAGCGACGACGGCGGGAAGGCGGATCGCCCGCCGGGGGGCGACGATCCGGCACCGCGGTACCGGGTCGCTTGGGGCCGACTCTTGGCGGGTCGAAGGACCGAGTAGATAACGCTCGCGTATGGGGAAGGCGTGAGCGGCTCCAAAGGTCCTTCGGCCCGTCCTTTCGTTTTCCCCAACGTTTCAACCCTTCACCGCGACCGCAACACCTTCACGGCATCGTCCTCCGAACCGAGCGAGACCCACTGGCCCGCCGTCACTTCCGAAACCGATACGTTGCGCGCGGCCGGTTCGAGACCACCCTCCGCGGAGAAGCGGTACACCCGAGCGAGTCCATCCGCTGCATCGAGGTCGTCGAGCGCGGCGACAAGGTCCCCGCGCGTCCTCGCACCCGCGCGCACAGCCTCGATGATCATCTGACCTGCGTCCCATCCTTCCGCCGAGTAGACGCCCGGCGGGCCACCGAACTTCGCTTGGTACTCCTGGATGAAGGCTTGGAGGGGAAGATCGGATCCTCCGGTCACGTCCACGCACGGGCAGACCGAAAGCGTCCCGTCAGCGCCAGGGCCGGCGTGCGTTAGGTACGCGTCGTTGCGCATCGCGTCGCCTCCCACGAGTCGAACCTGGTCGTCCGCCGTCCCGTCGAGCGCTTCACGCAGTACCGCTCCATCCGCCCCACCCCCGCTCCAGAACACGACCTGGCACCGACTCGCGCCGATCTCCTGGGCGAGAGCCGACCGGTCCTCGATCCCCGGCTCCACCGGAAGCGTGCCCTGCGTCTGCACGCCCCGATGCGCAAGTACCCGCGTCACGGCCCGCCCCAACCGAACGCTCCGCACGTCGTCGGATCCGGAGATGCAGACCCGGCGGGGATCGAGCACATCGATCACGCGTGCCGCAGCCGCAGCCTGCGCCTGATCGGAGGTGACCAGGCGTCGGTAGCCGGCCGCCCCCGGCCCCTCGGCAGCTATCCCGGCGGGAGACAGGTCGATCGTCGGCACCCCCGCGGCTTCCAGTTGGCTGTGAACCTGATCCGCCTCCGGAGCTGATGCCCAGGTGACCGCCGCGACCACCTCGGTGTCCTCCACTACCTGCTCCCGAACCGCCTCGGCCGCGATAGCCGGATCCTCCCTGGTGTCCACGCCGAAAGCGACGAGCCCGACCGGCAGCTCCCCCTGCTCGTTGATCCGATCGAGCGCCAGGCGCGTCCCCTCCAGCCCCCGGTTCGCCGGGCCACTGTTCGGCCCCGTCAGCGCACCGATCAGCGCCACCTTCAGATCGGGACGGTCCGCCAGCGGTGACGTTGTCGGCACGGCCCCCGGAGGCAAGTCACGACACGCAACGAGCAGGATGACGACCGCCATCAGGGTTCCCAATAACGGACGGATGGGCTTCATGCGGGCTGTAGTCTAGGTTCGCGCGGGCATCGGCACGCACCCACGCCCCCGCGACGCCGGGATGGTGGAATTGGCAGACACGCGGGACTCAAAATCCCGTGGGCGAAAGCCCGTGAGGGTTCGACCCCCTCTCCCGGCACTGCTCTAGCTCGGGATCGCAGCCCGGAATCCTTCCGCAAGCGCGATAGCTCCCGCGAAGTCGCCCTTCAACATCGGCGCAACGAGCGCGCTTCCGACTATCACCCCGTCGGCGAAGATGCACTGCTCCCGCGCGTCCTCGGGCGTACTGACCCCGATCCCAACCAGCAGTGGGCGGTCGGTCAGCGGCCGAAGCGCCTCGACGACCTCCCGAGAGGCCCTGCCGAGCGTTCCGGTCTGACCGGTCACCCCGTAGGTTGCGACGCAGTAGATACAGCCACGCGATGCCCCCGCCACCTCCCGCATGCGCTCGACCGACGTCCCGGGTGCGGCCAGGAAGACCGGCGCCAGACCCGCCTCGTAGCAGCGCCCTGCGAAGTCCGCTCCCTCGTCCACCGGGAGGTCGGGCACGATGAAGCCGCTCACGCCGACGTCTACGGACGCCGAGATCCACGCCTCCTCCCCCATCGCCAGGATCGGATTGAGGTACCCCATCAGCAGGACCGGGATGGACAGGTTCGCCTCCCGAACGAGCTCGAAGGCGTCCCGCGGATGGAACCCGGCCTCGAGCGCCCGGCGAGAAGCCTCCTGAACCACCCCGCCGTCCACGACCGGGTCCGAGAACGGCACGCCGAGCTCGATCGCGTCGGCGCCGGCAGCCTCGAACTCCCGGAGCAGGTCGGCGTCGACCCCGTAGAGCCCGCTCGTGACGTAGGGCGCGAAGATCTTCGCGCCGCCCTCGATCTTGGCGCGCAAGGCGTCCTCGAGCGGGAATCCGGTGCTCATGCCAGCACCACGTCCTCCCCGAGGGCCTTGCGGACGCTGTCCAGATCCTTGTCGCCGCGGCCGGATAAGCAGACCACGAGCTTCGAGCCTTCAGGCAGCGGCCGATCCAGGAGCCAGCCGATCACGTGTGACGGCTCCAGCGCCGGAAGGATGCCCTCGGTCCTGGCGAGCGCCTGGAACCCCTCAAGGGCCTCCGTGTCGGTCGCGGCGACGTAGCGCGCCAAGCCCGCGTCTTTCAGATACGAGTGCTGCGGTCCGACGCCCGGATAATCCAGTCCGGCCGAGATCGAATGCGTCGGCGCGATCTGGCCGTCCTCATCCTGCAGGAGGTAGGACCGCGCGCCATGCAGCACCCCCGGCTCGCCACGCGACAGCGACCGGCAATGGTCTCCCAGGCCATCCCCGCGGCCGCCCGCCTCGACTCCGATCAGGTCCGGCCCGAGTCCGATGAACGCGCTGAACATACCGATCGCGTTCGAGCCGCCGCCGACACAGGCCAGGACCGCATCGGGATCCGTCCCTTCGGCCTCGGCGAACTGCGCACGGGCCTCGTCGCCGATCACCCGCTGGAGATCTCGGACGATCGCGGGGAAAGGGTGACCGCCGACCACCGACCCGATCACGTAGTGGGTATCGCGGACGCTCGCCGCCCAATCGCGGAGGGCCTCATTGATCGCATCCTTGAGCGTCTTGGATCCGCTGGTGACGGGGACCACTTCAGCCCCCAGGAGCTTCATGCGGGCCACGTTCGGCGCCTGACGGACCGTGTCCTCTTCCCCCATGTACACGACACACGGCAGTCCGAACAGCGCGCAGGCGGTCGCGGTAGCCACTCCGTGTTGCCCTGCCCCCGTCTCGGCGATGATCCGCTCCTTCCCCAGGCGGCGCGCCAACAGGACCTGACCGATCGTGTTGTTGATCTTGTGTGCTCCGGTGTGCGCGAGGTCTTCCCGCTTGAGGTAGACGCGATATCCGAGCTCGTCCGAAAGGTGCGACGCGAACGTCAGCGGCGTAGGACGTCCCACGTAGGCGGAGAGCAGTTCGTCCAACTCCCCTCGGAACGCCCGATCGGCGCGGAGTTCCGACCACGAACGGGCCAGATCCTCGTGCGCGGGGATCAGGACCTCGGGAACGTACCGACCACCGAACGTCCCGAACCGCCCGCGAAGGTCGGGAGAGGCCTCCGTCGCGGCCCCCTCCGTGGCGCTCATACGCCTGCCCCGATGAGCTCTCGGAGTTTCTCACCGGGGTCGTCGGCCTCCATCAGCGCCGTTCCGACCAGGACGGCACTCGCGCCCGCTTCGGTCGCGCGCCGAACCTGCTCACGAGTCGAGATGCCGCTCTCGAAGACGGCGACTCGGTCCTCGGGGATGGTCGCGAGCAGTTCGAGCGCTCCGTGCTCATCCACATCGAGCGTCTCGAGATCCCGAGCATTCACGCCGATGACCTCCGCGCCGCTGGCTACGGCGCGATCAAGGTCCTCGCGCCCGAACGCTTCGACCAGCGCCTCCATCCCGAGGTCCCGCGCAACCGCCAGTAGAGCCGCGAGCTCGGCGGCGGAGAGCGAGGTCGCGATCAGGAGCACCGCGTCGGCACCTTCCGCGCGCGACTCGATCAGCTGCGACGGATGGACGACGAAGTCCTTCCGCAAGACCGGCACGTCGACCTCACGTCGAACCGCACGCAGGTCCGCGAGAGAACCGTGGAAATGCTTCGGCTCCGTCAGAACCGAGACCGCCGCTGCGCCGGCATCCGCGTACGCCCTGGCCTGTGCCGCCGGGTCGGTCGCGCGGATCTCCCCGGCCGAGGGCGACGCCTGCTTCACCTCGGCGATCACGGCCGGCGCCCCGGACCGGAGTGCGGTCACGAAGTTCCGGGCCGTCGGTTGCAAGCGGGCGCGTTCGAGGAGCATCGCCTCATCCAGGGGGCGAGCGTCGAGGTCGCGGCGGACCTCGGCGACATGTTCAGTGAGGAATCCCATCCCACGATTCTACGGGCCAGCTCTGCGGCCCGTTCAGGCAGCGGCGAGTTCGCGGATCGCGGTCGCGAGGTCGAGGTCGCCCTCGTAGACAGAACGACCGACGATGGCACCCTCGGCGCCGGTCGCGGCGACCTCCTGCAGATGCTCGAAGGAACCGATCCCCCCGGCTGCGACCACGGGACGCCCGGTCGCGACGAGCTCCGTGATCCCTTCGAGGTTCGGTCCGGACCGTTCCCCCACCCGCGCGACGGACGTGCGGACGAAGCGGGTGGCGCCGATCTCGACCAGCCAATCGACCGTCCCGCCGATGCTGATCTCGAGGGGCGCCCGTCCGCGCGGAACGATGCGGGACCCGTCGATCTCGAGCCCGACCGCGAGACGTTCGCCGAGTTCGGCCACCAACATCTCGACCGGCATCCGATTCTCCAGGGCAGCAGACCCGAGGACGACGCGCTCCGCACCTCCCTCCAGCATCTGTTCGATGTCCGCGTGGGAGGCGACGCCCCCGCTCGCCTGCACCTTCAAGCCAAGTTCGCTCACGCGTGCCACCACATCCGCGTTGGCCGAAGCGCCCTGGAACGCGAGGTTCATGTCCACGACGTGGACCCACGACGCGCCCGCTTGGGCGAACGCCTCGGCAGCGGCCAGCGGATCACCACCGAACTCCTCGACCGGGAAGTGGGCTCCGCCCGAGAACCGGGCGAGCTTGCCGTCGAACACATCGATAGCCGGGATCACATCGAAGGCCACGATCCCAGCCTAGCCGCGATCGATCATGCGGCGGAAGAGCCACCGACGGGCTCTTGACGCACCGCCTGTGGCCCAAGCAAGATCCGTAGCTCCGACAGGAGCCCCGCGCTCGGATCCACCTTGTAACCGTCTCCCAAGCGCAGCGGCGTCACCCCGGCTTCCCCGACCAGCCGCATCATCACCGGCGTGGTGCCAGGGTTGGCTGCGAGAGCCTCCTTGAGCTGGGCCAGCATCACGTTCGTACAACTTGCGGCCGGGACCTCGACGATGACCGGATCCCCGGGAGCCGCAGGTTCCTCACCACCCGCCGCCCCGCCACCGCCAGTCTCGAGCGGCTTGACCTCGACGGCACGCAGTTGCAGCTCGCGGCCCCGCAGATCGACGCGTCCGGTCACCACGACCATCTGATCGACGGCGATCAGGTCCGGTGCCTGCTCGTAGATGTTCGGGAACGCCACCACGGACACCCCGCCGGCCAGGTCCTCGACGCGGAACAGCGCGTATGGTTCGCCCTTCTTCGTGTAGCGCCGGGCCACGGTCGCGATGATGCCTCCGACGGTGACCAGGTCGCCGTCTCCTTTGGCGCCGAGGTGCGTGATCTCGGTATCGGTCTGTCGGACGAGGGCGTCCGTGAGCGCCAGTAGTGGGTGGTCGGTCACGTACTGACCCAGCATCTCCTTCTCGAGTCGCAAGAAGTCCCGCTTGTCGAACTCCTCGGAGGCGAGGACCGATTCGTCGATCTCGGTGGCACCGCCGCCCTCCGCGCCGTCCCCGCCGCCGCCGAAGAGCGAGAACTGGCCGGCCGCCTCGGCCTTCCGCTCGGACACGATCGGGCCGGACACCTTGTCGTAGCCTTCGATCAGACCGCGCCGCGAGTACCCCATCGAGTCGAACGCGCCCGCGAGGATCGAGCTCTCGAGGACCTTCTTGGTGAGCACGCCCGGATCCACCTTCCGGCAGAAATCCGTGAACGAGCTGAACGCGCCCTGCTTCTCACGCGCGGCGATGATCTGCTGGACCGCCCCCTCCCCCACGTTGCGGACCGCGGAAAGCCCGTAGCGGATCCTCGGCTCCCCATCGGTCGTCGGACGGAAGTTGATACCCGACTCGTTCACGTCCGGCGGGAGCACCTCGATGTCCATCGAACGACACGCGTACAGGTAGAAGGGCTTCTTGTCCTTGTCTCCCTTGACGCTCGTGAGCATCGCGGCCATGAACTCGACCGGGTAGTGCGCCTTGAGGTAGGCGGTCTGATAGGCGACATACGCGTACGCGCACGCGTGTGAGGCGTTGAACCCGTAGTCGGCGAAGGGCTCCATAAGGTCGAATAGTTCGCGCGCAAGTTTCTCGGGGTAGTCGTTCTCGATCGTACCGGCGGTGAACTTCTGACGGTGCTTGGCGACGGCGTCACGCTTCTTCTTTCCCATCACCGAACGCAGATCGTCGGCCTCGGCCATCGAGTAGCCGGCCACGAGCACCGCGAGCTGCATGACCTGTTCCTGGTAGACCATCACGCCGTAGGTTCCGCCCAGGATCTCCTCCAGGTCCGGGTGGGAGTACGTCACCGGACGCCGGCCATGCTTGCGCTCGGCGTACTCGATGTGCATGCCCTGGTTCAGCGGGCCCGGGCGGTACAGCGCGACCAGGGCCATCAGATCCTCGAACCGGTCCGGCGCCAGGCTCTTGATCAGCTCGCGCATGCCCCCCGACTCCATCTGGAACACCCCGGTGGTGTCGGCGCGGCAGAGCATCGCGTACGTCTCCGCGTCGTCCAGCGGGATGTGGTCGATGTCCAGGTCCACCCCGCGGCGGCGCAGGTGCATCACCGTGTCCTCGATGACCGACAGGTTGCGAAGGCCGAGGAAGTCCATCTTGAGCAAGCCGAGTTTCTCGACCCCGTGCATGTCGAACTGGGTAACGATGCGCCGCGAGTCATCACGCGAGTCCTTCGCGAGCTTGAGCGGCAGGTAGTTCACGAGCGGCGCATCGCCGATCACTACACCCGCGGCATGGACCGAGTCCTCGCGTCGCAACCCTTCGAGAGCCCGGGCGCTGTCGATGATCTCCTGCGCTTCCGGCTCCTGGAGGTAGGCATCCTTCAGCTCGGGCGAGAGCTCGAGGGCCTGCTCGATCGGGTAGTCGCGGCCCATGATCGCCGGCGGATACATCTTGGCGATCCGGTCCCCCACCGACGCCGGGAAACCCAGGACGCGCGCCGAGTCGCGGATGCCCTGCTTCCCCTTGATCGTCTGGAACGTGATGATCTGCGCGACATGGTCCTCGCCGTACTTCTGGGCGACGTAGCGGATGACTTCATCCCGCCGGCGCTCGTCGAAGTCCATATCGATGTCCGGCATCTGGACACGACCGGGGTTCAGGAACCGCTCGAAGATCAAGGAGTAACGCAGCGGATCGAGATCGGTGATGCGCAGGCAGTACGAGACGACCGACCCCGCGGCCGATCCGCGCCCCGGGCCCACCCGGATCCCGCTCTCGCGGGCGAAGCGGATCAGGTCCCACACGATCAGGAAGTATCCGGCGAAGCCCATATCCGAGATGACGCCCAGCTCGTGGTCGATCCGCTCACGGATCTCGGGGGTGATCTCGCCGTAGCGATCGATGGCGCCCTCGTCGACCAGCTTCCGGAGGTAGGTGTCCCGGTCCATCCCACCGGGCGAGTCGAACCTCGGCACTCGGAACTCCGTGCGCCCCTCCACCAGGACCCGCTCCAGCTCGGCGATGGGCTCGATCATCTCGGCGATAGCCAGCGTGGCGTCACAGGCGTCGGGGAGTTCCCGGAAGACCTGCCGCATCTCCTGGGAGGACTTCAGGTAGAAGTGGTCACCGTCGAAGCGCAGCCGGTCGGTGTCCGATTGCTTCTTCTGCTGCTGGATGCACAGGAGGATGTCGTGCGCCTGGGCGTGGGCCTGCTCGGTGTAGTGCAGGTCGTTCGTCGCGACCATCGGCAGACCCGTCGCCGCGGCGAGCTCGACCATCATCGGGTTCACCTGGCGCTGCTCGGTGATCCCGTGATCCTGCATCTCCAGGAAGTAGTTCCCGGGCCCGAAGATCTCGCCGTAGGCGCCCGCGACCTCCACGGCCCGGTCCCGCTGGCCGGACAGCAGCAGCCGCTGGACCTCGCCCGCCAGGCACCCCGACAGCCCGATCAGGCCCTCCGCGTGCTCGGCAAGCAACTCCTTGTCGATCCGGGGCCGATGGTAGAAGCCCTCGAGGTAGGCGTCCGTCACCAGCCGCAACAGGTTCCGATAGCCGGTCTCGTTCTTCGCCAGGATCGTCAGGTGCCGGTATTTGGCCTCGGACTCGCCCGGCTGGCGGTCGAAACGCGAGCCCGGAGCGACGTAGGCCTCGACACCCAGGATCGGCGTGACCCCGGCCTCGCGGCCCGCCTTGTAGAACTCCAGCGCGCCGAACATCACGCCGTGGTCGGTCATCGCGAGCGCCGGCATCTGCAGTTCCGCGGCTTTCTCGAACAACGGCCCGATGCGGGACGCGCCGTCGAGCAGCGAGTACTCAGTGTGCGTGTGGAGGTGAACGAAGCCTTCGGCCATCCGGTCCTTCGGTGGGGTCCTGTTGCCGCCTCCTCAGGTCTGGGGAAAACCTGTGGGAAATGACATCCTTGTGATTCGCGTGCCGCTCACTATATGCTCAGCCGGAGCGGCTGTTCAAGTGGGGAGGGAGATCGAGGTATGAGGCTGTCATATACGAGCCTCAATACCTACGAAACCTGCCCCGCCAAGTACCGCTTCTCCTATCTCGAACGCATCCCCGGCAAGCCCGCACCGGCGCTGTCGTTCGGCGATTCATTGCACCAGGCTCTGTACCGCTTCCACAACCGGCCCGTGCCCATCGCTCCCTCGCTCGACGAGCTGCTCGAGACCTTGGAGCACGTGTGGGTTTCCGACGGCTACGCGAGCGAGGGCGAGGAACAGAGCTACTATGACCACGGCCGCCAGGTCCTGACCCAGTATCACGTCGAGAACGCCGACGCCTACCGGATCCCCGCCGCGGCCGAGTCCAGGTTCTCGATCGACGTCGAGGGTGTCCAGCTCACCGGCGTCATCGACCGGATGGATCGGATCCCCGGCGGCGGCTACGAGATCATCGACTACAAGACGAACCGTCGCCTTCCGCCGCAGGCCCGCATCGACCAGGACCTCCAGCTGTCTGTCTACTACCTCGCCGCACGTGAGGTCTGGGGCATCGAGCCCGAGCGCCTGACCCTGTACTACCTACTTCCCGGCCAGCGGATGTCCACCATCCGCTCCCCCGCCGACGCCGACGAGCTGCGCCGGCGCATCGCGACGGCCGCCCAGCGGATCGAGGCCGGCAAGTTCGAGGCCCGGGAGAACCCGCTGTGCGACTGGTGCGACTTCCAGCGGCTCTGCCCGGTGTTCCGGCACCGCTTCGATCAGGAGGAAGGCGATCCGGCGCCGAAGATGACCGAGGTCGTGGACGAGTGGATCGGGCTCAAGCGCGAGGGCCGAAGGGTCTACCGGCGGATCGACGAGCTCGCCGGACTCATCAATGCGTTCTGCGACGAACACGGGTACAAACGCCTCTTCGGCACCGACGGTGCGGCGATCTCGCGACGGACGCAGCACGTGTCGCAGCCAGACGAGGAGCGCCTCCGCCAGATCCTCGAACCCCTGGACCTGTGGGAGCAGGTCCTGTCGGTCGACACGCAGAAGCTGAACGCGCTGATCGAGAGCCGCCGGCTCCCGCCCGATGTTGAGGACGCCGTCCTCGCCTCGCGTGAGGAGGTCCGCACCCAGTACGCGCTCTGGCTCAAGGAACCGGCGAAGACCCGCTAGCGTTCCGCAGACGCGAGGGCCTCGCGGAGGTCCGCTGGAAGATCAGCTTCGCACTCGACCCGTTCACCGGTGGCCGGATGCGTGAACGCCAGCCGCCACGAGTGCAGGAACGGACGGGTCAGGCCTAGGAGCTTCGCATCGTCGCCCCCGCCGCCGTAGGTCTTGTCGCCGAGGATGGGGTGCCCGATAGCCGAGAGGTGCACGCGGATCTGATGGGTCCGCCCGGTCCGAGGCGAGCCTTCGAGCAGCGCCGCCCGGTCGAAGCGCTCCAGAACCTCGAACGCCGTTTCCGCCTCGCGCCCCGTGACGGGCCGGACGACGATCGTGGCCCGACGGCGTTCCAGCGGAGCGTCGACCACGAACCGGTCGTTGTCAGGAGCACCCCGGACCAGTGCGAGGTATCGTCGATCGACGGCGTGCAAACGCATCATGTCCTGCAACGCCGCGAACGTGGCGTCGTCCTTGGCGACGATCAAGAGTCCCGACGTGCCGGCGTCGAGACGGTGCACGATCCCGGGCCGGAGCGTGCCCCCGGCGGCAGCGAGCGGTATCTCCATCCCCAGGAGCCGGTTCACCAGCGTTCCCGTTCGCCGACTCGCGGTTGGGTGGGTCACCAAGCCCGCAGGCTTGTCGATCACGGCCACGTGTTCGTCCTCCCAGACGATCGGAACCGCGGGTCCCTCGGGCGCCACCGACTCGACAGCGGTCAGATCGACCGTGATGCGTTCCCCGCCGACCAGACCGAACGACTTCGCCCGCGGCCGTCCGTCGACCAACACGAGGCCTGCTTCGATCGCCCGCTGCACGTCGGCTCGGGGAACGCCCAGCGCCTCGGCGATCATGCGGTCGAGCCGGCCGGCGCCGGTCGCGACGAGCTCAGTCGCCCCCATCGCGCTTCCCGTCGGGCTCCTCAGCCACCGCGGCTTCGCCGGGATCGCCCTTCGCATCAGCATGGTCGCCGCGGACGCCCGCGAACACCAGGAGCAGCGCCCCGAGGACGATCGCCGTGTCGGCCAGGTTGAACACCGGCCAGATCCGGAAGTCGATGAAGTCGGTAACGGTGCCGTCCATCGACAAGCCGCCCGAGAGCCGGTCGGCCAGGTTCCCCAGCGCCCCACCCAGGATCATTCCGAGCGCGACCGCAACGAACGGACGCTTGACGCGCGGGGCCGCCCAGACGATGGCGATCGAGACCCCGATCGTCGCCAACGCGAAGAGCCACGGCAGGCCTTCCAAGAGGCCGAATGCGCCGCCGGTGTTCGTGGTGTACGTGAGGTGCAGGACACCGGGGATAACGACGATCGGCGGCCCGTCCGCGAGGGCCCCTCGAGCGAGCGCCTTCGCTCCCGCATCGATCAGGAGCACGAGGATCGCGGAAACGTAGAGCCAGCGCGCGGGGCGCTGCAGCAGGTTCACCGCAGGCGGGCTTCGGCCTGGGCATCCTTGATGCACAGGGTGGCGTACGGGAGAGCCTTGATCCGGGCCTTCTCGATCATCTTCCCGCATCGCTCACAGACCCCGAACTTCCCGTCGTCCATGCGCTCGAGGGCGTGGCCGATCTTCTGGATCAGGTCGCGGACGTTGTTCTCGATCGAAAGGGCCGACTCGCGTTCCAACGTGAAGCTGCCGGCGTCGGCGAACTCCTCGTCGAAACCCGTCTCACCGGACATCTCAGCCTGGGTCGAAGAGAAGGATTCCTCCTCGATATCCTTGAGCTGGGTCCCCAGTTCCACGCGCTCATGCTCGAGGCGCTTGCGGAACTCCTTCAGTTCGTCCTTGGTGAACGGTTTGGCCGCCATAGCTGAGGGATGGTAGCACCGAGCATCCCGCGCGGAGGGATGTCCGCGGACCGTTCGTGCCTAGCGCCCAGAGGGTCGTGCCTGGAAACAGGACGAGAACCCTTCGGACGGCGACGGTTGCCATCGCGGTAGGATGCAGCAGAACGGCGACGACGGGAACGAGTAGGGCGGCGCCCTCGCGAGGAGCGAGCCGGGGACGGTGGGAGCCCGGTGGCGAGACCGGCCCGAAGATCCTCCCCGAGCCGCTGCCCGAACGGAAAGACGCCCCGGCGCCGGTCCCAGTAGGCGCAGCCGGGTTCCGCCCGTGACAGGGGAAGGCGGTGTTCGCCGCCGGCAAGCGGTCGCGTCCGTGAGGGCACGGCAAGCGGGGTGGTACCGCGGGGCTCGCGCCTCGTCCCCACGAGGGACGGGGCGCTTTCGCGTTCCATGGGAGGAGGGCGAGTGAGCAGGTTCGAACCGGTCGACCCGAAGGTGAGCTTCCCCGCGCTCGAGGAGGGGATCCTCGCCTTCTGGAAGGACGCCGACATCTTCGCCAAGAGCCTCCGCTTGCGCGACGGCTCCCCCGAGTGGGTCTTCTACGAGGGCCCGCCCACGGCCAACGGTCGTCCGGGTATCCACCACGTCGAGCCGCGCACGTTCAAGGACGTGTATCCGCGGTTCAAGACGATGACCGGCTACTCCGTGCCCCGGAAGGCTGGATGGGACTGCCACGGCCTGCCGGTGGAGCTCGAGGTCGAGAAGGAGATCGGCACCAAGACCAAGAGCGACATCGAAGCGTTCGGCATCGAGGAGTTCACACGCCTTTGCCGCGGATCGGTCACTCGCTACGTGGACGACTGGGAGAAGCTCACGGAGCGGATCGGCTTCTGGCTGGACATGTCCGACGCCTACTGGACGATGTCGACCGAGTACGTCCAGAGCGTCTGGTGGTCACTGAAACGCTTGTTCGAAGACGGGCTGTTGGTCGAGGACCACAAGGTCACCGCCTACTGCCCTCGCTGCGGCACCGCCCTCTCGGACGCCGAGGTCGCCCTCGGGTACGAGGAGACCGAGGACCCAAGTGTCTTCCTCAAGCTCGAGATCACGGACTGCCCGGCGGACCGCGATCTCGTCGGGGCGCGGATCGCCGTCTGGACGACGACGCCGTGGACCCTGCTCTCGAACCTGGGCCTCGCGATCGACCCGGCCGCGACGTACACGGTGGTGGAACACGACGGCCAGATGCTCATCATCGCCGAGCCCTTGCGCGAGAAGGTCCTTCCGGAAGCAACGGAGCTCGGCGACCTGCCCGGCGAGCTGCTCGTCGGCGCCCGGTATGCGCCGCCCTTCGAGAACGTCGATGAGGGCTCGACCCATACGATCGTCGCCGGCGACTTCGTGTCGATGGAGGAGGGCACCGGAGTCGTGCACATCGCGCCGGCGTTCGGCTCCGACGACCTCGAGATCGGACGCGCGAACGGCTGGCCCGTGTACAACCCGGTCGACGCGGAAGGCAAGTTCACCGGCGACGTGCCCGAGTACGTCCACGGCCGGTTCGTGAAAGACGCCGACGCGCATATCGTCGAGGACCTCGGGCGGCGCGGCCTCCTGCTGCGCGCCGAAACCTACACCCACAGCTACCCGTTCTGCTGGCGCTGCCGAACGCCGCTCCTGTACTACGCGCGAACCTCCTGGTACATCCGCACCACGGCGAAGAAGGGACGCCTCCTCGAGGTCAACCAAGGCGTCAACTGGTTCCCGGAGCACATCAAGGACGGCCGGTACGGGAACTGGCTGGAGAACAACGTCGACTGGGCGCTTTCACGGGACCGATACTGGGGAACCCCGCTGCCGATCTGGCGCTGCGAGGACGGGCATACGACCGTGATCGGCTCGCTCGCGGAGCTCGGCGAGCTCGCGGACCGCGACGTTCGGAACCTCGACCCGCATCGTCCGGCGATCGACGGGGTCATCCTTCCCTGCCCGAACTGCGGGAAGGAGTCTCGGCGCCTGACCGAGGTGATCGACGCTTGGTACGACTCCGGCGCGATGCCGTTCGCGCAGTGGGGGTATCCGTACGCCGACGGCAGCCGCGAACGATTCGAGAGCCGGTTCCCCGCAGACTTCATCTCCGAGGCGATCGATCAGACCCGCGGGTGGTTCTACACGCTGATGGCCGAAGGGGTTCTGCACTTCGACGACACCGCGTATCGCAACGTCGTCTGCTTGGGACACATCGTGGATGCCGACGGGCGCAAGATGTCCAAGTCACTGGGGAACGTGATCGATCCGTGGGAGGTGCTGGATCGCCAGGGTGCGGACGCGCTCCGTTGGTTCCTCGTGACCAGTGGCTCTCCGTGGACCTCCCGACGGGTCAGCATGGAGATCCTCGACCAGAGCGTCCGCCAGTTCCTCTTGACCCTGTGGAACGTCTACTCGTTCTTCGTGACCTACGCGAACGCCGACGGGTTCGACCCGGAGACGGCCGCAGAGGTACCTGCGGACGAGCGCCCGCTGCTGGACCGTTGGCTGCTCTCCCAGCTCGCCGATACGGTCGGCGTCGCGCGCGAGGGACTGGAGGCCTACGACGCGACCGGGGCCGGCCGGCGCATCGCCACGTTCGTCGACGACCTGTCGAACTGGTACGTGCGGCGAGCCCGCCGGCGGTTCTGGGACCCGACCGGCGACCCCAACGGGGCCGACAAGGTCGCGGCCTACCGAACGCTCCACGAGAGCCTCCTGACGCTCTCCCAGCTCCTCGCTCCGTTCACGCCGTTCGTCGCGGAGGAACTGTGGCGCAACCTCTCCGGGCCGGGGGCGGCGGAGTCGGTGCACCTCTCGGACTACCCCGATCCCGGCACGGCCGCCCCCGACGCCGACCTGGACATCGCCATGCAGGCCGCCCGGGACATCGCATCGCTCGGTCGCACGGTCCGCGCAGACGCACGCGTCAAGGTCCGCCAGCCTCTGACCGAGGCCATCGTCCACTACGCCGGTGACCACGATGCGCTCCAACCGCTGCTCGGCGTCATCGCCGAGGAACTGAACGTGAAGGATGTCGTTTTCACCGGATCGGCAGAGCAACTCGGCGGCTGGAGCGCGAAGCCGAACTTCAAGGTCCTCGGCCCGAAACTCGGGAAGCGTGTGAAGGCCCTCGCCGAGGTCCTCGCAGCCGACGACGGGACCCTCGCCGGCGCTCTCGGGCGCGGCGAGCGGGTTCAGGTCTCGCTCGGCGACTTCAAGAAGGTGGAACTCGAACCGGCCGACGTGGACCTCACCCAGGAGACGAAAGCTGGTTGGGGCATGGCAACCGACGGCGCGCTGACCGTGGCTCTTGACCTGGAACCGACCCCCGCGCTGCGGCAAGAGGGGATCGCGCGCGACCTGGTTCGGGTGATCCAGGACGCCCGCAAGGCCGCCGACCTCGACGTATCCGACCGGATCGAACTCGGTATCTCGGCGTCCGGGGATGTCACGCAGGCCGTGGAGACGTTCGGCGACTACATCCGCGGGGAAACCCTGGCGAGGTCGATGATCTCCGGCGAACTCGAAGGCGATGCGCACCGCGAAGAGGCCGGTCTCGACGAGGTTCCGATCGTGGTCACCCTGCGGCCCGTCTGAGGGAAGGAGCTGCTACTCCTCGCCCCAGAACAGCTCGCGGAGCGACCGCTGCTCTTGCGGCTTCGGAGCGTCCGGCCCTTCGACCTGCATCTCCGCACTCGCCTCGGTTTGCCCGAAGGACGCCTCGGCCTGCTCGAACGACGCATCGTCCACCGATGGCACCTCAGCCGGAGTCTCGACGATCGGAGCTTCGATAGCCGGGGTTTCCCCCGTCGGCGTGTCCACCTCGGACGGAGGGATCGAGATGACGGTCTCGGTCTCGGTCTCGGTCTCGGTCTCGGTCACCACGGGAGCGGTCGCTACGGGAGCGGCAGCGGGGGAGGCCGTTGCCGTCCACGCGGAGTCCATGACGGGAGGCGCCACCGGCACCGAAGACTCCGGCGCCGGAGCCGTCGAAGCCGACTCCGCTGACTGCGCGGCCTCCGGGACGTCCGCGTTCGGCGACGGTACCGCAGAGCCCGCACCCGGCGTCCCCGGAACCGCCGACGTGGCCGCACCGGTCGATGCCGAAGCCTGTATCTGCTGCTGGAATGTCTTCGCCATCTCGCGGATCGTGTCGGCGTGCTTCTGGATCGTGCCGGCCATCCCGTGGAGGAAGTCACGCTCTTGCTTGAGGAAGCCCTGCACCGCTGCCTTCTCCCCGCCGGACGCACTCCCCTCGACGGCACCCATCGCGGCCGCCCTCGTACGGGCATCGGCCAGGACCGCCGACGCCTCTTGCTGGGCCTGGGCCCGGATGGCATCGGCCGACGCCGTCGGATCCCCACCGGCCGCCGGCAGACCCGCGCCGGACCGCAGACGCTTGTTCTCCTCGCTCAGACGGGCGTACGCCTCCGTCAACGTGTCGAGGAACTCATCGACGTCCTTCTCGTTGTAACCCCTGAACGCCTGGCGGAACTCCTGTTGCTGGATGTCGATCGCGCTCAGTCCCGGCCCGGCAGGCACGTCCGCCCCCGGCTCGAGACCCGTCTCATCCTCGTTCTTCTTCTTCTTGAACATGGCTCACCCCTTGGGCCGCGGGGAAGGCAGCGTGCGAGGAAGCGTCATCAGCATATCGCGGTCCGCAAGACCATCAGGATGACGAAGGCGATGATAGGCGAAAGGTCCAGCCCGACGGCTCCGGCCCGGATCGGGGGGAGGAGCTTGCTGAGCGGCTTGAGCACGGGGTTCGTGAGGTCCATGAGGAGCGTATGGAGGGTCTTGCCCGGCCCCGAGTAGGGCACGGGGAACCAGGACCAGATGATCCTGGCGAACAAGATGAACCAGTAGATCGTGATGGCGACGCAGATGATGCGGGTCACGACGTTGTCGGGTGCGATCTGTCCGAGCATCCGAAGGACGACCAGCTAGAACTGGTTGTAGAAGCCGCCCTCACGGAGCCGCTCGCGTTCCTCCGCGGACACCTCCATGTTGGCCGGCGTCAGCAGGTAGACGCGGTTCGCGACCGTTTCGATCGCGCCGTCGAGTCCGTAGACCAAACCGGATGCGAAGTCGACCAGGCGCCGGGCGATGGCGTCGTCGGTGCTCTGAAGGTTCATGATGACCGGCACGCCCTCCTTGTACCGGTCGCCGACCTCACGCGCGTCGTTGAACCGCTTGGGCTCGGTCTTGTGGATGGACCCGCCGGATGGGCCGCTGCGGGCCGCCGGGGCGATGGTCCGAACGACCGGATCGTGCGCGGAACCGCCGCCGTCGGACCTCGAGGATCGGCCCAGTCTGCGAACGGGGGCCGGCTCGGCCGCGACCTCGGCCCCGATATCGTCCAGGTCTTCGTATTCTTCGTCCTCGACGAGCCCGAGGTACGAGAGCGTCTTCTTCCACACGCCGGCCATCTCCGATCCTCCTACGGTGTCCGGGTCACCGGCCGTTCGCCGAACAGCGCGGTTCCGACCCGCACCATCGTAGCGCCTTCCTCCACGGCTACGCCGTAATCCAGGGACATTCCCATGGAAAGTTCCGTCGCCTGGGGGTGCGCCTCGGCGACGCGGTTCCGCAGCTCACGGAGCTGCACGAACCACGGGCGGGCGTCCTCGGAAGTCGCCGGCATCGGCGGCAGGGTCATCAGGCCTCGGAGCTCGACCCCCTCCAGGCCGGCGACCTGGTCACAGAAGGCCTCGACCTCCTCGGGCGGGGTCCCGATCCGGGCCCCATCCGTGAAGTCCACCTGGATCAGGCACGGGATCCGTCGTCCATGGACGGCCGCGCGCTTGGCCAGCCGCTCCGTCGCCCGGCCGGGAACGAGGGTGTCGACCCAGTCCGCGGTCTCTGCGACGCGATGGGCGGTGTTGCTCTGGAGGGTTCCGATGAAGTGCCAGGTGACTCCGCCGACGACCTCCCGCTTCCCCGTGAGCTCCTTGACGTAGTTCTCCCCGAAATCGCCCACGCCGAGTGCGGCAGCCGCCGCAACGCGGTCCGCCGGCACGCGCTTGCTGATGGCTACCAAGATGACCTCGTCGGATGATCGTGCCGAGCGGGCAGCCGCATCGGCGATCGACGTTCGTATCGACGCGAGGCGTGCTTCGAGGTCGCCGCCGTATGGGCCCGCGCCTCGAACACTCATGGCCGCCGCATGCCGATGGCCATCTGCCGCCCGCAGGGGCCGTCTCGCCGATGGGAGAAGAAGCGATCGGCTTCATGGATCGTGCACAGGCGCGTCTCCTCCGCCTCGATCCCCAACCCGGTCAGGGACCCCGAGATGGTCGCGGACAGATCGAGGTAGAGCGACCCTCCGCGCTCCTGTGTCACCGCCCCCCCGCCGGTTCCCGCGGAGACCGCCAGGGCCACATCCGGGCCGACCTCGTAGTGGCACACGCCCGCACACGGCCCGATCACCGCCACGACCGACCCTCGATCGGGGAAGAGCGAGGCGGCCTTCTCGATGATGCCGGCTGCCACCCCACGCCAGCCGGCATGGATGACGGCGATCCGCCCCTCCGCGCCAGAGGCCAGGATGACGGGGACACAATCCGCGGTAGCGACCGCCAGCGGAAGCCCCTTGCTCCTGGTGGAGAGACCGTCGGTGCCCGAGATGACGCCATCCGGACCGTCCCAGCCGCTCCCGGTCTTGGCCGGGCCGACCTGGGCGATGTTCGCTCCGTGGACCTGACCACCGAGCGCGAACGGCCCGATCCCCAGCGCCTCGATCACGTGCGACCGATTCGCGGCGACCTTCCTCGGCTGGTCTCCCGACGAATACGACAGGTTGAGGGAGGCGAACTCCTCGCTCGATACCCCCCCGGTCCGCTCGGTGAAGACGGCGAGGAACCCGGCCTCCTCGAGCGTGACGGAGACCAGCACATGGGCGCCGCCGCTCAGATCGCGCCGTTCGATCATCAGCGGCATCGTCTCAGACGAAGGCGCCCCAGGGAGGCGAGGCACAGGGCGAGGTAAGGACGGACAGGCGCAGGGTGCGAAGAGATCGCAAGGGTGGTGCGGGGACGGAGAGGAACCGTTCACGAGAGGCGGGGGAAGGGCGCCTATCGTCGTCCTCTCCGTCCCCATGACCGCCGGGCCACGCGGGGCGGTCGGGTCTAACTCTTGAGGAAATCCGGGATGTCCAGATCCTCTTCGGCGTCGAAGACCACGGTCTCCGGTGCCGGATGGAACAACTCGTCCTCCTCGTCCTCCAGGATCGAAGAGACCGGAGCCGACGAGGCGGCCGGCGCAGCCATCTCCTCGCCAAGAAGTGGTGTTGGCTCCTCGAGGATGCGCGACAGACGCGAGTCCAGCGCCGCCGTCGAGGTGAGCTTGTCGAACCCTGCGGCGATGACCGTCACGCGGACTTCGTCGCCCAGTTCGTCGGCGACCACCGCGCCGAAGATGATGTTCGCGTCCGGGTGCGCGACGCGGGTGATGGCTTCTGCCGCCTGGTTGACCTCGTGCAGCGTGAGGTCGGACGGACCGGCGATCGACAGGAGCACGCCCTTCGCGCCGTCGATCGAAGACTCGAGCAGCGGAGACGAGATGGCGGCTTTCGCGGCTTCCGACGCGCGGTCATCGCCCGAGCCGTGGCCGATGCCCATGAGCGCCGACCCGGCGCCCGTCATCACGGTCCTCACATCCGCGAAATCGAGGTTGATCAGCCCCGGCACCGTGATGAGCGACGTGATGCCTTCGACACCCTGGTACAGGATCTGGTCCGCCATCCGGAACGCATCCACCATGGGCGTGCTGGCGTCGGATACCTGCAGGAGGCGGTCGTTCGGAACGATGATCAAGGTGTCGACGGATTGCTTCAGCTCGTTGATCCCGAGGTCCGCCTGCGAAGCGCGCTTGCGCCCCTCGAACCCGAACGGCCGCGTGACGACGCCGATCGTCAAGGCGCCTATGTCCCGAGCGACCTCGGCGATGACGGGAGCTGCCCCGGTCCCGGTGCCCCCGCCTTGACCGGCGGTGATGAACACCATGTCCGCGCCCTTGAGGATCTCCTGGATCTCGTCGGAGTGCTCTTCCGCCGCGGCTCGGCCGATCTCGGGATCCGAGCCGGCTCCGAGTCCGCGGGTCGTCTCACGACCGATGTCCAGCTTCACGTCTGCGTCGGACATCAGAAGGGTCTGGGCGTCCGTGTTCACCGCGACGAACTCGACGCCCCGCAGGTCTGCCTCGATCATCCGGTTGACGGCGTTCACACCGCCACCACCGACGCCGACGACCTTGATGACCGCCAGGTAATTGGAAGGAGACTCCATCATCGTTTCCCGACCTCCGTGTCCCGTGGCCCAACGGGGGAAGTGCCCGAGGGATCGTGCTTAAGGTCATCCGTGCCTACAAACATCAACCTCAAGTTCAACTTAATTGTTATCTATAGTGAACCTTAAGCTGACGGAATGTACTACGAAGGCGCAGGTGCGTCAAGCTTCACGAGCCTGCCCGTTGTTCGCTCCGGTGACACATCTACAACGTCGGTGTCGGTGACTCCTCGTTCTTGCGGCCGCGCTCGTTCGCGCCGTCGTTGGCGACCGCACCGCTATCACCTGAAACGTTCGGGTCGTTCTCCGTCCGTCCGTTGGCGAGCTCCGCGGCGGGGGCCCCCGGGACCCGGAGGTCGATCGACGCAAGTCGCTCCTTGTTCCGCTGCGCCCACACCAAGACGCCGGCAAGCGCCTGCGCCTTCTGCGCCGGATCGGTCGGTATGCCGTAGTCGACCGTTATGTGCCGGCGGAGTTCCACGGTCACGCTGCCGTCGGGTGCGATCCCGATCTGGGGATCCTCGGCCAAGACCACATCCGGCCAGGCCGCGGCGACCGCGGCGGCTGCGGCCATGGGGCCCGTCGTCTCCCCGACCGGAGCGGGACGCGCCCCCTTGACGGGCGGGAGACCCGGCTCGCGCGGAGACTCCCCCAGCGTGACGCCGTCCGCTGCAACGATCCAGTAGGTGCCATCCCGGCGCACGGCCACCGCCGGGACCCGCTCCGTGACCGTGATGACCAGGGTCGACGGGAAGTGCCGCTCGACGACGGCCGTCCGGATCCACGGGTCGGCGACGATCCGGTCCTCGACGTCCCGAGGGGAGAGGGTGATCAGGTTCGTGTCGGACCGGAGTCCCGCCGCCTCCAAGATGTCCCCGCGCCCGAGCTCCGATGTCCCGGTGATCTCCACGGTCTTGACGTGGAAGAGCGGAGACGCGCCGACGGCGAGGGCGATAGCGACCAGACCGACGAGGCACGCGGCCGTCACGGCCCAGACCCTCCATGCGTGTGCGCCGAAGCGCTTAGAGAGATGCTTGGGAGAAGTCACCGATCAGATGTACCTCTGGTTCGAGTTCGACGCCGGAGCGTTCCCGGACGACCGCTTGGATACGCCGGATCAGGGCGACCACGTCCTCGGCCGTCGCCCCCGGGGCCGCCACGATGAAGTTCGAATGCTTCTCCGAGACGTGAGCGCCGCCGACCGCCAGGCCTTTGGCCCCGGCGTCCTCCACGAGCCTCGCTGCATGGTCCTCCTCCGGGTTCTTGAAGACGCTCCCGCAGTTCGGCTCGGCCAGCGGTTGTGTCGCCCGGCGCCAGGCTCTCGCCTCGTCCATGCGACCCCTGATCCCCTGGCGCCCGCCCTCGGCCAGATCCAGCACCGCGCTCACCACGATGCCGTCCTCCGGCAGGCCGGAGCGCCGGTACGAGAAACCGGCTTCCGCAGCCGGCACCGCACGAAGGCTCCCCGCCCCCAACAGGAACACGTTCACCTCGCGCACGACCTCTGACATCGAATGCTGGTGCGCTCCGGCGTTCATCCGGACCGCCCCCCCGAGCGTCGCCGGGATGGCAACACCGAACTCGAGCCCGGCCAATCCATGCTGGAACGCCACCCCCGCCAGCGCGGGGACCGGCATCGCACCGCCGGCAGTCAGCGTCGTCCCGTCGCGGCCGGTCCATCGGAACCCTTTGCCCAAGCGCAGTACCAGCCCCGGGAAGCCGTCGTCGGAGATCAGCACGTTCGAACCCTTCCCCAGGATCACGAACGGAAGCCCCGTGTCCCGGATGGCCTCGCTTGCCGTTTCGAGGTCGGCCACCGAATCAGGCTCCAGGTACAGGGCTGCGGGACCCCCGATCCGGAATGTCGTAAGGGGCGCGAGGGGGAACCCCGCCCGAACGCGATCGCCGCAGTGCCGTCGCAGGATCTCGCCGGCCCGGCGGGTCGCATCGCCGTCGCCGGGGCCGGTCTTCGGGGCAGGACCGGGTGTGGGGGCAGTCACGGTTCCTCCCGGATCCGCTCCAACGTCTCGTCCGCAACGACGGTGATATCGCCCGCCCCGAGCGTCAGGACGAGGTCTCCGCTCCGAGTCTCGTCCGAGAGGAATCGGACGACGTCCCTGCGCCGGGGCAGATACACGAGCCGGTGGGGCCAGCCGGTCCCGGCGAGGGCGTCCACGAGGAGCTTGCCCGAGACGCCCGGGATCGGCTCTTCCCCCGCCGCGTAGACGTCTGTCACGACGACGACGTCTGCCTCCGCGAGGCTCTCGCCGAGATCCCGCCACATGGACTGGGTCCTCGTGTAGCGATGAGGCTGGAACACGGCGAGGAGGCGTTCGTGGCCCGCGCGCCGTGCGGCCGCCGCGAGGGTGGCCGCGATCTCGGTCGGGTGATGCGCGTAGTCATCGAAGAACTCCGCGCCGCCCCCCGACCCTCGGTACTCGAAGCGTCGTCGCACGCCGGAGAACGCGGCAAGGGCCTCAGCGGCCTCAGCCGGGTCGACGCCAGCCTCCCGGGCGGCCAGAAGCGCCGCCGTAGCGTTGAGGAGGTTATGGACCCCCGGCACCCGCAACCGCAGGTCGACATCCTGACCTCCGATATCCAGAGTCCCTTCTGCATCCCAGCCATCGGGGTCACGAACGGTAAGCCGGACGTCGCTGTATTCGCCGAGCCCGTAGAGGAGCGGCGTCGCCGTCGACAGCGCGGCCGCCGCACGAACGCCTTCGTCGTCGCCCCCCGCGATCACGGTCACGCATCGGTCCATGAAGGTGGCGAAGGCCTCTCGGATCTCCGCCTCTCCCCCACGGTAGAAGTCGAGGTGATCCTCCTCGATGTTGGTGACGATCCCGACATCGCCGGCGAGCAGGAGGAACGACCCATCGCTCTCATCGGCCTCCGCGACGAACACGTTGCCGCCGCCGGCCCGGGCGTTCGAACCACTTTCGTTCAGGTCGCCGCCGATCGAGTAGCTGGGGTCGAGGCCCGCGCGCTCCAGGATCACGGCGAGCATCGACGTCGTCGTGGTCTTGCCGTGGGTCCCGGTCACGGCGAACGAACGTCTGCCACGAGCCAGCGACGCCAACACCTGTGCGCGGGCGAAGACGGGGAGTCCCCGGCGTCGCGCCTCCGCAAGTTCGGGATTCGTCTCCGGGATCGCCGACGAGACCACGACGGCATCCGGGTCACCCAAGTGATCAGCCCGGTGTCCGACCTCGATACGGGCGCCGGCGGCCCGGAGACCGCCGAGTCCGTACGAATCCTTGAGGTCGGATCCGGTCACTTCGATGCCCGCGGCCAGGAGCAGCAGCGCGATCCCGCTCATCCCGGCACCGCCGATCCCGATCATATGCACGCGCTTGATGCCCTCGAGGTCGGGTACGTCGAGGGTCGGGATGCTGCCGGGAGGCGGGATGTAGGTCATCTGATCTCACCGACGACGATATCGGCAACGGTCGCCGCCGCCCCGGGCTTCGCCCATCCGGAAGCATCCGCGGCCATCCGGTCGAGGCGAGCGGGCTGATCGAGCACGTCGGTGATCCGGTCGCTCAGGGACGGCGACGTGAGCTCGGCATCGAGCAGAACCGTCGCGCCGCCGGCCCGCTCGAGGGCGCGCGCGTTCGCTTCCTGATGGTTCGCCGTTGCATGTGGATACGGGATCAGGATCGAAGGAAGTCCGGACACGGAGATCTCTGCGAGCGTGGTCGCGCCGGACCGGCACACGACCAGATCCGCCACCGCGTACGCAAGCTCCATCCGGTCCAGGAACGGGAGTACGTGGACCAGGATCCGCCCGTCGGCCGGGCTCCCGACCGCCGCGCGCACCGCATCTGCATGCGCCCAGCCGGCCAGGATGAGCACCTGCAGATCCAACCGCGAGGCCAGCCGCCCGCGACACGCCGCCGCGACCGTTTCGTTGAGGTGTTTCGCACCCTGACTGCCCCCGAAGACCACCACCGTCTTGCGCTGCGGATCGAACCCGAATGCTGCACGAGCCTCTTCACGCAGTTCATCTCGAGCCCGTACCATCTCCAGCACCTGCTGCCGGACGGGATTCCCCGTCACGACCGTCCGGACCCGGTCCGGGAAGCGATCACGCGCCTCCTCGAAGGAGACGCAGACGACCCGTGCCCACCGGGCGGCCAGCCGGTTGGCAGCCCCCGGGATAGCGTTCTGTTCGTGCACGACCACCGGGCGGTGACCCCGCCGCGCCGCCATCACCGCCGGAGCACTCGCGTAGCCGCCCATCCCGAGGATGACGTCGGCCGCGTCGGTCAAAGGCCGGCACTCACTGACCGAGCGCAGCAGCGCGATCGGCGCGCGCGCGGCGTCCACCGAGATCTTCCGGACGAACGGGCGCGCGCCGATGGTCGTCAGATCGAAGCCCGCCTCTGGAACGAGGTCACGCTCGAGCCCGCGGTCGGTCCCGATGAACCTGACGTCCGCACCGTGGTCGTCGACGAGCCGCCGTGCAACCGCAAGGGCGGGGAACACGTGGCCGGCGGTTCCCCCACCGGCGATCACGACGTTCACCGCCGCCGCTTCCTCCGCTGCTTCTGTCTGGCCTGGTTCCGACTCCCCGCCCCTGCAGGGGCGCGACTCGTTCCGCGTCTGGCGATGCTGACGAGGATCCCGATGGCTGCGAGGCTCACGATGAGCGAGGACCCGCCCGCCGATATCAACGGCAGCGGCACGCCGGTGATGGGCAGCAGGCCGGTCACGGCTCCCAGGTTGATCAGTATCTGCAGACCGAGCCACGCGACGATCCCGCCAGCGAGCAGCCGACCGAACGGGTCCGGGGCGCGTCCGGCGATGCGGACCCCGGCATAGAGGAAGACCGCGAACAGCCCGATCGTGACCATGGCGCCGAGCAATCCGAGTTCCTCGCCAAGGATCGAGAAGATGAAATCGGTATGCGCATTCGGAACGTAGAGCCATTTCTGACGGCTCGCGCCCAGCCCCTCGCCGGTCAGTCCTCCGGACCCGAGTGCGATGAGTGATTGGATCAAGTGGTAGCCGGTGTTCTGGGGGTCTCCCCAGGGGTTGAGGAACGACGTGAACCGATCCCACCGATAACTCGAACTCGCTATCAGCGCGAACGTCAGTATCCCCCCCCCTGCGCCGGCGAGCACCAGCCATGACAATCGAACCCCGGCGAGGAATATCAGGATGAAGACCGTGCCCGCGACGATCAGCGTCGTCCCCAGGTCGGGCTGCAGCATGATCAGGACGCAGACCAGCGCCGTGAGCGGCACGATGGGAAAAAGGAGCGCGGAGGGCTCGTCCAGTCGCTTCCACCGGCCGGCGAGGACACCGGCGACGAGCGCCACGATCGCGAGCTTGACGAACTCCGACGGCTGGATGGTGACCGGTCCCACGGCGAGCCATCGCGAGGACCCGCCCGCGACGGTCCCCGCTGCCGGGTGCAGGACCATCAGCAGCAAGAGCACGCACACCGCGAAGAACGGGAGCGAGAGTCGGCGCCACGACCCGTAGGGCATCCGAGCGCACAGCACGAGCACGCCGACACCGACCACACCGTAGAGAGCCTGCCGCCATGCGAACAGGAAGCTCGACCCGTACTGGGCATACGCCGCGACCGAACTCGCCGAAAGCACCATCACCAGGCCGAGGACGGTCAGCGCCGCGGTGGATCCGAGGAGAAGAACGATGAAACGCCGGTTGGTCTGTGCCGGCGTCCGCGGGCGTTCGCCGGGTCCGACGACGCGCAGATGGCGACCGGGTTGCCTCGCCTTGCGGGTCGCCCCTCGAGAGCGAGTGCGGACGGGCTGGGCGGACCCCTTGGGCCCGGCCGCGCTCCTGGCCATCAGGAGTGCTCCGGGTCGCGTCCGGACGCCAGCTCACGCGCCGCTCGCGCGAACCGATCTCCCCGTTCTCGATAGTCCTCGAACATGTCCTGACTCGCACATCCGGGCGCCAGCATCACCGTGGCTCCCGGGGAAGCCAGGTCGAACGCCGCCGCGACAGCCTGTTCCATCGATTCTGCCCTGCGTACGGGGACGATTCCTGAGAAAAGGTCCTCGATCTCTTCGGCCGCCTCGCCGATCGCGACTACCCCGCCCAAGCCGGGCGCCGCGGTGGCGAGCGGGGTGAGGTCCACACCCTTGGAACGCCCGCCAGCGATCAGGACGACACGACTCCTCCCCTCAAGTGCGGCGAGGGCAGCATGCGGGTTCGTAGCCTTCGAGTCGTCGACGAAGGGGACTCCGGCGGCCGTCGCCACCGTCTCGCCTCGATGCGGCAGCGGCGAGAATGCGGTCAGCGCCTCCCCGACGGGAGCCGGATCCAGACCGAAGGACATCGCTGCCATGGCAGCTGCGGCGGCGTCGGCTCTGAACCCGGCGTGCGCGGACGAGACCTCCCCGAACGCATGAGTAGTGCCGTCGATGCGCACGACCAACAGACCCTCCTCGTAGCCGGCCGCTTCATCGTCGGGTTCGGCCAGCGTGAACCAGCGGAGGGTCGCAGCGGCCTCTCGGGAGATCGAAGCCGAGGCGGAGTCCCGGTTCCCGACATGGACATCCCCTTCGCGCTGGTTCAGGAAGATCCGAGCCTTCGCGGCCGCGTAGGCCTCCATGGACCCGTGCCAGTCGAGATGGTCTTCCGCGACGTTCAGCAACACCGACACCCGCGGATGAAATGACTCATGGAACCGGAGTTGGAAGGACGATGCCTCCACCGCGAGCGCCTCATGTCCGTCGCGCGCGCCGAGCGAGAACGGATATCCGACGTTCCCACACGCGGCCGCGTCGAGTCCGGCCGCCCGCATACACGACGCCACCATCTCCGTCGTAGTCGTCTTCCCGTTGGTCCCGGTGATCCCGACGTATGGCACCTCGCAGATACGGGCACCTAGTTCCAATTCGCTCCAGACCGGCACGCCGCGATCAAGCGCCCACCGAACGATCTGCGCGTCCTCGGGAACCCCGGGACTGACCACGACCAGGGTCGCGTCCACGAGGTGTCCTTCTTCATGGCCGCCGGGAAGCAGTTCGACGTCCAGGTCCGCGATGCTGGAGGTATCGAGCAGATCAGCAGAACGCTGTTCGCTGACCCGAACGGAGGCGCCTTCGTCGACCAATACCCGCGCCGCCGCCGCCCCGCTCGTGCCGAGGCCGACCACCACCGCGCGCTGCCCGGCGAACCTCACCCAACCCCGCCGCGGGCGAGGAAGTCGGCGTAGAACAGGCCGAGGCCGACCGCCACGCAGAGACCGGCGATGATCCAGAACCGCACGATCACGGTGAACTCCGGCCAACCGAGCAATTCGAAGTGATGATGGATCGGCGCCATCCGGAAGACGCGCCGATGGAAGCCGCGGAACGAGATCACCTGCACGATCACGGAGGTCGTCTCCAGGACGAACAGGCCCCCGAGGACGACCAGCAGGAGTTGCGTGCTCGTCACGATCGCGAGCGCAGCCATCAGCCCGCCCAGCGCGAGCGACCCGGTATCGCCCATGAAGATCCGGGCCGGCGCGGCGTTCCACCAGAGGAACCCGGCCGCTGCACCCATCGCCGCCGCGGCGATGATCGCCGTGTCCAGCGATGCGGAGATGTCCTGGATGTAGCACGCCGGGATGTCGAGCTCTCCACAGGAGTGACGGAACTGCCAGAACGCGATGATCACGTAGGCCGCGAGCACCAGGATCGAGGACCCCGATGCGAGCCCGTCAAGCCCGTCGGTCAGGTTCACGGCGTTCGATGAAGCGGCCAGCATGATGAAGACCCAGATGATGAAGAAGATGCCGAGGTTCAGTCCGATGTTGCGGATGAAGGAGAGCTGGGTTCCGGTCTTCGCGAGCTGGACGATCATCACCGTGAACACGATCGCGACGACCGCCTGTCCGACCACCTTCGCGGTCTTGGACAGACCCAGGGAGCGCTGCCGCCGCACCTTCGTGTAGTCGTCGACGAAGCCGAGCAGCCCGAGGCCGAGCGTCGCAAGCAGGATAGACACCCCCACCCACGTCGCGCCGCGCGCCGAGAACATGTGGGCCGCGACGTAGCCGGCGAGGAGCCCGCCGAGGATGACCGCTCCGCCCATCGTGGGCGTCCCCATCTTCTCTAGGTGCGTGTGTGGCCCGTCTTCGCGGATCCGTTGCCCCCAGCCCCACAGCCGGAAGAGCCGGATCGCGAATGGGGTGCCGAGCAACGTGAAGAACAGCGCGATCGCCGCAGCCACCAAGATCCCGGTCACGAACGCATCGCCTCCGCCAGTCGTTCGAGCCCCACGGCACGGGAACCCTTGAATAAGACGACGTCTCCGGGCCGCACCCAGCTCCGGACGTCCGCCAGTGCCTCGTCCGCGTCGTCGTAGCTCGCGACGTCATCCGGCGGGGTTCCCTCGCGGAGGGCTGCGACCGCCATCTGACGGGCCTCGTCACCCACCGTGATCAGCCGGTCGACGTGCAGCCGGGCGGCCATGTCACCGATCCGCTCGTGCTCCTCTCGCGAAACCGGACCGAGTTCGCGCATCGTCCCGAGGACGGAGCACAGCCGTGATCCCCGCGCGATACGGCGCGCGGCTTTCAGCGCCGACGCCATCGACGTCGGATTCGCGTTGTAGGCGTCGTTGATGACGCGGACGCCGCCAGGAGCATCGAAGACTTCCATCCGCCATGCGGACCCCTTGGCCTCGGCCAGCGCCTCGACGATATCGCCGGCTTCCACCCCCAACGCCAGTCCTGTCGCGGCAGCGGCGAGCGCGTTGGAAACCATGTGCTCGCCGGGGATCGCCAGGCGAACCGGCAGCCGTTCACCGGCCGCGGCCAGGGAGAACCGGGCCGTGCCGTCGTCTTCAAGCGCGACCCCTTCAGCGCGAACGTCGGCATCGGGGTGCTCCCCGAATCTCATCACGCGAGCGTCGGTCAACCCCGCGTAGCCGGTGACCACCGGGTCGTCCGCGTTCAGGATGGCGGTCCCACCGGCGTCCAGCGCTGCGATCAGCTCACCCTTCGCGATCGCGATGTTCTCGACCGAACCGAAGAGCTCCATGTGCGCGACGCCGACGTTCGTCACGATGCCGACGTTCGGGGCGGCCACCCGGCACAGCTCCTCGATGTGACCGAGCCCCCGGGCACCCATCTCCGCAACGATGACGTGCGTCGACTCGGTGGCCGCCAGAAGCGTGAGCGGAAGTCCGATCTCGTTGTTGAAGGAGCCCGGACTCGCCACGACCTCGAAACGCGCGGACAGGACGGCCGTGGCGAGATCCTTCGTTGTCGTCTTCCCGGTCGAGCCAGTGATCCCGACCACCTTCCCCTTCATCGACCGACGCTCATCCGCGGCCAGTCGCTGCAGCGCATCCTGGACGTCATCGACGACGACCGTGGAATCTGCTCCGTCATCGGAGTGGGTGACCACCGCGCCCGAAGCGCCGCGCTCTCGCGCGTCCGCGACGAACGCGTGGCCGTCGTGGTGCTCCCCCGCGAGGGCGAAGAAGAGCGCACCCGGTTGCGCCTCCCGGCTATCGATCGTCACGGAACGCACCGCGGCATCTTCACCGGCGAGGCGCCCCCCGACGACGGTCGCGATATCAGACATCGTCCGGCGTCTCATCCGTCACCGTTCCGAAGCGCCAGCAGCTCCTCAGCCGCGACGATCCGGTCGTCGAACGGGATCGTGCGGTCGGCGAACTGCTGCCCGGTCTCATGTCCCTTGCCCGCGATCACGACGACGTCGCCCGGGCCCGCGGCCCGCACCGCGTCGCGGATGGCGAGCCGGCGGTCGGGTTCGACCTCGAACCGGCCACCCCCGTCCTTCGCGCCCGGTTCGATCTCGGCGATGATCGCCGCAGGGTCCTCGGATCGAGGATTGTCGCTGGTCACGATGGCCAGATCGGCGAGGCTCGTCGCCGCCCGGCCCATCAGAGGGCGCTTCGTGCGATCGCGGTCACCGCCACAGCCGAGCACCACGATCACTTTGCCGTCGGTCAGTGGGCGGGCGGCACGCAGGACGTTCTCGACGCTGTCCGGGGTGTGCGCGTAGTCGACCAGCACGGTGAAGGGCTGTCCTTGCTCGACCGGCTCGAGGCGGCCCGGAACTCCACGCAGCGCAGCGATACCGTCGACGATCGCTCCGTCCTCGATCCCGAGGCTCCGCGCCGCGGCGAACGCCGCCAGACCATTCTCGACGTTGTAGTGACCTCGCAGCGGCGAGGACACCGCCACGCCATCGACTTCGAACGAGACGCCGGTCGCCGTTGAGGACACCGATGTCGCACGCAGATCTGCCCCATCACCGACTCCGTAACTCACCATCGGGATATCGACGTCGAGCAACCGCCTCCCGTACTCGGAATCGGCATTCGTCACGCCGAACTCCGACACCGTCAGCGTGAACAGCTTCGACTTCGCGGCGAAGTACTCCTCCATCGTGTCGTGATAGTCCAAGTGATCCTGGGACAGGTTCGTGAACACGGCGCACCGGAATCGGATCCCACCGACGCGGTCCTGATCCAGGCCGTGAGACGAGACCTCCATCGCCACCCCGAGCACTCCCGCATCCGCCATCCGCCGCAGCAGCCGATGCAGGTCCGGCGCCTCGGGCGTCGTGTGCGGCGCCGGGAACGGCTCGCCGTCGATGCGAACACCCGTTGTGCCGATCACGCCCGGTGGCATCCCAGCCGCTCGGAAGATCGACTCCATCAGGTAGGTGGTCGTCGTCTTGCCGTTCGTTCCGGTGATGCCGACGACCGCCATTTCCCCCGACGGATGACCGAAGAACGACGCGGACAGCGGCCCCATCGTTTCGCGGACCGACGGAACGCGCACCTGAGGGATCTCAACATCGACGAACCGCTCCACCAGCAATGCCGCGGCGCCGGCGTTATAGGCGGACGGCGCGAAGTCGTGACCGTCCGCGACCTGTCCTGGAACGCAGAAGAAGAGCGATCCCCGGCGGCACTGGTGGGAGTCGTACGCGACGTCGAGGATGGGGACGGAAGCAGCGCCCCGCATCTCGACGGATGGGAGCGATGCAACCAGGTCGTTGAGTGTCTTGATGTCGGCCACGGCAGGGGTGCGCGGCCTCCTCCATCCTCCGTGAGGGGCCGGCGACCCGTATCGTACCGCGTCCCGGGGTGCCGACCGCGCACCCTGCGCGGTCATCGCTGCGCGGTAGGGGGCAGGTCGGGACGGCCGCCCGCGGGGATGCGCAGCCGGGCGATCGCCTCCTTCCCGAACTGCTGGAAGAGAGGTGCTGCAGCGAGCCCTCCGTACTGCTGCGCAGGCTCATCCAGGATCACCGCGATCACGATCTGTGGGTCGTCCGCCGGGAGGAACCCGATGAACGACGCCATGTACCGGTGCGAATACCCGCTTCCGTTCTCCCGTGGCTTCTGTGCGGTCCCGGTCTTGCCCGCCACCCAGTACCCCTCGATCGCGGCCTCGGTGCCCGTCCCCCGGCTCGATGAGACGACGTTGGACAGCATCCCGGTGACGGTATCCGCCGTGTCCTTCGACACCACCCGGCGCGTCGGCGACGCGGCCAGCTCATGGACCGTTCCGTCCGGATCCCGGGTCGCCCGAACGAGCCGCGGCTGGACCGACACGCCGTCGTTCGCGACCGTCGCATACACCGACGCCATCTGCAGCGGCGTCACGGACACACCCTGGCCGATCGGGATGTTCAGCATGGTCGCGCCGGACCACTGATATGGCTCCGGGAGGATCCCGCCCGACTCGTACGGGAAGTCGATGCCGGAATCGCGGCCGAACCCGAACTTGGACAGGTACGACGCCATCTCGTCCTCGCCGAGCTGTCCGGCCACCATGATCGTGCCGACATTGCTCGACTCGGTGATGATGTCGCCAAGCATCATCGTCTCCGGCGCGTGGGGATGTGAATCATGCACCGTGACGCGATCACCGTCGCCGAAGTCCCGCGAGATGCTGTCGTACACTCGGAAGCGCTCCGTCAGACCGACCGCACGCTCCTCGACCGCCGCCGACGCCGTGATGACCTTGTTCACCGACCCAGGCTCGAAGAGTGCTTGCACGGCCGGGTTACTCAGCTCGATCTCTTTCGCACGGTCCACGTTGTTCGGGTCGAACCACGGGTCCGAGGCCATGGCCAAGATATCGCCCGTCTCCGGGTCCATCGCGATCAGCGTTCCACCCTTCGCGCGTTCGCTCTTCACGGTTTCCGCGAGCGCGAGTTGCGCCCGATACTGAAGTGGGGCATCGATCGTCGAGATGATGTCCTGCCCCGGCACCGGAGGCGTGACCACCTGGATCCCCTGGGGGATCTGGTGCCCCGCGGGGTCGATCTCCTCCTGCCGCTCCCCGGGGCGTCCCGACAGCACGTCTTCGTACTGGAGCTCGAGCCCGGCGAGCCCCTCGCCGTCGATCCCCACGAAGCCCATCACCTGCGGGGCGCCCATGTCGCCTGCGGGATAGTGCCGCTTGCTCTCCTCCAGGAACCCGATCCCGGGGATGTTCATCGCGGCGATCTCCTCCGCGACCTCTCTGTCCACCTGGCGGGCCACGTAGACGAAGGAGGACTCCCCCTTGAGCGCGCGGGCAAGTTCCATCGGCTTGATCCCCAGGGGTTCCGACATCCGGACGGCAGCCCCCATGGGATCCGGGATGAACCGCTGATCCGCATAGATAGCCTTGGCATCCAGGGACAGGGCCAGGTCACGCTCATTCCGATCGAGGATCGCACCCCGTACGGCAGGAAGGGGAACCGTGCGCACCCGCTGCTGTATCGCCTTACTCTCGAACCGCTCCCGGTCCACGACCTGGAGGTATCCCAGGCGAACCGTGACCGCCACGAAACCGACCGCGAGGACGATCAGAAGTGCACCGAGTCGTCCGAGCGACGGGCCCCTCATCCTGCCCCTGCCGTGAGGGCATCACGGGAGGGGCTACTGCCGGATTCGCCGGGCGCGGCGTCCCGGACATTGATGATCTCGATACTGTCTGGGTACTCGAGCTTGCTGCGCTTCGCCCACTTGTCGATCCGTTCCTCGGACATCAGGACCGCGATCTGCGCGCGCGTCTCGCGGTTCGACCGGGTCAGCGTAGTTCGCTGTTCCGCGAGGTCCCGCATCTCGAAGGCCGCCTGCGCGGTCAGCGCGTACGTCACCGCGATCCCGACCACCATGGAGCCCAGCAGCGCCGCCGCCAGGATCCAGAAGCCCACCGACCGACGCCGGGACGCGAGTGGGACGACCCGCAGCGATGGGCGGCCTCGGGAGGGGGTGGTCCGGGCCGGCGGCCGAACAGCCTGCCGGGCCCGGACCTGTCGCGCGGGGGCACTCATCCCATCACCTCGTCAACCCGCTCCGCCGCTCGCAGCTTCGCGCTGCGTGCTCGCGGGTTCTCCGACACTTCGTCCTCGCTGGGCCGCTGCGGCTTCTTGGTCAGGATCCGCATCCGCTGCTGTTCGCGTTCGGCCACCAGGAACCGCTTCACGATCCGGTCCTCCACCGAGTGGTAGGCGATCACCACGATGCGGCCACCGGGAGCGAGGAGTCCGACCGCCTGAGGAAGGGAGGCGGCGAGCTCCTCGGTCTCCCGGTTGACCGCGATGCGGAGCGCCTGGAACGTCCGACGCGCGGGGTGGGGGCCCCCCGGGCGTCTCCCGACCGCACTCGCCACCACCGACGTCAACTGGTCGGTGGTCTCGATCGGCGCGCGACCACGCGCGCGCACGATGGCCCGTGCGACGATCCTTGCTCGGCGCTCCTCCCCGAAGTCCCGGATGATGGCTGCCAGCTCTTCCTCCGAGGCTTCGTTGACCAACTCCATCGCCGACCGCCCATCCGGTCCCATCCGCATGTCCAAGGGGCCGAAGGAGCGGAAGCTGAATCCACGTTCGGGTTCGTCCAGTTGCATCGACGAGACGCCCAGGTCGTAGAGCACCCCGTCCACAGGCGCGACGTCCCGGAGCTGGGAGAACCGGGCAACGGTGAGAACAGATCTGGATCCAAAACGTTCGAGGCGTTCCGAGGCGATGCCGATGGCCCTCGGGTCCCGGTCGACGCCGATCAGCTCCTCGGTGCCGGCGTCGAGCAGTGCTGCCGCGTGGCCACCCGCACCGACCGTCATGTCCAGGACGCGGCGCCGACCGCCCAGGAACGAAAGGACCTGCTGTGCCATGGCCGGCACGTGCGATGGCCGCGATCCCGTCTCCACCCGTCACGTCCCACTCACCCCAGCAGGTGGGCCATCAACAGAGCGAGGCCCACGTACAGGGAAAGGGTGACCACGGACCACGCGAGCAACGTGAAGCTCTCGCGTGTCTCTTTCGTCAGTTGCTCTTTCACCTACTCCCCCAAGGTTCCGGACTGGTAGGCGCTGTTGTGGACGTTCCAATAGCGCTCCCAGGCGTCGGCGTCCCAGATCTCCATGCGGTCTTCGACGCCGACGACGACCGCCTCCTTGCCGATGCTCGCCAGCTTCCGGAGCCGTTGCGGGATGAGCAGCCGGCCCTGCGAATCGAGCGATGCCGATTCCGCCGAACCGAAGAACATCCGCGCGAGCGCACGTCCCTGCTGATCCGAGAGGGGCCGGTCGCGAAGTTCCTCGCTCCGCCGGTCCCACTCGTCTGCGGGGAAGACGAACACGCATCCGTCCTGCCCAAGGGTGAGCGTGGCCCCGTCGGACAGGATCTCCCTGAAGCCTTTCGGCAGGGACACCCGACCCTTCGGGTCCAATTGGTAGCGATGCGTACCAAGCAACCCGGCCACAGCGCGACTTCCTCCCCTTCTCCTCCACTGGCGCTCCACTTTATCCCACTATTACTCCACCTTGTCAAGCGTGATTTACCAGGCACGATCCAGTGCCTGGGCATGGAGGATCAGGGCTCAGGTTCGGTTGGACGACCTCCCGGAAGGAGACCCGTCAGTTAGGCGAGGTAGGTTTCCCAGCCCGGTTCGAGCTTGCCGAGCGACAGTCGGAAACCGTCGGATGGGAAGAACGGCGGCCGGGCCAAGGACAGACCGGCCTCCTTCGGAAGGCGGTTCTCCTTCTTGGAATTGCAACGCCGGCAGGCAGCCACGACGTTGTCCCAGGTGTGGGTGCCGCCCTTGGACTTCGGATTGACGTGATCGACGTTCTCGGCGGACTTGCCACAGTACTGGCACACCCAGCCGTCACGTGCGAAGACCGCTCTGCGGGTGAGCGCCGCGTGGGCGCGGTACGGAACCTTGACGAAGTACCGCAGGCGCACGACCGACGGGGCCTCGATCTCGAGGCGTTCGGATCGGAAGATCATGCCGTTGGAGGCGACGACCTCGGCCTTCTCCTTGAGGACGAGCACGACCGCCCGCCTCGCGGGCACCACCGCGAGGGGCTGATCGGAACCGTTGAGCACGAGGGCTCTTCCCATCGGTGGTTGACCGCCCTTCCTGGACCTACAGGCGAGTATAGCCAGCCACTATCGGTAGAAGGTGCTTGACGACTGCGAATGACAATGGTGTTATTCATGCCTGAGGGCGGCGGTCAACGTCGGGTCCCGGTCAGAGGGCGCCTTGAGAGCGAAAAAGGGGCCGCGCGGGGTGTCCGAAGTGTTGGGATCCGTGACCGCCGCCTTCTCATCTCCCGTTGGAAGGTTCGGTCGGCCCAGAAGTTGCGGTATCTGCCCCACACCGCGGCCGAGATGAGGTGGGATACCGCGGTCGAGGTATCCCGAAGCGAGCCGGTCCCTCAGCCGGTCGACCGGCGACGCGTTCCGCCCGGAGCCGGAGATCGCTGCTCCACGTCTTTGGCAGCGCTCCTGAGCGTACGGATGAATCTATCGCGATCCTGACGGAACTCAGAAACGCCGGACTCCACACTCTGTGCGATCTCGTCGATCGCCACGAAGAACGCCATCTGGCCCTCACGAAGTGCGTCGAGGACCTCTCCGTCACGCCGGCAGATCTTGAAGATCGACTGGCCGTCGGTCACCAGCCGGACCTCGGCCAGGTGGTCGTCGAGCCCGGCCGTCTTGTTCAGGTACTCCCAACTGCGACGGACCTTCTGGAGCGACATACCCCCATCGAGCAGGGATTTCACGACCTTCAGGGCGATCAGATCGCGGAACGAATAGAGCCGCGGGACCCCGGGACGGCCGCCGGTCTGTTGGACCGACGGTTGTACCAAGCCGATGCTGTCCCAATACCTGAGCTGCCGAGGGGTGCAACCTGTGAACTTCGTAGCTTGGTGGGCAGTGAAACCTTCCATCCAGCGCGCTCCCGACGTACTCCATGCAACCGATACACCGTCGATGCCGGGATGCCGACCGCGCGGGCGTGCGGCCTCCGGGCGTCTGGGGAAGGTGCCGCTCTTTGTATCGCGTGACGCGCCGCGACGCAAGGCCGGAATGGCGATGAGTGACGGTCAGGAGTCTATCGCGCGAGCGAGCAAGTTACGACTGCGGGTCGTCGCCCGGCGGGAGCCGGCCCGTCAGACGGGCCAAGAGCCCCGGCAACGAGAATCGACCGTCGCGGACCATCGCCCGAAGTTGATCTTGGCCGAGTTGTTTGAGTGACCGGTAACACAGGAGCGCCGCCGCCAGCATGACAACGAACCCCGCGAGCGCGATCCAGATCGAAACGAAGAACAACAGCAGCAGCGCGAACCCTGCGAGGAACGCGAGCGACGCCCACCGGATGCGGCGGGCGAGATGCGAATACAGCGATGTGCTGCCGACGGTTTCGGCGAACCGAGGATCGTCCTCCGACAGGCGTCGTTCGATGTCTTCGAGGATCCGCTGTTCGTGCTCGGAAAGAGGCAACGCGTCCTACCTCCGTTTCTCTAGAACCATTATAGGAACCATCACGGGTTCCGGGGAGGGGGCGGTCCGGGGCCACGTTCGCGTCCTCGCTCGAGCAGGGTCGCGGGCATCGCGGTATCGCGCCCGAACCGGGCCTCGATACGGTCGACGACCCGGTCCACATCTCCCCAACGCTCCCCTCGAAGGAGCGCGAGCTGCTCTGCGCCGGCGGACACCAACCCGGTCGCCGCAACACCCAGCAGCCGGATCCGCCGCCGCGCACCGGGGAGGGACCGGAACAGGTCGGAGGCCGCGGCAGAGATCTCCGAGCCCCCGTCGGTCGGATCCCCCAGCGTCCGCGAACGCGTTAGGGTCGTGAAGTTGGCCAGACGGGCCTTCAGCGTGACGGTTCGGGCGCGATAGCCGCCCTTGCGCAGGCGTGAGGCGACCTTGCGCGAAAGAGCGAGGATCTCACGCAGAAGTTCCGCCTCGTCGTCCAGGTCGTACTCGAACGTCTCCTCGTGGCTGACGGACTTCGGCGCCTCGTAGGGCACGACATCGCGCTCGTCGTCGCCGCGCGAGAGCGCCAGCAGGTGGTCCGCCGGCGAGTCGCCGAGGAGTCGCGCGAGGACGGTCTTGGGGGTCTCGGCCAGCTCGTCGACGGTCCGCACGCCGAGCTTGGAGAGGGCCTCGACGGTCTTCGCGCCCGCGCCCCAGAGCGCGCCCACGGGCAACGGCCTTAGGAACGCGTCCACGCCGTCCGTCGGCACATGCAGCAGTCCGTCCGGCTTGGCTTCCTCAGACGCGAGTTTGGCCACGAACTTGTTCGGTGCGACACCGACCGAACACGTGATCCCGAGTTCCGCGCGAACCTCCGCTCGGATCTTCGCGCCGATCTCCGTTGGCTGGCCGAACAGCTTGACCGCGCCGCCCACATCCAGGAACGCCTCGTCAAGTGAGATCGGCTCGACGAGCGGTGTGTGCGCCAGCAGGATCTCGCGGAACCGGTTCGAGTACGCGCGATACGACGTGAAGTTCGGCGCCACGAACACCGCATCGGGACAGAGCCGGCGCGCGCGGACGATCGGCATCGCGGAATGGATCCCGAACTTCCTCGCTTCGTAGGACGCCGCGGAAACGACGCCGCGCGTACCGGTTCCGCCGACCACGACCGGCTTGCCTTCGAGCGACGGATCCTCGTGGACCTCGACCGAGGCGTAGAACGCATCGAGGTCGACATGCAGGATCGGTTCCGCGGGCCTAGCCATCGCTGCGCGCATCGGTGCGCGCCCGGAGGCGTCGCACCGCCCGCAGGCCGAGCAACCCGATCAGGACCATCGCCACGCCGACGCCGATCAGGACGCCTTGCACCGCATCGGTGCTGAGTCCGAAGATGACGATCAGCAGTGACCCGACCAGCGCCATGAACTCCTGCAACGAGAGCAGCACCGCGGACACGCGCCCGCGTTCCTCTTCCTCGACGACACGCTGGACCAGGGCCAGCGCCGCCGGGAACATGAACGCGAGCCCGGCACCCATGAACGCGGCACCGATGAACGAGAGCTGGTACACCGCGGGACCGGCGTACAGGAGCAGGCCGAACCCGGAGGTCACGACGCCGGCACCGACGAGGGTGAGTTCCTTGCCCGACGCGCTCTTGAATCGGGCGACGGCGACGGCCCCCAGGATCGCGCCGAACCCGTGAGCCGACCAGAGATACAGCACGGCCTCATCGGGCCTGCCCAGCACGTAGCGGATGTAGAGGGGTTCGAGGACGAAGAACGCGTTGAAGACCATCCACCCGACCGCGGTCACGAACAGGAGCAGCCGCAGCTCCGGCAGCCGCCAGGCGGTCCGGACGCCACGCGTGAGGTCGCGCACGGTCAGCTCCGGGATCTCCCCCTGCTGGCGGACGTCCGGGACCGCGATCGCCAATGGGAACGAGACCAGGACGAGCACGAACGAGACCGCGAAGACCGTGGGGCTGCCGTAGGCCGTCAGCAACAGGCCGCCGAGCAGGGTGCCACCCAAGAGGGAGGCTTGGAAGGCGACGGCCAGGACGCCGTTCGCTCGCACGAGGTCCTTATCGGGGACCAACAGACCGGTCAGCGCGGACCGGGCAGGTTCGATCGCCGCGGCACCCAGTCCCACCAGGAACGAGGAGAGGTACATCCAGAGCAACGTCGACCCGTACCAACCGACCGCGATGGCCCCACCGATGATCACGTAGCCGCCGAAGTTCAGCCATTTCGGGCTCCAGCGGTCCACGAACAAGCCCTGCACGACCATGCCGACGACGAACGGCAGGGAGAGCGAGGCGCCGAAGATCGCGAGCTGGCGCGGGGAGCCGTCCAGGCGGAAGGTCGCCTCGGCGATCAGCGCGCCGAAGTAGCCCCAGAACGCAAGGTTGCCGGCCGCGTGAGACAGGACCAGCCAGCGGAACCCGGGAATCGTTAGGAGGCGGACGTCGCCGAGCGCCTCCTGTTGGATCAGATCGTCGGGGACGTCCTCGGTGGTGGCGTCGTGCGCCTCGTGGTCGGTCATCCGTTGCCCGGCACCGCCCTAGGAGCCGCACCGGCCCGACACTCTACCCAGCTTCGGGTATCGGTCACGGGTGTCGCCGTCATGCGGTCCTCATCCCCCCGCGGAACCCGGACTCGCGTGCCAGAGCTTCGCCGGGACGGAAGCGGGTTCCGTGGCGGATGCGGGTCCCCCGTGTTCCGCGAGCGCCTCGCGCAGTCGTCCTTCACGACGCGCCCGGTGCAACGCCGTCAGGTCCCATACGTCCTCGGCGACGACGCTCACCCCGCGCACCCCCGTCCGCCGAAGCCTGCCCCAGACCGCCACCACGAACGAGTGGAACACGGTCCGCGCGCACCACGGCTGGACGCGTTCGAAGACCGTGACCTCCAGCGGGTTCGTCGCATCGTCGATCGTCAGGAAGATGATGCGTTTGCCGCTGCGGACCGCCGGGGTCTGCGACGAGACCTTCACGCCGGCGACCATCACCCACTCGTCGGAACGGTGCCGGTGCAGGTCCTTGGCACGCACCACGTTCAGATCGGCCAGCAGCGGTTCGTAGAACGAGATGATGTGCCGTGACGCGTCGACCCCCATGACCTCGAGCTCGGCGCGGACGCGTTCGGCGTCGGAGTAGTCGCGCAGCGACGTCGCGACAGGCTGGTGGATCGCCAGCGCCATCTGCTCACCCTCGCGTTGGGGCTCCGTCGTCATCGCGGTGAACAGCCGGTCGCGCCGGGTATCGTCCACGTGACCACCGATGGCGTCGAACCCACCGGCATGCGTGATCGCCTCGGTCACCGGTCGCGAGACCTGCGCTCGCCGCGTGAAGTCCCCTACGTCGGCGAACGGCTTCTCCGACCGCACCTCCGATATGGAACGGACTTCGGCGTCGCTGATCCCATGGACGTCTTTCAGGGCCAACCGGATGCCATATCGAGAAGCCTCCGTACCGGAGGGACGGGAGTGTCGCGGCACAGCGTCGTCGAGGTCCCGAGCGGGAGCGACGGGATCCGAGCAGCGAGCACGCGGCACCTCCCGGCCCCCAGGGCCATCCACGATCTCGACGACGTAATCCGGTTCACTCAGGTTGACGTCGAGCGGGAGGATCGCGATGCCGTGTTCGCGGGCGTCTTCGAGGATCAGGCGGCGGGGGTACATCCCGGGGTCGTGGGTGAGGAGCCCGGCCATGAGGAACGCCGGGTGATGCGCCTTGAGGTAGGCGGACTGGTAGGTGGGGACGGCGAACGCGGCGGCGTGCGCTTTGCAGAAGCCGAACGAGGCGAACTGCGCGACGTGGTTCCAGACGGGTTCGGCGATCGCGCGGGCGATGCCGCGCGACTCGGCCCGCCCCAGGAAGTCGGCGCGCAGGCGCCGGACCGCCGCCTCGTCCCCGCCCAGCGCCCGGCGGACGGCATCGGCTTCCGACAGCGAGTACCCACCGATCGCGGCCAGCACCCGCATCACCTGCTCGTGGTAGACGATCACGCCGTAGGTCTCGCGCAGCGCGGGACGCATCGCCTCGTGCGGGTACTCCGGCGCCTCCATGCCGTGGCGACGGCGCAGGAACGGCGTGACCATGTCGGATTTCACCGGCCCCGGCCGGAACAGCGAGATGTCGATGATCAGGTCCTCCCACTTCTGTGGCTGGAACTTCTGGAGCAGCTCGCGCTGGCCGGGCGATTCGATCTGGAAACAGCCGATCGTGTCCGAGGCGCGGATCAGCTCGAACGTCGCGGCGTCATCGGTCGGGATGCGGTCCAGATCGAGCTTGAGATGCTCGACGCGGGCGAGTTCGTCCTGAGCGTGGCGCATCGCCGAGAACATCCGCACCCCGAGCACGTCCAGCTTGAGATAGCCGAGCAGCTCGACGTCGTCCTTGTCGGCGTGGATCATGCGGTAGCCCTGGAACGAGCGTTCCATCGGGACGCGGCGGACCAGCTCGTCGTTGGAGAGCACGATGCCGCTGGGGTGCAGCGCGATGTGGCGCGGGAACCCGTCCAAGCGTTCGGCGATCGTGAACAGCAGCTCGAGCTGGCCGGCGTTCAGGTTGGAGCCCGCCAGCTCCGGGAGCGCCTCGATCGCCTTGCGCAAGTGCTTGGCACCGATGTGGGGGAAGGCTTTCGCGATGACCCCGACCTCGGGCTCGGGCAGGCCGAGCATCTTGCCGACCTCGCGGACCGCCGCGCGCGCCCGGTAGGTGTCGATCATCGCGACGCAGGCCGCGCGTTCGTCGCCGTAGCGCGACAGGACCATGTCGTAGACGTCCTCGCGCCGCGCGGACTCCACGTCGACATCGATGTCGGGCAGTTCGTCACGCAGCGGGTTCAGGAACCGCTCGAAGACCAGGTCGTGGCGGACCGCGTCCACGTCCGAGATGCGAAGCGCGTACGTGACCAGGCTGGAGGCGGCCGATCCGCGGCAGGCGGCCCGGATGCCCATGGCCCGGATGTCCGCGCAGATGTCGGCGACGGTCAGGAAGTACGCGGCGTAGCCCAGCTCGCCGATCATGCACAGCTCGTGGACCAAGCGGTCCTCGACCTCGCGGGTGCGCCCGACCCCGCGGTCGTCCAGCCCGCGCAGGCATCGGTCCTGCAGGACCGCTTCGGCGCCGCGCCCGTCGGTCACCGGGAAGTCCGGGAACCGGATCCGGTGCAGCTCCAGATCGAACGTGCACGCCTCGGCAATCTCGAGGGTCGCATCGCACAGGTCCGGACGTTCGGCGAAGAGCGCCCGCATCGCCCGGGCCGGTTTGAGGAACCCCTCGGCGTTGGTGCGCGTCACGTTGGTCGGCGCGAGCGGCACGATCTTGCGCATGCACTCGAGCGCATCGGCCAGGAACGCGTCCTCGCGGACGAGGTAGCGCACCGGATTCGTCGCGACCGATCGCAGACCGGCACGGTCGGCTAGGCGCAGCAGCGCGCGGATCTCGGCGTTCGAGTCCCGTTCCATCCGGTGCTCGACCCCGATGAACGCGCGATGCCCGAACGCCTCCCGCCACGGTTCCAGCACGCGCACCGCCCGCTCCCCCTCCCCTGCGATTGCCAGGCGGCCGGATGGTGAACGCGGCCCGAGGATCACCGCAAGTCCCTCGGCATGCGCACAGATCTGCTCGACCGCCAGCGACGGGTCCCCCCGGGTGCCCGCCATGTGCGCATCGGTGACGAGTCGGCACAGATTCGCGTAGCCGGTCCCGTTCGTCGCGATGAGGACGACGTGCAGACCTTGGGGGCCGGGAGGTGCCGCGTGCTCGCTGCTCGGATCCCTTCGCTGCCGCTCGGGACCTCGACGACGCTGTGCCGCGACACTCCCGTCCCTCCCGTCGGCGAGGGTCAGGGTCGCGCCGAGGATCGGCTTCACGCCTTCGCGTTCGCATGCGGCGACGAACCGGGCGGCGCCGTAGAGCCCGTCGCGGTCGGTCATGGCGACCGCGGGCATGCCGAGGTGCGCGGCCCGGGACGCCAGGTCTTCGGGTGAGAACGCCCCGTCCTTCAGCGAGAAGAAGGACCGGACATCAAGGTGGGCGAACGAGGGGGAGGACATTGCGGCGGGGCCCGCGCATCAATCCCAGAGCCGTTCGAGGTGCCAGCGGCGGGCCCGGCGGTCGTGATAGAGGTCCCAGACCGCGCCACCCTGTGCCTGGACACGCCAGTACTCGCGGTCGCGGCCGTCGGCCCACCAGCGGCCCTCGATGACCCATCGCCCGATCACGTCGGTGATCCGGTAGGGCTTGCCTCGCCAGGAGAAGGAGGCCGGCATCCCGGCGTCCTCCTGCACCTGGACGTCGTCGTCGTATCGCTTCGCCATCCCCCGCCCTTCCTGCTCGTGCCTGCCTCCAGGCCTGCCGTCTCGGGGAATCGAACGTATGTTCGATGGACCTTGAACGATACGCCGAGGGTCCGACATCCGTCAAGATGAGATTGGGTCTATGGGGATGATCTGCTGAAACGCAAAACCCAGGGTGGGTGTTGGCTACTTCGGAAGCCCCGAACTAGGCAGATCGAGAATCTCGACGTGCATGCTCCGAGCTTCCAGCTGGGCCCGCAAGGCGTCTGCGGCCTTGGTGTGCGCGTGGGAGAAAGCCAGAACTACCAACTTCAAGGGCCCAGTCACCCAATCGTGATCAGCAGACAGGTGCGTTCTGATGAGCTCCTCGTGTCGCAACACCAAGGCGCAGCGCTGGCGCCACCGAGCATCGACAGGAGACTCCACGGCATCGAGGGCGAGAACCGCAGGCGTTTCCGGAGATCCGAGCGGAAGCCAACGAAGCGACGTGTCGGTGACCATGACATACACCCATGAGGCACCCGCCGTGTCCAGGTCCCCGAACGTGGTGATGTCTGCACATCTCCCAACCTCAAGCACAACTTCACTGGGATCGAGACCTGCGCGAGAGAGCGCATCGGCCTCGTCGAAAAGATTGCGGAAGCGGCTACCAGATGGCTCGCCTCGGCTACCGACGGAATCCGGGTCCATGGGATCCAAGGGGATGCGTTCGCCCACCCCTGGAAAGTTGGCGGCAGAGCCCATCAGGTCGTTTGCGAGGATCTCGATGAGCTCTTCCCGCGTCTCCCACTCAACCTGAACGCCAGATCCCCACGTGTTCCCCCTAGCCTCGACCCAACCTTCCCCTGCGCCATCGGCGGAGCCGTGCACGACGATGGAGGTATCGAAGGATCCAACCTCTAGGTCCAGGTGGAGCCTCCCGGCGTCGGCCAGCCGTTCGGCCGCATTCTCGAAGTAGCCACGCCGCGTGGCCTTCAGCCGCAAGAAGCGTCGGTGATCCTTGTTACTCATTTGGGGTCGCGGCAAACCGCATGAGCGACTTGTTGCCCATCGCTACAAGCCTGTTGGCCACGCCGTAGCCGATGCTCCATGCTTCGCTGGGTCGCGTATCGGCAAGCGCCGAGAGGATGACTGTGAAGTCGTCGATCGGCCCCTGAAATAGCCAGGCATCCCGGTCGTTGATGATGATGTGTTCCGTCACTTGAGCGACGGAAAGCGGGAAGTCGTGGACTGCCTCGACGAGGCGCTGGGTCACGAGATGCTCAAGATCTGGGGATACACCCAGGCTCGTCACGAAGAGAAGCTGATCCACTACCCACCCGGCGTCAAGGTTGGGTGCCTTTGCCCACCAGCCAAATGCCGCTAGTTCTTGTCGATAGCCGTCGGGGGCTGCCGTGTCGAAGGCGATTGCGCTACGACGCCACTCCCATAGCTCTATGACCCGCTGGACGACCTCAGGTTCCGCCAACTTCAGGTTTCGACCGATGAATGTCAGGGCATTGGCCCTGTCGCCACCCGCCGCCCGCTCGAAGTAGCCCTCGATGAAAGGCGAATCCAGCGAAAGGTCACCGAACCAGTATCTGACCACGATGTGTTGACCCAGATTGGCCGCGGGTGACTCGCGATCCCTGCGCGAATCCGCTGCGGCATCGAGCGCCTGAACCGCAATCTCAAACTCGGTTTGCAAGGTGGAGAAAAGGCGCCCGGGATTTCGAGTGAATGTGATGAAGCTGTCCCAGGCGGCTTGCCCGAGCACATCCAACCCCGTGCCGCTACGACTAAAGACCTTCTCCCTGGAATCCTGCACCCACACTGGATCTACCCAGTCGAGTAGAACCATGTTCGTTCCGATCACCGACCGAACGGCAGGTGACGGGTCGGTTTCAAGCTTCTCCTCAACGAGAGACAGCAGCCCGGGCGCGAGGAAACTCAACGTCGCGCCCTTGGCCGATGGCTCGTCGCTCTCGATAATCCAGCGAAGATAGTTGAACGCCGCGTGCAGTGCCCGCCCTCGGATTGAGTTGATGGACAGTTCGGCCGCCGGTCCGCCCACAGCTCGGTGCTCCCGCGACCGCTCCATCACTTCCTTGTCGCGATCTGAATCGGGATCCGGATCATCGGCCAGGAGCCGTATGACTCCCCAAAACGGTTCACGAACATCGTCCATGTCACGGGGACGGGATGCCGGCTTGCGCAACGCATCATCGACAAGGTCAATGGCGGTGTCGCGGGTCCAGGCCCAGCCGGGATCGATGTCGGGGTGCGACCGCCTTGCCTCAGAGTCAGCTCGGGGCTGATCAACTACCCATGCCATGAGTGAAAGGAGTGGTCTCCATGAAAGTGGTTCGTCAGCCTCCGACTGACGCAGGCCCCGCATGAAGCTCTGAACAGCCAGGGGGGAGAGCCCCTCAAGCTGCTGGGCCAAACCGGAGAAGGCGGGCGCATCGCTGGCTACCCGTGCGGTGAATGCGTCCCCCAGATGTTCGAGGGCATCTTGGGTCACAGGACTTGCAGCATCGACCTCCTCAATAAGCGCGATGACCTCCGCGGGTGTCAGGCCTCCAAGGCTCTCTGCTGCATCGTGCAGAGCCTTGTCTCCTTCGAGCTCGCCGGGCAGTGTTGATCGGTAGGCGCTCAGACGGCCTTGCGCATTCTCAAGATCGCGGTGTTGCTCGGGGGTGAGGAAGCTGGCTGGCAGGGACCCCAACTTGATCGTCAATGAACGGTCGGCTCGGAGCGAAACACGCTGGCGCAGCTCATCGTCAGCATCCTCGTCAATTGATTCGGGCTCAACCCAGAGAAGCCGAGCAACAAAAGTGTCTCGCGCATCCTTTGGTACTTCACTGAGTCGAGCCACCAGCTGCTCAACCTCTTCCCAGAGATGTGAGTTCTCAGCGAGCCGTGGACGGGAAAGGGTTTGAGTCAGCAGCGGATCTCCCTCTGGCGCCAGCTCGGCCACGAGAAGCGTCGCCACCCGATCGTGAATGAGGAGCTCTTCAACCCAAAGAAGGTCGACTATTGATGACAGCGCGCCCGGATCACTTTCGACGACCATTCGCGATATGGCGAGAACGGCACTTACCAAATAGCCTTCTACCTCATGGTCGTTGTCTGGCGCACGCAGATCCGATTTCCATATGTACGAGTAGTCCTCGTATGCGCTCCGGAGCTCCTTTTCGCGCGGGAGGCGTATCGCCAAGGCCAACTTGGTGGCTAGAAGTTGAACGGTCGGGATGGGATCAGCGCGTGCCAAGTCAGCGAAACTCGTTTCCAGGATTTCGGCTAGGTCGTGTTTGGCGAACCGCACCCTGGCGTGCGCCGGCATCGTCAGACCATCCCCGATCTGGATGTCGGGAGATCTCTCCAGGAACAACAAGGCTTCAGCCACTTGCCGAGCCCCTCGTATCTCTCCCGCCTTGGCCAAGTAAGCCATGAGCTTGCCAAGAGCATCCGGCACATACAGCTGTGCTGATTGTTCCAACCAGACACTTGCCATCGGTGCGACTCGTCCTGCTCGATCAGGAGGAAGCGCGAGCGCGACCTCAACGACACCAGCGATGGCCCGGGCGTTCTTGGTGAGGCCAAGATTGAGAATGATTTCCGCAACTTCGCCCGGCGCAAGCTGGGCCATCCTCTCTAGGTATCCCGCAGCTGGCCAGGTTGGGAAACGGACGTATCCCTCGGGTAGTTCCTCGAGTGGAGGGAGGGCGTCAAAGAAGCCCGCGCGCTTCAAAGGGGCTAGCCAGTCCGGTGACTTCAGCTGTTGGAAGAAGTACTGCGCCTCATCACCACGCGTAATGGTGTCGCGGATCTGGCGAACGACGTCATCGATCGGCACGCTACCCACCGAATTCCTCCTCCCCTTGCTCGATCAATGCGTCGAGGACCGGGTACACGTCGGCTGGTCGGGCTTCGAGCAGTCTCAAGAGAAGGCCCTCAAGCCTCGTGACCATCGCTTCTAGCGCCCTGCTGGAAACGACGTGGTGCGCTCCGTTGTTGAAATAGGAGTCCAATTCGAGCCACTCGCTAGCGAACTGCCTTCTGACTGGGTCAGGTGCTGGAAGACCGGAAACATCCGTAGCGTCCAGAACAGCTAGGGGTCGTGCCGATCTGGTCTGGTGCTCAGTCTCGAAGTCTCCGAAGAACGCTTTCGTCTCGCCAAGGAATGCCGCGAGGGGTCCGCTCAAAACCTGCCCTTCGGTCCAGTCAGGCGACATAGCCTGCACCTTCGCCCAGTGTCCCTGAAGATCCCGGGTGCGCTTCTTTAGCCCGTCCGACTTTGGGGCGTCGTGGGCAGAGGACATCTTGTCCATGATTTCGCGCATCTCAAGGGCGACAAGGGCTTCCAGGTCTCTCACGCCCCCGGCAAGCATCTCTTTGGCGGCAAGGTACATCTCGGCCGTCTCGGGAACTCGTGATCGCGCAAGCAGGAGTCTCACGTGCTCCTCCCTGGGGGTCAGCTCGACTATCTCGCTGACGCTTGCCGCCTCGTCGTCCAATTCCCCGTCCCCGAATAGATCTCAGGAGAGCGTACGACGACTATCCGCGCTGTCCCTAGCTGGCCTGCTCGCGTTCCTTTCATCGGCCGCCGCGTACTCCTGAGCGCGAGGCCGAGAATCCGAAGAGGTCGACGGTCGGCGACGCGCCGGTGGCGAGGTCGGCGAGGAGTTCTCCGATCAGCGGGCCGAACTTGAAGCCGTGACCGCTGCACGGTGAGCCGATCACCAGCGGCCCCTCGCGGTCGATGACGAAGTCGTGGTCGGGCGTTCGCGTATAGAGGCATGTGTGCGCCGGATGGGTCTCAACGAGCGGTGCGAACCTGCGAGCCGCCCACGCCGCGACCTCCTCGATCCGCGCAGGATCAACCTCGAACGGCCCCTCGGCGGGATCGGCCGGCGGGCCGGACATGTGGAGGGCCAGCTTCACGTCCCCGGGGTGCTCCGGATCGGGCACGGCGTAGGGACCGCGGGATTGGAACCCCTCGGATGCGGGGACGGCCGCGGACCAATCGATCACGGTCGGAAGCGGTGACGGCGTCTCGAGCCGGAAGTACGAAACCTGTTCGACGGTCGGCGTCAGCTGCAGATCGATTCCCACCTCACGCAGCATCGGCCCAGCCCACGAACCGACGGTAACGACCGCGACGGGCGCCTTCAGCGTTTCTCCTCCTTCGGTCGAGACCTGAACGCCATCGGCATCGACGTCAAGCCACGCGACTGGCGTTTCTTCGCGGATCTCGGCTCCGCGTTCGGTGGCTAGCCCGGCCAGGGCCAACACCGTGCGCTCCGCGTAGCAAACCCCTGCGCCGGGATGGAACAGGATCTCCTCGCCGTCCTCGAAGCGCATCCCCGGCCAGCGCTCCCGGGCGTCGGCGGTGGTGAGCCATTCGAACGGAGCGCCGATCGACTCCAACGACTCGGCTGCCCGCTCCGTCTTCTCGCCGATGTCGAGTCCGCCGGTCGTTACCAAGAGCGGTTGCCCCGCAACGCGCTCCAGCGAACGCCACGCTTCGAGGGCTGGCACCGCCATCTGGGCGTAGCGCGGTTCCGCGATAGCGAGGCGGAAGATCCGGGTCGGGCCTCCGGAACTCCCCCGCAGATGCCCCAGCCGGAACCGTTCGAGCAGGATGGTCTTCACCCCACGCACCGCAAGCGCGTACGAAGTGGCGGTCCCCATGATCCCGCCCCCGATGACGATGACGTCGGCGTCGTATCCCATGGTCGGAGAGTCTAGGCGCCAGATGCGCGGACGCTGTGGCTACGCGGGGGCTACGGCGAGACCGAGTTCGGTCGCCGCGTTGGCCATCGCCCGGTCCCAGGTGACGAGGACCGTGTCCTCGGCCCCGACGGCGAGACCCGTCGCGACGTGGATCGCGTCGGCGCCCTTGAGCCCGGTCCCGTCGGCGATCTCGGCAGCTCTGCGAGCCATCGGATCGTCCACGCCGATGACCACCACCTCGTCCCAATACGTTCGGAGTTCATCCCGGACTCGGGCGGATCGGGGACGTGAGATCCGACCAGCCCGTTCCGCCGCACGGATGGCCGATCGTGCCTCCGGGAGCACGATGGCGCTGGCATGGCGCCGACCCGGCTGCTCCCACAGGACGTCGGCCTCGTCGGATCCCTCCTCCTCGACGAGCAGCTTCACCAAGGCCGACGTATCGAACACGAGTTTCATCGACGGATCAGGTCCGAGACGGTGCCTTTGACCTTGATCGGTGCGGGCCGTTCGCTGGCCGGACGACGCGGCCTCAGCGGCGGCCGCGCCCGGCCCTGAGCGATCAGCTCGTCGACGGCGTCACGCAGCGGCGACAACCGAGCCACCGGCCGGCCGCGGTCGGTGATCGTGATCTCTTCCCCCGACGACGCGCGGTCGACGTAGCGACCAAGGTCGTCGCGGAGCTCGGTGAGACTCACACCTTTCGGTTCATCTGTACGCTTCATGTCAGTGAATCGTACGCTAGCGGCATCCATCTCGCAAGGGTGACATCCTCCGCCGAAGCGCGCAGTGACCCACATCACACATAACGCTCCACAAGACTCACCAAGTTGTGTTGGTCGCGCCCTGGCGAGCGGCATCGGCGGTACAGACGTCGCCGGATCCGTAGAACGTTCCGCCGTGGAAAGGCGGGGCGGCGGCGTCGCTGATGTACATGCATTCCCCGCTCTCGGACCGAACCGCGGCACTGAACTGCGTGTCAGGGAACGTCGCTTCCTCCGTCACGACATCATCGACACGCCAGGCCACCTCAAGCGGGCCCTTCGACTCCCCAGACGTAAACGTCAGAATGGGTTCCAACTTCATCAGCGTCTTCGCAGACACCAAGCCGTAGTCGTCCCGTTCGACATACACGGTCTTCGCTGCGGCCATCGCGTTCCGGAGGCTCGACTGGGCGGCCTTGCGCTGCGCACTCTCCCTGTTGTCGTAGGTCGGATTGCCCACGAAGATTACAACGATTACAACTACGGCTATGCAGCCGATCGTGATCAGCGCGACACGAACGGGATGAGACTTCCTCTTCGCCTGCCGGGTGGGCTCACCTGCTGCCTCTGGCTTCGGCTCTTCCATCTATCAGGTATCGACAGGCCCCGGTTCCGGGCTTGAGGTCGGACTCCAGCCGCCCGCTCGCCAGGCGTCGTCCGTCCCGCTACAGTGGCGCGATGACGTTCGCCGCTGGAGACCCGATCGTCCTCCGTGAGCTGTGGGACTCGCGCATCTGGGAAGCGCGCGCTGCCACGGTGGTCGAGGACACCGACGAGCGCATCATGCTCTACGTCCCCCCCAAGGCCGAGAAGATGCGCGCCGCCGACCGCAAGGGCCCCTACCTTCACGTCCCGACCGCCGAACCGTGGCTCCTGGTCAACGCCTACTCGAGCAACCGCCGGGTCCTGTCCTTCGCCTGGCCGGACACGAGCTTCGCCGTCCTGATGTCCTGGCACGCCGACTCCGGCGCCTTCCTCGGCTGGTACGTGAACCTGCAGGAGCCGCTGCGGCGTACCTCGCTCGGGTTCGACACCATCGACCACGTCCTGGACATCGTGATCAAGCCGCACCGCGGTTGGTTCATCAAGGACGAACACGAACTGGACGAGGCCATCGAGAGCGGCCTGTTCACCGCCGACCAGATCGCCGGGTTCCGCGCGGAGAGCAAGCGCGCGATCGACATGATCGAGGGGAAGGCAGAACCGTTCGACGACACCTGGCAGGACTGGCGTCCGAAGCCCGAGTGGAACCGCCCGACCCTGGTTCCAGGTTGGGATTCGCTCGAAGAACAGGGCTAGTCAGTCGGGGTCATCTTGCCCCGCACATGCTTACCTCACCCCTCCACATGCCCGATGATGGTGACATGAGCTGGGGTTACGTGAGCGGGGAGCGCTGGGCCCGACCTGAATGGGTCCCTTCCTCCATGCCTCGCGAGTACGGCGCCGAGGGCGCCGGACACCAGGGCCGACAACCAACCTGAACGAGTTACGGCTTCCGAACGTGCCGGCGCCCCAGCGCCGTTCCCCCGGCTCTTCCTATTTCCGCTAGTTCCAGCTGACATCCGGTTGCCGCGGACGCAACCGGGCGAGGTTCAAGCTCCAGCCGACCCCGAACGGGGTCTCGGTGATCAGTCGGTCGTCGTTGGGGTTCCACATCCGGTCCTTGAAGCGGTCGGGCGTCGGGATCCGGAAGTCGTACGGCACCAGACCTGCGACGCGGCCGAAGCCCTCACGCTGCCCGCGGGGCTTGCGCAGTTCCTCGGCGATGGCGGCGATCACCAGCGCGATGAACGCCAGCTTGAACAAGGTCTTGAGGAACCTCACTGCGAACCACTCCTTCCCCGGACCCCGCCAGCCGGCGTGGGCCCCTCGAGCCGATGCTATCCCACGAGTTCCGGCATGACCTTGGTGACGAACTCCTCGACGCGGTCCCAGCCCTCGGTCGGCCAGGAGACGACCAGGTAGGAGAACCCCAGCTCGCGAAGCGACTCCGCCCGCTTTCGGACATCGTCGAAGTCCTCGGAAATCGAGACATCCGTCGCCCGCAGGATCGACTCAGGGTCGCGCTGGTAGGACTCGGCCAGATCATCGAGACGGGCAGATCGCTTGGCCAGCTCCTCGTCGGTCCCGTAGGTGTGCCATGCGTCGGCCTGCCGCGCGACGATCGGAAGCATCACCTTCTCGCCTTCAGCGCCGATCCAGATCGGGGGGTGAGGCTGCTGGATGGGCTTCGGGTTGTAGTTCGCATCGTCGAGTTGGAAATGCTCACCCTCGAAGGAAGCGGCCTCCTCGGTCATCAACGCGCGCATGACCTCGATGCCCTCCTCGAGCCGCTCCGCACGCTGCGCGAACGCCGGGAACGGGATGCCGAGCTCGGCGTGTTCGTCCTCGTGCCAGGACGCACCGAGCCCGATCTCGAGCCGTCCGCCGGAGATCTGATCGACGGTAACCGCCTCCGTCGCCAGGATCGACGGATGCCGGTAGGTCATGCCGCTGACGAGCGTCCCGAGGCGGATGCTGGTGGTCGACGCGGCGAGCGCGCCGAGCAGCGTCCACGACTCAAGACACGGTCCGTCCGGGTCGCCATAGAGCGGCTCGAAGTGGTCGAAGACCCAGGCACCGTCGAACCCGACCTCCTCGGCGTAGCGGACGCGCTCGAGCACCTCGGCGTACGTGAGCTGGTGCTGCGCGACGTCCAGCGCCAGTCGCATCAGGTGCGGACCTCGTCGATGAAATCACCGATCAGGGCCAGGCCCTTGAGGGTCGTTTCCATGTCGTAGCCGTATCCCACCCGGAAGTACTTGCCCGTCAAGCCGAAGTGCGCGCCCGGCGTGATCAGCACCGACTTCTCGTCGCGCAGCCGGTCGAAGAGCTTGGTCGAGGTGATCGGGAGCTTGTAGCCGAGGACCGCGATGGCTCCGGCGTCCGGAGGCGTGCACGCGAGGACGTCGGGGCGCTCGTCGATCCACTCCTTCAACATCGGGAACTGCGTGCGCAGGATCCCGCGCGTACGGTCGAGCAGCTGCTCGCGCCGCTTCGGCTCCATCGCGACGGTCGCCAGGCGATCCGAGAGCGAGGACAGCGTGAGGGTCAGATAGTCGTGGTAGCCCTCGAGCTTCTCGACCATCTTGGCTTGCCCGACGATCCAGCCGATCCGCAGCCCCGGGAGTCCGAACGCCTTGGACAAACCGCCGGTCACCAGGACCCGCGAGTAGCGCCCGAAGAACGTCGGCGACGTTCGGCCGGCCAGTTCGGCGCCACGGTAGACCTCGTCGCTCACGATCCAGGCACCAACCTTGCGGGCGACCCGCACGATCTCGTCCATCTCGTCCTCGGTCAGGACCGAGCCCGTCGGATTGTTCGGGTTCGTGACCAGGATCAACTTCGTGCGCTTGGTGACGGCCCGGTGAAGGCCCTCGACGTCTAGCGCCCACCGCGCGACGCCGTTCTCCTTGCGCAAGACCATCTTGTACGGGTCCGCGCGGCCGGTGAAGTGGCGCGCGAGGCCCCACGTCTGCAGGTAGTTCGGGATCATGATGGCCGCCCGGTCGCCCTTCTCCAGCAGCCCCCAGAACTCCATGAAGTTCGCCTCTGAGCTTCCGTTGGTGACGCGAACGTTCTCGGGTCCGGCGCCGTAGAAGTCGGCGATGCGCTCACGCAGATCGGGCGATCCACCCGCCCAGGAATAGCTGAGTTTGCTGTTCAGGAAATCGCCGGTACTGAGTTCATCACCGAGCAGTTCCTCGACGCGGAGGGGCGAAACTCCGCTCTCGGAGAGGTTGTAGTCGATGAGGTTCTCCCAGAGACACTGGGTCCTCTCCATGCGGAACGGTTCGATGCGCAACGCACTACCTCCTGTCTGCGCCGGGCTGCGGCCGTTCGGAAGGCTAGCAGAGCGGATACTGACCGCCGGTCGGGGTAGGCTCTCAGGCGTGAGCCGACCCGTGCTGCTGATCCGCGAGGAAGAGATCCGTTCCGCCCTAGACATGGGCTCGTGTATCGAGGCGATGCGCAGCGCGTTCGCGGCGTACTCGTCCGGCGCGGCCGAACTCCCTGCGGTGATCCATCTGAACGTACCCGAGGCCGCGGCCGAGATCCACATCAAAGCCGGGTACCTTCACGGTGGCGTGATCTACGCGGCGAAGTTCGCCTCGGGCTTCCCCGGGAACGCGGCCCTCGGGCTGGCGACGTCGGACGGCATCGTGCTCGCGTTCGACGCGGCGACCGGCGCGCCTCGAGCGTTGATGTTCGACAACGGGTTCATCACGGACCTGCGGACCGGGGCGGCGGGAGGACTCGCCGCATCGCTGTTGGCGCCGGAGGATGTGTCGGTCGTTGCGGTGGTCGGGACGGGGGCACAGGCGCGCTACCAACTCGATGCGCTGGTGCAGGCACGGTCGTTCGGCGAGGTACGCGTCTGGGGCCGGGACGAGGACAAGGCGCGGGCGTGCGTCGACGACCTTGTAGGTCGCCCGGGTTTGCCGGACGGCCTGCGGACCTCGGTCGCGCCGACCGTGCGTGAGGCGGTCGAGGGCGCGGATGTGGTCATCACGTGCACCGCCAGCCGTGAGCCGCTGGTGGAAGCGGACTGGCTCTCGCCCAGCGCACATGTGACGGCGGTCGGCTCGGACGGGCCGGACAAGCAGGAACTCGCCACCGAGATCCTAGGACGCGCGGATGTCCTGGTGGTGGACTCGCGCCCCCAATGTGCCGAACGGGGCGAACTGCATCACGCGCTGGAAGATCGGGTGATCGCGGACGCGGTCGCTGCCGCGGAACTCGGCGAGGTCGTCGCGGGAACGCGCCCCGGCCGAACATCACGTGATCAGCTCACGGTGTGCGATCTGACGGGGGTCGGCGTCCAGGACGTGGCGGCGGCTGCGCTCGTGTTGGAACGTGCGATCGCTACTGGTGCGGGCGAGACGGTGCAGATCTAGGAGAGTCCCTTCGGGATCGGCCGGACACGGCCGAGTCAGCCGCCGACCTTGTAGCTGACGAACCTCCCGGCGAACAACGCACCGAGCGCGGCGAGCCATACCACCGCGAAAACGGCGGCCGCGAGTTCCGACAGGACCGACGCGATCGCGACACCAGCCGCAACGAACGCGACCTGAAGGATGTATGAAACGACCAGCGCCCGGTAGGTAGTGAGGCCGCGTGCGAGCATCTGGTCGTAGAGGTGTGCGCCGTATCCAGCAGTGACCGGAGACCCACGCGTGACGCGGCGGATCGCCGCGAGGAGCAGTTCGACCCAGAGCAGACCGAAGCAGGTCAGCGCGCCGAGCAACAGTGGGACGGTGCGACCGATCGCGATCGTCACGATGGCGAGACCGGCACCGAGCAGATACGTGCCGTTGTTCCCGAGGAACACCGCCGCCGGCGGGGCGTTCACGATGAGGAAGCCGAGCGCTGATGCGGCCAGGACCAGTGCGAGGATCTCGGGACCGCCGCCGCGGGCTGCGATCACCGCGAGGCCGAACGCCGTCAGGAACGCCACGCCCGTTGCCAATCCGTCGAGCCCGTCTTCCATGTCGACCGCGGTCAGCGAAGCGGCGAAGATCACGATCGTTCCGAGCCACTCGAGAGGTACGCTCGGGAGCCCGCCGAGTTGCAGGCCGGAGGCAGCCAAGGCGGTGCCGAGGGCAAGGACGAGGACCCCACGGACCCAGCGCGGCAGGCCGAAGCGGTCGTGTGCCAGCCCGAGCCCGAGCGATGCGAGCAGGACGATGACCATGGCGACGGTCGGCCCGGGGATGCCGGGGGCCACCAGGCTGCCGACGAGGAGTCCGACGGCCATCGCCAGCGCGATAACGATGCCGCCGATGTCGGGCAGGGGCCTGGCGTGCGGCCGTACCAGCCGGCTACGGATCGCGGCCCGGGTACCGAGCCAGCGCCCGATCGAGCCGAGAACGGCCGCCGCGACCAGCGCGGCGATCGGTCCCCACAGTCCGGTCACGGTCCCCCCCGCCCCTCCGCGTGCGCTACCATCCGGCCGCTAGAATACGGCGGCAACGCCTCCGAATCTCGAAAGGAACCTTCATGCGCATCCTCGTCCTGGGCGGAGACGGGTACCTGGGCTGGCCGACCGCGATGCACTTCTCCAAGCGCGGGCACGAGGTCCACGCGGTGGATAACTACCTGCGCCGCCGGGCCCATCGCGAGGCAGGCACGGATTCGCTGACCCCGATCCCCATCTCGCTGCCGGCCCGGGCCAAGGCCTGGAAGGACGTCACGGGCCTCGAGATCGGCACCACCGAGGGCGACCTGACCGACTGGCCTCTCGTCGAGCGCCTCTTCAAGGACTTCGAACCGGAGGCGGTCATCCACTACGGCGAGATGCCGTCCGCTCCGTATTCGATGATCGACCGCGAGCACGCGGTGTTCACCCAGTACAACAACGTGGCCAACACGTTGAACGTGCTCTACGCGATCAGGGACCTGACGCCGGACGCGCACCTGGTCAAGCTGGGGACCATGGGCGAGTACGGCACGCCGAATATCGATATCGAAGAAGGCTACATCCAGATCGACCACAAAGGGCGCACCGACACTTTGCCGTTCCCGAAGCTGCCCGGCTCGATGTACCACCTGTCCAAGGTGCACGACTCGCACAACATGCATTTCGCCTGCCGGATCTGGGGGGCGCGGGCAACCGACCTGAATCAGGGCGTCGTCTACGGCATCGAAACCGACGAAACGAAGTTGGACGACCGGCTGCTGACGCGCTGGGATTACGACGATGTGTTCGGGACCGCCTTGAACCGGTTCTGCCTGCAAGCGGTTATCGGCCACCCGCTGACCGTCTACGGCAAGGGGGGCCAAACCCGCGGCTACCTGAACATCGTGGACACCCTGCAGTGCGTCGAGCTGGCGACCTTGAATCCTGCGGAGCCTGGCGAGATGCGGGTGTTCAACCAATTCACCGAACGCTTCTCGATCATGGATCTCGCGCACCTGGTGAAGGCGGCCGGTGAGGAGGTCGGGCTGGACGTGAAGGTCGACCACATCGCGAACCCGCGCGTCGAGTCAGAGGAGCACTACTACAACCCGACACACACCAAGCTCCTGGACCTGGGCCTGAAGCCTCGGCTCCTGTCCGAGACGCTCATCGAGTCGATGTTCGAGACGATCGGCCGGTACAAGGACCGCGTGAACGAGGACCACATCCTCCCGAACACGTACTGGCGCCCCGGGATGGCCGCCGCGGCGGACGCCGAGGAAGACACCGCGGCGGCTTCGGGCGCGCGCGAGGAGGACGCCGCCGAACCCGTCGCCGCGGACTAGCGGAGGATGCTGGCACTCAGGATCCTCGGCGCGCTCGTCGCTCTCATCCTCATCGCGACTTCGGTCCCCCGGTACCGACGACGCCAGATCAGCCGCTTGAACCTGATCATCTCCTGGGTCCTGGCGATCGGGATCATCCTGCTGGCCGTCTCGCCAGGGCTGTTCGACCCGGTCTTCAATTTCTTCAACTTCCGCCGTGGTGGCGGCGAGCGGCTGTTGGGGGTCCTGCTGTTCGCGGTCCTCGTGCTCTTCGCGTTGCTGTGGCGGGCGCAGACCTACACCGACTCGAACGAGCGCGCGATCCGTCAGCTGGTGGAGGCCCTGGGGGTGCGGACCATCGACGTCGACGCGGTTCGTGCACAACTGCCGCCGCAGCCGCTGCTGGCGACGATCTCGCCGGCCTTCAACGAAGCCGAGAACGTGGGGTTCGTCCTTGACGATATGCCTCGGGAGGTACTGGGCTACCAGGTGTTCTCGATCGTGGTGGACGACTGCTCGGACGACGGAACCGCGGACGTTGCGCGGGAACACGGAGCGCTGGCGGCGTCGCTGCCGGTCCGGCGCGGGGGCGGGCTGGCGTTGCGTGTCGGGTACGAGATCGCGCTGCAGCTCGGCGCAGAGATCATCGTGACGTTGGATGCGGACGGCCAGCACAAACCAGAGGAGATGGACGTGATGATCAAGCCGATCATCGACGGCGAGGCCGACTACGTGAACGGCTCACGGCTGCTGGGGGCGTTCGAGAAGGAGTCGACGATCCGGCACATCGGCGTGCACTTCTTTTCGCGGGTCGTGACGATCCTGACCGGTCAGCGGATCACCGACCCCTCCAGCGGCTACCGGGCGGCGCGCGCCGACCTACTGCACCGGATGGTGCTTGAGCAGGATCAGTTCTGGAGCACGGAGGTCCTGATCGAGGCGTTGCGGATGCACGCGAAGGTGCGGGAGGTACCGGTGACGTTCCTGACGCGGCGCGGCGGCGAATCCAAGAAGCCCAAGTCGCTCCGCTACGGCTGGAACTTCGCGAAGGTCATCGTCAAGACCTGGCTGCGGTAGGTCGCGGTGTATCTGCGGCGACGTGGCGGGATCGAACGGCTGAGATGGCGCGGTAGAGGCCCGCGCCGAGCGAAGCTCCCGTGAGGGCTCCGATACCTGCCAAGAATCCGCCTCTCTGCCCAGCCAGGACGATGAGTGATTCGATCCATTCGCCGTTCGCCAGGGTGGCATAGGCGACGATGCCCATCGCGCCGAGTGCTCCTACCCCCGCGGCGATGAGCGTGAGGGCCGCGACGATCCCTGGGGTCGGACCCCGGAGGACGAGAAGCACCACGGTTGCGACGGCTGGGAAGACGACGAGGTTGAGGAGGAACGCCAAGGCCACACCGTCCGATCCAACCTCCTCTCGCGTGTGCAGGAGCGTCATCCCGAGTCCGACCTGGATCGCCACTCCGATGACGCAGGCCAGAGTGGCGGGAGCCGCTACCGCGTCCCGCCATGCGATCGAATAGCCGACCCCCAAAGGGATCAGGACGTGAAGCAGCACGACGAGGGCAGGCATCGACATCGGGCACTTGCGTCCCGGGAAACCGACCAAGCACCGTTCCGCGACCACCGAGTCGACCGTCATCATGAGGGCGCCGTAGGCGACCACGGCCACCGCAAGCAGGCGACCGGCAAGCGGATCGATGGGCCGCCGGCGCGTCGTGTTCTGCGGTTCTCCGGGGGGCAGGACGTTGGAGGGCTGGACCTCGGCAGGGATCGTCACGACTCGAGACTGCTCGAACCAAGCGTCGGCCACAAGGGCCCTTACGGAACCGTCACAGCTTCGCCAGGAGTTCAGGACAACTCGTTGCCTCCCCCATCCGGTACCTCGCGCCGAGATCCCGCAGCGGCGTTCGTCCGCGGGTTGTTCCAAATCTCGGAACAGAGTTCCAGATAGTGGAACAGGCCGAGACCGGATCCCCCTCCGGATCCCTCTACGGCGCGGGCCCCGCACCTGCCTCCGGGTCGTCGCGCGGAGGTGACAGCGCGGACAGGAGATCCCGGACCGCGGCGCCTGGATCATCCGCCTCCGTGACCGCGCGGACGACCGCCACCCTGGATGCCCCCGCCTCCACCACGTCTCCGACGTTGCCGAGATCGATCCCCCCGATCGCGAACCACGGCCGATCGGTCACATGCCGTGCCGCCAGCCGGACCAGCTCCACGCCAACGGCCCTGCGTCCCGGCTTCGTCGGCGTCGCGAACACGGGACCGGCCGTCAGGTAGTCGGCCTCCGGCGGCGCCGACTCGTGGTCAGCGGACGAATGGCACGACAACCCGATGATGGCGTCCTCGCCGAGGATCTTGCGGGCCAGCCCCGGCGGCAGATCGCCCTGACCGACGTGGACCCCGTCGGCGTCGGTCGCCAGCGCGACATCCGGCCGGTCGTTGACCAGGAACAGCGCGTCGTGCCGATCCGCCGCTCCGCGGAATACTTCCGCGTACCGGATCAGATCGGCCGCCTCGGCCTCCTTCTCCCGGAGCTGCACCATCCCGACGCCAGCCCCCAGGATCGCGTCGAGGAACTCCACCAGGTCTCCCCGGCCGGAACGCGCGTCGGTGACCACGTACAGGCGTGCGGAACGTAACAACTCCATCCGGTGATCCAGCAGTGCGCTACCCACCGGCGACCGCCCGCACCAGCTCGAGACGGTCACCGTCGTGCAGGGCGACTTCCGGGTACCGCTTCCGCTCCAGTGCCTGTCCGTTCAACTCCACCACCACGAACCTCGGGTCCAACCCGTATGCGACGATCAGATCCCGGACCGTACTGGCGGGGGCCGCCACCAACGGCTTGCCGTTCGCCACGACGTTCACGACCGGGCGCTCCCCTCCAGCGTGCGTTCGACTCCACGCGTCACCCGGCTCCAGTCCTCCCAGACCGGCTCGTATCCGAGCTCGCGCAGCCGACCTGCGACCTCGGCCGGCGCCCGCAGGTCCGCCACCTCGAACTGCTCCGTCGCTTCGTCCGGATGCTCGTAGCCGCCGGGTTCGGTGTGCGACCCTGCCGACACGTGGGTGATGCCGACCCGGAAGAGTCCGTCGCGAACCGCGGGAACCTCGCGCGTCGACAGAACCAGGCCCACGTCGGGAAGCAGCAGCCGCAGCGCGCAGACGACCTGGGTGAGCTCGCGATCCGAAAGCAGTGCCCGCGGGCGGTAGCCCGAGGCGCTCGGGCGCATCCGCGGCACCGAGACGTTCACCTGCGAACGCCAGTGATGGCGCTGCAGATACCGGGCGTGTGCCGCAACGGCGAGAACCTCGTAGCGCCAGTCGTCGTGCAGACCGAAGAGGGCGCCGATACCGAGCCGGCGCATGCCCGCCCGGGCCGCACGTTCCGGTCCCAGCAGCCTCCACTCGTAGCGGCGCTTGCGTCCAGCAACGTGCACCTGCGCGTAGGTCTCCGGGTGATACGTCTCCTGATAGATGGTCACACCTTCGCATCCGGCATCGGTCAGCTGCCGGTACTCCTCCTCGCTCCAGACCTGCACCTCGATCGCGAGCTGCGGCACCTCGGCAGCGAGCGCGCGGATCCGCTCCTCCAGGAACTCCACTCCGGTCAGCCGCTCGTGCTCCCCGGTCAGCAGCAGGATCGAACGGAATCCGCCGCGCAGCAGGTGCCGCGCCTCCTCCAACGTCGCTTCAGGCGTCAGCGTCTTGCGCGAGATCGGCAGATCCTTGGCGAAACCGCAGTACGTACATGTGGTCAGACATTCGTTGGATAGGTACAGCGGCGCGTACATGTGCATCGTCCGCCCGAACCGCGCGAGGGTCAGCTCGCGGGACTCGCCGGCCAGCTCCTCCAGCCGCTCACCGGCCGAAGCCGAGAGCAGTACCGCCAGATCCTCCAGGGTCCGGTCGCCGGGGTCGGCCGCCAGCACGCGGTTGATCGCGTCGGGCGCCGGGTCCCGGCCGAGGGCGAGCAACCGCTCGAACGGGAGCACGCCGAGCACCTCCGCGAAACTCATCGTCCGTCCAGGAATCCGGTGAGCGGACTCGAAGCCTCCGCATCGTCGCGGACCGGTGGCTTGCCGGCCAGGTACCCACGTCGCCCGGCCTCGACTCCCTCGCGGAACGCCCGTGCCATCTCGACCGGATCACCCGCTATCGAGATCGCGGTGTTCACCAGGACCGCGTCGGCACCCAACTCCATCGCTTCCGCCGCGTGCGAGGGTGCCCCGAGGCCGGCGTCGACTACCACCGGGACCGTCGCCTGTTCGATGATGATGCGAACAGCGTCTCGCGTCCGCAGCCCTTGGTTCGAGCCGATCCACGAACCGAGCGGCATGACGGTCGCGCACCCCACCTCCTCCAGGCGCTTCGCCAACACGGGATCGGCGTTGATGTAGGGCAGCACGGTGAACCCATCGGCAACGAGGATCTCCGCCGCGCTCAGCGTCTCCACGGGGTCGGGCAACAGATAGCGCGGCTCCGGGGTCACTTCCAATTTGACCCACGCCGACATCCCGGCGGCGCGGGCCAGACGGGCGATCCGGACCGCTTCATCGGCGTTAACAGCACCGGAGGTGTTGGGCAACAGCAGGTAGCGCTCGGTATCGATGAACTCCAGGATGTCGGGTCCGCCGGTCGCCTCCAGGTCCACCCTCCGGAGCGCCACTGTGACGATCTCGGTGCCGGTCGCGTCCAAGGCCTCCCGCATGACCTCTGGGGATCCGAACTTGCCGGTGCCGACGAGCAAGCGCGAGGAGAAGGTGCGGTCCGCGATCTGGAGCGGGTCCTGGGTCACGTCGATTCCCTCCGCCGGCATTACCCGGATCAGGTTCTCGGGTCGCGAACGCATCCGAGTCCGCCTCTCAGCCCGGTCGCCCGAGCTCCCCTCTGCCAAGTATAGGCGCGGGGCCGACTCCGCCTGCCGCGGGATATCGGCCTGCGTTTCCGGCACCTACCAGCCCCTCGGTTCTTACAATCAACCTATCCATGAGCGCCACCACGGTTTCGGACCGCTACCAGATCATCGACCGCATCGCCGCGGGCGGTATGGGCGAGGTCTTCCGCGCGCGCGATTCGGTGCTGGGCCGCGAGGTCGCGATCAAGATCCTGCACCGAAGCCTCTCGGACGACGCCGAGTTCATCGACCGGTTCCGGCGAGAGGCCCAGGCGGCGGCCAGCCTGAATCATCCCAACATCGTCGCCGTGTACGACTGGGGTGCTTCGGGCGACACCTACTTCATGGTGATGGAGCTGATCGAGGGACACACGATCCGTGAGGTCCTCACCAACCAGGCCGCCCTCGCGCCCGCGCAGGCGATCGACGTGCTGCGACAGACCCTGGCCGCGCTCGACCACGCGCACGAGGAGGGGATCGTTCACCGCGACATCAAGCCGGAGAACCTTCTCGTCACGAGCGAGGGAGTAGTCAAGGTCGCGGACTTCGGTCTGGCACGCGCGTACGCCGAGTCGCGGGTGACACAAGCCCCCGGCACGGTCACCGGCACCGTCGCCTACCTCGCGCCGGAGCAGATCCGCGGCGATGCCGCCGACCCGCGCACCGACCTGTACGCGCTCGGTATCGTCGGCTACGAGCTGCTCACCGGTCACGTTCCGTTCACAGGCGAGACCTCCGTCGCGGTGGCGTACCAGCACCTGGAGAACCGCGTCCCGGCCCCGTCAGAGGCGACAGCGACCGTCCCCGCCGACCTCGACCGGGTCATCATGTGGGCGACGGAGAAGGACCCGGCTCACCGGCCGGCATCCGCCGCCGATCTCAACCGGGAACTCACGCGCCTGTCCGGGCAGATCCCCGCCGCGGCGCCGCTTGCTTCGCTGGTCGCCGGACTTCCCCGCATCGACATCCCGCTCACCGACCGGGCCCCCACGGTCACCATCCCCCGTGTCGGTTCGGACCCCGGGGAGCAACCCACGGCCGCGATCGGCGTGGCGGCGCCGGTCTCGCCCCAGGCGGCAGACGGGACGGCCGAAGCGACCACGAGCGACGCTCCACGAGGAACCAAGCCGAGACGCCGCCGACTCCGCAGGCTCCGTCGCTGGCTCATCTTCCTCATGATCTTGGCCGGCGCGGCATGGGCCGCGTGGACCTTCTTCATCCCGCGTCAGGTTCCGGATGTCCTCGGCCTCCAAGCCGAGACCGCGCAACAGGAACTCAAGGCCTCGCGTTTCGACGTCACGATCGGCGAGCCCGTGTTCTCCGCCCAGTACGCCCCGGGGCAGGTGGCCGAGCAGAGCATCGTCGCGGGTGAGCGCCGCAAACCCGGTACCGACATCACGATCTACGCCTCGCGCGGACCCGAGGTCGTGAAGGTTCCCAAGCTCATCGACGCCACCCTGGAGGAGGCGACCACCGCACTTCACGCGGACGGTCTGATCCTCGGGGAGGTAACCGAGGACTTCAGTGAGGAGGTCGCCGACGGAGCCGTCATGGAGCAGTCACCGGGCCGGGGTGAAGAGGCGGCCGGCGGTTCGAGGGTGGACCTCGTCATCTCCCAGGGACCGCCACCCGTGACCGTGCCGGACGTGACCGGACTGGACGAGGCCACCGCGGTCGACGCCTTGGAAGCGCAGGGACTGCGCGTCGAGGTGAAGCAGGACTTCTCCGAGAAGGTGGACCGGGGCTTGGTCATCTCCCAGAACCTGAAGCCCGACGACATCGTCGGGAAGGGGACGCGGGTCAAGATCGTCGTCTCGCAAGGCCCGAAGGAATTCGCCATGCCCGACATGACGGGTCTCTCGCTCGGGGACGCAGAACGCAAGCTCCACGACCTCGGGCTCGAAACGACGACGTCGCAGGTCCCCGGGTCCTCAGGGGATCGCGTGGTCGGTCAGCAGCCGGCTGCCGGAACATCGGTGAGGGCGGGCACGACCGTCGAGCTGTTCCTCGGGGACTGAGGGGCGAGCGGCTACGGCTCGAGGTCCGCGCCGCGACCCTCCTGGTAGGAGTATCGCTCCTCCACCCATGGATCGGCGTGGGTGTGGTACCCACGGACCTCCCAGAACCCGCGTCGGTTGTGGTCCGTGAACTCGAGCCCCCGCAGCCATTTCGCGCTCTTCCACGCGTAGCGCTTCGGGACCACCAGACGCAGCGGGAAACCGTGCTCGGGCGTCAGGTCGTCCCTGTCGTGGCCCCACGCGACCAGCACGTCGTCGCCGGACATCGCCTCCAGCGAGAGGTTCGATGTATACCCGTGTTCGCAGTGAGCGATCACCCACCCCGCGTCGGACGACGGCTTCGCGAGGTCCATCAACGTCCGGAACGTGACCCCGGTCCAGGTGTTGTCCAGGGTCGACCAGGTGGTCACGCAATGCATGTCCGCCTGGACGTCCGCGTTGGGGAGCGCCTTCAGCTCGTCGTAGCTGAGCGTCACGGGGTTCTCGACCAGGCCGAAGATGTTGAGGTCCCAGGAGGCCGGATCGAACTTCGGGATCGTGCCGTAGTGGAGCACCGGCCACGACTTCACCAGGTGGTTCCCCGGGGGGATCCTGGCGGCGACCTCCTCCGGATATCGCTTCGAGAACACGCTCATCCCACCTCCGTTCCGCCAGTATAGGGAGCATGTCCGGAACGCCAGACTTCACGATCCGCCCTGCCACCCTCGATGACGCCGAGGGGATCGCGGCATGCGTGAACGCCTTGTGCATCGCGGATGCCGGCTTCCCGTGGACCACGGAAGCCCAGACCCGGCATTGGCTCAGTTCGCCTGATCACCGACCCGAGGATTGGTCTGTCGCCGTCGACGCCGATGGGACGATCGTCGGAAGCACCGACCTGATGGCGCGCGAGCCGTACGTGGATATGTGGGCGCTGACGTGCGTGCTGCCGGCTGCCAGCGGCCGCGGGATCGGCACTGCCCTGCTGCGCAGATCGATCGCGCGCGCAGAAGCCGCGGCGGCCATGGCGTCCGGAGACACAGACCCGATGTTGCGCGCGTGGCGGTGGGCGTCGAACACCCGTGCAGCGGACCTGTTCGCGACGCAGGGGTTCGCGGAGTCGAGGGTCTGGTTCACCCTGGAGATCGACCTGGACGATGCACTCGACCCCGGTCCCGTCCCGGACGGGATCGAGATCCGTGGGTTCATCACCGGGAGGGATGAGCGGGCGATGTACGAGACCCACCTGGCTGCCTTCGAGGACCACTACGGGGTCGGGCCGGTTACCTACGAGCAGTTCGACTACGCGATGTTCTCGGACGAAGGCTTCGATCCGGACCTGCTGCTGCTTGCTCTCGACGGGGCCGGGGTTGTCGGAACCTACGTGAGCGCGCCCGCGAAAGCGGAGGGACCGGGCGTGGCGGTCGTCGACGAACTCGGGGTTCTGCGGGGCTGGCGCAAGCGCGGGATCGGGACCGCCCTGCTCGGGCACGGGTTCGCGACGCTCGCGGCAAAGGGGTTCCACCGCGCCTTCCTCGATGTGGATACCGACAACCCGACCGGTGCCCTCGGCCTGTACCAGCGAGCTGGCATGCACACCAAGGCGGAGTCGGTCTCCTACGAGCGGCATCTGCGATGAACGTCCGGTTCGAACGTCAGGTTCCGCCAGGTCTGGCCGTACGGCCGCCGACGCTCGCGGACGTCCAGGCGGTCGCCGATCTTCGCAATTCGGTGCACCGTGACGAGATCGGGACGGACTTCACGGACCCCCACGAGATCCGGGGGTACTGGACGGCACCCGGGGTCGATCTCGCCCGCGACGAACTGCTCGTGTTCAACGGGACGGGAACACTGGTGGGTCAGATGTCCGTCTACACCCGGGAACCCTTCACCCGGATCGAGCTGGACGGCTTCGTTCGCCCCGACCACGTGGGAGGAGGGGTCGGCACGTTGCTCCTCGCGTTCGCAGAAGGGCGCGGAGCCGAGGTCGCCCGGCGCGCTCCTGCGGAGGAGACGATAGCCCTGCTGGTCGCTGCGTGGAAAGAAACCGGACCGGCACACGACTTCTTCCTCGCCCGCGGCTACCGGCCGGTTCGCCGGTTCGACGATATGAAGATCGTGATGGATGGTCCGCCGCCGGAACCGGGTTGGCCGGACGGGATCACCATGCGAACCTTCGTGAGCGGCGTGGACGACCGGGCCGTCTTCGAAGGGGCCGAGGAGGCATTCCAGGACCACTATGGCTGGACACCGGCCTCGTTCGACGAGTGGAGACACGAGGAGATCGACACGGACCCCCACTTCGACGCCGACCTCTGGTTCCTCGCGATGGACCGCGACACGATCGTCGGGTCGTGCCTGTGCCGAACGGGCCGGCCCGAAGACCTGACCATGGGCTGGGTGGGTGACCTGTCGGTCCGCCGCCCGTGGCGGCGCCGGGGGATCGCTCTCGCCCTCCTCCACCATGCCTTCGGGGAGTTCCATCGCAGAGGGGTGCGGCGGGTCGGACTCGGTGTCGACTCGGAAAGCCTCACAGGTGCGAACCGCCTGTACGAACGGGCCGGAATGCAGCCGTATCGTTCCTTCCTCAAGTACCAGAAGGACCTCGCGCCAGGCGGTCCGGGGCGCGCCTAGTCCCCCGCGTACTTCGCCGGTTCCGCGGCGAACGACTCGAGACAGCCCACCGAGCAGAAGTAGTACATCGTGTCCTCGTACTCGTACTGTCCCGCCGCGCTCGACGGATCGATGTTCATCCCGCAGACCGGGTCTGTCACCATCTCCATGTGGTCCTCCTGGTGTTCGCTGACCTCGACCATCAGCTCCACCGCCGGGAACGGACCCCCCGGCAGCTCGGGAGCATGATACGCCCGGAGCCGGTTCGAGTTCGTGACGACCGAGAGGGACGACAGCGCCATCGCCGCGCCGGCGATCATCGGGCTCAGCAGGAGTCCGATGAACGGGTACAGGATGCCGGCGGCGATCGGGATCCCGATGATGTTGTAGACGAACGCGAGGAACAGGTTCTGGCGGATGTTGCGCATCGTCCTGCGTGACAGCGAGACAGCCGTCACGACGCCTTTCAGTTCACCCGAGATCAGCGTGATGTCGGCCGCCTCGATGGCGATGTCGGTTCCGGTTCCGATGGCCATCCCGACCTCCGCCTGGGCGAGCGCCGGCGCATCGTTGATCCCATCCCCCACCATCCCGACCACCTTGCCCTCGGACTGCAACCGCTTGACCTCGCGCGCCTTGTCCTGCGGAAGGACCTCGGCGACGGCTCGGCCGATCCCCACCTGCCGGGCGATCGCCTCCGCGGTGCGACGGTTGTCACCGGTCATCATCACGATCTCGAGACCCATCGCCCGGAGCGCCCCCACGGCACGCATGGAGTCAGGCTTGACGGTGTCGGCGACGCCCAGTACCCCGATGGCCGCCCCGTCGGCACCGGCCAGCACGGCGGTCTTCCCCTCGCCGGTCAAGCGGTCAACGGCGTCCGCGAGCGGGGCCGGGTCGATGCCCTCCTCCTCGAGGAAGCGCGCGGTCCCCACCCGCACCCGGCGGCCTTCCAGGAACGCGCGAACGCCCTTTCCCGTGACGGATTCGAACCCTGCGGGCTCAGACAGGGCGAGGTCACGGTCGACGGCACCTCGCACGATGGCCTCCGCCAGCGGATGCTCCGAGTTCCGCTCAGATGCGGCAACCAGCCGGAGCACGAGGTCATCGGTCAGCGCTCCGACCGCAACGACGTCGGTCAGCATCGGACGGCCCCGGGTGATCGTGCCGGTCTTGTCCAGGACGACGGTGGTGAGCCGCCCCGCTGTCTCGAGCGCCTCCGCGGACCGGATGAGGATCCCGGCCTGGGCGCCCTTCCCGGTCCCGACCATGACCGAGAGCGGCGTGGCCAACCCGAGGGCGCACGGGCACGCGATGATCAGCACCGCCACGGACGTCACCAGCGCGAAGATCAGTTGCGGAGGAGGCCCGAAGATGAACCACGCGACGAACGTCGCGATCGCGATGAAGATCACCGCGGGGACGAAGTAGCTCGAGACCGTGTCGGCCAGCCGCTGGATGGGCGCCTTGGATCCCTGGGCCTGCTCGACCAGACGAACGATCTGCGCGAGCATCGAGTCCGCGCCGATCTTCGTCGCCCGCACCCGGAAGGCTCCGGTCTGATTGAGGGTCGCGCCGATGACCTCGTCACCAGTGGTCTTGGTCACCGGGAGCGATTCGCCCGTCACCATCGACTCGTCGATCGTCGAGCGTCCGTCCACGATCTCGCCGTCGACCGGGACCTTCTCGCCCGGTCGGACGAGGACCTCGTCCCCAACCACGACTTCCTCGATCGGGATCTCCTGCTCGACGCCGCCCCGAACCACACGGGCGGTCCTCGCCTGCAGCCCGATCAGGGCGCGGATCGCCTCACCCGTCCCGGCCTTCGCCCGGGCCTCGAAGAGCCGTCCGAGTGTGATCAGAACCAGGATCACCCCGACCGCCTCGTAGTACACCTCCCGCATGTCCGGCGGCAGCAGCCCGGGAGCGATCGTGACCAGGAGGCTGAACAGGTAGGCGGCGGACGTTCCGATCGTGATGAGCGTGTTCATGTCGGAGGTACGGCGCTTGAGGATCAACCAGCCGATCCTGTGGATCGGCCAGCCCGTGTAGAACATCACCGGGGTGATCAACGCGAGCTGGACCCACGGGTTCATCAGCGCAGCCGGAACCCACATCGCTCCGAACAGATCGTGTGCCATGGTCGCGAACAGGACCGGGGCGGTTAGCACCGCGCCGACAACCACGCGACGCGTGAGATCCCGTATCTCCTCCCGGCGCGCGACACCCTCGACATCCTGCTCGTCGGCGAGGCTCGGGCGGGCGGGCGCCGCGGACCCCGCGTCACCATCCGGCGGCGGCAAGGCCTCGGGCGTCTCCAGTCCGGGCTTTTCCCCACCGGGCACTTCCGACCCGGGTCCATCAGATCGGACGGCGGGTGGATCGAGCGTCGCGACCGCACCCCCATCATCCTGTTCGACGATGAGCTTGCCGTGAACCATGTTCATCCCGCACGCGAACCCGAACTCGCCCGAGGTCGTCGGGACGAGCTCGACCGCCGTCCGCGCGTACGGCGGAAGGGATGCGTTGATCATGAAGTCCGGGAACACGACGCGCGACGTGCACTCCCCGGTTTCCTGACGGTCGAACACGATCCGTAGGGGCACACCCTCGGTCACTTTGATTTGGGAAGGCTCATAGCCACCCTTGACCAGGACATCGACCTCCTGCATGCCGCCGACGACAGCGGCGGTCTGGGCCTTCTTGGGGCCGAAGAAGAAGTACGCGAGCCCGCCGATCGACACGAGACCGACCGCGGCCGCCAGGAACTGAGTCATAGGCAGAATCTACCTCCACCGGTCACAACACCGGCACATCCCCGGTTAGTTCAGCGAAGGATCCTCCGGCATGGACCGCAGGAGCGCGAAGTCACTTCCCTTCCGCGCGACGACCTGCTCCCAGAGACGCTCGGGGTCGTGGCAGAAGACATCATCCGCCAGGGCGGGCTCGATCAACCACGACCCATCCTCGACCAGCTCCGCCTCCAGCTGTCCGGGGCCCCAACCCGCGTACCCGGCGAAGACGCGCGCACGCCGGACCACGGCCGTCTGCGGATCGATCTCGGGTGGGACGAACCCAACCGAGTCGAACGCCAGCACGTCCACCTGCGCCGGGTCATCGAAGTCAGCGACGATGATCGCCGCCTGTGGCTGAACCGGGCCGCCTTCGAAGATCGGCTCTCCGGGAGGGACGACCTGGGAGAGGTCCGGGATCGCCTCTTCCACCGACAGCTCCAGCGCTCGGTTGAGGATGACCCCCACGGCTCCATCCTGCTCGTCGTGTTGGCCGATGAGGACCACCGTCCGTCGGAAACGCGGATCCCACAGGCCCGGGCCGGCGATCAACAGCTTCCCGCGGAGGCTCTCCATCCGTCTATCATCCCGCGAACCGCGTGAAGCGTGGAAGGGGCTGCTCAGTCGCCGGCCACGTACCCGAAGCGGTCACGGAACGCCGCCGGATCCATCCCAACCGCCTCGGCGATGGGTTTGAGTTTCGCATCGTCCGCGAGGTCCTCCGCGCTGAGCCGGATCATGTACTCGCGAGCGACGCGGTAGGTCGTGGAGTTGACATCCACGAGCCGGGGCATCGGACGACCGGTCTTCGGGTCGTTGAAGGAGCCGAACTCGAGCGGCTCGAGATGCCCGTCGTGCAGCGTGATCATGGCCCCGATCTCCTCGGAGCCGGACCCGAGCAACGTGCGCAGGTGGTCGAAGGCCCCCCACCCCAGATCGCGCGTGTAGTCGATATCCCATGGGATCGGCGGCGCGCCTCGCAGCTCATAGCCGATGTTCTTCGCGGTGATCGTGACACTCTGGCCGCGTTCCTTGAAACGCTTCTTGACGACGTCGGCGAGGATCCGGTGAAGGTTCAGCTCTTCGAGCCGGATGTGGCCATGATCGTCACGTTCGATATCCGGCGCGACCTCCATCAGCTCCTCCTCCGGAAGCCGCTCCCCGATCCCCTCCGCGATCACCGCGACACCGAACGGTCGTCCGTGGGCCACACGCTTGAGCATCGACGTCTCCAGGATGTCGGCGACCTGCTTCAGCGGGATCGGGCCCTCGGGGAACTCCTCGGCGATGACGGTCACCGTCGCGCCGGCCGCCTTCCCGATGCCCAACGCCAGATGGCCGGCCGTGCGCCCCATCGCGACCACGAAGTACCAACGCTCCGTCGCCGTCGCGTCCGTCATCAGGTTCGTGGTCAGGTGCACACCGACGTGACGGGCCGTCTGGAACCCGAACGTCGGCATCCCTCCCGGCAGCGGCAGGTCGTTATCGATCGTCTTCGGAACGTGAACCACCTTCAGCGTGCCGCCCGCCTCCTCAGCCAGCCGGGTCGCGGAGAAGGCGGTATCGTCCCCGCCGATCGTGATCAGGCCGTCGAGCTCGAGTGCCTTCAGCGTTGCCACGCAGGCGCGCAGGTCGTCCTCCCGTCTCGTGGGATTCGCGCGCGAGGTGCCGAGGATCGTCCCGCCCATGCCGTGGATGCGGGAGACGTCGGTGATCAGGAGCGGCTCGATGTGCGAGGTGTCGCCGGTGATCAGATGGGAGAAGCCATCACGGATGCCGACGACCTCCCAGCCGGAGTTGATCGCCTCGATCGTGGCGGCCGAGATCACCGAGTTGATGCCCGGAGCGGGACCACCGCCGCACAGGATGCCGAGCCTCACATCGCCTCCATGATCGGGAACCGCACGGGAGCATCGTATGCCACCCGGCGAGCGGAGGCTCCTGCGGCCCGAGCCCTGCCTACTCCGTGTACCGGACGGCTTCCGCCGGCGGAAGCCGGGATGCCCGCCAGGCGGGAGGAACGGTCACGACAACGACCGCGGCGTAGACCAGCGCGATCGCGCCGAAGAGGTTCTCGCGGTCGATGCCGAACACCGACGTCTCGAAGAAGGACGTGAAGAAGATCCAGCCCATGATCAGCCCGGTGATGACGCCGACGGCGACGCCGAGGGTCGTGGTCATGCCGGCCTCCACTAACAGCCCGGACATGACCGAGCGCTTCCGGAATCCGATCGCGCGGAGCACGCCGATCAGGTGGCGCCGTTCGACGATCGCGCGGAGCGCCAGGATCCCGAGCGAGAGGATCCCGACGACCAGCCCCATCTTCATCAGAACGTCGATCACCGAGAACATGGTCCGGTTCGCGCGGTAACCGCGGTCCATCAGCTCGCGGACCGGGGTCGAGGTCACCCCGTCCTTGTATCTCTTGCGCTCGATCAAAGCCGCCACCTCGGGCACGTTCCCGTTCCCCGCGATCGCGACGAGGCTGGTCACGCCCTTCGTCGTGTCGTCGAAGACGTCGAAGGTCTCCTTCGGCCCCGCTAGTCCCTGGAAGAGTCCGGCCGGCGGCGTCGCGGCGATCGTGAACGTAACGGGACCGTCCTTGCCGTCGAGCGTGATCTCGTCTCCCGGCTGACCGAAGTTGGACACGACCAAGGTGGGATCACTCCGTACCGCCGCCCATACCTCGGCATCAGACCCGTAGGCCTCGTCGCGGGCGTTCAGCATCATCGGCGGATCGGCGAACTGCTCCTCGTCGAGCACGTACAGCGGAGCGAACGTCCGCTCGAGGTTGGCGAACTGGGACTTGAACGAGCCCGTGTAGACCTTCGTCACGATGTTGGCACGTTCCTCCACCAGCGGCTTGACCGAGGCCGGGAGCCCGACCGGCTCGTGTTCGGCCGAGGTGAGCACGATGTCGTACCCGAGCGACTCGCGTTCGTACTGCGGCTGGAAGATCGCCAGCATCACCGAGAACATCGAGATGATGGCCATGATCACCGCGAACATGATGATCGAGAGCCCGGTGCGCATCGACCGGCGAGCCAGGAAGGCAAGCGGGACGCGGAGCGTCGCGGCGAGGCGCCGGGAAACGAACCGGAGCAGGTTCGCGGCTCGCTCGACGATCCGGAGGTTGGCGGCGGCAAGGAGCGACAAGCCGATCACCGCGATGAGTACCGAGAGCGTGAAGACGCCGAAGAACTTGTTCGGGTCGTCTTCGCCGCTCACTTGTCCGACGTTGTAGAACGCCCATCCGGCCAAGGCCGCTCCGTAGATCGTCCCGCGGAGCCGGTCGGGGATCCGGCCTTTCAGGATGCCGGAGATGACCACCATGACCGCTACCCCGCCGACGAGCCGGCCCGCCTTTTCAGTGCCGGCCAGGCTCATGATGCCGAACGTCAAGAGGGCGACGCCGAAAACCACGCGTGGCCAGCGACGCCGGTGCTTGTCCTTGGCAGGCTCCGGCAGGTTCCGGATCGCGGCGGGGATCGACATGCGCGAGGTTCGCCAAGCCGAAACGTACATCGTCCCCAAGGTGATAAGCGCGCCGGCCGCGAACGCCGTCGCGAGCGTCTCGATGCGAACCGAGAACACGAACCGGTAGTCGACGTTCGCGCCGAAGAACTCCGCGAAAGCCTTGCCGAACCGTTCGGCCAGCATCCGGCCGGCGAAGATCCCGATGCCGGTGCCGACGAGCGCCGCGAGGAGCGAGTAGAAGGCGCCCTCCAAGACCGACAGCGTCACGAGTCCACGTCTCGTCAGCCCCAGCGCGCGCAACGTCGCCAGTCGCGGCCGACGCTCCTCGGCGAGCATCTGCGTGAGGTTGATGACCAGGGCGATGCCTGCGGCGATCACGAGGAAGCTCATCCCCACCAACATCGCGAACACGAACTCGGTGCTGTCCTCGGCCGCCTCGACCTCGCTCTGCTTGACGTCCTGGACTTCGAGGAGCGCGTCTTCATCGATCTTCACGTCGCGGTTCAGTTCGTCGAGGCGGGCCCGAACGGCGGGGATCGCCGCGGTTGCTTCCTCAAGACCTGTGTACGCGTCGCCCGTTCCCGACACGCGGATGACGTTCACCCGTTCGGTGTTGGCGATGTCTTGTGCGAGGGGGAGCGGTGCGAACACTGCGGAGAACAACCCATACGCACCGGGGCCCTCGAGCTTGGCGATACCGGCAACCCTGAACGTCACGGGGCGCAGCTCGTCGATCGTTTCGTCCAACAGGTCCTTCAGATCCTCGAGGCGATCCACCTTGCTCTCGGCGCGCTTGCTGTAGCGCTTGCCGACCCGCTCCGCGGCATCCTGGGCCGCAGCCGCACCCGCGGCCTGAGCGGCCGCCGTCGCCACCGCCGTCGCCTCGGCCTTGATCGCATCGACATCGGGCGGCGTGATCGTGGGCGGCGGCGGCGGAACAGGCTCTGCGATGTACGGCGGGATGGAACCGGGCGGCAGCCCCGCTTCCTTCTCCGCCTCCTTCGCGTCCTTGATGGTGTCCTTGACGCCCTGTTGGAAGTCCTTGATCTGCCCCAGGTAGGCGGCCGCCGTGGCCTGTCCCTGCGCCGCCAGATCCGCCTGGACCTGCGCCAGGTACTGCGCGGCCGCTTGCTTCGCGGCGGCTTCAGCCGCCCGCTTGCCGGCCCTCTTCGCGGCCGCGGTCGCTTTCCGCTCGGCTTCGTTCTGGAGGCGCTGGAGGTCGTTGCCGAGCGCCTTCATCCTGTTCCCGATCTGCTTCGGCGTTGGCTTCGGCTTCTCGAGCGGCTCGACCCCCATCTTCAGTTCGTCGCCCACCTCGACGTCCAGATCGTCCGCAAGCTGCCGCGAGACCAGGACTTCGCGCGGACCGAGATCTTCACCGGTGGTGGTCGTGCCGTCCGCGAGCGTGAAGGCGCCGAACTGCGCCTGGGTCGCCGTGTCGAACCCGATCAGCCGCACCCCAGAATCGCTGGTCTCGCGAGTCTTGTTCGAGACCGATCCGACGACTTCGATGCCGGCCATGACGCCGTCGACGTGGTCCGCGACCGCCTGGTCATCGCGCAACGCCTGCGCGACACCGTACGGGAACACCTCGTTGTCCGCGGTCACCGTCAGGTCGGTCGCGTCCCACGATCGGTAGGCGTTCAGGACCGAGGAGTCCCGAGCGGAGTCGGCGCCGACCAGGGCGGCCGTCATGCCCGCTGCGCCGACCATCAACCCACCTACCACCAGCAACGTCTGCCCGGGGCGGCGAACCCCCTCCCGCAGCGCCAGGCGCCCGAGGAGTGGCTTGCGGATGGCCAGGAAGATCACGATCAGGTAGACGACGACGAAGGCGCCGCCGATCACCTGCAAGGCTGGGCTCACGAGAGGGTGTCCGCAGGGGCTGCGTCATCGGCCGCGTCGTCCGAGGGGGGCGCGTCACCGTCTGCCTCGTCGGCGTGGCCTGCATGCGTCGTGTCGCCCGCCGTTCTCGAACCGCCTTCGATCATGCCGTCACGAACCCGGATCACCCGCTGTGTCAGGTCTGCGACCTCTTGGCTGTGGGTAACCAGAACGATCGTCTGCCCATCCCCGTTCATGCGGATCAGCAGATCCATGATCGTTTCGGTCGATTCGGAATCGAGGTTCCCGGTAGGTTCGTCCGCCCAGATGACCGCCGGGCGGTGCACGAGTGCTCGCGCCACGGCGACGCGCTGCTGTTCACCCCCGGAGAGTTGATCCGGGCGATGCTTCTCCCGCCCCGCCAGTCCCACCATCTCGAGCATCTCGTTCGCGCGCCGCCGGGCCTCCCGCTGTTTCGTCCCGAGCAGGAGCAGCGGCATCTCGACGTTCTCCGCGGCCGAGAGCACCGGCAAGAGGTTGAACGCCTGGAAGATGAACCCCATGGACTTGCCCCGCCACTCCGTTCGCGCGTTGTCCGACAGCTCCGCGAGGTCCTGCCCGTCGACGAGGATCGTTCCCTCATCGATCGACTCCAGGCCGGACAGACAGTTCAGCAGGGTCGTCTTGCCGGACCCCGACGGACCCATGATGGCGACCATCTCACCGGTCGCGACATCGACATCGACGCCCTTCAACGCCTCGACGTCGGTCCCTGCGTGATAGACCTTGCGAACGCCGCGCGCCTCGACGATCAGTTCCATGCGGCCCTCTCCCAGTCGACTTACAGCGTAAGTATACCCGAGGTCCGCCGAACTACCGGCGCCGATGATCATCCGGGCGGTCCGTTCCCGAAGCCGCGTCGTCTTGCGCCGGAGTCTCCTTGGGGGTGTGCCCCGCGATATCCGAGGCCGCGGAACCGTCGGAGGCGCCCGGGCCCTCCGAGACGTCCACCTGTGCATCCATACGGCTCCTCGCCCGGGCCGCGTACTCGTCCACGTACTCCTGGCCGGAGAGCATCATGATCTCGAACATGATCTCGTCCGTGACCCGGCGGAGGGCATACTTATCGTTCGCTCGGCCTCGGTACTTCTCGAAGGTCAGCGGCTCGCCGTAGGCGACGCGAACGCGCCCGGACAGCTTCGGCAACCGACGGTTCGGGGGCTGCAGGTCGCGCGTTCCGAACACGACGACGGGCACCACCGGGGCGTCGGCAGCCAGCGCCAGGCGGGCCACGCCGGTCTTCCCGCGATAGACGCGTCCGTCGGGGCTCCGGGTTCCCTCCGGGTAGATCCCGATGACCCCCCCCTCCTTCAGGACCTCGAGCCCGGCGCGCAATGCGGCCTCGGCTGCGGTCCCGCTATCCCGCCGAACGGGGATGACCCCGACGAGACGGAAGAACCAGGCGGTCCGGCGACGCTCGAAGTACTCCGACTTTCCCAGGAAGATCACCGGGCGGGGCAGGAACAGGGGGATGAAGATGCTGTCGAGGAACGAGAGGTGGTTGGCCGCCAGGATCACCGGCCCCTCCGTGGGCACCCGTTCGGCACCCTGCGAGCGAGGTCGGTACAGGAGGCGGACGATCGGTCCGCCGAGCACGTTCTTGATCAACCAGTAGAAGAACACGGGCCTCCCCGGGGGCCGGCAGGGCGGGTCGGTACTACACTACCGCCCGCGGCAGGACACGGGAGACGAGCGGATGCTGGCGGCGTGGGGATTCCTGGAGTGGTTCTTCATCGTGCTACTCGTCGGTCTCGTCGGAGCCGCTGGACTGTTCGGCATCTACGTCATCAGCACCATGTTCCGCAACACCGGCGTCGGCCGGCGCAGTTAGACGCCCCCTTGCTCCTTGCCGCCCTTCCCGCCGTTCCCGTCTTTCTCATCGCGCTCGGGCGGACGACATGCCACCGATACCTCCACCGCCGCCTCATCTCCGGCAACCTCGACTCGGCTCTCCCCGCCCTCGACGAGGGCCGACGGAACCCGGATCAGCCGGACCGCGCAGCTGCCGCCGCTGGAACTCGGTCCCGACCATTTCGCGACGATGAGCTGGCCCTGCGGTCCTCTCGCGAGGTCCTCCTCGGTCGGTTCGGTCTTCTCGAAACTGTCGGGAAGGGTCACGAGGTTGGCGGTGACCTTGCGGGCGGGACCGACCAGGACACGGACCGGAACCGTGTTCTCCTCGTCCCACCGGGAATCGATCTGCCGGAACTCGGAGTCGACCTGCGCGCCGTCTAGGACCACTTTCGCGTCGGCCCCGGTCGAAGATGTCGTGTTCGAACAGCCCATGAGCAGGAGCAGCGCCGCGGCGGCGCTGATGACGAGCCTGGGGAAGGCCCCGGGGAAGGCAGGGAAGCGCATCAGCCGGAACTGTATCCGTTGGCGAGGTCCACGACCAGGGGCAAGTGGTCGGATGCGGCCTTGGCCGCAGGGCTCCCGAGCACTACAGCCCGGCGGGGCGTGAGGTCCTCGGAGGCGAACAGATAGTCGATGCGCGCTTCGGGCGCGGACGCCGGGAACGTCTCCCCCGTCGAAGGTCCCACTCTGATCCAGGTATCCCACAGACGAGTCCCGAACGCGGCCGCTGCCGGCTGACCAGGACGCTCGTTCAGGTCCCCACCGATGAGCAACGGGCCGGCCGTTCCTGCGACGGTGTCCAGGATCCGTCCGGCATGTACCGCCCGTTCCCCCGGGAGCAACCCGAGATGCGTGCAGAGGACGTTGAGGCTCGCTCCCGCACCGTATTCGTCGTGCACCTGAGCGGCGAGGAGCGCGCGAGGGTAGGCACGCTTCTGCCCGCGCGGAAGGGCCACGGTGCGAGATGCCGCCACCTTCCACGGTCGCCGCACGAGGATCGCGTTGCGGGCGGCGCGGCGCACCCTTGGCAGCGGCGTGGACGTCGCCCGCATCTCCATGAGCTCCGCGAACCTGCCGAGCTTCCTGTACGAACCGCATTCGTTGATCAAGGCGATGTCGGGCCGCGCATCGGCGACCGCCGCCGCCACGTCGTCGGCTCCGGATCGGAACCCATGGACGTTGTAGACCAGCACCCTGATGTTCACGAGGGCGGGCAGTCTAGCCGGACGACGCCAAGCGCAGGCGAGCGACTACGTCAGGTCGTAGCGGGCGAAGGCCGCTTCCGAGAACGTTGGCCCCACGTCCGCCCAGCCGCCGAGGTAGACCGTGTTGCCAACCAGCGTCGTATCGGTAGCGGCGTCTTGGTCCGAGCCGAGGTTAGTGAAGACCATCCCGTCGCCGCCGCCGAACGTGGCGTCCGGCGCGCCCGTTGACCTGCTCACCCGCATCAGCAGGAAGTCCTGATCGATGCCGCTGCTCCCCTGGCCAGCCGCGATGATGCCATCCGGCGTCACGAACACGCTGGCGAACCGCCCATCGCTCGGTGAGATCGGGTAGCTGCGGAATCCGTCGCCGTCGAAGGACGTATCGGGTGACCCATCAGCCTTGAAGATGGCGATCGCCGGGTCGTAGGTGATCCCGAGGGAACGGCCGGCCAGCACGATCCTGGATCCGTCGCGCGACAGGTCGTAGCCCGCGTTGGCTCCGGAGACCCCGAGCGTCGTCGTCCCCCCGCCGTCCCCGAACCCGTTGACGAGATTCCCGGCGGCGCTCACCTTCGCCAGGGCCATCTGGAAAGATGCCGACGGCTGGGCCGTTCCGCCGATCGCCATCCCGCCGTCCTGGGTCCGATGGAGCGAGTACGCGGTGTCGTTGAGTCCGATGTCGATCCGACGAACCCCGCCGGCTGCGTACGACTGGTCCAGGCGCCCGTTCGACCCGTTGAATCGCGCGATGAACATGTCCATGTTCGGCGAGGATCCGAGCGAACCGACCACGTAATAGGACGAGCCCATCTTGACCAACGCCTCGGGCCGCTCTGCCCCCGGATCGAGGTTCGCGTACCGGATCCCCTTGCGACCGAAAGCCCGGTCGCGGCCACCGCCCGACGTGTAGCTCGCGAGCGCCACGCGCCCCCCGCCCCCGCCCGGGAATGCGCCGACGGCGACGACGGATCCGTCCTCCAGCGCGACCACATCCGTCCATCCCTCGTCTGCCGAGCCACCGGTCACGACCATCCCGTCGCCGGAGAAGCTCGTATCGACCGCGCCGCCCCCCTTGAGACGGATGAGCAAGGCGTTCCGATCGACGGTATCGGAGGTCCATCCGGCCCCGACGAGTTTCCCGTTCCCTTCGTCGATACCGTTGATGAACTCGTCGCCCAGTTCGGCCGAGACGGTCGTGAACCCGTCACCGCTGAAACTCGTATCCAGGTCGCCCGGCACAGCCTGGGCCGACCCGGTGGCGACGAGGAAGGCCAAGGAGAACGCCGTGAGCGGTGCGGACAACCGGTGGAGGCCCATCGCCCTCGAGTCTGGCACGGCCGGTCCGCTCACGCTACCGAGCTACTTGCGGAGCGCTAGTCAGGTGTCGTAGTTCCCGGTCCCCCACCACCCGGCAGATCCCACGGAGTATCGATATCCGAGAGCGTCTTCCCCGACGGGTCGAAGCGCCGCCAGGCATCCTCGGGGACGACCTCGAAGGGGACCGCGCGGACGAGGTCCCGGAGCCCCGCTCCCGGGTGCCGGAGCAGGACCTGCGCTTCCCGCCGAACATCGGGACGGACGATCAGCGGAAGGGGTCGCCAACCATCCCCGTCGGCGAGGACGACCGCGGACAGGTCAGCCCGGGCACTGGCCGCGCGGACCATCCCCCGAAGGACGTCGACCGAGAGCTCGGGCATGTCACCGCCGACGGTCAGGGCAAGCTCGGTCCACACGACTCCCAGGGCGGAGGTCAGACCGACGAGCGGTCCCTGGTCCGCGCGCGTATCCCTTATCACCCGAACGTCCGCTGTGACCTCCGGCAGTACCGGTTCCGCCGCCTCGGGGGCGATGACGACGATAATCTCCTCGCATAGTTCGTCCAGCGCTCTGACCGGACGATGCAGAAGCGGTTCCCCGAGATACGGTTCCGCCAGCTTGTCGCGTTCGCCGAAGCGCGAGGACCGGCCACCCGCCAGCACCACCCCGGTGACGGCCGGAACGCTAGGCGTCGGACCCCCCGGCGGCTGCGTCCTGCTTCCCGACGGCTGCGGGCTCCTGCACGAACTCCCACCCGAAGCGTCCCTTGATGCACAGATGACCGTTGGTGATGGCGTGGTCCATCGGCGAGGTCACCTTCACGATCCGGTTGTCCTGGACATGGAGCTCCAAGTTGCATCCGACCCCGCAGTACGGGCAGATGGTCTGTGACACGGTCTGCTCCGACTCGTCCCACGTACCCGCTTCCCGCATCTGGTACTCGCTGTTGAACATCAACGCGTTAGTCGGACAGACGCCGATACAGTTCCCGCAGTACACGCATGCTGACTCGGGGAGCGTGATCGCGTACTCCGTCGAGATCCGCGCGTCGAACCCCCGCCCCGCAACCGCGATCGCGAAGGTGTTCTGGGCGTCGACCCCACATGCCTCGACGCACTTGTAGCAGAGGATGCACTTAGCGTAGTCACGGACGTAGAGGTCGTTGTCGATCTTGACCGGCTGCGCGACGGTCGCGACAACCGACCCATCCGGCTCGTGATGGTGCCCGGGATGCGCCGCGTCCCGTTCGCCGGCCTCTGCCGGCGCTGCCGCGGGCCCGAACTTCTCCGGCTCGGCCTCGTACTCGGACATCCACCGCTGGGTGTCCTCATCGACCAGGGACATATCGACCGATGAGGACAGCAGTTCGAGGACGAGCTTGCGTGAGTGCTTGACGCGGTCCGAGTCCGTCTTGACGACCATCCCCGGTTCGACCTTGCGCGAACACGAAGGAACCAGCGTTCGCGAGCCTTCGACCTCCACGACGCATACACGGCAGACGTTCACCGGCGTGAGGTTCTCGAGGTAGCACAGGGTCGGGGTATCCACGCCCTCGCCCCGGAGCGCCTCCAGGATGGTCCGATCCTCGGGAACCCGCACCTGCTTGCCATCTACCTCCATATCGACCAGGCGCTTCGGCGGCGCGAGGGGGACGGCCTGGCTCACTGCGGACCTCCGTTGAACATGCCGAGACGGTTGACGGCCGACGATATCGCGCTGGCGGCTGTCTGCCCAAGGCCACAGATCGACGCATCCTTCATGACCAGCTCGAGTTCGGCCAGCAGCGCCAGCTCCTGGTCGCTGGACCCGTTGGACCCGTTGGACCCGTTGGACCCGTTGGCATCGATGAGCCGGTGCAGGGCCTCCTCCTGGCGGACCGTACCGACCCGGCACGGCACGCATTGGCCGCAGGACTCGTCCCGGAAGAACGCCGCGATCCGCAGCAGGATGGCGCTCATGTCGATCGTGTCGTCGAAGACCATGATGACGCCCGACCCGAGGGTGGCGCCGCTCGCGCGTGCATCCTCGAAGGTGAGCGGAAGGTCGAGTTCGTCGGGCTTGACGAACACGCCCGCCGCGCCACCGAGCAGGATCGTCTGCAACTCCCGCCCGCCGCGGACTCCGCCCGCCAGATGCAGGAGATCACCGAGCGTCGCGCCGAACGGGACCTCGAAGACCCCCGGCTGCTCGACGCACCCCGAGACACAGAACAACTTCGGCCCCGTTGAGTCCGTCGTGCCGATCGCGGCGATCTGCGGACCGCCCTCCTTCATGATGTCGAGGACATTGACGAGCGTTTCGACGTTGTTGATGGCCGTCGGCATCCCGAACAGACCGACGTGCACCGGGAACGGCGGCTTGTTCCGTGGCTCCCCGCGTTTGCCCTCGATCGATTCCATCAGGGCTGTTTCCTCACCGCAGATGTACGCGCCGGCACCACGCCGCAACTCGATGTCGAACGCGAAGTCGCGTTCCATCACGTCGTCACCGAGATAGCCCCGGATGCGAGCTTGGTCGATCGCGTTCTGGAGCCGGAACGTGGCCTCGGGGTACTCCCCGCGGATGTAGATGTACCCCTCGTGTGCGCCGATCGCGTAGCCGGCGATCGTCATCGATTCGATCACCGCGAACGGATCCTCCTCCATGAGCACGCGGTCCTTGAAGGTGCCGGGCTCGGACTCGTCGGCGTTGCAGATGACGTAGTGCGGGAGCGCCGGGGCCTGCGCCACCGCGTTCCACTTGACGCCGGTCGGGAACGCCGCTCCGCCGCGACCCATCAGCTTGGAATCGGTGACCTCGCGGATCACGTCCGCAGGCCCGATCTCCAGCGCCCGCCGGAGTGCGAGGTAGCCGCCGTTGGCACGGTAGTCGTCGATCGACTCCGGATCCGCCACGCCGACCCGCGACAGCAATCGAAGATCATGTCGGCCGGTCTGTGGCGTCGAGCCGTACTCGCGCTGCCACGCGAAGGCCTTGCTCTGCAGCGCCGCCTCCACCTGCTCGGCATCAACGGGGGCCAGCGTGAAGTCCTGACGGCCTTCACCGGCCGTCTGGAACAGCGCCGCCGGCGCCTTCTCACAGAGCCCGAGGCACGGAGTCCGGAGCCAGGTCGTGCGCCCGTCCTCGCCGGGGGTTCCCGACGGGCCGAAGTCCTGCTCGAGCCGAGCGCACAACTCATCCGCCCCGCCCGTCTTGCAGGCGATGTCGTCGCAGACGTGGACGACGGTGGCCGGGCGTTCCTCGGTCGAGAACATGGCGTAGAAACTCGCGACGCCATACGCCTCTGCCGGCGGCACCATGAGGCGCTCGCTGACGTAGTTCAGGGCGCCGGGCGAGATCCAGCCCACGCGGGCCTGAACCGCATGAAGCGCGGGAAGCAGCAGGTGGCGCTTCTCGCGCAGGTCGTGTCCGCCGTGGGCAACCCGGGAGCTGCGCTCGTCGCGTTCCCCCCCGCGCCATCCGGAAGCGGGTGATCCGAGGACCTCATCGACAGCGGCGCGCTCGTCGTCGGTCGCGGCTGCTTCGGTGGTGTGCAGATCCACGTTTAGGCGTCCACCCCGGCGGAGCTCTTTTCCGGTCCCGCGCCGGCGCCACGGCCGTTGCCGGAGCCGTTGGCGAGCTTGTCGATCCGCACGGCCGTCGCCTTGAACTCCGCGGTCCCGGACTTCGGATCGGTCGCTTCGATGGTCAGCACGTTCACCTCGACTTCGTCCGGGAAGTGAAGGGTCATCGAGACGAGCCCCGGGCGCAGGGCGGGATCGTAGCGAACCGGCGCCTGGAGCGACCCTCGCCGGGAACTGACCTTGACCACCTCACCGTCCTTGACCTGGTACCGCTCGCCGTCCTCGGGCGAGACGCAGAGCGCCTCGTCACGCCGGAGCGGCGAGGAGTAGCCACTGGTCTGGACCCCGGTGTTGTAGTCGGAGAGGTTCCGCACGGTCGTGAGACGCAGCGGGAAATCATCATCCAGCTCGTCGACGGGCAACTCGTGGAGGACCACGCTGAACGGCGCCGGGATGCCGCGTTCGTCGGGATCCGTCGACCAAAGGCGTCCGTGCAGGAAGGTGGCCCCGGGGTCGTCATCGCTCGTGCACGGCCACTGCAAGCCGCCTTCGGTTTCCAGACGCTCGTAGCTCATGCCGGTGTGCATGGGCGAGAGGGAGCGCAGTTCGTTCCAGACGTTCTCGGCCATCTCGCGCGGCTCGGCACCGTAGTCCCACGTGCGGCCGAGCCGCCCCGCGAGATCAGCGATGATCTGCATATCGTCGCGCGCGTTCCCCGGGGGGTCGAGCGCCTTCCGCACGCGCTGAACGCGGCGTTCCGAATTGGTGACGGTCCCCTCGGACTCGCACCAAGAAGCCGATGCCGGGAACACGACATCCGCCATCTCCGCGGTTCGCGTCAAGAAGATGTCCTGGACGGCCATGAATTCCAGCCCCTCCAGGACGTGGTTGGCGTGATTCGCATCGGCCTCGGACTGAGCGGGGTTCTCTCCGATCACGTACAGGTGCGTCAACTCCTTGCGCGCCATCGCCTCGAACATCTGCGTGAGGTGCCACCCGTACTTCGGCTGGATCGTGCAGTCCCACGCCGACTCGAACCGCCGACGAGCCTCGTGGTTCTCCTCTATGTCCTGGAACCCGGAGAGCTTGTTCGGGATCGCGCCCATGTCACCACCGCCCTGGACGTTGTTCTGTCCTCGGAGCGGGTTGACGCCGCAGCCGTATCGACCGACGTTCCCGGTGAGGAGCGCGAGGTTGATCAGACTGAGGACGTTGTCCACCGCGTTGTGATGTTCGGTTATCCCGAGCGTCCAGCAGATCTGAACGCGGTCGGCGAGGCCCATCGTGTGTGCGAGGTCGCGGATGACGTCGGCCGGGACACCGGTCTCGGCCTCACCGCGCTCGAGGGTCCACTCCTCGACACTGGCCGCGTACTCGGCGAAGCCGGTCGTGCCGCGTTCGATGAACTCCTTGTGGTGCAGATCCGCCGCGATGATCTCCCGGGCGACGGCGTTCGAGAGGGCGATGTCGGTGCCCACGTCGATGCCGAGCCAGACATCGGCCCACTCGGCCGAGGACGTACGGCGCGGGTCGACCGCGTACATCTTGGCGCCGTTGTTGATGCCCTTCAGGACATGGTGGAAGAAGATCGGATGCGTTTCGCGCGCGTTCGACCCCCACATCACGATGAGGTCCGTGTCTTCGATCTCCGCGTATGAACTTGTCCCGCCACCTGCTCCGAATACCGTCGCCAGACCGACGACGCTGGGAGCGTGTCAGGTGCGGTTGCAGCTATCGATGTTGTTCGTGCCCATGACCTGACGGGCGAACTTCCCGGCGAGGAAGTTCATCTCGTTCGAGGCCTTGGAGCAGCTGAACACACCGAGCGCCTGCGGTCCCTTCGCCTGCGCGACGGAGAACCCTTCGGCGGCCCGGGTGAGGGCCTCCTCCCAGCTCGCCTGGCGCAGGGATCCGTTGTCACGGACCATGGGCTCCGTCAGCCGCGCGTAGCGCTGCTTCATCGCCACCTCCCTGATTCGTTCATCAGTCTAGCGCGGGAGTGAGGCGGGCTTCTTGCGCACCGGTCACCTTGCCCGTCGTAGCCCGTCGTGTCATGGTCGGAGCCACCGACAGCTGGAGGGCAGGGTGGGGCCACGGTTCTGTCCGCGTTGCGGTTCAGAGCTCACAGACAGCGCGTGTCCGATAGGGCACGTCCGCGCGGACACGCCCCCCGACGAGATCGCCCGCGCGCCGGATCGCCTGCGGTCGGTACTCCTGGCCGTCGTGATCATCGAGGGGCTGGCGCTGGTCGCTCTCGTCGTGATCCTGCTGTCCGCCCGCGATGACATCAAGGCGCTGGATGAGCGCATGAAGGAGCTCAGCCGGCGGGAGGAACTCACGCTCACGCAGGCGATCGAGAACGAGACCCGGATATCGGACCTGGAGGAGCACGATCGAGCCGCATTCGATCCGCAAGCCATCGCCGATCGCTCCATCGATTCCGTGCTGACGGTCGAGAGCAGGTCGTCCAGCGGCGCGGTCGGTGGTTCGGCGTTCGTGGTCTCCGCGGACGGACGGGCGAGCTACCTCCTGACGAACTACCACGTGATCGGAGACGCCTGGACCGAGGGGACCAAGGAGGTACGACTCCTGGAAGACAAGAAGAAGATCTCGGGGACCGTCGTCGACGTGAGCGTCGCCGAGGATCTCGCGCTCATCCAGACGATCCAGCCGCTCACTCCGCTCCCGCTCGCGACCCAGCGGCCCTCGCCCGGCGACCATATCGTCGTGATCGGCGCGCCGTTCGGGCTCGAAGACACCGTTGCCGATGGGTTGGTGTCCGCGAAGCATGGCCGCCGACTCCAGATCTCGGCACCGGTGAGCCCCGGTGACAGTGGCGGACCGGTGTTGAACGAGCGAGGCGAGGTCGTCGCCGTCATCGTCGCGAAGGTCGCGGGTGGCGGCGCAGAGAACCTGTCGTTCGGGATCCCCATCGACATCGCCTGTCAGACGCTCGTCGCCTGTGACGGGGACGAGCCGCCCGCATCATCCACCGACCAAGAAGGAGGGACCCCGTGAAACGCTGCCCGAACTGTGGAGCCGATGCCCGTGACGAGTGGGAGTTCTGCGAGACGTGCGGCGCGCGTATGGATGCGGTCGCGGGCCAACCGGCGGCGACGCCGACGGGAACCGCCGCCCTACCGGTAACGGGCGCGGTCCCGGCGGGCCAGAGCACGCCACCAACGACCGAGGCATCCGCCACCCGTTCGATAGAGCCGATGCCCGCAACCGCAACGTCCACGTGGACCGCTGCTCCGGCCGGCGCGTCGAGCGGATCGTGGCTCGCGCGCAACCTGTGGTTCCTCATCGGCGGGGCGCTGATCGTGGTGATCCTTCTGCTCGTGACGATGGCCTGGATGGGAACCCGGGGGGACCTCGACGACGTCACGGGGGAGCTGGCGAATACCGAGGCCTCACTCCTCGGCGCAGAGAGCGAACGCGACAGCCTCGAGATCGATGTCGGGCAACTCGAGGACGACCTGTCCGCTGCCGACGACACCATCGATGACCTGCAACGCAAGGTCAAAGGTCAGGAGAGCACGATCAAGCAGACGAAGACACGTATCGAGCTCCAGGCGGGCCAGATCGACGTGCTGCGACGCTGCCTCGGTGGCATCATCGCCGCGCTAAACGCACCGACCCAGCAGGAAGCCATCAACGACTTGGTCGGCGTGCAGTCTGCGTGCGAACAGGCCGACAAGCTGCTCTAAGGGAGCCGAAACCCGGGCGCCGGACGTCCGGTTCCGAGGTGTTCCAGATGATGGAACTCAGTTCCAGATCGTGGAACAGCGGGCCAGCCAGGGCCGGTCCTCCATCGGAGGGTCAGGCGCCCACGCGCTCGGGATGGGTATAGACGTTGAAGCGGTCGTCGCGGACGAAACCGATGACGGTCATCCCCAGCGCGTCCGCAGTTTGCACCGCCAGGCTCGACGGCGCGCTGACCGCGCTCACGATCGGGATCCCCGCGACCGCTGCCTTCTGGACGATCTCGAAGGAAACCCGGCCACTGACCTGCAAGATGCGTTCCGACAGCGGGATCCGACCGGCCATCAGGGCCTCACCGACCAGCTTGTCGACCGCGTTGTGCCGGCCCACATCCTCACGGAGCGACAGCAAGGTCCCTGCCGTATCGAACAAGCCCGCGGCATGCAGTCCGCCCGTCTCGTCGAACACCCGCTGCTTGTCCCGGAGTCCGCCGGGCAACCCCCGGATCACCTCCGCCGACACGAGCGGTCCCGGCTCGACTGCGTCGCACCGGACCTCGACGTCCTCGATGGACGCCTTCCCGCAGACCCCGCACGACGACGTAGCGTAGAAGTTCCGCCTCACCGACTCGGCATCGAACGGAGCCACTGTCCGAACCGTGACGACGTTGTAGAGCTGCTCCTCATCGTCGAGGTCTTCGCAGTAGCTGACCTGCTCGATCGCGTCCCGCCCGGCGATCAGCCCTTCGGTGAACAGGAACCCCGCCGCCAGCTCGAAGTCGCCCCCCGGTGTGCGCATCGTGACCGCGATCGCCTCTGCCACCTGGCCGGGCCCCCCGACGCGGATCTCCATGGGTTCCTCGGTCGCCAGACGGTCCGGACGCTCGGAAGACGCGCCGCCGGTGTGGGCAACTACGCGCACGCCGGTAACATTCCTACGCAGGTCAGAGAGGGATCCGGCCATCCCCACCAGTCTAGGCCTGCGACACGATGGCACCTGCGTTTCCCCCGAACGACCGACTGAGGTGGGTCTCAGCCGCCGATATACTGGCGCGCCGAGTCACCGTTCTCCCTCACGAGGGGACACATCGGATCGCGGGTCACCCGCCCGCCGGAGCGTAGGGGTACAGATGAAGTCCGGACTGGAGATCGCGCAGGAAGCAGCACTCAAGCCCATCACCGAGATCGCTGCCGCCGCCGGCATCGAGGACAGCGAGCTGGAGCAATACGGCAAGTACAAGGCCAAGATCGACCTGTCGATCCTCGAGCGGCTGAAGGACAAGCCCGACGCCAAGGTGGTCATCGTCACGGCTATCACCCCGACCAAAGCCGGCGAAGGAAAGACGACCACGTCGCTGTCCCTGACCCAGGGCCTCGGCAAGATCGGCCAGAACGTCGTCCTCGCATTGCGCGAACCATCCCTCGGGCCGGTCTTCGGCATCAAGGGTGGCGGCAACGGCGGCGGCTACGCCCAGGTCCTTCCGATGGAAGAGATCAACCTGCATTTCAACGGCGACTTCCACGCCGTGACGACCGCACACAACCTGCTCGCCTCCGCCATCGACCGATCGCTGTACTGGGGGAACCCCCTCGACATCGACATCAACGCCATCTCGTGGCCGCGGACCATGGACATGAACGCGCGGGAACTGCGCAACACGGTCATCGGCCTCGGCGGTAAGGTCCACGGCATCCCCCGCCAGAACGAGACCGTCATCACCGCTGCGTCCGAGGTTATGGCCATCCTGGCTCTCTCTTCGGATCTGCAGGATCTCCGGAAGCGGCTGGGCGCGATCGTCGTGGCATCGACCAACGACGGCAAGCCGGTGACCGCCGAAGAACTCGGCGCGGCCGGCGCGATGACCGTCATCCTCAAGGAGGCCATCAAGCCGAACCTCGTGCAGACGATCGAGGGGCAGCCGGCGCTGATCCACGCCGGCCCGTTCGGCAACATCGCCCACGCGAACAACTCCATCATCGAGGACCGCGTCGCGATGAAGCTCGGCGACATCGTCGTCACCGAAGCCGGCTTCGCCGCCGACCTCGGGTTCGAGAAGTTCTGCCACATCGTCTGCCGCGCCGCCGGCATCAAGCCGAGCGCCGGCGTGCTGGTCACCACCATCCGGGCCCTGAAGTCCCACGGAGGCATCCCGTTCAAGGAACTGAGCAAGCCGAACGACGACGCGATCCGTGCGGGAGCTGAGAACCTCCAGGCGCACATCGAGCTGGTCCGCGCGTTCAACCTGCGGTGCATCGTCTCGATCAACCGGTTTCCCACCGATACCGACGCGGAGGTCGCGCTCGTGCGCGAGCTTGCCACCCAGGTCGGGGCTGAATCAGTGGTCGTCAACGACGGGTTCGCGCATGGTGGCGAAGGGGCGATCGAGCTGGCCGAGGCGGTCGTGAAGGCCATCGACGGACCGATCACCTATGAGCCGCTGAACAAGCCCGGAGACGACATCAAGCAGCAGATCGAGACGATCGCCACCCGGATCTACGGGGCCGACGGGGTCGACTACCTGCCGCAGGCCGAGAAGGACATCGCCCGTATGGAGGAGCTGGGATTCGGCGAGTACCCGGTCTGCATGGCCAAGACGCACCTCTCGCTGTCGCACGACCCCTTGCTCGGGGGCCGACCCAAGGGCTGGCGCCTGCCGATCCGCGCCGTCGTTCCGTCAGCGGGAGCGGGGTTCGTCGTCGCGCTCTGTGGCGACATGCAGCGGATGCCGGGGCTGGGGAAGACACCGGCGTTCCTCGACATCGACATCGACGCGGACGGCAACACCGTCGGCCTGTTCTAGGGACGGACGATGGGCGAGGCCGAAGCCCCGCCCATCTGTGGTTCGTCCTGCAGATCTAGCTGCGGGGGCGCTTCTTCTCCGGGTCGTACAACGGAACGGTGTCGACGATGGCCTTGCGACCGTCGACCTCCAGCTCCGTACCCGGCTCCGCCAGCTCCGCCGGCACGGTCGCAAGCGTGATAGCACCGAAACCCGGGCTGACGGTCGGCGACGGGGCCAGCCCAACGACCTCGCCGTCCTTCTTGACCTCCGCGCCGTACTCGGACTCCTCGTCGCCCTCGAGCTTCAGGGTGACGTAGCGATTCGGCGGGTTCGAGGCGGTCGCCTCAATCCCCGACTTGCCGACGAAGTCGTGGTCCAGCTTGATCGCGTGCCCCAGCCCGATGTCGTACGGGCTGGTGTTCGGGTTCGCCTCCGACGCGTAGTCGATAGCAGCGATCACCAGTCCCGACTCCACCCGGTACCGAAGCACCGCGTCGGTACCGATCGGGTAGGCGCCTGCGTCGACCACGGCCTCGTAGACCCCGTCGGCGTCGGATGCATCCATGAGGAAGACCTCGTAGCCCTTCTCCCCCGAGTAGCCGGTCCGGGTCAGCATCACCTGCGCTCCCGCGAACTCCACCGGCTCGGTGAAGAAGTTGAAGTACCGGAGGCTCCCCACGTCGGCATCCGTCAGCTTCTGCACCAGCGCCAGCGCGTTCGGTCCCTGGATCGCCAGGTTCGGCATCCCACGGGACGGGTTGGTGATCTCGACGTCCAACCCCTGTGCGCGCTTCTTCAGCTCGTCACCGAACTCGTCGCCGTCGGTGTTGAGCATGAAGTACAGCGTGTCGTCGGCCACCCGGTAGACGGTTCCCTCGTCGAGCACCGACCCGTCTTCATCTAGGAACAGCGAGTAGCGCACCCCGCCGACCTTGAGGTCCTCGACCTTGTTGGTGCCGGCCCGATCGACGGCCTTCGCGGCGTCCGGGCCTACGAACTTCCATTTGATCAACGGGGAGACATTCCAGACGGATACGTCTTCGCGGGTTGCCGTGTAGCCCTTCGTACCGTCGGGGTCGTCCGGGAACCGGGCCGTCCAGTACCAGCCGCTATCCAGGTCGAACTCCGCGCCCCGCTTCTCTTCGGCGGCGTGGAACGCATTCTTGAAGCCTTCGTCGACCATGAGCCTTCGCTCCTCCTTCGGATACCCGGCTCCGGGGCCAGTCGTGTCTGACTCCTCACTCAGGAGCGGGTGACCCGGAGTTTACCCCTCGGCACTGGGGGGTCGGCAAATCGTCCGGCTAGCTGCGAGGACGCTTCTTCTGCGGGTCGTAGATGCCCCACGGGTGCACGGTCGCGGCCCTCCCGTCGACCTGGACCGTCTCGCCGTCGACGGCGACCTCCTTGTTCAGGATCGCCCCGCCGATGTTCCCGAACGCGAAGCTTTCGACCCCGCACCGGAACACGCCCACGTTCTCGCCGTCCTTGAGCACGACGGCCCCGTCCTCGGGCAGGTCCCCGTCGACCTTGAGGGTCTTGTAGCGGCGCGGCGGGTCCTGCGCGACCGGCTCCAACGCGCGCCGCCCCAGGAACTCGTCCTTGTCCATCCGCACGAACCGATCGAGCGAGACGTCGTAGGGACTCGTCTCGCCCGGGTCGTAGTCCAGCGTCGGGATGAGCAGGCCGGCCTCGAGGCGCAGGATGTAGATGGCACCGACGCCGAACGGCGTCACCCCCTTGTCCATCAGCACATCGAAGAGATCTCCGATGTCGTCCGGGTTGGTGAAGAACTCGAACCCGAGCTCACCCGAGAACCCGGTCCGGGCGAGGTACCCGCTCGCGTCGCCGAGCTTGACCTTCTCCGGGATGAAGTTGAAGTACTTGAGCCCGGCGACGTCGGCGTCGGTCAGCGACGCCACGATCTCTCGCGACTTCGGTCCTTGGATCGACACGTGCGGCATCTGCCGCGCCACGTTCGTGATCGACACATCCAGGTCCGAGAGGTGCTCGTCCCAGTACGGCCCGTGGTCCTCGCCGTTGGTCATCACCAACAGGTCCTCGTCGGAGAACTTGTAGATGGTGCCGTCATCGACGACCGCACCCTTCTCGTTCAGGAAGGGCCCGTACTTCACCTGACCCGGCTTCGCGCCGAGGATGTCGTTCCCGTTCACGAAGTTGACCGCCTCGGCGGCCTGGGGACCCTTGAACTCCCACTTGATCAGCGGCGAGAGATCCCAGACGCCGACCGCTTCACGAACGGCGTCGTACTCCTTGCGGATGTCACCGAAGGTATCGATCCACAGCCAGCCGCTGTCCTCCTCGAACGTGCCGCCCATGGCCTCGAGTTTGTCGTGGAGCGCGGTGCGTGTCGGTTCCGCCATCTCGATCTTCTCCTTGGCTCTCGGTTGTACCCCTGATGAACCTCTTGTACCGGGAACGCCGCCTCCGGCGCAAGCGCGAGTCTACGCGCCTCCCTCATCGGCGCCCCCGCCGCGGTGGCATTCGATGGTCTCGCCGTCGGTGACAACCAGATCGAGCGCCTCGTCCAGGTGGCCACGAGGGACCTCCTCGACGACCTGCGCGCGGAAACAGATGCCCACGCGAAGCGCGCTGACGGGGACCGAGCGCAGTAGCCGATCGTAGAATCCACCGCCGTAGCCCACGCGGTAGCCGCCCCGGTCGAAGGCCAGGCCCGGAACGATCACGGCTCCGATCTCTGCATGCGGAACGGGGCGATGCTCCGCCGGCTCGCGGATGCCGAACACCGCCTCCTCGACCGGATCGCCGGGGACGTACTCCAGCGGCACGATGGTCTCGCCGTCGACGTGCGGAACGGCCAAGCGCTTGCCGGCCGCGTGTAGCCGCTCGGCGATCTGATCGGTCGGCAACTCGTTCCCGAAGGACAGGAACGTCATGACGGTGTCGATATCGGCCAGCACGCCGATCAGTCGATCCGCGACCAGCACGGCGAGTCGTGCACGTTCATCCGACGGGATCTGCTCCCGGACCTGCTTCATCCGCGTGCGGAGTTCGGTCTTGGCCCGCCTGATGGCCTTGTTGCCGGTCACGGGCGAACCCGATCCAGGGCGTCCGCGATCAGATCCATCCGGTCTGCCGGTCCAGCCGGAACGAAGATCGCCCAGCTTGCCCCCGCTGCCGCCAGGCGCTCGAGGAACATCCGGAACTCCGCGGCCGTGCCCGACCACACGGTGCTCTCGGTCAGGCCGACCTCTCGACGCCGCACGAGGAGCGTCTCAACGCTCGCGGCGTCCTCCCCGACCAGCGCGATCCCTCCCCAATTCGGCTCGACGGTCCGACCCGAAGCCCCCGACAGCGCCGTCAGTTCGGCGGCGCGGGCAGCGAAGGTCTCCTCATCGATACCCCAGCCGTTCCAACCGTCGGCCAGATCGGCGGCCAGCCGCAGCGCTGCGTCCCCTTTTCCACCGATCCAGACCGGCGGGCCCCCGGAACGTCGTGGTGCCGGCGCCAGCGGACCCTCCATCGCAGGAACCAGGTCGCTCCCGACCCAAGCACGACCGTCGAGGAGCGCTCGGACCCCCCGGACCGTGTCGGCCAGCAACTCGTAGCGCTCGGTCTGCGTCTCCAGGTGCTCGAACCCGAACGTCTCGGCCTCGGCCCGGCTCTGCTCGTCCCCGGCACCGAGACCCAGGATGAAGTTCCCGCCGCTCATGTCGTCGATCTGTCCGGCCATCTTCGCCAGCATCCCCGGCGCGCGGACCCCGGCCCGAGCGACGAACGTCCCGATGGTCATGTTCGGACACGCCACCGTCACCGCGGACAGCGTGGTGAAGGCCTCGAGACTCGCCCGCTCCGCCGACGTCCCGGGCGGGAAGAAATGATCGAACGCGAACAGCCCGTCGAAACCGAGGGCGGTCGCACGTTCCGCGAAGGCCATGACGCGCGCCGGATCGCCCGAGTACAGCGGAAGGACCAGTCCGAGGTTCACCCGGAGCCCAGTTCGTCCAACGCCATCGCCGCGGCACCGACCGCGCCGGCATCGTTCCCCAGCGTCGCCGCGAGCAGCGGCACCTCGGGCCGGTGCTCCGGAGCCTCGATAGCGTCGACCATCGCTCGGCGCGCCGGCCCAAGGACGAGATCGCCCGCGGCAACCACTCCGCCGCCGATCACGACGACATCCGGGTCGAGGATATTGACGAGTCCGGCGATCCCTTGGCCGAGGCGCCGCCCGGCTTCCCGGATGATGCGTTTGGCGATGTCGTCGTCCTTCTGGGCGGCCTCGGTCACGATCGGGCCGGTCACCTTCGCGGCGTCGCCGCTCGCGAGCTTGGAGATCAGCGACTCCGGATGATCGGGGACCGCCTCGCGTCCTGCGCGCTGGATGGCGCTACCGGACGCGACCTGCTCCCAACACCCGACATTGCCGCAACCGCACAGCGGCCCGTTGGGGTCGACGATCACGTGGCCGATCTCGGCGGCGAACCCGTGCGCCCCGCGATACATCTTCCCCCCGGAGACGATCCCACCCCCGATCCCGGTTCCGACGGTGACGAGCAACATGTCCTGGGTGCCTTTGCCGGCGCCGAACCGATACTCGCCCCAAGCGGCCACGTTCGCGTCGTTGTCCAGGACGCACGGCAGACCGATCTCACGGGTGATCCGCTCGACGACGCCCAGCTCCCGCCACGGCAGGTTCGGGCCGTACCGCAGAACTCCCGCCGCGAAGTCGACGATGCCCGCGGCGCCGACCCCGACCGCCACGACTTCATCGCTCAGGACGGCTCGGGCCGCCTGTTCGGTCGCGGCCAGGGTCGCCTCCGCATCGGAGGCCGGCGTTTCGACGGTCTCGCGCGCAAGGATCTCGCCCTCGGCGGTGACCCGCATCGCGGCGATCTTCGTTCCACCGACATCGACCCCGATCGCGTGGGCGCTCATCGTGGGTCGGCGGTTCCGGTTCGCGTCATCGCGCTAGCTTAGTCTGGTTCCCGCCGCGCTCCGAGGCTTTCAGGCACCCGACAACGGTGGTCCAGGGACGGTCGTCGGCGTCGACGTCTCAGGCCGAACACCGAGCGAGAGTGCAACCACCAGAACGACGGACAGGCCGAAGACCGCGACGAACCCCCAGATGAGGAGCCGGCCCGGGATCAGCTGCGGCTCCCCCGAGGCGATCCGGTAGCACTCCATCGCCGACTCTCCGATGAGGAAGATCACCGCGATGAAGTAGAGCGACAGGATCAGTAGCCGAGAGGAGCCGGTCCCGGAGACCGAGAGCAAGAAGAGCAGCGCCATCCCGAGGCAACCGGCGAACGCGAATGCTCGCGCGAATCCCTCACCGCCCCGTCCGAGCTTGTAGTGTCCGAGCCCCGGGAGGAGCCCCAGCATCGCAGCGCGGTTCGGCTCCATGGTCGCTTGCTCCTCCGGTTCCTCGAAGAGCCGGCCGAAGGGCGTCCCGCACATCATGCAGGTATTCGCCTCCAGTGGGTTCTCCTCGTCACAGACCGGGCACTGCCAGACGGTCGAAGCGGCCGCCTCCTCCTCGGCGGCCTCTCGCTCCGCGATCTGCGAGCCGGGCGCCGGACCGGCTACGGCGGGCTCGGGAGCGGGAGGCTCGGTATCGTCGACCTCCTCGATGTCGACCTCGATCGTCACGAGGTCGGCCGCCGATGCCGGACCCGTGTCCGACGGCGAAGGTCCCGCAGCCGCCTGGGTCGGATCGGGCACCTCGGCCTCCGGCACCTTGAGCGACGCGAAGCACAGGTTGCACCATTCGGCGTCCGGCGAGACCAGTGCCCCGCAGTTGGGACAGCGGCCCTCGGTCTCCTCGGGCGGTCCTTCCGTGTCCATCACCTTCGTATCGTCGGCTACCCGGCGGCTTCCCTCAACCACCCCGCGTATCGCCCGGCGATGCCGGTCCAAGCCAACTCGCGCTCGGCACGCACGCGGCCGGCCTTCCCGAGGTGCTCCGCGCGGAACGGGTCGAGCAGGAGCCCGGAGACCGCCTCGGCCACGGCCTCGGTCTGGCGGCCGTCCACGACGAGCCCGGTTTCCCCATCGACGACGGCCTCCGCCGCGCCTCCGGAGCGGCCCGCGACCACGGGCTTACCGCTTGCGGATGCCTCGGTGAACACCATGCCGAACCCTTCGGCCTCGAGCCCGAACGCGCGAGAACGGCAGGGCATCGCGAAGACGTCCGCGGCGGCGTGGTACATCGGGAGCTCTTCCTCGGGGATCACCCCGGCGAAGACGACCGACCGGTCGGGTGCCTCCCGGGCCAACCGAACGACCCGATCATGATCGGGTCCGGTTCCCGCCATGAGCAGCACGGCATCCGGCACGCGGCGGACGATACGCTCCATGCCGCGGACCAGTACGTCCTGCCCCTTGCGCTTGACGAACCGCGAGACGCAGACGACGAGCGGTCGGTCGAAGACCTTGTGCCGAAGGCGGATCGGCCCGCCGTCGACATCGGGGCGGAACTTGTCGACATCGACCCCTGGATGGCAGATCTCGAGCGGAACGTCACCCGGCACCCCACGGCCGATGGCGCGAGCCGTGAAGCGACTGATCGCGACGACTCGAGATGCTCGCCCGAACGCCGACCTCATCAGGGCAGGGCCGCCGGGAACCAGGGCGATCCAGTGCTCGATCCCGTGCGTCGCCACGATGTAGGGCACCCCCCGTTTCGCGAGCGCCGGACCGGAGATCGCTGCCGGATACCCACTGGCGAACAGCACGGCCTCGGCACCGGTGTCACGGACGACCTCCTCGATCCGCTCCGTCAGCCCCCGGCCGGGCCAGAGCCATTTCGTCGGGACACGCCGGACCCGGAACGGCTGGGTGGCATCGGACGCCTCCCATCCCTCGTGCGTCGAGGTCAGCACCGTCACGCGGTTCTCGGGGAAGCGATGGACGAGACTGTGAACGTACTGCTGCACGCCGCCCACCGTAGGCGGGAAGTCGGCCGTCACGACGAGCGTGCGGGGGATGTCGGGCGCGGGATGATCGCTCACGGCGCCTATGCTCTCAGGTGATGGAGCCCCTTGGGAAGTTCCTGGAAGAAGAGGTCGCGGCCCTCGAGGAGGGGGAGGCGTTCGCCGACCTGACGACCGACCTCCGCTCGACGTCCGTGACCGGGACCGATGCCGAAACCTGGCTGAACGACCTCGTCACCGCCGGTGTGGCCGGGATGGAGTCCGGCCAGGCACGCCGATCCCTGCTCCTGACCCCCACGGGACGCATCAGGTCGGACTTCCACGTCGCCCGAACCGACCAGGGGTACGTGCTGCTCCAAGACCGTACGCAGCCCGAGCAGATCGGCGAACTCCTCGCGAAGTACGTCCTGTCCTCGGATGTCGCCCTGGCCGACGCGGACGACGAGGTGACGCTGTTCGCGGTCCCGACGGGAACCGAGGTCCACGACGCAGCCTGGACGGCGTCGCCGTGGGAACCGTTCGGGCAGCTGGTCGCCACGCCATCCGATCCGGAGGCCCGGTTCGACCTCATCGCCTCCCTCACCGAAAGGCTGGTGCTGATCGATGACGAGGCGCTCGACGTCTGGCGCATCCGACATGGCATCGCGCGATTCCCGATCGACCTGACGGCCGAGTCACTCCCGGCTGAAGATCCGGCTGCGGAGGCAACGATCGACGCGGACAAGGGGTGCTTCCTCGGGCAAGAGAGCGTCGCGAAGATCCGCAACTTCGGGAGGCCCCCGTTCGTGATCACCCGGCTCTGGACGCATGCCGCCGTCGGCGTCGGTCAGGCGGTGTTCACCGACGGCGCCGAAGTCGGGGTCATCACCAGCGCGGTACCGGATCCGCCGACGACCAAGGTCCTCGCCCGCGTTCGCAACTCGGACTCGGTCGAGCGAACCTTCCACACCGCCGACGGCGAGCCACTCGACCTCGTCCTGCCCGACTGACCACCCCGGTCCCCGCGACCGCTTGATTCTCGAACATATGTTCGGTACACTGACCCTCCGCGCCCGCCCCGGGGAAGGCGGCTCGTGCAGGCTGCTGAGGCGTTCCAGACCACCCTGGACCAGGGGGTGCCATTGTCCGAGGTGACCTTCTGCGTGGTCGACCTCGAGACCACCGGCGGGTCGCCGCAGTCCTCGTCTATCACGGAGATCGGGGCCGTGAAGTACCGGGGCGGAGAACTGCTCGGGACCTTCTCCGAGCTCGTCGATCCCGGCGTCGCCATCCCGCCGTTCATCACGCGCCTCACCGGCATCGCTGATCGCGACGTGATCGGGATGCCGCCCATCGAGGCGATCATGCCTCAGTTCGTCGAATTCTCCCGAGACGCGGTGTTCGTCGCTCACAACGCGCGGTTCGATCTGTCGTTCGTCAACACGGAGTTGCTGCGGCTCAACTACGAGCCGATCCCGCCGCCGCCCGTGTGCACCGCCCGGCTTGCGCGCCGGGTCGTCTGGCCGGATGTGCCGAACGTGAAACTGGCGACCCTCTCCCAGTACTTCCGGGTCGGCGTTCAACCGAACCACCGCGCGCTTCCGGATGCTCAAGCATGCGCGGAGGTGCTCCACGGGTTGCTCGAACTCGGAGGACGGCTGGGGATCCTGACGCTCGGGGACCTGCACAACGCGGTCCGCGCACGTGGCCGCCCGAACTTCCACAAGATCAGGATGACCGATGATCTGCCACGCTCGCCCGGCGTCTATCTGTTCCGGGGGCGCGATGATCAGATCCTCTACGTCGGCAAGTCCAAAGACATCCGTCAGCGCGTCAAGACCTACTTCTACGGCGACGGCCGCAAGAAGATCGAGGACCTGCTCGGCGAGGTCACGCGGGTCGAGGCCCGCCCTTGCGGATCCGAGCTCGAAGCCCTGGTCCTGGAGGCCCGGCTGATCGGAGCACACGCGCCGAAATACAACCGGCGCGGCAAGACCTGGCGGCGCTACGCGTACCTCAAGCTCGACACCACCGAAGCGTTCCCCCGCTTCAAGGTCGTCTACGAGGCGAAGGCCGGCGAGGGAGTGTGCTTCTTGGGCCCCTTCCGGTCATCCGCGCAAGCCCGGCTCGCGAAGGAGGCGCTCGAGGAAGTCTTCCCGATCCGCCGCTGCACGAAGTCGATGGGAGAAAGGACGCGGTTCGCGCCCTGCGCTCTCGCGGACATGGGCCGGTGCCTCGCCCCGTGCGACGGCCGCACTGATCGCGACGGGTACCTGGCGACGGTGCGCCGGCTGCTCGACGCGCTCGCAGATCCCGACACGCTCCTGGAGATACTCGAGACTCGCATGGATGCCCTCGCGGATGCCGAACGCTTCGAGGAGGCTGCGCTGGCGCGCGACCGCCTCCGCGCGACGATCGATGCCCTCACCCGCCAACGGACGAACGACTGGCTCCTGCAGCCCGGTCGATTCGTCCTGCGCGATACGACCGGAGCGCAGCTCGCGTTCCGGCATGGTCAACTCGCGGTGGACCGGACCCTCCCCGATCCCGGTCCCGGTCCCCCGCGAGCGGGCCGACGAGATCGCCGAGATCCGGCGATGGCTGGCGCGCAATCCGGTTCGCCTCGAGACATCCGACCGCGCGCTCGCGGAACCGGTGGCCGGCGGCGCCGCGCTGGAGCGACTTCGGGTCATGTTCGCCGCAGCGGAACGAGGCCGCGAGGACGTTCGGGTCCGATAGCGCCCGTTGAGCGCGGGTACGATGGATGCCATGGATCCTGCGGTCATCATCGAGGGCGCCCGAACGCCGATCGGGAAGTTCCTGGGTTCTTACGCGAAGACATCGGCGGTCGAGCTCGGCGTCGCTGCCACGCAGGAAGCTCTGAGGCGGGCGAGCGTCGAGCCGGATCAGGTGCAGGAACTGGTCTACGGCCACGCGCGCCAAGCCGGCAACGGACCGAACACCGCGCGGCAGGTGCTGTACAAGAGCGGCATCCCACAAGAGGTGAACGCCTACACCCTGAACATGGCCTGCGCCTCGGGGTCGAAGGCCGTGCAACTCGCCGCGGAGCAGATCATCCTCGGCAACGCCGAGGTTACGGTCGCCGGCGGCATGGAGAACATGACCCAGGTTCCGTTCCTGCTTCCGAACATGCGGGTGGGCTACCGGATGGGCGACGCTCCCGTCGTGGATGGGATGTACGCGGACGGGTTCACGTGCCGGCTGTGTGGCTTGATCATGGGCGAGACCGCCGAGAACCTCGCCCGCCAGTACGACATCGGGCGCGAGGAGCAAGACGAGTTCGCGCTCGAGAGCCAGGTGAAGGCTGAGGCAGGCAAGGAACGTCGCGCTGCGGAGATGTTCCCCGTCGAGATCCCCGGCCGCAAGCGCGGGGAGACCGCGACCGTCGACGAAGACGAGCACCCCAAGGCGGACTCCTCGATGGACGGGCTCGCCAAGCTGCGGCCCGTCTTCGACGAGGAGAACGGGACCGTGACCGCCGGCAACTCCTCGGGCATCACGGACGGAGCGGCGTCGCTCGTCCTCATGTCCGAGGAGCGCGCGAAGGCCGAGGGGCGGGAGCCGCTGGCGAAGATCGTCGCCTACGCCTCGGCCGGCGTCGATCCGGCGTTCATGGGCATCGCTCCCGTCCCGGCAACCAAGAAGGTACTCGACGCGACTGGTCTGTCACTCGGCGACTTCGACGTGATCGAGATCAATGAGGCGTTCGCGGCGCAAGTCCTGGCCTGCGATCGTGAACTTAAGTTCGACCGCGACAAGGTCAACCCGAGGGGAGGCGCGATCGCCGTCGGTCACCCCATCGGGATGAGTGGCGCCCGCATCATCCTGTCGGCCGCATACGAGATGCGCGACCGCGGCTACGCGCTGGGACTGGCGACCCTGTGCGTGTCGGGTGGCCAGGGCATGAGTTTCGTTCTCGAGCGCGCCTAGCTCTCAGCTGCCGCGAACCCGCCCGGCAGATCGACGGCGACCACCGCCGACGTCTGTTTCCACTCACTCAGGTCGCCGCTGTAGCGAGGTTCGTACTTGTCGAAGAGCAGGTCGCGGGCTCGCGCGTCCTCCGCAGGATCCAGCACCAGCCTCCCGGAAGCAGCGTACGTCGCGTCGCCGACGCGGACGTTGACCTGTGGGTCCGCTCCGAGGTTCCGCACCCAGTCGGCTTCGACGCTGTTCGCCAGGAGATACAGACACGCACCCTGCAAGCCGAACCAGAGCTCGATCTGATGCGGCTGTCCGGTCTTGCGTCCGCGGGTCGTGAGGTAGCAGAAGTCGAGATCGGCGTTCGGCGAGGACTGCGACGACGATCCCTGCGACGGCCCGGTCACCGTGTCGCCCAGAACACCAAGGCGCCGATCACCGCCAGTGCCGCGACCAGGTACAGGATGTCCGCAGGCTTGATCTTGCCCGGCTGCTTGACGTTGAACCCCACGTCATGCCTTTCGGTTAGGACAGCTGACCCGCGTCGCGCACGATCGCGCCGACGATGGAGCGCTCGTCGAGACGGAATCCGGGACGCAGCTCTGCCATCTTCTCGAGCGCGTTCTCCAAGGTGGCTCCCGCCCCCTGGGCTGCCTGGATCGCGTCGACGAGCACCGCCGCATAGTCCTTCTGGAAGGTCTGTCCGCACCAGGGACAGTGTCCGCCGGTGCCCACCACCTGCTCCAGGAGCAATTCCCGGTCGCACTTCTTGCACGTCGCCTTGATCTTCACGCGGTCTCCTTCACGTCCAACAGCTCCACGATACGGGCGGCCAGCTCGAACGGGTCCACCGGCTTGACGAACCAGGCATCGGCACCCGACCACTCCGCGAGCCACGTGTCCTGCTTCCGATCCAGCAAGATGGCGATGATCCCGGGGAACGGCCGGTCAGCTCCTCGGAGGTCCCGCGCCAGTCCGAAGGCCCCCATCCGCGAGGTGATCTCGTCGGCGACCACGACATCGGGCAACTCCCGCCAAGCCGTCGTCACCCCTCGTTCCCCGTTCCTCTCCTCGAGGAACTCCAGTGCCGCGGCGCCGCGGCGCTCGCCGTTTCCGACGGCCAAACGCATCATCTCGCGGGTCTTCGGATCCCAAGAAACGAGCAGTACCTTCACGGATGGCATCCTAGCCGATGGCGGTCGGGCCCCTTGCGGGGCGCGGCGCGCGGGGACATCCGTCGCGTAGACTCTGGCCGACCCGTCCGGGCACCGCCGGGACGGCTTCCCCGTTTCCCCGCAGCTTCGCTATGTGCGGAAACCGAGGGAGGGAGTCTGCAATGGAGCCGATATCGCGAGCATGGATCGCGGAGTTCATCACCACCTTCTGTCTGATCTTCATCGGCGCAGGCGCCGTCGTCATGGCCGCCAACGACCTCAGCGGGGCCGGACTCGTGGCCGTAGCCCTGGCGCACGGGATCGCTCTCGCCGTCCTCGTTTCGATCACCGCACAGATCTCTGGCGGTCACGTGAACCCGGCGGTGACCATCAGCTTGTGGGTCACCGGCAAGGTCGAAAGCACCCGCGCGATGTGCTACATCGCGGCTCAGATGGCCGGCGCGGTCTTCGGCGCATTGGCGCTCAGTCTCGTGGTTCCGAAGACGCTCTGGGAAGAAGCCATGCTCGGCACGCCGCAACTCAACCGCGTTTTGGGCGTCGGCGCCATGCAGGGGGTCGCGACCGAGGCGATCCTGACCTTCTTCCTCGTGTTCGCCGTCTTCGGAACGGCCGTCGATCCTCGCGGGGCGTTCTCGAAGTTGGCCGGGTTCTCGATCGGCTTGGTCCTGACCTTCGACATCCTGATGGGTGGTCCGATGACCGGCGCCGCGATGAACCCCGCACGCTGGTTCGGTCCGGCGATCGTCTCCGGAACGTGGTCGGACTGGTGGATCTACCTCATCGGTCCCGTCGCCGGGGGCGTCGCCGCCGCCCTGGTGTACTGGGCCGCGTTCCTCCGCAGGAAGGAAGACGAGCTGGCTCTGCTGGAGCGGGCCGGCTAGCGGAGCTCCCAGTCAGTACTTGGGCTTGGCCGTCGGGCCGCGCCAGGGATGACCGATCGTGTGCTGCCAACAATTGGGCCCGGGGTTGTAGCTGGACAGCTTGGTATCGCAGATCTCACAGCGTCGTTCGGACGCCTGCTGTGAGGCGACTGGCCCTTGTTGCCCGGGTATCTCCGCTGCGTGCTCGGCCATGGGGAGGCTCCAGATCGGACCGACGTGGTGCTCGGTTGCCCATGATACCATCCGGTTTTCCCCTGTCTAGCTGGGGTTTTGGCGTTCGGAGTCCCTCTCGATGAACCCGCAGATCTATCTGGACCATGCCTCCGCGACCCCGGTCCGGCCGGCCGCCGCGGCGGCCCAAGCGGCGGCACTGGATGCGTTCGCCGACCCGTTGCAGAGCCACGCACCCGGGCGCCACGCGGCCGCCGTTCTCGAGGCAGCCCGTCAGACGGTCGCCGACGGACTCGGCGCTCAAGCGGATGAGATCGTGTTCACGTCCGGTGGCACGGAGTCGGTCGCCCTCGCGTTGATCGGAGCCGCCCGCGCTCGGCGCGCCGACGGCACTCGCATCGTGATAGGTGCCATCGAACACCCAAGCGTTGGCGCGGCGGGTCGCCTGCTGGCCGAGGATGGGGTCGAGGTCGCGACGGTCGGCGTCGACGAGCACGGGCGTCTCGATACCGACGCGTTCATGACCCAGGTCCGCGTTCCCGGAACCATCTTGGCCAGCGTGCAGCACGCCAACCACGAGGTCGGAACCCTGCAGCCGGTCGCTGAGGCCACGCGCCTCGCGCGGGAGTCCGGCGTCACCATCCACTGTGACGCAGCCCAGACGGCCGGTCGCCTGCCGATCGACGTTCACGCGCTCGATGTGGACCTCCTCACGATCTCGGGCCACAAGTTCGGCGCGCCGCCGGGGATCGGCGCGCTCTACGTCGGCCGCGGCGTTCCCCTGGCCGGGTTCCCACCAGGGGACGTCCGCGAGCGCCATCGCCGCGCCGGCGCAGAGAACCTCCCGGGTGCCGTCGCGATGGCTGCGGCGATGACCGACGCGCTGGACGAACTGGCCGATCAAGCAGCCGCGCAATGGGCGCTCACCGATCTCCTCCGGTCCGGGCTCGACGCGATCGCATCCGTGTCGACACACGGACACCCCACCCAGCGGGCTCCTCATCTGGTCTGCTTCTCGGCGGACGGCGTCGATCCCGACGTCCTCCTCATGGCCCTGGACGAACGGGGGTTCCGCCTGTCGTGCGGATGCATCGAGCGCGGACTCGCCGGCGAGGCCTCTCCGGTCCTCAAGGCGATGGGGATCCCCGATACCGTCGGGTTCCGGGCATCGGTCGGACGAGAGACGACCCGCGAGGACATCGAACGTTTCCTCGCAGAGATCACGCCGCTGATCGAGGAGCTCCACCGCGTCGAGCACGCATCCCGCCGGTCGCTCGCCCGCGGCGACGCCGACGGGTGACGCGCTAGGTGACCTCCCAGGTATCGCCGGCGTGCAGCAAGGACTTCAGATCGCCGACCCCGAGCCGCTCAGTCGCCGCAGCCACCTGGGCTTCCATCAACTCCCCGTAGACGGGCCGTTCCTCCTCGCGGAACACCCCGATGCAGGTCGGCTCGGTCGGACCGCGGGAGATGTGGGCCAGCGCGAACGCGAGCGATGGCCTGCCGTGAACGTCGTGGACCACGATCCGGTCCGGATCCGTCTCGACGACGGCGGTGATGACGAATCGGCCGTTGTCCCCGACCGAGACGCACCGCGCTCCATCGTCGAAGATGATGGGCTTGCCGTGCTCCAGGCGGATCTGGTTATGCATCCCTTCGGACTTCTCCCGCAGCGCATCGAACGCCCCGTCGTTGAATACGTTGCAGTTCTGATAGATCTCGACGAACGCCGAGCCGCGGTGCGCGACCGCTTGCCGCAGGACCTCGGTGAGGTGCTGACGGTCGTTGTCCAGCGAGCGGGCTACGAACGACGCCTCCGCCCCGAGCGCGAGCGCTACCGGATCGAACGGATGGTCCAGCGAGCCGAACGGCGTCGACTTCGTCACCTTGCCTTCCGCGGACGTCGGCGAGTACTGGCCCTTCGTCAACCCGTAGATCTGGTTGTTGAAGAGCAGGATCTTGATGTTCACGTTGCGACGCAGGGTGTGGATCAGATGGTTCCCACCGATCGAGAGGGCATCCCCGTCCCCGGTGACGACCCACACAGACAGGTCGGGGTCAGCCAGCGCGATCCCGGTCGCCAGGGCCGGCGCCCGCCCGTGGATACCGTGGAGACCGTAGGTGTCCGTGTAGTAGCTGAACCTGCCGGAACACCCGATCCCGGACACGAACACGATGTCGTCGGGCAGCACCCCGAGTTCCGGGAGGAACGACTGCACGGTCGCCAGGATCGCGTAGTCGCCGCAGCCAGGGCACCACCGCACCTCCTGGTCACTGGTGAAGTCCTTCTTCGACAGACCGGTTGGCCGCTGCTTGATGGCCGCCGCGGAGGCCTTCGCCGCCTGCGCGGTCTTCGACGGCTTCTCGACCTTGGGGTGCAGGTCGTCGCCGCGGTCGGCTGGGTCGCCGTCGAACACGCCTTCCTGGGGTCCGGTCATCGCAGGATCGTCTCGATCTCGGCTTGCAGCTCGTCGGCGAAGATCGGGAGCCCCTGAACCTTGTTGAACCCGATCGCATCGACGAGGAACTCGCCGCGGATGATCTTCGATAGCTGGCCCATGTTCATCTCCGGGATCAGGACGCGCGGGTAGGCGCGCACCACGTCCCCCGTGTTGGGCGGCAACGGGTTCAGGTACTCCAGGTGCACCGTCGCCACCTTCATGTCCCGATCGCGGACCCGCCGGGCTGCCGCTCGGATCGCCCCGAAGGACGACCCCCACCCGAGCACCAGCAGCTCTGCGTCCCCGTCCGGATCGCTGACCTCCAGGGGCGGCAGCGACTCCCCGATCTTGGCGATCCGAGCGGCCCGCAGATGCGTCATCCGCTCGTGGTTGAGCGGGTCATAGCTGATGTCACCGGTTACGTCTTCCTTCTCGAGCCCGCCGATCCGGTGCCGCAGGCCCGGCGTGCCCGGAACGGCCCAGGGGCGGGCTAGGTTCGCGTCGCGCTCGTAGGGCTGGAACGTCTCTCCCTCGCGGAGCCTACCGGCGAACTTCGGATCGATGGCGGGGAAGGCGTCGATATCGGGGAGGAGCCACGGCTCCGACGAGTTCCCCAGGAACGTGTCGGAGAGCAGGATGACTGGCGTTCTGTACGTCACCGCGATCCGAACGGCTTCGAAGGCGACTTCGAAGCACTGCGACGGCGACCGCGGAGCCAGAACCGGCAGCGGCGACTCACCGTGACGTCCGTACAGGGCCATCAGCAGATCCGACTGCTCGGTCTTGGTCGGAAGGCCCGTCGAGGGTCCGGCCCGCTGAACGTCGACGATGACGAGCGGCAGTTCGAGGGCCACCGCCAGCCCGATCGTCTCCTCCTTCAGGTCCATCCCCGGTCCACTCGTGCCGGTCACCCCGAGCTGTCCGCCGAACGCGGCCCCTAGCGCGATATTGCACGCGGCGATCTCGTCCTCCGCCTGCAGGGTCTTGACGCCGAAGTTCTTGAGGCGGGCGAGTTCGTGGAGCAGTTCCGACGCCGGCGTGATCGGATAACTGGAGTAGAACATCGGCAGCCCACTCTTCACGCTGGCGGCGACCAGTCCCCAAGCCAGCGCCGTTGCACCGGTAACGTTCCTATAGGTGCCGGGTCTTGCCGGCGCGGCCTTGATGTAATAGGAGTGTTCGAATAGCTCGGTGGTCTCCCCGAAGTTGTAGCCGGCCTTGAACGCAGCGACGTTGGCCGCTGCGACAAGCTCGTTCGCCGCGAACTTCCCGTTGATCCAGTCGATGGTGACGTCGATCGGTCGCCCGTACATCCACGAGACGAGGCCCAGCGCGAACATGTTCTTCGAGCGTTCGATGTCTCGCTTGGCGAGGTCCATCCCCTCGAGGGCGCGGGTCGTGATCGAGGTCATCGGAACGCGGTAGAGCTTGTAGCCGTCGAGGGTCCCGTCCTCGAGTGGATCGGTGGTGAAACCGGCTTTGTCGAGGTTCCGCCGGATGAAGGCGTCCTCGTTGACGATGACCGTACCGCCCTTCTCGAGGACACTCAGCTCGGCCTTCAGGGCTGCCGGATTGAGCGCCACCAGGACGTTCGGGTGGTCCCCAGGCGTGAGGATGTCCTCGGACGCGAAGTGGATCTGGAAAGCCGAAACCCCAGCGATCGTGCCCGCAGGCGCCCGAATCTCGGCCGGGAAGTCCGGAAGGGTGGCGAGGTCGTTGCCGAGGACGGCGGTGGCGACGGTGAAGCGATCACCGGTGAGCTGGATACCGTCGCCCGAGTCGCCGGCGAACCGGACGACGACGTTGGTCTTCTCTTCGACCGTCTTGGCTTTCGTCACTGATCGCCCTCGATACCTCCATGGTATCGGCTCCCGGGGGCGCTACGAGCCCGACCGGCCATCGGACGCACGAACCCGCTCCAGGGCCCTGAAGGCCCACCGTTCCGCGGCGACCTCGGACCGGCGCATCCCCATCCGGAACTGCTTGACGTGATAGGCCTCATGCGCAACAACGGTGAACACACGATCCCGCCAGTCGTGGGCGGTGAACACCGGCGCGGTCTTGAGGCGCGGATAGCGCCACTCGATCGGGTACCCATCAACGGGCGGACGCGCCGGCATCACGATCTCGACCAACCAACGCGTCTCCGGTCCGGTCACGCGGCGAGCCGGGGGCTCCGGCCACGCCTTGCCGGTGAACCGCGTCGGGCTTCGCGTGGCGACGACCTGGACCTCGACCCCGTCCTTGCCGATCCCGCGGAACCCTTCGCGGACGAGCCCGTCGACCTCTTCGTGATCCGCCCGGATCAGATGCGAGATGAGGACGAGCATGGCGAGAGGCTATCGGACCACCCGCGTCAGTCGGGCAGGTCGCGCAGCTTGGTTCCCTTCGGGTCGTACGGAGGCTCCGGCAGGATCCTCGCAGGGAGCGGGTCGCCGACCACCGAGACCGTCAGATCCGGGCTCTCCTCGACGACCTCCCGATCGACGTACGCGAGCGCGAGGCTCATGCCGACATGGTGGCCGTAGGCGCCCGAGGTCACCGATCCCACAGCCCGGTCACCGATCCAGATGGGCTCGTCCATCGACGCGTCGGCATCCCCGGCGTCGACCTGCAGCAGGACGAGCAACCGGTCCTCCCCTGCATCCCGGTCTCGCAGCGCCGCCTCCCGGCCGATGAACTCCCCTTTGTCGAAGGCGACGAATCGTTCCAGACCCGCCATCTTCGGCGTGTAATTCTGCCGGAACTCGGCGTTCCATATTCCGTATGCCTTCTCGAGTCGCAGGCTGTCGATCGCCCGGTCGCCGACGAGGCGCAGGCCGCTCTCGGCACCAGCCTCCTCCAGCTGATGCAACAGGGTCCGATGCTGAGAGGTCGGGACGACGATCTCGTACCCGAGCTCCCCCGTCAGTGAGATCCGGCCGACCACGGCCTCCGCGGTCCCCAGGTCCACCGTGCGAACCCCGAGGAACGGGAAGGCGTCGTTGGACACGTCGTCGTGAACGAGTCGCTCCAAGATGTCACGCGAGGCGGGGCCGGAGAGCGAGAAGCCCATCCACCGGTCGGTGATGTTCCGCAACTCGACCCCGGTCCCGGCTCCGGTTTCGGTCCGGGGCAGCTGCTGGCGGAACCAACGCTGATGCCAATCCTGGAGATAGTAGGAACCCGTCAGCCAGAAGCGCTCTTCCTCGAGCCTCGTGACCGACAGGTCACCCATCAGCTTGCCGGCGTGATTCAGCATCGGGGCGAGCCGGATGTTCCCAACCGTTGGGATGCGGCTCGCGACCAGGTGGTCGAGCCACGCCTCAGCACCGGGCCCGGCGACCTCGTAGCGCGCGTACTGCGCGATCTCGTAGGCGCCCGCGGCGGTCCGCACCGCCTCCACCTCCTGGGCCACGATCGGCTCCGCGTTCGACCGCCCCAGCGTCCAGTTCTCCTCGAAGTCCGGCGTCGGCGCGAAGTACAGCGGGACCTCGAGGCCCCAGTTCTGGGTGAACTGCGCGCCTTCTGCCGCGAACCCGTCGTAGCACGGCGTCGTCTTGAGCGGCCGGCCGGCGGGCAGTTCTTCGTTCGGGTACGCCATGACGAACCGGCGGGCGTAGAACTGCGCCGTCGTGTCACGCAGGTAGCGGTCGTTGGACGCGTACGGACCGAAGCGAGCGACGTCCATGCCGAACACGTCGTAGCCTGGGTCGCCGTCGACGATCCAGTTCGCCAGCGCCAGGCCGATGCCCGCGCCCTGCGAGAACCCGGCCATGCAGCCGCACGCCGCCCAGTAGTTCGGGATGCCGGAGACCGGCCCGACCAGAGGGTTGCCGTCGGGCGTGAACGTGAACGCGCCGTTCACCCACCGCTTGATCCCCACCTCCTGCAGCGCCGGGAAGCGTTCGAACGCCAAGGTGAGCTCGGGCGTGATGCGCTCTACCTCCTCCGGGAACAGCGTCATGCCGAAGTCCCAGGGGGCGCCCTCCACGCTCCAATGCTTGGGGTGCTGTTCGTAGATCCCGAGCAGGACGCCGTCGTGCTCGCGCTGCAGATACGTGAAGCCCTCGAGGTCGGTCACCGCCGGCATGAGCTCGCTGCCGAACCCCGCGACCTCGGGGATGTCATCGGTCACGAGGTAGTGGTGCGGCATCGGGACCAGCGGGTGGTCGACACCGACCATGTGACCGACCCGGCGCGCCCACAGGCCGCCTGCGTTCACCACGTGTTCGGCGACGATCGTGTCCTTCTCGGTCTCGACGTCCCAGTCGCCGTCGGGACGCCGGCGCAGGTCCTGGACGCGGTTGCTCAGGATGACCTCAGCGCCTCGCGCTCGCGCCGCCGCGGCGTACGCGAGGGTGGCACCGTTCGGATCCAGGTTCCCCTCCTCCGGATCGAAGACCGCGCCCTTGAGGCCCGCCGGGTTGATGATCGGCACCAGTTCCGCGGCTTCGTCCGGCGTGAGCAGATACGCCTCCGGGTGGCCCATGCTTCGGAGCCAGGCCAAGTCCGACTGCAGATAGCGCCACCGCTCCTCCGTGCCGGCGAGTTCCAGGCCGCCCGACATCTTCAGCCCGACGCTCTGACCGCTCTCCTCTTCGATCTGCGGGTACAGATCGATCGTGTACTGCTGCAACTCGGATATCCGCAGATCGGAGTTGAAGATGTGGAATCCACCGGCGGCGTGCCAGGTCGAACCGGCGGTGAGTTGATCGCGCTCGATCACGGCAACGTCCGTCATACCACGGAGCGTCAGATGGTAGGCGACGCTGCATCCAACGATGCCGCCGCCGATGACGACGACCTGATACCGATCCTTCATGTACGTACCTCCGTCAGTGCGTGCCCGCCGAGGCGGCGTCGGGGATCATGCGGTCGTTGCGGAAACGTTCCGGCGAGAACGGGGCGATGACGGCGGGCATCGTTCCGGTCGCCATGAGCTCGGCCATCGACTTCCCGAAGATCGGCGCGCCCTTGAATCCCCACGTTCCCATCCCGGCCATCAGGTAGAAGTCGCGCACCTCGGACTCGCCGAGCAGTGGCGAGGAGTCCGGGCTCATGTCGCACAGACCCGTCCACGCCCGCATGATGCGGGCCTTCGTCATGAACGGGAGGATCTGGATCGACCGCTTGGCCGCCTCGGACAGGAACTCGAACGTCGAGCGCGTCGAGTAGGTGTTGTACGGCAGCACCTCGGCGCCGGCCAGGAGTTCGCCGCGCGCGGTCTGCGATACGTAGATGTACAGGTCCATCGACGAGACCAGGCCTTCGAGGACCGGCCGGTACGGTTCGGTGACGAACGCCTGCAGTGCCATCGTCTCGATCGGGAGGCGGAGCCCGGCCATCTCGGCCACGACGCTGCTGTAGCCGGCCACCGCGCTCACCACGCGTCCGGCGGACACCGGCCCGGCATCGGTCTGGACACCGGTGCAACGATCCGCCTGCACGTCCAGGCCCGTCACCGCCACACCCTCGTGGATCTCGACGCCGTGCCGCTGCGCCGCGATCGCGTAGCCCCAGACAACCGAGTCGTGGCGCGCGAACGAACCGGGCGGGTGATACGACGCGCCGACCACGGGCAGCTCCCCCCCGGCTGTCAGGTCCACGAACCGGCAGACCTGCATCACCTCGTCCGGGGTCAGGATGTCGGTCTGGACCCCGTACGCGCGATTGAGCAGGGACTTGTCACGCTCGACCTGCAGCGAGTCCTGCGTGTGACACAGGTCCATCTCGCCTTGGTTCGTGAACAGGATGTTGAAATCGAGTTCCTGTGACAGCGTGCGGTACATCCCCAGGCTGGCCTTGTACAGCGGGACGGTCTCCGGTGTGTTGTAGTTCGCACGGATCACCTGCGTGTTGCGGCCGGACCCGCCCGAGCCGATGTAGTTTCGCTCGATGACCGCGACGTCGCGGATCCCGTGCTGGGAGGCCAGGTGGTACGCGAGGGAAAGGCCGTTCACGCCGCCGCCGATGATGACGACGTCGTAGGTCGACTTCAGTTCCGTCTGCGTGAGGAACTCCTTGCGCCGGAGGAGCCCGCTCATCGGACCACCTCGGCCTCGACCGTTTCGACCTCGCGCACGCCCAGGTGTGCGCAGTCGGTCATGATCCGGTCGCGCAGGTACGCGCCCCACATGGCCGGAACGAACAGGTAGAGAACGTCTTGCTCGACGATGACCCGCACGGGAACGTCCGCGACCGCTCCCTGGACGAACCCCTCGTCCGGCAGCTCCAGCTCGGACAGGTAGGAGAACGCATCGCGCGACGCGTCGCCGCTCAGCGTGCACGCCGACCAGCCGTCGGTCGTCTCGAGGACGATGCCGTCGGGATCTGCGGCGCCGACCGCCGCCTCGAGCGCACCGAGCATCTGCTCCCCATCGTCCGCCTCGGCGACCACCATCGCCTCGTCCGGCGCGACGCGGCAGACGGACCAAGGTCCGGCGTGGACGGCGGCAACCGCATCAGGTGAGGCGAAGACGCCGACCACGGCAGCCTCGAAGGCACCCAGCTCAAGCACGGAGCCTCGCCCCCTTCGGGTCGTAGAAGGGCGCTGGGACGACCGAGACCGCGACGTCTCCCGCTCGGAGCGCCGTCGGGACCTCGCCGTCCCCGTCCGTACGGAGCCACCCGAGCCCTACCCCGTAGCCGAGCACGTCCGACCGCTCACACGACGTGATCCGGCCGACGAGTGCCTCACCCGCGTACAGCGGCATGCCACGGAGCGCGGCGACATCGTGGATCGCGTCACCACGATGCCCGTTCCGGTTCGCGTCGCCGGCGGCGTTCGCGTCGCCGATGCGCAGCCCGACGAGCTTGCGCTCGAGCGGGATCTGCGCCATCCGTTCGAGGGCGACCTTCCCCACGAAGTCCGGCTTGTCCATCGCGACGGCCCACTCCATGCCGAGTTTGGCCGGCGTGTCGTCGGGCATCGTGTCCTGCGCGAGGTAGACGTGTCCCTTCTCCAGCCGCAGCAGTTCCAGCGCGTCTAGTCCGTGCGGCCGGATGTCGTAAGGCGTCCCCGCAGCCATCAGCGCATCCCACAGCTCGACGCCGCGCGAACGCGGATGGTGCAACTCGTAGGCCAGCTCGCCGACGAACCCCACCCGGATCGCGCGACATGGCACCCCCGCCACCGCGATCTCGCGATGGGCCATGTACGGGAAGGACACGGGATCGAGGGCGTCATCGGAGAGTGAGGCGAGCAGATCGCGCGCGTGTGGACCGGCAACGACGATGGCACCGAGCATCGGCGTCTGGTTCACGATGTTCGCGTGCAAGGCCCAGCGGTCCGCCCATTCGCGCAACCATCGCTCCATCCCATCTGCGCCACCGGACGTCGAGGTCAGGTAGTACCGGCCGTCGTCCAGCGCACAGACGAGTCCGTCGTCGAACACGTACCCGGCCTCCCCAAGCGCCAGCAGGTAGCGCGAACGGCCGGGGGCGAGATCCTCGATCCGCGTCGGGAACACCCGGTCGACCAACGATCCCGCGTCGCGGCCGCCGATCAACATCTTGCCCAGCGTGCCCACGTCCATCAGGCTGACGCGCTCGCGGACGGCGAGGTACTCGGAACGCCAGTCGCCGTAGTTGAACGGCCGCTTCCAACTCCCCGACCAATCCAGACGGGCGCCCGCAGCCAAGTGCCGGTCGTGCAGCGCGGTGCGCTTCTCGATGACCTCGTGCACGGCTCCGGCGAGGGCCTCGAGCGAAACGGGCCGGGCGGGCGGCCGGGACGTCGTGCGCGCTCCTGCCTTCCGGGATCCCCCCGACCGCTCCTTCGCGAAGCACGCAAGGTGCAGTCCGCACATCGCGCCCTGACACGGGCCCATCGTCGCGGTGGTGTAGCGCTTCACGATCTCGGAGCTGCGATAGCCCTCGTCCCACGCTCGATGCAGGTCCTCGACGGACACGTCCTCGCACAGGCACACGGTTCCCGCGTCGCCCATCGACGGGCAGGCGGCATCGTGGCTCGCGGCCGCGTCCACGCTGGTGTCCGCCTCGCCCGAGCCGGCACGGTGGCCGCTCTCGACGGCCTCGTCGAGCGAGCATCCCGGCATCACGACGTCCCCCGCGCCGACTACCGGGTCCTCGGGCCCCATCCGCAGCAGGTCGTCGCGGGGAGAGAGGCCGAGCGACAGGATCAGCGCGTCGCACGCGATCCGCTGGCGGCCCGCCTCCGTCTCGATCGTCACCGCACGAACCGCCTCACCGCCGTGCGTCCGCACGATGCGCCCGTCGGGGATGAACCGCACGCCGTCAGGCATCACGTCCGCATGGTCGAGAGCCGCCACGACCGCTGCGATCTCGACTCCCGCGTCGGTCAGCGTCGCGACGTGCGGCGCGCCTTCCTCGCCGGCGATGACCGCAACCGCCCGAGCGCCAGGGAGAAGCCCGTGCACGCCCGCCAGACGCGCCGCGCCTCGCGCCTGCCAGACTCCGGGAACGTCGTTGCCCTTGAACACGCCGTGGTACTCCACCGCGCCGGTCGCGACGACCACGCGCCCCGGGTGCACCTGCACCAGTTCGCGGGGACCGTCCAACGCGACCATCGGGCCGTCATACATCCCGACGGCCGTGTGGCGTTCCAGAACGGTCACCGCAGCGAACCCACGGACCTCGTCCGCAAGCCCCCGGATGCGATCCTGGGTCGGGCCGGGCGCGACCTTCTCGCCGATCTCTCCCTCGTCGCAGATGAGGACGCGCTCGCCGCGTTCCGCCGCCGCCCCCGCGGCAGCCAGGCCCGCCACGCCGGCCCCCACGACCAGCACGTCCGCACGCACGTGGCGGGTCGGACGGATGTCGGGCGCCCGGTCCTCCGGGAGCCGCCCGAGGCCCGTCACCTTGCGGATGATCTTCTCGGCCACCGGCCACGCGAAGCGGGGGTGGATGAACGTCTTGTAGTAGAACCCAACCGGCATCAACGGATGCGCCGCCTCGGTTAGGCGCATCAGGTCGTGATCGGTCGACGGCCACCCGTCCTCGCGCTCCACCACCATCCCTGCGTCGGCCGGCGTCGTGCACGACCGGGTTCCCGGAACGCCATCGACACTGACGAGACAGTTCGGGCAATCGCCCGTCAAGCAATAGAGCCCACGCCGCCGGTGCAGCTTCAGCGAGCGAGTGAACGTCCGAACTCCGGCGCGGTAAAGCGCGGATGCGATCGTATCGCCCTGGGCGATCGGAACCTGCTTCCCCTCGAACTCGAACGACGGCGCCACGTCAGGCCTCGATCCGGTTCGTCACGGTGTCGCGACTCAGCGTGAACCAGCGACGGCATCCCAGCTCGTGGTACCAACGTTCCTCCTGCGAGCCGGCCGGGTTCTCGGGCAGGTACACCCGGCGGAAGTCGTCCTCGATGTCCGTCACGCCGAGCTCTCGGAGCTCGCCGCCGAACGAGAACTCCGTGTAGGAGCGCGGTCCGCAATTCGGACACGGAACCTTGAGTGCCAACCCGGACGTTCCTCCCGCTCTGCCGCTTCCGATCCGGGTCCTGCAGGACCTCGTGGTTGCGGGCCCCCGGAGTCATGATGTAGTCTGACCTCAAGTCATTCTGAGCAACGATTGCCACATATGTTTACCATAACTACGCACGTGACGCACGGTTCGGGAGGGACCCTGTGGCCAATGACCCGCGGTTAGGAACACAGGATCTGGGCGATCTTCCCTTCGATGCCCCTGCGCGGTCGCCCCGGACCGAGGCCAAGCGCCAGCAGATCATCGACACGGCCATGCGCACCTTCGCCGAGAACGGCTACCAGGGCGCCCGCGTCGAGGACATCGCATCCGAGCTCGGCATCGCGAAAGGCTCGGTATTCCAGTACTTCGGGACGAAGGAAGGGCTCTTCCTCGCCGCGTACCGCCAGGCGCTGCTGACCTCGATGACCTACTTCGACGCGCCCGAGGAGACCCTCGATGCCGGGTTCTTCGCGACGATCCGGTACTGGCTGAACCAGACCGAACACCTCGTGCGCGAGGACTGGATCCCCTACCGCGTGCTCCTGATCGGCAACTACGGCACCGATCTACGCCTGAAGCGTGAGATCAACCGGCTGCTCGCCGACGATCCGTACGGCACGGTCGCGTTCGTGAAGTACGGATTGGAGACCGGCGAGGTACGCGAGGACATCGAGCAGGAGATGCTCGTCTCCATCGTCGACTGGCTGATGGAACGTTTCCAGGACGCGCTGGTCACCGAGGAATTGGACCCGGGGCTCTTCCACCGCCGGGGCGACACCGCCGAACGCCGCGAGCAACGGATCGAGCAGTTCATCGAACTCATCCGCAGCGCCGTCGGCTCGGACCAGGCGAAGGACGCTGCAGCCTCGAAGAGCTAGCCCTCAGCGAAAGGCTTTGCGACGTCCCAGCAGGGTTGCCTCATGCCGAGGCGTCGAGGCCTGCAGAGAGTCCTTCCGCGAGTTCCGACAGACCAGCGTCGTCGATCACCAGCGATGGCGAGACCTGGAGTGCGCCCGTTGCGAGTGCCCGGGTCAGAACACCGTTCGCGCGGCACGCACCGACGACCTGTATCGGGAAGGAAGGGTCGGCCTCGATGCGCTCGGCCGACAACTGCACTGCCGCCAGCACGCCAGTACCACTGCGGATCTCGTCAACCTGCTCGTGAGCCAGGAGTGGCGCCAATACCTCCGGCAACTCCTTCTCCAGCTCAAGTGCGCGGTCACACAACCCCTCGCGTTCGATGATGTCGAGGTTCGCGAGCGCCGCCGCGGCCACCGCCGCGTGTCCCGAGTAGGTGTAGCCGTGGCGGAAGAGTCCCGCACCTTCGGCGAAGAACACATCCGCGACCCGTGGCGCCGCGACCACGGCGCCGAGGGGCAGGTACCCGCTCGTGATGCCCTTGGCGCACGTGACGAGATCCGGCTCCAGGCCGAACCGCGAAGATGCGAACCAATCTCCACATCGCGCGAAGCCGGTGATGACCTCGTCCGCGATGAAGAGTACCCCCGTCTCACGGCAGATCTCACGGACGGAGTCGAGGTAGCCCGGTGGTGGCGGGAACACCCCGCCCGCTCCGATCACCGGTTCGCAGAAGAAGGCGGCCACACGTTCGGCACCGATCCGATGGATCGCCTCGCGCAAGGCCCCCGCATCGTCCCAGGGAACCTGCTCAACGTCGCCGAGCAGCTCCCCGAACCCTTCCTGGTTCGCGGGGATCCCGGCCAGTGAGGTGCCCGCCGTGTGCATCCCGTGATACGCGTGCTGTCGCTTGATGAAGACGGTCCGGTTCCGCTGGCCGTTGAGTTGCCAGAACCGTCGGGCGATCTTGGTGACCGAGTCGATCGAGTCCGACCCGCCGCTGGTGAAGAACACCTTGGAGCCATGTACCGGCGCAACTGCGGCGACACGATCGGCCAAGTCCTCGACCGGACGGTTCGAGAAGTCACCGAACGTCGAGTACGCGGGCAGCTTGGCCATCTGCGCCCGGGCGGCGTCCGCGATCTCCCCGCGCCCGAATCCCACGTTCGCGAACCAGAGACCGGCCGTCGCATCCAGGTAGCGCGTCCCCGCCTCGTCCCAGACGTGCACGCCCTCGCCCCGGTCCAGCACGAACGGGCCCCTCGCCGAGACCGCGTGCATGTCCGCGAACGCGTGCCAGAAGTTCGTCATGGGAGGTCCACGCTAGCACCACCGCCCGGACGGGGCGCTCGTCTCAGATCCGTACCGTCTCGACGCCGGGAAGGAGCTCGAAGTCGTCGTCCTGCGTGAGGATCGGAGCACCCGCGTCAATCACCGCTCCAGGGCAGCCGGATGTCGTCTGTCGTTCCATGGGACTTCTTGAAATCGGAATACCACGCTTTGAACTCCGTCGTGTCGCCGCGCCGACTCAGGAGCGCATCGATCTCGCGGGCGGGCAGGAAGCGGGGACGCCGACCCAAGGGTGCTACCTCAGCGACCGGTCGGCCACTGACGGTTACGACGAACCTTTCTCCCTCCTCGACGCGCCGGAGAACGGAGCTGATGTCGTTCCGGAACTCCCGCTGGGAGATGATCGGCTCATCCATGACGCTACGAGCGTAGCAATCTGCTACGCCAGCACGAGTGTGGGCTCGTGGCTTACTCCGGTTCGTAGGCCAGGTTCGGGCGGAGCCACTTCTCGGTCTCCGTCCGAGGCTGTCCCTTGCGCCGCGAGTACTCCTCGACCTGGTCCTTCCCGATCCTGCCGACGTTGAAATAGCGGGAATCCGGGTGGGCGAAGTAGAGCCCGGAAACGCTGGCGGGCGGCGTCATCGCGTAGGCGCTCGTCAGCTCCATCCCGATCTCCCGCGCCCCAAGTATCGCGAAGAGCTTCTCTTTCTCCGTGTGGTCCGGACACGCCGGATACCCGAACGCCGGCCTGATACCGCGGTAGCGCTCCTCGGCCAGCTCTTCGGCCGAAAGCGACTCATCAGGCGCGTACCACTCCCGGCGAACCTCCCGATGCAGCCATTCTGCGAACGCTTCCGCCAGCCGGTCGGCCAGCGCCTTGGCCATGATCGCCTTGTAGTCGTCGTTGTCGGCCTCGAACCGTGCGACGAGCTCATCGCAGCCGATCCCCGTCGTCACGGCGAACGCGCCGACATGGTCCTGCACACCGGGGTCCGGGGGCGCGATGAAGTCTGCGAGCGAGCGGTTCGGGCGGTCGTCGTCGTGCTCGGCCTGCTGGCGGAGCATGTGGAAGACCGTCCCGTCATCCAGGACGATGTCGTCCCCGTCGGCCTGTGCCTTCCAGAACCCGAAGACCCCACGCGCCTGCAACAGTTCCCCTGCGACGATCTCGTCGAGCAACTCCTGCCCATCGGCGAACAGCTCCCGCGCGGCGTCGCCATGATCCGGATGGTCCAGGATCGCCGGGTACCGACCCTTGAGCTCCCACGCCGTGAAGAAGAACGTCCAGTCGATGAGCTCGCGGAGGTCGGCCAGCGTCGGCTCGGCGGTCTTCGTGCCGAGGAACGGCGCCGGCGGTACCTGTGAAGTCTCGTACGCCAGCACTGTCCGGTTCGCGAGGGCCTTGCGGTACGGCAGAAGGGGTGTCTTCAGCTTCTCCTCGTGAAGCTTGCGCAAACGGTCTTGATCGATCCGGTTCTCCTCGTCGAGCTTCTTCTTGCGATCGGGGTCGAGCAGGTCCGACACGACCTGAACCACCCGCGAGGCGTCCAGGACGTGGACGACCGGCTGCTCGAAGGCCGGTGCGATCTTGACTGCGGTGTGCTGGCGCGAGGTCGTCGCTCCCCCGATCAGCAACGGGTGCGTCATACCCCGACGCTGCATCTCGCTCGCGACGTTCACCATCTCGGTGAGCGACGGCGTGATCAGTCCCGAGCATCCGACGATATCGCAGCTCTCTTCGATCGCGGTGTCCAGCAACACGTCTGCGGGCACCATCACGCCGAGATCGATGACCTCGTACGAATTGCAGTTCAGTACCACACCCACGATGGACTTGCCGATGTCGTGCACGTCGCCCTTGACCGTGCACAGAACGACCTTGCCCTGGGACTGTCCAACCGTCCCGAGTGAGATCTTCTCCTCCTCCATGAACGGCTCGAGGTGCGCCACCGCGCGCTTCATGGCGCGCGCAGACTTGACCACCTGCGGCAGGAACATCTTCCCCGCACCGAACAGGTCGCCGACGACGCGCATCCCGTCCATCAACGGACCTTCGATCACATCGAGCGGGCGCTCATACTGCAGTCGCGCTTCCTCAGTGTCGTCCACGATGAACTCGACGATGCCGTGGACGAGAGCGAACGAGAGCCGCTCCTGGACCGTCCCCTCGCGCCAGGACAGGTCGAGTTCCTTCTTCTTGGTCTCGCCTCGGAAGGACTCCGCGAACTCGACCATCCGCTCGGTCGCATCCTCGCGCCGATGGAAGATGATGTCCTCGACGCGCTCGAGCAGCGCCGGCTCGATGTCCGTGTACACCATGATCTGCCCGGCGTTCACGATGGCCATATCCAGACCGGCCGCGATGGCGTGGTACAGGAAGGCCGAGTGGATCGCCTGTCGAACCGGATCGTTCCCACGGAACGAGAAGGACAGGTTCGACACGCCGCCACTGACCTTGGCGCCGGGGCACTTCATCTTGATCTCGCGCGTGGCCTCGATGAACGCCTTGGCGAACTCGTCGTGCTCCTCGATCCCGGTCGCGATGGCGAGGATGTTCGGGTCGAAGATGATGTCCTGCGGACGGAACCCGGCCTGCTCGATCAGGAGGCGGTAGGAGCGCTCGGCGATCTCGACCTTGCGCTCGACGGTGCCGGCCTGACCCTGCTCGTCGAAACCCATCACGACGACCGCGGCGCCGTAACGCTTGACCATGCGCGCAGCCTCGAGGAACTTCTCCTCGCCTTCCTTCAGGGAGATCGAGTTCACGACCCCCTTGCCCTGAACGCACTTCAGCCCTGCCTCGATGACCTCGGGGCGCGAGGAATCGATCATCACCGGGACCTTGGCGATCTCGGGTTCGGTCGCGATGTAGTTGAGGAACGTCGTCATGGCCTCCTCGCCGTCGAGGAGGTCCGCGTCCATGTTGACGTCGATCATGTTCGCGCCGTTCGCGACCTGTTGCGCGGCGACCTCGACGGCCGCCTGCCAGTCGCCCGACTCAACCAGACGCCGGAAGACCGCCGAGCCCGTGACGTTCTGGCGCTCCCCGATCACGACGAACCCGGTGTCGGGTGTGACGATGAACGGCTCGAGACCACTGAACGTCGAGTACTCGCTGAGGACCGGCTTGATCTCCCGCGGGACCAGACCGCGGACCGTGTCGGAGATCATCCGGATGTGCTCGGGCGTCGTGCCGCAGCAGCCTCCGACGACGTTCATCAGCCCCGCATCCGCGAACTCGCGGAGGAGCGAGCTGGTGATGTCCGGGGTCTCGTCGAAGCCACCGAACGCGTTCGGCAGGCCGGCGTTCGGATAACACGCGACGGCAACCGAGGCGACCCGCGAGAGGTCCTCGACGTGGGAACGGATCTCGCGGGCCCCGAGCGAGCAGTTCAGTCCGACGATCAACGGCTCCGCGTGCTCGATCGAATACCAGAAAGCCTCGAGCGTCTGGCCGGAGAGCGTCCTCCCGCTCTTATCGATGATCGTGGCCGAGATCCATAGCGGCAGCTCCGGCGCGACGTCCTTCGCCGCGGCGATCGCCGCCTTCGCGTTCAGCGTGTCGAAGATGGTCTCGATGAGCAGGATGTCGGCGCCGCCGTCGCGCAGGCCCCGCATCTGCTCGGCGTAGGACGCGTAGACGGCATCGAAGTCCACCGTTCGGTATGACGGATCGTCCACCTTCGGCGACATCGACAGGGTGACGTTCAGCGGTCCGACCGACCCGGCGACGAAGCGAGGCCCGTCGAACTCGGAAGCCGCCGCTTTCGCCAGACGGGCCCCCTCGACGTTCATGTCGTAGACGGCGTCCTGGAGCCCGTAATCCTGCTGGCCGATCGAGGTCGCCGTGAATGTGTTCGTCGTCGAGATGTCGGCACCCGCTTCGAAATAGGCGCGGTGGATCTCGGTGATGATCTCCGGATGGGTGATGTTCAGCAGATCCGGGTCGCCCTGGACGTCGCGGTCGTGGTCGGCGAAGCGTTCGCCCCGGAACTCGGTCTCGGACAACCCACGGCCCTGAAGGAGAACACCCCACGACCCGTCGAGCACAACGATGCGCTCGGCAAGGAGTTGGGTCAGGCGTTCACGCACGTCATCAGGCATGGGCACCTACTGTAACCGTGGGTCCCCCTGTGGAGTTCCCACCGAGCTCGCGGGGGACTGGACGCGCGTGGCCGGGGGTTAGTGGAAGCTGTTCCCGCAGGCGCACGTGCTCTGGGCGGCCGGATTGTCGATGGTGAACCCGGAGGCCTCAAGGGAATCGACGAAGTCGATGGTCGCCTGCGAGACGTACGGCGAGGACATCTTGTCGACCACGAGCCGGACGCCGAACTGCTCGACAGCTTCGTCCTTGTCCGAGACCTGGTCGTCCAGGTACATGGCGTACCGGAGGCCCGAGCAGCCACCCGGCTGGACGGCTACGCGGAGGGCCACCTCGGACTGCCCTTCCTGTTCGAGGAGTTCCTTCACCTTGCCTGCTGCGGTCTCGGTCAGGGTGATCATGTGTCTGTTCCCTCGCTGTCGGTCGTGCCTACGAGTCTACCGCGTATCCGATCGAATCCTATCTCCGAGGTGGGAAAAGCTGGAACCGGTGCTTGCCCCCCTATCCCCGAGAGGCCGCCAGGCTCTGGGCGAGGTCCTCCAGGGCGAGGCGAGTGTCGCCCATGGCCCGTTCCTCCCCGAGCGCGTCCACCAGCGAGCTCACCTGAACGTCCGGCAGCGAGACGCCCGCCCGGCCGCACAGGATGGCGACCTCGGTCCCCGCCTCGCGGGCAGAGTTGACGACGCCGATCGCCGTCTTGCCGTGCAGCGACTGGTCGTCGAAGGACCCTTCGCCGGTGATGACCAGGTCGGCGCCGGCCACGCGTTCGCCGAGGTGCACGGCTTCCATGACCACGTCGATACCGGGCCGCAGCCGCGCCCCGAGGAACGCGATCAGTCCCCCACCGAGCCCGCCCGCGGCTCCCGCTCCAGGTGTGTCGCGGATGTCCAGGCCGAGGTCCCGGTGAAGTACGGCCGCGTAGTGTCCGAGCGCCCGGTCGAGCAGCGCAACATCATCCGGGGCTGCCCCCTTCTGCGGTCCGTAGACCGCGGAGGCACCCTCGGGTCCGCACAATGGGTTGTCCACGTCGCACGCGACGAGGAACGGGAGGTTCCGGAGGCGCTGGTCCAACCCGCCGACATCGATCGACGCCAGCTCGAGGAGCGCTTCGCCACCGGGACCGATGTCGCTTCCTTCGGCAGTGGCCAGCCGAACACCGAGCGCCTGCGCCATCCCCGCCCCGCCATCGTTGGTCGCGCTACCCCCGATACACACGATCATCTGCACCGGCTCGAAGGCGGCCGCGGCGAGGATCAACTCGCCGGTCCCCTGGGTCGTGGTCCTCCGCGGATCCCTGCGGTCCTCGCTCAGGAGTTCGAGGCCGGAAGCCCCGGCCATCTCGACGATGCCGATCGCCCCGTCCGCCCCAGTTGCGATCCCATAGTCCGCGTCGACGGCGTCCCCGAGCGGGCCCGCAACCGTCGCGGTGTGCCGCTCGCCGCCGATTGCCTCGACGAGGGCATCGAGGGTTCCCTCTCCTCCGTCGGCCATCGGAACCTCGTCGATCTCGTCGTCCGGCCGCATCCGCCGCCAGCCCGTCGCGATCGCCCGGGCGGCCTCACCGGCCGTCAGGGTCCCCTTGAACTTGTCGGGCGCCACCAGGACTCGCACGCCGCTGAGGGTACAATCCCGGCCGCGGAACCAACGACTCCGAGGCTGGTGAGGATGGACCGGGACGAACTGCTGGCGACGGCGAGGGCCGAACGGGAATCGCTCGGTCGGACGATCCAGTACGCCAACCCCGAGCGCTGGGACGACCCAAGCGCCTGCGAGGGCTGGCGCAACCGAGACGTCGTCGCGCATCTGGCTGCGTCGGATGCCGGCGGCGCACTCCTGATCGCCGGGGAGGCTTGGCCCGAAGCCGACGAGCACCCTGAGTTCGACGGCTTCAACGACTGGGCCGTTGCGCGCCGGACGGACCTCCCCTTCCGCCAGATCGTCGGCGACTGGGGCGCTGCAGCCGACGCCCTGCTCGTCAACGCCTCGAAGGTCGACGTGGACGACTGGTCCGAACGCACGTTCACGTACTTCGGCGATGAGTGGACCGTCAGCGACTTCGTACAGATGTGCGTCGGCGAATGGTGGGGACACGGCGAAGACATTCGCTCCGGTGTCGAGCTCGCCCCACGCGTCGAGCACCGTCCCATCTGGGCCGTGAACGACCTGGCGATCCGCCTGCTCCCCCGGACGCTCGCGGAAACCGGCCGCGACTACCTCGGTCACTCGGCCCGCTTCAACCTCCCCGGCTGCGGGGGCGGGACCTGGCACGTTCGCCTCTCGGCCGGACCGGTCCCCGACGACCACAAGCGGCCCGACGTGTCGATCGAGGCGGAGGCACATGCGTTCGCGCTGGTCGCCGGGCGCCGCATCTCGGCCGACATGCTCATCGACAACGGGCAGATGCTCCTCGGGGGCAACGAGGAGATCGCCTACGACATCCTCGAGAACATCCGTCCCTACGTGTAGGCCCGGGCACGGCGCACCGGTCCGCACCCGGTGCTCTCCCTATCCGTCCTTCGAGATCTGCAGCCGCAAGAGTCGTCGCGGCTGCGCGCCGAACCGATAATTATAATAGAGCCCGCCCTTGAGCATGTCGAACGTGTGACACCCCTCCTCGATCGAGCCGCGGATCAACTCCCCGACGAGCACCATCCCCGGCGAGAGCGTCCGCCACTCGTGGTCGAACGCCGAGTTGTAGAGCGAGAACGTCCCATGGAACACGAACCCGATCGCGCCGGCGATCCGTTTCCCGCCGATCTCGAGGAACGCCAGCCGGAAGATACCGTCCTCGAGGAACGCCTCTCCCAGCCGGCGGAAGAAGATCTCCATCCCCGGCTGCATGAACTTGCCTTTGGGCCCCTCGCTCGAGCGGTGGAGTTGGACGAACCGGTCGAGATCCTCCTCGAGGCGGTCGGCGTCGGAGATGACGATCTCGTAGGCACCCGCGTCGTTCTCGAGCTTGCGCGCCTTGCGCTTGAGTTCGTGACGCAGCTTGGACGGCAACGCCGAGAGGTACTCGTCCCACGTACCCGGGAGGGCCAGGCGAGGGGTCACGTCGTTCCCCTCGAGTTGAACGGAAGACCCTTGGGCCACAGCGGCTTCGGAGAGCGCGGGGATCCAGGCACTGTCCTCGGCCAGCCCGAGGAAGTCCCCCAGCGACCAGTCCTCGCGGCGGGCGAGGGCCTCCAGCATGCCCACAGCCACGACGGGCTCTCGGCCGGAGACCGCCACAGGCCCCATGTAGTCGGTGACCTCCGTTCCCCCGAGGAACCGGATCGTCGAGCCCTGATGCTCGAATGCCCCCGCCCCGACCGTGCGATCGCCGTCCACGGCCAACGCCAGCGAGAGGGAGGCCTCGTCCCCGAACTCTTCCCAGTAGAGCTTCAGGTACCGGGGCGTTTGGAAGAACGTGCCGTGCGGATCGGCCAGCGCCAAGTCGGTCCAGTCCCGCCGCAGGAAGTCCTGCCCGTCCTGAGAGAGCGCGACGTCCATCAGGACCGGTCCAAGACGAACAACGTATGGGGATAGGACTTCAGCGTCGGCCACATCGGCCGGTAGGTCTCGACCGCGGTCAGCGACAGGTCGCGCTCCTTGAAGACCTGCGTCCACTCATCGACACCGCGGAAGGTGAACGGAGTCGGCACTCCGTGGCGCCAGTTCAGGAGCCAGTCCCATCCCGTGTTGAAGAGTCGGTCGGTACGCGTTCGTGGCGTGTCCTCGGTGATGATCACGCGGCGGCGGGCGACGCGGATCGCCTCATCTAAGAGCCGGAACTGATCCTCGAAGGACTCGATGTGGTGGAAGACGAACATCAACAGGACCACGTCGAAGGAACTGTCCTCGACCGGCACACGGAATGGGTCGTCCTGGAGGACGAACGGGATCGATCGATCGCGGTTCCCGTACTCGACGACGTCGCAGGTCGTCGGAGCGACGCCCGTTCGATCGCGAAGCCACCGTGCCATGAACCCGGTCCCCGCCCCAAGGTCCAGCAACGTCTGCCCGGCCTCCAGATGGGGCGCGATCTTGGATCCCTCTTCGTTCTCCCGCAGGAACATCGACGCAAGCCTAGCGGGGAGCGTCGGGAGCGCGAGGACGGGGCCGCCGGTCTAGGCGGAGTGGGAGGCTGCGCCTGCGGCCTCGCCGGCGCCATCGAGGGCCTCCTGGAGCACGTCCCAGGCCAGCACGGCGCACTTCACGCGGATCGGGTACTTCACCACACCCTTCAGTGCAACCAGCTCGCCGAACGTGTCCTCGTCTGGTTCGACGTCGCCGGCCATCATGCCGCGGAACTTCGTGGTCAGCTCAAGCGCGTCGTCGACGCTCGTGCCACGGATGGCCTCGGTCATCATGGACGCCGAGGACTGGGAGATCGAGCAACCTTGGCCCTCGAAGGCGACGTCCGCGACCTTCCCGCCCTCCAGATGCGCGAACACCGTCAGCTCGTCACCGCACAGCGGGTTGTTCCGCGAGCAGGACAACTCGGCCCCCGGAACCTCGCGCTTGTTCCGTGGGTTCTTGTAGTGGTCGAGGATAACTTCCTTGTACAGATCATCGAGCGCCATCAGATCCTCCGGTCTCGCAGCTTACCCAAAGATGTCATCCGCCTTGCCGAGGGCTTCTATCAACGCGTCGACCTCGTCCTTTGTGTTGTAGACGGAGAAGCTCGCGCGTGTCGTGGCCGGAACATCGAACCGCCGCATCAGGAGCTGAGCACAGTGATGTCCTGCGCGCACCGACACCCCTTCGGCATTCAGGATCTCGGCCAGATCGTGCGGATGCACGTCCCGATAGGCGAACGAGATCGCGCCGCCATGGATCGCTGCGTCCAGGGGACCGAAGACCCGCGCGCCGGCATCCTGTAGGCGCCCGAGCGCATACGCCGTCAGTTCCTCCTCGGCGTCGCGCACGTTCTGCATGCCGAGGTCCTCCAGGTAGTCGACGGCTGCCGCCAGCCCGACCTCTTGAGCGATGTTCATCGTTCCGGCCTCGAACTTAAACGGAACCTCGTTCCACGTCGCATGATCCTCGAAGACCTCGCTGATCATCTCGCCCCCGCCCAGGAACGGGTCCATGGACTCGAGGATCTCGCGTTTGCCGTAGAGACCGCCCGACGCCGTCGGCCCGAGCATCTTGTGCCCGCTCATCGTCAGGAAGTCGCAGTCGAGTGCCTGAACGTCGACCGGCACGTGCGGAACCAGTTGCGCTCCGTCCACCAGGATCACCGCTCCGACCGCATGTGCGGCGTCCGCCAGCTGCCGGATGGGGTTCAGGGTGCCGAGGACGTTCGACATCCCGGTCACCCCGAGGATCTTCGTCCGCTCGGTGAGCAGCGACTCCAGCTGCGATAGATCGAGCAGCCCGTCATCCGTTACCGGGATGTACCGAAGTGTCGCGCCGGTCCCCTGCGCCGCGAACTGCCACGGGATGATGTTCGAGTGGTGCTCCATCTGGGTGATGAGGATCTCGTCACCGTCCCCCAGGAACTTCCGCCCCCAGCCATGAGCCACGAGGTTCACCGATTCCGTGGTCCCGCGGTTGAAGACGATCGTGTCCGGGCCCGGCGCACCGATGAACGAGGCGAGCTTCGCCCGCGCTCCCTCGTAGAGATCGGTGGCCTCGGCCGCTAGCTCGTACACCCCCCGGTGAACGTTCGCGTTGTGCTCCTCGTAGAAGCGGCGCTCGGCATCGATAACTTGCTGCGGCTTCTGCGACGTGGCGGCCGAATCCAGGTAGACGAGTGGCTTCCCGTTGATCGTTCGGGACAGGATGGGGAAGTCCTTGCGGATCCTGGCGACGTCGAGCGGCGCCGGCCTCTGCTCGGTCACGCCTGCCATGCTCTCACCTCACTCCGTCGCCGCGGCGACCGGCTCTTCCAGCCCCAGCTCTTCCCGGATCCCCTCGTAGCCCTTGTTCTCCAGTTCGGCGGCGAGCTCCTTGCCACCGGTCTTGACGATCCGGCCGTCCATCATCACGTGGATCACGTCGGGCGTGATGTAGTTCAGGATGCGCTGGTAGTGCGTGATCAGCAGCACCCCCAGGTCCGGACCGATCAGCCCGGCAACGCCGCCCGCCACCGCCTTCAGCGAGTCGATATCCAGGCCCGAGTCGGTCTCGTCGAGGATCGCGATCTCGGGCTCCAGGACCGCGAGCTGGAGGATCTCGACCTTCTTCTTCTCGCCACCGGAGAACCCCTGGTTGACGTACCGGGCCACCATCGAGTCCTCGACACCGAGGAGCTGCATCTTCTCCTTCATGTGCTTGCGGAACGCAAGCGCATTGATCTGTTCTCCTTTGACTGCCTGGTACGCCGTCCGGAGGAAGTTCACCACGGAGACGCCCGGCACTTCCACCGGGTATTGCATAGCCAGGAACAGTCCCCGCTGCGCACGTCGATCGGCCGTGAGCTTGGTGATGTCTTCGCCCTTGAACACGATCTTGCCGCCGGTCACCGTGTATCCGGGCCGGCCCATGACCACGTTCGCCAGGGTGGACTTCCCGGAACCGTTCGGCCCCATGATCGCATGGACCTGGTCTTGCGATACCTCCAGATCGATGCCCTTGAGGATCTCCTTGCCCTCGACCTCGGCTTTCAGGCCGATGATCTGGAGCTTCGCTGCTTCACTCATCGTTCACCTCGATCAGGATGTCGTCGTCGTCGATCTTCACCGGATAGGTCGGTTCGGGAAGCGTCGCCGGCAGGGCCTTCGCCGCCCCCGTGTTCAGATCGAACGTCGAACCGTGCCGCGGGCATTCCACGGTCTCGTCGTCGACATCGACCTCGCCCTCGTGCAGGAACGCCTCGGCGTGCGTGCACAGGTCGCCGATCGCGCGGAAACCCGCCGCGCCGAGGTTCGCGATGCACACGGTCCGGCCGTCCACCTGGAATCCACGAGCCTCGCCCTCGGGCACGTCACTGAGCTTCGCGACCTTCGCCAACATCACGCGTCCCTCGCCAGTTCGTCCTCGATGGCGCGTGACACGCTCTCGCGCACCTCGTCGATCGTGATGCGGTCCAGGACCTCCTGGAAGAAGCCGAACACGATGAGGCGCTCCGCCTCCGCCCGCGGGATGCCGCGGCTCATCAGATAGAAGACGGTGTCCTCCTCGACCGGACCGACGCTGGCGGCATGGCCGCAGCGCACATCGTTCGCCTCGATCTCCAGGTTCGGGATCGAGTCCGCTTTCGCGTGCTCGGACAAGACGATATTGCGACTGGTCTGCATCGCGTTCGTCTTCTGGGCCCCCGGCCGGACGTGCACCCAGCCCGAGTACACGGCACGCGAGCGATCCCGGAGCGCACCCTTGTAGAGCAGGTCGCTGGTTCCGTTCGGCGCCACGTGTTCCTGTTCGGAGCGATGGTCGAAGTGCTGGTCACCGTCGGCGAAGAAGACCCCCAACATCTCGCTGAACGCGCCCGGCTCGGCCAGGATGGTCTCGGCCTCGGCACGTGCCAGGTCTGCTCCGAACCCGATCGCCACCGACCGGAAGTCCGCGTCACGCCCGAGCTGCGCGCGCTGGATGCCTAGGTGGGTCATCCCGTCGCCCCATTCTTGGATCGATGCGTATCGGACCCGGGATCCGGCGCCCGTCACGATCTCGGTGATCGCATCGGAGAACCCCCGCAGCGCCGGGGAGGCGAACCGGTCGATGAAGGTGACCTCGGCGTTGTCGCCAACGACGATCAGCGTGTGAGGGAACACCGCTGCCCCGTCCGCGTCCACCCAGGTCAGCGTCTGCAGCGGGATGGCGACCTCGACCCCGTCGGGGACGTAGAGGAACGTGCCGCCGGTCCGGAAGGCCGCGTGCAGGGCGGTGAACGCGGTCCGCTCGACCGGAACCACCGCGTGCAAGTTTGGCTCGACCAGGTCCGCATGGCGTTCGACGGCCAGGTCCAGATCCGTGAACACCACCCCCAGCTCGGCGAGCGCCGGATCCAGGTGGGTGACCATGACCTCGGAGTTGTGCTGGATCTGCAGACCCGACCGCTCGCCGACGACACCTGCGGCCGCGAGGATCGTTCCGGGGACTCCGTCCAGGTTGTCCGCCCGGCCGCCCTCGGTGAACGCCGCGAAGTCCAGTTCGAACGCCGAGAGATCCGTGTAGCGCCACTCCTCGGTCTCCTGGGAGGGCATCGGCAACGCCCGGAACTCGTCGAACGCGCGCTTGCGAAGTCCATCGACGAACGGCGTCGACCGGGGCAGCGCGGCGAGCGCCGCCTCGTCGAACCGTCTCTGCGTCGTCGTTTCACTCATGCATTCGCCTATCGGAATGAGGGCGACCCGCAGGCCTGCCCTAGGAAGACCGGACCGGCCTGTTAGCCGACCGACCCTTCCATCTGGAGCTCGACCAGCCGGTTGAGCTCGACCGCGTACTCCATCGGGAGCTCGCGCGTGATGGGTTCGATGAACCCGTTCACGATCATCCCCGTCGCCTCGGCC
>JBBDIK010000012.1:68040-94982 GCA_040880465.1 Actinomycetota bacterium | reverse complement strand
CCCCCCCCCCCCCCCCGCGACTCATGAGGTAGAAGAGCTGGTCTTCACCGACCTTGGACACGGTCGCTTCGTGCGCAAGGGCAGCGGTCTCCTCTTCAACCTCGATGTAGGGGTACGTATCCGAACGCGAGTCCTCGTCCAGGATCAGCGCGTCACACCTGACCGTCGACTTCGCGTGATGGGCATCGGGCTCCACCCGAACGAGCCCGCGGTATCCGGTCCGCCCGCCGTCCTTAGAGACGGACTTCGAGTTGATGACCGACGTCGTGTACGGCGCGACGTGCACGGCCTTGCCGCCCGCATCCGTGTGCATCCCCTTGCCGGCATAGGCCACGCTGAGAACCTCACCGCGCGCCCCCTTACCGAGCAGGTAGATCGAGGGGTACTTCATCGTGACCTTCGAACCGATGTTGCCGTCGATCCACTCCATGACGGCGTCCTCGTGCGCGGCGGCACGCTTGGTCACCAGGTTGTAGACGTTCGTCGACCAGTTCTGGATCGTCGTGTACCGGACGCGCGCACCCTTCTTGACGATGATCTCGACCACGGCCGAGTGCAGGGAGTCACTGGTGTAGATCGGCGCGCTGCAGCCTTCGACGTAATGTACGTAGCTGCCCTCGTCGGCGATGATCAGTGTCCGCTCGAACTGACCCATGTTCTCGGCGTTGATCCGGAAGTAGGCCTGCAGCGGGATATCGACGTGGACGCCCGGCGGCACGTAGATGAACGATCCACCCGACCACACGGCGGAGTTCAGCGCGGCGAACTTGTTGTCGTTCGGCGGGATGATCGTGCCGAAGTACTCCTTCACGAGGTCCGGGTGGTCACGCAGCGCCGAGTCCATGTCCGTGAACAGGACGCCGATATCGTCGAGTTCCTTCTTGATCTTGTGGTACACGACCTCGGACTCGTACTGGGCGCTCACCCCGCCGAGGTACTTCTTCTCGGCCTCGGGGATCCCCAGCTTGTCCCAGGTGGACCTGATGTCCTCGGGAAGCTCTTCCCAGTTGCTGGCCTGCTTCTCGGTGGAACGGATGAAGTAGAAGATGTCGTCGAAGTCGATATCGGACAGATCGGCCCCCCACCAGGGCATGGGACGCTGCTCGAAGTGCTTCAGCGCCTTGAGGCGGAACTTCCGCATCCAGTCCGGCTCGCTCTTGAGACCGGAGATCTCCTCGACGACGGCGGCCGACAGCCCCCGCTTGGGCGTGAAGATCGAGTGGTCGGGGTCCTTCCAGTCGAAGCGGTACCCCTTCGCGAGTTCCTTGAGATGCTCTTCCTGGGTGACGGCCACGCGATGCTCCCCTCTTGAGGACGGCAGGCACGGCCTCCGTCCAGGTCCAGCCTACGCAGCCGGACACCTAAAGTCTACCCGCGCGGTCGGAATTACGCCCATCGGCTGAGTGGGCGACAGGGGCATCGGTCCATCTCCCGTCCCCTCACCCTGAATGACGAAACCACCGTCAGGGGGATGTTCGCCGGTGCGCCGCAAAGGCGATAACTACCCCATAGGGATTCCACCGCCACGAAGGGGGTTCAGCGAGCCGTGGCGACGGCAGGAACCAGAGCGCCCATGAATTGGAAGCGGCGATGGGGCCGCAAGTTTTCAGTTGCGCTCAAGATCGGCGTGCCCCTCGTCATCGTCACCTTCCTCCTGGCCGCCGTCCTCGGGTACAACTCGATCCGGCAGGCCGAGACCGATCTGAACGGCCGGTTCCAGTCAGAGGCCGAAGGACTCGCGGCGTCGATCTCCACGGAGTACACAGCGAACGGCGGGGACGAACTCCGCTTGGCAACCTTCCTCGCCGGCCAGTTGGTCACCCACCCGGGCGTGAAGCGGATCCGACTGTTCGCGCCAGGCGTGGGACAGCCGCCGAGCATCTTCCTTTCCACCTACCCGCTCGACAACGGCGACTCTGTCGGCACCGAGATGGTCACCGTCCACGCCGGCGAGGTGCGCCAAGACTCAGCCGACCTCGACGGGGAGCAGCTCTTCGAGACGATCGTTCCGCTGCAGCTCGGCAGCGAGGTCGTCACGATGGGCATGTACACCAGCGAGTCGATCCGCCAAGGCGTTATCGGCGACGCGCGCAACCAGACGATCGCGTTCGCGCTCGTGGCGATCCTGCTCGAGTTCCTGGTTCTCTTCCCGACCCTGTACTGGCTGGTCCTCAAGCGGGTCAAGCGACTCGGGCGAGTCGCGTCCGCGGTCGCCGAGGGTGACTTCTCGATCCGCATCCCCGAGGCCGGGGAGGATCCCGGGCGCGACGAACTCGCACACGTGGCCCGGGAGTTCGACCGCATGATCCAGACGGTGAGCGCGCGAACGCGCCAGCAAGCCGCCGTCGCGGAGCTCGGGCAGCACGCACTGGCCGGCACGGATCTCTCGCATCTGCTCGACGAAGCCGCGGGATTGGTCGCGGAGCACCTGGAGGTCGGGTTCAGCGCCGTCCTCGAGCTGACCGACGACGACAGCCTCGTCCTTCGGGCCGGCAGCGGCTGGAACGAGGGAGCCATCGGATTCGCGGCCGTCGACGTCGCGGAGAACTCACAGAGCGGCTACACGCTGCTCACGGCCGAGCCGGTCGTGATGAACGACATCGAGGAGGAGACCCGCTTCACCCCGTCGGACCTCCAGCGCACGCACGGGATCGTGAGTTCGGCGTCGGTCGTGATCCCCGGGCAAGAGCGGGCGTTCGGCGTCCTGGTCGCGTCTTCGTCAGAGCCTCGCGAGTTCACGACGGACGACCTGAACTTCCTCCAGGCGGTCTCGAGCGTCCTGGCCGCGGGCATCGAACGCAAGCGCGCCGAGGAGCAGGTCGCCTTCATGGCCCACCACGACGAGCTCACGTCGCTGCCGAACCGCGCGATGTTCGAGGAGCTGCTGGAGCTGGCCCTCGCCCGCGCCCGTCGGAACGACCTGGCGGTCTCGGTCCTGTTCATGGACCTCGACAACTTCAAGCTCGTCAACGACAGCCTCGGTCACGCCGCGGGCGACGCGCTGCTCGCCCAGCTGGCGGACCGGCTCCGCGAAGCGACGCGCGATACCGACCTCGTCGCCCGCCAGGGCGGTGACGAGTTCCTCGTCCTGCTCGCGGACATGGAGAAGGAGAGCGATCAGCCACTGCCGGAGGGAACGGACAACGTGGCCCTCGTCGCGGAGTCGGTCGCGGTCCGGATCCACCAGTCGCTCGAGGAGCCCTTCGTCCTCGCGGGTGAGGAGTTCTACGGGTCCGCCTCTATCGGCATCTCGATGTTCCCGACGGACGCCGACGACGCACGGGCGCTGCTCAAGAACGCCGACGCCGCGATGTACCGGTCGAAGAAGACGGCGCCCGGCGGCTACATCGTCTATTCGACGGAGGGGGCGGACGCACTCGGCAAGCTGTCGCTGACCACCCGACTCCGCAAGGCCGTGGAGAGCCAGCATTGGATCCTGCACTACCAGCCGCTCGTGGAGCTCCAGACCGGCAAGATGATCGGCGTCGAGGCACTGCTGCGCTGGCAGGACCCGAACGGGGGCATCATCCCGCCGGGCGAGTTCATCCCGCTCGCGGAGGAGATGGGCTTGATCGTCGCGATCGGCGACTGGGTGATGGAGGAGATCTGCCGGCAGTCGCGCCTCTGGCGCGAGGATGGACTCGAGCTCAAGATCAGTTTCAACCTGTCGCCCCGGCAGCTCTGGCAACCCGAGGTGGTCGAGAAGGTCATGGGCCACCTCGAGGCCGCCGAGGTCGAGCCCGGCAGTGTCGCGATCGAGATCACCGAATCCAGCGTCATGACCGACCCCGAGCGCAGCCAGCGCATCCTCTGGGATCTGCACGCGCGCGGCGTCCGGCTGGCGATCGACGACTTCGGGACCGGCTATTCCTCGCTCTCCCGCCTGAAGCACATGCCGGTCCACACGCTCAAGATCGACCGCTCGTTCGTGATGGACCTTCCCGACGACCCCGACGCGGGCAACATGGTCCACGCGGTGATCCAGCTCGCGCACTCTCTGGGGATGTCACCGCTGGCGGAAGGCATCGAGACCGCCGAGCAATGGCAGTTCCTCCTCGACAAGGGGTGCGAGCACGGCCAGGGCTACTTCTTCAGCCGCCCCATCCCGCCAGACGACATCCTGGCGATGTTCAAGGAGAAGGGCGCCACGATCTGGGACGTACCAGCCCGGGCGGCCGAGTAGGCGACCTTCAGCTCCGCGTCAGTCCCGGAACCCCTCGCCACCCATCTCGACCGGCGCGCCGACCAGGCTGCCGTATTCGGTCCACGAGCCGTCGTAGTTCTTGACGTTGTCGTAGCCGAGCAGCTCCTGCAGGGCGAACCAGGTGTGCGACGAGCGCTCGCCGATCCGGCAGTAGGCGATGACCTCCTGGTCCGGGGCGATGCCGCGGGTCTCGTAGAGCTTGCGGAGGTCCTCGGCCGACTTGAACGTGCCGTCCTCGTTCGCCGCCTGCACCCACGGGATGTTGACAGCGCCACCGACGTGACCGGGGACCTGCGACTGCTCCTGCGGGAGGTGGTCCGGAGCGAGCTTCTCGCCGCGGAACTCTTCGGGCGACCGGACGTCGATCAGCCCGACCTTGTCGTCGCCGATCTTGGAGATCACTTCGTCGCGGTACGAGCGGATCTCCTCGCGGATCGGGCCGGAGACCGAGACGGCGGTCGGCGCGTACGTCGGGACATCCGTCGTCCATTCCCGTCCCTCGAGCTCCCACTTCTTGCGGCCGCCGTTGAGCAGCTTCACGTTGTCGTAGGCGAGGTACTTGAGGATCCAGTACGCGTACGCGGCGAACCAGTTGTTGTTGCCGCCGTACAGCACGACCGTGGCCTCGTCATCCACGCCGGCCTGCTGGAGCAGCTCCGAAAGTCGAGCCTGGGTGATGTAGTCACGACCGACCTCGGCGTGCAGGTCGCTGGTCCAATTCCAGCCGATCGCGCCCGGGATGTGACCCGTTTCGTAAGCGGTCGTGTCCTCGTCGACGTCGATCACCCTCACCTTCGGGTCGTCGAGGTGCTCGGCCAGCCAGTCGGTCTCGACCAGCGCATCGGGATTCGCGTACTCGGACATCTCGTGCTCCTCTCTCGCGCCCCACGGGCAGATCCGACGATACGGGTGGCTCGCAGCCGGTCCGAACGGATGTCGGGGAGGTGCGGGCGCTTGGGGTCGTGTGCTTGTTGTACCGACGTGGCACGTGCGGTGTCAACCCGAGGCGCGCTCCGGGGTGGTCCTAGAAGAACCCGAGAGCCGCCTTCGCGTCGTCAGACATCATCTCCGGGGTCCAGGCAGGTCGAAGCACCATCTCGGGCGTGAGCGACGAAACCCCCTCGACCTTGGCGGCCGCCTCTTGCATCTGTGCCTCGATCAGAGGACCGATCGGGCAGCCCATGGTGGTCAGCGTGTACTCGACGTGAACGTCGCCCTCGTCGATCGTGACCTCGTACACCAGGCCGAGATCGACGATGTTGATCCCAAGCTCGGGGTCGACGACCGCCTTGAGCGCCTCGAGGACCTGCTCCTTGGTGGCGGAGCCGGTCCCACTACCCGACGCGGGAGTGTCCGCGGGCTCGTTCGCAGCGTCCCGGGCGGGCGCCCCGGCGGTGGCCGGTGCCTCGATATCGGTCTGCTCAGGTTCCAGCATGTCGCCCCCTCTGGAGACTATCCTAAGGGCCGGCCGACGAACCGACCGAGGAGAACCGTATGCGGGTGCTGATCGTGGACGATCATCCGGTCACGCGGGATGGGCTGCGCACGGCATTGTCGACCTCGCGCGACATCGACATCGTCGGTGAGGCCTCGACCGGCGAACAGGCCGTCGAGCTCATCCCCGAACTCACCCCAGACGTCGTCTTCATGGACGTGCGGATGCCCGGGATGGGAGGGATCGAAGCCACCCGAGGCATCCGCGAGGTCGCGCCCGACACGAAGGTCATCCTGTTCACGGTGGACGAGTCCCGGGCAGCCATCGCCGAGGCGATCCAGGCCGGGGTCTCGGGCTACCTCCTCAAGGACTCCTCCGCAGAGGAACTGGTGAATGCGGCCAGGCTCGCCCTCGAGGGCAAAGCGGTCATCCACCCGAAGCTGACCCGAGCGTTCATCGAGGAGGTCCATCTCGTCGACAAGCCGCCGCACGAGGCGCCGCTGTCCAAGCGAGAGACGGAGATCCTTCAGAAGGTCGCCTACGGCGCCACGACGAAGGTCGTCGCGCAGGAGCTGGGCATCTCGCCCCACACCGTGAAAACACACCTCGAACGCATCTTCGAGAAGCTCGGCGCCAACGACCGAGCCCAGGCCGTCGCCATCGCGATCCGCAAGGGCCTGGTCGAATAGGCACTGGATGGGCCCTGAGCACGGCCAGGGTTAGTATCGACGAAGCCGTGGAAACCGAACACTCAGAACTCCCGAGAGTCGACGTCGCCGTGATCGGCGGGGGCACGGGCGGTTACGCGACGGCCCTCCGCGCCGCACAGCTGGGCAAACGCGTGGCGCTGATCGACCGGGATGAGCGGCTAGGCGGCACCTGCCTGTTGCGCGGGTGCATCCCCACGAAGGCGCTCCTGCGTTCGGCTGAGGTGCTCGATGAGGTCAACCGCGCGAAGACCTGGGGCATCATCGCCTCCGGCGAACCCGACTGGGACGGGATCCTCGCCTTCCAAGCCAAGATCGTCGACAAGCTCGTCAAAGGCCTCACCCACCTCGTGGAATCCCGTCAGATCGAGGTGATCCGGGGTGATGCGGTCCTGGTGGACGGCTCGGCGATCGAGGTCGACGGGCGAGCGCTGGCGGCGACCGATGTGGTCCTGGCGTCGGGCTCACGGCCGCGGCTGCTTCCCGGCGTGACACCCGGCGAACGCATCGTCACGAGCGACGAGGCGCTCACGTTCCCTGCCCTGCCTTCATCGGTGGTCATCATCGGCGGCGGGGCCATCGGGCTCGAGTTCGCGTCCTTCTATCGCTCGATGGGGGCCGAGGTCACGTTGTTGGAGGCCCTGCCTCGCATCGCCCCCCTCGAGGACGCCGAGATCTCCGATCAGCTCTCGCGCGCGTTCCGGCGCCGACGGATCGCGGCCACGACCGGCGCGTCGGTGAAGGACGTGACCGAGACGGCCGATGGAGTGAACGTGGCCTACGAGGTGGAGGGCGCCGAGGCAACCACGGCCGCCGAGCTGTGTTTGGTTGCGATCGGACGCTCGCCCGTCACGGAGGGGGCCGGATATGAGGCGGCTGGCGTCGAGCTCGACCGCGGCTTCGTCAAGGTGAACGACCAGCTCCAGACCACGGCGCCGCACGTGTGGGCCGTGGGCGACGTCGCCGCGACACCGCTGCAGTTCGCCCACGTGGCGTTCGCGGAGGGTATCGCCGTGGCCGAGCGGATCGCCGGGATGGACGTACCGCCCGTCGACTACGACGGCGTCCCGCGGGTGACGTTCTGCACACCCGAGGTCGCATCGGTCGGGCTGACCGAGGACATCGCTCGCGAGCGCGGCTTCGACGTCACGACGCAGGTCTTCAACATGCAGGGACTCGGGAAGGCGAACATCGTGGGCGAGGGCGGCATCACCAAGCTCGTCGCGGATGCCGGCAGCGATCAGATCCTCGGCGTCCACATGCTGGGGCCGCACGTGACGGACCTGATCTCCGAGGGCATGCTGATCACGAACTGGGAAGCGACGGCCGGGGACGTGGCAGCGCTGATCCATCCACACCCGACGCTCGGTGAGGCGATGGGCGAGGCGGCGATGGCGCTCGCGGGAAAGCCGCTCCACACGTAGGGGGGACACACTGGCAACCAGGACGAAGGACGAGGACATCGCGGCGGCGAACCTCGACGCGGACCGCCTCCGTCTCATGCTGCACGATCTGATGCTCAGCCGGTACTTCGACGAGCGGATGGACGCCCTGTACCGCCAAGGGCGTCTGCCGGGCGCGATCTACTCGGGCCGCGGGCAGGAGGGAACCCACGTCGGCGCGGCCTCGTCGTTGGAACCCGACGATGCGCTCCTGACGACCCATCGAGACCTCACCGCCCAACTCACGAAGGGACTTGACCTCAAGCGGGTGATGGCCCAGTACTGGGGACGCATCGACGGCTACACACGAGGGCGTGACGGGAATAGTCACATCGGAGACTGGGCCGGGTCGCGCACGTTCGCCGTCGTTTCGATGCTGCCTGATGCCTATCCGGTTGCCGCCGGGGTGGCGCTCGCGTTCAAGCGTCAGGGACAGCCGCACGTTTCGATGGCGATCTGCGGGGACGGATCGACTTCGAACGGACGCTGGCACGAGTCGCTCAACGTGTCGGCGATCCACGATCTGCCCGTCGTCTGGGTCGTGAACAACAACCTCTACGCGTACTCGACACCCAACCCGCTCGAGTTCAAGATCCCGACGATCGCCGAGCGTTCGAGCGCGTACGGGATGCCGGGCGTGCGCGTCGACGGCGCGGATGTCCTGAAGGTCTTCATCGCTGCCCGCGGGGCGGTCGATCGCGCGCGGAACGGGGACGGACCGACGCTGATCGAGTCGGTCTCCTTGCGCTGGAAAGGTCACGCCGGTCACGACCCAGCGACCTACGTGGACAAGGCCCTGCTCGAGGAGTACATGACCAACCGCGATCCGGTGAAGAGGTTCCAGGACCTGCTGCTGGCGGAGAACGTCGTGAGCCAGGACGACGTCGCCGTGCTGGAACAGGAGATCGAGCGGGAGTTCCAGGAAGGGTTCGATTTCGCGCAGGCCTCGCCGTTCCCGGTGCCGGATGACGTAGACAAGGGACTGTTCACCGACGATGGGTATTGGACGAGCGAGCCGAGCCGTGAGGGAGGAACCGGCTGATGGCCAAGGCAGCCGTCGATGCCGGCGCAGCCGGCCACGGCGCGGAGCCGCGGGGTAAGCGCACGCCGCAGGGCGAAGCGACGTACCTCGTCGCGATCGCCGAGGGACTCTGGGAGGAGATGGAGCGGGATCCGTCCGTCTACTGCCTCGGCGAGGATATCGGCGTCTACGGCGGCGCGTTCAAGGTCACGGAGGGGTTCATCGAACGCTTCGGCTCGGAGCGCATCATGGACACCCCGATCTGCGAAGAGACGATCATGGGGATGTCCGTGGGCTCGGCGATGGCCGGCATGCGGCCCGTCGCCGAGGTGCAGTACGCAGACTTCATCGCCAACGGTTTCGACGAACTGATCAACGTCGCCGGCAAGTACCACTACCGGACGGGCGTGCCGTTGCCGATGGTGGTCCGGGGTCCATCGGGCGGCGGCGTCCGCGCCAGCAACTTCCACTCCCAGAACCCGGAGCCATGGTTCGCGCACTCCCCCGGCTTCAAGGTGATGTGCCCCGCGTTCCCATCGGACGCGAAGGGCCTGCTCAAGTCAGCGATCCGGGACGACAATCCGTGCATCTTCTTCGAGCACAAGTGGATCTACCGCCGCATCAAGGAGGCCGTCCCGGACGACCCGGACTTCCTGGTCCCGATCGGCAAGGCGAAGGTGCGACGCGAGGGAACCGACTGCACGATCATCAGCTACGGCGCGATGGTCCATCTCGCGCTGGAGGCCGCCGAGGACCTGGCCGCCGACGGCATCTCGGCCGAGGTGGTCGACTTGCGGACGGTGACGCCGCTTGACGCGGAGACCGTGATGACTTCCGTGGCGAAGACGTCCCGTGCGCTGATCGTCTACGAGTCGCACCGGTTCCTCGGGATCGGGGCGGAGGTGGCCGCGCAGATCGCTGAGGACGCGTTCGAACATCTCGACGCTCCGGTCATGCGGCTCGCCCCGCCGAACGTGCCGGTGCCCTTCTCGCCGCCCCTCGAGGATGCGTTCCTGCCGCAGGTGCCCGACATCGCCGCCGCTGCTCGCTCCCTGGTGGGGTGGTGACATGACGACGTCCATCACGATGCCGCAGCTCGGCGAGACGGTGCTCGAGGGAACGATCATCCGCTGGCTCAAGCAGGTCGGCGACACCGTCGCGGCCGACGAGCCCCTGTTCGAGATCTCGACGGACAAGGTCGACACCGAGATCCCGTCACCGGCGGCCGGCACCCTGTCGGCGATCCTCGTTCCGGAAGGGGAGACCGTCTCGGTCGGAACCGAACTCGCGACGATCGACGACGGGGCACGTGGAGCGGGCGACACGGCGAGCGATGCCGGAGCCACGAGTGACGCTGGCACGACGGCGGCGGTAACGACGACTCCGCCGGGCGCGGACGGCTCGAAGCCACCCACGACGGACGGTACGGGCACCACACGGAGCGCCGGCACGGCGCCACGGCGCGTTCCCGTCAGCACCCCCGCCCGCGGGGGCCCGCGGAGCAGCATCCTGTCGCCGATCGTTCGCAAGATGGCCGCGGAACACGGTGTCAACCTCGGGAAGGTCACCGGCTCCGGGGCGGGCGGGCGAATCACCAAGGGTGACATCGAGGCCTACCTCGCGAGCGAGCCACCTGCCGCCACCGCCCCCAAGCTGCGGGTCGTTTCCCCGGCCGACGGAGCGCGTGAAGAGATCGTCCCGGTTTCGCACATCCGCAAGCGCATCGCGGAGCACATGCATGAGAGCGTGCAGACGTCGGCGCGGGCATGGTCGATGGTCGATGTCGACCTCGAGAACGTGGCCCTGCTCCGCGAACGCGAGAAGCAGGCCTTCCGGGACCGCGAGGGCGCCGCGCTCACCTACATGCCGTTCGTGGCGCGCGCCGTCTGCGAGGCACTGCTCGAGTACCCGCAGGTGAACGCGGAACTCCGCGGCGACGACCTGGTCCTGCATCGGTACGTGAACCTCGGCATCGCCGTCGCCTACGCCGAAGGTTTGATCGTCCCGGTGATCGCGGACGCAGATTCGATGAACCTGGTCGGGCTCGCCCGCGCGATCGGCGACATCGCGTCCCGGGCGCGCGCCAAGCAGCTTTCACCGGACGAGGTGCACGGCGCGACGTTCACCATCACGAACCCCGGACCGTTCGGATCGATCATGTCGGTTCCGATCATCAACCAGCCGAACACCGCCATCCTGTCCTTGGACGCGGTCGAGAAGCGGCCGGTCGTGGTCGACGACGCGATCGCGATCCGCCATCGCGTGTACCTGTCGATGTCCTGGGATCATCGGGTCATCGACGGCGCGCTCGCATCGCGATTCCTCGCCAGAGTCAAAGCGAGCCTGGAGACCTGGGACTTCGCCGAGGATCTCGGCCGATGATCCCCGGAACGTGGATCGTGCGACCGACGGAACCGGTCCCGTACGACCTCGCCTCCGACCTGATGCACGACCTGGCCGAGCGGCGAGCGGACGACCTGATCCCCGATGTCCTGATCCTCCTGGAACACCCACCGGTCTACACGGGCGGGCGGCGTTCCGATCCAGCGCACATGCTCTGGCCCGAAGAGCGGATGCGGGCGCGCGGCGCGGCTCTCCGACTGGCCGACCGGGGCGGGAGCTTCACCTTCCACGGGCCGGGGCAACTCGTCGGGTATCCGATCATGAGATTGGACTCCCGGCTCGACGTGATCCCGCATCTGCGACGGATGGAGGAGGTGGCGATCAGGACCGGCGCCGACCTGGGTCTGTCCCTCGGCCGTGACGAACGCCAGACCGGCGTCTGGGCCGGCCCGGCGAAGGTCTGCGCGATCGGCGTCCGGCTCTCGGCGGCGAAGGTCACGCTCCACGGGTTCGGACTCAACTGTTCGACCGATCTCTCGTGGTTCGACGCGATCGTCCCGTGCGGTCTGCCGGATCGGTCAGTCACCTCACTGAGCCGCGTCGCCGGACGAACGATCTCGGTCGCCGAAGTCGCTCCCCTCGTGGAGCGTCATGCCGCCGAGGTGTTCGGATCCGCTCTGGTTCCCGCGCCGACGGATATCGCGGACGCGTTCGCCGCGCCCGCTCGAGCCGCGGAACGCTAGCGAGGAACTGGCGCCGTCGGACCGGATTCCCCGAGAAGCTGCTCGACGCGGTCCCGGAGTACGGCGGTGATCTCGGGCGCTATCGCCAATCGCGCGCCCGGCGCGTCCACGCGTTCGACCGAGATCGCTTCGCCGAACGCGACCCGGACCGGTGACCGCTTCGGGAACATCCGATCGCGGGGCCACGCGTGCCCCGACCCTATGATCGCCGCGGGAACGAGCGGCACGCCGCGCGCCAGGGCGAGCCAGGCCGCTCCCGGAAGGAACGGGAGGAGCTCGTGGGCCGCGCGCGTTCCCTCCGGCCACATCGCCAGCGCGTGACCCTTGTCCAGAGCCGCCAGAGAGATCGCGACTGCGCGCCGGTCCCAGCGGTCGCGCTCCACCGGGAACGCGCCCATCTCGTGGAACAGATGCGAGACGAGCCGGGAGATGAAGATCTCCTTCTTGCCCATCACGACGAGCGGCCGATGTGCCGCCACGGCGGTCACGACGACGTCGATCGCGCTGTCGTGATTGAGGCACACGATGACGGGACCGCGCGCGGGCAGATGCTCCCGACCGTCGACCTCGAGCCGGAAGAGCCACCGCACGACCGGCTCGGCGACGTCCCGGACCAGCGACTGATAGCGCCCCATGCCGGGAGGGATGTCGATCGCGGGATCGCGCCTCCCGCGGCGCGAAGGAACTGAAGGATCCACCAGATCCACCAGACCCACCAGGTCCCCGACCGTCACCGGAAGCGCCGCATCCGGCAGATCCACGCCGAGCTCCTCCTGCGCGGCCGCTGCGAACTCCACGAACGTCAGCGAGTCGAACCCGATCTGATCCAGCCGGATCTCTGGGCTGATCGGCGCCGCCTCACCCGTGAACCGGGCCACGAGCAACCCGATCTCCTCAGCGGACGTGCGTTCGAGGCGCATGACGCCGCTCAGCCTAAACCAGCTCTTCCCACCTGGGGCTTCATCCTGGGCCCCCGAACGCTTCATAATCAGGATTGGAACCGGAGCCAAGGGGGTCCAGGCATGTCCAACCGCCGCCGGGTGCGGCAGGAGCAACCCACGGTCACGAGCGACCTGGCGACGCCTGATCAGGAACGGCTCCAGGAACTCGTCCAGGCGCTCGATGCCATCGTCTGGGAAGCCGAGCCGGTCGACCTGCGCTTCACGTTCCTATCCCGCCGGGCCGAGAACCTTCTCGGTTACCCGATCGCGCGCTGGCTGGCCGAGCCGGACCTGTTCGCGAGCCATTTCCACCCTGAGGACAGGGAGCGTGTCCTGAACGGCTACCGGGCGGCCGTGAACCAAGGCACCGATCACTCCTTGGAGTACCGGGTCGTCGCCGCCGACGGCCGCGTGGTGTGGCTCCGAGACCGGATCCACGTGGCGCGAGACTCGAAGGGACGGGCCCTCTCGCTTCGCGGGGTGATGGTCGACAGCACGCGGAGGAAGGAGGCGGAGGATCGTCTCCGGGAGAGCGAGGACCGCTATCGGCGTCTGGTCCACCTGTCCCCCGACGCGATCATGGTCCACAGCGAGGGGAAGCTTGTCTTCGCCAATATCGCCGCCGCCCAACTGCTCGGCGCGGAGACCCCGGATGTACTGGTGGGGAAGCCGGCCCTGGACATCGTGGATCCCGACTATCACGACGCGGTTGCCAAGCGCATGCGCCAGGAGGAAGAGGGAACCGCGGTGTCGCTCCTGGAGGAGCGCTTCATCCGGCTGGACGGGGCAGTGATCGAGGTCGAGGTTGCGGGGATCCCCTTCATCTACCAAGGGAAGCCCGCGGGGCAGATCGTCGTCCGGGATATCACTTCGCGCAAGGAGACGGAACGACAGCTCCAGGTGACCGAGTCTCGGTACCGGGCCCTGGTCGAGCAGATCCCGGCGATCCTGTACATCGTTTCGCTGGGACCGGAGAAGACGATGTACATCGGACCGCAGATCGAGGAGATCCTCGGCATCTCACAGGTGGAGTACCTCGGAAGGCCGCAGGTCTGGTTCGAAGCGTTGCACCCGGAGGACCGCGAGCGGGCGGGCGTCGAGTGGGATGCCTTCGTTAAGGACCCGCGCGGCGCTCGGAGCTCCGACTACCGGATGATCGACCGCGATGGCCGGACCGTGTGGATCCACGACCGGTCCGTCGCGATCGCGGATGAGGAAGGCCGCCCGTCGGTCGTGCAGGGCATCATGTTCGACCTCACGGAGCAGAAGCAGGCCGAACTGCAACTCCGGAGGCGGGACGCGATCCTGGAGGCGGTCGACCTCGCGGCCGAACGGTTCCTGCGGGCACCCGAATGGACGGACGTGATCGACGAGGTCCTGGAAGCGCTCGGCACCGCTGCCGATGCAGGCCGGGTGACGCTGTCCGAACTCTACCGGGACGAGGACGGGGTCCTGCGGGCGTCGGTCCGCCACGAATGGACCGCGCGCGGCGTTCACTCCCAGAAGGACAACCCCGCTTTCCAAGAAGCTCCCCTCGAGCAGGCCGGGTGGCAACGCTGGGTCGACATCCTGGACAGCGGTGAGGTGGTCCACGGACCCACATGGGTGTTCCCCGACGGAGAACGGGAGATGCTCGAACAGGAGGGCGTCCGGTCGGCACTCTCGGTCGGCATCTTCGTCGAGGGCGCGCGGTGGGGATCGATCTCGGTTGACGATTGCACCAACGAGCGGGACTGGTCCGCGGCAGAGATCGACGCCCTCAAGGCGGCCGCCGAGACCCTCGGAGCGGCGGTTCAGCGCAAGCGGACCGAGGAGATGCTGCAAGCTACCGAAGCCAAGTACCGGGCCCTGGTCGAGCAGATCCCCGCCGTCCTGTACGTCGACCGGCCGGGCGCGGAGGACCAGACGATCTACATCAGCCCGCAGGTCGAACCGATCCTCGGACTCGCGGCGGCGGACTGGCTCTCGAATCACAGCCTCTGGTACGAACACCTTCACCCGGACGACCGCGAAACCGCCTGGCGCACGTATCGCAAGGGCGTCGCGAACGGACAGCCCTTCAGCTACGAGTACCGGCTCGTCACCGACCGGGGAACGATCTGGGTTCGCGACGACGCGGTGGTGCTCCCGCAGGACGACGGCGCGCCGCTCGTCCAGGGGGTCATGTTCGACGTCACCGAGGAGAAGCTCGCGGAGGAGGCTCTGCTCGAGAGCGAGCGCCGGGAGCGCGAGGCCGCCAAGCAGCTGCGCGCGCTCGATGCGATGAAGAACACCTTCCTGGCGGCCGTCTCGCACGAACTCCGGAGCCCACTGACCGCGGTGCTCGGACTGGCACTGACCCTCGAGCAGCAGGAACTCGCCCCGGAGGAGCAACGAGACCTGCTGCAGCGCCTCGCCTCCAACGCACGAAAGCTCGACCGGCTCCTGACCGATCTCCTCGACATCGACCGTCTCGCGCGAGGGACCGTCACGCCCCAGCTCCACACGACCGATGTCGGCGCGCTCGTGCGGCGGACCATCCAGGCGGCCGACTACCTCGGCGATCGATCGATCCACGTCGAGGCGACCCCGGTGGTCGCCTCGGTCGACGCCGCCAAGGTCGAACGCATCGTCGAGAACCTCCTGGTGAATACCTCTCGCCATACGACCGAGGACACCAACGTCTACGTCCGGGTCAGCGAGGATGACGAGGGCGTGCTGATCGTCGTCGAGGACGATGGCCCCGGGGTTCCCGAAGAGATCCGGGAGGCGATCTTCGAGCCGTTCCGTCAGGGTCCTACGCTCTCGGGCCACGCCCCGGGGACCGGGATCGGGCTCTCGCTCGTGCAACAGTTCGCCGAGCTCCACGGCGGCCGCTCGTGGGTCGAGGACCGGCCGGGCGGCGGGGCGTCGTTCCGGGTCCACCTCCCGCAGCCGGGCAGCGGGAACAGTCAGCGCAGCTAGACTCTTTCGGGATGGCTCAGCGCGACCACAACCCCCACAAGCGACGGCTGTACCTGCCTCTGGCACCGGTGGACGGAATGGCCACCGACGCCTTGCAGATCCCTCCGCGTTCCGCGTTGCACGGATCGGGTTGCGCGCAACCCGCGCGGCCGAGCGGCCCCCGGCCGGAGTGGCTGAAGGTGCGCGCCAGGCTCGGTCCCAACTACGCCGACCTCAAGCACCTGATGCGGGGCCTGGATCTGCACACGGTGTGTGAGGAGGCGTCGTGCCCGAACATCTACGAGTGCTGGGAGGATCGGGAGGCCACGTTCCTGGTGCTCGGGGATCTGTGCACGCGACGATGCGGGTTCTGTGACGTGCAGACCGCCAAGCCGCTGGCCGTCGACCCGGACGAACCAGCGCGCATCGCCGACGCGGTCCGCGAGATGCAACTACGCTATGTGGTGCTCACCGGGGTCGCGAGGGATGACCTGCCCGACAACGGCGCCGAGGTCTGGGCAGCGTGCATCCGGGCCGTCCGCGACGCGCTTCCCGGATGCCGCGTGGAGGTTCTGCCCACCGACTTCCGCGGTATCCGCGAGCACATCAGGACCGTGATCGACGCCGAACCCGACGCGTTCGCGCACAATCTCGAGACGATCCGGCGCCTGCATCCGAGGATCCGGCCGGCGTTCGACTACGAGCGCACGCTGGGGACCCTGCGCATCGCCAAGGAGGTCCGACCGCGCCAGATCACCAAGTCGAACCTGATCCTGGGGATGGGCGAGGAACCGGACGAGGTCGCGGAGGCGATGCAGGACCTCCGGGGCGCGGGCTGCGACATCCTGACGATCGGTCAGTACTTGCAGCCGACGATGATGCATCTGCCGGTCGACCGCTGGGCCGAGCCCGCGGAGTTCGACCGACTGGCCGCGTACGGACGCGAGATCGGCTTCGCCCACGTCGAAGCCGGACCGCTGGTCCGCTCGTCCTACCGTGCCGGTCGTCAGTTCGCCTCGGCGCAGGCCGCGATCACCGGAACGGTGCCCGTCGCCCCCTGACGCAGGGCCTGGAAAGGCATGAGGAGCCGGCCTGTAAGCCGGATCCTGTGCGACCGCCTCGCGGCGGCCCGGCGACCATCTGTCTCAACGCCCGCGCGAACGCGGACGCTGCGGGCCCGAAGGCCTCGTGCGGCCTACCCGCGAGCATCGGACGGGCCGTCCTCGAACGCTCGCCTACTTGGCCTTGCTCCGGGTGGGGCTTGCCGAGCCGGCACGATCACCCGTGCCGCTGGTGAGCTCTTACCTCACCGTTTCACCCTTACCGCACCGAAGCGCGGCGGTCTGCTCTCTGTTGCGCTTCCGCGAGGTCACCCCCGCCTGGGATCTTCCCCAGCACCCTGCCCTGTGGAGTCCGGACTTTCCTCGAACGACGCGAACGCCGCCCGCGGCCGCCCGGCCGGCTCCTCATGCGTCGAGTCTAGTCCGGACCAACCGAGGACGTTCCCGCTACCGGCTACCGATCCCGGGCGAGCCACGTGTCGACGCCGATGTTCGCGAGGCGGTCGGCCTCGGTGTTGAACTCGCGGCGAACGTGCGTGTACGTGATGCGCTCGAAGCGTGAGGCCAGACCGAGCGCCTCCGCGTAGAGCGGCTTAAGGTTCGGGTGCTTCACGCGGTAGCGCCCGTTCATCTGCTCGACCAGAAGGTTGGAGTCCGACTTCACCGTGACCTCGCCGGCGCCCAGTTCGGCGGCACGCTCGAGACCCGCGATCATCGCCCGATACTCCGCCACGTTGTTCGTGGTCTCCCCGATGCCCTCGGCGATCTCCGCCAGGATCGTGCCGTCGTCGGTGGCCACGACCGCACCGATCCCGGCCGGACCGGGATTGCCGCGCGCCGCGCCGTCGCAGGAGACGATCAGGTGACCAGGATCCGACGGCAGGTCGGGCACCTCTTCACACCTTCGGTCTTCTTGAGCTTGTCCAGATCCAGCGGCGAGAGCTTCTCGTGGCATCCCTGGCAGACACCGTCGGTCAACGCCGCGGCGCCGATCCCATGCTTGGCCCCGCGCAGGTCGTCGTAGAGCTCCACCAACTCCTCGTCGATCGCTGCCGCGAGCGTTCCGCGCTCGGCGACCTTGCTGGTGAGCTGCTCCTCGACCTGCCCGAGCTCCGTGACCGCACCGCCACCGACACGCTCGTGCTCCTGGCGCGCGGCGGTCAGAGCCTGTTCCGCCTCCGCGATCTTCTCCTCCAGTTCTTCGCGCTGAACCATCAGCTCGAGGACCTCGTCCTCGATGCGGCCGATCCGCTCCCCCAGGTTCTTGATCTCGGCCTCGAGCGCCGACAGCTCGCGGGTGTTCATGATGCTCCCGTCGTACATCCGGGCCTTCTCCGCAGCGAGCTTCTGGCCCATCGCGTCGTCGTCGTACTCGAGCCGCTTCTGGTTGGTGGACAGTTCGTCGAGCGCCAGCCGCAGCTCCCCGACGACCTGCTCGGCCTGCGCCGCACGGTCGCGCGCGGCCTCAATCTCGGCGCCCGCCTCCAGCTCGGCCTTGCGTTTCTGCAGATGGTCGATGTCCGAGTCGATCGCTTGGAGGTCGAGCAGTCGCGGTTCGTTCATCGTGGATCCTCGGCGAACGGATCGCGAGAGAGATCGATCGACTCATCGTCGCTCCCGTTCCCCGTCGGCTCGAACGGATCCGGGCTGTCGCTCAGTGGGAGGTCATCCGAGGGCGCCGTGTTGCCCCCGTCGTCGGCGTCGTCTGCGGCCTCGACGAGGCCGTCCTCGCCTCCGCGCCGGAACGGGTCCGTATCGGTCTTCGCCACCGCGACCTCGAACGCGCCCGAGGGAGGTGACAGTGCCGCGGCCAGCGTCTCGACCCACGGCCACTCGGTTCCGTGGTGGCCGGCGTCGATGATGGCTATCCCCGCGGCTTCCGCCTCCAGGGCCTGGTGGTGTTTCACATCGCCCGTGACCAGCGCATCGGCACCGGCGGCGATCGCGGCGCCGACCAGCGATGCGCCTGACCCTCCACATACCGCGAGCCGACGGACCGTACGACCTGGATCACCGACCAGGCGGGCGTCCGCGCCGAGGCCCTCCCGGCATCGCTGAGCCAGGCCGCTCGCATCGGTGGCGCTCGACAGCTCGCCGATCCGCCCGAGTCCGATCCCGGCGGCGCCTCCCGCCGACTCGAGCGCGATCACCTCGTACGCCGGTTCCTCATACGGATGGGCAGCGATCAACGCGGATACGACGGCCTCCGTTCGGCCGCTCGGCACGAGCATCTCGAACCGGACCTCGTCCACCTCGTTGACGACCTGCTTCGTCCCCGTCGTCGGATCGGCCACGGCACTCGGCCGGAACGTTCCCGTCCCCGCCGCGCGGAACGAACACACGTCGTACTCCCCGATCGCACCTGCACCCGCAAGCGACATCGCCTCCAGCAGTGCGTGTGCGTGCTCCTCCGGTACGAACGTCACGATCTTCACTTTCGCGCCCGCCCCGGTCGCTCGCAGTGGTTCCCGCGGCTCTCCCAACCCCAACCGGTCCGCGAGCGCATCGGACACGCCCGGCGAAGCGACGTCGGCGTTCGTGTGACACGCGAAGACCGTGACGCCACCGGCGAGCGCCTCGGCAACGGCCGCGGCCGTTGGCTCGCCGACGTCGACCCGCGATAGCGGCTCGAAGACGAGCGGATGGTGGGTGATCAGGAGTTGCGCCTCGCGTTCGCGGGCCTCGCGGATCGTGTCGAGCGTCGGATCGAGGGCGACCAGCACGCAGCCCAGCCGGGCACCGCGATCGCCCACCTGCAGACCCGGGTTGTCCCATGCCTCAGCCCAGGACGGCAGGTAGCGCCGGTCCAGCAAGTCGATGATGTCGCCGACGCTCGTCACGGTTCCAGAAGGTTCCCACATCCGGGCACACGTCGGAAAGCCGAGGGACACTGGAGTCGCCGAACCCGCACGCGAAACCCCGGAAACGCGCCGGAGGACTCGCTAGCCTGGGGAGTCCAGTGCGGCGGATCTTCCCCCTCGTCATCGCATCCGCGCTCCTGGCGGCCGCGACGATCCCGGCCACGCCGACCGGCGCCCAGGAGGCGCCCGACGCTGCTCTCGTCTCGGCCCCGGCCGAGCTGGCACCGAACGACTGCGGCCGGGTAGGAACCCAGGGACGCGACCGCCTGATCGGCGGGCCCGGCAACAACGTGATCTGTGGACTCGGCGGCAACGACATCATCGAGGGCGGAGGCGGGAACGACGTCCTGCGAGGCGGTCCGGGGAAGGATGACCTCCAGGGGGACGCCGGCAACGACGACCTGTACGGCGGCATCGGTCAGGACACGTGCCGACAGAACCTCGGTCACGGGAAGACGGGTTCGTGCGAGTGGCCGAACCCACTTCGGGCCTGTCCACTCCCCCACGGCACGATCACCGACAGCTTCGGCGACCCGCGCTCCGGCGGACGGACGCACCAAGGGAACGACATCATCGACGACCGCGGCGCGCCGATCCACGCGGCGATCGGCGGCAAGATGGAGAACGGCAACAACAGCCTCGGCGGCAAGACCGTCTACGTCACCAACGGCACCGGCTGGATCTACAACGCGCACCTGTCCCGGCACGCGCGCGAGAAGAACAAGGTCAAGGCCGGCGACGTGATCGGCTACGTCGGCACGTCGGGCAACGCGCAGGGCGGCGTTCCGCACCTTCATTTCGAATGGCACCCCGACGGAAAGAAGGCGGTCGACCCGTACGCCTACCTCAGGCAGGCCTGCCGGAACGCGAACTTCCCGCAGGGACCGGCCGCGGTGCTGGCACCGGCAACGTAGCTGGCAACGGCGCCGCAGCCGGCCTTTCTCACTCGGTCCCGTCGCGCCGAACCGCCCGGCCGTTCCGCGCGCCGTGCGCGCCGTCCCACGCCACCCGTCCGCCGACGACCACCACATCGATCCCGTCCGCGTAGACGTGTGGCTCTTCGAACGTCGCGAGGTCGTTCACCCGTTCCGGGTCGAAGAGCACCAGATCCGCGATGGCACCTTCCGCGACCCGGCCTCGGTCACCCAGCCGGAAACGGTCCGCCGGGAGCGACGTCATCTTGCGGATGGCGTCCTCGAGGGAAACCGCCGACTCGTCCCTCGCGTAGCGGCCGAGGACGCGCGGGAACGTCCCGTAGTACCGGGGATGCACGGGGAAACGCCCCAGTGGCCCGTCGACCGACGAGGCCGTCCCGTCCGAGCCGACCATCACGTCCGGCCGGGCGAGGATGGTGCGCACGTCATCCTCGTGCATCGCGTGGCCGATGCACCAGGTGAGCGGATCCTCCAGCAACAGCTCACAGAACGCATCGAACGGCTCCCCGCCCCGGTCCGCGGCGATCGCTGCGATGCTTCGCCCCGAGTGATCGGACTCCGTGTGCGCCACGACGACGATCCGGTCCCAGCCGACGCCGTCGACCGAACTCTCCCAGCCCTCGTCACCCTCCTCGACAGCTGCTCGCAACCGCTCCGGATCCCGCTTGAGCGACAGCTCCAGGCCTTCGACCGGCGCCCATGGCGGGAGCAGCGACGCGAGGATCGACTCCCACCCCGTGTAGGGGTACTGGTCCGTCGAGACATCCGCGCCGCCCTCGCGCGCAGAATCGATCCGGTCCAGGAGCTCGCCCACACGCCCCCACATCGGCTCGCCCTCGAGCTTCAGATGGCTGATGTGCGATGGAACGCCCGCCCGACGACCGATGTCGATGCATTCATCGACGGCCGCGAACAGCGCCCGGTTCTCGCCGCGGATGTGGCTCGCGTAGATGCCACCGAACGGTTCGATCACCCTCGCGAGCTCCACCACCTCGTCGGTCGTGGCCAGAACGTTCGGCTGATACACCAAGCCGGTCGAGAGGCCGACCGCGCCGGCGCGCATCCCCTCCTCGACGACCTCCGCCATCTCGTCCATCTGCCCGTCCGTCGGCGCCTCCGCCAGCCCCATCACTTCCTTGCGCAGACCCCCGTGACCGATCAGCGTGGCGATGTTGATCGCGGGACGGGCGTCGTCGACGGCGGCCAGGTACTCCTCGAACGTCGCCCACCGCAGCCCTGGATCATCCGCGTCCACGCCATGGTCGGAGGTCAGGTCCTTGGCGGCCGCGGGGGGAACCGCGGACCAGCCGCAGTTGCCGACGACCGCGGTCGTCACCCCCTGGCGGAGGTACGAGTCCATCCAGGGTTCGATGAACGGAGAGAGGTCCGAATGCTGGTGCGGATCGATGAACCCCGGGGCCAGGACCCGTCCTCCAGCGTCGATCCGCTTGGCAACGGCGGGCAGACGTTCCCCGTTCCGGACGATGCGGTGGATGCGGTTCCCGGCGACGAACACCGAACCTTCGAACGCCAGCGCACCGGTCCCATCGACGATCCGGGCGTCGGCGATGCACAGCTCGGGAACCCTGCTCACCGCGCCACGATACCGATGGAGTCGGCCCGTTGACCCGGGCCGATCCTGCGGGACTAGGCGGGCACCGGCATCGTTACGCAGTGCGGACCGCCGCCGGCCCAGCTCAGGGCGTTCGTCTGCACGCCGACCACGTCCCGGCCGGGGAACGCGTCCCTGATGCGCCCCAACGCTTTCGAGTCCGGCACCCTCAGCCCGCAGGTCGGGGCGATGACCCCGCCGTCGGGCAGGTAGAAGTTCACGTACGAATGCGTGAGTTTGCCGGGACCGATCCCGTCGAACCGCGGCATGAACGGGATCTTCGCGATCTCCAGGCTCCGGCCCTGCGCGTCGGTCGCAGCCTGCAGCACCGCGAGGTTCGCGGCGGTCCGCGCATCCTCCCGTCCGCCGGGGTCGGTCAGGGCGACTACCTTCGCGGGTCCGGCGAACTGGACCACGCCGTCGACGTGGCCGCCGGTGACCCAGTCGTCGAGCATCCCGAACGGCAACCAGATGACCTTCGTGATGCCGAGTTCGGCCAGGAACATCGCCTCGTAGTCGCCCTTGGTCATGCTCGGGTTCCGCGCGAGGAGGCATTCCTCCGTCGTGATGATGGTGTTCTCGCCGTCCCACTGGATGGCGCCGCCCTCGAGGATCGTTGGGTCCGAACGGGAAGGGATCCCCAGCCGGTCACACAGGAGCGGCGGGAGCGCGTCGTCCATGGCGTGGTTCGGGAACGTCTGGCCCCACCCGTCGAAGCGGAAGTCGACCCCGGTGAGGGTCCCGTCGTGCTCGGTGAAGATCGGACCGTTGTCGCGGATCCATCCGTCGTCGATGGGCAGCTCGATGATGTCGATGTCGACCGAGCCGACCATCCTGCGGACCTGGCGGCGGTCGCCCGGGTTCGCGACGACCGTGACCGGCTCGAACCCGGCGATCCTGCGGATGATCTTCGCCAGCTCCTGCTGGCACTCCTCAAGGTGCCCGATGTACAAGCCCTTGCGCCAGGGCCAGCTCACCAGACACCGGGCATGCGGCTCGAACTCGGCCGGCACCCGGATGACCGCGGCGGCTCGGGGTGCGGACGGAGTTCGCGCTGCCGGAGCACCTGCCATCGCCGTAGCGGCCTTGATCACGAGGGGCGTGGCCACGCCCGTACCCGCGAGGGCCAGGAACGTCCTCCGGCTCATCCTGGGTCTTGGCACTCTGCCTCCGGTCCGACAAGTTAGAACGGCTGTTCTAACTTTGCGCCAAGATGGCTGTTCTGTCAATCATCGGCGCTTGCGCGAGGGGACCTTGAACCCGAGTTCGGCGGCTGCCTGACCGATGGCCGTCTGGAGCATCCACGGGCGCTCGGTCCCCTGGGACCCGAGGACCACCGCGACCGCCAGCCCGTCCAGGAGCGCCGTGAACCCGTCGGCGAAATCGTCGGCGTCCACCGATGCATCGAACACGCCGGTCTGTTGACCTTCGCGAACGATCTCCACGAGGGTGTCGAGCCACCGCTGATCCAGTTCCCCGAGCTGCTTCGCGAGCGCTTCATCTCGCGCAGCCCTCGCCCACACCTCGACCCACAACACCCAGGCGGGATCTCCCTTCCCCGCGGGGCTCGAGTGTTCGATGAGACGGACCAGCCGTTCGACCGGACCGGGGATCGTGGCCAGGTCGGCGGCGACCTCCTCGTAGAGTCCCTCCTCGCTCCGGCGGAGCGCCTCCAGCAGGAGTTCGTCCTTGGTGCCGAAGTAGTACAGGACGTGACCGGGGCTCATCCTCGCGCGCATGGCGACGTCGGCGACCCGCGTCTCAGCGAGGCCGCGTTCGACGATGGCCTCGGCCGCGGCGTCGAGGATCCGCGCGCGACGCTCTTCGTGAGATGCGCGGGGGGCGGGCGCGCTCACGGCATGCGGCTCAGGCGGCCTTCTCGAGCTTGCGCGCCTTGAACGCCGCCACGATCTCGATGAGGCCGAAGATGGCGATCCAGATGCCCAGGATCCACGCGAGCAGGCTGAGCGACATGTTCGGATAGGAAACGACCACGAGTCCGGCGAGGGTCGACAGGATGCCGCCCGCCATCTTCCACCCGCGGTTAGGCATGTCGTGGCCGGCGGCGACGACGAACTCGATGACGCCGGCGACGATCCAGAAGATGCCGAGGATCAGGCCGAGGACGGCGACGGTCGCGAACGTGTTCCGCATGCAGGCGATGCCGACGATGATCGCCAGCAGCGACAGGATCACGGTCAGCACGCGTGAGCTCGAGTTCTTGTCGAACGAGAACGAGCCGATGAGCCGGAAGATCCCGACGACCGCGAGCTGCAGTCCGAACAGGAACGCGACGACCTGGATGGTCTCCTGGGGCCAGGCGATGATGAGGATGCCGAACCCCATGGTCAGCAATCCGAAGAAGAGCAGGAACCCCCACGCGCCTCCGACGCGGCCGAGCATCTCATCGGGCGCAGTCTCCATCTGGTCAGCCATGTCTCCCCCTCCGTCCGGTGGCCCCCGCCCACGGTAGCCGGGAACGTGCAGGAGTCAAGGAGCACCGAGACTCGGCCAACACCCCTACGTTGAGGGGGACGGCTCGGCGTTCACCCTCCGGCACCTGGCTGCCCTGGCAAACGCCAAGGCAACCGGTCTGCCCTGCGGGATGCTCAGCCGGTAGACACGGCGGAACGCTCGGTATCGTGGTGCTTCCAAGCGATTGCCACGGCGAGGATCGCGACGGTCAGCAGCACGTTGCCGAACAGCCACATGAGGACGGCGGCGGACTGCTGATCGGCGAGCGCGTTCGAAGGGTTCAGCGCCGCGTACGTCGGAGCCAGCGGGACGGTCGCCGAGTAGATCGCCAGCGCCAGGAACGACATCGCCGGCATCGCCAGGAACAGCGACAACATCCGAACCGGAAAACTGATGCGGTGCGGCGACGGATCGCGCCCGACGATCGGCCACCAGTAGATGAGCGCCGCCGTCAGCCACACGATGTGCTCCGCACCGTGCACCACCCCGCTCCGCAGAGCTTGATCGAAGATGGGCGTCACATGCACGCCGAACGATACTCCGATCAGCAGGACCCACCCCACGATCGGGTTCGACAGGAAACGGGCGGCCGGCGACCGCAGCAACGGAACCAGGACGCGCGTCCGAACACGCGGGGTCGAGGCCCGCAACGCGAGCGTGATCGGCGCCCCCAAAGCCAGCATCGGGGGCGCCACCAACACCAGCAACAGGTGCTGGGCCATGTGCGCCAGGAAGGTCTCCTCCGCCAGTCCGTGCATCGGCGGCCCGAGCGCGACCAGCAACGCTGCGATGCCGGCGTAGAACCAAGCGACACGGCTTCCCTGGAACGGTGCGCCCGACGCCCGGACCCGGCGCAGCCCCAGCGCGTAGAGCAGCGCCGCGGCCGCGAGCGAGGCGAGGGCGAGGCCGTCCATGCGATGCACGATACCCCGCTCGTTGACAGGGTTCCCGGCAGCCGATACAAAGGGCCGCATGGACGCCGCGGTCGCTCCTCAGCGTGAGCGAGCCCCCGTCCCCCTCCTCTTCGGAACGATCCTGTTCCTCTCGTCCGAACTGCTGTTCTTCGGCGGCCTCTTCGCCACCTACTTCACGTTGCGGGCGCAGACCGATCCGTGGCCGCCGGCCGGCGCCGAGCTGGACACGGGCCTGTCCGCCGTGGCGACCGTCCTGCTGATCGCGTCGAGCTTCACGTTCGCCTGGAGCGTCGCGCAGGGCGCGAAGGGCCGGCGCAGTGCGACGGCATGGGGCACGGTCCTGACGATGGTGTTGGGCGCAACCTTCGTCGGTATCCAGATCTACGACTGGACGCACCTGGACTTCGCGCTCTCGAGCCACCCGTACGGCACCATGTACTACGCCATGACCGGTTTCCACGCGTTGCACGTCATCGCCGGACTCGCGCTGATGCTGATCGTCCTCGGCCGGCTCGGGCAAGGCGCTTACCGCGATCGCGTCGTCCACGGTCCCGACGCCGTGGCCTACTACTGGCACTTCGTCGATGTCGTCTGGATCGGGCTGTTCGCGGTCCTGTTCCTGATCCGATGAGCGCGCCACGTCGCCCGGCGCGAACCCACGAGGCCCGCATCGTCTCGCGGGTGATCCGCTGGGGACTGTTGCTGGCGTTCGTGGCGCAGATCGGCAGCACGCTGCTCTCGTCCGAGCCGACGCTCGCGCAGGCTTCTCAACTCGATCAGGGCCGCCAGCTCTTCCAGGTGAACTGCTCTTCGTGTCACGGCATCGACGCGAGCGGCACCGAGAACGACGGTCCGAGCCTGCAGGGCGCCGGCCCCGCCGCGGTCGACTTCATGCTGACCAGCGGGCGGATGCCCCTAGGGGATCCGAACGACCAGCCGACCCGCCAGCCCCCGAAGTTCTCCGGCTCAGAGATCGACGCGTTGGTCGCCTACGTCGGCAGCATCGCCCCCGACGGTCCCGCGATACCGGTCGTCGATACATCCGGAGGGGATCTGCCCACCGGCATGAAGCTGTTCGTGAACACCTGCGCGTCCTGTCACGGCGCCGGCGCCACGGGCGACTCGGTCGGTGGCGGGCAGATCGCGCCGTCCCTCTACCCCCCGGATCCGACGCAGATCGGCGAAGCCGTACGCGTCGGCCCGGGTGTGATGCCGAAGTTCGGGACCAAGACCCTCTCCGATGCCGACGTGAACTCGATCGCGCGCTACCTGCTGTCGCTCCGCAACGACGAGACCGGCTCCTACCGCGGCGGCCTTCCGCACGCG
>JBBDIK010000012.1:0-68030 GCA_040880465.1 Actinomycetota bacterium | reverse complement strand
CAGCGGCGCCCTCGCCGAGGGGTTCGTGGCCATCGTCTTCGGCCTCGGTCTGCTGATCTTGGTCCTCCGGCTCACCGGAGCCAAGTCGTGAAGCAACCCACGCGCGTGGTCGCGATCTGCTTCGTCGTCGCCATCGTCGGCGCCCTCGGGGCGGCCGGCGTGTACTTCGCCGGCGGCCAGCCGCAGCTGGAGGGGACGTTCCTGGCGCTGGCGCTCGGCGGGGTCGGCGCCGGTCTGATCGTCTGGGCCAAGGAACTGATGGCCGGCATCAAGGACAAGACCGAGGATCGCGGCCACGGTCCGCTCTCCGAGCAAGACACCGGGGCGGCTGCCGACACCATCCTCGAAGGTGTCCAGGACATCCAGCGCCGAAAGCTGCTCTCGCGGCTGCTTCTGGGCGCCGGTGCGGCACTTGGACTCGCGGCCATCGTTCCGATCCGTTCGCTGGGGCAGGCGCCGGGCGACTCGCTGTTCGTCACTCCGTGGCGCAAGGGCATGCGCCTGGTCGACGAGGAAGGCAACATCGTGACGCGAGACACCGTCGAGCCGGGTTCGTTCGCGACGGTGTTCCCCGAAGGTCACGTCGGTTCGGCGGACGGGCAGGCGGTCTTGATCAACGTGGGATCCGTGAAACTCGACTTGCCCGCGGACCGGCTGGCCGGCGCCCCCGAAGGTCTGGTCGTCTACTCGAAGGTCTGCACCCACGCCGGATGTCCGATCGGGCTGTACCTGGCGGCCGAACACGAACTCCGCTGCCCCTGCCATCAGTCGACCTTCGACGTCCTGGACGGCGCGACCCCCGTGTACGGTCCGGCGCCTCGCCCGCTCCCACAACTCCTGATCGAGATCGCCTCCGACGGGACGCTGGTCGCGCAGGGCGAGTTCACCGGCCCGATCGGCCCGAGCTTCTGGGACCTGCCGTGATCATCAAGCGCTGGGTCGAGGGGGTTGACGAACGCCTCGACGGTTCCTCGTTCATCTCGCGGAACCTCACGAAAGTGTTCCCCGATCACTGGTCCTTCATGCTCGGCGAGATCGCACTGTACGCCTTCATCCTGCTGGTGCTTACGGGAACGTTCCTCGCGTTCTTCTACGTAGCATCGCCGGACCTGATGACCTACTCGGGGAGCTACGAACCCCTGCAGGGCCAGCAGGTGTCTGCGGCGTACGAGTCGGTGCTGCGCGTGTCGTTCGACGTGCCGGCGGGCCTGGTGATGCGCCAGACCCACCACTGGGCCGCGTTGATCTTCGTCGCGGCGATCGTCGTGCACCTGCTGCGGATCTTCTTCACGGGCGCGTTCCGCAAGCCGCGGGAGATGAGCTGGGTGATGGGCATCGGCCTGCTCCTGTCTTCGATCGGGGCGGGGTTCACCGGCTACTCGCTGCCCGACGACCTGCTGTCGGGAACGGGCCTTCGGATCGTGTACTCGGTGGTTCAGTCGATCCCGATCGTCGGGACCTGGATCGCGTTCATGCTCTTCGGCGGCGAGTTCCCCGACGCGGCCCTGCTCCCGCGTCTGTTCGTCGCGCACATCTTCATCATCCCGCTCGCGATCATCGGCATGCTCAGCGCGCATCTCGCGGTGGTCTGGCACCAGACGCACACGCAGTTCCGCGGACCGGGGCGGACCGAGTCCACGGTGACCGGAACCCCCGTGTGGCCGAAATTCGCGCTCAAATCCACCGGACTGGGGTTCATGACGTTCGCGATCCTGGTCGCGCTCGGGGGGCTGTTCCAGATCAACCCGGTGTGGCTCTACGGGCAGTTCGTCCCGTACTCCGGACCGTCCCCCGCCCAACCCGACTACTACGCCGGGTGGCTTGAGGGGTTGTTACGTCTGTGGCCGAACTGGGAGTTCACGGTCTTCGGCCACACGATCGGTGAGCTGTTCTTACCCTCGGTCGTGATCCCCGGGATCATGTTCACGGTCCTGGCGCTCTGGCCGTTCATCGAAGCTCGCGTGACCGGTGACAAGGGCTGGCACAACTTCGCGCAGAAGCCGCGTGAGGCGCCGGTCCGCAGCGGGATCGGAGCGGCCGGGATCGCGTTCATGACGGTGCTGCTGATCGCGGGCAGCAACGACGTGCTCTCGAAGATGCTGAACATCGAGGTCGACACGTTCAACTCGGTCCTGAAGTGGTTGGTGTTCGTCGTGCCGCCGGTCGCCGGATGGGCCACGTGGCGCGTCTGCCGGGACCTGCAACGGCGGGACGCGCATCCGATCTCGAAACACTCGCGGATGGTGCTGCGGCGCAACGCGGCCGGAGGGTTCGACGACGTGGAGGAGTCTTGAAGCGCGGCCTTCTCGTCCGCGCGGCTGCGTTCGCCGCCCTCTCGCTGCTGGCCGTCTCCTGTGGCGCCCGGTACGGCATGCCCGATCCGGCGTCGAAGCAGGGCGAGGCGACCCTGGACCTGTGGAACGTCTTCATGATCGCCGGCATCGTCGTGGCGCTCATCGTATACGGCCTGATCGCGTGGTCGATCATCCGCTACCGACGGCGTCGGAGCGACCCCGAGGGCGCCCGCGGCGCGTCGTTCCGCGAGAACCTCCCGCTCGAGATCGTCTACACCGTGATCCCGATCGTGATCGTCGTCGGGCTGTTCTTCCTTTCCGTCGGAACGGAGAACGAGGTCACCGCCGTCGCACCCGACCCGGATCTGGTCGTCAACGTCGAGGCGTTCGCGTGGGGCTGGCGGTTCACGTATCCCGAGCAGGGCGTCGAAGTGGTCAGCGAGCCGGTCGGCAACGACGATGCCGTCGGCGAAGGCCCGGAGCTGGTCCTGCCGTCCGGCCAGACGACGCGCATCGTGTTGACGTCCAACGACACGATCCACGCGTTCTGGGTGCCGGGGTTCCTTTTCAAGCGCGACGCGATCCCCGGTCGCACGACCGAATTCGACGTGACGCCGACGACGGAGGGCACCTATCACGGCGCCTGCGCCGAGCTGTGCGGCTGGAACCACGCGTACATGACGTTCCACGTGACGGTTGTCTCGCCCGAGGAGTTCGCCGCGTGGACCGCCTCGCAGTCCGCGTCGTCGGCGGTCCTGCCCGCAACCTCGCCCTCGCCGGAGGAGGCCGCCGCATGAGCACCGCAGCAGCAGCCGCGCGACGCGAGCACTCGGGCGTCGTCTCGTGGCTCACCTCGACCGACCACAAGAAGATCGGCGTCCTCTACTGCGTCACCGCGTTCGCCTTCTTCCTCGTCGGCGGGACGCTGGCGGGCATGATGCGGCTCGAACTCGCCGACCCCGGCCGCGCGTTCTTCGAGCCGGGCACCTACAACGGACTCTTCACCATCCACGGCACGGTGATGATCTTCCTGTTCGTCGCCCCGTTCGGGAGCGGCCTCGCCAACTACCTCATCCCGCTGCAGATCGGCGCCCCGGACATGGCGTTCCCGCGGCTGAACCTGATGTCCTACTGGCTGTTCACCAGCGGCGGCTGCCTGATCCTGCTGAGCGGTGTTGCGTCGGCAGGTGGCGGCGCGCAGATGGGCTGGTACGCATACCCGCCGCTGTCAGCCGGGCGCATGTCGCCGGGCGTCGGACCGGACATCTGGATCCTGGGCCTCGGGCTCGTCGCGGTCGCCGCGGTCATGACCGCGGTCAACATCGTCACGACCGTGTTCCTGTACCGGGCGCCGGGGATGACCATGTGGCGCCTGCCGATCTTCACGTGGAACATGGTCATCGTCTCGATCCTCGGTCTGGTCGCGTTCCCGCCGGCGCTGGCGGGGTTCGCACTCCTGTTCCTGGAACGACGGATGGGAGGGCTCGCGTTCGCGCCCGCGGCAGGCGGGGATCCGGTCATCTTCCAGCACCTCTTCTGGTTCCTCGGCCATCCCGAGGTGTACATCCTGATCCTGCCGTTCTTCGGCGTGATCACCGAGATCATCCCGGTCTTCTCGCGCAAGCCATTGTTCGGCTACACGGGGTTCGTGCTGGCGACCCTGGCGATAGGGGCGCTGTCGACCGGCGTGTGGGCGCACCACATGTTCACGACCGGCGCGGTGGATAACCCGTTCTTCGCCGCGATGACATTGCTGATCGCCGTGCCGACCGGCGTGAAGTTCTTCAACTGGACCGGCTCGATGTGGGGCGGCAAGATCGTCTTCCCGACGGCGATGCTGTTCTCGATCGGGTTCCTGCTGAACTTCCTGATCGGCGGGGTGACCGGCGTGATGCTGGCGGCCCCGGCCATCGACTTCCACGCGGCGGACTCCTACTTCCTGGTCGCGCACTTCCACTACACGATGATGGGCGGAGCGGTGTTCGGCATCTTCGCCGCGATCTACTTCTGGTACCCGAAGATGACCGGCCGGATGCTGCGCGAACGGATGGGCAAGGCCGTGTTCGCGCTGATGTTCATCGGGTTCAACGTGACGTTCTGGCCGCAGTTCGAGGCCGGTCTTCGCGGGATGCCGCGCCGGGTCGTCGACTACCCCGCGAACGCCGGCTACGAGACGCCGAACCTGCTCTCCTCGCTCGGGTATGTCGTGATGGCTGTCGGTGTCCTGTTCTTCCTCGCGGACCTGTGGGTTTCGAAACGCAAGCCGGTGGAGGCGGGCGATGATCCGTGGGACGGGTACTCGCTCGAGTGGGCGACCACGTCGCCCCCTCCCGAGCACAACTTCGACGCGATCCCGCCGATCCGCTCGGAGCGGCCGGCGTTCGACCTGCACCACGAGGGGGCCGACGGATGAAGCCGTTCGTGCGCTACCTGTGGGTGCTGACGGCGTTCGGCCTCGGCGTAGGAACGCTCTACTGGTTCATCGCCCACGAGGTCACCGGGGCGGTACTGCTTTGGGCGTTCGGGTTGATGCCGCTGATCGTGGGGCTGTGGGCGCTGCGCCACGGCGCTTCGCGGAACGCACCGGTCGCGCCCGAAGACGACCCGAACGCCGATCCTTCGACCGACGCCGGTACGAGCGTGGGGTCCTTCCCGGCCGTCACCGTGTGGCCCATCTTCTTCGTCCTCGGACTGCTGCTGGCAGGTGCGGGACTGATCTACGGACTCATCCTGGTGCCCCCCGGACTCGCATTGGCCGCGTTCGCGATCCACGGCCTGATGCGCGAGAGCCGCCAGTAGATGTGGAGCGGACGCTCGGCCGCAACGACCGCTATCGTCGCTGGCTTGATCCTCTCCGGCTGCTCCTTCACGGTGTGGCCCTCGTCGACGGAGAACACCGCGAGCCCACATGAGCGCATCACGTGCCGGACCGATGCCCTTCCCAATTTCGAATGCTGGGGCATCTCGCTTCGCGCCCCAGCGGGTTGGAAACCTGTCCCTCCCGCGGGAGGGGAGGGCGATACCCACCCCGTCTTCCGCGAGAATATCGGTGTCGACTCCTTCAACGCCCTGGACATCGCGGCGTTCCGGCTCCTGCGATCAGTTGACGATCCGACATCGGTGGAGCAGATCGGTCGAGACTTCGAGCAGCTCTTCCACCAGCTCATAGAGAGTCAAGGAGGGGATGTGCTCAGCTTCGAGCGAAGTGATATCGATGGGAACCCGGCATGGAGGGCCGAAGGAACACTCACGGCGTCGGGTCACCGGATGGAGGGCACAGTGCTCTTCGTCGTGAACGGGAACCAGCAGTACTCGATCGCGTGTCTCTACGAGATATCCCGCCGACAACGATCGCGCGACCTGTGCGAGCAGGCCCTCAGATCAACCTCGGTCAGCACATAGGGAATCCCGACGGCCCCTCCGAAGGACCTCCTCAGCGCTTTGCGCGTTCTTCCTCCTGGAGGACGCGGCGCAGGACCTTGCCGATGAGCGTCTCCGGTAGCGAATCCCGGAACTCGATCTGCTTGGGAACCCGGTACGCAGTTAGGCCCCCGCCCTCCGGATCGCGGCACCACGCCACGATCTCCTGAGCCGTCGCAGTCTCGCCCGGCCGCAGCACCACGAACGCCTTCAGCGCCTCGCCGGTCACGTCATCCGGCACGCCGATCACGGCCGCCTTCAGGATCTTCGGGTGCCGGTACAGCGCCTCCTCCACCGCCGTCGGGTACACGTTGAACCCCGACACGATGACCATGTCCTTCAGCCGGTCCACGATCGAGAAGTACCCCTGCTCGTCGAACTGCGCGACATCGCCCGAGTGCAGCCAGCCGTTGCGGATCATGGCCGCGGTCTCCTCGGGCCGGTTCCAGTAGCCCAGCATCACCTGCGGCCCGCGCATGCACAGCTCGCCCGGCTCGCCGGCGCCCATCTCGTGTTCTGGGTCCTCCAGGTCCACGATCTTGCAGTCGGTGTCGGGCAGCGGCAGCCCGATCGAACCCTCCTTGCGAACGCCCTCGATCGGGTTCACGTGCGTCACGGGTGAGGTCTCCGTCAGCCCGTACCCCTCGACCGCCTGCGCGCCGCCCGTCACCTCCTCGAATCTCCGCGCGACGGCCAGCGGTAGCGGTGCGGCTCCCGACACGCAGATCTTGACCGAGCGCAGGTCGAACTTGCGCGTCTCGGGCGCCTCGTTCATCACCAGGTACATCCGCGGCACACCGGGGAACAGCGTCACCTTCTCCTTCGCGAGCTGCTTGAGGACCATCCCCAGCTCGAACCGCGGGACCATGACCGTGGTGTTCTTCGTGATGACCGCGAACATGAAGCACATGAGCCCGTAGGAGTGGAACAGCGGCAGCGCCAGCATCACGACGTCGGTCCCCTCCCCCACCGTCGTGATCCAGGCCTTCGCCTGCATGGCGTTCGAGACGATGTTGAAGTGCGAGAGCATCGCGCCCTTGGACACACCGGTCGTCCCACCCGTGTACACGAGCGCGGCCGCATCCTCCCGAGGGCTGACCTGGCCCGCCGGCGGCAAGGGATCGCCGCCGCGCATCACGTCCCGCCACCACAACACGTCGGCATCGGCAGGGACCGGCGGCCACGGTTTGCCCTCGGCCTTCGCCTCCTTCTTGAACTTCAGTGGCGCGAGCAGGTTCAGTGGGAACTTCATCGCGTCGGTGACCTTGGTGACGATGACATGCTCGACCTCGGTCCCCTCGCGAGCCTTCTCCAGCAGCGGATAGAGCTGATCCAGGACCAGCACGACGCGCGCGCCGCAGTCCGTGAGCTGGTGCGACAGCTCCCGCGGCGTGTACAGGGGATTGTTCGGCACGGCGATCGCCCCCAGCCGCTGAGCACCGAAGAACGCGGCCGCGAGCTGCGGGCAGTTCGGCATGACGAACGCGACCCGGTCGCCACGCTGCACGCCGAGCGATGCAAGCACCGCCGAGAACCGCTCGGCCTCGGCAAGCAGCTGCCCGTACGACGTGTGCTTCCCGAAGAACGCGATCGCGGTCCGATCGGGCATCGACCCGACCGCCTCCTCGAGCAGCGAGAAGAGCGAACGCTCCGGGTACGGCTCGAGGGTGTGCGGGACCCCCTCGGGGTAGCTGGCGAACCACGGCCGATGGCTGGTCATGAGCACACGGTACCGGGGGCGGAGCCTGCGCCGCTAGTCGGGCGCCCCGCCGTTGGGATGGCGCGCGACCTTCTCCTTCAGCCGTTCCCGCATCGACGGCTTGTCGGGCCCGTCTTCGTCGTCGTCATCCGGGGCCGGCTCCTGGGTCATGTCGTCCTCGATGACCTCGTACCGGCGTTTGGTCCGGTCCAGATACTCGTTGAACGAGGTCTGGATGATGCCGGCGACGGGAAGCGCCAGGATCATCCCCATGATGCCGGCGACTGACGCGCCGGCGATCATCGCGCCGAACGCCATCGCCGGGTTCATCTTCATCGTTCGCGCCGAGATCTTCGGGACCAGCGTGAAGTTCTCGATCATCTGATACACGAACAGGTAGATGATGACGTACAGCCCTTTCTTCGGATCGTCCGCGAGGGCGACGGCCGCAGGAAGGATGCCGCCGATCCACGGCCCGATGGTCGGGATCAACTCAGCGACGACGCCGAGGAAGATGGCGAGAACCAGCGCGAACGGCACCCCGAGGAACGAGAACACGAAAAAGCTGACGGTGCTGTACACGATCGCGAGCAGGACCCGCGAGTAGAAGTAACCCCCGGTCTTGTCGATCGCCACCTCCCACGTATGCAACACGATCTCCTGGCGCCGCGGAGGGAACAGCGAGCACACCGCGCGGCGTACCCGAGGCGCGTACGCCAGGAAGAAGAACGTGAACGTCGCGATCGACAGGAACGAGAGGAGGAGCCCGACGATGTAGGCCCCGATGGCCAGCGCGTTGCTCGCGACCTCCTTTACGGCCGAGCCCAGGCCCGAGATCTTGTCCAGGACGTTCGGGTCGGTCAGGTCCAGCTTGCAGCACTTCTGCGTGAACGAGCTGATCTTCTCCAGCGTCTGCGGCAGGTTCTGGATGAACGACGTCAGCTCCTTGACGAAGACCGGCATGACCAGCACGAACAGCCCGACGATCGCCACGAACACGACCAGCATCACGAACCCGGTCGCCAGGCCGCGCCGCCAGCCGCGGCGCGCCAGGAAGTTGACTGCCGGCTCCAGCGCGAAGGACAGGAACAGGGAGATGAGGAGCCAGCCGAACAGCGTGTGCAGCCGAAGCGCGAGCCAGGCCACCCCGATCGCCAGGAATCCCGAGAGGATGATCAGCAGGATCAACCGGGGGATCCACGGCGGCATGCCGGCCGTGAGCGAATCCTCGGGCTGCCCCAGCCCCGCGTCGGTCGGGGTGACGCTCTGGCGGCCGGCCGGGTCGTCGCTCATCCGGCAAGCCTAGCCCGACGAGGTGCCCTGCGCGGCAGCTTCTCCGGCCTTCCGCGCACGATCCCGGGCGATGAGCACGTGCGCAAGCGTGACCTCGATCAGCCCGACCACGCTCCCGACTGCGACAGCGATGAGAGCCGATACGCCGATGACGGCCACCCAGGAGGCATCGTGTTCGAAACGGATGAACCAGTCGTCCACCACCGACTCGACCGCCGTCGGGACGAGGATGAGGACGCCGACGAGGATGAAGCGCCTCGCGACGAGCGAGGCGGTCCGGCGGAAGGACGCGAAGACGCCCCTCCGTTCGATATTGATGACCGCGCCGACCAGGCCGAAGAGGACGAACGCGACGATACCCGGGATGACGGCCAGCACGAAGCCGACCCCGACGACCGCGACGAACACCAGATCGGCCAGGAGGAGCCGCACCCAGGGAAGGTCGCGCATGACCGTTGCCGTCGAGGGCAGAGGCTTGCCCTGAAGATCCGAACCGACGACCTCGTCCAGCAGGCCTGCGTAGAAGATCTCGCCGAAGGACGCGAGGAAGCCGGTGATGAGCGCCAGCACGAGCGCAGTGACAACCCCGAATCCGTGCTCGAATGGGTCTTCCAGGATCGGCTCCGCCGCCACCTCGATGACCGTGATGGGAACGAAGACCACGATCGCGCTGAGGGCGACACGCCAGAACCGGCGACGGTAGATCTGGAAGGCGTGCCGCAGGAGCGGGGGTATCCGCAGCCGCACCTGATGGTCAAGATGCTCGTGGGTCGTCGTCACGGCGACGAGCATAGTGCGGGGCCGCTCCCACCGGGGTAGGCTCGCACGGCCATGCGCGCACCTTTCTTCGACATCAAGGACGAGCCCGACTACAGGACCCTCGGGTTCCAGCCGCAGCCGATGGTGCGCTGGCTCTCGCCGCGCGGTCTGATGATCACCGGCGGGATGGTCGGGGTCTCGGGGATCTTCGGGGCCTACGCCGACAAGCGCGAGATGCAAGCCGCGCTCAAGGAACCCAGTGACCTGGATCTGTCTGCGAAGGACGAGCTCTGGCTCGACTTCATGGCGGACACCGGCGACGGCTTCAACCCGACGTACGCGGTTGCGCGCGCGCTGGCCGAGCCCTCCATCGACCTCACCGACGGGTCGGGTACCACCCACCTGACGCCTCGCGGCGACGTGCTGCTCCTGGGTGGCGACATCGCCTACCCCGCGGCCTCGCTCATCGAGTTCAACAACCGGTTCCACGGACCCTTCCGGACCGCGTTCCCGGAAGTGGCTGAGGGCGAGGAACGACCACTCATGCTCGCCGTCGCCGGGAACCACGACTGGCTCGACGGCCTCACCAGCTTCCTGCGGGTGTTCACCGACCAGGCGCGGATCGGGGCATGGCAGACGCGGCAGACCCGCAGCTACTTCATCACCAAGCTCCCCCACGACTGGTGGCTGGTGTGTCCGGACTTCGCGTTCGACTACTTCATCGACATCCCGCAGATGGACTTCTTCCGAAAGGTGGCGAAGGAGCAGATGAAGCCCGGCGACAAGGTCATCCTCTCGTTGCACCGTCCGTATTGGCTGTTCGGACCGCTGCATTCGGACCCTCTGCTGTACGCCCCGGATTCGGACTCGAACCTGCATAAGTTCGAGCGCGAGATCATCGCCGCGAACGGGCTGCGGATGCCGCTCGTGCTCGCCGGGGATATCCACCACTACAACCGGTACGTCAGCGCAAGTGGCCAGCAGCGCATCGTGTCCGGATCAGGAGCGGCGTTCATCTACCCGACGCACAACCTCCCGGAAGCCTTCCGGTGGGCCGATCGCGGACGGCTCGCCGAATTCGAACGGAAGGCGATCTACCCCGACGCAGCAGCGTCGAGGCGGGCCCGGTGGGGGACGCTGCTCGCCCCGTTCAAGAATCCGAGCTTCGTGTTCTTCGTCGGCGCCATCTACCTCTTCTTCGCGCTCTTGATCCGATTCGGGATCGCGGCCGGCCAGGGCGAACGCTTCCACACCAAGCTCCAGCTGCTCGGACCGGAGGACCTGATCCAGGTCCTGTTCAACAGTCCCGTGAGCTTCTTCGCGATCGCCGTCATCGGGGCGGGGATCGTCATCTTCACAGATGCGAAGTCCTGGCCCAGGCGCATCATCATCGGCGTCATCCATGGGGACCTGCACCTGCTCCTGATCGTGACCACTGTCTGGCTGATCGGCCGGTCGCTCCCGGCGATGGACCCGACGCTGTACGCGCTCACGTTCGGCACCATCGTGCTGGTCATCGGTGGGTACCTCGGCGCCCAGCTCTTCGCGATCTACCTGTTCCTGATGCAGGCGCTGTTCAAACGCCATGCGACGCATTCGTTCTCATCGCAACACCTCCAGGACTATCGGAGCTTCATCCGGCTCCGGTTCGACCGAGACGGCGGACTGACGCTGTTCCCGATCGGGATGCGCAAGGTGCCGCGGAAGTGGCGCTACGTCGCGGATCGAGAGCCGACCGATCCGTGGTTCGAGCCCGTCGATCGCGAGATCGAGTGCCAGCTCATCGAGGAACCCTTCCGGATCGAACCCGACGCCGACTAGGTATCGCTCGCCGCGTTCTTCCGGGCCTTGCGGCCGGGCTGACCCAGGTTGCCGATCAGCAGCGCGACCACGCTGACCAGGTAGAGCTGCCCGAGGATGGCTTCGGACACGGCCAGCATGCGTCCGGCCTCGGTCACCGGTGTGAGGTCGCCATAGCCGAGCGTCGCCAGCGTGACGTAGCTGAAGTAGATGAAGTCGCTCGAGCCGGCATTCTGCTCCTGCGCGAAGAAGACCCCCTGGTCCACTTTCTGGACTGCCCCGAACAGGGTGGCGAAGAAGAACCCGATGAGCAGATACAGACAGAGCGCAGCGAGGATGGTCTTGAGCGTCACCACCGGATGCTCGACGATACGCAACACGATCGCCGCCGGAGCCAGCACCGCCAATAGCAGGGGCACGACGTGCGTCACCTCGAGATCCACGGCTCCCTCGCCGACGAGGGCCGAGATCGCCGCGGCGGCGATCCCGACGGCGACGAGCGCGGTGGAAGCGCGGCGGACCCACGAACGCGCCTGCGACGTCCACAGGATCAGGAGTAGGGTCGCGCCTTGGATCACGACGGCCGCGACCCGGCCCCAGGACTGGTCACCTCGCGTCGCGGTGAGCCAGAGCGTGGCGATGATCATCAGGAAGACGAGCCCGTAGGCGTCCGTCTCCGGCAGCCGGAGGCGTCGCTTGTGTGCGCCGGGGGTGGTCTCCCTCCGCCCCTGGGTCCCTTCCGCCGCCATGGCGGCAAGCGTAGAGCACGAACCCCGGATGCGCGAGGAGCGCCGGACGGCTATCGTGACCAGACCTTGAGCACTGCCCGATCGAAACACTCCCGCCGCAACACGATCATCGGCGCGGTCATCACGGTCGCGGTGGTCGTCGCGGTCTTCGGGTTCATGCTCCCCAAGGTGGCGAACTACGACAAGGTCTGGGCAACGCTGGGGGCGCTCGGGCCGCTCGAAACCGCCTTCATCGCCGTCGGCTCCATACTCACGATGCTGACCTTCTGGTGGATGAACATGGCGGCCCTGCCGGGCCTCGGGTTCCACCAGTCGGCCTACTCCACGCAGAGCTCCTACGCCGTCGCCAACACCGTCCCCGCCGGAGGCCCGATCTCTCTGGGCCTCACGTACGAGATCCTGCATTCGTACCGCTTCAGCACCGACTCGATCGTGTTGATGGTCGGGGTCGGGGGTATCTGGAACGTGTTCGGCAAGTTCATCATCCCGGTCCTGGCGGTCGCGTTCCTGCTGATCTCCGGCGATCACTCGTCCGGGATCATGACCACGGCGCTCATCGGGATCGCCGCACTCGTCGTCGCGCTCGGCCTGATGGCCCTGGTCCTCTGGAAGGAGTCGCTCGCGCGCCGCATCGGGAACCTGGTGGGACGGATCGTCTCGTGGGTCCTGAAGCTCATCCACAAGCCGCCGATCACGACCCTCGGCGACCAGGCCGTCACGTTCCGCACCCACACCATCGGCCTCGTCAAGCACCGATGGCAGATCCTCACCCTGACGGCCGTGGCGAACAACCTGGCGTACTACATCGTGCTCTTGGTCGCGCTCCGCGGGGTCGGGGTGACCTCGGCCGAGGTGGATTGGGCGGAGACGTTCGCGGCGTTCGCGTTCGGGCGACTCGCGTCGGCGATCCCGATCACACCCGGGGCGGTGGGGACGGCTGAGGCCGCGTACATCGGCCTGCTCGTCGCCGCGGGCGCCCCGAACGCCGAGACGGTCGCCGCCGTGCTGCTGTTCCGCGCCTGCACCTACCTGTTCCCCATCCCCGTCGGGGGCGTGACCTACCTGCTCTGGCGCCGCGACGTGAAGACCGGGAAGGCGACCCGGGCCCATGTCTAGGGATCGGGCCCTCGTCCGTGCGATGGGCCGGTCGCAGGCCCATGCCGCGCTCGATTCGCCCGAACGGCCGCGCTCGCCGATACTGGGACTTCAGGCCCGACAGGGTGAAGCCGGGGAGGCCCCGTGAGTCACCACCACAAGCGCATGCGGTCCCGCGCAGAGGCAGCGGGGATGTTCGTCGCGGCCGCGGCGGTCCCGGGGACCTTCCAGAAGACCCTGATGCCCCGAAGCACGATGGACCAAGGCCTGATCACGGGAACCACGATGGCGCTGGACTACGCGCTGGCGACCCTGATCCAGGACGGCATCGAGTCCATCGCGTTCCGGCTGGCGAACGCGCAGGCCGAGGACGAGACCGTCGACCTGCGGTGGCGCCGGGTCGCCATGGCGATGGACCTCGGGGCGATCGCGGCCGGGTTCGCGTTGCAGTCGCGGTACCGGCAGCAGCCCGACGAGACCATCGCGCAGGCGACCGCTCGCACGGCGGGTTGGTGGCTCTCCAGCGCCGCCGGTGCCGGGTTCGCCGTGGGCCTCACCCAGGAGATCCTCCGATCGCGCAGGCCCGACCGCGAGTTCGGCCCGCTCTCGCTCGCCTTGCCCGCCGCCGGCTTGCTCGCCGCCGGGATCGACCTCCGCCGGCGGATGGAGGAGAAGGCCGCGGGGACCGACGGGGACGAGGACACGCCCATCACGGCCCTGAAGTCGCTCGCGACGGGCGCGGGAGTTACCGTCGGATTGTTCGGCCTGACCAAGAGCGAGCGCATGTTCGCTCACACCATCGCGAGCGGCCTGTCGAAGTTCCTGCCCGGCTCGCCACGCTTCTGGCGTCCCGCCGGCCACGTCGCGGCGTTGGGGATCGCCGGGTTCACCATCAAGAAGGCCGTCGAGCAGGCGTACAAGGGCATCGAGGACAAGGCCGAGAAGATCGAGCCGGCGTTCGCGGAACCACCGACCTCGCCGCTCATGTCGGGCAGTCCGGCGAGTCACGTGAAGTGGGACACGCTCTCCAAACAGGGAAGGCGTCACGTGAGCACCGCGCTGCATCCCGACTGGATCAAGAAGGTCATGGGCAAGAAGGCGAAGACGGAGCCGATCCGGATCTTCGTCGGCATCGACAGTGCGGCCACCGAAACCGAACGCGTCCAGCTGGCGATGGACGAGATCGAACGGACGAACGCGTTCGACCGCGAGATCCTGATGGTCATCTCCCCCACCGGCACCGGCTACGTCAACTACGTGGCCGTCGAGTCGACCGAGTACATGACACTCGGGAACTCGGCGGCGGTCACGCTCCAGTACTCGAAGCGGCCGTCCTTCCTGTCGCTGGATCGCGCGGGCGAAGGCGAGGAGCAGTACCGCATGCTGATCGAGGCGATCGACCAGCGGCTGCGCGACCGGCCGAAGAACAAGCGTCCGAAGGTGGTCGCGTTCGGGGAGAGCCTCGGGGCGTGGACCAGTCAGGACGCGTTCGAGGGAACCGGAACCGTCGGGCTCCAGGCCCACGGGCTCGACCGGGCCCTGTGGATCGGATCGCCGTTCGCCGGGAAGTGGCACAAGCAGATCCACGGACCGGCGTCTCCCGACATCGACCCGGCGCTGATCGGCGAGTTCAACAGCTTCGAAGACGTCGAGGCTCTCACGCCATCCGTGCGCGACGCGATCCGCTACGTGATGATCTCGCACGACAATGACGCGGTCGTGCACTTCAGTCCGGACCTGGCCGTGCAGGCGCCGTACTGGCTCCAGGATCCCGCGTGGCGTCCGGCGTCGGTCCCCAAGAGCGAACGCTGGTGGTCGCCCATCACGTTCGTGCAGACGCTCGTCGACATGAAGAACGCCGCGAACGTTGTCCCGGGCGTCTTCGAGGCCAAGGGCCACGACTACCGCGCCGACCTCGCCCCCTTCGTGCGATGGGCCTACGGCCTCACGGCAACCGGAGCGCAGCTCAAGCGGATCGTCGAGGCCATGCGCCGGTACGAACTGGAACGGGCCGACTGGATCAAGGAGATGGACAAGAGGCCGGACAAGCAGAGCGTGAGCGACGGCCCCGAGCCGACCGAGGGATCCGGCCAGACGACACCACCGTCGCCGCTCAAGTCGACGTCGTCGGCGAAGCGGGCGGCGCAGAAGCCGGTCGAGAAGAGGCCAGTTGCGAAGCGAGCGAGCGAGACGAAGGCGAAGAGAACGACTGCGAAGCGTTCGGTCGGCTCCGCGACGAAGAGCGCGACCAAGCGTGCCGCCAAACCGCGACGGACGACGCGCACGAAGCGGGCGCCGAAGTCCCCGGACTCCCAGGCCGACGAGGGATCCGCCGAGGGATGAGCAAGCGCCCGAAACGGCTGCCGGCCAAGGTCTCGGTCGCCGCCATCGCCTTGACGGCCGCTGCGAACATCGCCGCCAACCGCCTGCTGCCGCCGGGCGCCGCGATCCCCGCCAACCTCGGAGCGGCGGGACTGCTCACCTGGTTCGCGCGCCGGGAAGGCGCGACGTGGTCCGACATGGGCATGGAGCCGTCGAAGCTCCCCAGCGGCATCAAGTGGGGGCTGAAGGCGTCCGTCCCCATCGTCGCGGTCGTAGCGGTCGGCGTGGCCATCCCGGCGACCCGCCAGTTCTTCGCCGACGAGCAGATCGTCGGCGCATCCACGGGTGACGTTCTCTTCGAGGTCCTCTTCAAGATCCCGATCGGCACGGCCCTCGCCGAGGAGATCCTCTTCCGTGGCGCTCTCCTTGGTATCTTCGAACGCCGACGGTCGCGGCGGGTGGCCGATGCTCTGTCCGGCCTGATGTACGGCCTCTGGCACGTGCTGCCGACGATCAACCAGCTCGATACCAACCCCGCGGGAAACGTGGTAGGCAGCAGCACGCTGGCCAAGACTGGCGTCGTCGGCGGTATCGTGCTGCTCACGGCGGCGGCCGGGTACGGGTTCGCCCTGCTGCGAGACAAGAGCGAAAGCGTCGCTGCTCCCGTCATCGCCCACACCGCGCTGAACGTGTCGGCCTACCTGGGCGGTCGGGTGGCCGCCGGAGTCCTCGGGATCTCGCTCGGACCTTAACTACCCGCCGCCGACGGCGTCGCCGAACCCAGCCCGCCGATCAAGAGCACCTCTGCCAGCGTGATCCGCTCCAGCTCCCGCAGATCGACGCTCTCGTTGGGCGCATGGACGTTCGCCTTCGGCTCCTCGGTTCCCCAAAGGACGAACTCGGCCGCCGGCACCGCCCTGTGCAGGACTTCGAGCAACGGGATCGACGCGCCGCTGCCGATCAACTCGGGCTCCACCCCTCCGTACGCCTCGCGCATCGCGGCCCTCGCCGCGGCGAACCCGCGGCCGCCGGTCGGCGCGGTGAACCCCGCACCGACGTTGCCCGAGTCGATCCCAACCGTGGCGTTCCACGGGGTGACGCCACGCAGGTGCTCGACGATCAGGTGCTCGGCGCGGACGGGATCCTCGCCCGGCGGAACCCTGATCGCCAGGCGGGCACGAACTCGATGCAGGAGGACGTTGCGCGCGCCCTCCACCGGCGGTGCGTCGATCCCGATGACGTTGATGGACGGCCCCGACCACAGGCGCTCGCCGACCCCACCCGAAGCGATGAGTCCGACGCCGTCCAGCACCCCGGCGTTCTCGCGGAACGCCGCCTCGTCGACCTCGGCGCCATCCCACCGCCCGGGCTCCAGCCCGTCGACCGTCACGTTCCCCTGATCGTCGTGAAGGGTGGCCAGTATCTTGGTGAGCGCCACGAATGCGTCCGGCGCGGGGCCGCCGAAGTACCCGCTGTGCACCTCCTTCTCCAGCGTCTGCACCTCGATGGTCATGACCGCCATGCCCCGCAGTGACGTCACGAGCGCGGGGACCCCCAACGTCCGGTTCCCCATGTCGGCCACGACCATGACATCGGCGTCGAAGAGATCTTGATGCTCGGGAACGTAGGTCTCGAGGTTGCTCGCGCCCGTCTCCTCCTCCCCCTCGATGACGACCTTGATCGTCACGGGCGGAGATCCATCGAACGCGCGGATCGCGGCCAGATGCCCAACGATCCCGGACTTGTCGTCCGAGGATCCACGCCCGAACAGACGTCCGTCGGCACGGACCGGTTCGAACGGCGGCGTATCCCAGTCCGCCAGTTCGCCCGCCGGTTGCACGTCGTAATGCGCGTACAGCAGAACGGTCGGCGCTCCGGTGGCCCCTGCAAGCTCTCCGTAGACAAACGGTGCACCGACGGGCATCTGGATCAACCGCGTTTCGACGCCGGCGTGCGAGAAGAGTTCGGCGGTGAGCTCGGCCGCTTCCGTCACGGGCTCCCATGGGAACCCGTCGAACGCGACCGACGGGATGCGGACCAGGCGCTCGAGTTCGTCCAGCGCCTGCGGCATGAGGTCGCGGACGTGCGCGGCCGGCTCGGGAGGCTTGGTCACGGCCATGAGCCTACCCGGCGCCCGCGACTATCCTCGGGGCGTGCTCCGGTTCCTGCTGACACCCAAGTGGCTCATCGGCACGCTGCTCGCGATCGTGGTCGCGGTCGTCTGCGTCCGGCTCGGGTTCTGGCAACTCGACCGGCTCGACGAGAAGCGCACGTACAACGAGACGCTCACCGCCAGGAGGGCCGAGCCCCCGTTGTCACTGGTCGACCTGGCCGAACACGAAGGCCCGCCGGGCGAACTCCTGTACCGGCGAGTCCAGGCCCAGGGCACGTTCGACATCCCCGACGAGGTGATCCTCTACGGTCGTTCGCTCGACGAGCAGCCCGGTAACCACGTCCTGAACCCGCTGGCCCCAGCGAGGTCCGTCGGGCAAGCGGGCTGCATCCTGATCGTGGATCGCGGCTGGGTTCCATACGAGATGGATACGCCGCCGGTGGAGGAGGCCGGGGTCGCCGGTGAGGTGGACGTCACAGGCGTCCTGTTCCCGTCCGCTCCCGCCGATAACGTCATCCGGAGCGCCGACGGCCGCATCACGACCCTCTCCTCCGTCGACGTGGACGAGATCGCCGGCCAGCTGAACGGCGCGGAGATGTGCCCCGGCTACCTGTGGCTCCGGACGCAGTCGCCTCAGCAGGCGAGCGGACTGCCTAGGCCCGTCCCGCTCCCTGAACTCACCGACGGGCCCCACCTGTCCTACGCCATCCAGTGGTTCGTGTTCGCGCTCATCGCGGTCGGAGGCTGGCTCGTCCTCATCCGCAAGGAGTTCAGGGAACGCCGCCCCGACGCGTAGTCTGGATGGGTCATGGCGCTCATCGATTGTTCCGACGTGCGGGTCGCCCTGCCCGGCGGCTGGACCCTGTTCGACGGGGTCACGTTCCGCGTGCCCGACGGGCATCACGCGGCCCTGGTCGGCGCGAACGGGGTCGGCAAGACGACGCTACTCAGGACGATCGCGGCGACGGCCGGCGGGGTCGCCGGAACCGGTGAGACGCAGGGAACGATCAACGTCGACGGCCGCCTCGGATACATGCGGCAGTTCATCGCCGAACCGGCGGGGTCACCGACGATCCGCGGATTCCTGCTCTCGTTCGCCGAACCGCGCCTCATCGAAGCCGCCGACGCGGTCCGGGAGGCGGAGCTGCGACTCGCGTCGGGCGATGTCGGGGATGCGGCACAGCTCGCGTACGCCGACGCGCTCGCGGCCTGGGAGGAGGCCGGCGGCTACGACGCCGAGGTCCAGTGGGACGTCTGCAGCGTAGCCGCGATGGGCGAGACACTCGCCGACGTGGGTGAGCGCCTGGTCGCGACGCTGTCCGGCGGCGAACAGAAGCGGCTCGCGCTTGAGTTGCTCTTCCGGTCACCGTTCGAAGTCCTCCTGCTGGACGAACCGGACAACTTCTTGGACATCGACGGGAAGCGCTGGCTGGAGCGCACGATCCGCGGGAGCGACAAGACCATCCTGTTCGTCAGCCACGACCGAACGCTGCTCGCCGCGACGACGACGCGCGTCATCACGTTGGAGGGCCACGGAGCGTGGGTGCATCCGGACAACTACGCAACCTTCGCCGAGGCACGCGAGGCGCGACTCGAACGGATCGACGAGGAACACCGGCGCTACAACGAGGAGCACAAACGCCTGGTCGCCGCGATGAAAGAGATGAAACGCAAGGCTGCCTACAACGACGGCTGGGCCACGAAGGCCCGGTCGATGGAGAAGCGGATCGAGCGGTACGAGGTGCAGAAGGCCCCACGGGAGAAGGCCGCCGAGCAGAACGTGCAGATGGCGATCGCGGGCGGCCGCACGGGGAAGATGGCGCTGCGGCTCACCTCCTTCGGCATGCCCGGACTGATCCTCCCCTTCGACGCCGAGATCTGGTTCGGCGAGCGCGTCGGGGTCGTCGGACCGAACGGGACCGGCAAGACGCACTTCCTCCGGCTGCTCGCCGGCGAGGACATCGCCCACGAGGGCGAGTGGCGCCTCGGCGCGCGCGTCGAGCCCGGCCTGTTCACCCAGCTCCATCACCGGCCCGACCTGTCGGACTCCCCCATCCTGGAGATCCTTCGATCGAGCGGGATGGGGATGAGTGAGGCGATGTCGACCCTGAAGCGGTACGAACTCCAGAACGCCGCCCGCAACCCGTTCGGACTCCTGTCGGGTGGCCAGCAGGCGCGGTTCCAACTGCTGCTCATGGAGGTGCAGAGCCCAACGATGCTTCTCCTGGACGAGCCGACGGACAACCTCGACCTGCACTCGGCGGAGGCGCTCGAAGACGCCCTGTCCCGCTATGAGGGAACGGTGATCGCCGTCACGCACGACCGCTGGTTCATGCAGGGCATGGATCGCTTCCTCTCTTTCGACGAGGACGGCTCCATCCGCCAGCTGCTCGAACCCCCGTACGAGGAAGCGCGCGTCGCCGGATGAACGCCGACGAGATCGTCGAGCTCCTGCAGATGCAACCGCACCCCGAGGGCGGCCATTACGTGGAGACCTGGCGCCACACCCCCGAGGAGGGCGGCCGCGGACACGGCTCGGCCATCTACTTCCTGCTCCGCGACGGGCTTGAGTCCGCCAGGCATCGGGTCGATGCCGCCGAGACATGGCACTTCTACGCCGGCGACCCCGTGGAGCTTCGGGCCGGCATGCAGATGAACGAGGCGACCACGCACCTCATCGGAACCGACCTGCGCGCCGGCCAGCGCCCGCAGTTCACCGTCCCGGAGCACGCATGGCAAAGCGCGCGATCGACCGGCGTCTGGTCGCTCGTCGGCTGCACCGTCTCTCCGGCGTTCACCTTCGAGGGATTCGAGCTTGCGGAGCCCGGCTCCGACGCACCCGACACGATGACCCGCCCGTAGGCACGCCTGAACCCCGGTCCCGGGCTATGCTCGACCCCGTGAGAGGGCTCCGTCGTTGAGCAAGGTCCTGTACGCGCTCGCCCGGTTGATGGTCAAGCTCCGGTGGGGCGTCCTCGTCCTGTGGTTGGTCGCCGCCGGTCTCATCATCTCGGCTGGGCAGGCCGCCGGACCCCAGACCTACAACGACCTCTCGCTGCCCGGTACCGGAAGCCAGGACGCAACGGACCTGCTCACCAAGGAGTTCCCGCCGGAGCAGAACGGAAGCAGCCCGGTGGTCTTCTCCATCGAGTCCGGCAAGCTCACCGACGAGCCCTACAAGAGCGCCATCAACGAGGCGTCGAAGAGCCTCAAGACCCTGCCGGAGGTGTACAGCGTCGTCAATCCGATGGAGGACTACGCGAAAGCGCTCCGCAGCGACAACGAACAGATCGCCTACATCCCGGTCCTGCTCAAGGTCGAGAACGCGCAACTCACGATGCCGATCGCGCAGAAGGTCCTCGCGACCGCCAAGGGGCCGGCCGACCGCGTCGGGATGCACGTCGCCGTAGGCGGACCGGTCGGCTCCGAACTCGCGAATACGACGACGGACAACGCGGACAAGATCGGACTGCTGGCGGCGATCATCATCCTGACGTTCACGTTCGGATCGTTGGTGGCGATGGGCGTGCCGGTCGTGACGGCCGTCTTCGGCTTGGGGATCGCGCTCAGCATCATCACGCTGCTCGAACACATCTTCACGATCCCCGATGTCGCGCCGACGCTGGCGACCATGCTCGGGTTAGGCGTCGGCATCGACTACGCGCTGTTCATGGTCACACGGCACAAGCGTCAGGTCGGTGAAGGCATGGACATCCGCGAGTCCATCGCGCGGACGACCGCGACGTCCGGGGGCGCTATCGTCTTCGCGGGTACGACCGTGGTTATCGCCATCGCCTCGCTCGGCCTCGCCGGGATCCCGATCGTCACCTCGATGGGGTACGTATCCGCCATCGCCGTGGTCATCGCGGTCCTGGCTGCCGTGACGCTCGTGCCGGCCATCTTCGCCCTCCTGGGCAAGCATCTGTTCTCGCTGAAGCTCCCGAAGTGGCTGCACCCGAAAGAGAAGGACCCGAAGGACACGTTCTGGGCCAAGGCCGCGCACGCCATCGCCGGACATCCGTGGCGCGGGATCACGATGGCGACGATCGTTCTGGCGCCGATGATCTACCCGTTCTTCTCACTGGAGTACGGCCAGCCGGACGTCGCGGTCGACCCGCCGTCCCAGTCACAGCGGCAGGCCTACGACCTCATCGAGGAGGGATTCGGCCCTGGCTACAACGGCCCGCTCCTGATCGCCGTCGAGCTGCCGACGCCGGCTCACGCCGGCTCGGACTACGTGGCGAAGCGCTCGCGCGCGATCGGATTGCACGAGACCGGCGCCCGCCTCAAGCGGGAGACACGCGCCGAGGAGCAACATTTCAAGGACCGGGAGGCGACGCTCACCGCCCAAGGAGACGAGTTGGAGGCGGAGGCCGCTCCGCTGCAGGCCGAGGAGGCCCGTCTGGAGGCCCAAGGCGAGCAGCTCGTCCGGCAAGGCGAAGCGCTGACCCGGCAGGCCGCAGCGCTGGAGGCTCGGAAGGCTCACCTGGAGGCGCGGGGGGCCGCGCTCCTGAACAAAGGCCAGCACCTGGAAGCCAAGGCCGAGCATTACGTCGCTCAGCTCGAACAGATGGCGAAGACGGCGGTGAAGGTGCTCAGGAAGATCGCCCACACCAGCGATCCCGCCAAGCTGGCCCGGCTCGTAGCGAAACTCGAGCGGATCGAAGCGCGGGCCGAGAAGGTCGCTAAGAAGCTGGAGCGAACGATCGAGCAGGGAGAGCGCGTCAAGAGCCAGCTCCTCGCCCTCGAGCGGCAGGGAACGCAGCTCCAGCGGCAAGGGCTCCGCTTGGAGCGAGAGGCAGCGGCATTGGAGCGCGAGAAGACACGGCTCGAGCGTGAGGGGCTCCAGCTCCAGCGTGAGTCCCGGCCTCTTGAGCGCAAGGAGAAGCGGCTGACGAGACAAGGCGACACGCTCAAGAAGCAGGTCCATCGTGCGAAGGGACGCGCGCCGCTGTTCCGACAACGGAAACGCCGGCTCGTCCAGGAAGGCAAGGTTCTCAAGCCCGAACTGCACAAGATGCTGCGGGACGCAGGTGGGAAGCGCCGCGCCACCGACAGCCGCCTGCAAGCCCTGAAGACCGACATGGCCGCTGCGACCGGTGTCGTCCAGGTCTCGGCGCCCGACGTGAACGACTCGGGAACCGCTTCCGTCCTGAGCGTCGTCTCCGACTCCGCTCCGTCCTCCCAACGCACGAACGATCTGGTGAACGCGCTCCGGGCCACGACGATCCCACCGGAGGAGAAAGCGACGGGGCTGACGGTCTACGTCGGCGGCCAGACCGCCTCCTACATCGATCTAGCCGTCGACATCTCGGCCGCACTCCCCCTCGTGATCGGCGTCGTGATCGCCTTATCGTTCGTCCTGCTCATGCTGGCCTTCCGGTCCATCCTGGTCCCGGCCAAGGCCGCGGCGATGAACCTGTTATCCGTACTGGCGGCGTTCGGCGTGCTGACCGCGCTCTTCCAGTGGGGCTGGGGTCTCGAGTTCCTCGGCATCCATGGCGCCGACCACGTGCCGATCGCGAGCTACGTGCCGCTCATGATGTTCGCGGTCCTGTTCGGCTTGTCCATGGACTACGAGGTCTTCCTGATGAGCGCGATCGGCGAGCATTATCAGGATGGGATGAACCCGCACGATTCCATCGTTGCGGGGTTGTCCACCAGCGCACGCGTCATCACGGCCGCCGCGATGATCATGGTGTCGGTGTTCGCGAGCTTCATCCTCGAGAGCGACCCGACGGTCAAGCAGTTCGGCGTCGGGCTGTCCGTGGCCGTCGCCGTCGATGCGACCATCATCCGGATGCTGCTCGTCCCGTCGATCCTGGCCCTCATGGGACGCAAAGCCTGGTGGTATCCGAAGTGGCTGGACAAGATCACGCCACAACTCAGCTTGGAGGGCGGCAAGAAGTTCGAGGCCTACGCCGAGAAGAAGGCAGCCGAGGACGCCGAGAAGGCATCGGCAAAGGCAACGGCGAAAGCCGCTGCCAAAGCAGATCGCCGGCGGACGGCAGCCTAGTCCCGAGCTCGTTCGACGTAGGCGCGCAGGTCGTCCAGATGCGCCGACGCATGCGCGAACGGCCCCGCCGGTCCACCGAGCACGTCGCCCAGGAAGGAGCCGAGCGTCGTTCCGGGCGCGGCGTCGAAGGAGGCCGGCTGCCGCCACTCGTTCTCGGCGATCGTCCGGAACGCTCCGACGAGCCGCTCGAACACGCCATCGAAGGCGCCGAGGATGTCGGCGGCGCTGAGCCCCGACTTCCGGCCTTGCGCCTCGGCGTTGACGTCGTCGGCCGTCCCATCGGACGCCTCTTCGATCCACGGCCGATCGCCGAGCCGCCACTCATCCAGCGACCGGAGGGCGATCTCCTCCCACGTGGTCAGGTGCCCAACGAGATCCTTAGCCGACCAGTCGCCACCGCCGATCGTAGCCGCGCGTGTGAAGGCCTCATCATCCAGAGCCGCCACGAGCGACCCGACCTGTAGGTGCTCGTCCTGCATGATGCGAAGCGCTTCATCGCGGCTGGGCGTATCGTCCATGACCACGGATGCTAACGGACGGAATAGGCTCTTCCACGAGTGTGTTGGAACAGCCACACCGACCGGAGAGGACCTGATGCCCGCCGTCACACCGGACGATCCCCTGGCGCTGCCGCGGATCGTGGCGCCGCCCGAGGCCGGAACCGACCGCCCGGTCGTCGTGGTCGTGGACGCCCCGCGGTTCCTCGAGGGCGAGGGGTTCGAGGTCCGACGCGCGTTCGCCGGCATCGACCTGCGCTTCGCCGATCCGTTCCTGCTGCTGGACCACATGGGGGCCGTCGAGTACGCGCCCGGCGAGGCCAAGGGCGCGCCGGACCATCCTCACCGAGGGTTCGAGACCGTGACGTACATGCTGGACGGCAAGATCCGCCACCGAGACTCCAACGGCGGCGGCGGGGTCATCACCGACGGCGCCACGCAGTGGATGACCGCCGGCGCCGGCATCGTGCATTCGGAGATGCCGACCGATGACCTGTTGGACGGCGGCGGGCTCTTCCACGGCGTGCAGCTCTGGGTGAACCTGCCCAAGGATCAGAAGTGGTCCCCGCCGCGCTACCAGGACATCGACGCCGACGCTGTTTCGCTCATGACCACCGACGACGGCGGGGCCGTCCTTCGCCTCATCGCCGGGGACCTCGCCGGGAACGCGGGCCCCGGCGCGACCAGGACACCGATCTCGTACGCGCACGCCAGCATCTCGCCCGGTGCGCGTCTGCGTCTGCCGTGGCGCAAGGACTTCAACGCGCTCGTCTACGTTCTGGCGGGCCGCGGATCCGTCGGGGTCGAGCGCACCCCGATCGATGAGGGACAACTCGCGGTGTTCGGCGACGGTGACGTCTTCGAACTCCGGGCAGATGAGTCCCAGGACGCGCACAACCCGACGGTCGAGGTGCTCCTGCTCGGCGGACTCCCGATCCGCGAACAGATCGCGTGGTACGGCCCGTTCGTCATGAACACGAAGGACGAGATCGTCGAGGCGATCGAGGACTACCAGGCGGGTCGCATGGGCGCGATCCCCGCCGAGCCCGCGTCGAGCTAGGCCACCGGCGTCACGGGCGGCTCCCCGGGCAAGCCCGCGAGCTTCCACACTGCCGCCAGACCGTCTTCGGTCCCACTCCAGTGACGCCGAACGGCATCTGCCCCCGCGTGTCGGATCACGAGCCGCAGCGCGACACCGGCGATGATCGCGTCGTCCGCGTACCCGATCACCGGGAGGAAGTCTGGCACCAGATCGAGGGGGAACAGCAGGTACGCGATGAGCAGCCAAAGCCCGATACGAACCCCTCGCGGGACCCGCGGGTCGGTCGCGAGCCGCCGCAGCAGCTTCAGCGTGTCCGGCAAGATCCGGAGCGCTTCACCGGCACCGGACCCCTTGGGCCGGGCGATCAGGAGCGCAATCAGTAGGAGCAGCCACGCCGCCGCCAGCGCGGTCGCGATCCCGATGAGCACCTCCCATCCCATGCGGCAAGCGTAGGCGACCGCGAGGGGCCGGGCCCGGACACAGCCCGGAGTTCGGTACCGTCTCAGGGATGACGACGGACCTGAGCTCCGAGGAACTGATCGCCGCGTTCGCCCGCGAGCACCGGCTGCCGAGCGTGGCCGTTGCGCTCGTCGCTGCCGACGGCCCGGTCCGAACGCTCGCCTACGGCCACGCCGACCTCGACGCCGAGACCGAGGCCTCCCCATCGACCGTCTACCGGATCGGGTCCATCACCAAGACGTTCACCGCAGCGTCGGTCCTGCAGCTCCGTGACACCGGCCGATTGCGACTCGACGACCCGCTCGTCGAGCACATCCCCGAGTTCGCGCAAGTCACGAACCCCTTCGGACCGATCGAGGACGTCACCGTGCGACGGCTCTTGACGCACGAGGCCGGCGTCCCGGTCGAATCCACTGCGTTCGACTGGGACGAACGCAGGTTCCCCTCGATCGACGACATCATCGCGGGGTTCCCGGAGACGACCCTTGCCGTGGAACCGGACGGCGAAGTGAAGTACTCGAACCTGGGCTACCAGCTGCTGGGCGAGGTGATCGCGCGTTCGGGTGGAAAGCCGTACCGCACCTACATCACCGAGCATCTGCTCGAACCGCTGGGCATGGACTCAACCGCGTTCGAACTGGACGGCGAGCTCGCCCCTCGGGCGGCACGAGGGCATGAGCCGCCGGCCTTCTCCGACCGGCTCCAACCCTCGCCGGACCGTCTCAAGGCGACCGACGCCGACGGCGGGCTGTGTTCCTCGGTGGAAGACGTCGCCAAGTGGCTGCGTCTGCAGTTCCGAACCGACGTGCAACTCAGCGGTGGCGACCAAGTGCTCTCCGGCCCTTCGCTAGCGGACATGCACCGTCCTCGGCGGGTGCTGAACCGCGACTGGACACAGGCCATGGGGCTCGGATGGCGCGTCTACCGACGCGAGGATGGGGAGATCCACATCGGCCACGCCGGAGGAACGTTCGGCTTCACCGGGATGGCCCTCTTCTCCCCCGCTCGCGGGGTCGGGGTCGTCGCGCTGACGAACGGCGAGGGCCCGACGGGCAAGCTCGCGGCCCGCCTGCTTCGGCTCGAGGACCTGGACCGGGCGTCGACACCGACGCCCGGCGGCGCACCCGACCTTCCCCAGCCGGTGCCGGTGCCGTTCGGAGAGTTCCTCGGGATCTACGCCTGGAAGGACCACAGCGCGCCCGCCCGCGTCGAGTGGCTCCGCGGCCGGCTCGTACTCTCGTCGTTCGACGAACGCCACGGGGAGCAGCTCAGCGTCCTCGAACCCACCGACGACCCGCTGGTCTTCGTCGTCCACGGGGGGCGCGGGAACGGCGAGCCCTGCACCTTCCGGCGCGGGCCCACCGGCCACATCACCGGTCTGGCGATCGGCGGGTGGCCGCTGGTGAAACTCGTCAGCGCGGAGTGAGTCGAAGGGAGCGGCTCAGCGTTCGGTTTGGACGGTGAGATCCATCGCCATCAGGATCGCGTACAGCTTGTTGTCGCGATGCCAGGGCCACCAGTCATAGAGGAGCTGCTGGAGCGGCTGCCACATCCCGACCCACCCAACGATCCCGAGACCGGCACCGACGAGCCGCGTCCCTGCCTCACCGAGGGCCTTCGACGCGGCGAGGACGAATGCGAGGGCGAGACACCCCGCCAGCAGGAGCGTCGCCGGGAACATCGAGCGCGCGCCCTCACGCAGTGTGGCTTTGATCTCGTTCTCGTTCCGGTGGATCGTCGACGTGCAGTAGGTTCGGATCAGCTCAAGGACCCGATCGCGCGACACCTGATCGGCCGCGTCGCGAGGGAGTGCGATCGTGACCCGCACCTTGGTGGGACCGCGATGCGCGCGCAGCTCACTCATGAGCTGATCCATCCCCGCGTCGACGTCCAGCTTGCCCGCCGCCAGATCCACATGGGAGGCAACGAACAGGTCCTCGACACGATCCAGATGCAGGGTCAGATCCGGTTCCCGCTTGCTCATGCCCGGGAGCCTACCCCGAGGGGACCCCCAGATGGGGGCTCGCGCGCGGCCGACCCTCCGTGCCATGATGTTCCGAAGGGGTGCTTTCCATGAACGACCGCCGGACGGAGATCCTGGAGGCCACCTGCATGATCGTGGCGCAGGGCGGCGTGCGCGACCTCAGCCTGCAGAAGGTCGCCGACCAGATGGGCCTCTCCTTCGACGAGGTCGACCGGCACTTCCCCACCGAGATGGAGCTGATCTCATCCGCGTTCGACCACGCCGACGGGCGAGCCACCGCATACGTTGCCGATCGCATCCAAGCCGAAACCACGGTCCAACGACTGACGCACCTGCTCACGTTCTACATCGACGACGCCCCTGAGATCCGCGAAGACTGGATCTTCTGGATGGAACTCGAGACGGGCGCGATCTACGACCCGGGGATCCGCGAGGTCGTGACCGACCAGACCGGCATGTGGCTCGCGATGATCGCCGGCCTGATCCGCGCGGTTCAGAGCGAGGGGAACATCGATGAGCACCTCGACCCCGACGCGTCGGCCCTGCGGCTCTGCCTGATCCAGGATTCACTCGCCAAGCAGAACGTGATCGGATGGATCACGGTCGACGACGCCCGCACGGAGATGGTCCGCGCGCTCGATCACGAACTCGGGCTCCACGCGACCGCGGAGTCCGACGCTTAGTCCGGGTGCACCCCGTCGTCGTTCGCGCCCATGCGGTTGATCGCCTTGATCGTACGGGTTCGGGAGGCCCCGGTCGCCGGTGAGATCTTCCACGAGCCAGCATCCACCCAGGTCGGCGTGTAGCTGACGTCGCTCACCTCGAGATCACCACCGGCCTGCTCCTGCACCATCAGGTGAACGACGACGCCGTCCTGGACACCGGGTCGGTCCGCAGTCCGGAACATGCCCGACAAGAAGTTCCCCATCCCGAACACCACGACCTTCTGCGAGCGGAACCCGATCGGCTGCACCGTATGCGCGTGATGGCCGAGGATCAGGTCGGCGGCCGGTGAGCGCATGATCTGCCGGGCCACGCGCCGCTGGTACCCGCTCGGCATCGTGACGTACTCCCACCCCCAGTGGAGGCTGACGATCGTGAACTCAGCGCCGCGGTCGCGCGCACGCTTCGCGTCGGCGATGATCATCTTGCTCCGGATCCGGTTCACCTCCCACGGATGGCGCGGGACGAACCCGTTGAACCCGTACGCATACGAGAGGTGAGCCACCTGAACGCCGTTCACATCGTAGAACGTCGTTCCGCGTGACTCGGCCTTGGTGCGCGCGGTTCCGGCATGGCCGAGACCCTTCTTCTCGAGCCAGTCCAGCGTCGAGTCGATCCCGGCCGAGCCCTGGTCCAGCGAGTGGTTCGATGCGGTCGAACACCCGTCGTAGCCCGCGTAGCGGATCGCATCGGCGATCTCGTGCGGAGTGTTGAACACGGGATACGAGGACAGGCTCGTGTCATTGCGCGAGAGCGGGGTTTCGAGATGACAGAGCGCCAGGTCGTAGGGCTCGATGAGGCTGCGAACCTGCGCGAACATCGGCCGGAAGTCGAAGCGTGCGCCACCGGTCGCATACGCACGGGCTCGCTTCCACACCGACGAATGCACCAGGATGTCCCCGCTCGCTGCGAGGTCGAACGAACGAAGCGGCCCTGAAGACTCCACGGGCGTCGAGTCGCCCGCACGGACCTCGGCCACCGAAGACCCCGAGAGCGCCAGAGCGAGGACGGCGGCGAGCACGATCCGACGAGCCATGCCCTCGATACTAGGGAAGGGCCGGTCCGAAGACCGGCCCTTCCCCCACAACGTGTGCCTAGTTCCCGATCACCCCGTGAGGGTCGATCACGAACTTGGTCGCCGCACCCTTGTCGAAGTCCGAATACCCTTGTGGGGCATCGTCCAGCGAGATGGCCTGAACGTTGACGTTCTTTGCCGGCGTGGTCTTGTCGTGCAGGATCGCCATCATCAGGCTGCGGTTGTACTTCATCACCGGACATTGTCCCGTCGTGAAGAAGTGGGACTTCGCCCACCCGAGCCCGATCCGGATGCCCAGCTGCCCGATCTTGGCGTCCTCGTCGACGCCACCCGGATCGCCGGTCACGTACAGACCCGGGATCCCGATGGCACCACCGGCCCGTGTGATCTCCATCACGGAGTTCAGCACGGTGGCCGGCCTCTCGACTCCGGCGTCATCGCCATGTCCGCGAGCCTCGAAGCCCACGCAGTCGACCGCACTGTCGACCTCGGGAACACCGAGGATCTGCTCGATCTGATCGGACGGCGATGCCTCCTTCTTCAGGTCGATAGTCTCGCACCCGAAACTCCGGGCCTGTGCGAGACGCTCGTCGATCAGGTCACCGACGATCACCACGGCCGCACCCAGCAGCTGCGCGCCCGTCGCACACGCGAGGCCGACCGGCCCCGCACCTGCGACGTACACGGTCGATCCGGGCCCGACCCCGGCCGTGACCGCGCCGTGGAACCCGGTCGGGAAGATGTCGGAGAGCAACGCGAGATCCTTGATCTTCGCCATCGCCTGATCCCGGTCCGGGAACTTGAGCAGGTTCCAGTCGGCGTAGGGCACCATGACGTATTCCGCCTGACCCCCGATCCAGCCGCCCATGTCGACGTAGCCGTACGCGGCACCGGGACGAGCCGGATTCACGCTCAGGCAGATGCCCGTCTTGCCTTCCTTGCAGTTGCGGCACCGCCCGCAGGCGATGTTGAACGGAACGGAGACGATGTCTCCGACCTCGATGAACTCGACGTCGCGACCCTTCTCGACCACCTCGCCGGTGATCTCGTGTCCCAGGATCAGCCCCTCCGGCGCCGTCGTGCGCCCACGAACCATGTGCTGGTCGCTTCCGCAGATGTTCGTGGCGACGGTCTTGAGGATGACGCCGTGTTCGCATGATCGATCGCCCAACGCAAGTTCCGGGTACTCGATGGCTTGAAGCTCGACCACCCCCGGCTCGATGTAGGCGACCCCGCGGTTGTCAGCCATACCTCTCCTCCTCCTCGGTCGTTCGGACGATGCCTTCGGCGGTGAAGGAGGGTCGGGCTACTGGACCGCGTCCGCTCCCGCCTGCGCGACGGTGTGGTCATCCTCGACGCTCGACCCGGATACCCCGATCGCACCGATAACAGTGCCGCCGTCCCTGATCGGCACGCCGCCGGGGAACGTGATGAGTCCACCGTTCGAGTGCTCGATGTTGTAGAGCGGGCCGCCGGGCTGTGACAAGCTACCGATGTCGCCGGTGTTCATATCGAAGTAGCGGGCGGTGCGTGCCTTCTTCTGCGAGATGTCGATGCTGCCGATCCACGCACCGTCCTGGCGCACGAACGCCTTCAGGTTCCCACCGGCATCCACGACGGCGATATCCATCTTGGTGCCGATCTCCTCGGACTTCTTGATCGCCGACTCGAGTGCGGCGTTCGCCTGATCCAGGCTGATGTCCTTCGTTCCGAGTGCGGCCATGAGCCAGCACCCCCTTCCCGGGTCGCGCGAGCGGGGAAGTGGCCCGGCTCGCTCCAGAGTTCTCTTCTACCACTGCGGTCAAGACGGGCACGGATCGTCCGCCGTCCGGGGGTACTCCCTGCTCCGCGTCCGGATCAGAGGAACGCGCCGGCGAACGGGTACGGCGCCAAGAGTTCGGCCCCGTCGTCGGTGATCAGCAGCTCGTCCCCGAGCTTGATCCCGAAGGGCGCGCCCACCTCGCCGAAATACGCCTCTGCCACCACCACCATGCCGGGCTCGATCGAGCGGTCGGGGTTCGGCTGGCCGACGTCCGGGTAGGACACGCTCGGGCCTTCATCCTCAAGCCCACAGCTGTGCATGAGGGTCTCGTATCGCTGCGCCGCGAAACGCTCGGGCAGCTTGGGTGCACGCTCCGCCAGCTCGCGGAACCCGAGTCCGGGACGGATCAGCTCGCGCATCTGCAGCACCCAGTCGCGGGCGACGCGATACGTGTCGCGTTGCTCGGGCGTCGGATCGGTATCACCGCACACCAGCGTCCGGGAGACGCAATAGAAGTACCCCTCGACGCCGTTCATGTCCGTGTCGATGTACACGAGGTCACCGGCCTCGATCATCCGGTCGGTTGCCTCTTGCCGCCACGGGTTGGTGTTGGGGCCCGACGCGACCCCGCGCGTGATGAGGTACTCGCCGCCACCGCGGATCAGCACATCGGTCGATACGGCGACGAGGTCCCACTCGCGGACCCCGGGTTCCAGCGCCGCCTCGAACGCCGATAGCATGTCCATGGTCAACCGTCCGTTGACGCGGAACAGTTCGATCTCCTCGAGCGTCTTGACCGCTCGGGCGTCCATCGTCACGTTGCCCGACTCCGTGATCTCGAACCCCTCGCGTTCGAGTGCCCGGGATGCGACCGGCGCGATCTTGTCGATCGCGACACGGTCACCGGTCACCCCCAGTTCGCGGATCGCGTCGGCGGTCTCCTTCGCCCAGATGACCGCCTCCGCATCGGGGTCGTCGTAGAACTCCCACGCGTGGAAGGGGCGCACGTCAGCCTCGATGTCACCGAACAGGTGGATCGAGTTCGGGTGCTCGCACAGCATCGGACGGCCCTCGGCCGGCACCAGGGCACACCGGACGAACGAACCGAGGCAATAGACGGTCATGGTCGTGGCGCCGGTCGCGTAGCGAACGTTCGCCGGGTTGAACAGGAGACACGCCTCGACATCGTTCGCACGCATCGCCTCCTGCAACCGCGCCAACCGGCCCTCGCGGAGGCGCCGTCCGTCCACCCGCACGTTCAGGTCTCCTACCGTCATCGGGCCAGCTTGCCATACACGACATGACCGCGGGACACGCACTGGCCGTGGCCCGGCCGGACGCTGCCTCAGACGCCGCCGACGGTCTCCACGCCGTAGCGTTCGATGTCGGCAACCAGGTCCAGGGGCCGGAGCTGCGTCTTGGCGGCAATCACTTCTTCGTCCTGCAGCTCCTCGGGAACGATCCAGCACACCTCGAACTCGAGCCCATCGGGATCCTGCGCGTAAAGGGCCTTGGTCGTCCCGTGGTCGGTCGCGCCCGTCAGGGCGCCGGCTTCGGTCAGCCGGACCGCCACCTCCTGGAGGTCACCGAGGGTCTGGACTTCCCACGCGATGTGGTACAGACCGACCGTGCTGCGCCCGGCGGTCGAATCCCCCGCCTGCTCCCCGATGGAGAACAGCGCGAGGTCGTGGTCGTTCGTAGAGTCGGGTGCCTGGAGGAACTTCGCGCCGGGCATCTCCCCGACCGTCCGAAACCCGAGCACGTCCCGGTAGAACGCGAACGTACGGTCGGCATCGCGGACGTAGAGAACCGCGTGGTTCATCCGCTTGATCGCCATGGAGCGCCCCTCTCGTTCCGCTTATCCCCGGAACGCCGGAGCGAACCCCCCTATTCCGAGTTCTTCTTGGCCTTGGCCGCCTTCTTGCTCTTCTTGGCGGCCCGCTTCTCCTTCAGGCCCTGGGACGCAGCCTTCTTGCTGGATTTGCCGCCCTTGTCCTTGTTCGCCATCAGCCCCTCCTCCAGATCCGGATGGTGCACCGGGCTATCCCCCATACTGTCATCTCAGGACACGATGAGGGCGTGATGGAAGAGGCAAGCGGGGGACCCGACCAAGTCTTGGGGGCACGGGTGACGCTGACCGCCCTCGACCCCGGTCGGAAGACCGAACTCGCGGCGGCGCTCGCCGCCCTCATGCCCGAGCCCCCGTCCTCCCCCGGCGACGCCATTCCGCTGCTCGTCCTGGAGACCCCATCGCGGGAGGAGGCCTCGTCGGCGTTCGACATCTTGGAGGAAGCGGGGGGAACCGTCTCGATCGAACGCGTGTGGGTCGACCGCGGCGCCGGGGCCGGACGGACGGTCTGTCCCTCGTGCGGATCCAAGCACACCCAGCCGTTCGGCCACGCCGGCCCGGCCGCCCGCGTCAACACGAAGTGCATCGACTGCGGCCACCTGTTCAAGGTGATCGGCGCCCGCTGACGCTAAGCCCTGCCCCGAACTACGGCAGGAAGCCGGAGAAATTGATGTAGCTGGGAGGCAATGGTCCGGAACTGGAGCCGTAGACGAATCGGTGCTTGTCATCATCGATCCGAGCGCCTGCACGAAGGAGCATCTGGAACACCGCAGCGGCATCACCATAGGTATTCACCGTCACGGCCGCGGGATCATCTGCATCGCGCACGATATCGGCGACCATCGAACACAAGGTTTGCTCATCGATCGCAAGAGCCGGCCCGACGAAACCGTCGTCCACGTACGCGTATCCCACCGGTTCGTCGCCGTGCCGATAGACGTACCCCTTCATGCCGGAGGCATCCCACCACCCGTGGTCGGCCGACCGCTCGAAGCCCAGGATCCGCCCATCGAGCTTCGCCATGTCCTCGAGATCGGCCGGAGCCAACTCCTCCTTCCCGAGGTCGGCGGGAAGTTCAGGGAGTGCGTCCGGCCGGCCGACCCTGCTGAGCCCGTATCGGATCGACCGGGGCGTCATGCCGTAGCTCGCGTACAACCCCGTCGAGACCGGCTGGAACGACTCCACGACCGTGGCCCGGACGACATCGGCCGGATCCTCCTGTGGCACCAGCTCGTCGAGGAGTGACCGTCCGATCCCGTATCCCTGCGCATCAGGGAGGACGAACAAGAACGAGAGGAACCAGTAACGGTGCCGTCGGAACGCCGACGCGAACGCGACCGGGTTGCCATCCTGCATCGCGATCCGGCCGCCGTGCGGGTCCGTCTCGAGGAAGTGTCGAAGTGCACCCGCCAGCCATCCGGAGTCTGCGGCGTCCTCTTCCGCCAAACCGTGCTGGCGATGAAGGGCATTGAACGAGGTGTAGAAGATGTCGACACAGGACGAGATGTCGTCCTCGGTCATCGGTCGCGAGTCCATCCCACTCCTTCCTACGAGGGAACACTAGTCGTCGATCGGCTCAAGACCCTTGATCCTGTCCCTCATGGCCTGGATCGTCTCGGGGGAGTGCCCTTGCCACTCTGCGACTTCGCCCGTGACCCGCAGCGGCTCCCGGGAGCGGTATGACTTCGTCGGATTCCCCGGGTATCTCGTGTTTGTCAGATTGGGGTCGTCCATGATCGGGCCGGTCGGTTCCACCACGTAGATCCTGCCGGGTCCTTCGCCGAGGGCTAGCTCCGCCCCCCAGATGGCCGCATCCAGGGTGCCGGTCAGATAGACGTAGACCGTCTTGTTCCTCTTGCCGTAGTTAGAGGTTTGGCCGGGCTCGACGAGGTCTCCGAGTTTCAGATCAGCCCGCGTACCGTGGTAGAAGTGCTGCGAACTCAGGCCGTCGGTGGCTGCCACCGGCTTGCTCCCCATACCGTCTCGCTACCCCACGCCGTCGCCCGCAAGGCGCTCGATCTCCGCGTTGATGTAGTCCAAGGTGAAGGAGTTGAGCGCAGTCACTGTGGCGACGGAGCGAAGTGCTGGGGGGACGATGGCGAGAGCCTCGTCCTTCGTGTCCACCTCCACGATGATCCATGCGTTGTGCACGCCGTCCATGCATCCCCATTCCGCGTTGGTTAGCAGGTGGGAGCCGGACGACAGAAACACCTTGACGATCCCGGTGCACTCCGCGGCGTCCTCCGCATGAGGGATCTCGATCAAGAACTTTCCCATGACGTGTGCCCTCCTCAACGTGACCGAAGCGGTCCCAGAACCGGGGAAAGAGGCGATCCGAAACACTATCCGTAGTTACATGAGTCACACAAGTACCGACAAGTACCGTCGGCTCCTCGACTATTCCTTGACCGAGACCTCGCGCTGATTCACATCGGTGAGGGCGTTCGCTCACGAACAGAAGGGACCTCGCGGATCCTCGTGCGCAGGGTTGTCGGCCCCGCGCGGAGGACCCTCCGTATCGTTCGCAGGCTGGATCCACACATCGCCCTGGAACACCGTCACGGCTACTCGATCCATTCCGCGAGGTGAGGGACCCATCGCGTAGTACCCCTGCCCGTCGTACTTCGAGCCGTGATCAGGATCCTCGAACCAGCCGCTGCTTTCGCAGTACGCGATGATCTCACCCAAGTGCGGATCAACCGCCGAAAGCGCCAGGGGTGTGAGGTCGCTGGCAACCAGATACACGGTCTGATCAGGGACCTTGACCACCCTGGTTGCGTCGAGTTCCTCCAGTGATCCGGCGTTTTCCCAGCCCTCTCCCGCGGGACCATTGTGGCCAGCCCGAACCAGGGCCATCGCCAGCACTGCGATGAAGACCACCGCGAGCCCAAGCGTGGCGGCGACCAAGATCCGGCTTCGCTTCATCCGCTCACGCCCTTTCCCCTGATCCCCTAATGCCTTCCTCAGTCATCTGCCCCCTCCCCCCGCATCTCCGCAAGGATCATCGGAGGTGGGCGTTCCCTCGCGAACTCACTTGCCAGACGCACGCCATAGTCGGCTGCTGTCGCCATCAGCGCGATCACGAATCCCCAGAAGGTATCGACCTCCGCAACGCCCGGTGCGCCGCCGCGCTTCTTCCCGAACATGGCCGCCCTTCGAGTAGGGCGTTCAGACTGCGATGGGCGCTTCGCGTTGGAAGTAACGCGAGTGCGTTGCCCTCAGATCATCTAACGTCTCGGCGCCGAGCAATGCGATCTCGATGTCATCGCTCCCGTCCGATGCACGCTCCAACTGGAAGCGAGCCTGAAGCGCCTCGTCGCGCCGCGCCGACCCGAACTCGTCGAGCCCTTTCAGCAGGCCGGTGTGCCTCTCGTATCGGATCAGGAAGTACTTCATCTGCCCACCTTACCGCTCTGAAGACCCTCGCGCAGCGACCGAAAGACCGTGTCCATCCGCTGGGCCCTCAGCCTCAACTGCTCGGGCAACGACTCGCCCTTGGCATCGCCAACAAGGCTCGAATCGGGACTCCATCACGCGGGTCATCGGCGAAGAATAGCGCGCTGGCAACCGGCCTAGCCCTGCCACCCCGGTGGAGCGGGAACCGGCTGAGGGCGATCAGACACTTCCTTCCGACAGTCCTCTCGCGTTTCCCTTCGACCAGCTGGGTCGAGACTGCGAACCCATCGCTCGAGCTTGTCAGCGTCGGTGCAACGTCGTGCAAGCCGGGGGACCATTCCGCGCATGACACAGAGCTCATTCCATGGACGATCCATGGTCTCCGGAGTCCCCTGCCAGACCGTCTCCAAGCCAGAGTCGAACAGGCAATACTGCTCCGCGTCTTCATGCGGTGACCCGTTGACAGCGGAGGGCACCGATGCCGCGCACGCGGTTAGAAGGGCAAGCATGAACGCAAGCAACCCAATGGCCTTCACGGGGCGATCATGACCCATGCCGCCCGGGTGCGCCCGGCCACTGGGCAATCTCCTTGTCGTCGCAAGACGAAGAGCACATGCCGATTACCGAATGGTCATGAATGACCGGACAGCGTGCTTGACCTCCGAGAACAATCGGTGGGCGCTGCAGGATTTGAACCTGCGACCCCTTCCTTGTAAGGGAGATAGTCCTCCGCGCTGCGCAACGCTCTGACCAGCATGTATGCGGGGAGCGTTCGTTTTCCGTAGTCACATGAGTCACACAAGTACCGTCAAGTACCGTCGGCTCCTTGACTCTTTCTTGACCGGGGCCGGGGTTGGCAGAGTGTCTAGCCAGCACAGCCGGTTGATTGGATTGAGCGGCTTCAACCGTCGCGGATCAGGGGGCTCGAAAGGTCGTTGTCGTCGGGCGGCCACAGGCCGAGCGTGTACGTCACTGCGCACGCATCAATCGGATCACCCATCTGTCCCATCGTCCAGGAGCCTCCGCCGCCATCATCGACCAGATTGCACAGCAGCGGGCTCTTCTGCTCATGGGATATCTCGGCCTGCAATGACAGCATCGAACCGTCCTGAAAGTCCTCCGTCTCGCTGGCCCAAGGAGTGCTTCCCTCAAACGTGCTCACCGTGCCTGTCGGGGAGGTGAATGTCGCAGTGAAGGGGGCCGATCCGCCGTCCCGAAGCCGCACCTCGTAGTGGATGGAGTGGCCTGGACTCGACTCTTCAGGCGGCGCATCTGGCTCAACGGGCGGCGTGCTGCCCGAACATCCCGACAGCACCAGCAGCATGAATACTGCGAGGCACCGATGAGCAACCATTCGCGCAATCCGAGTGGTGCCGGAGGCACCGTGGCTAGACACCAGTGATGCATCCCTGTTGATCTAGATCGTTGAAGACCGTCGCTTGGAGTTGCTGACCGCGCAGGACTTCCTGGTACGCCGCATCTTGCTCTCGGCTTGTCGAGGCCGTGATCGAGTCTGCGTAGCCACTTCGGATGTGTTCCAGCCCGTCGATGGCCGTCTCCCACGACGGAGCCAACTCTGGAGGCGCGCTCTCCGCTGCAGCACGCGCGTCGTCCAGGAAGACTCCCGCCTCTTGGACATAGTGCTTGTAGCCACCGGGGGTCTGGTTTTCAGCAAGGGCCACAATCGCGTTGCCATTCTCGACGAGAATCTCGCCCAGTTGCACCTCCGACGGGTTGCAATCGACGCTGGCGGCCTTGATAGGAGAACTCAAACTCGGCGTCAACTGGAATGTTTCCGCCATCAGTTCGCATCCGTTCAAGCCGATGTTTGCATCAGCCGCTGGCACTTGGCAGAAGACTTCATAGATGTCGGGCCGCATTGGGTCCTCAGAAGGAACCGCGGCGCGAATAATCACACCGTCGGATGGCCCCGAGATGCCGAAGTTCTTCGCTGCTGCGGCATCCAAAGATGTCGCAATCCAGATTCCCTCGGCCCCTTGCATCTCGCTCGCATCTAGAGCGCGGATAGAGACAACATCCTCCGGTGACTTCATCGCAAGCTCTCGTCGGAGCGCTTCTGGAATCGTCTCGCCTTCAGGCGGCCAATCAAAGGACGACGGACAGCGTCCTACGCCTGCAATCCCACCGCCGGGGATCTCTGTCCTCGCAGCCCAGAATCCCTCGGAGCAACCGTTCGACACGCCTGCGCCTTCGAGAGCAACGGCAAGCGACCAATCAGCCGGATACTGAAGTTCGATCCCCTCGTGCGTGAACGTCTTCTGATCACTCGGCGGCGTTTCCGCGTTGGATGAGGGCGACGCTGCTGATCCGTCCGAGGACGGGTCGTTTGAGCAGGCTACGCAGGCGACAACGAGGAGCGCGCACACGGCAAGAATCTTCATCGGCGCCCGTGCCCCTTCCGTCTTCGGCATCGCATCACTTTAGTCGGTGGGCGCTGAGGGACTCGAACCCCCGGCCTCCTGCGTGTAAAGCAGGCGCTCTCCCAACTGAGCTAAGCGCCCCGATATGAACTCGTGCTTGTAAGAGAGACTCTCCATCTCGCGCAACGACGCTCTGACCAGCATGGATGCGGGGAGCGTTCGTTTTCCGCAGTCACATGAGTCACACAAGTACCGGCAAGTACCGTCGGCTCCTTGACTATTTCTTGACTGCTCAGCGTCTACCGAGACGCTCTTGGTCGCCTCGCATGTGTCATGCCGGTGCTCAGGGAAGGGGCGAGCGGTCCGCTCACGGCGGTGACTGCGCTGGGCCAATCGACGCCGTAAGCATGTCTGAATCCGGGCCACCCGTTGATCCGGCTATGAAAACGGATGGATCGGGGCCGCCCACACCCATCGCTCCAAAGTCTGCTCCTGGAATCTGCTGGAGCCACTGTCGACTCCCATTCTTCTTGGAGAGCGAGGTCACGAACACGCTGTCGCCACTTACGCCCCCGACGTACACGCGTCCGCCCTGCGGTCCATACAGCACACTGAGCGGACGGTCATCGGATCCCAAGTCAATCTCACGCGACCACTCAACGTTGCCGCGTGTGTCACTAGCCACGATCACGATGTTGGTGGACTTGCAATCACCTGACTGGATCCCCGCATGTACCAAAGCTCGTCCACTTGGAGCGATTGCGAGGAGGCCTGCCGCGGGGCTTCCTCCCTCGCATCCGAAGATCTGCGGATTGCGGTGATTGAACACCGCCACTTCTTGTTCCTGGCCGGTCGCTGCCCGAAGCGTGAGCGTCGCCGCGCGTGGCGCGGACCTTCCCCAACACGAACTTCCGTACGGGTGCCAATCCCCGTACAGATACGCGCGGTCCCCTGAGGGGGACAAGGCAAGAGACGATGTGCCGTCAACCGAGGAGCCCGGCGCACTTATCGTCCGGTCCCAGACGCGGGAGCCACCAACCGCCCGGAATGTCGCAATCCACATGTTCCCTCCGGGAAGCCCCTCTTCCTCGCAGGCGTAGTCGTCCCACCACAGTTGTGAACCTGCGGCGAAGACACGCCGTCCGTCCGGGGAGACCTCGATGGCCCTGATGCTCACGTCGTTCGCAAGGTTCCGTTGCCATCGGACGACGCCGTCCTCTGGGTTGAGAGCGATCAGGCGCCCTTGGCAGTCAGGCCAGAATGACGACGTTGCGCTGTTTCCAACATAGAGGGCTGACCCGACCGGATCTGAGGTGAGGAGCCCGCCGAAGGGGACGCTCCAAAGCGTCAGACCGGTCTCGGAATCCAGCGCGGTAGTCTCGCCGCCGCAAACGGGTGCGCCGCCAGCGACCTGTGAGACGAACACCATCGAACCATCGCCGCTGACGGCTATCGCGCGACCCCCCGGTGGGGCGACCCATAGCTCCGAGCCAGTAGCCGAGTCGTACGCGATCGTGACAGTGCCGGTCACATACACGCTTCCCGCGTCAGGACTGAGCGCGATGTCGAAGGCAGCATCCGGCCCGTCAGTCACCGAGTGTTCAGCGCTCCAGCGGATCTGGGCTTCGGCTTGAACGGGGCCTGCCGGCGCGAGCAAGGCAACGACTACGCCGGCCACGCCGATGGCGGTAGTGATCCTTCGCCGCATAACCGCCTCCTCGTCCACCAGGCTCAGGACCCCTCGGGTGGGAGTCATTGAACCCCGCTTTGACCTTCGGGGTCAGCCGCTAGCCAGGTTCACCACAGCATGTTCGTCATGCTTCCGTCAAGCATCACCCGAAACACGACAAGCCTTGGTGGACGCTGCAGGATTTGAACCTGCGACCCCTTCCTTGTAAGGGAGAACGCCCACCCCACCCGACAACGCTGTGACCAGCATGTATGCGGGAGGCGTTCGCCTTCTGTAGTCACATGAGTCACACAAGTACCGTCAAGTACCGTCGGCTCCTTGACTATTTCTTGACCGGCTACCTTGCGCCCGTGAGTCGGGACTATCCTCGTCCTCATGCCGACCGAGATCGCAGTGCGCATGAAGGACGTGGCAACCTACGTCGCCCCGATCATGAAGGCCGCTGGCTTCCGGAAGCGCGCAAACAACTTCAACCGTTTGACTGCTGACGGCCTCACCCATGTCTTGGGCTTCGAGATGGCTCGTTTCGAACCGATCCCGCCAAATCTATCCGCTGGGGACCAGCGACGAGTCATGGAGAGCCGCGCCCGGGTACTCGGACCCTCGAAGTACGGCTCCTTCACTGTGAACCTTGGAGTCTTCATCCCAGAGATACACCGCGTGCAGTTCTCCACAACTCCGACTTTCATCGGTGCACACGACTGTCAGATCCTGCAACGGCTTGGGCACATCATGGAGCGCGGGGATGAGGGCTGGTGGAGCCTTGACCCACCTACTCCCGAGATCGGGCTTCGCATGTCAGAACTCATCTCCGAGTATGGGATTCCCTATCTCGATTCCTTCCCAGACCGAGAGGCCATCCATGCGAAGTGGGACGCTGGCGACGACCCGTTCAGATACCCCCGACCTCTCTTCGACCTTGCCGTCATGCGTCACGCATCCGGCGACCTCGCGACTGCAACATCTCTCATGCAGGCACACGCGGCCGCCGCGAACGATCGCCACCTTCCGTTCGTTCGGGAGGTCTCGCGTCGGCTTGGAATCCAGCTCGACTAAGCAAGAGGCGCGCGCGCCAGCCGGTCAAGGATTCTGCTTGACCGGACGAAAAGCACTCGCGTGAAACCCCCGTGGTTGGTGGGCGCTGCAGGATTTGAACCTGCGACCCCTTCCTTGTAAGAGAGACTCTCTATCTCGGCGCTGCGACGCTCTGACCAGCATGTATGCGGGAGTCGTTCGTTTTCCGCAGTCACATGAGTCACACAAGTACCGGCAAGTACCGTCGGCTCCTTGACTATTTCTTGACCGGAATCGAGGGCACCAAGGGTGCGTGGTCGCATGAAGACCTCTCCACCCGATCGCGGCAGGGGGGTTCACCCAAGGAGGGCTATCAACTGCTCAACATCGGCTCGCGTGGAAACGCCCTCTTCAAGGGCGGTGAACGACAGCAGGGAGAGCGAGTCCCCTTCGAGAGAAGTGGCCCGAGTCTTGTGATGACCATCCAGGAGGTAGTGGGTCCAGCACCAGTGAGCGTCGACCTCATAGTCAGGATCAGCGTCGAAGCCGACGACCGGAGCCTTCGCATCGAGCACGGACAATGCGACTGCGGTACCCCGACCGGCGGAGGATCGGTACTCAGCCAGGGTGTTCGGGTCGAGGCTACTAATCGAGTTCATTGGGGCAAGGAAGACAAAGCTTGCTGCCCTTTGCGGCCACGGCTCGTCCGTGTTGTATCCCCACATCTTCCCGACGGGGTTGAACGTCCTTTCCCCATCCGCCCGGTAGTAGGGAGTCCTCGGAGTTGCTGGGAGATCGTAGAAGGGGGCCTCGGTTCCGAACAGCGCACGACCTTCATTCGCGAAATAGTCATCCTCATCGAGCGGGTGCACGAGCTTGGGGCGGAGATCGCTGAGCGAGACGACGTAGTCACCCTCCGGCAAAATCTCGGCGTACGCCTCGACCACCTCCCGATCGAGCGATTCCAGCCCCCGCCGAAGCCGACCGCGAAGAACCGATACAGGCAGCGCGGATGGATTCGGAACACCAACCCGTTCAAACGTGAACGCGCACGTTTCGCAGTGGACACTGAGGTCGTACATGTCTTCGCCCTCGCATGTGACCATCCGTTGGTTCGTGTGAGGCCCACCGAGACGAAAGCCCATTGCACCCTGGGCACTTCCGAGATGCTCGAAACGGGATTCCGCGACTCTCATCGGCGAAGACTAGCCGTGCCGCGGCACCGATCGGGGTGAGGAGCGTTCATCGGGCAAGCTTGCTTGCCCGACACCATCGGGTCAAGTGCGTGAGTGCTTTGCGCCCCCGAGGGAAGTGCTCAACTGTGGGGTGAGGAGTGCGATTGACTTTCGCTTGACCGTAGCGAGCGAGGCCAGCGGATCCGAGACGTGCGATGCGAACGACAACACTGCTGACCTGGCATTTCTTTGGTGGGCGCTGAGGGATTTGAACCCCCGACCCCTTCCTTGTAAGGGAAGTGCTCTCCCACTGAGCTAAGCGCCCGATGCATGCCCACATGCGCGGCACACGATCTCTCCAAGCATGGCAGAGAGCCGGGGGGAATCGCACGCCGTGCATCGGTCCAGCTCGTCGGCCCAGCCTGCCCGATCCGCCTGGCACGCCGGGCAAACGAGGACCTGAAGCCCAGCAGCCACGCCGCGGACCCACGGCCGGTCTCGCTTGTCCGGATCGAACGTTGCTCGCCCGCAGTACCGGCACCCGGGAGCGACCTCATCGCCTTCCGCGAGGCCCCCTTCCGGTCCATCGCTGCCTGCAGTCACGCTGCGACTCTAGGACTCCCGGAGGTGCGGTGCCTGGGACACCCCTCGCGTGTGCGTGCGGGATGGGGCATACTTCCCTCACGGCCACCTGTGAAGGAGCTGGTGCGGGGCCATGGATTGGCGGATCGCCGGAGCGTACATCGCCACGTGTTCGTGCAACGTCGACGAGCACTGGCAGATCGACGGCCGCCTTAACGACACGCACGGAGGGTGCAAGGGCATCGTCCTCTTCCGCGTCCAGGAAGGGAAGCTCGAAGGCGCCACCCAGCACGCGGACCTCTCCGGCTCGGATTTCGCACTCGTGAACTTCTTCCCGGAGAAGCTCGGGACCAGCGAGTTCTGGGAGATGGGGATCATCGTCGATGAGTCGGCGTCCGACGACGTTGCCCGCGCGGTCGAGGAGATCCTGAGCGGCCGCCACGGCGGCCCGTTCTCGGACATCCAGGAGCTGATCGGCGAGTACATCGGGATGGAGCGAGCCGCCATCAAGGTCGAGAAGGGAACCTCCCCCATCATCAAGATCGAAGGCGCGTGCGCGTTCCGGTTCGACGCGAACCTCGACGCCAACGGCGAGCAGAAGGTCGAAGGTTCCCCACTCTTCCCGTTCGCCACGAACCGGGTCGGCGGCAAGGCGGAAGGGCCCCCCGCTCGGATCTTCGGCTCCGTCTGGACGCCACTCTTCGCCGAGTATGCACGCTTCGACCTGGATAACTCGATGCTCTCGGTCGATGACCAGCTCCGCGGCCTCCGCGGCTACAGCGCGTAGTTCAGGCCGGGATCGAGACGCCGGACTCCGGCCATTGGTACTCATCCTTGGCGATATCCAGCACGGTGAACGTCTCCGCGTACTCGACCCCGGGAGCCTGTCTGATCCGCTCATCCAAGAGGCGCATCAGTGCCGGACCGTCCGTGCACACCACTTCGACGAACAGGTCGAACGAACCCGCGCACACGACCACGTACGTGACCTCCGGCGTTGCCCGCATGGCCTTCAGGACCCGGTCCAGCGCTCCCCCTCGGACGCGAACACCGATGTACGCCACCGTGAATCCGAGTTCCAAGGCATCCACCGACGCGACGACCTTCACGGCGCCGCTGCGCAGCAGGCGCGCCACCCGCGCGCGGATCGTCGCCTCGGACGCCCCCAACTCTCGCGCCAACTCGGCGAACGATGCCCGGCCGTCGCCTTGTAGGACGTGGACGATCTGCCGGTCCAGTTCGTCGAATCGCATCCTCGTCACCATCGCCGCACCTCCTGATCCGTTGTCCCCGGTTGTCGGCATGTGCGCCCCACCGGCTGAGCCTTCCCCGCCAGGATGACCCGCAATGACTCGGTTCGCGTAGTCATTCCGGACTAGCGCTGCGGAATCACCAACAACCGACAGGCCTATCTGTCGGAAACCGCAGGGCAAACACGTTCAGTCGCCGCGTTCTCCTCTCGATGACAGGGGTAGGAACGCCGACAACGGAAGGGTGATGGGGATGAGCAGGACACAGCGCCGACGGGGACACCTCCTTCGCAACGGGGCGATCACCGCCGCGTTCGCGATCGTGCTGAGCATCACGTCTGCGGCGCAACCGGCGAACGCCGTGTGTGGCGATGGGCCGGGCGCCGTCTCGTTCCCCGCCACCGAGGTCGTTTCGTCGAGCGCGAGCACCGCCGACAAGAACGCGCTCATCTCGACGATCACCAAGTCCTGGCAGCGCTACCTCGCGATGGACGTCTCCGGCTACCGCACCTACGTCACCTCCGACGTCACGAAGATGAGCGGACGCTGGGGCGCGAGCGGCCTCCAGCAGGGCGCCGACGCGGTGGCATCGGCCCTGCCGGTCGAGTGGACCGCCTACGAACGCCCGACCGGCGTCATCGCCGAGAGCTTCAAGATCAACCATGCGGAGCTGTGGGCGGAGGGCTCGTCGGCCACCGCTCTCTACTGGGTCGACGTCCGGGGCGGCGCCCGCTGGTGCTACACCGATCAGGGCCTGGTCGTGCAGGCGTTCACGAAGGTGGGCAGCTCCTGGAAGATCGCCCATCAGACCGACTCGTGGAACCTGAGCTTCCGGGTCGGCCGCAGCAGGCCGGGCGCCGAGACGTTCCCGTTCGACTGGGTGACCCCGGTCAAGGATATGAACCGACAAGTTGCCTTCTACTCGCAGTTCGCCGGGCCGCCGGAGTACGTCACGGCCGACCGAGCCTCGTTCCAGCTCAAGGGCGCTCACTTCATCCTGGACCGGACCCGGCTGAACGGCCTGGCGACGATCACCCCCGGCAAGCCGAACGGCTGGGCGGTCTTCTACGTCGATGATGTGCGGGCCGAACGCGATCGACTCAAGGCCGCCGGCGTGCGGTTCGTCCAGGGCACGGACACGACCCTGTTGAAGCAGGGATCGGACCTGTACGCGGTCGGGCTGGACCGGCCGACCGAGAACCCGTTCGTCATCCTGCAGCGCAACTTCACGGCGGCCGGCTCTGGGGTCCCGCCCGAGCCGACCGGGTTCACCGGAACGGATGCGAGGACGCTCGCCGCGAAGAAGATCGCGACCGCGTGGCTGCGAACGGATGGAGCCACGATGCAGACGATGTACAAGGCCGGCCGCTGGTTCGACGACACGCGGACGCGCGTGCGAGGGCTGGAGGCCGGTTCGACGCTGGCGACCACCCTGGCGAACGAGTACTGGTCCGGCTACGACCGCACCTCCGGTGGACTGGTCGCCAGCATGGCTGCCAACTCGGTCCGCGTGCGGCCGCTCGGCACCCGTTCGGTCGTGAGCTACGAGATGGTCTTGACGGGAACCGGTGCGCACCCGTTCCGGGACACGGCATTCGTTACGCACGTGCTGAACGCGAACGCCAGGCCTCTCGTGACGATGGTGGTCGGTGCGGAGGTCCACGCGGGCGGGGCCCTGTCGCTGGACTACTCGGGCTACCCCGTGAGTGACCTGACGGCCGCCGAGACCTTCTACCGCGACGTCATGAAACTCGGGCGTCCGTACCCGGACTCCGGGTACCGAGGCTGGTGGGCCGACAGCGGCGTCGTGTTCGGGATCTACATCGCCAAGCCATCGCGCGACGGACTGCCCAGGGCCGGCGTGCCGAGCGGGTACATGAGCTTCTGGATCGCCTCGGCGGAGATGACATACAACCGGCTCAAGCAGACCGGTTCGACGTTCCCGTTGATCCCGGCCATCAACACCCGCAAGGGCATCGACCCACAGCCCGGCTACACGCAGGTCGTGGCGACCGATCCCGACGGCAACGTGCAGGTGTTCACGGAGTACACCGGGCAGTAGTCAGATCCGATGCTTGCGCGGAATGAGCGCGCGGTGGCTAGCGGCGACGCCGGCTGCCGCGTCCGCGCGAGGAGAACACGGTGCGCGGTGGGGCAACCTTCATCCCTTCGCCCTGGAACTCATCGTGCAGCTTCAAGCGCGCGGCCATGCGGCCGACATCGCCTTGTTCCAGCGGTTGGACGAACGTGACGCCCGTTCCGCTGCGACCCGCGCGGGCCGTTCGCCCGACGCGGTGCAGGTAGCTCTTGTCGTCGTTGGGTGGATCGAAGTTGATGACGTGCGAGATGTTGTCTAGGTCGAGGCCGCGAGCAGCGACGTCGGTGGCGATCAGCACGTTCACATGTTCGGCTTCGAACCTCGCGAACGCCTTCTCGCGCGCGGCCTGGGTCATGTCCCCGTGCATCGCGGCCGCGTGAACCCCCTGACGCTTGAGCTTGTGGACGAGCCGGTCCGCGCCGTGCTTGGTCCGTACGAAGACCAGCGCCAGGCCGCGGTCGTCCTCGGCCAGGATCTCGATCAGCATCTCGACCTTCTTGCCGGGCTCGACCGGGATGAACCGGTGGTCCGCCTCGTCGACGGTTTCGGTCGCGCCGACGATCTCATGGCGAACGGCGTCTCGCGTGTAGTGCGAGGCCATGTTGCCGACCGCGCCGTCGAGGGTGGCCGAGAAGAACATCGTCTGGCGGTCCTTGGGGATGCGGCGCACGATCCGGTCGACCTGCGGCTGGAATCCCATGTCGAGCATGCGGTCGGCCTCGTCCAGGACCAGGATCTGGACCTTGCTGAGATCGACCATCCGCCGCTCGGAGATGTCCTCGAGGCGGCCCGGGGTCGCGATCAAGATGTGCGCCTTGCCGGCCGCCTTGGACTGCACCTGGATCGAAACGCCGCCGTACACGGCCGCACTGCGAAGTCCCTTGGCCCGTGCCAAGTCGTCGAACTCCTCCGCCACTTGCGAACACAGCTCGCGGGTCGGGACCAGGATGACGACTGCGGGTCGTGGCGCGTCGTTCTTGAGTCGCTCCACGATCGGGAGGGCGAAGGCAAGGGTCTTTCCGGAGCCGGTACGCGAACGCACGAGCACGTCCTTGCCGGCGAGGGCGTCGGGGATGGCCAGTTCCTGCACCGGGAACGGCACATCGATGCCGCGAGCGGCGAGGGCATCGGAAACCGGCGTGGATACGCCAAGGTCGGAGAATCGCGGGGACGTCATATGGTCTCTCCTTCTGTCTGTGTGTCTCGGGGCTATCGAGGTCACTCACCCGAAGCCACCAGAAGGCGAAACCAGGAAGGAACCTCACGGGACGTCACCTGACGTCCGTATCTGGCAGTCTACCAGCGCAAACACGTTCGGCTGGGAGGTCAGCTCGCGAACGACCCCGGCCGGGGCCGAGGACATGCCTAGCCGCACTTGCCAGGAAGGACTATCGTTGCTGCTGGAACCAGGGCCACGGAGGGGTCGCGTGGAAGAGCTCGTTCAGGCGTTCGCAGAGGGACAGATGAGCCGCCGGGTATTCATCCGGCGGGCGGTGGCGACCGGCGCCACGCTGACCGGCGCCGCGATGTTCGCGGATCTGATCCTGGCCAACCCGGCTCAGGCGATGACTCAGTACGAATACGTCTTCGACTACTCCTTCTCGCCCGATCCACTCCGGCTCGACTACCCGGACGACTACGTCTACTGGCAGTGGAACGGCGCCTCTGGCCACTCCGTCACCGACACCTCGGGCCTCAACATCTTCGACAGCAGCCCGGTGCTCAACCCGACACCGCCGCCCGTCTATAACTGGGTCACCGACTTCGGGTTCGGCTTCTGGGCCGCCGGACGGTACGAGTACGAGTGCAAGGACACCTCACACGTTCCGATGAACGGCGTGATCCTTTCCCCCGTCCTCGTCCAGAAGACGAACGCGCGGTCGACGGCGATGGTGCAGTGGGGCAACCGTGACCTGTCGAACGACCCCTTCCACCCGAACCTTCGCTACGACGTCCAGGTGAAGAAGCCCGGGCAACAATGGGCGACGTGGAGGGACGGCGTTGGCGGGTTCACGGCGACCTACCGCACCAGGAAGGAAGGCCGGCACTACTTCCGCGGGCGCCTGCGCAACATCAACACACAGGTCGCGCTCGGCTGGTCGCCCCGCTCGTCGTTCAACGCCTAGCTTCGAGCACCTGCGCCGCTTTCACCATCCCCGCTTCGAAGAGCGTCCCGCACCACGACGCGACCGCTGCCGCGATGATGAGCAGGCGTGACTCCCGGTAGGCGCGCCGCTCCTGTGGTCCCCCCCACTTCGCTACGGCCCGCGCGGTCGCGGTGACCCGGCGGGGCACCAGGGAGGCGACCATCCTGCCGATGCCGCGCCGCTCGACGGGGAGGACGAACGCCGGATCGAATAGCAGGCGGCCGAGCGCACGACCGCGGTTCCAGTGATGTGCGAGCAACGCCGTGGGCCGGTCGCACCGGGTCGCGTGCGTGAGCTCGATCTCGGGCGAGCGATAGGCTTTCAGGCCCGCCCCGAACATCCGGTTGTTGACGAACGTGTCCTCGCCCGCGCGCAGATCCTCGGGGAACCCGCCGGCCGCGATCAGCAGGTCGCGGTCGTAGGAGCAGTGGGCTGGCGGCGAGCGCAACTCCCCCGCCGGCCGCCCGGGAAGGGCCGTCGAATGATCGAGGAAGTAGTTCGCCCACCCCGAGGGCGTTCGGGTCCCGTTGCGGATGCTGCCGGTGACCATCGGGTAGCCCAACTCGTGGGCCTTCATCCGGGCCCGGAGACTCCCGGCCGACAGCACGACGTGCGACCCGGGGAAAGACACGTAGTCCCCCCGGGCGATCCGCAGGCCGGCGTTGCGAGCAGCGCCGGGGAAGACCGGCCGTTCCAGATCGACGAGCGTCACTTCGGGGAACCGGTCCCGCACGACGGCCGCCGTCTGCGGTGACCCGGACACCACCACGATCGTCTCGAACGCCTCCTCCGTTTCCTGTTCCTGGACGGAACGCAGGACCGGGTCGATGCGTTCGCCGTCATCCCGTGCGATCACGACGACCGAAAGGACGGGCGCCGTCAGGTCGACGTCGGGCTCGGCGACGACCGGAAGCCCTGCGAGACGCGGCTCCCAGGCGCGGATCTGTCCGGGTTCGTCCAACAGGTGCTCGTAGCCCGACTGCCACCGGCGTGCCGGATCGAGCTCCTCGTACTTCTCGTAACGGAGCCGTCGCCGCTGGGACGTCTCGCTCGCGTGGTGCTGGATGCGGATCGTCGTCTGCATGTAGTTGGGTCGCGGGATCGAGATCGGCACCGGGACCAGATGCAGCGACTGCGACGGCAGGACCTGATCCGGTTCCCACGCGAACAACCGGTAGGCCCAGAGGTCGGCCCGGTCGTAGCCCGGCGGCTCCGGCCGAACCATCCGATGCACACGCATCCCGTAGGCGAACCCGGGGAGGGCGTCCCGCTCAACGAAACCGCGCAACGCCGCCCCGTCGTCGGCATCGATCCGCTCGTCGGCATCCAGGAAGAGCACGAAGCGAGGCCGGAGTTCGGCGGCGGCTTCCAGGAGACGGCTGCGGTCGCGGGGCTCATCCCATCCCGACCACGTCTCCCGGACGGGGTTCGACAGGATCGTCGCGACCAGCGGTTCGTCGCGTAACAACGTCGCCGTTCCGTCCGTCGACCCGTCATCCAGTGCGATCACGGAGTCGGCGAACCGACGGGCCGCGTCGAAGAACCGCGGAAGGTCGCCGGCTCCGTTCCGCACGGGCAGAAGGACCACCAGGTCCGGCCGGCCGCCGCGGCTGATGGCCTGTTCGGACGGAGTAACGAGCACCGGCATCTCAGGGTCACGCGGTTCCCACTCCGCGAGCTGAGTATCGGGCGTCGGAGCGGCATCCATCCCGCTCGTGTTGGCCTCGAACTCCCGGTCGGGGTCGGCGGCGGCGTACTTGGCCGCGCGGGCCGCGACCCCCGCTTCGTCGGACGCCCCGACGTGCCGGAGGCGGATGGTCGTACGGATCCACGCACCGCGCGGGATCGAGACCGGCACCGGGTTGAAGTGGAGGCGGCGATCTTGGGGCAGGGTCAGTCCCGGGCGCCACCGGAAGATCCGATACACCCAGACGTGCTGAGGGTCGACCCTCTCGCCCCACTGGCGGTAGTGCCGCAGGCCGTACGCGCAGCCCTCGATGGCCTCCTCCTCCAGGAAGGAGCGGAGCGCCTGCGCGTCGTCGGCGTCGATCCGCTCATCGGCATCGACCTGGATGATCCATCGGGGGCGCAGTTCCGCGGCCGCTTCCAGCAACAGGCGCCGGTTCGTGGCGTCGTCCCACCCCGCGTACCCTTCGCGCTGCGGAGCCCGCAGGATCCGCGCGAAGAGGTCGTGTCCCTCCAGGATCTCGGCCGTCCGGTCGGTCGAACCGTCATCGAGCGCGATCACCGCCTCGCAGAATCCGGGCGCAGACTCCAGCCACCCCGGGAGGTTGCTCTCTTCGTTCCTCATCGGGAGCAGACAGAGAAGGAACGGTGCCCCGGCATCCAGGATGAGCCGGTCGATGTCGAAGTTGCCGGGACACGTCTTGTCCGCGCGCAACTCCCGGTGACCGAGAACATGCTCTCGGTCGAGTGGGATCTTCCATCTATCGGAGATCGCCCGCAGCAGTTCGGCACCTACCTCGTACTGCGCGTCGGGCCGGTTGATCCCCCCGGGGTTCCCGTCGTCGGCGAACTCGATCCCGATCGTCTTGAGGTTCGGATCGTCACCGAGGGTGGCGGTGATCTTCGCGGCCGGCTCCACAAGGACACCCGCATGGCGGGCCGTGTCCCTTTCGTCGACGAGCTGCAGGACCGAACCGTCAAGTCCGACCAGGTAGTGGGCGCTGACACCGCTCGCCGGATCGGTCATCCAGGCGGCAGCGGCCCCGAACGAACCGTCGGTCGTGTGAACGACGACCGCGGAAGGCCTGCGGCGCTTACGCCCCTTGTCGAAGTTCGGACTCCGAGTCTCGCCGATCACCATCCCGCCAGCTTAGGCGGCGCGGACCTTCGATATCTGACCACCAACGTGCTCGGTGGGGCGGGCAGGACTCGAACCTGCGACCAAGGGATTATGAGTCCCCCGCTCTGACCAACTGAGCTACCGCCCCTGCGGGCCCCAGCCTAGTACGCCGACCCTTCGGTGGGATCGCGCGCCGCCCCCGGAGCCTGGTGTACGGTCTCCCCTGATGCCCGACGACGAGGACCGCGAGCAGCTCCAGCACGAACTCGAAGAACTTCGGGCCGAGCGCGAGCGACTCGCGGTCGAGCTTGCGAAGACGAAGACGGCATCGGGCGACGACACGACCATCCTCGGACCACGCGTCCGCCGCGTCGTCGCCGGTACGCTCGTCATCCTCTCGATCATCGGATACGTGCTCGGCGCCACGGTCATCTGGGCAGACCGGCGCCTGTTCAACACCGAGAAGTACGTCGAGATCGTCGCGCCGCTCGGCAAGGACCCCCGTATCCAAGCCGGCATCGCAGAGGGCCTGACAACAGGATTGTTCGAGGCGATCCCGGTCGAGCAGACGCTCACGGACATCCTTCCGGAGAAGGTCTCGTTCCTCGCCGGTCCGATCAGCGGCGGGCTCCAGGACTTCGTCCACGGAAAGGTGGAGGGCGTGCTCGCCACCCCAGAATTCGAGGACACGTGGATCGAGGCGAACCGACTCGCGCACCAGAAGATGATGGACATCATCGAGGGCAAGAGCGAGCTGGTCACCACCGAGGGCGACGAGGTCGTCCTGAGCATGTTCCCGCTGGTGAATAACGTCATCGCAAAGATCGAGTCGGGCGCCTCGAGCCTGTTCGGTGACGTGTCGCTCCCCGAGATCAGCATCAGTGAGGACCCGGCGAGGGCACGTTCGCAGATCGAGGGCTTGCTCGGCGTCTCCCTTCCGGAGAACTTCGGCACCGTTCCGCTGTTCCCGACCGAGTACCTCGTTGCGGCGCAGAACGGCGTGAAGCTGTTCAACACGGTGGCCTGGGGACTCGGCATCCTCACGCTCTTGATGATCCCCGCGGCCCTGTGGGTTTCACGATCGCGCCGGCGCACGCTGCTGCAGCTCGACGTGGGGATCCTGGTCGGCTTGGTGGTCGTGCGCCAGCTGGCACGCGCCCTGGAGTCGAACATCGTCGAGGCTGCCCCGGCCGGCACCGCGAAGGGCGTCGTTCAGGCTGCCTCCGAGCGATTCCTCGACAGCTACCTGTACGCGACCGGCGTGCAGATGATGATCCTGCTCGCCATCCTCGTGATGGCCTTGGTGACCGGGCCGTACCCGTGGGCCATGAAGACGCGCCGGTTCGCCTCGGACCTCGTTCGCGGCTTCATCGAGGGCACGCGCGACCGCGCCACCGACGACGCAACGCTGGCGTGGGTTCGCGAACACCGGGAGGCGTTGCAGCTCGCCGGTCCGGTGATCGCGGTTCTGCTGCTATTCCTCATCGACACGTCATGGTTCTCCTTCCTGGTCATCGGGGCGATCGTGGTCACCTACGAGTTGGTCCTCCTGCGTCTGGGCCGCTCGGAGGGAAACGACTCGTCCCCGGCCCCCGTCTCTGCCGGCCAGAGCGGGTCGTCCGAGGACTGAACTCGTCCCACGCTGTGGCTTGCACGAACCTCCTCCGCCCCCTAGCGTGACGCGCGATGGCTCGCACCCCGCTCGGAGACCTGCTCGATCACCTCCTGGCACTCCAGCACGTGTCGCGGCGAACCGGCATCCCCACGGATGAGCTGAGCGACGTCTGGGCCGAACGAGCCGCCCAGGCCCCCGTTCGGATCGATCGCCGCGACTTCCTGCGCACAGCCGGGCGCTTCGGAACGGCCGCCGCCCTCGCCACTCCGGCTCTAGCCGCACTCGCCGCGTGCACCCCCGTCGCGAAGCAAGGTCCCCCGGCCGGTTCACCGGGGGCGACCGGCGGCGGCAGGGACGGCCCTCGGATCGCGATCGTCGGTGCCGGACTCGCCGGGATGACCGCGGCGCTGCGCCTTCACCAGGCGGGCTTCTCCTCCACCGTCTACGAGGCCAGCGAACGCGCCGGCGGACGAACGCGCACCCTCCGAGGGTTCTTCGACAACGACGAGACCGCCGAGCTGTGCGGCGAGTACATCAACTCCGATCACAAGGCCATCCGGTCGCTTGCCGCCGAACTCGGACTGATGGAGGACAACCTCTGGTCCTATTATCCCCGCGGCGTACATGGGCTGCTGTACTTCGACGGCAAGCCGTACTCCCACCAGGACATGGCCGCCGACCTCGAGGAAGTGTTCCCGAAGATCCTCGAGGACCGCCTCGCCGCCGGCTGGCCAACGACCTACGACACGAGCACGCCCGCGGGAGTGAAGCTCGACAACACGACCCTCGCCGAGTGGGTCGAGCGCAACGTGCCCGGCGGACGGAAGTCCCGGTTCGGCAAGCTGATCGAGGTCGGATACGCCGGCGAGTACGGGCTGGACATCGAAGACCAGAGTTCGCTGAACCTGATGTTCGAGGCGGGGTTCTCGAGCAAGAACAACCCGCGACTCTACGGCAACCAGGATTGGAAGTGGCGCATCGCCGGGGGGAATGACCTCGTCGCTACGACGATCGCCGATGACCAGCTTCCCGCCGGGACCGTGGAGTTGGGCTCGCCCCTGGTCGCGGTGCGCCGCAACGGGGATGAGACGACGACCCTCACGTTCGAGCCGGACGGCGGCTCGCCGACCGATGTCACCGCCGATATCGTTGTGATGACGGCGCCGTTCACGGCGTTGCGGGCGGTTGACCTGGACAAGGCCGGGTGGAGCGAGCTGAAGCGAAAGACGATCAACGAACTCGGCATGGGGACGAACTCGAAACTGCATCTGCAGTTCGACGAGCAAGTGTGGCACGCGAGCCACTTGTCCGGAGACGTCGTGTGCGACCTGCCGATCCAGTCGCTGACGGTCGTATATCCGATCCACGGTTCGACCGGCATCCTGGACAACTACACGGGCGGAACCGCCGGAGCGTCGTATCCGGTGTCGGCGTCGCACGCGCCGGCGCCCGAGGCCGTCTCGCAGGCTGCCCTCAAGGATATCGAGGTCCTGATCCACGGCGCCACGGAGGCCTGGAACGGAAAGGCTTACCTCTCGTTCATGGTCGCCGACCCATGGGCGCTGGGCTCCTACTCGTGCCCGACTCCCGGCGAGTACTCCACCATCTTCGGCGCCGCGAAGCTCCCCGAAGGCAAGGTCCTGTTCGCCGGGGAGCACACGAGCCTCAACTTCTTCGGCTTCATGAACGGAGCGGTCGAGACCGGTGAACGCGCGGCCCGGGAGGCCCTTGCGACGATGGGCGCCCAGGTTCCGGCCTCCCCGGCGGCGTAGCCGCCAATTCCCAGCCCGAAAGCCGCAGCGTCTACCCCGAAGTTCCCCATCTGCGTCGTGGGCCGACCTATACTGAGGCTTCCCGAGCGAGCCGAGCGCCATGCCTTCCTACTACGACGAACGAGGCCGCGGAACGGCCTCGCACTTCAGCTTCGGCCGCAGGCAACGTCGGCGGCGTCTCATCAGGACGATCATCGTCGGCGTCGCGGCCCTGATCGGCATCATCATCGTGTGGAACGTCGCGTTCTCGGGCGACGAGACGCCCGTCACGCCGGACCAGGCGATCCCCTCGACAGATGCCATGCAGGGGGATGGGAACGCGGCGACGGGAACCGGGACGGGAACCGGCACCGGGGAGGAACCCAACCCGCCGGACGGAGGTGAGCCCCCCGTCAGCGCGACGGGCATGCCGCCCGAGATCCAGCAGATCATGGAGTGGGGCCTGCCCATCTACTGCGGAGGCGGTCGCGCGAACATGGTGGCCCTGACCTTCGACGACGGACCCGGCCCGTACACGCAGAAGACGCTGGACTACCTGCGGTCGCGCGGAGCGAAGGCCACGTTCTTCCTCGCCGGCAAGCTCGTCGAGGGATACGCGAAACTTGCCCGCGAGGAGGCGCGGTTCAGTGAGGTTGCCGACCACAGCATGACGCACTTCGGACTGTCCGGCGAGCCACAGGGCACACTCCAGCGAGAGGTGGCCAAACCGAAGCGCATCATCGAGGACGTCACCGATCAGGTGGTGTGGTACTTCCGCCCGCCGTGGGGCTCGCGGGACAAGGCGCTGGACGAGTTCGTGCAGTCCGAGGACATGATCTCGGTCATGTGGAGCCTCGACTCGCTCGACGCTACGACCGGCACCAATACCGATGACATCATCAAGAACGTCGACAAGGGACTTTCGTCCGGCGACATCATCCTGATGCACGAGAACCGCGGTACCACGCAGAACGCCCTGCCGCAGATCCTCGACATGATCGAAGCGAAAGGCCTCCGGGCGGTCAACCTCACCACCCTACTGACGCAGGACACGCCGACCCGCCAGGAGATCAAGCAGGTCGACTGCGAGGAAGGCTAGGGCGACGCTGTCGCCAAGCTACGGCGAAGCGCCCGGCGACATAGGCGGAACGTTCGGCGGAGACGCAGCCTCGAGCTCGGCCCAGTCGGCGTCACCGGTCGTCGTGAAGTTGTACAGGCTCCAGCCGATGGCGCGTCCTCTGTGCGCCGCCTTCAGGAACCCACGCAGCTCGGGGGCGGTGACATCCTCGGCCAATCCGCCGATCACGTGGATCGGAACGCTCAGCCGGTCGGAACCCTCGCGGATGAGGCGGATGCCGTCCAGCGTGTAGCGGAACGCACCGGACTTGTCAGCCGCTTCGTCCACCGCCCCGAAATAGTCCATCGGAACGATGACGTCGTAGAGCATGGCGATCTCCGCGTACGGGAACCCGGGCCAATACCCGAGTTCGTGTTCGATGCGCATCGGATTCGGGGTGATGGCGCCGAGCGGATAGTCCTCACCTGCCGCGTCCCGGATCTGACGCGAGAGCTTCACCAGGATCTTGGAACGCTCGGCCGGGTCCTTGACCTCGCGGGCCTCGATGTCGAGTCCGAATGAGTCGAAGCGGTCGCCGCCTTCGGATTCGAAGTCGATCGCCGCCATCGAATACTCGAGGTCGAGCTTCGGGTCGATGAGACCGGGGAGGTACCAGGCAACCACCCGCATGTCGGCGTCGTGGGCGGCCTCGATGAACCGGCTGGTCGGCTCGGGGAAGACGATGGCGGTGTCGCGCGAATAGTTGGAGGTCTGGAGGTACACGGTCTCGATGCCGCGCGCCTCCATCCGTTCGACCGCGCCTTCCGGATCGTTCCATACCCCGGTCTCGTAGACGTCGACCCAGGTGCCGAGGCCGCGGTAGGCCCCGGGTCCGGGTTCGGGATGGAACCGCTGACGGCGTCCTCCGGTGAGGGCCACGACCGCCGCAGCGATGAGGGCGATGAGGACGAGCACCGCGATGGCGATCAGCCACGCACGGCCGCGGGACGCGCGACGTTCCGCACCTCGCTCGGTCCGACTCGCCGCCGGTTCATCTGCAGGTTCGGATGCGGGATCCGAGGCGGGTTCGGGCGCAGGCGGCGCTGGCGGCGGCGCGGCGGCCCCGACCTGGTCATGCGGTTCGGGCATGCCGCGGACCCTACCAGGGGCCCTCACCGAGTTCGTCCGCCACTTTCGCGGAGGCTACCCCTTGGGGCGGCGGAAGGGTTCGAGGGAAACGCGCCCCGGGATCGCGGTTCCCAACACATCGACGGTCACTGGTGACGTTCCGCCAGCCGGGATCGAAGCAACGACCTCAGGCTCGAGCATCGCGAGTCCGCACGCCGCGCCAAGCGTGTGGCCGTAGGCTGCGCTGGTCACCTCGCCGACGATACGGCCGTCGGCAAGCACCGACTCGCCGTGGTACAGCACGGGGTCGGGGTCGTCGAGGAGGAGGAGGACCTGCCGTCGCTCGCGCGACACGCCTTCCAACGCTTCGCGTCCGGTGAACCCACCCTCCGCGTCCATCGCGACGAACCGGTCGAGGCCTGCGGCGAACGGGTCGTCGGCCGGACCGATGTCGTGGCCGAGGTGGCGGTACCCGACCTCCGCGCGGAGGGAATCCAGCGCGTTCAGTCCGGCGAGACGCAGGTCGAACTCCTTCCCGGCCTCGACGATCCGCTCGAACACCGCGAGCGCGTGCCCCGCCGGGACGTACAGTTCGTATCCGCGCTCCCCCGTGAACGAAACGCGAAGGACGGTCCCGGCGACACCGGCGACCTGGATGTCCCGCGCAGCGAACCGACCGAGACCGGCCACATCGTCCGACGTGAGTCGCTGCAAGAGATCCAAGCTCCCTGGCCCGGCCAGATGCAGCACCGCGATGTCGCCCGTGACGTTCGTCACCGTAGCGTCGCGCCCGGCCGCGGAGCGCCGGATGATCCACTCGGTCTTCCGCTGCGCAAGGGTCGGCGTGATGACCAGGAAGCGATCAGGGCCGCGCCGCAGAACGGTGCCGTCGACCTCGATCCCGCCCCGCCGGTTGAGCATCAAGGTGTAGACGGCACGGCCGACCGGCAGGGCGCCGATGTCGGCGGTGCAAACCTGCTGAACGGCGACGGCCGCCTCGGGCCCCGCCACCTCGGTCTTCGCGAACGAGGACAGATCGAAGAACGCCACGCCCTCCCGCGCCGCGCGATGCTCTTCCCCCGAAGCATCGAACCAGTTCTGCCGCCTATACGAGTAGACGATCTCCGGCTCCTGCCCGCCGCGCGCGAACCACATCGGGCGCTCCCACCCGTTCGCCTCCCCGAGGAAGGCGCCGGCGTCGCGCAGTCGTTCGGTGAGCGGTGTATGAAGCAATCCGCGGGCCGCCTCCGACTGGATGTGCGGCCAGTGCATCGCGTAGAGGCGGCCCAGGCTCTCCCGCGTGCGCTCGTGCAGGTATCCGGGATCCCCCTGCGCGGCATCGAACCGGGCCACGTCGACGGCCGACGCATCGAAGGCGGGTGCCCCGCCGACGATCCACTGGGCCAGTGCCCTCCCAACCCCCGGCGCGAAGATGATCCCCTGCGAGTTGAACCCGGCGCCGACGTAGAGGCCCGCGACTTCGGGCGTCTCTCCCAAGCAGAAGTTGACGTCCGGCGTGAAGGACTCCGGGGCGCACAGGAACCGCTCGTAGGTGGTGTCACGCAACGTGGGCACCGCGCGCTCGGCGTTCTCGCGGACGGGCCGAAAGTGCTCCCAGTCGGGTTCGAACTCGCCGAACGAGAAGTCATCACCGATCGTGTCCATCGCGCGGGGCTTGCCGTCCGGTTCGAACGCGCCTACGACCAAGCAGCCCTGGTGGTGCCGCACGTACAGGTACCCGTCCAGGTCGCGGATGAGCGGCATGGACGGCACCGCGCCACGTACCGGTCCTGTCGTTACGTGAACGTGCTCGGCCGCGTAGAGGGGCACGAGCGCCCCGACCGACGCCGCGAGTTCCCGGGTCCAGATGCCCGCGCACAGGACCACGACCTCGGCCTCCACATCGCCCTGCTCGGTCGTGACACCCGTCACGCGAGGCATGCCGGCCACGTCGTCTACCTTCAATCCCGTGATGCGCGCGCCCTCGCGAACGCTCACCCCAGCGTCGGATGCCCACTTGACCATCGCTGCGGCGCCCCACCCGGGATTGATCATCGCGTCACCCGGTTGATGAAGCGCCGCGAGCACGCCGTCGGCCGAGACGAGCGGATGCACGCCCGCAAGGGCGTCGGGAGTCAGCAGGTGCGCCTCGACGTCGTGATGGCGGGCCATCACGCCCATGGACTTCAACTCATCGACCCGTCCGGGCTGGCGTGCGAGCGTGAGCGAACCGTTCTCGTTGAAGGCTAGCGGGAGGCCGGTCCTCGCCTCGAGCCCGCGGTAGACCTCGACGCCATAGCTGGAGAGTTCCGTCAGGGCATGCGAACCGCGCATCCGGGCGAGCAGTCCGGCGGCGTGCCATGACGTCCCCGAGGCCACCCGGTCGCGCTCGAGGAGCAACACGTCCCGTTCGCCGAGCTCCGCGAGATGCGCCGCGGTGGCAGCGCCGACGATGCCCGCGCCGATGACGACGATGCGCGCTCGCGACGGGAGCGGAGCGGTGACGGCATCCGCCCCGAGGAACGATGCCGCACTGATGGAATCGTCCAGCAGCCGCTCGTCCGGGAAGGCTTCTGCTCCGCTCATCCGAGCAGGCGACCGCATGCTGCGGCCAGCCCGGCGTCCTGAAGCCCGAGCCCGCTGTCCGCGGTCGGCCACGTCGAGAACTTGGCGACGACGGTTTCCGACGGGTGGTGGATCAAGAGCTGCTGGCCGTTGATCCCATAGCCCGAATAGATGCCCGCTGCCGGGTCGAGCACCCACCACTGGTCGTGGTAGAACGAGTCGGGGAAAGCCGGGTCCACGCCCTGAGTCGCGATGTATGCGTCGATCAGATCCTGATCGCGCACCTGCAGGCGCCCCAGCCAGTCGGCCGGGATGACGCGCTTCCCGTCGATCTCGCCGCCCTGCAAGCACATCAAGCCGAATCGCGCGAAGTCGCGGGCGCTCGTGGAGATACCGCCCTCCACGACGGGGAACCCGGCCTCGTCCACGATCAGGTCCGCATCGCGCTCGGCGCCGATCCGGCTCCAGACATCGCGCGAGAACCCCGTCGCGAAGTGCTCGCCGGTGACCTCCTGGATGATCCAGGCCAGCACGTCGGTCAGGATCGAGCGGTATTCGAAGATGCCTCCGTGTTCGCGTTCGTTCTCGATACCGGCGATCCACGCAGCGGTATCGGCCGGCAGTCCTTCACGAACGCGTGGGCGGTAGCCCGAGACCTCCTCGATGAGCCGCCCGTCGCTCTCCGGGTTGTCGTAGTCGCTCTCGTCGAACCGAGCACCGGCGCGCATATCGAGCACCGACTGCACGATGCACCCTTCCCACGCCGTGCCGCGCAGCCGCGGGATGTAGTCGGGCACGGTCGCCAATGGGTCGACCCGGCCGTCGCCGACGAGCACGCCCAGGTACGTCGCGGTCAGCGACTTCGAACAGGACATGAGCAGATGCGTGTCGGTGGGCCCGTAGCCGCCGGCGTACCACTCGTGGATGAGCGTCCCATCGTGGATCACGACGAGCGCATCCGTGAACGTCTCCGCCAGGTACCGGTCCCAGTCGAACCGCTCGCCTTCGTACTCGACGACGATGTCGTCGAACGAACGCTCCGCGCGGGGCAGGTGGGTGACCGGACCCTCACCGCGCGAGATCCGTGCCGTCCTGGTCATCTGGCGGACGTGCCAGAACCCCCACCGGTTGTACGGCGCATCGAGCCAGTTCGAGAGCGTCAGACCTTCCGGGCGATCCATGGCCAGCAGCTTACGAGCGAACGCGTTCGCCGGCAGGGTCGAACCGGGGTTCGGATGCGATGGTCGCCGCCAGGTGCCGGTCGAAGTACCAGACCTCGACGGCGTCACCCTCGCCGAGAAGGTCGTCTACCCACCCGTAGGCGATACTCTCGCCGACGGAGGCTCCCCAGCCGCCGCTCGTCACGTAGCCCACGCACTCGTCACCCGCCATCACCGGCTCCGATCCCATCACGACTTGCTCACCTTCGAGGACGAGGCACCGGAGGCGGCGCGCCGCAGCCTCGCCACGTTCGAGGACACCGGCCCGGCCCAGGAACTCGGAGTCATCACGGCGAACCGCGAACCCGAGCCCGGACTCGACCGGGCCGTACTCCGGAGTCAGTTCGGTTCCCCATGCGCGGTAGCCCTTCTCGAGCCGGAGCGTTCCGAGCGCCGCCCGTCCCCCCGCGACCAGTCCCCGCGCCTGCCCCGCCGACCACAGCGAGTCCCACAACGCCGGTCCGTCGGTCGCGGTCGACGTCAACTCCCACCCCAGCTCACCCGCATACGAGATCCGGACGGCGGTGACCCTCACGCCGGCGACCGATATCTCCTGCGTGGTCAGGTACGGGAACGCATCGTTCGATAGATCCGCATCTGTCACCGACGACAGGATGTCTCGCGCCGCCGGTCCCCACAGGCCTGCACACGCGACGTCGTCTGAGATGAAGCGCAGCGCGACGGAGCCGTCGGACGGCGCATGCGCGCGGATCCACGCCAGATCGCGCGGGCCGTTGCCGCCGATCCAGTAGCGATCCTCCGCCAGCCGCGTTACCGTGACGTCCGAGCGGATGCCGCCCCGTTCGTCGAGCAACACCGAGTAGACGACCGATCCGACCGGTCGATCGGTGCGCGCGGCGATCATCCGCAGCAGGAACGCCTCGGCCCCCGGTCCGGTCACCTCGATGCGATACAGCGGCGTCATGTCGAAGAGCCCGGCCCGCTCCCGCGTAGCCAGATGCTCCGCGACCGCGATCGGCGACCAATGGCGGCCGGACCACTCATCGCGTGAGAGTGGCGGCAGGCCGTCAGCGAGCGTGGCGTTCGCCTCGTACCACTGGGGACGTTCCCAGGTCGCGACGTTGAAGAACACCGCGCCGAGCTCGCGCTGGCGTTCGGCGAACGGCGAGAACCGGATGTCGCGCGCGGAAACGCCGGGCTCGACGGGATGGTGAGCGACGTAGACGTCCCGGTACTGGTCCTCGCACCGCGGTTCGAAGAAGGAGGGTTCCAGCTCCCGTTCGTCGAACCGTGACAGATCCGCCGGCGATAGATCCATCTCCGAGCCTCCATCGACCAGCGTCTGGGCCACCGCCCGCGCGACGCCCTGGGAATGCGTCACCCAGATGGAGAGCGCGAACCAGAGTCCGGCGAGTTCCGGATGCTCCCCCACAACCGGATACCCGTCCGGCGTGAAGCCGAAGATGCCGTTGAACTTGCTCGCGAGCCCGGCGTCCGCGACCGGCGGGAGGAACTCGGCAACGAGCTCCCAGGCCTCCGTCCAGTCCTCGTCGGTGAACGCGAACGCGAGGCCGTCCTCGACGTTTCGTTCATGCCCGTCGATCGCCTCAGGGGCCACGGGCAGCGCCCGGTGATGGAACGAACCGATCCCGACGCCGGCGCCGTGATCTCGGAAGTAGATGCCGATGTCGTGGTGACGAAGGATCGGCATGGTTGCCTCGCGGGCGGCGTTCCCGGCGAGCTGCGGGATGTCGGTCGTGATGGCGTACTGATGCTCCATCGGCATGACGGGCAGCGTCAGACCCACGCTGGCCCCGAGTTTCGGCCCCCACACGCCTGCACAGCAGATCACGACGTCGGCCGGGATCGCGTCGCCGCCGCCGCCGCCGCCGGCAACCACGACACCCGTCACCTTCCCTTCCGTGGTCTGGAATCCGGTCACTTCGGTCTCACCCAGGAACGTGACACCGGCATCTGCGGCACGCTCGCCCATAGCCTCCACGGCTCGTAGGGATGCAGCGAGCCCTTCGTCCTCGGTGGTGTAGGCGCCGATCAAGCCGTCCGGGTTGATGATCGGCCAGAGCGAAAGCGCCTCATCGGGCTCGATCATCCGGCCGCGCCACCCGAACGATCGCGCGGCGTCGTGTCGGCGCCAAAGCTCCTGCAGTCGCGCCTCGTTGTAGGCGACCTCGAGCGTTCCGAGTCCCGGGAACGCCGGTCCCTCCCCGGTCGAGAGCGCCTGGAACTTGCGGATGGTGTAATCGGCGGTGTCCGAGAGGAACTTCGACGTGCTGGTCCGGCTCACCAGTCCCGGCGCGTGCGCGGAGGAGCCGCCCGTCGCGAACAGCGGGCCCTTGTCGATGACCGTGATATCTCGCTCACCGAGCCGGGCGAGTTCGTCGGCCAATCCGACGCCGACGACCCCGGCGCCGATGATCACGATCCGCCGACCGCTCACCAGCCGGTCCTTTCCTCTCCGCGGCTAGTACCGCACGAGTACGAAGGCCACGATGCCGATGATGATCGCCAGCATGACGAGCGCAGCCACGAGCAGACCGATATCGGTCGTTCCCTTCACTTCGACTTCCCGGTCCGGGTGTCGTGCCCGAAGGGCCTCCGCAAGGGCCAGCGCGGCTTCCCCCTTGAACGTGACGGGAGAGAGTTCCCGGCCCCCCAGGTCGATGGAGATGACTCCCTTCTTCTGGAAGTAGGCGAACCTGGAGACCTCATCCCAGCCCAGTGCGAGCGATGCGGAGGTGAGGAACGCGTTCTCGGTCAGGATCACCATGAGGAGAACCCCGATGACCCCCAGGAACAGGCCGAGCACGATCACGACCGCTCGGATCCCCGACTTCATGAGGTGGGAACCGTCGACGCGGATACCACCGTCGTTCCAGCGGACGGAGCCCTCCTTTCGGAACCTCGCTCCGCCCCGGAGCGGGCGAAGCCTGGTCCCAACGAACGTCACCGGTCCACCGAGGATCTGCGCTTGCGGGATCATTCGGTGGAGTATCCCCGAGTCCACCACCGGTCGACAACGCCGGCGGCGATCGCCCCTCCGGGGTGCGGGCCTCGCGCGGATCGACGGACCGCCCGGCCCAACGGCCCGTGGATCGAACGCTAGCCGTAGAAGATGACCGTGATCCAGTACCGTCCGCCCCGGTGCACCACGCCGGTCGCCACATGGTCGAACCGCCGGTCAAGGATGTTCGCGCGATGCCCCGGGCTGTTCATGAATGCGTCCTGGACGACCGGGAGGCTCCCGCCGACGCCGACGTTCTCGCCGGCCCGCGACCAGTTGATGCCGTCGAGCACCCTGGCCAGGTTCCCGGTGTGGAACAGCCGCCCTCGCCGGGCCATCTGCGCGCTATGACGCTGGGCGTAGTCCGAGAGCTGGCGGTTCAGCGAGAGCGGACGGATGTCTCTCCGCTCGCGGGCCCGGTTCGTGAGGTCGGCCATCGTTTCCTGATCCGAACTCGTGCCGGCCACCGCAACCTGCGAGGGCAGGCCCGCGCCGATAAGCGCCGCGACGATCGACACGCAGAGCATGGTTTTCAAGCGTTCCATATCCCACACATCGGATCACCTCGGGGCCGCCTTTACGCCATTTCCGCTAAGCCGGATGCGGGTGTGTGGAAAAGCGCCGCGCGACGCTCTCTTCGCCCAGGCACCGGGGCAAGAGGTCGTCGGGATGATGCTCCGGGGCTGGGACTCGAACCCAGAACCTACGGATTAACAGTTCTAGAACGCACCTGACCGGGGCCATCCTGGCGCGACCTTCACCCAAAGAATACGGGCGTGTTGGGAAAGTTCGACGGGGTGTCCGGCATCGCGATTCCCCCAGATTCCCGCAGCGCGTTTGCAGTTCGTTTGCAGGTTCAGTCGCAGAAGGCGCCCTGATTCGGTGGACACCACGTGAGGCTGAGGCTTAGCTGATCCAGGGCCTGTTCGGACGCGTGCCGCGGGTTCCACAAGAACACCTGAACGCCCATCGTTTCGGCGCGAGATCGATCCGAGAAGCGTGGGGGATTCATGGACGCCTTGCTTGAGGCGAATCGGCAGGGTTCGCGGACGGACGCAGACCTTCTTCGTCACCTCTATCCCGCCCACCATGCCCTGGCGCTGAGGTTTCCCCCACGGTCAAAGATGGCGCAAGAGCGGAAATGCTCACCGCACCCTCCGCTCGATTCGATATGTGGAGAACCTTCACTGGGCAGATGCGTGACCCCGCGACCCCGTCAATCCTGCTGAGCGGGTCAGAGCCAGGGCACGGGGTTGCCGCACTCTCCGATGCCGTCCACATCTGCGAAGTCCATGCTTGCGTTGTAGCCCTGGGTGTCCAGGTCCTCGTAGTAGCAGAGGAACATTCCCTCATCCGATCCAGCCACCAGCTGAATCGTGTTGCCGCTAGCAACGACGATCGACACCTGCCCAGGCGTCGGCGCCGACCCGTCAGCCCAGTGATTGCTCGGTTCCAAGGCACTGGCTTGAGCCGCGTCAAGGCCTGAGTAGGTGCCCCCTTCAGTCCAGTAGATCTTGGCCGCGGCGATGCTGTTTCGGAGCCTGTCCTGCATCATGTCCGAGTCGGCTGCACTATCCGCAGATGGGGCAAGGCTCCCCTCCATGGCGACTGCCACATCAAGCTGCTCAACCGCATCGAGTTGCTCGTGAGCTGTGGCAATCGCGATCGAAGCTTCGGTCCAGTCGGGTTGCATGTTGAGCCTATCCGTGTCGCAGGCGGTCGTGGTGATGCAGTCGTTCCATTCAGTGTTCGTGGAGGTGTATAGCTCAATCGCGTCAATCATCGGTCCTTGGAAGATTCCAGCGCACTCGCCCGGTAGTGAGGGGGCATCGACCCTGTCCATCGCCACATTGGCGTCCGCGACCGCGGAGCCAAAGTCCGCCTGAGTGAGACCAACGTTGAGCTTGGAATCGATGGTCTCAAGCTCCTCAAGCGCCGGGCTGAGTTCCGCCGCGCATGTCTCCGCGCGCGCCTCCGCCTCCCGCCTCGGCTGAAGAACGGCGAACCAGGCAACCGCACTAGCGATCAGCACCGCGGCTACAACACCAGCCAACACCCGTCGGTTGGTACCACGGCGGCTCTGGCCCGCAGCCTGGGCGACCACGGGAGGGGAGGCGACTAGGTCACGCCCGCAATGCTTGCAGGCAATCGCCTGGTCCTGAATCTCCTCAGCACAGTAGGGACATACCTTCAAGACTCACCGCCCCAGCTCCTTCTTCTTCCGGGAGCGTAGTCCGCGCCTAGGAAGAATGGAAATCAGAGAGGATTGGCAACGCCCATTGCAGCGGAGCGGGCCCAAAAAGGACCCAGCAAACGGAGCGGGCCCCAAAAAGGCGCGAGGCGTGGCTGGCCGCCGCTCTAACGCGCGGGCATCGCGGGCATCGTCGTCGCGACGCTTCCGTTCGGCGGCAATGGCCCGTGTTCGGTCCCCACCAGGGCGTTTTCGGACTTGTCCGCCCACCACGGCAAGGCCGGAATCGGGTGCTGGGGCCGTCTTCGCAGTCATGCAGACATCATGGACCCTGGGTGTGACACATTGCCAGGGCACCGGACCCATTCAGCGCCGCCTGGCCCTGGGGTGCCTATCATTCGACCATGCCCTGTGAACCTGAGTCGCTTCCTTCCCGAACGTCTGAGCGGCGCCCACATGGTGATCCCACCCAGCAGGGCTGGCTACACCTGGACGTTCCCTGAAGGATTCGACGCGCCAGCCGTTTGTCCGGCGGGTGACTATGTTGTTGAGTGGTGGATAGCTGAGATCAGGCCGGCGTTCACCTTGTCGTGGAAGTAGCAGTAGGCGGAGCCGGTGATCGCGGTGTAGGGGCAGTCGTCCGGCTTGTTCGCGCCGCAACGCCTCACGCCGAGGCCTTCACGTTCAGCTGACGCAGCAGCCGGCGGGCGATCCCGCCCGAGTGAAGAGGCCTGCCTCGGCCGTCCAGGAGCGGCCTACCCTCGGCGTCGCGTCTCTCGCGACCGTCGATGTAGCGGGCGAAGCGCTTCCGCCGCGAGGCGATCACCCTCGGATCGTGTTCCTCGCTGCCGTCCATCACGACCGCGATCTCGTCGGGCCTGAACCCAGCGGCGGTGAGTACGATCAACGCCTGCTCGAAGACGGACAGCCGCTTCATCGCGCGCAGCAGGTCGAAGTAGACGCACGCGAGAGCGCTCTCAGGATGCAGCGGTCCGCGGCGCGCCATCCACGCTTGGCGCTCGCCGTTCTCGAGGGCGTGAAGGTAGGGGAGGTTCTCGCCGCCGACGTCACGTGCCCAGCTGAGGATGTCCACGAACGTGAGGTGCGGAGACCCTTTCGTCCCAACGGGTTCGCGCAGTCCGATGAGCCGCTCGACCTCGGGAAGGGTGTAGGAGTGTTGGAACCAGTCATCGCCGGGCTCACCCATGGTGGCCGGCGGGGGAAGGACCGCTAGAGGATCCCCTGTTCACGCCAGGAGAATATCCCAGGCGGAATGTTCATGCCAGCAGCTTTGTACGGGGATTGTCCTTACCAGCGCCCCTTGCAGCTTCGGCACTGGAACGATTTCATGACCTTCGGGGCCGCGAACACCCCCATCACCGCGACGCGAGCAGCCTTGCGTCCCCCGGTGATCCGGTAGACGTCGTGGGACCCACACGTCGGGCAGGTCAGCATGGGACCTGGAGCGTGGGGGACACGCTGAAACTCAAGTGGCTTGGCGAACTCGGAGGCGGACTCGGAGTACTTCTCCTCCAGGGCGCCCGCGGCATCATCGGTCAGGGCTGTTCCAATCAGCGTTCCCATCGGGTTCATCTTTCCGAGGATGCCGTTGCGCTGGAGCAACGTCGAGAACCGCGAGAAGTCCCTGAACGAGCCCGTGTTCACTCGAAGATCCCAGAGCTGAGGGACGACGCTTTCCTCGATCGGGACCGCCAATCCCTCCCCGCAGAACCGGCACTTGATCGCGGCGTCCTGAATCTCCTCAGCACAGTAGGGACATACCTTCAAGACTCACCGCCCCAGCTCCTTCTTCTTCCGGGAGCGTAGTCCGCGCCTAGGAAGAATGGAAATCAGAGAGGATTGGCAACGCCCATTGCAGCGGAGCGGGCCCAAAAAGGACCCAGCAAACGGAGCGGGCCCCAAAAAGGCGCGAGGCGTGGCTGGCCGCCGCTCTAACGCGCGGGCATCGCGGGCATCGTCGTCGCGACGCTTCCGTTCGGCGGCAATGGCCCGTGTTGGGAGTTGACCCGCTTCGGTGGACACCTAAGCTCTTTCGGGCACATGCCTGA
>JBBDIK010000011.1:289208-330209 GCA_040880465.1 Actinomycetota bacterium | reverse complement strand
ATGGTGTTCCAGAAGCCGAACCCGTTCCCGAAGTCCATCTACGACAATGTCGCCTTCGGCCCGAAGATCGCCGGATCGCGGGACGACATGGATGAACTCGTCGAGCGCTCCCTCCGGCGCGCCGCACTCTGGGACGAGGCGAAGGACAAGCTCAAGCGTTCCGCGATGGTGCTCTCAGGGGGGCAGCAACAGCGCCTGTGTATCGCGAGAGCCATCGCGACCGCGCCGGACGTGATCCTGATGGACGAACCCTGCTCGGCCCTCGATCCGATCGCGACGGCCCGGATCGAAGATCTGATGGCCGAACTCGTGAAGGACTACACGATCGTGATCGTTACCCACAACATGCAGCAAGCAGCACGGGTGTCGGACCGGACCGCGTTCTTCACGGTTGAGGTCGATAGCGACTCCGGGAACCGGACCGGCGTGGTCGTGGAGTACGATCGGACCCAGACGATCTTCACCAACCCCTCCGACCGGCGGACGGAGGATTACGTCACGGGAAGGTTCGGCTGATGGCCCGGGTTCAGTTCCACGAGGAGCTTGAGACGCTTGAGCTCGACCTCCTCGGCATGGGGGAACTGGCCGAGCGGTCGGTCGGGCGCGCCCTCCAGGGTCTCGCCGAGCGGGACGACGCTCTCATCGAGCAGGTCATCGGAGAAGACGACGCGATCGACGAACGCTATCTGTCCATCGACCGGCGGACGCTCGACGTACTGGCGTTGCAGACCCCGGTCGCCATCGACCTCCGGCTGATATCGGCCATCCTGCATATCAACCTCCATCTCGAGCGCGTGGGCGATATGGCGGTGAACATCGCGAAAACGTATCGATCGGTGAAGGACCTGCCCAGCAGCGAGACGATCGTGACGCGCGTCGTGGAGATGGGCGATATCGTGCGTCCTATGATCCGAACTGCGCTTGAGGCGTTCCGGGCGCGTGACTTGGGACTGTGTCTTCGACTCCCGGGTATGGACGATCCGGTCGACCGGCTGAACCTCGGTGTCTACAAGGAAGTCGCGGCGCTGGCTCCCGATCCTCAGAAGCTCAAGTGGGCATTACGGATGATCGTGGTCGCCCGCCAACTCGAACGGGTTGGGGACCACGCGGTGGACATCGGTGAGCAGGTGGGCTTCCTGTTGACCGGCGAGTTCCGTGAATTCACCGACGCGTCTCATCCCGAGGACGATCTCGGCCCCGATGACATCTGACGACGGTGCCCTGGTGTTGATCGTCGAAGACGAGGCGCCGCTCGCGGAGACCGTGCAGTTCAACCTCGAGCGCGAGGGGTACCGGGTGGTGGTGGCGGAAGACGGACGTCGTGGTATCGATCTGTTCCGGCAGCAGGCTCCCGCGCTGATCATCCTGGACCTCATGTTGCCGGAGGTTGCGGGGCTGGATGTCTGCCGGGCGATCCGCGCCGAGTCCGACGTTCCTATCATCATGGTGACCGCCAAGGACTCCGAAGCCGACAAGGTCGCCGGCTTGGAGCTCGGGGCGGATGACTACGTCACGAAGCCATTCTCGGTCCGGGAGCTCGTCTCCCGCGTTCGCGCGAATCTGCGCCGGAGTTCCTCCGATCGGCGCGGACGATCGACGCCCGATACACCCACTGAGATCCTCGCCGGAGGACCGGTTGAGATGGATGTGGCACGACACGAGGTACGCGTGCGCGGCGCGGACGTTCGCATGCCGCCGCGAGAGTTCCAGCTCCTCGAGATGCTGCTCGCTCATCCGGGGAGGCTCCTCACGAGGGAGTTCCTCATCGAGGGGCTCTGGGGGGCGGACTACATCGGGGACACGAAGACTCTCGACGTGCACATCAAGCGGTTGCGGGCCAAGGTCGAACGGCAGCCGCACGAGCCCGTCCACCTGCTGACGGTCCGGGGTCTTGGCTATAAGTTCGTTCCATGAACGGTTCACTCGGTCGACGCATGCTCGCGGAGGGGGTGGGCGCAGCATTCCTGCTCATCGGCATCGTCGGCTCCGGGATCGTCGCGACCCGGCTCGGGCCGGACTCCCCAGCGCTCCAACTCACGGTGAACGCAGTGGTGACCGGGGCCGTCTTGGCGGCGATGATCCTCGTCTTCGCCCCGCTCTCGGGGGCGCACTTCAACCCGGCAGTGACGATGATGGTCCGAATGACGGGCCGGATCACGAACCGTGATGCGATGGGATACGTCTCTGCGCAGGTGATCGGAGCCATCGCGGGCGCCGTGCTCGCGAACCTGATGTTCGCCCTCCCGGCGATCGAGCTTTCGACGACGGTCCGCGGTGGTATCGGCGTCGGCATCGGGGAGTTCGTCGCAACCGTCGGGTTGATACTGGTGATAGGCGGGTTCGTTCGGTCCGGCGCTCATCCCGGGGTCATCGCAGCCGCCGTCGGTACGTTCATCACCGCTGCGATCCTTTCGACGTCATCGGCCAGCTTCGCGAATCCGGCGGTGACGCTCGCTCGGATGCTCTCGGATACCTTCGCGGGCATCGCGCCCCGATCGGTGCCGGTGTTCCTCGTGGCGGAGCTCGTCGCTGCGTTCGCGGCCGTCGGCCTGCTGGGCGTGCTCTTCCCTGTCCGCGAAGGAGTTCGCGATGGATGACCTGCCTCAGGTCCTGTTCGTGTGCGTCCACAACGCCGGGCGGAGCCAGATCGCGGCGGCCCTTCTGGAGCGCTACGCGGCGGGCAGGATCGACGTCCGATCCGCCGGAAGCGCTCCTGCGGACGAGGTCAACCCGGCCGTCGCGGCCGCCCTGGCTGAGATCGGGATCGATCTCGCCGGTGCTGAGCCGAAGCTCCTCGACCCCGACGAGGTGAAGGCGTCCGACGTCGTCGTGACCATGGGATGCGGGGACGCCTGCCCGGTCTTCTCCGGTACCCGCTACCTGGATTGGGAACTTCCTGACCCGGCTGGCAAGAGCGTCGCTGAGGTCCGACCGATCATCGAGGAGATCGACGTTCGGGTCCGAGGACTGGCGAACGAACTGCTCAAGGAGCGTTCCGCTCAGGGCTGAGGGAGTTCCAGGACCTCGACCTGCCCATCCGTCACCGCGAGTACGGTCGCAGAGGCCGTTGGCAGCGGGAACGTCCAGAACCGCTCGCCCTCGAAGCCGAGGAGCTGGGACAGCAGTGCCCGGATCGGTACATCGTGGGAGACGACGGCGACCGTGCTGTCGGGGTGCCGACGGGAAACCGCGCAGAGCGCTTCGAGGGTTCGTTCGGCCACGTCCTCGACACGCTCGGAGGGGGTAGCCGCTTGCCGCGGGTCCGACCGGAACGCGCGATGCAACTCCGGGTCGAGCGCCTCCGCCTCCTCTTGCGTGCATGCGGTCCAGGACCCATAGTCGATGTCGATGAGTCGCGGATCGGGCTCCACATGCAGTCCGTGTGGCATCGCGACGATCTCGGCGGTCTGGATGGCGCGGCGGAGGAGACTCGCCGCGACGGCCCGTAGGGGGATAGCCGCTAGCCGCAGCGACGTCTCCTCGGCCTCGAGCACGCCTGCGTCGTCGAGCGGCGGGTCCGCGTGCCCACGATAGCGGCCCTCTGCGTTGAGGGCCGTGCGGCCGTGACGAACCAGGTAGACCGTCGTCACGATCCATCCTGCTCGCCGCGGCCACGGTAGGCGATCACGTGGACGGGTTCGACCGTCATCATCCCTTCAGCGACCAGCTCGTCCAGGATTGGGAGGATGTGGTCGATCCGCTCGGCGGTGTCGACCAGCTCGATGACGACGGGCAGGTCCTCGCTCATGGAGAGCAGTCGGGTCGTGTGGAGTCGCGAACTCTTGCCGAAGCCTTCGATACCGCGGAGCACGGTCGCGCCTGCGAGCCCTTCTGCCCGGGCCCGCCGAACGATCTCCTCGTACAAGGGTTTGTGATCCCAGTGATCGGACTCGCCGATGAAGATCCGGAGCAGCTTGCCCTCGCCCTCGAACTTCATGCGAGTCTCCCAGCGTAGATGCCGACGGCCGCGGCCAGCACGCCCAGGACGATACTGCCCGCCGCGTTGGTCACCGCGGGAACGACGGCCCCGGACTCGGCCAGGCGCACCGTTTCGAACGACAACGTGGAGAAGGTCGTGTAAGCCCCGAGGAACCCCGTGGTAACGGCGGTACGGAGCCAGGCCGCCACGTCGAGCCGTTCCGCCATCAGGGTGAAGAGGAAGCCGAGGGCGAAGGCGCCCGTGATGTTGACGAGGAGCGTCCCCCATGGGAAGCCGCCTCCCGTCCGGGTATCCACCAGCCGATCCAGCCCATAGCGGGCCAGGGTTCCGGCTGCTCCGGCGACCGCGATCGCGACGAGGGTGCGCATCAGGTCCTCCCGTGTCCGTAGGAGCCATCAGCCGGTGTGGCGGTTCGGGGCGAGCTCCATCGCCCATGGACGGCCGAGTCTAGCAAGGGCTCCCGCGACGGATCGGTCTGGGAGGTGGACACTCGGCTCGGGGGTCTGTACCGTGCGTGCGGCACGAAGCAAGGGGAAGACGTGGCGTTCCAAGTCATCCCGCGGGACCAGGTGTTCTACGACCTGTTCGAACGTTCCGCGGATACCGTCGCCGCCGGAGCCAGAGAGCTCCAGGCGCTGATCGATGATTTCCCGAACGCCGAGGCCCACAGCCGGCGCATCCAGGACCTGGAACACGAGGGCGATGATCTCACGCATCAGATCATCGCCCGGCTGAACTCGACGTTCGTGGTCCCCTTCGACCGCGAGGACATCCACGAGCTGGCATCTCGCCTCGACGACATCTTGGATGTGCAGGAGTTCGTCGCCGACCTGATCGTTCTGCACGGGATCACGGAGCCCCTGCCCGAGTTCCGCCTGCAGGTCGAGACGATGGTCAAAGCCACGGAGGTCATCTGCCGCCTGATGCGCAGCCTGCGCTCGCTGCTCGGCAAGGAGCGCCTGTGGACCGAGGTCATCCGTCTGGAGCGGGACGGGGACCGCATCTACCGCCGGGCCGTCGCGCGGCTGTTCTCGGGTGACCCGAGCGCGATGGAGGTCCTCCGGTGGAAGGACATCCTGGACGAGATGGAAGAGGGCATGGACCGGTGTGAGGACATCGCGAACGCCGTCGAGTCGATCGCGCTCAGATTCACGTGAGTATCGCCGTTGTCGTCATCGTCGTCATCGCCCTCTGCTTCGACTTCATCAATGGGTTCCACGACGCCGCGAACTCGATCGCGACCATCGTCTCGACGCGGGTGCTGTCGCCGAAGCTGGCGGTGGCGTGGGCTGCGTTCTTCAACTTCATCGCGTTCCTCGTGTTCGGGACCGCGGTCGCCGCGACCATCGCCAAGGATGTGGTCCAACCCGAGGTCTTCACGAACGCCATCATCTTCAGCGGCCTCATGGGGGCGATCGTCTGGGACCTCATCACGTGGTGGCTGGGTCTTCCGACCTCCTCCTCCCACGCGTTGGTCGGTGGCATGGCCGGGGCGGCGGTCGCTGCCGCCGGATGGGAGTCGTTGATCGGGTCCGGGTTCCAGAAGATCGCGGTCTTCATCGTGCTCTCGCCGATCCTCGGGTTCCTCCTGGGGTTCACGTTCATGGTGATCACCTACTGGGTCTTCCACCGGGCGCGCCGCGTGGACAGGCTCAACAAGGGCTTCCGGCGCGGTCAGCTCGTATCGGCCGCCGCCTTCAGTCTCGGGCACGGCGCGAACGACGCGCAGAAGACGATGGGTGTCATCCTGGCGCTGCTGATCGCCAATGGGATGGTCTCGGCCGACGCCGAAGTGCCGCTATGGGTGGTCCTCGCCGCGCACACCGCGATCGGGCTCGGCACGATGGTCGGTGGGTGGCGCATCGTGCACACGATGGGTTCGAAGATCACCCGGCTGCAGCCGGTCAACGGGATGGCGGCCGAGTCCGCGGCGGCCATCACCCTGTTCTTCACCTCGTTCGCGGGGATCCCGGTGTCCACGACCCACACCATCACCGGGGCCATCGTCGGAACTGGGACCACGCAACGGTTGTCGGCCGTCCGCTGGGGGATCGCCGGCAAGGTCGTCTGGGCGTGGGTCATCACGATCCCGGCCGCGTTCGCCGTCGCTTGGATCTTCCAGGAGATCATGCAGGTGTTCTTGTGAGGCTCAGCCGCCGTCCGCTGTTCTTCGCTGCCATGTCACTGATCTGTTTCTTCATGCTGACGGTAACGCCGGCAGAGCTCCACGGGGTGAACTACTTCACCGGCGGCCTCGCGGCATTCTGGGCGGTCGTCCTGGGGATCGAGGAACTTGCGTCGCAGCGGGCAGCGAAGCGCCGCAAGGCGAAGGACGAGGCCGGGCCGACGGCCTAGGCGTGCTTGAGGACCGCGGCCTCGATGATGTTGGCCACGTTCTCCAGACCGTCGATAGCTTCTTCGATGCCCTCGATGATCTCCTTCGACCGGAGGACGTCCATCGCCTTGTAGTCGCCGGAGAACAGGTCGGCGACCGCCCGCCGGTACATCGTGTCCCCCTCGTTCTCGAGCCGATTGATCTCGATCCAGTAGGGCTCGAGCGTTTCCCGGTTCATCTTCGGCAGAGCCTTGACGGCCTCCTCCGTCTGGCGTGCGGCCTGCAGGAGGATCTCGACCTGGGCCTTCATCTCCGGAAGCGGCTGCTCGATCCGATGCAAGACGAACTGGTCGGCCACCGCCTCGATGGCATCGAGGACGTCGTCCATCGCGGTCGCGAGCGCGTAGATGTCCTCACGGTCCATGGGGGTCACGAACATGGTGTTCGCCCGCAGGATGATGGCGTGGGTGATCTCGTCACCTTCGTGTTCCCGGTCCTTGATCCGCCCGACCTTGATCTCGACGTTCTCGTAATTCTGGACCAGGTCCTGGAGCTCTTCCGCGCCGATCCGGAGCGTCTGCGCAAGCTCCGCGTACTGGTGGAAGAACTCCTCAGCCTTGTGCGAGATCTTGAGCTTCACCGGCTCCCTTTCCCCCTGAGTCGCTCTCTGGCGCGCCATGTGTAGCACAGGGCGTTGCCGGCGTCACCCAGTCAGTCCTCGGTGACGCCGGTGATCCCCCGCCACGCCAGCCGGACCAGGATGTCGACCTGCCGTTCACGTTCGCTCCGCGGCCCGCCCGGGTCTCGCTGCGCCCCTGCCTCAACCAGGGCGATCACGCCGACGGCCACCATCTCGGCATCCGCCCCGCCGACCTTGCCGCGGGTCTGGCGCCCGATCAGCTCGGCGACGGCCTGGATGATGTGCTCGCGGACCTCGCGCACCGGGGAGAGTGCTACGGGGCTGGCTTGTTCCCGCATGACGAGACGGAATCCCTCGGCGTGTTCGTCCACGAAGTCGTAGTAAGCCTGGAACGAAGCGCGGATCCTTTCCCGGTTCCCGGTGCGCGCGGTCAGTGCGGCCCGGACCCGGGCCTCGAGGGCCGCCGCATCCTGCTCGATCAGTGCCCGATACAACTCTTCTTTCGAGGCGAAGTGGTCGTACAGGATCGGCTTGGTGACCCCGGCCTCGCGGGCGACCGTCTCCATCGACACCCCGTGGAAGCCGTTCTGGCCGAATGCCGTCCTCGCCACCTGTAGGAGCTGGGCCCGTCGTTCGGGCGCGCGCATACGTCGCTTGGCGGGGGTAGTTGCCACGAGGTCATGCTATCGGACCTCCTCCGGCCGTGGGGTAGGCTGCGCGCGTGGAATGCTCGCTCTACCGCGGCGGCGTCAGGGACCCGTCCGTCACCGGACTCGACGGTGTCGGTTCACTCTTGGCGTCCGACGAGCTCGTCTGGCTCGATGTCATCGCACCCGAACCCGGCGACTTCACGGCGTTGCAGGCGGCGATCCCACCCCTCGTCGAGTTCGATCTCGCGCGGCTCCAGCGGCTCGGTCGGCCCCCGAAGACGAAGGTGTTCGACGACGTCCTGCTCGTCCGCTCCTATGGTGTGCTCTTCGACGAGGAGTTGAAGACGCACGAGATCCACGCGATCGCCGGCGCGTCGTTCCTGGTCACCCTGCGATACGGGCCCACCTTCGACCTGTCCCCGGTCGCCGCTCGCTGGGCCCGGGCCCCGGAACGGGGGATCGAGGGTGGCGCGTTCCTACTCGCCGTGCTCCTGGACGAGATCGTCGACGACTACTTCGACGTGGTCGACCGGTTCGAGGAGCAGGCGGATGCGCTGACCGACCGCGTGTTCGATGACCAGAACTCCACCGGATCCAAGGCCTTGCAGGAGCGCCGGAAGGCCCTGCAGCTCGAGATCCACCGTCTGCGCGGAGAGCTCGCCAAGTTCCGCCGCGAGATCCTTCCGTTCGGAGAGCTCCGCGAACTCGCGCAGAGGCCCGCCCCGTTCGTCGGGCCCGCGGCCGCGGAGGACTTCCGCGACGTGGCCGACGCCGTCCTGCGGGTGATCGAGCTGATCGACAACGCCCGGGATCAACTCACATCCGCGTTCGAGGCGCAGATGGCCCAGGTGTCCAACGAGCTGAACCAAACGATGAAGAAGCTCTCCGGATGGGCCGCGATCCTGTTGGTACCGACCTTGATCGCCGGCATCTACGGGATGAATTTCCGTGAGATGCCGGAGTTGCGCTTCGCACTCGGATATCCGATGGCGTTGGGGCTGATGGTGGTTGCGGCGTTCATCCTCTATCGGGTGTTCAAGCACAAGGACTGGTTGTAGCGATGTGCCGTGCCCTGAAGGTGCTGTGCGTCGCACCGGACGCGAAGGCGCTGGCGACGCTCAAGCGGGCATCGGTCGCGGCGGACTGGGAGCTATCCCCGGGGGCCACAACCTCGGAGGAAGCCCTGGCCCAGCTCGCGGATGGCCGTGCTCACCTCCTGGTGGTGTCCGGGCCCTTCGGCGAACTGGTGAAGCGGGCCCGCGCGGTGTATCCGGGCCTGCGGATCGTTGCGGACTTCGATGCATCCGAGGTGAACGTGACCGTGGACTCGTTCGACGAGATCCGCGGAGCGATCAAGGACGTCCCACGCCCGGGCGGTCCGGTGCGGGCCCCGGACGCTAGCGCCTGAGCTTGACCGCGTGGACGTCGTCGATCACGCCCTGTGAGAGTGGCGCGAGCTTCCTGAACGCCGTTGCCGACAGGTCCACGATGCGGCCGTCGCCGTAGGGACCTCGATCGAGGACCCGGACGAAGACGTACTTCCCGTTCGCGCGCACGGAGACCAGCGAACCGCAGGCCCAGGTCCGGTGGGCAACGTACATCCCGCGCAACGTCCTGCCGCAGGCGCCGGTCGCTCCGTCGGCGTCGTACCAGGTCGCGTCCCCCGTATCGGTTCGCAGAGCATCGTGGAAGTGCACCCGCCGGTGGGCTCGCGCGAGTTCCTTGTGGTACTGCTCGTGGCGGCTCGCCCCGGCGTCCCGGTGGTTGTCGTGCCACCGCTGGTGCTGGTCGACGAGGCGGGGATGCTTCGAGAACCCGTGGTTCCACATGTTGGGGTCGTACTGCCACCAGCGGTCGATCGTGTGATCGATCTGCGCGAAGGCGGACGTGACCGGCAGGAGGGCGGCGCTCGAAACGAGCGCGAGGGCAACCAGGAGCACGGCGAGCCTCGTGCTGACCGATCTACTTTCCATCGGTGTCGCTCCTTGCCCGAACCTGAAGCGGCCAAAGCAGCGGCAAGGGTTCGGATGAGAGGGTTCGGACGGTCCGTCCGGGACCCGGTCACCATAGCGGCGCCCCGTGGGGCTGGCAAGCATCCAGGGCTCCGGCCTGAGAACCACGGCGTGCCTGGTGGCGAACCCGTGACGATGGGGTTTCCTGAGCTTGATCCGCGACCTTGCTGGGAGTGACCTGCGGTTTCGGGTACGCTCGCTGCCCCTGTCGGGACCTCCAAACCATGAAGACGCGACGCGTACTCCGACCGCTGCTCGGATGCCTCCTCCTCGGGGCGTTGGTCGTGCCTGTCCCGTCCAGCGGAGCGGCCCAGGGTACCGGCGATCTCGAGCGCGCCGCCTGCACCCTTGCCGACGACGAACTGCTCAGGATCTGGCGCGGATGGCGGGCCGATCGCGGGGGAGACCTCATCGTCGTGCCACGCGAGCCCAACTACCTCGGTCGGGGATTCCCGCACGCCGGCCCCTGGGACTACCTCCAGGAAGTCCCGATGCTCTGGTACGGGCCGGGGTTCATCAAGGCCCGCGGTAGCGTGTCCAAGCCCGCCACGCTCGCTGATATCGCGCCGACCCAAGGAGCGTTGCTGAACTACTCGTTCCCTGCGCCGGACGGGAAGGTCTTGCGGACGGCACTGGAGCCGAAAGCTCAGCGGAAGGACCCCCCCAAGCTCATCGTGACGCTGGTTTGGGATGCGGGAGGCCGCGACGTCCTCGACAACCATCCGCGCTCGTGGCCGTATCTGGAAAGCCTGATCGAAGACGGCACCTGGTTCGACAACGCCACCGTCGGATCGGCCCAGTCCGATACGCCGCCGGCCCACGCCACGATCGGTACCGGTGCGTACCCGCTGACCAACGGCGTCCTCGACCAGCGCATGCGGATCGGTGGCGACATGGTGACGCCGTGGGGGAACGGTCCGATCACCATGATCGTTCCGACGCTCGCCGATCTGTACGACCGCTCGCTGGACAACAAGCCCATCGTCGGGGGACTGGCCAGCCTGGGTGCCCACCTGGGCGCGCTGAGCCACGGCTCGATGTGGGGAGGTGGCGACCGGGACATAGCCGTCAATCGCGAGAACACCGGTGACGAGGGAGACGAAGGGGTCGTCTGGAACCTCCGCGAGACGCTCAAGCCGTTCTTCCAGTTCCCCCGCTACGTGAACAAACTTCCGACCTTCGCCGACTACCTCAAGGAGGTCGACGCCCTGGACGGGTCGATGGACGGCGCCTGGCGTGGGCACGATTTCCAGACGGACCCCAAGATGCGGTTCGGGTGGGACACGCCGGCCCGCATCTGGCAGCAGACGAAGCTCATCACGACGGTGATCAAGCGCGAGAGGTTCGGCAAGGACAACGTGCCGGACCTGCTGTTCCTGAACTACAAGGCCATCGACAACGTCGGTCACGGCTACTCGATCAACAGCATCGAGATGCAGGACACGGTGGAGGTCCAGGATGAGAACCTCAAGATCCTCGTGAGCTACCTGAACAAGAAGGTCGGGCAGGGGGAGTGGGCGATGGTCGTGACGGCGGACCACGGGCATCAGCTGGACCCGGCGGTGTCGGGTGCCTACCCGATCGACAACACCGTGCTCGAGGAGAAGCTCAACGAACGATTCAACGGCGGGATCCAGGAGATCCGTCCGACGCAGATCTGGCTCCGGGCCTCGGCTGCGAACGATGCCGCCGAGATCTCCCGCTACATCATGGGGCTCTCCGAGAGCGATATTCCGTCCAAGGACGTGGCGAGCGGAAGCGCCACGATGTTCCAGGCGGTCTTCCCGGCCGCGCTGATGCCGAAGCTTCCGTGCATGAGGGACGCGCTGAAGAAGGCGGGAGAGTCCTTGCACCCCGAGCGGGACGCGGCGGTTGAGGAGGACCGGACCACTCAACGTTCAGGCGGAAGTGACGGCACGACCGATCCGGGCACGACCGATCCGGGCACGACCGATCCGGGCACGACCGACCCCGGCGATGACGACGGGAATCCGTTCAACTAGGGCGAGTCGCCCGCGACTCCTGCCTCGCGCTGCGGGCTCAGCGGGCCCGGCGGTAGCATGGATGCGTGCCCACCAAGGTCCTGCTGGCTCATCCCCGCGGCTACTGCGCCGGCGTCGAACGCGCGGTCGACGCCGTCGAACTTGCGCTGAAGAAGCACGGTGCGCCCGTCTACGTGCGCAAGCAGATCGTCCACAACCTGCCCGTCGTACGCGACCTCGAGGCCAAGGGCGCGATCTTCGTCGAGGAGGAGACCGAGGTGCCCGCGGGCGCGGTCGTCGTGCTCTCGGCGCACGGCGTCGCTCCGACCGTGTACGGGACCTCTGCGGATCGGAACCTCGAGATCATCGACGCCACCTGCCCGCTGGTCACGAAGGTCCACCTGGAGGCGCGGCGGTTCGCCGAAGAGGGCCGGACCATCCTGCTGATCGGCCACCAAGGGCACGAGGAGGTCGTCGGAACGACCGGTCAGGCGCCGGATCGCACGATCCTCGTTCAGACGATCGAAGAGGCGCGGACGGTCGAGGTGCCCGACCCGTCGAACCTGTCGTACCTGACCCAGACGACGCTCTCGGTCGACGAGACCGACCAGATCATCGAGGCGCTCCGCCGCCGGTTCCCCGACATGCAGGGCCCGCCGCGCGAGGACATCTGCTACGCCACGCAGAACCGCCAGGATGCGGTGAAGGTTATCGCCGAGCAGGCGGACGTGGTACTCGTCATCGGATCCAAGAACTCGTCCAACTCGAACCGCCTGGTCGAGGTTTCGCGCGATCGCGGCACGCCAGCCTACCTCGTCGACGACGAGACCGAGGTGGACCCGGCCTGGCTCGGAGGCGCGGACGTCGTCGGGCTCACATCCGGCGCGTCGGCTCCGGAATGGCTCGTCGACCGGATGATCGCGTTCCTCGGGGAACAAGGGGCGCATGACGTCGAGGAGCTGGATGTCGCACAGGAAGGAGTGCGGTTCTCGCTGCCGGCCGGCGTTCGCCAGGTTCCGTTGACGCAGGCCTAGGGATCGCCGGGCGCGTTGTCGCTGAAGAGGGTGGCCATCGGAACTTCCCCCTCCTCCGGGCCGATCGAGATCGCCCGGTCGCCGGCCGCGAACGTGAACGACGCACGCGGCCGGTAGATCCAGCGAGTACCGCGTTGCACCGCCACGACCCACATCCCCGTATCGGTCTCCAGGCGCAGCTCGCGGAGTGACTTCCCGTCGGCCTCGGAGCCGGTGTGGACGACGGTCTCAGCAGACGTTTCCTCGGTCTCCTCGAGCGCCATCTGGATGACCGGATGCAGCTCTTCGCCGTGCTCGATGTACCACGTCATGTCCCGCGCGGCGTCGCAGATCCACTCGCTGGCCGAGGCGATGCGCAGCAGGCCGCGGAGCTCGTCGGGGTCGCGTGCCTCGTGGGCTGCGCGGAGGACCCACGACTCCAGCTCGTCGTGCAGGTGGTCGCTCCGTTCCTCGATCGCACCGACCTCCGCCGCGAGCGCCCGGTCGCCGAACATCAGGGTCGAATAGGCGAGACCGACGGCGACCTCGGCCGAGTTCTTCATCTCGACCAGGATGTCGACGGCGCGGTCGAGTTCGGACAAGGGCGGCGCCTCGGCTTCATCGCTCTCGGGAAGCGGTGGTGCGCCGGCGAACGAGCGGATCTCGTTGACGCCGTCCTCCGGACCCTGGAACAGCAGGACGTCGCCCTCCAACGCCACGCTGTCGGGTCCGGGGTCGTACTCCCATTGGTTGCCGCGGCGGACGGCGAGCAGCCACATGCCCGTCTCCGTCGGGAGGGAGAGCTGGCGGAGCGTCTGGCCGATCACCGGCGCGTCTTCGCGGACACGGACCCGGCCGGAGATCTCGTTCGCGTGACGCAGGTCGGGCCGCAGGGCGTGTGGGATCCCGAGCTTCGCCTCGACGACCCGCGCGATATCCGAGGCGGCGTCGCCGATCGTCTCGATCGCCGAGGCGATCCACAGCACGCTCTCGATCGACTCGGCGTCCTCCGGGCTGCGCGCGGCCAGGACGGCCATCCGTCGGAGGCGGCGCAGGTTGCCATCCATGCGCTCCTCGAGGTGCTCGACCTCGCCGGCCAGATCTTCGTCGTCGAAGAACACGGCCGCGTAGGCGAGGTCGACCATCAGCTCGGATGCGTCCTTCGCCTCGACCAGAAGATCTTTGACGGTTCTCGGTTCGTCTTCAGCCATGACCCACCCCGAATAGTCCCATAGCGAACAACAGGCAGACGATGCCTGCCAGATCCATGGTGCTGGTGATCAGCGGAACCCCGTGGTTGTCCGGGTCCAGCCCGAAGCGTGACGTGAGCACGGCGAGGTAGTAGCCGAGCACGATCGCGACGACCGTGGCCATGAGCCCGCCGACCAGCGTCCCGGCCATCATGACCCCGGCGCCGGGACCGGCGAGTCCGGCGGCGGCGCTCACGACGAGGCCCACCACGCCGATCAGCAGGAACACGACGACGCCGAACCCGAACACCACGCCGGCGTCGACCGCGGCGGGCGGCTCCGGCAGCCCGCGCGGCGTGATGACCCCCAACTGCAGTTTCGACGAGAGCCGGGACGAGAGGATTCCTCCGAGCGCGCCCGCCTGCGAGACGAACGGCGGAACGAGGAGCAGGATCGCCGGGAGGGCGACGAACTCGTCGAGCCGGGCGTCGGCCACGATCCCCGCGAGCACATCCAGGATCGGTGCGAGCAAGGCAACCCCAACGAGTTCGAACAGGACCCGCCGGATCCCCGGGGCGCGCGTCGTGGCTCCTCGGACGATGGCGGCGATCCCCGCGGCGGCGCAGAGCAGGCCAAGGACGATGTCCATGCCCTCGGCGCGGATCAGGAACGTCGCCAAGAACAGGGCGGGGAGCGTGATCATGTCGCCGACGGCCGTGATGACCGGGGTGGCGACGGAATCCAGGTCCCATCCGCGCCGGTAGGACAAGACCGCGATCGCGATCGTGATCATCAGGATGAACACCGAGGCGAGCGCTCCACCGACGACCGAGATGATCACGAGGTCCCAGACCGAGATCGTGGGGAGCCCGAACGCGCTGGCAACCAACTTGGCGAGTACCGCTAGGTACATCGAGGTCGCGAAGGTCATGATCACGCCGATGTGGGTGTTCTGGTACAGCACGCCGGACTTGGCGCGCGTGACCTCGAAGAGTCCGGCGTGGGTGGCCGTCCCCAGCCGGGCACCGATCGCCCCGAAGATGGTGCCGCGCATGCCGACCGACGCCGGGATAAGGATCAGCAGCCCGGGGAGAGCCTCGAGGGTATGGGTGATCGAGCCGAGCGTCAGTCCTGCGACGAATGCGGCGGCGGTGCTGACGAGGAGCGCGACGAAGCCCTGGCGGAGGGTTCGTTTCTCCGTCCGCCAGAATGCCCCGAGGCGCCGGGCGCGGCGTGGGAACGCCATAACGGCACCGCCATCGCTCTCATCTCCTCATGCATCGATCCGTCTCCGGGGGAGGGCGTCCGCTGCGGCGACGCCCTCCGCAGTATCTCCCCGACCGCCGGGGCGGGGCAACTTCAGTCTTCGCGGCCGTGCAGCCCTCGGAAGTACTCGAACCATTCCACGTCGGTCATCTGCTTGCGCGCCGACACGATCTGTTCCGCGAACGCATCCGACGTGTGGTGCAGCCCATCGGGCTGGGCCTGCACGATCTCGAGGATCTTCGCGCCGACCGTTTCGGGACCGACGCTGTTCGGCATCAGTTCCATGAATCCCTCGATCCACCGCTTGCTGTCGTCGCGGTACACGCTGGTCTTGTCGGCCACCCTCTCACCGCGGATGGCCGCCCGCCCGAAGTTGCTGGAAACGAGGCCGGGCAGGACCGCGTAGACGCGGATGCCGATGGGGGCGAGTTCCAGGTACAGGCTTTCGGTCAGCGCTTCAAGCGCCCACTTCGTCGAGTGGTAGAACCCGAAGTAGGGCCAGACGACGTGCCCACCCATCGAGGAAACGTTCACGATGGTTCCGCTCTGCTTCTCGCGCATGGGTGGCAGCGCGTGACGCAGCACCCGCACCATCCCGAGGATGTTGGTGTTGTACAGGTCCAGGATCTCGTCGTCCTTGGCCTCTTCGACGGACGCCTGCATCCCCTTACCAGCGTTGTTCACGACCACATCCAGGGCACCGACCACGCCGTTGATCTCCGTGAGGGCGCGCGCAACCGAGGCATCGTCGGCGACGTCGAGCTGGATGACCTGAACGTCCCATCCCTCGTCGGCCGCCTGCTTCGCGAGTTCCTCTCCCTTCTCGGGGCTGCGCATGGAAGCGAAGACCTTGTGGCCGGCGCCGGCGAGGCTTTGGGCCGCGGCCAGTCCGATCCCACTGTTCGATCCCGTTACGAGTGCGCTCTGGGCCATGACTGGGTCCTCTCTGGGACGCTCGGAGCCGGAAGCCTACCGTCCTTCGCGCGCTCCGGCACGGTCGCCTCCACCCGCACGTCCGCCGGCGTCGCGGCGACCGTGCCGCGGCGATCCGCGGCGCCTACGCCTGCGGGAACGAGGCGGCGGCGCGCTCGGCTTTGGTGGCCAGATCGACGTCGGTCTGTGTGATGCCGTCCTGATCCCAGGTCCGGAACGCCACCATCACCTTGTTGTAGTGGTTCTCGAGGTCGGGGTGATGGTCCGCAGCCTCGGCGTCGAACGCGATACGCACGATGAACGCGATCGCTCCTCGGAACCCCTTGAAGGCGTACTCCTTGCGGAGGTGCGTCCCGTCGTAGGACCAGCCGGGTAGGTCTGCGAGAGCAGCGGTGATCTCGTCGTCGCTCAGCGTGGCCATCGGGTCAGGTCTCCTCCCCCGCATGGTAGCGCCGGAACTCCGGGACCAGCAGTCCGTTCAGTAGTGCGCCGGCGATCGTGATCACGCCGCCCGAGATCACCGCGATCGCCGGGCTCGTGACCGCCGCCACCAGTCCTGCCTCCAGGTTGCCCAGGCGCGGACCCCCCGCGACGACGAGGAAGTGCACGGAGGAGAGCCTCCCGCGCAGCGCATCGGGGACCGTTGCCTGCAGGATCGTCCCGCGGAACACCGCCGAGATGGTGTCGGCGGCTCCGGCGATCGCCAAGAAGACCAGCGCGAGCCACAGGTGGCGTTCGACGAAGCCGAACGCCGTGATCCCGGCTCCCCACACGACGACGGCCCAGATGACCGCCCTCCCCTGATGCCGCACCCGCGAGACCCACCCGCTCGTCAGCGACGCGATCAAGGCACCCCCCGCCATCGCCGTCAGCATCACGCCGGCGATGGCCTCGCTTCCGAACCGCTCGATCGCCAGGAACGTCAGCACGGCCTCCGGCAACCCGAAGATCATCGCGATCAGGTCGATCGAGAACGTTGACTGCAGGACCTTGCGCCCGCGCAGGTAGGCGAGCCCCTGTCTGAGTTCGGCCCAGATGTTGCGGATGCCCTCTCCGGGCGTGTGTTGGGGCGGCAGCCGGCGGAGTCTGAGCAACAGGATGAGCGACAGGATGAAACTCGCCAGGTCGAAGGCAAACACGGCGCCCACGCCCGCGATCGCGACGAGCAGGCCGGCGATCAAGGGCCCGACGATCCACGCGATGCTGTACATGGCGGTGGTCAAGGCGGTTGCGGCGGGGATCTGATCGGGACGAACCAGGTTCGGCATGACCGCCGAACGCGTGGGCGCGTCGATCCCACCGAAGAAGGACACGAAGCCGGCCGCGAGGTAGATGAGCGGGAGCGGAGGTTCTCCCATCAGGGCTGTCGCGAGCAGTACCGCTGCGGAAAGGCTCATCGCGAGCTGTGTCGTGAGCAGGATGGAACGCCGGTCGTAGCGGTCGATGAGCGGTCCGCCGACGATGGTTCCGGCCACCAGGCAGAGGAACTCGACCAAGCCCATCAGCCCGACCGCGGCAGCCGAACCCGTCAACAGCGTCACGTAGATCAGCAGCGCGAGCGCGGTTGCCTCGGAGCCGGTGATGGTCACGACCTCCGCGATCCACAGGCGCCGGAAGTCCTTGGATCCTCGCAAGGGGGTCAGGTCGATCGTGAGGTGTCGCGCGGCGTGGCGGGCCTTGCCGAACGCGCCATCCGGAGTCTCGTGCGGCCCGCTCATGGGGCCAACCTATCGGAGGGTCGGGCGCCTACGCGTTCGCGAGTGCCGCGTCCACGACGTCGAGGCCGTCGTCCAAGAGTGCCTCGTCGATGTTGATGGGCGGCAACAGCCGGATCACGTTCCCGTAGGTGCCGGCCGACAAGACCACGACGCCGTCCGTCAGGCAGTGGTGGGTGATCGCGGTCATCCGCCTGGCCTCCAGCGGCTCCTTGGTCGTGCGGTCCTGCACCAGTTCGATCGCGCACATCGCGCCACGGCCTCGAACCTCGCCGATGATGTCGGAGCGCGCGGCCATGTCGTGGAACCGGTCCATGATGTGGTCGCCGACGCGGCGGGAACGATCGAGCAGCCCTTCGTGGTCGATCTGGTCGATGACCGCGAGTGCCGCCGCGGCGGCGACCGGGTTGCCCCCGTACGTTCCGCCCAGACCGCCGATGTGGGGCGCGTTCATCAGATCGCTGCGGCCCGTCACCGCCGAGATGGGCAATCCACCGCCGAGCGACTTGGCCGTCGTCACGATGTCGGGCACCACGCCTTCGTCCTCGATCGCATACCAGCGGCCGGCCCGGCCCATCCCGCTCTGGATCTCGTCGGCGATGAACACGATGCCGTGCTGAGCGCAGAAGTCGGCGATCCCGGAGAGGAACCCTTCGGCGGGGACGATGAACCCGCCCTCGCCCTGGATCGGCTCGACGATCACCGCCGCGATGTTGTCCTCGCCGATGTGTTTGTGCATCTCGTCGAGTGCGTACGCGAGAGCCTCGTCTGCGCACCGTTCTGCACCGCCCGGCCACCGGTACGGATAGGCGAAGGGCAGGCGGTAGACCTCCGGGGCGAACGGCCCGAATCCCTGCTTGTACGGCATCACCTTGGCGGTCAAGGTCATGCCCATCAGCGTCCGGCCGTGGAACGCGTGGTCGAACGTCACGATCGCGGTCCGGCCGGTCGCGTGCCGCGCGATCTTGACCGCGTTCTCGACCGCCTCGACGCCGGAGTTGGCGAACATCGTCTTCTTGTCGTGATCGCCGGGAGCCAGTTCGTTGAGCCGTTCGGCGAGTTCGATGTACGGCTCGTTGGCGGTGACGTGGAAACAGGTGTGGCTGTCCAACTCGAGCTGGCGCTTCGCAGCTTCGACGACCTTCGGTGAGGAGTGCCCGACGTTCAGGACGGCGATCCCCGTCGCGAAGTCGATCAGGCGGTTGCCGTCGACGTCCTCGATGATCGCGCCCGATGCACGGGCCGTGACGATCGGATGGATGCTCGCGACGCCAGCCGGGATGGACTCTGCCCGTCGCTCGAACCAAGCGCGCGACTCGGGACCCGGGATGTCGGTAACGACCTTGCGTTCCTGTGGGATGTCCATCGCAGTTTCACTCTCTCCTTGGCGGGAGTCTGACGTGCCACGTTCGCCGTGTCAGGCTCCGGTTGGGGCGACGGCCGTCTGCGGGTTTGTACGCTCCGTCCACCCGAGGTGCCCAGGAGGCGGGGTCGGCAGGCCGGTTGTACGTTCCGTACAATCGTGACATGGCGATCACGGTTCGGCAGCTCGTGGAATCGGACGGCCTCGCGCTCAAGCTTCTCGCAGGCGAGCAGGGGACCGACCGGCCGATCCGCTGGGTCCACGTCAGCGAACTCGAGGATCCGACGCCCTGGCTCAAGGGCGGCGAAGTGGTCTTGACCACCGGCATGAACGTCGGCGCGACCACGGCGACGCAGCGCGCCTACGTCCAGCGGATGGCCGAGGCCGACCTAGCGGGTCTCGGGTTCGGTGCCGGTTTCTCCCACCAGAAGGTGCCGAAGGCGATGGTGGACGCCGCCGAGAAGTTGGGGTTCCCTCTCTTCGAGGTGCCCTACCCCGTGCCGTTCATCGCGATCACCGAAGCCGTGTCGACGCGGGTGCTCGCCGAGCAGTACGACGTCCTGACCCGGGCCGTCGACGCGCAGCATGTCCTGACGCGTGCCGTGATGGAGGGACAGGGGGTATCCGGCGTGGCCGACTCGCTCGCGCAGGTCATCAAGGGCTGGTCGATCGTCTTCGACCTGCACGGCATGCTGCTCGCGGCCACGACGAAAGCGGCGGGCGACCGAGCGCGCCGCATCTGGGAAGAGCTGCGTGGGTCTCGACCGGACGGCACGGGATTCAGCCTCACGCTCGTGGACGCCGGCGATCACGTCTGGATCCAGCCGGTCGGCGCGCACGGCCGGGTCGAGGCCTTCCTGGTCGTCGGGAAGTCCCACGCGCTCTCGCCCTTCGATCGGATCGTCGCTGGTCACGCGCTCTCGCTCCTGGCGATCGAGCTCTCCAAGGAGCGCGCGATCGCGGACGCGCAGCGCAGGATGCAGGGGGACTTCTTCCAGGAACTGGCCGACGGCGCCCTGACGCCCGCCGACGGCGCGAAGGGGCTGGCCCGGTTCGGGTTCGACGCGGGCGCGACCGTATCGGTCCTGGCGATCGAATCCGCGGAGTCCGGCGGAAACGGCTCCGCCGCGAAGCCCGGCTCGACGCCCGGGTCCGACCTCGCCTGGGCGGCCGAGGATCATTTCTCCCGCTCGAACGACCCGTACCTGATCTCGCCGAACGCGGCCGGCGTGAGTGTGCTGCTCCAGCATGTGAGCGGGGTCAACGTCGGCGGCGTGCACGATGACATCGGTGGACGCCTCGGTCATGAACTTCGGGTCGGTGCCAGCTCTCCGGTGGCACCGACGGAGGTCGGGCGGGCTCTTCGCGAGGCCCGGTATGCCCTGCAGGTGTGCCGGCTGGAAGGGTGGGGTTCGGCCGGATTCGAGGACCTGGGCACGTACCGGCTGCTGCTGTCGATGGCAGACCCGGACGCGCTCCGCGCGTTCGCCGACTCGCTGCTGGCCCCGCTCGACGCCTACGACGTTGAGCACGACGGCGATCTGGTGGCCTCGCTCCGGGCGTTCCTCGAGCACAACGCACGTTGGGAGACGGCGTCATCGTCCCTCGGCGTTCACCGCCACACCTTGCGCTACCGGATGCGCAAGGTCGAGGAACTGACGGGTAGGGAGATGTCCTCCTCGTTCGATCGGATGGAGTTCTGGCTCGCGGTCCGTGCGCGTGAGCTGCAGCAGGCTCAGGTCGACTCGTAGGGATCGCTCCCTCGACCCGCCGCGCCCGTTGTCCCGTCCGTACAGGGCCGTCGCCGGGGTTGGCCAGCTCGACTGGCCTTGCGGAGCGCGATAGGGGCATACTGGGCGATACCGGAATGCCCGCTCGGGGAGCCTGCTTCCCCGGACCCCCTATGGAGGTGAGGCCAGATGGCCACCGCGATCGAGACTCACGAGATGTTCATCAACGGCGAGTGGAGGAAGTCCTCCAGCGGTGAGACCGCGTCGGATACCAACCCGGCGACCGGAGAGACGATCGCTGAGACGCAGCGCGCGACCAAGGAGGACGCCGACGCCGCCGTCAAGGCCAGCTGGGACGCGTACTACGGCGGCTGGCGGGACACGACCCCGGCCGAGCGTTCGGCGATGCTGCTGAAGCTGGCCGACACGATCGAAGCGAACGGCGACGAACTCGCCCGGCTCGAGTCGATCGACGTCGGCAAGCCCATCTCCGTCTCGAAGGAAGACATCCCGTTCATCGCCGACAACCTCCGCTTCTTCGCGGGGGCCGCGCGTGTGCCCGAGGGCAAGAGTGCCGGCGAGTACATCAACTTGGACGGCACGCTGTTCACGAGCATGACGCGTCGTGAGCCGCTCGGGGTCACGGCGGGGATCTGTCCATGGAACTACCCGCTGATGATGGTGGCGTGGAAGATCGGTCCGGCGCTGGCCGCCGGGAACACCTCGATCATCAAGCCGGCGGAGAACACGCCGCTCACGGCGCTGAAGCTGGCCGAGATCGCGGCCGACATCTTCCCGCCGGGCGTGCTGCAGGTGATCACGGGTCAGGGAGCCGTCGTCGGTGATGCGCTGGTCCGGCACCCGGACGTTCGGTTGGTCTCGGTGACCGGCGACACGGCGACGGGCAAGAAGATCGCCGCCGCCGCGGCCGACACGGTCAAGCGTGTGCACCTCGAGCTGGGGGGCAAGGCACCGGTGGTCGTCTTCGACGACGCCGACGTCGAGAGCCTCGTCGGGATGCTCACGTTCGCCGGCTACACCAACAGCGGTCAGGACTGCACGGCGTCCTGCCGGATCATCGCCGCGCCGGGCGTCTACGACGACGTCCTGTCGGCGTTGGTGCCCGCGGTCGAAGCCATCAAGGTTGGCCCGATCGATGACCCCGAGGTCGAGATGGGGCCGCTCGTGTCCGAGAAGCAGCGCGAGAGCGTCGCCGGGTACGTCGACCGGGCCCGCGAGGCGGGCGCAGAAGTGCTGACCGGTGGCACGGCGATCGATGGACCGGGTGCCTATTACCAGCCGACCGTCGTCGCGAATCCCGACCAGAAGGCCGAGATCGTCCAGAAGGAGGTCTTCGGTCCCGTGGTGTCCGTCCAGCGGTTCTCCGACGAGGAGCAGGCGATCGCCTGGGCGAACGATGTCGACTACGGGCTGGCTTCCTCGGTCTGGACGAAGGACACGGGTCGCGCGATGCGCGTCGCCCGCCGCCTGGAATACGGGGCGGTGTGGGTGAACACGCACTTCGTGATCTCCCCGGAGATGCCGCACGGCGGGTACAAGCAGTCCGGCTACGGCAAGGATATGTCGATGTACTCGCTCGAGGACTACACGCAGATCAAGCACGTCGCGATTTCGCTGGCCGAGTAGTCGCGCGCACCACATCGGGGAGGGCTTCCTTCGGGAAGCCCTTTCCTCATCGAAGGAGGCAGGAGACGATGAGCAGCAAGCCCTTCCTCGTGAACGGCGAGTGGCGGACCGGCGAGGGCACGCTCGAAGTGACGAACCCCGTGAACGGTGACGTCATCGCCGAGGTGGGAGTGCCAACGGCCGCGGACGTCGAAGACGCGACGACCGCCGCAGCAGCTGCGTTCCAAGAGTCCCGGACCCTGCCGATCTGGGCGCGGGCCGATGCGCTCGACCGGATGTCGGCGCGGATCGCGGAGCGGGGAGAGGAACTCGGCAAGCTCATCGCGCTCGAGGGCGGCAAACCGATCAAGTGGGCGAACGTGGAAGCGACACGCGCGATCTCGACGTTCCGGTGGGCGTCGGAGGTCATCCGCCACGGCGATGACGAGGTGATGCGGTTGGACACCGAGGCCTCGCTCGGGTCGCGGCTCGCGATCATCCGCCGGTTCGCGTACGGCCCGGTGCTGGGCATCACGCCCTTCAACTTCCCGGTGAACCTCGTGGCGCACAAGGTGGCCCCGGCGATCGCCGCCGGGGCGCCGATCCTGATCAAGCCGGCCACCGCCACGCCGCTCGGCTCGCTGGCGCTCGCCGAGATCTTCATGGAGACCGATCTGCCGAAGGGCATGTTCCAGGTGCTGCCGGTCTCGGGCAGCGTCGCCGAAGGGATGGCCAAGGATCCTCGGTTCGCGAAGATCTCGTTCACCGGCTCACCCGCGGTCGGCTGGCATCTGCGCGGCGTGGATCCGAAGAAGCGCGTCACGTTGGAGCTCGGCGGGAACGCCGGCGTCATCGTGCACTCCGATGCGGACCTGGACCACGCAGCATCGCGGATCGCGTTCGGCGGGTACTACCAAGCCGGACAGAGCTGTATCTCGGTGCAGCGGATCCTCGTTCAGTCCGAGGTCTACGACGACTTCTGCGACCGGCTCGTCAAGCAGGTCGAGAACCTCAAGACCGGGGACACGCTGGACCCTTCGACGGACGTTGGACCCGTCATCGACGCGGGCTCGCTTGAGCGGATCGACGCGTGGGTCAAGGAAGCGGTCGCCGACGGGGCGAAGGTACTCACCGGCGGCCGTCGCGAGGATCCGTACTACTACCCGACGGTGCTGGCCGATACCAAGCGGGGGCATAAGGTCCGATGCGAGGAGATCTTCGGACCGGTTACGACGGTGACGCCGTACCAGACCTTCGATGAGGCGATCATCGAGGTGAACGACTCCAAGTACGGGCTGCAGGCCGGCGTGTTCACCCGCGATCTCGAGCGCGCGTTTCAGGCGCACCGCGACCTGCAGGTCGGCGGCGTCATCATCAACGACCAGTCGGCCTTCCGCGCGGATCAGATGCCCTATGGCGGCGCGAAGGACTCCGGCGTGGGCCGCGAGGGCCTGCGCTGGGCCATCGAGGAGATGACCGACCCGCGTCACATGGTTATCTCCAACATCCCCCTCTAGCGAGGCCGGGCGCGTGCGGACCGGGCTCGCCATCCGCGACCCGCTGCCGTGGCACGAACTGGTGCTTACGGCCGAACTCGCGGAGCGCACGGGCTACGAGACGTTGTTCGTACCCGAGATCGCGGGGCGGGAGGCGTTCTCGTCGCTCGCCGGACTGGCCAGAGCGACCTACCGCTTGCGGCTCGGGCCGGGCGTGATCCCCCTCGGTTCCCGGAGCCACGAGGTGCTGGCGATGGGCGCCGCGACCGTCCAGGAACTCTCGCAGGGCCGGTTCATCCTTGGCCTCGGCGCCGGCACCCCGGGCGTCGGCTCGTTGGATCGCGTCCGGGATGCCGTTGCCTTCGTCCGCGTCGCGCTCGTCGGCAAGGAGGTCCACGCCGAGGGCGACGACGAGTCGTTCAAACTCACGCTCGACCCCGGTCCGCAGCCGGTCCCCATCTGGCTCGCGGCACTCGGGCCGAAGATGATGCGACTCGCCGGCGGGATCGCGGATGGGGTCCTGCTCAACTGGTGTCCGCCGGAACGTGTCTCCGAGGCGCGGCGGTTGGTGCATGAGGGCGCCGAGGCTGCCGGCCGCGACCCCGCCGACGTGACGATCGGGGTCTACGTGCGGGCGTGTGTCGGCCAGGAGGAGTCGGTGGCGCTTCCGGCGCTGCGGGAGGCCGCGGCGGGCTATGTGGGCGATCCGGCGTACCGCCGGCAGTTCGAGTCCGTCGGCCTGGACCCCGAGCGGATCGACGACGTCGTGCGTGCCGTCTGTGCCGTCGGCGATGCGGTGACGGCGAGAGCTCATCTCGGTGCCTATCGAGAGGCGGGAGCCGACGTACCGGTGGTCTATCCAGTTCCGGTCCTGGACCCCGTGTCGTCCATCAATGGGACGATCCTGGCGCTGGCGCCCGCGCCCGCGGTCGAGCACTGATACGTGCTTGTCAGCGCCCGCGGGCGCGGTACACTTCCGGACGGCTGCACCAAGGCTGAATACAGACCCAACAGGAGAAACACGAGATGACCTACTCGATCTGCGAGCCCTGCATCGACGTGAAGGACCGGGCGTGCGTCGACGAATGCCCCGTCGACTGCATCTACGAGGGCCCCCGGATGCTGTACATCCACCCCGACGAATGCGTGGATTGCGGTGCATGCGAGCCCGTGTGCCCGGTGACGGCGATCTTCTACGAGGACGACGTTCCCGGCGAGTGGAAGAACTTCAACGCGGTCAACGCCGAGTACTTCGAGGTCAGCGGGGTCGGATCGCCGGGCGGCGCCGCCCAGGTCGGACCTTCAACCACGGACCACCCCACGGTTGCCGGGTGGGAGGCAGCGGTCTAGTTCTGCTCCTCAGCGCCCGGCCACCGGGTGCGCTGCTTTGCCGCCAGCTTCGACAGCAGCTCCAAGGCTTTCGGGTCCTCCGTGCCCGGACGTGACTCGATCATCCCGTCCGCGACCGCGCGCTTCCAGATGTCTTCCCCGAGGTCGGTCCGGATGACCGTCAACGTCCAGCCGTCGTTCTGACCGAGTCCCCCGAACGAAAGGTCCCCGTGTTCGGCTGCGAAGTCCGGGCACTTCAGGCAGCCGGGCCGCGTGAACTGGTGCGCTTCCTTCAACGGGAACGAGATCTCGTCGCCGTTCCGCGTGTAGAACAACAGTTTGCCCTTGACGTTGACGCGCGCGATGTCGTCGAGCTCCAGCCCGAGCCGGTTCTGCGCGATCTCGCCCATCAGGCCGTCGTAGGTGAACGTCTTCGAGCACAGCAGCCCGAACGTCCACGCGATCCGGCGGCGCCACTTGTTGACCCGGCGGGATTCGAGCACGCCGGTCACGCTCGCCTGGCACGACATCCCGACCAAGGCGACCTTCGACAGCCCCATCTCTGCAGCCTTCGTGAGTGCCAGCGGATTCGCGGAGTACGTGTAGCGCGACCCTGCGGTGGCGAGGACTTCATCAGGCGTCGTCACGACCGCCGGCTCGGCGTCCCACGGGCGCTCATCCGAGATCTTCGACGTCAGGGCGCCGTCGATCTCACCGTTCGCCAGCCCCCAGATCAGGAGCGCCGACACGACGCCACCGTCCTGGCCCTGCATCAGCGACGCCGGGTCGGTCGCGCGACCCAGGACGATGTCGCGGTGGATGCCGATGACCTCGTCCAAACCGCGGGTGCGCCCGTGCAGCAGCTCTTCGATGTCTGCTTCCCAGTCGCGGAAGCGCGGACATGCGCGGGTGCAGATGTCACACCCGCGGTCCCCATGGGTACACGAGTCCGGGCCGCCGTCCTGGAGCTGGACGGGTTTGTCGTCCTCGTAGCCGAGCACGTGGAACGGGCAGACGACCACGCAGGCGGAGCAGCCGGTGCAGCGCCCGGTGATCACGACTTCGTCGTGGAGGTCCTTCCACTGGGTCTTGTCGGGCGCCATCGAGTGAAGCGTATCGGGTCGGGCCGATCGCAGGCGCTAGATCGAGAACGAATCGCCGCAAGCGCACTCGCTCACGGCTTGCGGATTGACGACCCGAAGGCCGCCACCGAGCATCGCGTCGTTGAATTCCAAGGTCGAGCCTTGCACGATCGGGACGCTGGCCTGATCGATCAGGACGGTGGCGTCTCCGACGCGGATCAAGGAGTCGCCGTCGGCCGGGGCGTCCTCGAATCCCAACTTGTAGGTGAAGCCGGAACAGCCGCCGGCGAGGACGCGCAGGCGCAGTATCGCCTCATCGCGGCCCTCCTTGGTGGCGAGCTGCTTGATCTTGGTGGCCGCGCCCTCGGTGACCGAGACGACGGTTGCGGTGTCGTTACTCACGTCCTCCATGATACGGCCGGGCAGCGGTTGCTACCCCTCTTCCAGCTGCAGGAACGCGCTCTTCACCGATTCTGAGAGCGTGGGGTAGGCGTGGATCGCGTTCCCGACGGCCTCCGTGGGGATCCGCCCCGCCATCGCCGCCACGATCTCGTGGATCATGGCTCCGGCCTCCTGGCCGACGATGTGGCCTCCCAGCAGTTCTCCGGAGCGTGCGTCGGCCACGACCTTCACGAGCCCGAAGGTGGAACCGTCGATCTCGGCCCGTTCGTTCCACTCGAACCTGGCGACGCCGGTCGTGACTTCGTGGCCCGCTTCGCGCGCGCCAGCCTCGGTCAAGCCGACGCTGGCGATCTCCGGATCGGTGAACGTCACGCGGGGAACGACGCGGTAGTCCTTCGGGGTCCGGCGCCCGAGGATGTCCTGCGTGATGATCTCGGCCTCGTAACCGCCGACGTGGGTGAAGAGCAGGTCTCCCGTTGCGTCACCTCCCGCCCAGACGCCGGGAGAGGTTGTCCGCAGCGTGTCGTCGAGGATCGGACGTTGCGCGTCGTCCAGTTCGACGCCAGCGGCCGCGAGGTCATGCTCGTCGAAGCAGGGCTTGCGGCCGGTCGCGACGAGCAGCTCATCGGCCATGATGTCGTCGCCATCATCGATGTGGATCTTCCAGGTCCCGTCGTCGAAGTGGTGGATCTCGCAGGACGTGGCGTCCTCGCGGATCGTGATGCCGTCCTCTTCCAGAGCCGGGACCATCGACGCGGCGGCTTCGGCATCCTCCAGCGGCAGGATGTGCGGTGCGATCTCAACCTGGGTTACCCGCGCCCCGAACCGCGCGTAGATCTGCGCGAACTCGGTTCCGATGGCGCCGGTCCCCAGGACGATGAGTGAGCGCGGGACCTCGGTCGGCGTCCAGATGGCCTCCTTATTGGTCCAGAAGGGAGTTCCGTCAAGGCCCGGGATCGGGGGACAGGTCGCCTCGGAACCGGTCGCCAGGACGATCTTGTCCGCCAGGATCCTGCGGCCGTCGGCGATCTCCACCTCGTTCGTGCCGATCAACCGGACCTCGTCCTTGATCACGTCGATGCCGTTGTCGAGAAACGGCTTCTCCTGCTCGCCGGACTGCTCGTCGATGATCGCGCGCGCGCGGGCCATGACCGCCGGGAAGTCGACGGACACGTCGTGGACCCGGACACCGAACCGCCCGGCCGCCCGTGCGGTGGCCGCGACCTTGGCGCTGTGGAGCATCACCTTGGTCGGGACGCAGCCGTAGTGGTTGCATTCGCCGCCGAACTTGTCGCGCTCGGCGATGCAGATCGACAGGCTTGGATCGTGCCGCCGCAGCGAGAAGGCGACTTCCGACCCGGTCCCACCGCCCCCGATCACGAAGATGTCGTATCGCTGATCCACCTGGCTCGTCCCTTCCGCGCCCGGCGGTCCGCGCCCGGCGATGTTCGCCCCGAACGCTACCCTGAACCCACATGAGCGGCGACCCATCCCTCGAAGGCCTGCGTGAAGCGCTGGAGCCTGACCCACGGCATGAAGCGCCGACGGGCGACCGGCTGGCCGCCGTCCTCGCACCGATCCTCATCGAGCACGAGAACGCGGTCGTGTTCACCCGCCGGCCGGAGGGGATGTCGCGTCACCCCGGTCAGATCTCGTTCCCGGGCGGGATGCTCCACGAGGAAGACGCGACGGCTGCAGATGCCGCCCTCCGTGAAACCCACGAGGAGATCGGGCTGGCGCCGGCCGACGTGGAACTGCTCGGCTCCCTGCCGCCCGTCCACACCGTCGTCAGCGGCACGCTCGTGGTGCCGTTCGTGGGGCTGGTGCGCGGCCGGCCGTTGTTCGTGCCGAGCGCCGCGGAGGTAGCCGAGGTCTTCGAGGTGCCGATCGCCCGGCTCCTCGACGTCGAAGTCGAAGAGGGATGGGAACGGGGCGACCAGCGGTTCACGACCTACGTGTACGAGGTGGACGGGCGCACGATCTGGGGGGCGACCGCTCATATGCTGCACGACCTGCTCGAGATCGTGAGGGGATAGATGGAGGCGACGGAATACCTGCCGAGCGATGAGGAGTTGCGCTCGATCCTGGGCGACGCCCGGACGATCGCGGTCGTCGGCTTGTCCTCGAAGCCCGACCGTGAGTCGTTCACGGTCTCGAAGTACCTGCAGAACAAGGGGTATCGCATCATCCCCGTGAACCCGAAGGAGACCGAGGTGCTGGGGGAGCCGGCGTACGCGGAGCTGGCTGATATCCCGGAGCCGGTCGACGTGGTGGACGTGTTCCGGCGGGCAGCCGACACCCCACCGATCGCCGAACAGGCGGTCGCCACCGGGGCGAAGGTGCTGTGGCTGCAGGACGGTATCGTGAACGAGGACGCACGCCGTATCGCCGAAGACGGCGGCATGACCGTCGTGATGGGCGTGTGCATCCGACGGACGCGCAAACGCTTGGAGGGGGAGTCCTGATGCAGAAGTGGGAGTACTTCGTCGCACCGCTCTTGGAGCACAACCCGGGAGAGATCCTGAACACGTTCGGCGAGGAAGGATGGGAACTCGCCTCGGTCGTGCAGCAGCAGACGCCTTCCGGGGCGGTGTCGCTGATCGCCTACCTGAAGCGACCGACCGGCTAGGGTCCGCCTTCCCTGCGCTGGATGGCTCGGAACCACAGGCCGCCGGCGATGATCACCAGCAGGACGAAGCCGCCGGCGATGAACCCGATCGTGCGGACCGTGTGGGCTCCGTCTTCCGCCGGCGCAGGGGACGAGGGGAGGCCCCCCCCGGGTGACCCCGGATCCTCCTGCACCGCGAAGGGGTCGAGCCGCCAGATGGAATCGTCCGTGGATACCAGCGTCGAGCCGTCCGGGGCGAACTGCAGGTCGGTGATGCCGCTCGGGAACGAGGCCACCGACCGATCCTGGGGCCGGGTTTCCGCGAAGAGGTGCAGGCGGCTCCCGAAGTCACCGAAGATCACGGTGCCATCGCGGGCGAGGCATCCGGTCGGAACGATGGTCTCGAGGAAATCGATGACCGGCGCGACGTACTCCGGGTTGCCGGATGCGCCCGACTCCTGCGGCCAGCCGTAGTTCCCGCCCGCCTCGATCCGGTTGATCTCGTCGTTGCTTCCCGGGCCGTTCTCGGTTTCCCACATCGTGCCGTTGGCGGCGTCGAAGCAGATACCGAATGAGTTGCGATGGCCGAGCGAGTACACCGGGTTGTCCGGACCGAACGGGTTGTCGTCGGGGATCGAGCCGTCGTCGTTCAGCCGGAGGATCTTCCCTCCGACGTTGTCGGGGTCCTGCGCCCGGACCGACTCGTGCGCATCGCCCACGGTGACGTACAGCTTGCCATCCGGGCCGAACGCCAGGTCCCCGCCGTTGTGGTACGCGTTGGCGATCGGGAGCAGCGTCATCAGGTCCTCGACCGTCCCACCGACGTTCCCGGTCGCCGGGATCCGCGCCAGGTGGTTGGTGTCGTCGTCGGCGGACGAGTAGTACACGTAGACCCACGGCTCGTCGGGGAAGTCGGGGTGCAGGGCGATCCCCAGGAGGCCGTTCTCCACGTTGTTGTGGGTCGACCGCAGCTCGGCGAACGGGGCCTCGAGCACCTTACCGTCCTCCATGATGCGGATGCGACCCGTGTCCTTCTCCGTGAAGAACACGCGGCCGTCGGGTGAGACCGCCATGTTCGTGGGGAACTCCAGGTCGTCGGCCACGAGCTGCGGTGCAACGGTATCGGGTGCTGGTGCCTGAGCGGAGGCGCCACCGGGGTGCAACGCGAACACGGCGGCCGCGGCGAACGCCCGCGCGGCTCGCTTCACAGGTCGCGAACCTCGGGCGGGAGTTCCCATCCACGTCGCTTCAATTCCTGGGCCGCGTCATCACCGCTGCGGACGAGTTTCCACAGTGCCGATTTCCGTTTCGCGTCGTGCCCGGGCGCGAACTCGCTTCGGGTGAGTTCGGCGCAGCCCGGCTGACCGCATCCGCACGGCGCGAGGCCGGGCAGGTGCAGCTGGGCGTCTGGTGCGGGGATCTCGACGCCGCGCCGGTACGTGGTCGCGGGCAGGGTACGCGTCGGGATGATGATGACGCCCTCCAGCGGATCGCCGAGCGCGGTGAACCGGCCGCGGAGCGCGAGCAGTCCGGTCAGCGCGGCCAGCGCGGCGTCCACCTGATCGATCGAGCGGAGTTCATCCGCGGCCACGTCGTGCGCGCGCAGGATCGAGCGCCGCCAGACCCCCTTGGACACGCCTGCAGGTGGCAGGCACTCGGCGAGCACGACCGCCGACGCGTGCGGGAACGCCTCGATCGCCGTGCCGCGGACGGGGCCGTTCTTGTAGTGGGGGAAGATCGGCGCGATCGCCTCGAACGCCGCCATCCCGACACCCATCCATTCGTAGAACGCGTTCTTGGCCTTCTTCGGGTCCGACGGAGTTCCGTACGACTGGATGCCGAAGCGGCGCAGTTCCTGTTCCGTGCGGCGCGACCCACCCGCGACACCCCACGCCGGAGGCGAGTCGATCGCGATCACATCGGGCTTCGCGGTCTCGGCGATGCCGAAGAGTTCCGAGGGCGTGACCCGCTTGTGGGTCTCCAGGATCGTAGCGTCCTCGTCGAGCAGGACGAGGTCGAGTCCACGAGTTGCCGAAACATCCACCCCGAGAGCCCGCACGGCCGTTATCCTCTCACCCCCGCCCGGGCTCGTGCCGTGCCCGGGCGGTGGCATGCCGCCGGACCTCCGCGAGGAACCGGGCCCAGGGACGGGCCGCGGATTTCCTCGGCCAGAGGGCTTCAGTCATCCGGCCGAGATGCCGATGGCATATGAACAACGAGGGGGACGTCGAAAGGCCTATGAGCGACGAGGTGACGCCCGACGCTGCCGAAGCGGCGGGGCCCGCGCATACGGAAACGGTTCTGGTCGTCGACGACGACCCGATCATCGCACGCCTGCTCGAGATCGAACTGCTCTCCGCCGGCTACGAGGTGAAGCTCTCAACGAACGGGGACGACGCCCTCGAGATCTCGCGGGAGAAGCGGCCCGACCTGATCTTGCTCGACGTCATGTTGCCGGGAATGGACGGGTTCGAGGTCGCCCGACAGCTCCGGGCCGACCCGCGGACCGTTGCGGTCTCGATCATCATGCTGACCGCCACGGGCCTGTCGGCGAGCCGCCTCGAAGGGCTCTCGGCCGGCGCGGACGACTACATCGTGAAACCCTTCGATACCCCTGAGCTCCTGGCGCGCGTCAAGGGCGTCCTTCGCCGTGCTCGCGAGATGCGCGCCCACTCGCCGCTGACCGGTCTCCCGGGGTACATCCGTATCGAGGAGGAGATCGAGCGACGGATCGAAGCGGGAGAGGAGTTCGCGGCCCTGTACGCGGATCTGGACAACTTCAAGGCCTACAACGAGCACTACGGGTTCGATCGCGGCGACGAAGTATTGCGGACGGCCGGCAACATGATCCGGGACGTCGCGGGCGAGATCGCGGGCCCGGACACCTTCGTCGGGCACGTCGGCGCCGACGATTTCATGATCGTGACGACCTCGGAGCACGCCCCCCAGATCGCCGACCGGCTCATCGAGGTCTTCGACGGGCAGGCGGGCACCTTCTACGACGAGGTCGATGCCGAGAAGGGCTACATCGAGATCGAGAACCGGCGCGGCGATATGCAGCGTTACCCCATCGTGTCGATCTCGATCGGCGTGTCCTCGACCGACCGGCGCGAGTTCTCGCACTACGCCGAGGTCGTGGCGGTGGCGGCCGAGATGAAGGAGTTCACGAAACGCACGCCCGGGTCCGTGTGGGCGGCCGACCGCCGAACCACCTAACGGGGTTCCGGCCCGCTCGTATCGTCGAGTGCGAGGAACGAAAGTCGGAAGGTGCTGCCCTTCCCCTCCTGTGAGGCAACATCGATCGCCCCGCCGTGGGCGTTCATGATGCGCCGCGCCAGATAGAGGCCGATCCCGAGACCCTGGTGCGTGCGGGTGCTGGAGGCGTCGGCCTGGGTGAACGCATCGAAGACGCGTCGTTGCGCCTCCTCGGAGATGCCCGGGCCATGGTCGGTCACGCCGATGTCGACGAACCCCTCCCGCTGGCGCACGTCGATCTCGACCGGTGCCTCCTCGTCCGAAAGGGCGGCGGCGTTCTCGATGAGGATGACGAGTGCACGGGTCGCCAGTTCCGGGTCGGCCCAGAGCCGCAGGGTCGCGTCATCCGGTACGCGCAGCCGCTCGGCGTTCGCACCGAACTCGCTGCTGGCACGCTGGATCAGTTCTGACGCCTCCACCGGCCTGGTCGGCGCCTCGACCCCTTCGCGGTCCAGGCGGGCGAGCGCGGCGAGGTTCCCGACCAGCCGCCGGATCCGGTTGCTCGCGCGCTGAACCCCAGAAGCGAGGGTGCGGATCTCCTCACCCGAGAGTTTGTCGCCGCGTTCGGACACCGTGACGGCGAATCCCTGGATCGCGGTGATCGGCGTGAACAGCTCGTGGGACAAGATCTGGATCAGTTCGCGCTTCGTGCGGTCGAGCTGGCGGAGTTCGCGGGTCATCGATTCGGAGCGCTCGAGGAGTTGGGCGAGTTCCTGGATCACGTCTGCGGTGACCTCGACCGAGAGGCTTCCCTGGCCCTGCATGGAACGTCTGATGGTGAACAGGATCTCTTCGGCCGGGGTGCCCTTGACGATGTAGCCGACGACCCCGGCGCGCAGCATCTCGAGGACCGTGCGCCGATCCTCGTAGGCCGAGATGGCGACCACATGGGTCTCGGGGCACAGGCGCCGGATCTCGCGGGTCGCACGCGGGCCGCCGCCGTTCGGCATCTTGACATCGACCAGGGCGACGTCCGGTTGGACCCGTTCCGCGACCTCGATGGCCTCGTCGGCGTCGCCGGCGGTGCCGACGACATCCATGGCGTCGTCCGAGCCGATGAGGTCCTCGAGCGCAGCACGCACGTCGGGCTCGTCTTCGGCGATGAGGACATGGATGGGCTCCATCCCTGCGAGTATCCGCCTGCCCGCCGCGGGCAACAAGTCGGGAGGACGGCCCCGGAGGGGCGGGGTAGTCCGAGAAGGGTGCTCAAGTCTCGAGGGGGAGCGGCCGATGCCAAGGGGTGGAGGCGGCCGCTTGTCGGCCGCCGTAGCGGCGCATCCGATCGGGCGCTCGGGCGCTGCATATCGGGAGGGGGATTCCTTGCGGGCAGTCCCCCTCCCGCTTCCCTTTTCCGGCCTCCGCTCGTGTGGCCGGCCGGCGTGGGACAGTGTCCAGGATGCGCTTCCAACTCGACGCCGACCTGCCCGTGCCGCCCGAAGACCTGTGGCCGCGGCTGCTCGTCTGGGAGGACCAGGCCCGCTGGCTGAAAGACGCGACGTGGGTGCGGGTGCGTTCGGCCCATCGTGAAGGCATCGGAACGCGGATCGACGTCAAGACGCTGCTCTTCGGGGTGCCCGCGTTCGCAGAGCCGATGGAGGTCATCGGATGGGAGCCGCCGCGGCGGCTGGTGATGCGTCACGGGAAGTTCGTGAAGGGGACCGGCGAGTGGCTCCTGGAACGCCCGCCGGGTGGCGGTGACGGGTTGTCCCGGTTCACGTGGACCGAGGACATCTCGCTCAACGTTCCGGTGATCGGCGGACTTGCCGTGCGGATCTACGCGCGGTTCATGCGCCACCTGATGCGCGGTTCGCTCGAGAACCTTCGGCGGTTCCTGGCCGAGGGCGCGGTAGAGTAGCGCCCGACAAGGGGAGCCCGGTGCGACCGGGCTGAGAGGCCGCCTGCGGAGGCGGCGACCCTCAGAACCTGATCCGGGTAATGCCGGCGAAGGGAGGCTCAGCATGGCGACCGTTTCCCAGCGGCTCGAGGCGACCATCGATGAGGCGCCGTCCTGGGGCATCCGCCCCGTTCCGGATGAACACCGAAGGCTCTCCGGCGTGGATCTCGCCGTCCTCTGGGGCGACCTATCCGTCGGACTTCTGGTGTTGGTCACCGGCGCGCTGTTGGTTCCGGCGCTCGGGTTGCCGGAAGCGCTGCTTGCGATCGTTGTCGGCAGCGCCATCGGGTGCGTGCCGCTCGCGCTGATGGGACTGGCGGGCCAGCGCGAGGGTGTGCCGTCGATGGTGCTGTTCCGGCCGCTGCTCGGCACCCGCGGCTCGTACGTCCCGACGGTCTTGAACCTGCTGCAGCTCGTCGGCTGGACGGCGGTCGAGTTCTGGGCGATGGGCCGCGTCGCGAACGCCGTCTCCATCGAGCTGCTCGGCCTCGATGCGTACTGGGTCTGGCTGCTGGTCTTCGCGGCGATCTGCACGGGACTCGCGCTCGGTGGTCCGGTACTGGTCGTCCGCCGGTGGCTGGAGCGCTTCGGCGTGTGGGTGCTCGGTGCGGCCGGGCTCTGGATCACCGTGCAGATCCTCACATCGGGCAAGCTCGGCGAGATCTGGGCGGCGCCGGGGATCGGCGGCTGGCCGACGTTCTGGACGGGCGTGGACCTGGTCATCGTGATGCCGATCTCGTGGCTGCCGCTGGTGGCGGACTACAACCGGTTCGCCGGGCGCAAGGCGCGAGGGGTCGCCGGGACCTACGGCGGGTACTTCGCCGGCAACGTCTGGTTCTACGCGCTCGGCGCGATGCTGGTGCTGGTCGCAGCGGCTTCGCCGGACGTGGTCGGCATCGGCGGGTCGGTGATCGCGCTTGTGGGCGGGGCCGCCGTCTTGCTGGTGCTCCTTGCCGGCGAAACGGACGAGGCGTTCGCGAACATCTACTCGTCGGCGGTCTCGGCGCAGAACCTGCTACCGCGCGTCTCGCAGCGGGTCTTCATCATGGCGACGTCGGCGGTCGGGTTCGTGCTGGCGCTGCTGCTGACGATGGATGCGTACGAGGTGTTCCTGTTCCTGATCGGGTCGGTGTTCGTGCCGCTGTTCGGGGTGTTCGCGGCGTCGTACTTCATCTGGAAGGTGCGCGACTACTCCGAGCGCGACCTGTTCGAACGCGATGGGGCGTCGTGGGTGCGCGGGGGCGTGCGCTGGCTGGCGATGGTGCCGTGGATCGCGGGGTTCGTCGTGTATCAGTGGTCGACGCCGACGGGACCGGATTCGTGGAAGGCCGGCGTCGAGACGGTGCTGCACGGATGGCTGAAGCTGCCGTTCCCGCTCCTCGATGGGGTGATCGGAGCGAGCATCCCAGGGTTCCTGGTCGCGTTCCTCCTCGGCGTGGTGTTGCTCAAGCCTCGTCGGCCGGTGGTTCGTCAGGAAGTCCCGACGGCGGGGGAGCGGTGACGACCATGACGACGGCCGGTTCCGCGCTCGCGTTCTTGACGTAGATCTGTGTTCCGGCGGGGGCGACGACCGACTCCCACTGTTTGAGTCGGTCGCGGGACTTCGCGACGATCAGCATCACCTCGCCGGCGAGGACGACGAAGAGCGCGTCGGCGTCCGCGTCCCCGATAGGCCCGATCTCCTGGGCGCCCTGTAGACAGAGAACCTCGGACCACAGGTGGTCGGATTCGACGAGCGTCTCGCGCTGCGGTGAGTCCTCGTCGAAGGTCAGCAGGTCGGTGATGTTCCGGCTCTTCACGGCGGAAGCCTAACGCGGCCGGCCGGGCATGAGGCGTTGATTCCGCCCCGCTGCGATACTCGGGAGGTGACCTTGGCAACCCTGGCAGCACTTCCGCGGTCCGCCCTAGTCGCATCGTGTTGGCTCCTCGGAGATTGCTGTTGGTTGCCGGCGTCCTCGGCCTGGTCGGCCCAAGAGGCTTCCCCCGGCTGCCCAGGTGGATGTCGCTGTTCCAGTGCCTCGCCGGCCTGGCGCTCGTCGCAGCCGGGTACCTGGTGCCCGCCCTGAGACTGGCGGGCGGGCGTGAGAGGAGCTGCTCGATAGACTGACCCCTTCGTCCCCGAGGAGGAGACTGTGTCCACGTTCACCCCATCCGCCGAAGCCATCACCGACGTCGATGCCGACCTGCTGGTCCTCCCGGTCTACGAGGGGCCCGAGGCGGGTCCGGGCGTTCGCGATGTCGGTAGGGCGATGGGCGTCGATCTGCTCGATGCGCTCAAGGACCAGCGGCGCAAGGGCAAACGCGGCGAGACCCTGACCGTCCCGACGCTCGGGACGATCTCGGCTTCTACCGTCCTGCTCGTGGGTGTCGGCAAGCGCGGCAAGGTCACCGCCGACGACCTGCGCCGGGCCGCCGGCAAGGCCGCTGGCGCGATGAACAAGGTCAAGCGCGTCGCGACCACGCTCCCTCAGTGCGTCCGCAGCACCGAGGACGCCGTGCAGGCGACCGTTGAAGGCGTGCTTCTCGGCTCGTATACCTTCGACGGATACAAGAGCAAGAAGGACGAGAAGAAGGACGACGCGCCGAAGCTGAAGGATGTCGCGCTCATCGGCAAGAGCGCCGACGCTCGCCGGGCGAAGCAGGCGATCGCGCGCGCCGAGATCCTCGCGTCGTCGATCGCGTTCACCCGCGACATCGTCAACACCCCGTCGCTGGACGCGACGCCGGAGTGGGTCGCCGCGCAAGCCCGCAAGATGGCGAAGGAAGCGGGTCTCAAGATCAAGGTGTGGACGCCGACCGAACTCGAGAAGGGTAGCTTCGGTGGCGTCCTCGGTGTCGGTCGTGGCAGTGCCCGCCCTCCGCGGATGGTCGAACTCACCTACAGCGGCGGCCGCGCGAGCCAGAAGCCGGTCGGCCTGGTCGGCAAAGGCATCACATTCGACTCGGGCGGTCTGTCCATCAAGGACGCCAAGAACATGGAGTGGATGAAGGCGGACAAGTCCGGCGCCGCCGCGATGCTGGGTGCGATGCGTGCCGTCGCGCTCCTGAAGCCCAAGATCAACGTCGTCGCCGCGATCCCGCTGGCCGAGAACATGCCCGGTGGGAACGCGATCCGGCCGGGCGACGTGTTGCGGCACCGCAACGGCAAGACCTCCGAGGTGCTGAACACCGACGCGGAGGGGCGCCTCGTGCTCGCCGACGCGCTGGCGTTCCTAGCGGAGAAAGACCCTACGGCGATCATCGACGCTGCCACGCTGACCGGCGCGTGCATGGTGGCGCTCGGCGACCAGCTCTACGGCGTGTTCGGCAATGACGACGCGCTGGTCCGCGAGGTGCTTGCGGCCGGTAAGGCCACCGGGGAGCCCGGCTGGGAGCTACCCCTCTGGGACGGCTACCGCTCGATGATCGATTCGCCGGTCGCCGACATCAAGAACATCGGCGGTCCCTATGGTGGCGCCATCACGGCGGCGCTGTTCCTCAAGGAGTTCGTCGGCGATACTCCGTGGGTACACCTAGACGTGGCGGGGACGGCGTACGCCAAGTCGGGCACCGACACGTCACCGGCCGGTGCTACCGGTTCACCGGTCCGCACGGTCGTCCGTTTGATCACCGACCGGGCGGCTCCGAAGAGGCGCTGATGGCCGACCCGGCGCCGGCTCCCGACCCGGACGACGGCGACGAGGCAGGCGCGCAGCCCGACCCGGTCGCCGGTCCCGTCCTCGCGGTCTTCGCCCATCCCGACGACGCCGACATCGGCTGCGGCGGGACCCTGGCGAAGTTCGCCGACGCGGGTCGTGAGGTTCACCTGCTGATCCTGACCAACGGCGACCGCGGGTCCGGTGATGCTGCCGTCGATCGCACCGAGTTGGCGGCCATGCGCCGCGCCGAGACGCAGGCGTCCGCCGCGGTCCTCGGGCTGGCGAGCGCGACGGTGCTCGACACTCACGATGGCGAGCTGGACAACACGCCGGAGATACGCGCCCGGGTCGTGCGGACGATCCGCGAACTCCGGCCCGGCACCCTCGTCTCCTGCGACCCGACCGCGGTCTTCTTCGAGAACAAGTATTACAACCACGCCGACCACCGGGTGGCGGGATGGATCGCGCTCGACTCGGTGTTCCCGGGCTCGGGCAATCCCCACTTCTTCGCCGACCAATTGGCCAGCGGTCTGGAGGCGTGCCCGGTCTACGACGTGTGGCTCTCCTGGAGTCAGGAGCCCAACCATCGGGAGGACATCACCGGTTTCCTGCCGCGAAAGATCGAGGCTCTCTCGCGCCACGTGAGCCAGGTCGAGGGCAATCTGCTGGGGTTCTTCGAGGACTGGCTGGAGGAGGAAGCGGCAGAGGAGGGTGCGAAGGTTAGCGTCGAACATGCCGAGTCGTTCCGGCGCCTCGCGCTTGACTGACTACTCCTTGATGCCGACCGCGAGCAGCGCGTCGTTGAAGTCGGTCAGCGGATCGGCGAACCGGCTGCGGAACTCGGCAGCGGTCCGTTCCATGAACGCCGCGTAGCCCGCTTCACCCAGCATCTGGCGGACGAACCGCCCCCGACCCGTGGCGCCCAGGCCCTCGAGGTACTCGTCGACGGTGAACCGGAAGCGATACTCGCGCTTCTCGATCTCGACCTTGTCGATGCCGGCGCGTCCCAGCGCCGCGTCGAGGTTGTTGGGGTCTGAGAACCGGTCGCGGCCGGGAGCGGCGTCGGCGGACGCGGTGACGAGCATGTCCTTGCCGACGGCGGCCTCCACCAGCTCGCGCCACGCCGCCGAGAAGGTGTCCTCGCCGCCGGTCCAGACGCTGACCGCGATCGTGCCACCGGGCCGGAGCACCCGAGTCATGTCGAAGAGCGCGGTTTCGTGTTTCGTGAAGATGTGCAGCGCGAACGAGCAGGTGACGAGGTCGAACGCACCGTCGGCGAACGGCAGGTCAAGGACGTCGACCAGCGCTCGCGGCCCGGGACGGGCTTCCTGCCCCGCGCGGAGCATGCCGACCGAGCGGTCCACGCCGATGACTCGCGATCGGTTCCCGGCCGCCGCGCGGACGGCGGCGGCTGTGACCCCGGTACCGGTCGCGACATCGAGCACGCGCACGTCGGGGGAGGGTGCAGCCATCTCCACTAGATCCTTGGAGATGTCCGCGAAGCGCGGCGCCCAGACGTGCTCGTAGGTCGCCGCCGTTTCGTCGTAGGAGCGCCAGTCGTTCATGAGGAGCAAGCCTACCGGGGTTCCCCGGTTCGGGCGGGTGCTGCTCCGGGCGTCGGGCCGGACCGGGCGGGCGGACCGTCGAGCGGTGGCGGGTAGGCTGACCGCCGATGCGTACCTCCTGGGGGAAACGATGAGCGGGCCGGCCGGGGTGATGGCGCTGGTCCTGGCCGAACTCGTGGCCGGGGTGGTGGTGTTCGCCTGGCTGACCCCGCTCTGGGCCGAGGTGAAACACGGGTTCTTCAAGGTGACCGGCGTCACGGTGGCAGCGCTGGCCGCGAGCACGTGGCTCTCGATCTCCGCGGGCCTGGAGGCGGGCTCGGAACCCGGCCGGCTCGCGATGTGGTGTGCGGCGGCCATCACGATCGTCTCGCTGGTCGGTGTCGTGTTGCTGTTCGCGCGCATCGACCGAGCGGCGTGGGCGGCCGGCATGCTCACGATCCCTATCTCGGTGCTGATGCTTGGCGCGCTCGCCGGGACGGCCACGGCCGGGTGGCCGCTCGCGTTCTTCCAGCTCCTGGCCGGGGCTGCGTTCCTCGGGTCGGTGCTCGTCGCGCTGCTGCTCGGCCACTGGTACCTGACCGATCGGAAGCTGACGCGGGTTCCCATCAACCGCGCGGTGGTCTTCTTGCTGGTCGGGGTCGTCCTCGAGGCGGTCGCGATCATCCTGGGCGGGTTCGGCCCGGCTCCGGCGGGAACGGCGTTCAACCCGCTCTTGATCGGAACCGCCCCGTGGATCGCCATGGGCATGGTCGTCGTAACCGGCCTGGTCGGGGTGCTCGCCCGCGCGACGCTCAAGGGTGACCGCTCCTCCGCGGTCCAAGCCGCGACCGGCTTCTTCTACCTGGCCGTCCTCACGTCGCTGACCGGCGAGCTCGCCGCGAAGGTCGGGTTCTTCTCGTGATGGTGTGGGCCTTGATCGTCGCGGGCATCGCGGGCGAACTCGTCGTCCGGGGTCTCGTCGGCTCGCGGCGCGTGAGTCCGTGGGTCGCCTACGGCGTGTACTTCCCGGTCCTGGCAGCGCTGGCGGTCACCACCGGACAGATCGCGTGGGCGGGTCACGTGCCGTGGTGGGTTGCGTTGCAGCTCGGCGCGGGCTGGGCGTTCCTCCTGTTCCTCGGGACGCGCCTTGTCGTGAAGGGCGTCGGGGACTCCGGAACCTTCGGGCGGCACCTGATCGCGCTCTACGCCGACCGCGAACGCTTGCCGCTCCCCGCGGCCGTCGGGCTCGGCGTCCTGGTGGCGGCCGGTGAGGAGATCTTCTGGCGTGGTCTCGTCCAGGGGCGCCTGTCGGTGGTGGTCGGCGCCACGGCGGGTCTGTGGTTTCTCACGTATCTGCA
>JBBDIK010000011.1:174281-289198 GCA_040880465.1 Actinomycetota bacterium | reverse complement strand
CCGCCGCGGGTGCGGTGCTCGCGACGAACCTGAACGTCGTCGCGGCGGCGCCGACCCGGAACCTACCGGTGATCGCCGGGACCGCGGTCGGCGGGGTCGTCTGGGCGGGTCTCGCGCTCGTGACGGGCGGTGTGCTCGCCAGCTTGCTGTGCCATGTGACCTGGACGACACTGATGCTCGCTTGGCCGCCGCCTGCGGTGGCCAGGGTCGCCGGGAGCCGTGGCGGCGACGACGATCTCGACGACGGCACCGGCGGCGACGCAGACGACGCGGGAACTGCCGAGTGACGTCGAGGCGTCACTCCGCCGACCCCCGGCCGATCCGGGCGCTGCTCCTCGCGGGGGCTTCGGTCGCCGTCGGTATCGCCAGTCACCGCGGGGCCGGGTCCGAGCTTGACGCCAAGGCCTTCCATGCGCTGAACGGGGCGCACTCGTCGGCGCGAGATCGGCTCTTCGCCGGTGTTACCGAACTCGGGTCGATCTACGCGTCGGTGGCGGCCGCGGTGGCGATCGCCGCGACGGGCCGGAGCAGGCCCGCTGCTCGAGCGCTGGCCGCGGCGTCCGCCACATGGTTCCTGGGTCAGGCGCTGAAGAAGGGCTTCGGGCGTCCTCGCCCGTTCCACGCGCATCCGGAAACGGCGCGCCGGCTCATCGACCCGCCATCGGGAACGAGCTGGCCCAGCAGCCATCCCGCTGTCCTCCTTGCCTTCCTGACCGTGGCCGCGCGGGAACTCGATCTCCCGGCGCCGGTCCGGGCCGCTCTCCTCGGACTCGCCGGAGCCGTCGGCGTCTCCCGCGTCTACCTCGGCGTGCATTTCCCGTCGGATGTGGTGGGAGGACTGCTGATGGGCCGGGCGGTCGGGCTCGTGTGGCCGCGGGTCCCGTGACCCCGCAGGTCCCGTGATCCCGCAGGTCCCGTGATGCGGCGGGTCTCGGCAGCTCGAACGCCGGGCCGTGTCGCCGTCCTGCCGATAACATGGGCGCCGTGAGCGCCCTGGCAACCATCGGCTGGCCGGTCATCGACCGGATCCACCTCTTCGGCGACTTCGCCATCTCGCCGCACGGCATCTTCATCGCGGTCGGGTTCTTGATGGGCGCCTGGTGGCTGCTCCGCGAGGGTCCCAAGCGAGGCGTCGCGGTCGACCACATCAATACCTTGCTCTTCTGGGCCCTGATCGGTGCGATCGTAGGTTCTCGTCTGTTCTACGTCATCGGCCACTTCCGCGAGTTCGACAACATCTGGCAGATGCTGGCTATCTGGAACGGCGGCATCACCTTGCTCGGCGGGATCATCGGCGCGATCGTGATCAACATCCCCCTCATGAAGCGGCACGGGTACCGGTTCTTCCAGGTCATGGACCCGACCGCGCTCGGGATGTCGTTCGGACTGATCGTCGGGAGGATCGGCGACCTGATCATCGGGGACCACCTCGGCCAGCCGACCAACTTCATCCTCGGATTCGGCTACCAGGGAGGTTCACTCGCCGGGTTCGACTGCCAGGTCGACGCGTGCACGACGTCGCTCCTGGACGGGGCCCAGACGCTGGTGGTCTCCAAAGGCGGCGCGATCGTCCTGGGGGAGGGCGGGCAGATCCTGGCGCAGGGCTCGGGGCTGCACCAGACCGCGCTCTACGACATGATCAGCTCCGCCGTCCTGTTCCTGCTGCTGTACTGGATGAACCGGCGATCCCCGGCGGTTCGGCAGGGCGTGATGACCTGCACGTTCCTGCTCTGGTACGGCGTGCAGCGGGTTCTGACCGACTTCCTGCGGGTTGACCAGACGATCTTCGGCATGACGGCCAGCCAGTGGACGTCGCTGGCGGCGGCGCTGGTCGCCGCGTTCTTGCTGATCAAGTGGGCGATCGAGAGACGCAGGCGGGGCCCGCAGGACCCGCGCCCGACGACGTTCTTCGTTCCTCCGAGGGTCCCCGGCGGCGTCTGAAGCGCCCGGCGGCGTGGCTCGCTCGCTAGCTCGAGCTAGTGCGAGTGTCCGGCGTGGTCGTGACCCGCATGGTCGCCGCCGCCGTCGGCAGCCGCAGCCGCCTCTGCGCCGGGCTTGACCACGAGGTTCAGCGGCCGTCCGATCTTCGTCTTCGTCATCCGGAACAGCTCTGACGCGGCGTTCGCCAGCTCGACGCTCGCCGGCGCTCCCGGGTCCGACACGACCAAGGGGGTGCCTTCGTCGCCGCCTTCGCGGAGCGCGGGCATCAGTGGGATCTGACCCATCAGCGGAACTCCGAGCGTCGCGGCCGCTTCGCGGCCTCCGCCCTCGCCGAAGATCGCGGTTCGCTCGTCGCAATGGGGGCATGCGAAGTAGCTCATGTTCTCGATGACGCCGACCGCGTGAAGCTTCGTCTGCTCGGCCATCCGGCCGGCGCGTTCGGCCACCTTGCGGGCGGCTTCCTGCGGCGTCGTCACGACCAGCATGTGCGCGCCCGGGAGGAACGACGCCAGCGAGATGGACACGTCACCGGTGCCGGGCGGCAGGTCGCAGAGCAGGATATCGAGCTCTCCCCAGTACACGTCGCTGAGGAACTGTTCGATCGCCTTGTGGAGCATCGGCCCGCGCCAGATGACCGGCGTCTCCTCCGGAACGAAGAAGCCCATCGAGATGACCTTCACGTCGTGCGCCTCGACCGGCATGATCATCTGGTTGAACCCGACGGGCTTGGCGCCCTGGATGCCCATCATCCGTGGGACCGAGAAGCCCCACACGTCCGCGTCGAGGATCCCGACGCGATGCCCCTCGGCGGCCAGTGCGGCTGCGATGTTCACCGTGACGCTCGATTTGCCGACGCCACCCTTGCCGGAGGCGACCGCGACGATCGCGGTGTCGCCTTCCGTGAAGAAGGTGGGGTTCTCGCGCTGGCCGCCGCGCAGGTCGGCCGCGAGCTTGCCGCGCTCATCCTCGCTCATCGGGGTGAGCTCGACCTCCACGCGATCGACGCCCTCGAGCGGCTGGACCGCGTTCGTGACGTCGTCGGTGATCCGGTCTCGAAGCGGACAGCCCTCGATCGTCAGCAGCACGTGCACATGTACGGTCCCACCGTCGATCCGGATGCTGCTCAGCATCCCGATGTCTTCGATCGGCTTGCCGATCTCGGGGTCGAGCACTTGGCGGAGGGCGGCGCGTACCTGGTCTTCGGTGGGCATGGGCGGGGCCGGTCGTCGGGTAGTCCGGGTTCCTTCTACCCGCCATGATACGAGCGCAGGCACGCCTCTCCCCATCAGACCTGGTCACAGGGCCTACAGCGGAAGTCCCCACGCGCCGATACAGGAAGTATGGGTGCAGATATCGTCCCGTTCCCGGGGGGCGCTCGAAGCCGGGCTCCTGTTCCAGCGACGAGTGTTCTTCCGGCCATGCCTGCGGCCGTGCCGGATGTGGCGACGGCGACCGTGGCCGTGGCCGAGATCCGGGCTGAGTTCCGCGAACTACCCCACGGCCGCCTGTCGGCGACCGCGGAGCGTGCGATGCTGGACCGGTGCGTGCAGGCCACGCTGCAGGTCTTGTTCGAGCAAGGCGCCGAGCTGCGCGTGGCCGGAACCGAACGGCACCCTGTGGTCGAGGCTCGCCTCACCGGACACGGGAGCGCAGCGCTCGCTGCATCGACCGCCCTTGCGGCCGCGGACCGGATCCGTCACATCGGCGGTGGGAGGTTCGTCCTCGCCGGTGCGGTCGGTGAAGGGTACGAAGCCGACGGCGAGGGCGGCACCCGCCTGATCCTCGGCGATCCGGCCGGAACCGCGTCGGTACTCAGCGAACGAGCGGCCCCCGGTCAGGTCCTGCTCGGCGGGGCCCGCTGGCCGGAGCTGGAAGGTATCGAAAGCCTGCCCACGCGTTCGGCGTCGCCGGGAGCGGCACACGTGCCCGTCTTCGTCCTCCGGGGCGTTCGGTAGGCCGACCGGAGCCGCACGGGGTATCCTCGAAGACGAGATGCCGAACCCGCGTCAGAACGACCCCGTCATCGATGAATTCAAGGCTTGGCTCACGATGCTCACGACCGGTGACGGGTCCGACCTGCACCTGAAGGTCGGCTCGCCGCCGATGATCCGCCGCGAGACGCTGCTCCACCGCTTGGATCGCGAGCCCGTCTCACCGGAGGAGACCGACGTGATCGCCGCCTTCTGCGTGCCCGAGGAGCGCCAGAAGCGCTTGGCGGACAAGGGAGAGGTCGACTTCGCCTATTCGCTCCCCGGCACCGGCCGCTACCGCGTGAACGCGTTCAAGCAACGCGGATCGACGAGCTTCGTGTTCCGGCGCATGGGGATCGGCGGCAAGGAGTTCGAGGATCTCGGGATCCCGGATGTGGTGCGCAACCTCGCCGACGAATCCCGCGGGCTCGTGCTGGTGACGGGCCCGACCGGTTCGGGCAAGACCACGACGCTCGCCGGCATCATCGAGCACATCAACCGGACCCGTGCGGTACACATCGTGACCGTCGAGGACCCGATCGAGGTCCTCCATCACGACAAGCAGGCATCGATCAACCAGCGGGAGGTAGGGCAGGATACCGAGAGCTTCCTGACCGCGCTGCGGGCCGCGCTGCGGCAGGATCCGGACGTGATCCTGATCGGCGAGATGCGCGACACCGAGACCGTCCGCACCGCCTTGCAGGCCGCCGAGACCGGGCACCTGGTCTTCTCGACCCTGCACACGGTCGATGCGATGGAGACCGTGAACCGTGTCGTGGACTTCTTCCCGCCTCACCAGCAGATCCAGATCCGGCTCACCTTAGCCGGGGCGCTCCGCGGGATCGTCTCCCAGCGGCTGGTGCCGGCGGTGGATGGCGGCTTGATCCCGTCGGTCGAGATCCTCGTCAACACCGGCCGGATCCAGGAGCGCATCGCGGACCCGAAGCTGACCGCCGAGATCCACGAGGTCATGAAGGAGGGCGGCTACTACGGGATGATGACCTTCGACCAGCACCTCCTGCAGCTCGTCGGCTCTGGCCAGGTCGAGATCACCGACGCGATGAAGTCCTCGACCAACCCCCACGATTTCCAGCTCATGCTCCAGCAGTCCGGCCTCCTGGAGGCCGGTACCTCGATCGTCCGCTAGGGTTTCGAGAGCCCTCGCCGCCGCCTAACCCTACGCGTTCCTGCGCCGATCCGTGCCTGCCGACCGCCTGACTAGTCCGTTCGGGCCATGTTTGACCCAACCTTGAACGCCATCTGAGGGCGTGCAGAGCCCGCCTTCCGAAGCTTCTGTTGGAGCTTGAAAAAGGGGTGCTGAGGATGATGGAGACGAAGATCATGGAGACGAGCTGGTACGAGTTTTCGACCTTGATGCGCGAGGTGTACGTCGGCGACGAGACGGACCTTCAGATCGGCAGCAAGCAAGAGGAGCCACAGGAGATGCATTCGCTCGGACTCGGACGGGGCGTTCGGACCGCAGAGGCGCGGGCGCAGGCGCCCACCGAGGTGATCCAGCTTCCCACCTTCGACCTGGAGCGGATCCCGGTGGACGAGCTTCGCCGGATGGCCGACGCGATCTCGCCGCAGGCCAGGCCGGCGGCTTAAGCCGCACACCACAACGATCGTCGCGAAAACACCCCCTAGGGGGTGTTTTCGCCTTCCCGGAAGGCCTTACCGGCCGAGCCGGCGAGGTTCTCGAGCAGCTTGGTGACTTCCATCGGGATCACGAACTTCGTCGACGGCGACATCCCGATGTGCTTGAGCGTCTCGAGGTACTGCAGGGACAGCGTCTTGACGTCGATGTGCTGAGCGGTTTCGAAGATCTTGCCCAGCGCGAGCGCGAAGCCTTCCGCGTTGAGGATCGCGGACTGCCGCTGGCCCTCCGCGGTCAGGATGGCGGCTTGCTTCTCGCCCTCCGCAGTCAGGATGGCGGCCTGCTTGCTGCCCTCCGCGACCGTGACGGCCGCCTGCTTGTTCCCTTCGGCCTCGGTCACGACCGCGCGCCGGGTCCGCTCCGCCGACATCTGGCGCGTCATGGCCTCTTGGACGCCCGGTGGCGGGATGATCTCGCGGATCTCGACGTTGGTGACCTTCACGCCCCAGCGTTCGGTGACCTCGTCGAGTTTGACCCGCAGGACCTCGTTCATCTGCTCACGCTTGGCGAGGACGTCGTCCAAGGACATGTCGCCGACCACCGACCGGAGGGTGGTGGCCGCGATGTTCTGCGCTGCGCCGGCGAAGTTGCCGACCGTCAGGATCGACATCTGGGCATCGACGACCTTGTTGAACACGATGAAGTCGATGGAGATCGTGGCGTTGTCCTCGGTGATCGCCGCCTGATGAGGGATCTCCAGGTACTGCTCGCGGAGATCGACGCGCACGACGCGGTCGACGATCGGGATGATGATAACGAGTCCCGGCCCTCGGGTCCCGACGCAACGACCCAGCCTGAACAGCACCAGTCGTTGGTATTCGGGCACGATCTTGATCGCATTCGGCAGGATCAGCAGTGCGAGCAGCACCACGATCGCGAGCGCGATGATTCCACCCATCAGTTGCCTCCCTCATCGGTTCGTTCCCCGGACCCTACCGGAACCTCGTCCGCCGGCTCGACCTTGAGCCGCAGACCATCCGCGGCCACGACGCGGATGCGCCGGCCCTTCGGCAGGCGTGTCTCGGACGTCGCTGTCCAGCTTTCCGAGGCCACCTGAACGACCCCTTCGGGGTCGAGCGCCTTGGCGACGGTCCCTTCCCTGCCGACCATCTGCTCGGCGTGGCCCGGCGGGGGAGGAAGCTGACGGGCGCGCATCGCTGCCCGCACCACGATCGCGAAGAACACGACCGCCCCCGCAGTGGAGACCGCGATGATCCAGGGCGACACGCGGCTGTTGGGTACGGATGGGCTGAAGAGCAGCAGGCCGCCGGCTACCAGACAGATCGCCCCACCGATCGAGGGCACACCGATCCCCGGATGCTTGAGTTCGAGCAGGAAGAACACCACCGAGGCGATCAGCAGGCCGACGCCGAGCAGCTGGATCGGGAGCATCCCGAAGGCCGCGATCGCCAGGATGAACATGATCGCGCCCAGGATGCCGACCACCCCACCGGGGATGAAGAACTCCAGGAGGATCAGTCCCAGTCCGAGCCAGAAGAAGATGAAGGCCACGTTCGGGTTCAAGAGGCCGTGCAGGAATGCGAAGACCGGGTTCATCTCCTGCTGCTCGAACGAAGGGTCGGCGATGGCGTCCGTGAAGACGTAGGGTGTGCCGTCGCCCAGCGTGACGGAGGTCCCGGGAAGGGCAGCGAACAACTCGTCGTTCGTCGCGGCGATCAGGTCGATCACGTCCAGGTCCAGTGCCTCCTCCGCGGTGGCGCTCACCGAGTCGCGCACCGCGGACTCGGCCCAGTCGGCGTTCCGGCCGTAGGTCTCGGCCAAGCTGCGGATGTAGGCGGCGGCGTCGTTCGTGGCTTTCTCCGAGTCGATCGCGCCCGCGAGCCCCACGGGATGCGCCGCGCCGACGTTCGTTCCCGGGGCCATCGCCGCGACGGGACACGAGAGCAGTACGAAGGTCCCGGCGGAGGCGGCGCGTGCGCCGGGCGGCGCGACGTAGCAGATGACGGGGATATCGGAGTCCAGGATCGCCTGCGTGATCTCACGCATCGAGGAATCGAGTCCGCCGGGCGTGTCGATCGTGATGAGAACCGCCGCAGCGCCGTTGGCGTTGGCATCCCCGAGGCCGCTCTTGAGGTAGGAGGCCGCGAACGGGTCGACCACCCCGTCGAGGGTCAGCTCGACGACCATCCCCTCGAGCCCCTTCGCATCGGCGGGTCCGGCGAGCAGGCCGAGCACGCCCATGACGAGGAACGGGGCTCCGGCGACTCGTCGCAGTCTCATGCTCCCCCATCTTCGCACCCTGCGCGCCCGAACGGGAAGCCGGACTATCATGCCCCGAGATGCCTGAACTGTCCGAAGTCGTCGGGATCGGTCTCGCCGGTGGCCAGGGCGTCCGCGCCCGGCCCCTCACGCTGAAGGCGCCCGGTTACCTACGTTCGAAGGCCGCCATGAGTTTCCTCGGGCGGCGCCTGATCCGGTGGGTGATCAAGATCCTCGCGGCCGAGGGGATCAAGGAGTACTACATCATCGCCCACGGCAAGGAGAACCGGTACCAGATCAAGGTGATGCTCGGATACGGCGGCGAGTTCGGCGTCGACGTGCAGTACGCGCCGGTCAAGTACGACGCGCTGACGAAAGGGTCGGCGGACTCGACCCTGCGCATGCTGGAGTATTGGGACATCTCGCGGCCCGCGCTCGTGTTCCCGACGGACTCGATCATCGATTTCGATCTGGAGCCGATGTTCCGAGCGTTCCACGAGCGCAAGGCCGCGGTCACGATCGCAGCGATGACCCGCGCTCCGGCCGACGTTGCGGAGAAGTACGGCGTGATGCTCACGGATCCTGCGGGCCGGATCCTCGAGTTCGTCGAGAAGCCGACGCTGGCCGAGCTGCGTGAGCACTTCAGCGTGTCGACCGACGAGGAGTTCGCGCAGCTGCCACTGATGACGAACGCCGGGTTCTACCTGGTCGACTCACTGGTCCTGCGTGAGGTCGCGGACGCCCCCGAGGTGGCACGGATGCGCCGCGAACGTCTGGACTTCGGCAAGGACCTCCTGCCCTGGCTGGTGAAGGAGGGCTACCCGGTCTACGCGCACGCGGTCCGGCGGATCGGCGACCTCGGCAGCGCGCGCGACCTGATCGAGACGACGATCGACGCCCTGCACGGGAACTTCGTGTCGGTCGATCGGCTGCTCGGTGCCCCGTTCGATGCCGAACAGCACGTGTGGATCGCGCCGGAGTCGCTGCAGATGCGCGACGCGCAGACGGGCACGACGCTCGAGGAGAAGATCGCGTCCGGGTCGGTGGCGATCGGTCCGGCGGTGCGGATCGGCCGATTCTGTGAGATCGGGCCGAACGTCACGATCACGGAGTCGAACCTCGATGATGACGTCGAGATCCTCGATGGTGCGACGATCGTACGCTCGCAGATCCGCGACGGAACGATCATCGGTGCGGCGGCGCGCATCAGCGAGGCCGTGATCGGCTCCATGAGCGAGATCCGGAGCGAGCGGGAAACCCCGACCGTGATCGAGGACGACGTGGCGCTCGGCGATGAGGTCGTGGTGTACCCGGGCGTGCACCTGGCGGGCGACATCGCGGTCTATCCGCGGCTGAAGATCCCCACCGGGATCGACGTGCCCCGGGGGTCGGACGTGACCGGTCCCGCGGACGTTCTGCGGTTCCTGGCCTAGATGCGGTTCGGACTCGCGCTTCCGCACTACGACTACTCGTTCCCCGACGAGGTCGCGCCGGTGGCGTTCGAGCGGGTGGCGGAGGTGGCGCAGGTCGGCGAGCGTCTGGGGTTCTCGTCGGTGTGGATCTCCGATCACTTCTTCCTCTCGCTCGCCAAGTACGGGGCGGGGGACACGCGGCACGGTTCGTTGGAGCCGTTCACGGCGTTGGCGGGGTTGGTGTCGGCGACCGACAGGATCCGCCTCGGAACGCTGGTCGCGTCGGCCCCGTTCCGGCATCCGGCCATCGTCGCGAACATGGCGGCCACCATCGATCAGCTCTCAGGTGGCCGGTTCGACCTGGGTGTGGGCGCCGGGTGGTTCGGGGACGAGTTCCCGGCGTTCGGATATCCGTTCGAGACGACGGGAGAACGCTTCGCGGAGCTGGAGGACCACCTGTCCGTGCTGGACACGCTGCTCGGCCGCGAGCGAGGCCCGGCCGACCTCGAGACCGATCGATTCACGCTACGCGGCGCTTCGATCCGGCCGGGCCCGGCCGGCGGCGAGGGGATCCCGATCTGGCTCGGTGCCAAGGGCGGGCCCCGGTCGCTGTCACTGGCCGCCCGCTTCGCCGACGGCTGGAATACGGCGTGGCGTTGGACGCCACCGGCCTACGCGGAGCGTTCGGCGGAGGCCGATCGCGCCTGCGAGTCGATCGGGCGCGATCCGGCCTCGTTGCGCCGATCGGTCGGCCTGCCCCTGCTGATGGGGGTCGACCGGGCCAATCTCGATGATCGCTGGCGGGTGCTCCAGGCCTGGACGCCCGACGGGGCGTTCGACGCTGAGGACCTCGATGTCTTCGCCCTCGACACGCTGACGGGCACGCCCGAACGCGTACATGCCTTGATCGCGGCGTACGAGGACCTCGGTGTCGAGCAGATCATCGTGAACGCGGCGAGCATGCCGTTCGCGCTGAGCGACGTCGACCAACTCGAGATGTTCTCCGAGGAGATCATCCGCGTATTCGCCTGAACGCGTTAGGGCTTGCGGGCCCTGATCGGGTACCCGTACGTTCCGAACTTCCTCGCGTTGTCCTCGCCGGATGCGCCGGCGAACGTGTCACAGATCGGCCCGAACCCGACGTCGGTCAAGCCGGCGGCCGTGATGACGACCTCCCACCCCGCGCACGGCAGGGCCCCGGCGATTCACCCGGTCCACAGGTCGACGTCGCGTTGCGCCGATTCCGGAACCTCCATCTCGACGCAGATGTCTGCGATGTGGACCCTTCCGCCCGGCTTCAGGACCCGGACGATCTCGCGATACGCAGCCAGCTTGTCCGGGACCAGGTTGATCACGCCGTTCGAGATCACCATGTCCGCCCAACCGTCCTCGACCGGCAGGCCTTCCGCGAACCCCTCGCGGAACTCGACGTTGGTGATCTGGGCCTCAGCGGCGGAGGCGCGCGAGCGTTCGAGCATCTCAGCGGTCATGTCGACGCCGACGACCGAGCCCTCTGGGCCGACGGCGTTCGCAGCGATCAGCGAGTCCGATCCTGCACCGGAACCGACGTCGACGACGTGATCCCCGGGGCGCGGAAGACCCCAGTGGAAGGGGTTCGCGACCCCCGCGAACGAGCCGAGTGCGGACTCGGGCACGCCGTCAAGCCATGCGGCGTCGTAGCCGGCGCGCTCGGCCGCGACCCGACCGGTGTGGAAGTGGAAGTCCGAGTTCGGCTTCGCCACGACCTCGGCGTACTTCTCCTGGATCTCGGCTCTGAGTTGCTCGATATCGACGTGCGCCTCCGCCATCCGTCCTCCCGGGTTCGTTCGGTCAGGGCGAGGGTACGCCGGTGCGGCTCAGGAAGTCAAGAGATAGATTGAGGACTTGAAACCCCTGGTAGATAGGCGTATCTTGCCCCCATGACGAGTCGGATATTCAAGGATCAGATCTATGAGCAGTTCGGCCGGGTCGGCAGCGCCCTGGCGAGCGAGAGGCGACTCGAGATCATCGACGTCCTCGCGCAGGGACCGCGGCATGTCGAAGCCATCGCGGCCTTGACGGACATGTCGGTGGCGAACACCTCGCAGCACCTCCAGGCTCTGAAGTCCGCCCGGTTGGTGGAGGGCGATCGTGACGGGACGCGCGTGGTCTACCGGCTCGCGAGTCCAGCTGTCTTGGGTCTTTGGCTTTCCCTTCGAGCCGTCGCTGAGGAGCGACTGGCGGACGTCGGCAGGATCGCTCGTGAGTTCGCGGTCGACGGCTCGCCGTTGGATGAGCAGCTGCCACGGGAAGCGTTGGACGACGCGACCGTCGTGCTGGACGTCCGGCCGACGGTCGAATTCGCGTCGGGGCATCTGCCGGGAGCCATGTCGGTGCCACTCGAGGTCCTTCCGCAGCGGTTGCCTGAGCTGCCCCGAGACCGACGGATCGTCGTCTACTGCCGTGGCACGTACTGCCACTCGGCCGACGAGGCCGTCGCCGCGCTCCGACAGGAAGGGTTCGACGCCGTCCGACTGGAGGGTGGCTGGCCCGAATGGGCCGCGGAAGGGCGCTCCGTCGCGACGGGTGTCGGTGCGGGGACGGGAGCCTAGCGCCGGTAGTGCTCGCCGCTGAAGCGTTCTAGCTTCTCGAAGTTGTGCTGGCCCTCGATCCGCCGTACGGTTCCGCTGCGCGACCGCATCACGATCGAGAACGTGCGCGCACCGTCCTCCGTGTACCTGACGCCCCTGACCAATGCACCGTCGGTGATGCCGGTCGCGGCAAAGAACACATCGTCCCCGCTGCAGAGGTCGTTGGTGGTCAGGACCGCGTCGAGGTCGAACCCCTCGTCGAGGAGCGCCTGCCGCTCTCGATCGTTGCGGGGATACAGCTTTCCCTGGACGGCTCCTCCGAGGCACTTGAGTGCGCTGGCCGCGACCACGCCCTCGGGCGTCCCTCCGATCCCCATCAGGATGTCGATCCCCGACTTGGGACGGGCGGCGGCGATCGCGGGCGCGACGTCGCCGTCGGTGATCTGGAGGACGCGGGCCCCGGCGGCGCGGCATTCGGCGATCATCTCGTCGTGGCGTGGCCGTTGGAGGATGACGACGGAGACCTCCTCGGGGCGAACCCCCTTGGCCTTTGCGACCGCACGAACATTCTCGGCGGGGGGGGCGGTGATGTCGATCGCGTCTGCCGCCTCGGGCCCCACGGCGATCTTCTCCATGTACACGGCGGCCCCTGGGAAGAACATCGATCCACGTTCGGCTACGGCGATGACGGACAACGCGTTCGGCTGACCCACCGATGTCAGCGTGGTGCCGTCGATCGGGTCGACGGCGATGTCGACGGCCGGACCCTCGCCCGACCCCACCTTCTCGCCGTTGAACAGCATCGGGGCCTCGTCCTTCTCACCCTCGCCGATCACCACGACGCCTTCCATGTCGACGGTGTCGAGCATCTTGCGCATCGCGTCGACGGCGGCACCGTCGGCCGTGTTCTTGTCACCACGGCCAACCCAGCGGCCGGCCGCGAGCGCAGCGGCCTCGGTGACGCGGACGAGTTCCATAGCCAGGTTGCGGTCGGGTTTCATGGACATCAGCAGAGCACCTCCAAGAGGGTTCGTGGGTCGCCGCCCTCGAGCAGCACCCGGAATATCGCGGTGTGGAACGGGAGTTCCATCGCGTGTTCGGTCGCCAGGCGGTGGACGTCGCGGGCCGAGTCGACCCCCTCGACGGTCATGCCGCGTTCCTGCATGTCGTGGAGGGCGGTCATCGGGTCACCGCCCGCCCCGACCAGCTCACCGTAGAGCCGGTTCCGCCCGCCGAGGCCCGTCACCAGGATGTCGCCGAGGCCGGCGAGTCCCATCGCCGTCTCCCAGCGGCCACCCAGCGCCTGGATGAACTCGGCGACTTCGGTGATCCCCTTCGTGAACAAGGCGGCCTTGGCGTTCTTGAAATCCTCGGACAACGTCTGGCCAAGGCCATCGAGCAATCCCATGCCGATGGCGGTTACGTTCTTGGCGACGGAGCAGAACTCCAGTCCCGGAAGGTCGTCCGTGTAGACGACTTGGTAGGTCGGCCCCTCGGCGATCGATCCGCCGATCCTCGCGTCGTCGACCGTCGGCCCGCCCCAGACGGCGGCGGTGGGGAGCCCCTGCGCGAGTTCCGCGGCGAGGCACGGCCCGCCGATGGCGGCGACCGGAACCCCGGCGAACTCCTCGGCGTAGACCTGAGATGTTCGCTTCCCGCTGTCGCTCTCGAGTCCCTTCGCAACCGAGACGACGAGGCGAAGCCCACTCACGGAACCTTCGACCATCTTGGCGAGAGAGCGCGCGCCGGCGCTGGACGCGGCCATGATCGCGACCTCGCATCCGTCCGCTGCGGCCCCTAGGTCATCCGGGCCGAACACCGACAATCGCTCCGGGAGGTGCTCGGGCAGAGCCGGGTGCTTACCGTCGGAGCGGATGGCACGGAGTGCCGGCTCGTCCACCGGGTTCGCCCAGAGGGCGACGTCGGCGCCGAGGCGCGCAGCGTGCATCGCCATGGCGGTTCCCATCGCTCCCGCACCGAAGACGGTCACCTGCGCCATGGCGCCCACGATACCCGAGCCCGCGTCGCTCCCGACGGCCGCGGTAGGCTGGGCGCGCCGTGGAAACCTTCGCCTCGATCGACGATATCCAACGCCATGCGGAGCAGGTCCTTCCGCAGATGGTCTTCGACTACTACGCGGGCGGTGCCGGCGACGAGTGGACCTTGCGTGAGAACCGCGAGGCCTTTCAGCGGTACGTCCTGAGGCCGAGGGTTCTGGTCGATGTCGTGGAGCGCGATACGGCCACGGAGGTCCTGGGAACCCCGGTGGAAGCTCCCATCATCATCGCGCCGACGGCGTTCCAGCGCATGGCCCATCCGGAAGGCGAGGTCGCGACGACGCGCGCGGCCGCGGCCGCCGGAACGATCATGACCTTGTCGACGATCGCATCCTCATCTATCGAAGAGGTGGCTGCGGCCGCGCCCGACGCTCCGCGATGGTTCCAGTTGTATGTGTACAACGACCGTGGGGTGACGAAGGAGTTGGTCGAGCGGGCCGTGGCATCCGGCTATCGAGCGCTCGTCCTGACGGTCGACACGCCGGTCCTGGGCCTGCGTGACCGCGACGGCCGCAACCGGTTCGTCCTCCCGGAAGGGGTCGAACTGGCGAACCTGGCGGGGCTCGGTCGCGGCATGAAGTTGCCCCACACCGAAGGGTCCGGGCTGTTCGAGTGGGTCGCGTCGCTGCAGGATGCGTCGGTGACGTGGGACGACGTGGCGTGGCTGCGGTCGATTTCGGATGTGCCCGTGGTTCTGAAGGGGATCCTGACCGCGGAGGACGCGCGGCTCGCGACCGACCACGGCATCGAGGCGATCGTCGTGTCGAACCACGGGGGGCGGCAACTCGACGGGTCGCCGGCGACGATCAGCGTGCTGCCCGAGGTCATCGAGGCGGTCGACGGGCGCTGCGAGGTCTACCTCGACGGCGGGGTACGCCGCGGGAGTGATGTGCTCAAGGCGATCGCCCTGGGTGCACGGGCGGTCATGATCGGCCGGCCGGTGCTGTGGGGGCTTGCGGCAGACGGGGAACGCGGGGTTGGCATGGTCCTGGATATGCTCCGCCACGAGTTCGACATCGCGATGGCGATCGCGGGATGTCGCGATATCGGGTCGATCACGCGCGACCTGGTCGCGCCGGCGGGGGGGCCATGAGCATCGATCTGCACACGCATTCCTCGTACTCGGACGGCACCTTCACGCCGACCCAGATCGCCGATCTCGCGTCGGAACGCGGACTCGCCGTCTGGGCGCTCACCGATCACGACACGACCGCAGGGCTGGCCGAAGCCGCCGAGGCCGCCGACGCACGGGAGATCGAGCTGGTGCCGGGCGTCGAGTTCTCCGCGTCGCTGGACGGTGGGAGCATCCACGTGCTCGCGTACTGGCCGGACCCCGGGAGCGCGGAGTTCGCCGACGAACTCGCGCGCCTGCACGACGAGCGGTTCCGTCGCGGCGAACGCATGGTCGAGAAGTTGCAGGCGCTCGGGCATCCGATCTCTTTCGATCGCGTCCGCGAGATCGCCGAGGGCGACAACATCGTTCGCCCGCATATCGCCCAGGCGCTGGCCGAGGCGGGGGTGGTCGAGACGCCGGCGGATGCCTTCACCGCGGACCTGATCGCCGACGGCGGTCTGGCGGACGTGCCGAAGCATGCCCTGCATCCCGTCGAGGCCGTCGGTCTCATCCGGCGGGCGGGCGGGGCGTGCGTCCTGGCCCATCCGGGGATGTGGGGACGGCAGGGGGCCGTCCCCGATGAGCTGATCGAGGAGATGGCCGAGGCCGGGATGGCCGGACTGGAGGTCGATCACCCGGACCACGACGAGGAGGCGCGGGCCAAGTACGGGGCGGTCGCCGAGGCACTGGACCTCGTTCACACGGGATCCTCGGACTGTCACGGGACCCGTTACGAGCCGATCCGTCTGGGGAGTGAGACGACGACGCCGGGCGCGTTCGATGAACTGAAGCGCCGAGCCGGCCGCGAGTAGCGGCGCCCGACCCTACTTCACCCGCGTGGGCCGCCAAACCCCCCAGAGGAAGATCAACCCGATCACGACGTAGATGCCCAGCAGGACGAGCACGAGTGCGAGCGCCGGCCGCCCGTAGAAGGCCCCGGCCGCCTGCGAGGCGGCGTACAGGGCGAGTCCTCCGGCGACGAACAGGGCCGTCCAGACGAGGCGCCCGAAGAGACCGAACTGGTACGGCCCGGGCTTGATCGCCGAAACCTCCGGGGCCTCGTAGACCTCTGGCGGGCGGGGCTCAGGATCGTCGGCTGCCCGCGTCGGGGCTTCCGGGGCGGCCCCGGTTCCCGGCGTTGCGACGGGCGTGAGGCACTGCCCGCACCACTCGGCGTTCGGGGCAAGCGCGGCGCCACAGACTCGGCAGGTGTCGGTCGTGTCCATGCAGGACCTTTCTCTCCCGGTGATCTGTTTCAGCTCGTGCGCAGGTCGGTGAGTGAGTACGCGTCCTGCGTCTCGCCGTGCGGGTTCACGCGGACCGCGCCGAGGGATTGCGCGGTGGCGAGATGGTCGGTCCGCGCGAAGATGGTCTCTGAGAAGAAGATCTGCCCCGGACCGGCGAAGTCCTTGAGTTTCGCCGCGCACATCCTGATCGTGCCGACCGCATCGAACGGAACCCCGTCGGGGGTTTGGCTCGCGACGACCTCCCCCGCGTCGACACCGGTACCCACCCGGAACTGGTGTTCGGGCGGAGCGGGTGATTGGGCCCGCGAGACGGCTCTGCGGATCGCGACGGCGGCGTCGAGGCCTCGGATGGGTCCGTTCGGTCCCTCGAACGCAGCCGCGACCGTCGGTTGGTTCGCCCCCCCCTCGACGGTGATGTTGGTCGCTCCCCGCTGGCCGAGGACGTCCAGAACGCGGTCGATCGCTGACGCCAGCGACCGCTGGGCCGGCTGCTCGCCGATCCGCTCGACGATGTCGCTCCAGCCGCGGAGTTCGGCCATGACGATCGTGAGCGCGCGTTCGGGCTCGACGGCATCACCGAGTTGTGGCTGCGCCCCGGCGCCGGGGAACGGGATCACGTTGTCGTCGTCTGGGGGCATCGCCCCACTCCGTCAGGTTCGGTGGTGGACCTGCACCGCGGCGTGCATCGCCTGGTGCGCGCGTTCCATGTCGGGAAGTTCGTGGCCGGCGGTGAGTTCGTCGAGCGCCCAGCGCCAGAGGTCGCGGATCGAAACGATGCCGGCGAGCCGTCCGCGATGGAGGACGGGCAGGTGGCGGATCCCCTTCTCCGCCATGATCGCTGCCGCCTCGCCCACATCGGTGCGAGGCTCGACCGTCATCAGGTCGCGCGTCATCCGGTCGGCGAGGGGGGTCCCCTTCGGGTCGAGTCCGTCGGCGACGAGGTTCACCAGGTCGCGCTCCGTCACGATGCCGGCGATGCCGCCGTCGTCATCGACGACGAGCACCGAGGCGATCCGATGGTCGTGCAGGACCTGGGCCGCGTCGGCGAACGTGCCGTCGCGCGGGCACGTCTTAACGCCGGGGGTCATGATGTCTCCGACCTGCATGATTCCTCCTCGCCGGGGGTTCAGCCTACCCCCACAGCACCGTGCGGCGCGACCCAGCGCTGGCGACCGCTCGGCGGCCACTGGTCGCTCAGTGGTCGCTCAGTGGTCGCTCACGCTGGAGAACCGGAATCCATCGATCGCCAGTGCGGGGACCAGCGAAGCGGAGAAGAAGAACTCGCTCGCCAGTTCGAGGTCCCTCCCGATGGCCCTGGTGTTCGTTAGCGCCTCGAGTATCGATTGCGTGAAACGGAGGTTCTTGACCGGATAGGCGATCCGGCCCCCCTCGATCATGAAGGTTCCATCCCGTGTCATCCCGGTGATGACCGACGTCGTCGGCTCGACCACGTTCGAGTAGTGGAACCGGGTGACGAGAAGGCCGCGTTCGGTGGATGCGATCAACTCCTCCATCGAGGCGTCACCCGGCTCCATCCTCACGTTGAGCGGGAACGGGCCCTCCGGCTCGGGCGGCGGGAGCGCATGACCGGTCGACTCGGTGTCCGACTGCTTGGCCGTGCGTCGGTCGGTCACGCCGGAGCGGAACACGCCGTCGCGGATGAGCTCGATGCGCCGACGTGGCGTTCCCTCGAAGTCGAAGGGGAGACCGAGCGTGTCTGGGTCAAGCGCATCGTCGGCCATCGTGATGGCTGGCGCGGCGACCAGGTCCCCTTCCTTCCCGGACAGGCATGAGCGGCCTTCGATCAGCGCCCGTCCTCCGAAACCCAGGTAAGAGAGGAACCCGACCAGCGTCGAGGTCGCCGCGGGTTCCAGGACGACGTCGTACTCGCCGGGCTCGATATCCCGCGGCTGCTCACTCGACGCGGCCTTGGTTGCGGCGCGTTCGCCCACCACCGTCGCGTCGATCTCATCGATCCGCCCGGCGAAGGTCTCGGCGAACCCGGTTCCGCCGTCGCCGCCGGCGATGACCGTCGTGATGGAGGTCTGTGTGGCCGGCGCGTAGCAGAACTGGCCCTCGGTCGAGGCCAGAACAACCTCCATGGCGCCGGTCTCGTGCGCTCCCGCGGCGTGGAACCCGTCGGGACACGCGGCCACCAGTCGTGCGACGGTCTCGGCCCGGGCCTCCGGTGTCACGGACGCGGTCGCATCGTCGAAGGCGTCCTTCTCCTGGGCCGGAGCCGCCGGCGCGAGTCCGGGCCAGTCGGGGTCCGGGGCGGCGACCATGGCCATCTCGCGGGCGTGCTTGGCGGCCTTGAGCGCACCCTCGGCGGTCAGGTCGTTCGTCGCTGCGACGGCGGTGCGCCCACCGGTGACCACGCGGACCCGCATCTCCGTGTCTTCGCTCCAGGTGTTCTGGTGGATCGCCGATCTGGCGAACCGGGTGAGCCCGCCCCACTCGTGCATCACGAGGACCTCGACGCCGTCAACCTTGCTCAGCTCGAGCGCCGCTCCGGTCACGCGCCGGATCTCGTCGGGCCCGATGAGTCCGCCCATCAGCGCACCCCCACCTGCACGTCGCTGAAGCGGGCGGGCGACGCGCCGTGGCCCGTGCGCGCGACCTGTCCGGGCTGGCCCTTGCCGCAGTTCGGCGTACCCCACAGGACCCACTCCTCACGGCCCGCGATCGCGTCGCAGCTCTGCCAGAACTCGGTCGTGATGCCGGCGTAGTTCGGGTTCCTGAGCGGCTCGGCCAGTTTGCCGTCGCGGATCCGCCAGGCGATCTCACAGCCGAACTGGAAGTTCACGCGTTTGTCGTCGATCGACCAGGACTGGTTGGTCGACATGAAGATGCCGTCATCCGTGTCGCCGATCAGGTCGGCGAGCGAACCTTCGCCCGGCTCGATGCTGACGTTGGTCATCCGGATCAAGGGCAGGTTGCTCCATCCGTCGGCCCGCATGGTGCCGCTCGAAGCCGGCAAGCCGATCGTCGTCGCCGTCTCCCGGCTCGACATGAAGTTCTGGAAGATGCCGTCGACGACCACCGGTGTCCGTTGCGCCGGGACCCCCTCGTCGTCGAAGGCGAACGTGCCGAGCCCGCCGGGGAGCGTGGCGTCGGCCGTGATGTTGACGATGTCGCTGGCGTAGCGGAGTGATCCGCGATCCTCTGGCCGAAGGAACGAGGTTCCCGCGTAGGCCTCCTCCATCCCAAGGACGCGATCGAGCTCGATCGGGTGGCCGATCGACTCGTGGATCTGGAGTTCCATCTGTCCCGAGTCAAGGATCAGCGTCATCGTCTCGCTCGGGCAGTCGTCCGCTGAGAGGAGTTCAACCGCCTCCGTCGCGGTGCGTTCGGCCTCCTCGATCAGACCGAGCCGCGGGATGTGTTCCCACCCGGCGGCGGTGATGTGGCCGCGGAACGAGTTCGGGTAGGAGCGACGCTGCATCTCGCCGTCGGCGACCGCGACCCCCTCGATCCCGCCACCGGAATTCGTGATGGTCTGATCGATCGCCGCCCCCTCGCTGGAGGCGTAGAGCGTGCGCCGGCGGTAGAAGTCCAGGCCCGCCTCGGCGTAGGTGAGCCCGCGAACCAGCTGCATCCGCCGGGTGGCCTCCATAAGGAGCGCGACCTTCTCCTCCAGCGCGACGTTGAAGGGATCTTCCTGCATCGGGCTCGCCCACGTGGCGACTACCGGCTCGACCTCTGCGAGCCGGACCGGCTCGATCGGGAGCCGGGACGAAGCACGAGCGATCTGGATCGCCAGGTGGGCGGTTCGTTCGACGTCCGCGGGCTCGATGCTCGCGGTCGCCGCGAACCCCCAGCAGCCGTTCACGAGGACGCGGATGCCGAGCCCCTTCGAGGTCGAGCGATCGATGCCCTCCATCTGCTCGTTGCGAACCGTGACCGACTCGCTGTCCTCGATGACGAACCGGGCATCGGCGTAGTCGGCCCCGGCGGCGTGCGCCGCCTCGACGGCGCCCTTGGCGTGCTGCAGCACTCGGCTCCTTCCCCGTGCGAGGCGCAACTGTACCCCAGGGTCCGGCGGGGAGGGGATGGCATTCCTAGGCGGGGATCGGTTCCGCGAGCGCGAATCCGTCGCGGCCGTGGTGTTTGACTCCGTACATCGCCTCGTCGGCTCGCCGAAGGATCGCCTCGGGATCCGCGGGAAGGCCGTCCGGCTGGAAGACGATCCCGATGCTTCCGGTGGCGACGACGGAGCCGTCGCGATGGCGGATGGGCTCTGCCATCGCACCTCGGACCCGGGTCGCGATCTGCTCGACCTCGGTCACCCCGGATACGTCGTCGCACAGGATGACGAACTCGTCACCGCCGAGCCGGGCGACGGTGTCGCTCGGCCGGACGGTGCGGCGAAGGCGGCCGGCCGTCTCGGTCAGCACCAGATCGCCGACGTCGTGCCCCAACGCGTCGTTGATGTCCTTGAAGCGATCCAGATCGATGAACAGAAGTGCGACCCCGGTATCTCGGCGAGGTGCGCGGGCGAGCGCTACCTCGAGGCGGTCGGTGAGCAGGCGCCGATTGGGGAGCCCAGTGAGCATGTCGTGGGTCGCCTGATGGGCCAGCATCTGCTCGCGTTCCTTCAGGGCGGCCGTCGCCTGATCGACCGCCCTGAAGGCTCGCGCACGTGAGCGGCTCAGCGACCAGATCAGGACGAAGACGAAGAGCGTGATCGCCAGTGTCCCGAAGAGGATGAGCGTCGGACTCCGGCGTTCGGACGCGTCGATGAAGCCCGGAAGGTCGTGGACCTGGAGCGTCCATTGCCGGTCGAAGGCCCGGAAGGTATCGGATGTGGCCAGCGTCCCACGGTCGGCGTCGGCATCGCTCGGCCACGTGCCGACCCGTCGAACCGGGTCGATGACGTCGCCGTCGTAGATGGCGAACCCGAGCGACACATCCCCGTATTCGAACAGACTCTGGAGCATATTCTCCGTGTCGATCCGCGCCTCGATCCAGCCGAGGAATCCGGCATCCTTACCCCCGTCGGTGGCGCTCAAGACGGGGGCGTAGACGATGAATCCGTCCTCGGGGGTCCGTGTGAACCGCTCGACGGTGTAGCTGCGGATCACGGCCGGGAGCCCCGACTCACGGGACCACCGTCGCGCCGACGGTTCCATCGGGAGGTCGGCGGGATCCGAGGGCCGAAGGAACGTGATGTCCTCGATGCCGGGGTATCGTGCCTGGACATCGAGGGTCAGGACGTCGGCATCGAACGCCGCCGGAGTCATGTGGTCCGACGCCGCGTACAGATGTCCCAGCGCCCCGATCGCATCGTCGTACCGGACGAACTCCTGGGAGAGCTGCCGTTCGAAGTCCATGGATCGCTGCTCGAAGCGATTCCGTTGGTCGGTGGCGATCATGCCGTTCCAGAGGTGGGTGATCTGCAGCGATACGGCGATGCCGACGATGAGCAAGGCCCACGCGGCGCCGGGAGGTCCGAGGCGCCTTCGCCCTCTGGAAACGCCTCGCTCGACGAGTCTCATCGTTGCCCCTCATCTCCCACACGCCGGCCCTCGATGGCCAGTTGTCGTGCGCCTGATCTGTGGTCCTGGTTCCGGGGTCGGCGGTCGAGATGAGGGTGGCGTGCCTGGAAGGTCAAGATCTCGTCAGGCCGGGAACGCGTACTCCTGGGCCTGGGAGTCGCATGGGTTCCCGCGACCGAACGTGATGTGGCGGTCGGTGCTGCCGTGGGTCATCCCAGCCGGTAGCACGCCGTCGAACGCGACCGCATCACGGATGTGGTCAGCCCAGTATCCGCCGGCCTGCTCGCCGGCCTCCCGGTGCGTGCCACGCACGCGCAGGATCTCGAGGGGCTCCGGCGGGGTCATGGCCGGCACCGCGAGATCGCAAGTGCCCGGCTGTCGGCGTGACCAGTAGTCACCATCGGCTTCCTCATGCCTGCCTTCCTGTGTGACGATGACTCTAGCGGGAGCGACCAAGAAGGGGTTTGAGAGATGCCCGATCACGCGCGGCAGGATGGAGCCGGAACCGTCCTGGCCGCCGTTGCGGAGACCGTCCTCCTACTGACTCGCGCGCGTCACTGGGAGGAGGCGATCCCGATGGTCCTCGGCGAGCTGGGCCGAGCAGCGTCGGCAAGCCGCGCGTACCTCTTCCAGAACTCGGTCCGTGACGACGGCGAGCTGCTGATGACGCAGCGTTTCGAATGGGTCGCGGACGGCATCGCCCCGACGATCCAGCTTGAGGACAACATTGCGTTCCCCTACAGCGAGGGGCACACGCGCTGGGCCGATGTCCTGAGCGCGGGCGAGGTCGTGAGCGGACCGACCCGTGACTTCCCCGATACGGAGCGAGAAGGACTCGAAGACGAAGACATCCTGTCGTGCGTCTTCGTTCCCGTCTTGGAAGCCGACGCGTGGTGGGGCTACCTTGGGTTCGACGATTGCGCCGAGGAACGGGTCTGGAGTACGAGCGAGATCGATGCGCTCCGGGTCGCGGCCGAGGTGCTCGGTGGCACCATCGAGCGTCACGAGCAACAGCATCGCGTGCAGGAGGCCGAGCGACGCTATCGCACGTTGGTCGAACAGATCCCTGCCATCCTGTACATCGACGTCGCAGACCAGGGCTACCGGTCCGTGTTCGTGGGTCCGCAGCTCGAACCGATCTTGGGCTTGACCCCCGATGCGTGGATCGCCGACCCCGACCTCTGGGAGCGACATATGCATCCCGACGATGCCGGCCGTGCGGTCAGCGAGTACGCCGAGTGGATCGCGTCCGGTGGGGGGACGGGCGACACGATGGTGCAGGAGTACCGGATGATCCGTCCGGACGGACGGACCGTCTGGATCCGCGACGAGTTCAGGATGATCCGCGACGCCGCGAGCGATCCCGACGTCGTCCAAGGCATCATGTACGACGTCACCGAGCAGAAGCTTGCGGAGCAGCAGCTCAGCGAAGCGGAGGGACGCTTCCGGCGGCTGGTGGAACAGGTTCCGGCGGTGATCTACATGGACTCGCTCGACGAGAATGCGACCACGACGTTCATCAGTCCTGGGATCGAGGACCTGCTCGGGTACACGGCAGAGGAATGGGTCGGCAACCCCGAGAGCTGGTACTCCGCGATCCATCCGGACGACCGTGACCGCGCCTGGGACGAGTACATCGCCGGCCGCGAACAAGGCGGTCCCTGGTCGTTCGAGTTCCGGATGATCCACAAGGATGGGTCGGTGCGCTGGATCCGGGAAGAAGACATGGTCGTCCGCGACGGCGTCCGCGACGGCGACGGGGAAGGCTCTCCCACGATGGTGCAAGGCGTGATGTACGACTTTACCGAGGAGCACTCAGTCATCGAGCAGCTCCGGGAAGCCGAGACGAAGTACAAGGCCATCATCGAGAAGATCCCCGCGATCACCTACCTCGATCCTGTCGATGAAGAGGGGTTCTCGATGTATGTCAGTCCCCAGGTAGAGACCATCCTCGGCTGCCCGCCCGACGAGTGGCTGACGAACCAGTCCTGGTGGCACCTCCACATCCACCCCGACGATGAACCGCGGGTATGGGAGACCTACGCGCAGCATCGTGACTCGGGAGAGCCCATGACCCACGAGTACCGGATGGTTCGCGATGACGGCCGCGTCGTCTGGATCCGGGAGGAGGCCACCCTCCTCCGCGACGAGAACGGTGAGCCCTGGATGATCCAAGGGCTGATGCACGACATCACCGATCGCAAGGAAGCGGAGGAGCAGGTCGCCTTCCTCGCCTATCACGATTCGCTTACGGGGCTCGCCAACCGCGCCTTGCTGGAGGAGATGCTTGATCCGGCCCTTGCCCGCGCACGCCGCGCCAACATGTCCGTGGCGCTCTTGTTCATGGATCTAGACGGGTTCAAGGAGGTCAACGACACGTTCGGGCACCAGGCGGGTGACGAACTCCTCAAGGAGGTGGCGGATCGGCTCGTCGAAGCCACCCGCGACACCGACGTCGTCGCCCGGCAGGGCGGGGATGAGTTCCTCGTTCTCCTGACGGACCTCGAACCCGGGTCGGAGATGGAAGTGGTCGACGGCAAGGACAAGGCCATGCAGGTGGCCGAGATGATGGCACAGCGGATCCACACCGCGATGCGGGCCCCTATCCTCGTCGGGGAGGCCGAGGTTCACTCCTCCTTCAGCATCGGCGTCAGCTTGTTCCCCCTCGACGCGGTCGACACGCGCACGCTGCTGAAGAACGCCGATGCGGCGATGTACGAGAGCAAGAAGGGTCGGGCGGGGGGATACAAGGTCCACAGTCAAGCCGGCAAGGACCCGATGACGCAGCTCTCGCTAACCCGGCGCTTGCAGCGGGCCGTGAAGGACCGAGATTGGGTCCTGCACTACCAGCCGGTGGTCGACATCCGGGACGGGACGATGGTCGGCGTCGAGGCGCTCCTCCGGTGGCGCCGGCCGCGCGGAGACCTGGTGCTCCCCGGCGAGTTCTTGCCGCTCGCCGAGGAGATGGGCCTCATGGAGATCATCGGGGAATGGGTTCTCGAGGAACTCGCACGCCAGGCTCGCGCATGGAGCGACGAGGGGATGGAACTGGACATCAGCGTCAACCTGTCGCCTCGGCAACTCTGGCAGCGGGACCTCGCCGATAAGATCATGAAGAACCTGCGGGACGCTGAGGTGGTTTCGACCCGGCTGATCGTCGAGATCTCGGAGGCGACGGCGATGACCGATCCGGCCAGGACCCAGAAGGTGCTCTGGACCCTCCACGAACGCGGACTCCGCGTCGCCATCGACGATTTCGGGACGGGCTACTCGCCGCCGGCGCGCCTCAAGCATCTGCCGGTCGACGTCCTCAAGATCGATCAACCCTTGATCCGCGACCTGCCTGAGGATGCAGAGGTCGCGAACTTCCTCGAGGCGGTCATGTCGTTCGCGGCAGATCTGGGGATCACGCCGCTGGCCGTCGGCGTCGAGACCGAGGAGCAGCGCAGGTTCCTCGTTGACCTCGGCTGCCGCCTCGCGCAGGGGTACCTGTTCAGTCGGCCGGTCTCGGCGGAGGGCATCGCCGCGTTCCACGCCGCGGGTGACACATCGACGTGAGCGATCCGGAGATCCCCGTTACTACGTTCCAGCGGGCGGGGTCGATCCTGGGTGCGGTCGCGTACGCGGCCGATGTGCTCGTCACCGCCGCGTCGTGGCGAGATCCGCTGCCAGACATCTTCCGGCGCGTGGGCGAGGCGGCGGACGTGAGCCGGGTGTACCTCTTCGAGAACGCGCGCGAGGCCGAAGGATCTCTGGTGATGTCGCAGGTCATGGAGTGGACGGGCGAGGGCGTCAGCCCGACCATCGACGACCCCGAGAACCAGGCGTATCCCTACGCCCGCGGATTCCAGCGGTGGGAGGCGCTGATGTCGACCGGGAAGGTCTTGCACGGCCTTCGCCGTGACATGCCGGAGGCGGAGCAGGTGGATATGGAGTCCGAGGGCATCCTGTCGATGGCCTGCGTTCCGGTTTTCGCCGGCGATGAGTGGTGGGGGTTCATCGGCTTCGATGACTGCCGAACCGAACGCGACTGGTCCGATCTGGAGCTCCAGACCCTGCGGGCGGCGGCAGGGACCCTCGGTGCCGCGATCGAGCGGGAGCGGATCGCAGGCCGGCTCGCAGAAGCAGAGTCTCGCTACAAGACCCATGTCGAGCACCTTCCCGCGATCACCTACATCGAGTACACGGATGCGGAGAGCCGGCTGGGGTACAGCGATGTCTACGTCAGTCCGCAGATCGAGTCGATCCTCGGCTACACGCAGGAGTGGTGGCTCCAGGATCGCGAGGGGAGTGCGTGGAACGAGATCGTCCATCCTGACGATGTCGAGCGGGTGGAGGAAGAGGCGCGACGGACGGCGATCACGAAGGATCCGTTCGTCCTGGAATACCGCGTTCGCCGTCGGGATGGCTCGTGGGCATGGATGCGCGACGAGTCCTATCTGTTCGAGGGGGAGGCTGACCAGCCCTACTGGCACGGCGTGATGATCGACATCACCGATCGCAAGAGTATCGAGGAACAGCTGCGCGAAGCCGAGGAGCGCTACCGGACCCTTGTGGAGCAGATCCCGGCGATCCTGTACGTCGAGCCGGTGAACGACGAGGATGCGGACCTTCGGTACGTCAGTCCCCAGGTCGACTACATCCTCGGATGCGGTCCGGTGGAATGGCTCCACCACCCCGCGTGGTGGCACGACCACATCCACCCTGACGACCGCGACCTGGTTTGGGAACGACATCTGAAAGAGCGGGAGACCGGGCGGCTCACCCCTCAGGAGTACCGGATGGTTCGCGAGGATGGGCGAGAGGTCTGGATCCGGGATGATCCGAAGCTGATCCGGCACGACGACGGCCGGCCCTGGCTGATCCAGGGACTCCTGCACGACGTGACGGAACGCAAGGAAGCCGAGGCCGAGATCGAGTTCCTCGCGTACCACGACCGGCTGACCGGCTTGGCCAACAGGGCACTGTTCGAGGCCATGCTCGAGCCGGCCATGGCTCGGGCCCGTCGACGCAACTTGGGTGTCGCGGTGCTCTTCATGGATCTCGACGGGTTCAAGGACGTCAACGACACCCTCGGTCACGCCGTCGGCGACGAGCTCCTGCGGCAGGTTGCGGGGCGCCTCACGGCATCCGTTCGTGAGACGGACCTGGTCGCGCGGCAGGGTGGTGACGAGTTCCTGGTCATGCTGGCCGACCTGGACCTGGCACCGGGCGACGTTGCGGAGGCGGAAGTGGAGGAGCACGCCGTTCGACTCGCCCGGCGTACCGCGGAGCGGATCCACGAGGCTATGGCCGAAGCGTTCCGGGTCGGTGACCATGACCTCCACACGTCGGTGAGTATCGGCATCAGCGTTTTCCCGATGGATGCCGTGGACGAACGCGCCCTCATGAAGAACTCGGACTCGGCGATGTATGAGAGCAAGGAATCTCAGCGCGGGGGGTCGACGGTGCACGGCGAGCGGACCGACGAACGCTTGACGAAGCTTTCGTTCCCGCGTCGCCTCCGTGCTGCGGTCAAGGAGCAGACGTGGGTCCTGCACTATCAGCCGGTGGTGGAATTGGCCTCCGGGCGCGTCGTGGCCGCCGAGGCGCTGCTGCGCTGGCGCAAGCCTGCGGGAGGTCTCATCCCGCCGGCCGAGTTCCTGCCGATCGCCGAAGAGATGGGGTTGCTCGAGATCATCGGCGAGTGGGTCCTCGAGGAGCTGTGCCGGCAAGCCACCGTGTGGCGTTCGCAGGGTGTCGACCTCGATCTCAGTTTCAACCTCTCGCCGCGGCAACTCTGGCAGCGCGATCTTGCGGCGGGGATCCAGCGCGTCCTTGCGGAAGCGGATGTGGCGGCTGACTCGATCTGCGTCGAGGTGCCTGAGTCCGCGGCGATGGCTGACCCCGCACGGGCGATCCGGGTCCTGGGGAGCCTCAGGGAGATCGGAATGCTCGTGGCCCTCGACGATTTCGGAACGGGGTACACACCGCCCGTGCGCCTCAGGGATCTGCCGATCGACATCCTCAAGATCGATGGACCGCTCGTGCGCGACGTGGCCGACGAGGCCGAGGTCGCGGACTTCGTGCATGCCGTCGTTGGCTTCGCCTCTGAGCTCGGGGTGCGATCACTCGCCGAAGGGATCGAAACGCGGAAGCAGCTCCGCATCCTTCGCGGTGCCGGATGTGTCCTCGGACAGGGGTATCTGTTCAGCCGCCCGGTCCCGCCGGAGGGGATCCCCGAGCTGGCACGCGCAGGGTTCGCGGATCAGAGCTAGAGGCCGGGAAGTCCTCCCGAGCAGCTGTCGAAGGTCGGTGCGTCCTGACTGCCGAGCGTCGTCGTGACGGTCAGCGACTCGTCGATCGCCGCGCAGACCGGATCGCCCAGCTGAGAGGTCGTGACCAACAGCACGCGTGTCTCATCCGCCCCCCGGATGCTCACTTCGCCGTCGACCGCCGTTGGGCTCTCGTTCCAGGACAGGTTCGGGTCGTACTGCTCGGCGAGCTCGGGCGTGAACTCACCGAACGCCCCGTATTCGGAGAAGTAGACATGGGCCGTCACTTCAGCCTGCCGGATCGTCGCGCTGGAACTCGCGGCCTGCGCAGCGCCGAGGGGTCCGTCGGGGTCCGCCGGTTCCTCACCCGCCTGGGGGCCTGCCGGGGCCCCATCCGTGCCCGCCGGGGGTTGCAGGACACACCCGGTCAAGACGGCGACGGACGCGATCAGCAGCGCGGAGCCCAGCGCGGAGGGGATATGCCGACGGATATCGGGATGGTTACACACCACGATCTCCTCCGCGAACGTCCGGGGCGCCCGGCGTGTCTCGCGGTGGGCCGCCGACCGGCTGCTCCCAAGGAGGCACGATCGCCCAGCCTCCCGTCGGCGGGGGTCGATCCGGGGAGGAACCGGCCGTCGCGTCGACCATCCCCTGTTGCAGCCGTTTCCGTTCCAGGAACGGCCCGGCGACGCACAGGCCGATACCCGCCAGCAACAGGACGAGTCCCAGCCCCTTGACGATGGCTGCGATCGTGGCAGCACGATGGACCGCGCTGAACTCGAACAGGATCGCGGACCAGTCGTGCTCGTTGCCGATCAGCGGGAGGTTCCCGTATGGCGCGTCGGCGATGTAGACGCTCACGTTCTGGGCCGACGTCCCCGCCCACGCGAGACAGACGGCGGCAAGCGCGTACGACCAGCGCTTGAACAGAACGTATCCCACCAGGATCACAGGGATGGCTACCTGGAAGATCGAGCCCATCATCAGTGTGACCAACCGCGGTGCCCACGAGGTCAGGAAGTGTCCGGCCTCGTGGAAACCGAGGTCGATGAACCAGAGGAATGGGACGCGTTGTCCACGGGCGAAGGCGAACCATCCGAAGACCAGGCAGACGCAACCCGCGGCAACGTAGCTCCAGGTCAGGTTCCAGGATGTGGCTTCGCGGGGGAGGGAGGGGAGGTTGTCGCCCCGAAGGCTCACTCGCTGCGCCCCCCTAGGCGGCGTGCACCTTCGACGCGAGCGCGTCGTTGACTTCGTACCAGCCGCCACCCGCACGAACGGCTTCGAGGAATTCCTTGATGCCCGGGAACCCGCTGAGGTCCTTCTGTCGGAGGCGGACGAGATCGAGGGTTCGGACGACGAGGATGTTGTCTTCCGCTGCCCGGCGGCGAACGTCTTCCGGCACGGGCAGATCGCGTTCGCCGGTCGTTTCCTTCGTGCAGAAGGTGTTGACCACGAGCAGCGCGGGGAAGTCGTCGGCCTTCCCGGCCTCGCCACGGTCGATCATGATCCGCGCGAGGTGCTCGCGGGTGACGTTGCCGGTCTCGGACTCGTGGACCTCGCCGAAGCACCACGCCTCGCCGACCGCCTCGGCAACCAACCAGAAGTCACCCGGCCCGTCCGCTTGTTGCGCCGGGCTGCCGAGCATGTCGGTGAAGAAGTGGACGACCTCTTTGGTGAGCGGATCGCCGGTCAGGAACAAGATCTGCTTGGCTTTCTGAGCGTCCTCCAGGGACGTCTTGAGCCGTTCGATCTCGATCTCGAGGTCTCTGATGCGGTCGCGGACCGCGGATTCGCCTTCAGTCGCGAATGCGTCGATGGGGTCGGTCGATTCAGCCATCACCATGCTCATTTACTACACCTTTCGGCCCTGCGCCAGTCTGGCTTTAGGTCGTTCGGCGGGCGATCGCGAAAACCACCCAGACGAACTATACGCCTGCGCCGGGGTGCGGCGCATCCCCCCACGAGCTGCTGCGGCACGACCGCCCGTGCCCGATCCCCGGATGTCAGACCCCCTCGCTACGGTGGGAGCCGACCCCAGTTGAGAGGAACGGATATGGAAGCCATCTTCATCGTCGCGCTCGCCTTGTTCATCGGCGCGGGAGCCGGCCTTGCCCTTGCCGCCGTGCGTCGTCGCGAGATCCCTCCCGTGCCCGTCGAGCGCATCGAGGCGCGTCTCGAGGTGCAGTCTGCCGAGATGCGGCGCCTGGCGGATGCCGCACGCTCGGGCGATGGTGAGACGGGACGCCTGACGGCTGAGATCTCGGCCGCCCGCCGTTCGCTCGGCGAGCTCTCCGTCCGGGAAGAGGAGCGCCGGGTCCGTGAAGGCGAGACCATCGAGATCGTCCGGCGTCTCTCGGGCGCGCTGGCGGGCGGATCGTCCAAGGGACGATTCGGGGAGAACATCCTGCGCGAGCAGCTCGCTGCGCTCCCGCCGGGGATGCTCGTGACCGACTTCAGGGTGAACGGCAAGGTCGTGGAGTATGGGCTGGAACTGCCGGACGGACGACGGCTTCCGATCGACTCGAAGTGGAGCGCCGATGCCGAACTGGCGGCGCTGGAGGCGGCCGACGGTGCGGCCGCGAGCGATGCCGCGATGCGATCGGTCGAGAAGGTGGTCGGAGCTCGGGCGAAGGAGGTCGCTCAGTACCTCGATCCCGCGCTGACGGCGCCGGTCGCCGTCGCCGCGGTGCCCGACGCTGCCTACGAGGCCATCCGCAAGGCGCATACCGAGGCCTTCGCGCGGGGCGTGGTCATCGTCCCCTACTCGACCGCGCTGCCGATCCTGCTGTTCCTGCACAGCCTGGTGTCACGGTACGGATCTGCTGGGGACGTGCAGGCGTGTTTGTCCGACATCGGGGCGGTGCTCGAGGGCGTCGAGAACGTCCTCGAGAACAAGTTCGCCCGGGCGGCGACCATGCTCTCGAACGGCAACGACGAGCTGCGGGCACAGGTCGGGAAGGCCCGGGGCTCGCTTGCCCGTGCTCGCGGGACGACCGTCGATGCCCCGGAACGCGATGCGGCGGAAGCGCTCTTGCGCGCGGTGGAGTAGGCGCCGTCCGACCGAACCCCTGTCAAGCGTGGCCGGCGCCGGTCGATACTGATGGAGATGGTGCTAAGGACGCTGGTGCGGCTGGTCGCCGGGATCGTCGTCGTCTTGGCGGCGACTACCGGCCCGGCCGCGGTCACCAGACCCGCCACGGCCGCCGTCTCGACTCCGGCACCGCGACTGCCCGCTCCCGTCGCCTGTCCCGGTTGCTGGCACCCGGCCCTGAACACCAGCTGGCAGTGGCAGCTCTCCGGAACGGTCGACACCTCTGTCGATGTCCAGATGTACGACATCGATCTGTTCGACAACGCGAAGAGCGTGGTCGACGGACTGCACGCGGACGGGCGGATCGCCGTGTGCTACGTCAGTGCGGGATCGCGCGAGAACTGGCGGCCCGACACCGGCGATTTCCCCGACGGCGTGGTCGGGAAGCCGCTCGATGGCTGGCCGGGGGAGCGGTGGGTCGATGTCCGGAAGTGGAGGGTCCTGGGTCCGATCATGCGCGCACGGTTGAACCTGTGCGCGCAGAAGGGGTTCGACGGCGTCGAGTTCGACAACGTCGACGCCTGGTCGGCGAACACCGGGTTCCCGATCTCCCGCGACGACCAGCTGCGGTACAACGCGCGCCTCGCCAACGAGGCCCACCTCCGTGGGCTCTCGGCCGGCCTGAAGAACGATGTCGAGCAGGCCGCTGCGTTGGAGCCCTACTTCGATCTCGCCGTGAACGAGGAGTGCTTCCGATGGAAGGAGTGCGACCGACTCGATCCGTTCATCACCGCCGGCAAGGCCGTCTTCCAGGTCGAATACGATCTGGCGGTCGCGGATTTCTGCCCGAAGGCCAACGCGAAGGATTTCAACTCCCTGAAGAAGAAGCTGTCGCTGGGGGCCTGGCGAGTTCCCTGCCGCTAGCCGTGCCCGGCCGGGCACGGATATTGACACCTTTACCCAGGACGTGCATAATCATGCGTCCATGGCCGAACACGGGGTTCCTTCCAGCGTCTCCGTCGCCGTCCTCGGTGCCTCCGGGTACACGGGCGGCGAACTCGTCAGGCTGCTCATCGGCCACCCCTCGGCCGACCTCAGGTATCTCGGGGTTCGAGATGCGGCTCAGCGGAGCCTGGACCAGATACATCCGCACCTCGCCGGCCGCGTGGCCGCTCCGCTCGGGGAGCTGTCGGTTGAGGCAGCGACCGACGCTGCCGACGTCGTGTTCCTCGCGCTCCCGAACGGCCATGCCAAGGACCTTGCTCCCGAGCTCGTCGAGAACGGCCGGCGCGTCATCGACATCTCCGGCGACTTCCGGCTTCCGGCCGATCGCTATCCCGAGTGGTACGGCTTCGAGCATCCCGCGCCCGCCTGGCTCGAGAAGGCGGTGTACGGGCTGCCCGAGTGGTTCGCCGACACGATCCGCGATGCCGAGCTGATCGCCAACCCCGGCTGCTACACGACGACGGCCATCTTGGGGCTCGCGCCGCTGCTCAAGGAGGGGCTGATCGAGGGCGACGTGATCCAGGTCGACGGGAAATCAGGGCTGTCCGGCGCCGGACGCGGCGCGAGCGAAGCGACCTCGTACGTCGTCTCGAGCGACAGCGTTCGTCCGTACCGCTTCCCTGGGCACCAGCACACCCCTGAATTCGAACACGTCCTCAACGCGGTGACCGGCGCGAGCCCTCGCGTCATCTTCGTCCCGCACCTCGTTCCGTCGGTCCGCGGGGTGCTGTGTACCTCATACGCGCGCGCAACCGGAGACGGCGTCACGACGGAGTCGCTGACGGAGGTGCTCGTCGCGGCGTATGCCGACGCGCCGTTCGTGCGGGTCCTCCCAGCCGGCGAGATGGCCGATACCAAGCGCTCCGTCGGCTCCAATCTGATCGAACTGCACGCCGCGATGGACCCCCGGACGGGAACGGTGATCGTGGTCGGCGCGCTCGACAACCTCATCAAGGGTGCCGCCGGCCAGGCGATCCAGAACTTCAACTTGATGCACGGGCTTGCGGAGACGGCCGGGCTGTCGTCTGTCGGGGTATACCCATGAGCGTCACGTTCCCCGCGGGGTTCACCGCCAACGGAGTGACGGCGGGACTCAAGCCCAGTGGGCGGCCCGACCTCGGCCTTCTCGCCGCAGACGGCTCCGCAGCCGCTGCCGGGATGTTCACTACCAACGTCTTCTCCGCCGCGCCCGTGAACCTGACCCGGCAGCGTCTCCAGCAGCCGACGGCCCGTGCCGTCCTGGTCAACAGCGGGAACGCGAACGCTAACCGCGGTGACCAGGGTGACTTCGATGCGCTCTTGACGACCGCATCCGCCGCCGCCGCGCTGGGCGCCGAGCCGGATGACATCCTCGCGGCATCGACCGGTGTCATCGGCGGGACGATGGACACGGGCAAGATCCAGGACGCCATGCCCGAGCTCGTCGCCGGTCTGGCTGCTGACGGCGGGGCGCGGTTCGCCGAGGCGATCTGCACGACCGACACGGTCGTCAAGGAGGCGCAAGCCGAGGTCGGTCCGTACCGCGTCGGCGCATGCGGTAAGGGGGCGGCCATGGTCGAACCCAAGCTGGATCTGGCCACCATGCTCGTGTTCTTCACGACCGACGCGCTCCTGAGTACCGCCGCCCTCCGGATGCTGGCCAAGACGGCGCTCAAACCGGCGTTCGAGCAACTCACGATCGACGGATGTACCAGCACGAATGACACCGTCCTGGTGCTGGCCTCCGGTGCCGCCGGCGGTCCGAAGGTCGGAACCGGCTCCAAGGAGTGGAACGACTTGGCCTCGGCGTTCCGCGAGATGGGCGACTCACTGGCGTACCAGATGGCCGCCGACGCCGAAGGAGGAACTAAGGTCCTGTTGGTGGACGTCGTCCGGGCTCGTAGCAACGACGATGCGCAGGTCATCGCGAAGGCGATCGCGAACTCGGTCCTCGTGAAGACCGCGATCTTCGGCGCGGATCCGAACCCAGGACGCCTCGTCCAGGCCATCGGGTCATCCGGTGCGCGGTTCGACCCAACGAAGGTCCGCGTGTGGCTCGGCGACGTGATGGTGATGGACGGAACATCGATGGCGGCGAGCTACGACGACGCCGCTGCCCACATCGTGGTCAAGCAGGACGAGATCAGCGTGCGTGTCGATTGCGGGGGCGGTCCTGCGAACGCGCGCGCGATCGGCTGTGACCTTTCGTACGACTACGTGAAGATCAACGCGGATTACACGACCTAGGAGGAACCGTGCCCGAGTACCCACCCCAGATCCGGCAGCGCACCGTCGCCAAGGCCCGCATCTTGCTCGAGGCGCTGCCATACATGAAGGAGCACTACGGCAAGGTCATCGTCATCAAGTACGGCGGCGCCGCGATGGCCGAAGCCGCGCTGGCGAAGCCGTTCGTGAAGGACATCGCGCTGCTGTCCTACGCCGGCATCATCCCGGTGGTCGTGCACGGAGGAGGGCCCCAGCTCACCGAGGTCTCCTCGAAGATGGGCCTGAAGACGAAGTTCATCGGCGGGTTGCGCGTCACTGATCAGGAGACGCTCGACGTGGCGACGATGGTGCTCGCGGGCAAGATCAACACCGACATAGTCGCGCTGCTTGAGGCGGGCGGGGTTCCGGCGGTCGGCATGTCAGGGGTCGACGGTGGCCTGATGCTCGCGAAACAGAAGGATCCCGAGCTCGGGTTCGTGGGCGAGATGGTCGGCGTCAAGCCCAAGGTCGTCGAGGACGTGATGCACGATTTCGTCCCGGTCATCGCGTCGATCGCGACCGACGAACACGGCCAGACCTTCAACGTGAACGCCGACCTGGCTGCGGCGGAATTGGCCATCGGTTTGGGCGCGGACAAGCTCGTGTTCATCAGCGACGTCCCCGGACTGATCGGCGGGGACGGGGAGCTGATGACCGAACTCGGCGCCCAGGATGCGCTCGATCTGACCACCAGCGGCGCCGTCGACGGTGGCATGGTCCCGAAGCTGGAGAGCTGCGTCCGCGCGCTGAAGGAAGGCGTGCGCCGTGTCCACATGATCGACGGTCGCGTCGAGCATTCGCTCGTCCTCGAACTGTTCACGCCGGAGGGCGTCGGGACCATGATCACGCCAGACGTCTCGGTTGAGGAGGACGCGTGACCGACGTTCGCTCGCGCGAGCCCTTCGTGATGCCGACCTACGGGCGGTACCCACTCTCGCTGGTCCGCGGTGAGGGAACCCGCGTGTGGGACGACGAGGGCCGCGAGTACCTGGACTTCGCCGGCGGGATCGCGACGGTGCCGCTCGGACACTCGCATCCCGCGTGGCGGGAGGCCGTGCACGCCCAGCTCGACATGCTCACCATGGTGTCGAACCTGTACTTCACCCAGCCGCAGGCGGATCTGGCGGCACGTATCGTCGAGACGATGGCGATGGGCGAGGCGCAGGTGTTCTTCGCGAATTCCGGAGCCGAGGCGAACGAGGCGAGCATCAAGCTGGTCCGCAAATGGGGACTCGCCCGCGGGCGGAAGACGATCATCGCGTTGGAGGGCTCGTTCCACGGGCGGACCGCGTCGACGTTGGCCGCGACGGGCCAGCCGTCCAAGCGCAAGGATTTCGAGCCCTTGGTCGACTGGTTCGACTTCGTGGTCCCCGAGGATCTGGATTCGCTGGGCGCCAAGCTGACCGAGCAGACTGCCGGCGTACTGCTCGAGCCGGTCCTCGGCGAGGGCGGGGTCAAGCCGCTCTCGGCCGGATACTTGCGGGCCGTCCGCGAGCTGACGCAAGAGCGAGGTGCGCTGTTGATCGCCGACGAGGTGCAGACCGGTGTAGGCAGGTGCGGGGCTTGGCGTGCGTCGTCGCTCTCCGAGGTGCAGCCGGACGTCATCAGCCTGGCCAAGGGCCTCGGTGGAGGCCTGCCCATAGGGGCCTCCGTCGCGCGGGCCGACCTCGCGTTCGAACCCGGTGATCATGCGTCGACGTTCGGCGGCGGCCCGGTGGTGTGCGCGGCGGCGCTCGCCGTCTTCGACACGATCGAGCGCGACGGGCTGCTCGAGAACGCGACCAAGCAAGGGGAGCGGATCCAGCAAGGGGTCCGCGCTGCCCTCGAGGGGAGTCCGGTGCTGACCGAGGTGCGTGGTCGCGGATTGCTGATCGGCATCGGGCTGGTGGACGACATCGCCAACCAGGTCACTCTCGAGTTGATCGCCGACGGGATGCTGGCGACGACCGCGAGTCCCGACGTGGTGCGCTTGACGCCGCCCCTGATCATCGACGACCAGGACGTGGACACCGCCGTCGACAAGCTGGCTGCGGCCATCACTCGCGTTTCGGGGGGCCGACCGTGAAGGCGCGGCGCCAGCAGGCCATCCTCGAGCTGGTGTCGCGCGAACGCTGCTCGAGTCAGGAGGAGATCCGGGCTCGGCTCGCGGAGCGGGGTCTCGAGGCTACGCAGTCGACCATCTCGCGGGACATCGAGGAACTCGGCCTCGCTCGTATCCACGATCACGCGGGGGTTCGGTACGTGGTTCCCGGAGAGACACAGCAGAACGGGCACCGGCAGACGCTGCGGCATCTGCTGCGCGAATTCGCGGTGACGATGACGCCGTCGGCGAACCTGCTGGTCGTCGCCACGCCCCCCGGCGCTGCACACCTCCTCGCCGAAGGGATCGACCGCACGCCCCTCGAGGAGATCGCGGGAACGGTGGCGGGCGACAACACCATCATGGTCGTGGCGCGCGACGACCTGAGCGGGAAGGAAGTCATGGACGTGTTGCACGAGATCATGGAGGAGAACGGAAGATGAAGCGCGTCGTACTTGCGTATTCGGGCGGCCTGGACACCTCGGTTGCGGTTCGCTGGCTCAAGCAGGACCGTGGGTTCGACGAGGTCTACGCGATCGCGGTGGACATCGGGCAGGTCGAGGACTGGGATCAGGTGCGCGCGCGCGGCGAGATCGCCGGCGCCGCCGAGGTCCGTGTCGTCGACGCAAAAGACCGGTTCGCGAACGAGTTCCTCTCGCGCGCGATCAAGGCGAACGCCCTGTACGAGGGCAAGTATCCCTTGGTTGCCGGACTCTCGCGGCCGCTGATCGCCGACGAGATCGTCGCAGTCGCCCGCGAGGTCGGTGCAGACGCGGTGGCGCACGGCTGCACGGGCAAGGGCAACGACCAGGTTCGGTTCGAGCTGACGTTCAGCGTGCAGGCGCCCGATCTGCAGATCATCGCGCCGATGCGTGAGGCGCAGATCTCGCGCGAACAGGCTCTGGCGTGGGCGGACGAGTGGGGCATCCCGGTCTCGCCGGTCGCGGGCTCCTACTCGATCGACGAGAACATGTGGGGTCGTTGCTGCGAGTGCGGACCGATCGAGGACCCGTGGAACCCTCCGCCGGAGGATGCGTTCGCGCGCACCGCCCCGCCGGAGAAGCGCCCAAGCGAGCCGGCGGAGATCATGCTGGCTTTCGAGCGCGGCGTTCCGGTTTCCCTGGACGGCGAGCAGCTCTCGCTGGCCGAGATCGTCCGACGGGTCGATGACGTCGCGGGCGCCTACGGATACGGACGGATCGACATGATCGAGAACCGTCGCGTCGGCATCAAGTCGCGGGAGGTCTACGAGGTCCCCGGCGGGCTCTCGTTGATCGTGGCCCACCAGGCGCTCGAGGACCTCAATCTCGAGCGCGAAGTGAGCCATTTCAAGCCGATCATCGAGACGCGGTTCTCGGAACTCGTCTACGACGGACAGTGGTTCTCGCCGCTGATGCAGGCGTTGAACGGGTTCATCGATTCGACGCAGGAGAACGTGACCGGCGAAGTGAGGCTGCAGTACAACCCGGGGACCATGATGGTTGTCGGTCGCCGTTCGGACCTGGCGCTCTACGACGAGGGGCTCGCGACGTACGGGGCCGAGGATTCATTCGATCACGCGCACGCCGAGGGCTTCGTCCGGCTGTGGGGTTTGTCGCTGAAGACGTGGTCCGCCAAGCAGAAGCCGCGACCATGAGCAGTGCCGCGGGCGACGCAGGCGACGGAGGCGGACTGAAGCCGTTGTGGGGCGGCCGGTTCTCCAAGGGCCCCGCCGGCGAGGCACATGCGCTCGGGGTCAGTCTGCACTTCGATGTCCGCTTCGCCTCCGAAGATATCGAGGCTTCCGTCGCGCACGTCCACGCGCTGCAGGACGCAGGACTGCTGACGGCCGGGGAGACCGAGTCGTTGGTCGAAGCGCTCCGCGGGATCTGGGGAGAAGAGGACGACGACATCGTCGTCGAGCTCCCGGTTCAGGACGAGGACATCCACATGCTCCACGAGCGCAAGGTGACGGAGGCGCTCGGGGATCTCGGCGCCAAGCTGCACGCAGGGCGCTCTCGCAATGATCTGGTCGTGACGGACTTCCGGCTGTGGCTCCTGGCAGAGGGCGTCGCGATCGCTGAAGACGCGGCGGATCTGGTCCGCACCCTCGCCCGGCGTTCGCGGGAGACGGCCGACATGGTCATGCCGGGGTTCACCCACAACCGGCCGGCACAGGTGGTGACCGTCGGCTACGTCCTGGCCGCGCACGCGTTCGCGCTCCTGCGCGATCTGGAGCGTTTGGATCAATGGTCCGCTCGCACCTCGGTTTCGCCACTCGGGGCCGGTGCGATCGCGACCTCGACGCTCGGCCTGGACCCCGCGAAGACCGCCGAACGCCTCGGCTTCGTGCGGCCGTTCGATAATGCTCTCGACGCGATCGCCGATCGCGATTTCGCGCTCGAGTTCCTGTCGGTGTGCTCGATCTTAGCCCTTCACCTATCGCGCCTGGCGGCCGACGTCGCGCGTTGGAGCGAACCGGCGCTCGGGTTCGCTCACCTGGATGACGCCTATTCCACGGGGTCCAGCATGATGCCCCAGAAGCGGAACCCGGATGTCGCCGAGTTGGCGCGCGGGAAGGCCGGGCGGATCGCGGGGGACCTGGTGACGCTGACGACGATCTTGGCGGGGCTGCCGCTCGGGTATCACCGGGATCTCCAGGAGGACAAGGAGCCGGTGTTCGACGCGGCGGAGACCCTCGAGCTGGTGCTCCCGGCACTGAGCGGCTGCATCGGCACCCTGCGGTTCGACGCCGGATCGATGCGTGCAGCTTCCATGGACGAAGGCTTGTACGCGACCGACATCGCGGAGGCGCTGGTCATCGCGGGGGTTCCGTTCCGCGAGGCGCACCGCGCGACCGGCGAGCTACTGAAATCGCTTGCGGAGGAGGGGCGCGGCCTGCGGGACCTGCATGACGACGGGTGGTCGGCGTTCGGACTCAAGGACGGTGCGTCGCTCCTGGACCCGGACGCGTCGGTCCGGGCGCGGAACATGCCCGGCGGGCCGGCCCCCGATCGCGTACGCGAACAGTGCGACGCGATCGAGACGGCAGTCGATACCCCCTGGAGTTAGGTGGCGACGCAGCGGTCGTCTCCGTGGTGGCCGCTCGCCGGACTGATCGCGGTAGCGATCCTCACTGGATTCTTCTTTTCAGGTCCCTGGCCGCTGTATGGACGGCTGGACGTCCTTTTCCACGGCGGCGGCTCACTTGTGGTTGTGTTCGGCCTTCTGTTCGCGCGTTCGCGGATCACTCCCGGGGTCCGCGTCCCGGAGTGGGTCCTGGTCGTGTTCGTCGTGGGGCTCGGCGCGTCGGTCGAGTTGGTTCAGCAGCTCGTGAGGATCGATTCCGGTTGGGGAGACCTCGTGATCGATTCGTTCGGAGCTCTCGCGGGGTGGTGCCTGTGGCGATTGGGAAAATCGTCATTCGATAGCGTATTCGCACGAGCGGGAGGGGAAGGGATGTCTGAGATCAGGGTCATCAAGGCGAGCGAGGACCTGGTCTGGCAGGAGGTGCCGAGGCCGGACGGCGACGATACGCCGCCGGGCGAGAGTTTCGAGGTGTTCGCGTCGGACGATGGCCGGTTCACCGCGGGCTTCTGGCGCCGTCCCGTTCGAGAAGGAGAGATGACGCGACCCTTCGACGAGATCTCGATCATCGTCGACGGCGTGGTCGAGGTCGTCGATCCCGACGGGACGGTGCATCGTGCCGAGCGGGGTGACGTTCTGGTTACGCCTCGCGGGAGCGGCGGTACCTGGCGCTGCGTGACCGACGTGAAGAAGTTCTGGGCGATCTGCGAGACGGATACCGAGGCGCCGGGCACCCGCGCCCTTCCTCGCGACGCCGCGTTCGACTGGCAGGAGGTGCCGCGTCCGTCGGAGGACACGGCACCGCCCGGGGAGGAGGCGCTGACGTTCCGTTCCTCGGACGGCACGTTCGCGACCGGGCTCTGGCAGCGCGATCCCGAGGAAGGCAACATGGAACTCGACGAGTATCACGAGGTCGCATACATCCTGGAAGGCGAGGTGGACATCACCGAGATGGACGGAACGCTCCATCACGTCGGCCCCGGGGATATCTTGGTCACCCCCCGCGGCTCCAGTGCGGTGTGGCGCAGCCGGTCACCCGTCCGCAAGTTCTGGGCCATCTACCGGGGCGTTGGCGAGGCGTCGTAGGCGCATGGCGACCGGCCACATCGCAGCGGTCGCCGCGAGTCCGATCACGCCACCGGCGGCGAAGACCCCCCGGGGCCCGTGCGCCGCGAGCAGCGGGCCCCCGATCGAGAAGGCGATGATGTTCCCCGCCGGGTAGATCACGCCGATGACCGCGAAGATCCGTCCCCGGATCGAATCCCCGGAACTCCGCTGGATGAGCGTCGTGCCCGCGACGCTGCCAAGTGCGTCCGCGATCCCGGTCACGCCCGAGACGATGAGGGCCACCGCGAACCACGGGCTGACCGCGATCAGCCCGTACCGACGGCCGTCAGTGCCGTCTCGGAGAAGAGGGCCCACCAGTCGGAACGTCGCGTGAGGCGACGGGCGAACCAGGCACCGACGAGAGCTCCTGCGCCGAACAGCCCCTCCAGAGCCCCGTAGCCGATCGGGCCGGCGCCGAACTCGAGGGCGAGCGGGAGGTCGGCGACGAGGGCGATGTCGATCGAGATCGTCACGAGGAGCCACGCGATCGCGAGTCCCAGCAGCACCCGGTCTTGGGCGACGAACCTGAAGCCCTCGAGAGCGCCATCGCGCTCGCGGCCGTCCTTGTCTCTGCGTTCCTCCTGGAACGGGCGGCGGATGGTCCAGACGACGGCGGCGGCGACCAGGAACGAGACCGCGTCTTCATGTACACCACATACGCGAGGGCGACGAAGCCCGCCTCATCACCGATGCTCGTGAGGGCAGCGGCGACGGCGAGCCGCCGGATCTCTGTTCGAGGTGAGGACATCAGCGGATCACCCCGTACCCATGCGGCGCCGAAACACATCCGGCAGGAGGCCGGGGCCCGGGGTAGGCTCCCAACGTGCGCGACGTTCGCGAGGAACTGACCGAGGACCACCACGACGCGGTGATGGCGGCGGACCGGGTCGGTGCCGATGCTCCGGTCGAGATCCGGCTCGCGCGATCGGACGATGCCCGGAGCCTCGCGGGATGCTTCTTCAACGCCTATGGCCCGTCGTACGACCACGACTGGGCCTATCAGCCCGACGCTCTGGTGCAGCGCTGGGCCGACGGGATCATGACCTCGGCGGTAGCGGTCACCCCGGAAGGTGAGCTGATCGGCCACTTGGCACTCGACTTCCTCCGTCCCGGCGCCATGGTGGCGGAATCCGCCCACGCGGTCGTCGACCCCCGCTACCGGGGGCACCACCTGTTCGAAACGATGAAGCGTTTCCTGTGCGATCAGGCGCGGCGGCAAGGGCTGTTCGGGCTGTACAGCGAGGCGACCGCCGCCCACCCCTACTCGCAGAAGGGGAACCTGGCGATCGGTGCGCACGAGACCGGCTATCTGCTCGGCTACATCCCGAGTGGGGTCGACTACAAGCGCATCAAGGGTGAGGCCGCACAGCATCGCCAGACGATCGCGCTGATGTACCTGCGGACCAACGACGAGCCGGAGCGGGTCGCGCACGTTCCCGGCGCCTTCCGGGAGATCGCATCGGGGATCTTCGAGGCCGGGGGATTCCGACGGACGCTCGGCGGCGGCAAGGGAGCGGCGGCGCCGGGGGAGACGGGCCTCGCCGTCGAACGTGACCCGGACCACGATGCAGCGGTCCTCAGGGCGGAGGCGCTCGGCCCCGATCTCCACGCGGTCGTCGAGCGTGAGCTGGCCACCGTGCTGGACGCCGGCGTCGACTGTGTCTACCTCGACCTGCCTCTCGCCGATCCGGCCGTCGCTGAACACGGAGCGGACCTTCACGACCTCGGGTTCTTCTTCGGGTGTGTCATCCCCGAGCTGCGTGAGGACGGCGACGTCCTCCGGTTGCAGCTCCTGAACGGCGTCGATCCTCACACCGACGAGGTCGTTACCGTGTCGGAGTTCGGCCACCGGCTCCTCGCCGACATCGTCGACTCGATGCCCGTCGCCGCTGACGGCGGGTGACGACCGCTTCAGGCCGTCGGCATCTCACCGCGTGGTGTCCGCAGGATCCGTAGGTACTCGGCTCGCTGGCGGAACGTCTTGCGCATCTCGCCCGTGATCTGGGAGAGGAACTCCTCCCGATAGGTCGAGTCGGTGAGGACCGCGATCGCGAAGTACAGGCCGGAGAACGCGGCGATCCCCCCGGCCACCAGCACGAGCTGCTCGGTCAGTTCGACGTGGATCCCGAACAACTCGGAGCCCCACCACAGGTCGGCGGCGCCGCCGATCCAGGCTTCCTGTGTCTCCGGCGGAACCGCGAGCACGCCCAGCAGCACGAAGAACACGCCGATGGCGACCGTCACGATCAGGACCTGGAGGGCCTGGGCGATGAACATCACGAGGCCTACGTTCGTCCGCTGTTTCCGGGTCAGGGGCGGCCCAGTCCCTGCTTCCCGTTCCAGGGCCGTCACTTCGCGTGGGATCCTGGCGAGCATGAACGCCGCCGCGAGGGCGAACAGGAGGACCGAGAGCGCCACGATCAAGCGAACGGCCAACGTGGAGAAGACCTGCCACATCTCGGTCGTGAAGAACAGGACCAGCGAGAAGATCATCAGCATCGGCAGGGCCCGCACGAGCAAGCCGAACGAGGCTGCCAGGTCGGAGAACAGACGTGCCCCGGCCCACCATAGGATCGAAAGGACGCCGTAGCCGACGAAGAGATAGATCGCGCCCAGGATGAGGAGGTTCAGCGCTGCAGTAACGAGCGCGCTTCGCCACTGCCCGCCGAATACCAGCGGCAGCGCAGGCGGGACCAGGACGAACACCGCCAGTTCGACCTTCCCGATCCTGGCGGGCATCGACCGGAAGGGGCGATCCTGGATGCGGTTCGCGACGCCGAACCCGATCAGCAGCAGCGCGACGCCGCCGAGGACGGCGAAGACGTTCGCGACGGGGCCCCAGGAGAAGTTGAGCGCGCCCAGCATCTCGACGATGAACACGAACGACAGGAACGGCAGGGCGCGGGTGAAGATATCCTCCGTCGCCGAATAGCCCTCGATGAACAGGGGGAGTCCGGCCCGGCGGAAACGGCGTTCGTACGTCGTGGCTTCGTCCACGGGCGTATCGAACCACCCTCCGGCTCCGGCCGCCAGCGCATCCGGACGGTCCGGCGTGCCTGCTCGGGCGGCGATCGCGCAGGAGGGGGGTCCCATGCGCGGCCATCGGCGCTACGCTGGGACGGTGGAAGAACCGATCGAGGAGCCCGAGGACGACGCGTATCCGCCCCTGGACGCGGAGGAACGCTCGAACATCGAAGCCGACCTGACCGACCTGGACGGCATGCGCGAGGTCTTCGCCGAGCAGAAGGTGCGCGGCGTCGTCATCGCATGTCCGGACTGCAACGCGAACCACTACTACGACTGGGAACTGCTCAAGGAGAACCTGCAGCACATGCTCGAGAACGGGGAGCCCCGCATGCACGAGCCGGCGTTCGAGCCGCGCGAAGAGGACTACATCATGTGGGACTACGGCAAGGGCTACATCGATGCCTTGCAAGACACCGGGTTAGGCGCGGAGCGTAAGATCGTCATCACGTCGTGCCCGTGGTGCGACACACCGGTCGACGATCACTACGGGTTCTGCCCGAAGTGTGGGCGGTCACTCGCGCCGCTCCGGTTGTTCTCCGAGCTGGTCGATCGCGGGGTCGACGACCGTGAGGCACGGGCGATCTTGATCCGGGCAGGGTTCGAGCCGTTCTAGCGTTCCCCGCGCATCACCGCGGAACCTGCAGCGCCCCCCGCATCCCTTGCGACGCGTGGTACTTGCACTCGAAGACCGCGATGGAGTCCAGGACGTTGCCGAACTGGACCTCGACCTCCTTGGTTTCCCCCGGCTTCACGTCCTGGTCGATCGTCTCGTTGAACGCCTGAACGCTGAAGTTGTGCAGTGTGCTGCTGTCGTTCGTCAGGGTCAGGGTCACCTTCTGGCTGGCGTCACCCTGGATCGTGGTCGGGGAGAAGTAGAAGTTATCGAGTTCGACCTCCAGCGACGTCGCTCCGGACACGCTCTTTGTCCCATGGTCGTTGGCGGCCTGGCCTCCGAGATCGATCGTGCCGCCGCTCCCGCCACCTCCGCCGCCATCGTCGGCGGGGGATGAACCGCTGCCGCCAGTGTCCGAACCAGAGCCGCCGTTGGTGCATGCGGCGGCGATGAGTCCGATGATGAGTACCAACGTGAGCAGGCGTCCTCGCATCGAGATCCCCTCCCGGGCCTATCCGTCGGCGCCAGCCTAGTGCGGGAGGGGTCCGCGACGCGAATCCTCAGGCCTCGAGGACGCATTCCTCTGGGGTCTTGTCGGTGCGAAGGCCCTTGAAGCTCGGTGCCCGCATCTTGCCGGTTGACGATGTCATCTCGAGGTACTCGACCTCGCAGACCAGTTTCGGCTCCACGAATCGCGCGCCCCTCACATGGGCGAGGTCCTGGTCGTCCCCGGGCGGCTCGGGGACTTCGATCGACTCGAGGGTGTCCTGGATGGCTTCGAGCATCGCGTCGGTGAAGCCGGTTCCGACCTGGCCGACCCAGCGCAACTCGTCGCCGACGTACGCGCCGACGAGCAGCGCGCCGAACGTTCCGGTGCGGCCGCCCTGACCCGGCGTCCAGCCGAGGATGACGCAATCCTGCGTGTTCGTGAGCTTGATCTTGCGCCAGTCGGGGCTGCGCTTGCCCGGCAGGTAGCGGCTCCCGAGCTTCTTGGCCATCACGCCCTCCAGTTGCAGCTCCTTGGCCTGCTCGGTGAAGCCGATCCCGGACCCTTCGACGAAGACGGCCAGCTGCAGGCGCTTGTCCTCTTCCACCACCGCTTCGAGCAGCTCGCGCCTGTCCTCGAGCGGCAGTCCCGTCACGTCGTGCCCGTCGAGGAACAGGAGGTCGAACGCGACGAGCGCCACGGGGATCCTCGTGCTGGCACGCTTGATCTCTCGTTCGTTCGACAGGTTCATGCGCTGCTGGAGCGCCTCGAACGAGTTCTTCCCTTCCTCGTCGAACGCGACGATCTCGGCGTCCAGGACCGCGTTCACTTGGTTGACCAGTTCATGGACCATGTGCAGCTCGGGGTACTGGTCGGTGACGTCGCGCCCGTTCCGCGTGAGCAGTTTCGTCTCGCCGGTGCTCAGGATCGCAAGGGCGCGGATGCCGTCGAGCTTGGGTTCGAATCGCCACCGGGGATCATCGAACCCCCGATGGCCGCCTTCGGCGAGCATCGGCGTGAACGCGGGTGGCGGCGGGATCAGCGGCGCGTCCTGCTTGCTCGCCAGGAACACCAGCCAGTTGTCCTCGCCCGGTTTCCCGAGCTTGGTCTTGACCAGATGGTACTCGAGCCCCGGATAGCGCCGGCCGTGTAGCACGAAGCTCACTTTCTTGTCGTCCCACTCGACGCGTTCGTAGGTGCCAGCATCGAAGATCCGGACCTCACCTGCGCCGTAATGGCCGTCGGGGATCGTCCCCTCGAAGCTCCCGTACTCGAGCGGATGATCCTCGGTGCGAACGGCGAGCCGCTTGTCGCCCTTCTCGATCGGCAGGCCCTTGGGGATGGCCCACGATGGCAGCGCTCCAGCGTGCTCGAGGCGAACGTCGTAATGGAGCCGTGAGGCGCGGTGCTTCTGGATGACGAACGAGTTCCCGTGTCCCGTGGCTCCCGATGGAGCCGGCTCGGGGGTGGCATCGAAGTCCCGCATCTCGAGGTAGGTGGCGAGGCCGGGGTCCTTCGATGAAGCGATGACCTCGCTGCTGGTTCTGGACGCCGCAGCGGTTCCTCGTGGCGGTTCGGCCGTGACATCCAGTGCTTCCAGCGCGGCGCCGATGTCCTGCGGCTCGTTCAGCATGCCTGCGAACAGGTCCCCGGTCGTGGCGAAGCGTTCGAACACGTTGTCGATACGGAACTCCTGGGGTGTCAAGCCGGCCTCGACCTCGTCCCACGTCAGTGGCGTCGAGACGGTGGCGCCGGGCTCGGGCCGGAGGCAGTAGACGGCGGAGATGTTCGCACCCTCTCGGTTCATGTTGTGGTCGATGAACACGCGGTCGCCGCGATCTGCGATCCGCGGCTTCATCGTGGCGTGGTCAGGGTCGGCCTTGACGATCAGCCGGCCCACGTTCCCCACGAGCTCCCGCACCTGCGGGTACGAGTACCGTGGTTCGATGGGCACGTAGATCTGCATGCCGGTCGCGCCCGAGGTTTTCGGGAACCCCGTCAGCCCGAGGTTGTCCAGCGCCGTCCGAACGTGCCGGGCGACGATCAGGACGTCGTCGAACGTCGCGCCGTGCATCGGGTCGAGGTCGAAGAAGAAGTAGTCGGGGGTCGCGATGGCGGCGCACCGCGAGTGCAGCGGGTGGAACTCGATGCAGCCTAGGTTCGCCACGAACAGCAAGCCGGCGGCGTTCCGGACCATCAGGTAGTCGATGACCTTGTCTTTGGGATCGTCGCTGCGGATCGGGCAGCGCTGGATCCAGTCCGGGGTATGCGACGGCGCCGACTTCTCGAAGAAGAACTTCCCCTCCGCGCCGTCCGGCATCCGCTTCATCGTCAGCGGCCGCCCTCGGAGATACGGGAGGATCAGGTCGGCGACGTTGAAGTAGTAGGCCAGTAGGTCACCCTTGGTGTATCCCTCGTCGGGCCAGAACACCTTGTCCAGGTTCGAGAGGCGCAGGCGCCGACCGCCGAGCTCGGCCCCCCACTGGTCGCCATCGCGCTCGAGCGGGAGCGCGTGCGGGAACTCGACGGTGAAGGGTGGTGACGCAGCGCCCATCGCTCGATGCTAGTCGGCCGCGGCCCCGGCTTTCGTCGGAGAGCGGACCGGGCTAGTGTTGGGCCCGAGGTGAGCATGGGCCAGCAGGCGTGCGAGAGTTGCGGGAAGATGAGTTCTGCCAGCGTGCGGGCGTGTCCCTTCTGCGGGCATCCCCGGGGCGGCGAGGCTCCCGCCGGAGCCGGGCAACAGGCGGGCGTCGTCCCCACGCAGCCCGGTGAGATCCGACCGCCTACGCCTCCAGGCGCAGACGTGAAGCCGCCTCCGTTGTACGAGCAGGTCGGTGCGCCTGCCCCTGGCGCACCTTCGCCGGGAACGCCACCCAGTGGGGTATTGCCTCCCGCGATGGCTCCTCCGGGGTGGGTGCCGCCGGAGCCGGCACAAGCATCAGGACTCAGTGGCTGGATGTCCGGTCTCATCGCGGTCGCAGTCGTGGGCCTGGCGGTCTTCGGCGCTTGGTACTTCATCCTTCGAGACACCAACCCGCTCCCCGATGAGCTCCTCGGCGCTCCGACCGCGGAGATCGAGGAACTGCAAGACATGGCTGACGCGCTGAACGACGTGGCCGGATCTCTCGGGGGGGATGCCGAGGTCAATGTCGCGTTCTACGGTACGGAGCAGACGCCGGAGTATCTCGTGATGACAGCCGAGATCGCTGGTCTTCCGTACTCGGAGATCGAAGCACAGTTCGCCAACGAGGTCCCGGGCCAGCTGGAGGCGGCCGGCGCCTCGCAGACGGAGTCGGTCGAGGAGACGATCGGCGCCGATCCGGCAACCTGCGTCGCCTACGAGGGTGGAGGGCGCTCCATCGGCATGTGCTACTGGGGGCACGACGGGTATTTCGGGATGGTCATGGATCTGGATGGATCCGGCGACGCCGCCAGCGCGCTTGAAGCGGCGACGGCCGTGTCCTCGGAGCTGGCCGGGTAGGTTCGCGGAAGCGGACTAGAATCAGGCGGTAGCCCTTCCCCAGGAGAGAGAGCCGATGCCTCCCAGGACCATGTGGAAAGGGGCCATCAGTTTCGGCCTCGTATCCATCCCGGTGCGCGTGTTCCCGTCCACCGAGGAGAAGTCCCTGAAGTTCAACCAGCTCCACGACGCCGACGGCGGCCGCATCAAGATGAAGCGCACGTGCTCCGCGTGTGGCGAGGAGGTGCCCTTCGACCACATCGTGAAGGGCTACGAGATCGAGAAGGACACGTACGTCACGCTCTCCGACGATGACTTCGACGCCGTCCCCGTGGAGTCCAGCCGCAACATCGACATCGTGCAGTTCATCGATCTGGACGAGATCGATCCCATCTATTTCAAGAAGTCGTACTACCTCGTTCCCGACGAGATGGGGATCAAGGCCTACAACCTGCTCCGCAAGGCACTGACGGAAGAGAACAAGGTCGGAATCGCGAAGGTCAGCTTCCGCGACAAGGAGCATCTGGCGGCGCTCCGCTTCCGGGACAAGACATTCGTCCTCGAGACGATGTACTGGCCGGACGAGATCCGCGCCGACGACTTCGAGGAGTTCGACAAGAAGGTGACCATCCGCCCGCAAGAGGTGCAGATGGCGCAGTCGCTCATCGAGAACCTCACCGAGGCGTGGAACCCGGAAGCGTTCACCGATGCCTACCGCGAAGCCCTGATGAAGATCGTCGAGGCGAAGGTCGAAGGCAAGGAGATAGAACTGGTCGAACAGGAGGCGCCGTCCAAGGTCCTGGATCTGATGGAAGCGCTCAAGGCCAGCGTCGAGGCGGTAAAGAAGGACGCGAAGCCGGCCAAACCGACCAAACCGACCAAGCCGAACAAGCCGGCGACGTCCGCGGCGAAGAAGAAGAGTCCGAAGAGAGCGGCGGCGCCGAAGAAGAAGGCGGCCGCGGGATAGCCGGGCGCCGCCGCCCCCCCTCGCGCGACGCTTCGCCGGTTCCCGGCGCGTGATCCGGCGATGAGCCCGACCGGCCCCCTCGCGATCGAGCGCTCGCTCTGGTACCGCGAGGACACCGAGATCCAGCGCGATCTCGACTTCATCTACCAGGAGTTCAAGGCAGGGTTCGAGCTGGTCGAGAAGATCGACCGGCCGGGGGTCTCGATCTTCGGATCGGCCCGACTGCCCGAGACGCACCGCTGGTACCGGGACGCGTACGACGTTGCGTCGGGGTTCGGGCGCGAGCACTTCGCCGTCATCACGGGCGGTGGTCCCGGCATCATGGAAGCGGCGAACCGCGGGTGCCAAGAGGCGGGCGGTCTGTCCGTCGGGCTCGGCATCGTGCTCCCGCAGGAGCAAGGTATCAATGACTACTGCGACCTGGCGTACACCTTCAAGCACTTCTACGCGCGGAAGGTCTGTTTCGTGAAGGCGGCCGAGGGGTTCGTCACGTTCCCGGGCGGGTTCGGTACCAACGACGAGCTGTTCGAGGCGCTCCTGTTGATCCAGACGGCCAAGATCGAGCACTTCCCGGTCGTGCTCTTCGGCAGCGAACACTGGGAACCGATGGTCCGATGGCTCCAGGACACCATGATCCCGAACGGTCACATCTCGCCCGAGGACCTTGAGTTGTTCGAGGTCACCGACGACCCGGAAGCGGCCGTGCGGACGATCGTGAACTGCTACCGCCGCGAGTGCGGACATGACCACACGAGGGAGGGGCACTGATGGAAGGAGGCATGGAAGTCGGCGTTATCACGTTCGAGGGGAGCGAGGCCGCGCAGCATCTGGTGAAGTCGCTCGCCGAGCGCCAGGCCGGAGCGCTGATCGACGAGGTCGGCATCATCGAGCATCACGCGAACGGCGGCTTCTCCGTCCACGGCTACGCTCCTGGAGGAACCCGAGGCCAGCACGCCGCGGTCGGTGCACTCGTGGGAACCATGTTCGGCCTGCTCCTCGGCCCCTTCGGACTCGTCGCCGGACTGTTCGGTGGCGCGGCGGTCGGCGCATCGATGACGGCACGTGATCCGCACGAACTCGAGGTCAGCGACGCGTTCATCGCGCGATTGCGGGAAAGCCTCCCGCCGGGGACATCCGCCGTCCTGCTCATCGGGCAGGCCGAGACCGTCGGACAGCTCATGGGCCAGATCCAGAGCGCCGGCGCCGTCACGAAGGACGAGTTCCGCGAGCCGCTGACCGACGAACAGGCAGCCGCGATGCGGCAGGCGCTCGAAGGCGGAGCCGGGTAGGCTAGGCCGCGACATGATGGTGGACGGTCTCTTCTTCTTCCTGCTCTACCTCGTCGCCTTCGGCATGGCGATGGGCTGGCTGGCACAACGGATCCTCGAGCCCGGGCGCCGGCGGAACTGGAGCGAGGCGTTCGTGGTCGGCGTCATCGGCTCGTTCGTGGGTGGACTCGTCGCCCGTTTCACGTTCGACAAGATCTTCGGCATCTCGATAGGGGTCATCATCGGGGGGGTGCTGGGATCGATCGCCGTGTTGTGGATCTGGCAGGCGATCCGCGGCAAGCGCCCGTTCGAGCAAGAGCACCACCACGAGGGAACCCCCCACCCGGGCAGTGGGAGCCATCACGACACCCGCCGTCCCCACAAGCCGGGCCGGAAGGACAAGAAGGCCCGCAGGCGGTGAGCGCCGACCGGCCGGCGGACGTCTTCGTGATCTTCGGAATCACCGGCGACCTGGCCAAGAAGATGACGTTCGAAGCGCTGTATCGTCTCGAGTCCCGCGGCGCGTTGACCTGTCCGATCATCGGCGTTGCGATCGACGCCTGGAGCGACGCGGACCTCCGCAACCGCTGGCGGGCCGACGTGGAGGCGGCCGGGGTCACGGTCGACGATGCGGTGGCCGAGCGCTTATCGAAACGCCTTTCGTACATCCAGGGTGACTACGCTGACGCCGGGACCTACGACCGAGTCAAAGCAGCGATCGGGGATGCACGGCAACCGCTGTTCTACCTGGAGACGCCGCCATCCCTGTTCGTGACCGTGATCAAGGGCCTGTATGCGGCCGGTCTGACCGCCGATGCCCACGTCGTCATCGAGAAGCCGTTCGGGCACGACCTCGCGTCCGCCGAGGAACTCAATCGCGAGCTGCACGAGCTGCTGGACGAATCGCAGATCATGCGGATGGACCACTTCCTGGGCAAGAACCCGGTCCAGGACATCCTGTTCTTCCGGTTCGCGAACACGCTGTTCGAACCCGTGTGGAACCGCAAGTACGTCGCCAGCGTGCAGGTGAACCTCTTGGAGGCCTTCGGCGTCGAGGATCGCGGGCACTTCTATGATCCGGTCGGTGCGATGCGCGACGTCGTGCAGAACCACCTGCTGCAGGTCCTTTCCCTGGTGGCGATGGAACCGCCGGCCGCGGCGGGGCCACGGGCGGTTGCGGACCACAAGCTGGACGTGCTGCGGTCGATGCCACCGGTGGATCCGGCGGCATGCGTACGCGGCCAGTACGAGGGCTACCTGGACGTGAAGGGCGTGGCCCCCGGTTCGAAGACCGAGACCTACATCGCGCTGCAGCTCGAGATCGACAACTGGCGTTGGTCCGGCGTTCCCTTCTTCATCCGGACCGGCAAGGCCCTGCGGGAGACGGCGACCCAGGTGTTGATCCGTTTCCACCGGCCACCAGACCTGGCGTTCGCAGGCCCCGTGGTCACGGCGACGCGCCCGAACGAGCTGATCCTGAAGATCGACCACGACCCGGGGGTGGTCCTGCGGGTTCAGGCGAAGGCGCCGGACGAGATCGCGACCCGCGAAGTCAGGCTCGACCTGTCGTTCGAACACGAACTCGGGGAGGCGCCCGAACCGTACGAGGTGCTGCTTGGCGGCGCGCTCGCCGGGACGAAGGGAGCCTTCGCGACCGACGCGTTCATCGAGGCTACGTGGTCCCTGGTCCAGCCCCTGCTCGATGCGCCGCCTCCGGTGCAGCGCTACGCGAAGAAGAGCTGGGGCCCCGAGGCCGCGAACGAGCTGGTCAAGGCCACCGGCGGCTGGCACGAGCCGATCTGAGGGTGGAAACGACGGAGAGCACGCCTGATCCGACGACGTTCCCGTCTTGGGCCGCTCTCCGAAGCCACCAGCCGACGATGGCCTCCGCGACCCTGAGGGACGCGTTCGCGGCCGACCCGCAGCGCGGCGAACGCCTCACGGCCGAGGGAGCCGGTCTGTACCTCGACTACTCGAAAAATCGGGTCACCGACGAGACCATGGCCCTGCTGCTCCAGCTGGCGCAGGAGGCCGGACTGCACGGGCGCATCGACGCGATGTTCCGCGGGGACCACATCAACGTCTCGGAGGATCGGGCGGTCCTGCACGTCGCGCTCCGCCTACCGCGTTCCGCAACGCTCGAGGTCGACGGCGCCGACGTGGTCGCCGATGTGCACCAGGTCCTGGACCGGATGGCGGAGTTCTCCGAACGGATCCGCAGCGGCGCGTGGACCGGGCACACCGGCATGCCGATCCGCAACGTCATCAACATCGGGATCGGCGGGTCGGACCTGGGTCCGGTGATGGCCTACGAGGCCCTGCGCTGGTACAGCCGGCGCGAGATGACCTTCCGGTTCGTGTCGAACATCGACGGAACCGACTTCGCCGAAGCCACGCGCGACCTGGATCCGGCCGAGACGCTGTTCATCATCTCGTCGAAGACCTTCACGACCCTGGAAACCATGACCAACGCGCGGACGGCGCGGGACTGGACGCTGGCGGGCGTCGGCGGGGACGACTCGGCCGTCGCGAAGCACTTCGTGGCGGTGTCGACGAACGCGGCCGGCGTCCGAGACTTCGGGATCGATACCGACAACATGTTCGGGTTCTGGGACTGGGTCGGGGGCCGGTACTCGATGGACTCGGCGATCGGGCTCTCGACGATGCTCGCGGTCGGGCCCGAGCATTTCCGCGAGATGCTGGCCGGGTTCCACGAGATGGACGAGCACTTCCGCACGACGCCGTTCGAGCGGAACGTCCCCGTTCTGATGGGCCTGCTGTCGGTCTGGTACCGGGACTTCTTCGGCGCCCAGACCGTCGGCGTGATGCCGTACGAGCAGTACCTGAAGCGTTTCCCCGCCTACCTGCAGCAGCTCACGATGGAGTCCAACGGCAAACATGTGCGGCTGGACGGGTCGTCGATCGAGGGGACGCAGACCGGCGCCATCTACTGGGGCGAGCCGGGGACGAACGGGCAGCACAGCTTCTACCAACTGATCCACCAAGGGACGCAGCTCATCCCGCTCGATCTGATCGGGTTCGGCAAGAGCCGCAATCCGCTCGGACCGCATCACGACTACCTGATGGCTAACGTGTTCGCGCAGGCCGAGGCGCTAGCGTTCGGCAAGAGCGAAGAGGAATTGCGGTCCGAGGGCGCGCCGGAGGAGACGATCCCGTACCGCGTCTGCCTCGGGAACCGTCCGACTAACGTGATCCTCGCGGAGGAACTGACGCCGCGCACCCTCGGGGTGCTCGTCGCCCTCTACGAGCACAGCGTGTTCACCCAGGGCGCGATCTGGGGGATCGACTCGTTCGATCAGTGGGGGGTCGAGTTGGGCAAGGTGCTGGCGAAGCGGATCATCCCCGAGTTGCAGGGCGACGACGATGCCGGACTCGCGCACGACAGCTCCACGAACGCCTTGATCCGGAAGTACCGGTCGCTCCGGGAGGGCTGATGGGCGACCTGCTGTCCCAGATCCTTCCCCTCACCTTCGCCGCGGCGATCAGCCCGACGGTGCTGACGGTTGCGGTTCTGGTGCTCTCATCGAAGGAACGACCCGTAGCCAGGACGGTCGCCTACGCGGTCGGCTGCTGGATCGTGCTGTTGGTCATCGGGCTGCCCGCCATATCCCTGTTCGCGGACGCGTCCGCCACCAGGACGCCGGCTCCGTGGATGCGCTGGGTGGATCTCGCGTCGGGTATCACGCTCCTCGCGCTCGGGGCCCGGCGTCTGGCGAGGAAGCCGACACCTCACGAGAAGCAGGGATCCAAGGCGGGCAAGTTGGCGAACGCCGGCCTGCGTGACTACGTCGTCCTCGGACTCGCGCTGATGATCACGAATTTCACGACGCTGGTCCTATACCTTCCCGTCCTGAAGGGCATCGCCAGGGCTCCCATCACGGGCGGGGTGCAACTCGCGGTCCTGCTGGTCTGCCAGGTCATCATCCTGCTTCCCGTGTTGGTTCCGCTGCTGATCCGGGTCCTGATCCCCGGGCCGGCGTCGAAGATCCTCGGTACCGTGAATGCCTTCACGGCGAAGCACACCAGTGTCATCATGACGGTGATCCTGCTGGTCTTCGGTGTCTACCTCACGGCCAAGGGCGTATCCGAGCTGAACTGAAAGAGGTCCGGGATGGGTTGCCTACTGCCGCTGCTTTCGATCCTCACCCCGCGGTTCGTGATGGTTATCTTGTTCCTGTTCACGACCTATCTGGAGCGCGCCTACGGCAGCTTCTGGGTGCCTCTGCTCGGATTCATCTTCCTGCCCACGACGACGATCGCCTACGCGATCGCCCAGAACGCCCTCGGCGGGGTCGGCACCGGGGGCGGGGTCATCGTCCTGGTCCTGGGGGTGTTGTTCGACCTGGGGTTCATCACCGGGTCGACCCGCGGCTGGCGCCCCGGCCGGAAGCGGGAAGCGGCCTGACCGCGCAGGCCCTGCCGCCCGGTTTTCGGCCGAATTAACGCAGCCGAAACACGACGCACACCTGTCCGAAACCGACTCGGGTGCACAATCGCCTCATCGCGACGACGAAGGGGGAGGGCGATGCCTGAGCTGAACTCCGGCGATACGGCGTGGGTGCTGATCGCGGCTGCACTGGTGATGTTCATGACGCCGGGTCTGGCGTTCTTCTATGGGGGTTTGGTCCGGGCCAAGAACGTGCTCGGGACCGTGATGCAGTCGTTCATCGCTTTGGCGGTGTGCACGATCTTGTGGGTCCTGGTCGGCTACACCCTGGCCTTCGGTCCCGACCACTGGGGCATCATCGGCGGGCTGGACCATATCGGGCTCAAGGGCGTGGGTGCCGCGCCCATGGATCTGGCTCCGACCGTCCCGGCCAGCGCGTTCATGATCTTCCAGATGATGTTCGCCGTCATCACGCCGGCGCTCATCACCGGGGCGTTCGCCGAGCGCATGAAGTTCACCGGCTACCTTCTGTTCATCGCGTTGTGGTCGGTCTTCGTCTACGCGCCGATGGCGCACTGGGTCTGGGGCGGCGGGTTCCTCGGACCGGATGGGATCGGGGCACTGGACTTCGCCGGAGGAACGGTCGTTCACATCAACGCGGGGGTCGCGGCGCTGGCGACGATCCTGTACATCGGCAAGCGGCGTGGCTTCGGCAAGGAGGCGTTCGTGCCGCACAACGTGCCGATGGTGGTCTTGGGCGGTGCCATCCTGTGGTTCGGGTGGTTCGGGTTCAACGCCGGGAGCGCGCTGTCGGCGGGCGGGCTTGCGTCGAGCACCTTCGTCGCGACGCACGTTGCCGCAGCGGCGGCCATCCTCGGCTGGCTGATCCCGGAGCGGATCAGGCACGGGAAGTACACGACCGTGGGGGCCGTGACCGGGGCTGTGGTCGGGCTCGTGGCCATCACGCCCGCGTCGGGCTTCGTCGAGCCGTGGGCCGCCATCCTGATCGGGTTCGCGGCCGGGCTGATCTGTTTCTTCGCCGTCGACCTGAAGTCCAAACTGGGGTACGACGACTCCCTCGACGTGGTCGGGGTCCACATGATCGGCGGCATCATCGGAGCCCTGCTCACGGGCGTGTTCGCCACGCTCCTCATCAACCCGGCGGGGGCAGACGCGAGTCTCAGCCAGTTCCTCAAGCAGGCGGCGGCAGTGGGGATCACGCTGGTGTTCTCGTTCGTTGCCACGTGGATCATCCTCAAGGTGTGCGACAAGACCGTCGGCTTGCGCCTGGACGAGGACGACGAGGTGACCGGATTGGACCTGTCCCAGCACAGTGAGGTGGCGTACACCTGGCAGGAGCGGGGAGGAGCGGTATCGTCGGCCGAACGAGTGGTGAAGGTGCCGGAAGGGAGCGAGCAGTGAGACTGGTCGTCGCGATCATCAAGCCGTTCAAGCTCGACGAGGTGAAGGAGGCACTGCGGTCCATCGGGGTCAACGGCCTCACGGTGACCGATGCGCAGGGGTTCGGCCGCCAGCGCGGGCACACGGAGGTGTACCGGGGGGCCGAGTACCAGGTCGACTTCGTGCCGAAGGTCAAGGTTGAGGTGATGGTGCACGAGGATCAGGTGCAGGGGGTCACCGACGCGATCCTGAAGGCGGCGCGGACCGGGAAGATCGGCGACGGGAAGATCTTCGTCCTGCCCGCCGAGCAGGTCATTCGCATCCGGACCGGGGAGATGGGTCCCGACGCCATCTAAGCTCTTCCCATGACCGGGCGTCCGGCGGAAGAGCTCCTCGCGCACCTACGTGAGCTGGATCGCGCGAACGCGCCCGTCCGGCAAGGGCGAGCGGTCGCGCGAGCGCGCGCCGCTATCGTCGACGAGGAACTTCGCGATCTCTATGGGGTGGCGGGGGTTCCCGACGGCGTCGCCCTGGTGGCGCTCGGCGGGTACGGCCGGGGGATGCTGCTCCCCGGCTCCGACATCGATCTGCTGATCCTGCACGACCGGGTCAAGGACATCGATCGGGTTGCCGAGCGGCTCTTCTATCCCTTGTGGGACTCGGGTCTGAAGCTCGGACACAACGTCCGCACGGTCAAGGAGTGCATCGCGGAAGCGGAGGCCCGGATCGACGTCGCGTCGGCGATGCTGGACGCGCGTGCGGTTGCCGGCGACGAGGCGATGTGCGAGGCCATGGTCACCTCGATCCGGTCGGTCGTCCGGCGTTCGCCGAAGGACTTCGCGCTCCGCCTCCGGGAGGACGCGGCCGATCGTCACGAGCGGTTCGGCTCGGTGGCCTCGGACCTGGAGCCGGATCTCAAAGAGGGCGCGGGCGGGTTGCGGGACCTGAACGCGCTCGGGTGGCTGGCGATCGCACTCGACGGGGAAGACCTGGAAGCGCTCACGGACTCACAGCTGCTGGGTGCACGCGAGGCCGATGCGATCGACGAGGCCGAGGAGTTCCTGATCCGGCTCCGGAGCACGCTTCACCTCGTGACGGGTGGGCGCCTCGACCGACTCGTCCTCGATCACCAACCGGCCATCGCCGAGATGCTCGGGTTCGAGGATGACACCGATATGTCGGCCGCCGACGCGCTGATGCGCGCGACCTTCGAACGTGGCCGGGAGGCGCGCTGGGTCGTCGATGTGGTCTTCGAGCGGTTGCTGGAGCCGAGTGCCGATACGGGGACGGCGATCGCAGCAACCCCCGAGGCGGTGATGGCGGCATTCGCCGACGCGGCCGAGTCGGGCCGCGCGCTCCCGCTCGCCTCCCTCGAGGCCGTCGACGCGATCGATCTGCCCGAGGGAGTGGTGTGGAGCGACGAGGTCCGGGACGCGTTCCTGCGGATGCTTCGCTCCGGCCGCGCTGCGGCGGCGATCGAAGAGATGGACCGAGCGGGGGTGCTCGTGCGCTACCTCCCGGACTGGGCACCGGTCCGCTACCGGCCGCAGCGAGACCCGTTCCATCGGTACACGGTCGACGTGCACCTGTTGCGCGCCCTGGGCGGGATGGAAGGGCTCCTGGCGATGCCCGGCGACGATCCGATGGCTCGGGAGGCGGTCGGCCTCGTCGGTGACCGCGATGCCGTGCTGCTGGGTGCCCTGCTCCACGACATCGGCAAGGACGGAACGGGGAACCATGTCGTGATCGGCGAGTCCACCGCGCGGAGGGCGCTGGAGCGGATGGGGATCGAGGAGCAGACGCGCGAGCTCGTACGGTTCCTCGTCGGAGAGCACCTCCTGCTGTCGGACACCGCCACCCGTCGTGATCTCACCGATGAGAACCTGATCCTGTCGGTGGCGGCCCGGATCGGCGACCCCGAGCGCCTGGCCGCCTTGTACCTCGTCTCCATCGCCGACGCCGCGGCGACCGGACCGCATGCCTCGACACCCTGGCGTCAGACGTTGCTGCGCGAGTTGGTCGCGAAGATCCAGCACGTGTTCGAGCGCGGGGACGTCGGCGCCGATACGGCCGACACGCTGGCGGAGCGAACCGAGGCGCTCGCAGAGGTCCTCGTCGGGGAAGATGCCGATGAGGTGGCCCGGTTCCTCGCCGATCTTCCGCACTCCTACGTCGTGACGGTGCCGCCGGAGGAAGCGGCGATCCATTTCTCGCTGCTGCGTGCTGAGCTGGACGGACTTGAGGTTCGGACCGCTGAGTCGGTGACCGGTGTCGAACAGGACACGGTCCGGCTCTCGGTCGTATGCACGGACCGGCCGGGTCTGCTCGCGAAGATCGCCGGCGCGCTCTCGCTATCGGGGTTCTCGATCCTGTCGGCGCAGGTGTTCACGACGGAGTCGGGTGTGGCCGTCGACGTGTTCGACGTCGCCAGTACCTTCGAAGGCGACGAGGTGGGAGAGGAACGCTGGCGGGACTTCCGCGGCACGCTGCGGAAGGCGCTCGATGGTCGCCTGTCCTTGGACTATCGGGTCAAGGAGAAGCGCCAGTACTACCCGGCGCACCGAACGGCGATCCCGGTCGAGGTGACGATCGAGAACGATGCTTCGGACTTCTATACCGTGATCGAGATCGGCTGTGCCGACCGGGTCGGGCTGCTCTTCGACCTCACGCGGACGCTCGGTGAACTCGAGGTAGACGTGCATCTCGCAAAGATCGCGACCTACGGTGGCCGCGTCGTCGACGCGTTCTACGTCCGCGATGTCGTCGGCCGCAAGATCGAGGACGACGAGCACGTGGACGAGATCCGCCGCGCCATCGCGGCGCGTCTAGCCGAGTAGGGCGCGGAGCCGGTTGGCCATCTTCGGGCTGGCGCCTTCGTCCTCATGCTTGAAATAGCAGAAGACGTCGGAGCCGGCGTCGAGTGCCGGACGGAGGCGTTCGGCCCACCCCGTCAATTCCGCGTCGGTGTAGTCGGTCTTCCGCAGTCGCAGGAACCCGAACGGTTCCCACGACAGATCGTCCGGGCCTGGGTCCTTCTCGTCGGTCTCGGCGACACACCAGGCGACGCCCTGCTCCAGCAGAAGGTCGCGTGCCTCGAGCCACGAGGGGTGGCGGAACTCCATCGCTGACCGGACGTCCGGCGGCAGGTATCCGACGAAGCGCTCGATCAGGGAGCGGTCGTAGTGCAGTGACGGCGGGCACTGGTACAGGACGCACCCGAGGCGCGGGCCGAGCAGGCGTGCGAGTGCAAGGAAGTCGCGCACGTCGTCGTCGGTGTCGGACAGGCGCTTGACGTGCGTGATGCGCTGGTTGGCCTTCAGCGTGAACCGGAACGTCTCCGGCGTCTGCGCGGCCCAGTTCGTCAGGGTCCTCTCCGACGGGAACCTTCGGAACGTGTAGTTGATCTCGACGCTCGGGAATCGGGACGCGAAGTAGGACAGGCGTTCCTTCACCTTGACGCCCTCGGGATAGAAGACGCCGCCCTTCCACTCGTCGTAGGCGAATCCGCTCGTACCCAGGTATAGGGTTCCCTGCATGGGGGCATCCTATGGCAACGCCTGAAGAGCGGTTCACGTTCGAGTCGGGGACGGCTCGCGGGCCCGTGACGGGTGCGTGGGCCGACCCCGGGCGGGCGGCCGCCGCTCTGGTCGTCGCCCCCGGCGCGGGCAGTGACCTGGACGCGCCCTTCCTCGTCGGGTTCACGCGGGCACTGAACGACGCGGGGATCGCGACGATGCGGTTCAACTTCCCGTACAAGGAGAGTGGTCGGAAGGCCCCCGACCCTGAAGCGACTTTGCGAGCGACCTGGCTGGCGGCGTTCGATGCAGCGGCCGAACGAGCCGGTGCCGGCGTGCCGGTCTTCGCGGGCGGGAAGTCGATGGGAGGCCGCCATGCGTCGATGTGCGCAGCGGACGGGATGGCGGCAGCGGGTCTCGTTTTCCTCGGGTACCCGTTGCACGCGCCCGGTCGTCCCGAGAAGGTCCGGGACGCACATCTGTACGGCATCGAGGCGCCGATGCTGTTCATCGAGGGAACCCGTGACCCGTTCGTGACGCCACTGGACCAACTTGAGGGGATCCTCGCGAAGCTCGGGGATCGCGCGGTCCTGCACGAGATCCCCGGCGGTGACCACTCGTTCCGCGTGAAGGGACAGAAGCGAGACGACCGCGAGATCGGCGCGGAGCTGGCTCCGGTCGCCGCCGATTTCATGCGGGCTCACCGCTGATGGGCCGCAAGAACGAACGCGCCCGCGAGCGGGAGGGGCCGGCCGGCAGGGGCGATGGGCTCTCGTCGGACGCGCCCGAGTGGGCGCAGGCGCTCGGCTTCGACGTCCGGCAGGTGAGCGGGCAGAAGACGTACCGCTGCCCGGGCTGTGACCACGAGGTGCGGACCGGCGTTCAGCATCTGGTCGTCGTCCCTGGTGCCGACGCCGAGGAACGCCGTCACTGGCACACCGAGTGTTGGCGCTCGGAACTCCGCCGCCTCGGCATCTCCTGAGCTGAACTCGGGACGGCTTGTGTTCCGGGGTCTACGATGCGGAACGTGGATGCCGCGACCCGCGCCGAGTGCATCATCCCGGGGGAGACGAGTCGGCCGCCGTGCGATTCGTGCGGCGCGCCGATGGAGCCGGAGCACGCTCACCACAAGTGCCCTGAGTGCGGCTACATCCTTCCCTGTTGCGGCTGGTAGCTGCGGCACCGCTGACCTCCGCGACTCGCCAGGATGTCGGGCCCCACAGCTATCATCGCGACCATGCCTCGAGAGACGGTGCGCGCACGGATGTGGGAGGAGGACGGTCGCTGGCAGGCCACGATCGATGGCCCATCCCGCAAGACCTACTCGGCCGCGACGCGTGATGCCTGTTTCGCTTCGCTCCGGCGGGCCGCGGGCCGTGACGCGACCCTGACCGTCGAGGTGCTCCCGCGCTTGGCCGGTGTGGCCGAGGCCGCCAAGATCATGGGCTGGGACAAGCGCCGCGTGGTGACGTACCTGGACCGGGGAACGTTCCCGGCGCCGATCGCGACACTTGCCTCTGGCCGTGTCTGGCGAGCTGCCGACATCGAGGCCTACGCCCGCCTGTGGCACGGGCGCCGGAAAGGGCGCCGGTGAGCCGTCGCTTGATCCTGATCCGCCACGGCCGCGTCGAATTCTCGGCGCAGAACTTCCGGGACAGCCCGCGCGGTCGGCAGTGGGACCCCCCGCTCGGGGAGGAGGGTGCGCAGCAGGCCCGCCTGCTCGCGACGCGCCTTCATTCACTCGACACCCTGGCTGCCGTCTACGTCTCGCCGTTCCGACGGTGTCTCGAGACGATCGCGCCGTTCGCGGAGAAGGTGGGCATCGAGCCGGTGCTCGACGAGGATCTCGGCGAAGTCTTCGTCGCCGACTGGGAAGGGAGGTCCTTCGAGGAGATCGCCGCGGATGACGAAGAGCTTGCCCAGAAGTTCCGCGAGGCCGAGGTGCTCTTCTCCCTGTCCGGAGGGGAGAGCGGCCAGCAGCTCCGTGCGCGGGTGCGTCCGGCGGTCGAGCGGATCATCGACACCCATCCGGACGGCGACCTCGTCGTCGTGTCCCACGGCGGGGTCATCAACGCGTACGTGACGGGGCTCTTGAAGTTCCCGCACGACATGCTCTACCTGCCGGAGAACACGTCGTTCAATACGGTCGTGATCGACGGCCACGAACGCACCGTCAAGTTCCTGAACGACGTTCGCCACCTCACGAGTCCCGGGCTGTTCGGCGCCTCGGGCACGTGAGTCGGCCGGCGGACCTGCCTCGGTTCGTGTTGATGCTCGCGGTTTCCTGGCTCCTCGTCGCGTGCCCGGGCAGCGGGCGTGCACCCCCGCGAACGCCGGCACCGTCGTTGCCCTCGGCCACCTCTCCATCGTCGCCTCGTCCCGAGCCTCCCGCACACACGCCACCCCGGCTCCGGCGTGAAGTTTCGACAGACACCTATGTGGTCCGCGGTGCAACGCCGAGCCAGATCGTTTCGTCGATCCGCCATCGGGGTCCCGGGAGGTTCTGGGCGCAGACCGTGTGGAGCATCGGATGGGACTACGACGCCGCCGAGATCGGCTCCTCATGCCGGACGGACGCAGTGGTCGTCACTTTGAACCTGACGTTCCTGTTCCCCCGCTGGCGGGCTCCGGCAGGTACCTCGGCGGCGACGCATGCGTGGTGGCGGCGAACCCTGGCCGAGCTCCACCGGCACGAGGACGGGCATCGAGCCGTCGCGGAGCACACGTCGCGGAAGATCCGTCATGCCCTCGCGAACCTCGGGGCCTTCCCGAACTGCGAGCGGCTCCGGGACGTGGCCGACCCCCGAGCCAGAGCCGCCTACCGGCGAGGCGTTGCGCGGCAGCGCGCCTACGACTTCGCGACCGACCACGGTCGGAGCCAGTGACCGGTCCGCCGGGGATATACTCGCGCTTCCGAAGGAGGCATGGATGAAGTTCCTCAGCGAAGAGTGGGCGAACACCCTGAAGGATCTCGCGAACGCGAGCGAGGAGTTCAAGCGCGTTGCGGCGAAGACGAGCACGAAGATCCAGCAGGTCGTGACCGATGCTCCGGGTGGGGACATCCACTACTGGATCACCGTCGAGGCCGGTGTGATCGACGTGGGTGTGGGTGAGATCGCCGACGCCGCGCTCACGATCAGCGAGGACTACGACACCGCCGTCGCACTGGCGAAGGGTGAGCTGTCGGGGGTTGCGGCGTACATGGGCGGGAAGGTTCAGATCTCCAACATCATGAAGGCCATGTCGCTGCAGACACCGCTGACCGCGCTGGCGCCGATCGTCCGTGCTGTCGAGTGCGAGTACTGATCACCCGTCGCGCGGGGGTAGCACGATGAACGTCGCGCTGGCTCGGGCGACCAGCTGCTCGTCGCCGTCGACGAGGTCGGCCTCGCCGTAGCCCATCCGCTGGCCGAGGTGCAGCGAGCGCCCGCGGCCGATCAGCCGGTCGCCGACGCGCACCATCCCGAGGTAGTGAACGTCGAGTTGCGCGGTGACATGGGTGTAGCCGGGGCGCAAACGTGTTCGGACGGCGATCCCGATCGCCGCGTCGGCCACGGAAGCGATGGCACCGCCATGGGCGATCTCGTACGGGTTCAGGTGGTGCGGTTGCACGTCCATCGTGCACTCGGCCGTGCCGTCACCGAGTGATGTGAGCCTGATCCCCGCCCAGGTGTGGAACGGCGAGGTATCGATGCGTTCCTGGATGGCGGCCAGCGTCGCCGCATCGGGTTCCCGCGTCGCGTCCACGTTCGTCAACCTCCGAGAGATGGTGTTCACTGTAGCGTCATGGAGCCGGGCGAGATCTGGGACCTCATCGTCAAGGCGGACGAGAAGGTCAAGTACGCGACCGATGAGCGCGCCGGTATCCGCGTCGACCAGGCTCGCGCCCTCCTCGACGAGGCCCTCCGGGCGGCCGAGGCGATCGGGAACGATGGACTCGCCGATCAGGCACGGACGCGGCTCCAAGATCTCGCCGCTGACGACTGAGGGTTGCCAAAATCCATGCCAGCCCCGAGAATGAAGCCGATGAGCGAGCGGTACTTTTCCTTCGGTTGGTTCTACTTCGGGCGTTGCCCGGCGTAGCCTGCTGCCGAAGAGAAGCACCGCAGGAGACCCCGGGCGAGAACCCCGGGGTTTTTCATTGCTCGGGGCCGCCCGGCCGAACAGGAGGACGTGATGGTGGTTGTGATGAAGGTAGGTGCATCGGAGCAGGACATCGATCGTGTCACGGACATGGTCCACAAGGTGGGCGGCGAGACGCACGTCGTGAACGGCGAGCTCCGTTCGATCGTTGCGCTGATCGGCGATACCGAACGGTTCATGGATCTCCCGCTGTCCACCCTGCCCGGCGTCGAGACGATCCAGCGGATCGGCAAACCGTACAAGCTCGTCGCCCGGGAGCTGCACCAGGCTCCGACGACGGTCAAGGTCGGCCCGGCCTCGATCGGGCGTGAGTCGTTCACCTACATCGCGGGACCCTGCGCCGTCGAGACCCCTGCTCAGGCCCTCGCTGCTGCGAAGGCGGCCAAGGACGCGGGTGCCACCGTGCTGCGCGGGGGTGCGTACAAGCCGAGGACGTCGCCGTACGCGTTCCAGGGCCTGGGGAAGCCCGGACTCGAGATCCTCGCCGAGTGCCGCGAGACCACGGGACTTCCGGTCATGACCGAGGTCGTTGAGGCACGGGATGTCGAGCACGTTGCGGCGGTCGCCGATGCCCTGCAGATCGGGACCCGCAACATGCAGAACTTCTCGCTCCTGACGGAGGCCGGGAAGGCGGGGAAGCCGGTGATGCTCAAGCGTGGGTTCTCCTCGACCGTTGAGGAATGGCTGATGGCTGCTGAGTACATCGCTCGGGAGGGCAACCAGGACATCATCCTGTGCGAGCGCGGCATCCGGACGTTCGAGCCATCGACGCGGAACACGCTCGATCTCGGCGGCATGCTCGTCGCGCAGAAGGAAAGCCACCTGCCGGTCATCGTCGATCCGTCTCATGCGACGGGAAGGCGGGACCTGGTGGAACCGATGGCGCGGGCGGCGCTGGCCGCGGGAGCGGATGGGGTGATGATCGACGTCCACGACAACCCGAGCGAGGCGCTCTGCGATGGACCGCAGGCACTCGTTCCCGACGAGCTGACGCGGCTCGGGGCGGAGCTCGCGGCCCTGGCGACCGCGATGGGCCGTCCGATGAACACGGTCTAGAGGACCGGCGTCAGCTCCGCGATCACGCAGGAGGTCTTCCACCGGCCGAGTGACTCGGCGGGCGGGCCGTTGCGGCTGCGCCGCCGGTCGACCAGGACCTTGGCGGCCTCGTCGAACTCGGGGCCGCCGTCGAGCAGCCGTACGTTCGCGTGGAACCGGTCGAGCGACGTGTCGCGTCCCTTGCGGCGCGTGACGACCCGGAGCTGTTGCATGCCCTCGATGCCGGGGATCGACTGCTCCTCCGGTCCCTGCTGCTTCTGCGAGAGCACGTAGATCTTGCCGTTGCGGTAGGCGAACCAGACCGGGACGACGCGGTTGTCCTCCCACTCGTGCACGCCCGCCGGGCGCTGGTCGCTCCCGATCCAGATGATGTCCGACTTCTTCAGACCCTCCTCGATCTCCTTGGGAAGCGAGGTCTCGGCGGCTGCCAGGATCACCGGGACCTCGATCTCGCCCAGGATCTCGCCGTCGATGATGAACGAGGCGAGGTAGGTCCCCTGCTCATCGAGGAGGGCATCGGAGACGACGTCCAGGAGCCGGGTCTGCTCCATCTGCCCGCCCATGCGCGTGGCGACCGGGCCGCGGCGCCAGACCAGGCGCCCGGACGGGCCGGTGAACCGGATCTCCTCGGCGACGACGCCGGCCGGGACCTTGTACGAACGGAACAGCACGAAGGGCATGGGTCGGCCAGGGATAGCGGTCGAGTAGATCCCGGGCGATCCGTCCTCGCCCTGGGTGTCGAAGACGCGCTGGTCCAGGACGTTCGCGTAGATGAGGTCGCCGATCTGCATCGGTGCGAAGGATACAGCTTGGGCGGGCCTGCCGGGCCTAGGCAGTGCGAGCCATCCAGAGCAGGGGTTCTTGGAGTTCAGGCATCGAGGGGAGGGCGTCGGGGGAGTTCCACATCGTGGCGAGGACCGTCTCGCTGGCGGTCTCGGCGACAACGTCGCAGAAGTCTCGCCCCAGCGCGTAGTGCTCCCGTCTCATCTCGATCCCGAGGAGTCGCTCGAACACCGGGTCCCCGTGCTCGTCCTCGCGGTACCGGCGCATGGCTTCCTCGATCTGCGACGAGACCGACAGCATCGTTCGTCCCACCGCGTGCATGACGTGGTCACCGTACCCCTCCGCCGCCGCCATGAAGGACTGGATGCGGTGCAGCTTCAGTCGCTGTTCGTCGTCGAGGATCGCGCCGAACAGTCCGTCGCCCCCCTGCAGGAATCCCTGGAGGGACTCGGGGTTCCCCATCGGATCGAGCTGCTCGAGCTGCTGTTGGAGTCCCGAGACGTCCACCTCCAATGTCGACATGAAATCGCGGACGAGCCCCAAGAGGTGCTCGCGAACCCACGGCTGCGCGAACTCGAACCGATGCGCCACCTCGTGCAGGGCGATCCACTGACGGAACTCGGCCGGCGGGAGGCTCCAGTCGTGTTCGAACGCCGCGATGTTCGGGACGACGAACTGCAGCCGGCTCGGTCCGGGACGGGGCATCGCGATGTCGTAGCGGCCGAACACCTGCTGCGCCATGGTGCCGAAGACGGCGCCCGCCTGCATCCCGAGCAGGAGCGGGATCACCTGGTCGAACCCGGCGGCGAGTGGACCAGCTTCAGTGCCCTCGGGAACTTCCGGCTGCATCTGCAGGAAGCCGTCGGAGACCCGTGCGGAGGCGGGTTCGACCAGATCCCGCAGGTCGGTGATCGACGACTCGACCCACTGCGCCCGTCCGACGACGTCCACGGCCGCGATCTCGGCGGGGACCGAGAGTCCCGTTGCGGATGCGATCTGCAGTTCCGCGATCCGCGAAGCCTCGACGAAGCCCGTCCGATCCTCGTCGGTGAGGGGCAGGTCCGGAGCTACACTCACGGCCGTGGCAACGCCGACCTGCCGAGCGAGTTCCCAGTTCACGGGTCCGCTGGAGGAGGTCAACAGGCGCTGGATCTCGCGGAATAGGGGGACGTTCGCGAAGGGGTCGCCGCCAGCCGGCTGATCGCTCATGTCCTCATCGTAGGTCGGACCCGCCCGTTCGACACGGGGGCCGGACACCGTCGTCTACGATGACGCGCGTGAACGAAGGGTGCATCTCGATCAGCGTGTCCAAGGACGTGGTCGACCCCGCGGCTGCTCTTGCCGCTGTCGCCGACCCCGCCGCCGGGGCCACATGCCTGTTCTGCGGGACGGTGCGGGACCACTCGGAACGGGGAGCGGTGACCGGCTTGCGGTACGAGGCCTGGGCCGAACTGGCGGAGCGGCGGCTCCGTGAGATCGCCGGCGAGATGTTCGAGGGCTGGCTGCTGTGCCGCGTTGCCCTGCTCCACCGGTACGGGGACCTCGGGCTCGGGGAGGTCTCCGTGGCGGTCGCGTGCTCGGCGCCCCATCGCGCCGATGCGTTCGAGGCCTGCCGCCACGGGATCGAACGACTGAAGCAGGACGTGCCGATCTGGAAGCAGGAGCAGTTGGAAACCGGCCCCGCTCACTGGGTGATGGGGAGCTAGGTGGCCCGAGACCTCGCGATCGACCTGGGTTCGGCGAACACGCTCGTGTATCGCCTCGGCGAGGGCATCGTGTACAACGAACCTTCGGTGGTGGCGATGCGCTCCGGGCAGGTCATCGAGATCGGGAACGCGGCGTGGGGCGCGATCGACCGGTCGCCGGGCAACGTCCAGGCCTCGCGACCACTGCGAACCGGGACGGTCCACGACTTCGAGGTCACACAGCAGATGCTGCGCGTGATCTTCCAGCGGGTTGGCGTCACCCGGTTCCCGAAACCGAACGTCCTGATCTGCTCACCCTCGACGAGCACGCAGGTGGAACGGCGGGCACTCGAGGAGGCCGGCAAGCGCGCCGGCGCGCGTCGGGTGGTCCTGGTTGAGGAACCGCTCGCGGCGGCGATCGGAGCCCGGCTCCCGGTGCACGAGCCCATCGGGAACCTGATCGTCGATATCGGCGGCGGGATGTCGGAGATGGCCGTGGTCTCGATGGGTGGCGTGGTCGACGGGCGTGCGATCCAGGTCGGCGGCTTCGACCTCGATGCCGCGATCCAGGAGCATGTGCGACATGTGTCGGGCGTCGTCATCGGCGACAAGACGGCGGAGCGGATCAAGATGGCCATCGGTTCGGCGTATCCGACCGCCGGCGGAACGCGCGCGGTCCGTGTCCGTGGACGCGAGGCGGATTCCGGTGGTCCCCGGGACCTCGAACTCACCGAGGAAGAGGTCCGCGAGGCCATGTCGGGGCCGGTGCGCGAGATCGTGGGTGCCGCTCGCGAGACGCTGGCCGAGGCGCCGCCCGAGCTCACCCACGACGTCCTCGAGACGGGGATGTTCCTGACCGGCGGTGGCGGCATGCTGCGAGGGATGGCGATGTTGCTGTCCCGCGAATGCGAGGTTCCCGTCCACCTGACGGAGCGTCCGCTCGATACGGTGGTGATGGGCGCGGGGATCCTCTTGGAGGATCTGCCCTCCTACCGGTCCACGTTGCAACTGCAGCGCAGCAACCGCTGAAGGGCGGGAAGGACTCGCCTCATCCCCCGAATTCGATCAGCTGCGCGACGATGACCTTGATCAGCAGCCAGATACTGCCGGCGATCGCCACGCCGACGGCGCCGATCAGCAGGATCAGCCAGACGATCGCCAGCAGGCGCCGCTTCGCGCCGGTGGCGTGATCGATCTTCCCCTCGTACGTGAACGGGACGGATGCCTCGGTCGTCGCGGTGGCGGCCGTCTCGGCGTCGAAGCCGCCGGCCACGTCCGGGGCGCCGGTTCGCCGAACGGCCCCGCCCAGCGGATTCCCGTTGATCCGCGATGTCACGACCCAGCCGGTCGCCCCGAGCGCGACCAGTACCGTGCCGAAAAGGAACCCGGTGACCTCCATGGTCCGGTCACTCTAGACGGTTCGGGCGCGCTTCCGCCGCATCACCCGTACGATGGCCGAGTGAAACGCTGGCTCGTGGTCGTCATCCTGCCCGTGCTCATCCTCGGGCCGGCGCTGTTCATCCGGCTTCCCTATTACTCAGAGGGGCCGGGGCCCACCGCGGACGTGGAACAGCTCATCACCGTGTCCGGTCACGAGGTGCACCCCTCCCAAGGCCGCTTCCTGCTCACGACCGTGTCGCAGTCGGCGCGTCCACTCTCGGCCGTGGAGCTCCTCGCGACATGGCTCGACCCCTCGTCTAGTGTGGTCCCCGAGGACCTGGTCGTGACCCCCGGGGAAACTCCGGAGGAGGAGGTGCTCCGTGCCCTCGATCAGATGGCGGAGAGCCAGGTGAACGCGACGGCCGTGGTGCTTGATCGCGTCAGCGACTACCCGGCGAGCCATGGAACCGGAGCGCTGGTGACGGCGGTCGGCATCGGCTGTCCGGCCGAGGGCAAGCTCCGGCCCGGCGACGTCATCGTTCGCGTCCAGGGCCGGCCGGTCGCCGGGCCGGAGGACGCCTCGGAACTGATCGACGCGGTCGAGCCATCGGGCGAGATCCGGTTCGAGCTGGAGGGGGCCGGGGAGAACGACCCGTCCATCCAGTTGCGCCGCGGGCCGTGCCTCGACTCGAAGGAGCCGCTGATCGGCTTCGTACTTGCGCCGAACTTCCCGTACGAGGTCAAGATCGACGACGACGGGATCGGTGGGCCTTCGGCCGGGCTCATGTGGGCGCTCGGCCTGTACGACGAGCTGACCCCCGGCGACCTCACCGGCGGGCGAACCATCGCCGGTACAGGGGTGATCGCGACGGACGGGACGGTCGAGCCGATCGGGGGCATCGGCAAGAAGATCCTGGCTGCGGAGCATGCGGATGCCGACCTGTTCATCGTTCCCCGAGCGAACCTGGCCGAGGCGCGAGCTGAGCACCCCCAGGTCCCGCTCCTGGTGGTAGACAGCTTCGAGGATGCGGTCGGGGAGCTCGAGGTTGATAGGCTTGGCGTCTCGCCGAGCCCGGAGGGATGAGCAGCGTGGCACGAACCGTGGCGCGGCCGCGGCGGCGATGGCCGCTTGTGGTCGTCATCCTCCTCGCCCTGACGTTCCTCACGCTCTCACTCCTGTCGGTCTTCTACATCGACCTGCTGTGGTTCCAAGAGCTGGGGTTCCCGTCGGTGTTCTGGACGACGCTGTGGGCTCAGATCGCTCTCGGCACCGTCCTCGGACTGCTCTTCTTCGCGCTCCTGTACGTCAACCTGCTCATCGTGCGCCGACTGGCGCCGAAGTACCGGGTGCTAACCCCACAGCAGGAGATCGTGGAGCGATACCGGCGCGCGTTCGAGCCCTATCTGAAGTGGCTCATCCCTGCTGGGTGCGTCCTCGTCGCGCTGGTGGTTGGGATCGGCGCTGCCAGGAACTGGTCGACGTTCCTCGCGTGGCGGAATTCCTCGGAGGTCACGTTCGGTGTCTCCGACCCGCTCTTCCACCTCGATCCCGCGTTCTACATCTTCAAGCTGCCGTTCCTCGAGTTCCTCCAAGGGTGGCTGTTCTCGGCGCTCCTCGGGACCACCGTGATCGTCACGGGGGCCCACTACATGTTCGGGGGCATCCGCCCCCAGTCGCCGGTGGAGAAGGTGACCCCGCAGGTCAAGGCGCATCTCTCGGTCCTTCTGGGGCTCATCGTGCTCGTGCAGGCTTGGGGATTCTTCCTGGACCGCTACGAACTGCTCACCTCGGAGCGGGGGGTGGTGACCGGCGCGTCGTACACCGATGTGAAGGCCCAGCTCCCCGCCCTCAACATCCTTGCCGTCGTCGCGGTGCTGTGCGCCATCCTGTTCCTGATCAACATCCGCTTCCGCGGTTGGGCACTGCCGGTGATCGGCGTGGGACTCCTGGTCCTGGTCTCCGTCGTGGTCGGGGTCCTGATCCCGGCGTTCGTGCAGAAGTTCAGCGTCGAGCCCCAGGAGCTGCAGCGCGAGCAGCCGTACATCGAGGACAACATCGAGTTCACCCGGGAGGCGTTCGGGCTGGATGAGGTGGACCAGGTATCGGCGGAGGTCTCAGAGGACCTGCCGCCCGACGCCGCCGGGACGAACGTCGACACGATCGCGAACATCCGGCTCTGGGACCCCTTCCTGCTGAAGGAGAACTACGAGCAACTCCAGCGCATCAAGCCCTACTACGAGTTCGGCAACTCCCCGGCGAACCTGAGTGGCATTGCCGTCGACCGGTACGTGCTCGACGGCCAGAAGCGGGTCGTCATGCTCTCGCCACGCGAGGTCAGCCAGGACGGGATCCCGACGGCCGGCGCGACGTGGCAGAACAAGCATCTGGTCTATACCCACGGCTACGGTGCCGCCGCGAGCCTCGTGAACGGCGCCGGCGAACAGGGCGGTCCGCTGTTCATCCTGCGCAACATCCCGCCCATCGGGGACCCGCCGGAACTGGCGGACGAGCTGAACGCCGGCGAGCCTCGCGTGTACTTCGGCGTCAGAGACGACGTCGCCTACGTCGTCGCCAGAACGGGTGCGGAGGAGCTGGACTACCAGGGCACGCCGACCAACGATCAGGAGCAGGTCACGAGCCGCTACGAGGGGTCCGGCGGCATCCCGGTCGGGGGGTTCTTCCGCAAGCTGTTGTTCTCGATGCGGTTCCAGGACGTCAACCTGATGATCTCCGATCTGATCGAGCCGGACAGCCGCGTGATGATCTACCGCAGCATCCAGGATCGCGTGCCCAAGGCGGCGCCATTCCTGAAGTACGACGGTGACCCGTACGCGGCGATCGTGGACGGGCGGATCGTATGGATCTGGGATGCCTACACGAGCACCGATCTGTATCCCTATTCCCAACGCCTGGACCTCGCCGAGGCGACGAGCGGGCAACTCGACGGCACCGTGAACTACATGCGGAACTCCGTGAAGGCCGTCGTGGATGCCTACGACGGGACAGTGACCCTCTATGTCGCGGATCCAGAGGATCCCCTGATCCAGGTGTGGTCACGGACCTACCCGGATCTGTTCACGAGTTTCGATGAGGCTCCAGAGGACCTCCGCGCGCACTTCCGGTACCCGGAGAACCTGTTCCAGGTGCAGGCCACGCAGTACGCGAACTACCATGTCACCGACCCGGCGGTCTTCTACCAGAAGCAGAACTTCTGGGCGATCCCCGGCGATCCGGCAGAGCAGTCCAATCTCGGGTCGGAGGACGCTCCACCGATGCGGCCGTACTACGTCCTCACCAAGCTGCCCGGCGAGGATGATGAGGAGTTCTCCCTGATCCTGCCGTTCGTGCCCGAGGGCCGCCAGAACATGGTCGCCTGGATCGCTGCGCGATCGGATCCGGAGCACTACGGCGAGGTCGTGAGCTTCGAGTTCCCGTCGGGTCGGAACGTAGGCGGCCCGGTCCAGGTCTTCAACCTGATCAACACCTTCCCACGGTTCTCTTCGGAGCGCACCCTCCTGGGTCAGCAGGGGTCGGTGGTGCTGTTCGGGAATCTGCTCGTGATCCCGCTCGAGGATTCGTTCCTGTACGTGCAGCCGGTGTTCGTGCAGACGTCGCAGACCGACTCCTTCCCGGAACTCAAGCGGGTCATCGTCGTCCACGGCGGCAGTGTCGGCCTCGGGAGCACGCTCGCTGAGGCACTGGCCGATTCGGGGCTCGGTACCGGCGCCGTCGCCGAGCCGGGCGAGGAGGTGGCAGGGGCCGAGGGAGCGACGTCGGACACGAAGGCGCTCTTGCAGCGAGCGCTCGTCCATTTCGAGAAGGCGGACGAAGCGCTCACGAAGGGCGACCTCGCGACCTACCAGGCGGAGATCGAGAAGGCGAAGCAACTCGTCCGCCAGGCGGGAGCGGCATCGGTCGGGAAGCCGACGACCGGCGCGGGCACCGAGGGGACCGGGTCGGCTGCAGGGGGGACCGGGACTGGAACCGGCGGCACGGCGACCGACGTGACAGCGTCGCCCGAGCCGAGCCCGGCGGCGTCGCCGGCTGCCTGAGCCGGACGAGGAAGCGATCGCTCCAGCGGGTTCGAGCGTCGGATGTAGCGCAGGTGCTCGCCCCCGGTCCAGGGGCCGGGTATGCTCGCGCCGAAGCATCTCTGAAGGGTTCCGATGCGCAGACTCACCATCATGTTGGCGGCAAGTGTCGCTCTGCTGACCGCCTGTCCGAGCAGCGCGCCACCTCCACCGCCCGGGACGAGTCCGTCCATCGTCTCGACCTCACCCGGGTCCCCCGGTCCGGACGTCCCAGCCGGCACACAGGTGATCGGTGAGTGCGCGATCCTCCCGGACACTAACTGCCGAGAAGCAGACCTGAAGGAAGCGCCGCTCGCCAGAGCTGATCTTCGGCGTGCCGACCTCCGGGAAGCCGATCTCTACGGCGCGGACCTGCGCCGCGCGGACCTGCGGGATGCCGATCTTACCGACGCCAACCTCAAGAACACCGACCTGACCGACGCCGACCTCCGCGGTGCCGACCTCACCGGCGCGAATCTCGTCGATGCGAACCTCACGAAGACGAACTTCGAGGATGCGACCCTCAGCCAGTCGCAGATGAACAAGTCACTGAAGTGCGAAACCGTCCGGCCGGATGGCACGACCGACGACACCGACTGCAACGAGTCGCCCATCTCGCCTGTTGCGCCCGGCGAGCCGGCGATCACCAAGTACAAGGCCCCGAAGGAAGCCACGGGCTGCGTGGACACTGTGAAGAAGGTCGAGGTCCGGATCAGCTACGACACGCAGAACGCCGAAACGGTGGAGTTCGAGATCGACGGACAGCCGTTGAGGGGGAACCAGGGATTCGAGGTTCCCTCCGGGGATGCCGACCTCGAGTACCGCTGCGCAGACTCCGAGCACTCGTACACGATCGTGGTGACCGATAGTTCCGGCGACCAGGTCGAGAAGACCAAGACCGTCAAGAGCGCCTGAGCCTTGGCGGCAGGCTTGGCGGTGGGCGTGAGGCCCCGCTAGTATCGCTCTGCGGGGTGGAGCAGTCCGGTAGCTCGCTGGGCTCATAACCCAGAGGTCGTAGGTTCAAATCCTACCCCCGCGACTCACGCGAAAAGGCCCCGTGACCAGCAGGAACGCGCGAAGCGCGAGCCGCAGGCCGGGGCCTCTTCCGTCCCCGCTTTCTCCCACGTTTCTCCCGCGCGACCCTTCCAAGGAATCCACCTCCACGCTTTGCGCCCGGGTTCGGTCGCGTGAAACCATGCGACCCGGACCCGGAACCGGAGGGGGCTGCTATGAAGAAGTGTCCGTTCTGCGCCGAGGAGATCCAAGACGAGGCGATTGTTTGCCGGCACTGCAGTAGGGACCTGCCATCGACCGAATCTCCGCAGACTGCTCCTCCTCCGCCGACCGCTGCGCCCGCAGGGGAAGCGTTTTCATTTGGCTCGACATCATCGGGGGGCGGCACGCCCTCACCTTCACGTCCGCTATGGAAGCAGTGGTGGGTCTGGGTGATCGCCGCGGTCGTTTTGATAGGTGTTGCAGGCGCGCTCGGACAGAACGACAAGAAGTCCACCGAGGTGGTTACGGGAGACTTGCCAGCCGATCAGGTGGCGGCCCCTGACCTTGTTCCGTCGGTAACTGCCACCGAAGCTCCTGAGCCTCCCACGGCTCTTGAGGATGAGTTCACTGTTAGCCAGGAGAACGCCATCGAGTCGGCCGAGAGCTATCTTGAAACGGGTGCGTTCTCTGAGACGGGACTCATTGACCAGTTGTCCAGCAAGTATGGCGAGGGCTTTCCCAAGGCTGACGCCGTGTTTGCGGTAAGACACATCAACGTGAACTGGAACGAGCAGGCAGCCAAATCGGCGGAGAGCTACTTGGACACCAGTTCTTTCAGTTGCCAGGGGCTTATCGACCAGTTGGAGTCCAAGTACGGCGAAGGCTTCACGCACTCGCAGGCGGTCTATGGAGCCAAGCAGACTGGACTCTGCTAGGAGGAGTTCCTCTGCGCGAGGGTGCGGACTATCATTGCGTCGCCTCGAGCGCGGCGCCGAGAGCGTCGGCGGCAGCGAGTTCCTCGTCTGCCGACGGATGCACGTATACGTCGAGCGTGAAGCCGACCGTAGCGTGGCCGAGCGCCCGGCTAACGAGATCCGGCCGGACCCCCGACTCGAGGGCGATCGTCGCGAAGGTGTGGCGCGCGCCGTGGAGGGGGAGAGGCTTGACCCCAGCGGCCTTCGCGACCCGAACGAAGCGGTCGTGGAGGGTGTCCGGGTGGATGACCCGGCCGTCGGGCTCGGTGACGATCCACGCTGACTCGGTGTCGAGGCCCCCGTCGGTCTGCCAGGCGGCCCCGAACGCGAGCCGGTCCTCCGATTGCCCCTTCTTCCACACCCGGAGAGACTCGGCCGTCCCGGGGTCAAGCCTGACGGTCCGAGCCCGACGTCCTTTGGTGGTGTCCCGGAGGTACAGGCGAGCACCTTGAGCGCGACTGCGGAGAAGCACCTGCCGTTCAATCCGGATGGACCTCGCATCGAGGTCGACGTCGGACCACTGGAGGCCGAGCGCCTCGCCCCGGCGGAGGCCGGTGGTGAGCATGAGCCGCCAGATCGGGCCGAGACGATCGGCGTCGGCGGCGGCGAGGAACGCACGGACTTCGGAGACGCTCCAGGCTTCGCGTTCCGCCCGGGTAGCGGGAGGCTTCTCAGCGATCGTCGCGACGTTCATCGTCACGAGACCGCGCCGCGCGGCGTCCGCGAGGGCCTTGCTCATGAGGAGGTGCGCGTTACGAACGCTCTTTTCCGAGAGAGGCTTGCTGCCGCGCGCCCCCGACTTCCGAAGGTCCGCGTACATCCGCTCGAGGTCGGCAGCGCCGAGTTCGGTGAGCGGGAGGCCGCCGATTCGGGGTGCAATCCAGGAGCGAACGATCCAGCCGTACCCCTCGAGGGTCGAGGGCGCGATCTTTCCAGACGCCTCGCGCGCGGGGAGCCACTCGTCGACCAGGAATCGTTCGACGGTCAGGTCGCGATAGGCGTGGCGGCGCCCGTCGGGGTTGTCTCGGAGGATCTCGACGGCACGCGCTTTCGCCTCACGCTGCGTGGCGAAGCCGCCATGGTGCAACTCCTCGCCTGACGAGTCGACGATCGCGAGATACCAGCGAACCCGTCCACCCGCCGCCGCCTTCTTGCGAATCTTTGCGCGGGGTCGTTGCCTTGTCATCTTCCTTCTCCTTCCGTCGTACCAGTGGGCCACATCCCGTACTGGATGGCTCGGTTCTTCCAAACGCTGATCGTCTTCGGATCGACGCCGAGCAAGCGAGCGAGTTCGGCTCGGGGCGAGTTGATGTCTGGGTCGGCCTCGAGCTTCCTCCAGGCGGCCCCGAGCGTCCGGTAGAACAGCTCGCCGAGGTCCCTGCCGCGATGCGGTCGGGTGAGGCCGAGGAGGAAGGACTCGGGATCGTCCGAGAGGTCGCGCCTGGCGAGTTCGACCTTGACGACCGCCATCAGGTCGGAGAGGTTCACTTCCACGCCCCCGCCGAGTTGTCGGCCCTCCTCCGCCTCCCAAAGGACGCTGAGGAATCCATCCGCTCCCGGCCCAAGACGGACGATGACGTTTTCGGGCAGGAGCGGGTGGCGAATGATCCAGCGGCTGCCTGGCCGCGGCAGCGCGGTTGACGAGAGAACGTACCCCTCCCACTGCGTCCGGGCTGAGAGCGCCGCGTGTTTCCGGTGTCGCCGGAGCGCCTCCTGTCGTGTGGGGCTGGTCCGCCAAAAGTGGTCCAAGACATCGACGATCGCCGGGAACTCCTCGACGCCGCCGTCGGCCCGCTGCCGAGCGAGGTTGCCACGAACAAGCTCGGGGTCGATGTGGTCTTCCTGCGTGAGGTCTCGAAGGCGAGCCTCAAGGCGGAGTACGCGTGCCCGCAGGCGGCGGATCTCGGCGTTCGCCTCTTGGCTCATGATGGTCGGCCCAGCGTAGCGATTCCGGGGCGGAAACGCAATCTGACGCTAGAGAGTTCGCATTTCCGAGGTCGCGCGGATGTAGCGGAATCGCAGCCATCGCCGCGCACGCCGGGGGATGCTTTCGGGCGTGGATACCGTGGACCCGATCTGCCTGGCGCGCGTCCGACAGCTCGCCGCTTCCGGGGAAGCGAAGGCGACGCGGCTTCGCTCCGGGCTTTCCCTTCGGGAGGTGGCGGCCGGGGTCGGCGTGTCGGATACGACGGTTCTCCGATGGGAGGGTGGCACTCACGCGCCGCACGGTGAGGCCGCGGTCGCGTATCTGGGGGTCCTCGACCAGCTGGCAGGGGTAGACGCCGATCCCGCGCGGGGGGTTGTCGAATGACCGCTGACGCGCTCGATCCCGCCCGCGTGTATCGCGTCGATGAGGCGGCGGCCCTCCTCCGCGTCGGCGAGAAGACCCTTCGAAACGCGATTCGCCGGGGCGAGGTCCCCGCGATACGCATCGGGCGGCGGATTGTCCTTCCGGGAGCGGCCCTCGCCGAGTTCCTCGCGAACCCCGGAGGACGAACATGACTCGCGATCCCTTCGCGGGTGAGTGCCGGACGACGGAGCACTGGTTCTGCCGTTCCTGCGGCGGGCCGATAGTTCGCAAGTACCGGGACCCGCGGATCAGGGAGTGCGCCCGGTTCGGCACGGCGCATGCCTTTGGCGTCGGGCCGGATGCGGCGATCGCGCTCAGGTTGAACAACCGGGCGGTGTGGGCTTCCGTCCATAGAGTCGCCGATCTTCTCGGAGGCGCGGAGTGAGCGGGGTAACCGACGAGGAGCTGGTCACACTCGGTCTTGACGACCCCGACGTTCACCATGCAGTTGCGGCTGCCCACCGTGAGACGTCCTGGGAGCCACTCGACGTAGGTCCAGCGATCCGAGGGGATGTTCCGGAAATCCGGCCGACCCTACTCGCGAGGTCGGATGGCGAAGCACTGCTCTATCCCGGCCGAACTCACTCGCTCGCGGGGGAGCCTGAGAGCGGCAAGAGCTGGGTCGCTCTGGCCGCCTGCGCCGACGAGATCAGGAAGGGAAGTGCGGTCGTGTATTGCGACTTCGAGGACTCGGTGGGTGCGGCGATAGAGCGTCTAAGGGCACTGCGAGTTCCCGATCACGCGATCTCCGAGAGGTTCCTTTTCGTCTCGCCGGAGGAGTCCGCCCGGCCCCACGAACTGGACTGGGTGCTTGATGTTCGGCCAGCGCTTGTAGTGGTCGACGGAGTCAACGCCTCGATCGTCCTTCAGGGCTATGACCCTCAGGACACGGCGGGCACGGAGAGCTGGCGTCGCCGTATCCTCACGCCGTTCCGATCATCGGGCGCCGCGATTCTCGCCCTTGACCATGTCGTGAAGTCGAAGGAGTCACGCGGGCGGTACGCATTCGGGAGTCAGCACAAACTCGGCGCCTTAGACGGCGCGGCCTATCTGATCGAGTCCATATCGCCGTTCAGCCGGACGCATCCAGGCGTGTCGAGGGTGACAATCGCGAAGGATCGACCTGGGTGGGTGCGTGCCTTCGCGAAGGATCGGAAATATGCCGCCGACTTTCGGCTCGTCCCACACGGGGATGGAACCGTAGAAGCCGGGCTATTTCCTCCGGCGGAGCGGATCCTGTCCGACGAGCTCAACCCCGCTGCGCGGCGGGTTCTCGCCGTGCTCTCTTCGGTCGAGACCAACGCGCTCTCGCAGAGACAGATCGGGGACAAGGTCGCGCAGGACGGCGACTCGTTCGGCCCGCTCAAGGCGAAGACGATCGACGACGGCCTCCGGCGCCTCCTCCAGAAGGAGCTCGTCGACAGCACGGGTGGTGGCCGTGGCCGCCCGAGCCTCTGGTGGCGTTGTGAGTAGCGCAGGGGAGTTCCCGGAGTCCCGGCCCCAGTGGCCGGGGACTCTCGGGATGGGAACTTCCGGTTCCCGACTCGGGAGGTCCCGGGAACTCTCGGGAACTCGGGATATTGACCCGGCGACCGCGCTGCGTGTGCTCGATGAGATCGCCGCCGCATTTGCAAACGCGGTATCCGACGGCCGGTTCTGTGTTGCCGACAAGCTCATCGATGCCGCGTTACACGTTGTCGCGGTGCTCCTCGCTGAGCGATCGGAGGGAGGCGTCAGGCCATGATTGTCACGGGGCGGGACATTCGAGCTGCGCCGCATCTGGCGCGCCTGGGGTCCCCTCCGTGATCTCCGGACGCAGAGGATGCGTCCGTTCCACTGCACGCTGAGGGGTCGCTCTTGTTCAGCGTCCCACCGAACGACGACAGGAGGACGAGATGGCTACGACGAGAATTGATCCGCTCGCCGATCCCGGCGACGAACCACCGATGACGCGACACCAAGCCGAAGAGAGCGTTCGCGCCAAACGCCAGGCTGCCTTCCCACCTGTCGCGCCTCTGCCTCCGTCCACGCTGCCAACGGGACGACCGTGGTCGGTTCCAGGTGCGCTCGCCGAGATCGAGAGAGCGAGCCGAGCGGCGGCAGACGAGACACTCGACGGCGACGTCGGCGAGGCCGTTCGACTCGCCCGACTCTCTCGCGTGAACGAGATCGCGACGGAGATGCAGCTTGACGGCGACACAAGGGGTTCGATCGCGCTTAAGGTTCAAGTCCATCACGCACGCGTTCGGGATGGTGAGTTCGCTGGCGACGAATACGGCGGCGACCGTGGAGTCCGTCGAACGAAGGAGGCCTGACCAATGGGAACCAACACGATTATCCGGCGCCCGGTCGGCGTCACGAGCAGCAGCTTCCCGCCAGCGGGCCTGCTTCCCGAGGGCGAGGTGCGTGACTTGGTCGCCGAGGTCTCGAAGCTCGCCGAAGAGGAGCGATTGCTGAAGGCGCGGCTTGCGCGAGTGCGGAAGGAACGTAGAAAGGTGGCCGCGGAATACGAGCAGGCAAAACGCCGGGCCCTTCGAGCGGGTCGGAACCCTACCGCCAAGGACGGGGCTGCGCTCGCGAAGATCGAAGCGGAGATCGCCGAGGCGTCAGCGCGTGTGCCCGTCCTTGCGGGGGCACGGCGCGATGCTCAGACTGCATTGATAGCCGAGGGACGTAGCCAGCGAGAGGAGATGATGGCGCTCGGCCTCGAGGTATTCGAGCAGCGGCGAGAAGCTGCGCTTGAGGCCGCTGTCCATTTGGCAGCGGCACTCCGCGAGTTCGAGGTAGCGAGGTCCGCTCTCGCGTGGGCCGAAGGCTTCCCGAACGTTGGGCTGTCGGTTTCGCCCGTTCGACTTCGTACTGCAAGCGGCGACGGATCGTTCGAAGCGGAGGGCCTCGTCGAGATGGTGTCTGCGCTCGTGGGAGCCACCCCCGCCCTCGTCGAGCCGGTGTAGTGGGTGGGGTATGACCGGTGGCACGCCCCACCTATACCGCCGAGGTCGTCCCGCGTCGGGCGAGCCGAGTTTCGCCAACTCGTCCATGGAGGGCTGAACCCTGGGTAAGCGAGGACCGAGGCCGAAGTCGAAGCAGGTCAAGGAGCGCGACGGCGTCCGCTCATCGAGGATCTCGAGGGATCAGCCGGTTCCCGCTCCCGAAGACGGACCGCCGCCCGTTCCTGCGCACCTCCTCGATGATCCGGTTGCAACCGAGACGTGGGAGCGCCTCGCGCCCGAGCTTGCAACCAGGGTCGGTCTCTCCGGACTGTGGGACGCAGACCTCTTCGGGTGTTATTGCTTGGCGGTGTCGGTCTGGAGGGCGGCGATGGATGAATGGCACGCATCGGGTCGAGCGATCCTGGTCGACGGAGCTCGGGGGCGCGTGAAGAATCAATGCCTCCAAGCGGTCCGTGATAGCGCCGGGGCGGTTCAGCGCTTAGGCCGCGATTTCGGGTTGTCGCCTCAGGCCCGAGAGGAACTCTCGATCCGGTCCCCAATCCCGCCGGACAAAACCGGGGACGATGCCCACGATCGCGCCCGGCGGCTCGTGGGCATCTAAGGGGGCCAACGCCGTCACCCAGGCGGACGCAGCGCTGGTTTGCACCGGTGCTTACCGATGGGGCAGTATCGGGGCCTGACTCGGTGAACCTAGCGGGGAGGGGGTCAGGTGCCAGATATCGGGCAGGATCCTGCGACGCTCAGCGACCGAGAGTTGGACGCGGCGCTCACCCAAGTGAGACGGGCTGGCGGTCGTAGGGGGCGCGCGACGGTTGCCCTGATTGCTGCACTCCTGGTCCTCGGGGGAATCGCCTATGTGATGGTCTCCGCCGGGGCGGAGTCCCGGGCGAAGTCACTTGCCAAGACCGCCGCGGCAAACGATGCGATGACCGAGTCTGCCCCTCAGCAGGAGGTGGCCGCCTCGTGGGGCATCCGGGACGCAAGCATCGAACAGGTACGCCAGTCCGGGATCCGGAATGGTCTGCTAGCGGCGGTGGTCGTTCTACTAGTGAGCATCCTCCTTGCAATCCTCCTTGCCGGACGAGAGCGATCGCGATTCGACACATGACGATGTCCGGAAGACAGGCTGCCCTCCGGGTACTGTTGCTCACGCTTCTGTCCGTGGGCATCGCGAACGCAACGCCGTCGCGCGCCGAGGCCAAGTGCAATCGCTATCTATGCCTGACCGCCCAGGCGACACGGGTTGGTGAGTCCACGAAGGCGTCCCTCGCCAAGAAGTTCGATCCGGACTACCGAACCGGGATGAGGATACGTGTCGAGGTTCGAAGCAAGACGACACTCGGAACTCTCCGACTGTCCTGCAGGACCGATCCGGGAATCTTCCTGGACGGCGACTTCGAATGGGTCGATGGGAACGATGACGAGAGCTACGACTTCCTCCAGCAGAAGCGCAACGCGCGCTTTCGCCTGGTGGCGCCGCCGCTGAAGTCGGACGTGAAGAAGGCCACTCGGATGTTCCAGCCCGACTTTGCGGACAGGAACATCTACGACCCTCTTGACGTCTACGAGACCTGGGGCGACGTTTGGGACGATCGCGCGAACACCACTCCGTCCCTCAAGGTCGTGACCTGGACCGACGATCTTCGCTGCCGAGTTCGAGCACGCGCGACGTCCGCCGGAGGTGCAACTTCCTCGCAAGAGACATTCGTTCAGATCCCGGTGGAGGGCTCCGAGTCAGAGGAGGAATAGAGGCCCTGGACGTTCAACCTACCTGGCCGATTGCCAGACTGATCCCCATCTCCTCCGCCTCCGGCGTCGAGGCGCAGGAACGCCGCGCAGCCTCGGCCCTTCTTGCGGTAATGACGGTGGTTCCCGATTTCAGCCGGACGCTCCTCAAGCCCCTCGGCGCCCCATCGGGGAAAGTCGAGACGTTCATCGAGGTCCCTTTCACGGTCGGTGAGCGATCGATCCGTCCGGACGGAATCATCGCGGTGACCCGCGCCGGCAAGACCTGGGGCGCCATCGTTGAGGCCAAGACGGGACCGAACGCCCTGGAGCCCGACCAGATGAACGCCTACCTCGACCTCGCACGCGAGATTGGTGCAGACGCGGTGTTGTCTCTTTCCAATCATTTCGTGACGGCGGCCAGCGGCTATCCGATCGAGGTCGACCGAAGGAAGCTTCGCAAGGTCAGTCTCGCCCACTGGTCTTGGGTCAACGTGCTCACCGAAGCGGTCGTCGTGCGCGAGCACCGCGGTGTCAGCGATCCCGAGCAGGCGTATGTGCTCGGCGAGTTGATCCGGTACTTGTCCGACCCTCGGTCCGGTGCGGTGGCGTTCGACTCGATGGGCCCGGCCTGGACCAAGGTGCGCGACGGGGCGCGGGCGCGGACGATACGAAGGAGCGAGCCGGAGGTGGATGCGGTCGCGGCGCGATGGGATGACTTGATCCGATTCCTCGCGCTCGAGCTAACCAAGGATCTCGGTCGCAACGTCAAGCAGCTGTTGCCGAAGAGGGAGGCTCAGCCAGCCGCTCGCCGCAGCGCGCTCTGCGAATCGCTCGAATCGACGGGCGTGCTCTACGCGGAGTTGTCGGTTCCCGACGCCGCGGGCGCGCTGAGTATCGCCGCTGATCTGTTCGCTCGACAGGTGAGCGTGTCGACTGCCGTTGAGGCGCCACGAGACGGACGGTCCAAGGGTCGCGTTTCCTGGCTCCTTCGTCAGCTCGGTGATGCACCCGAAGGACTGCGCATCGAGGCGCGGGTGGCGCGCACACAGTCAACCCTCGCGACGACGCTTGGCGAGGCGCATGCTGAGCCGGGGGCGCTCTACCCCGAGTCCGACAAGGAGATCCGCAGCTTCCTGATTGCGATGACCACGCCGATGGGGCTGAAGCGGTCGGCAGGACGCGGCTCGTTCATCGACAGCGTCTTGGACACGACCAAGACCTTCTACGCCGACGTTCTGCAGGCGCTGCGTGCCTGGAAGCCGCCCCCTCCCAAGATGAAGAAGCCTTCGCCGGAGGAAGAGTCCCAGGTTCCCGCCGATGAGGCTGCCAACCGGCTTCCTCCCCCGGACATCGCTCGTCCCGCACCCGAGGAGTCTGGGGCGCCGACGGATGTCTGATTCCCTCGACCGTCAGCACAGGCGCAGCGCGATCCTTCCGGCGGCTCGCCACGCCACGGGTGAGAGCAAGGGAGGCGGAAGTTGAAGCGGTGCCCGTACTGCGCTGAGGAGATTCAGGACGATGCGATCAAGTGCAAGCACTGTGGGAGCGATCTGCGCCAACCCACTGCACCGGCCCCCGTGCCCGCTGGGGAAGCACCCCCGCGACCGGCGAAGGGCTCCGCGAGCCAGTCGGCGTGGATCGCCGTCGTCGCAGTGGTCGTGGTTGTCGCTGTCGTGTTCGGAGGCGCTTGGTTCGCGAACCGGGGATCACGTGACCGAGCGGCCGCAAGGTTGGCTCAATCGGAACTTCGCAACGCCCTGGTGGCAGCCAAGACCATCTTCACGGACTCGGATTCATATTCTTATGTCACTCCTGAGGAGATGGCCGCCGTCGAGCCGTCGCTAACCTACGATACCGCCAGCACGGCATCCCAGGGCGCCGTGAGCATCAGGGACGTTCAAGCTGGCTCGATCCTGCTCGTTACGCAGAGCCTGAAGGGGGATGTCTTCTGCGTCGCTGACAGCGCTACGGGGGCCGGTACCACCTACGGCTCGGTCGATGCTCAGTCTGCCGCCGAATGCAGCGATGGATGGTAGGACGAGCTCTTGAAGAAATGCCCGTACTGTGCCGAAGAGGTCCAGGATGAGGCGATCAAGTGCAAGCACTGTGGCAGCAGCCTCGCCACCGACCCCGCCCCGCCTGGCGTGGTAGCGCCACCTCCGCCACCCCCGGTAGCAGCACCAACCTCGAACGGACTGGCTACCGCGTCGCTCGCCTGCGCGATCGTCGGCCTCCTAGTTTTCGGGATCGTCCTCGGACCTATCGCAATCATCTTGGGGATTGTCGCCCAGTCACAGATTGCAGCATCCGGCGGCCAGCAGGGCGGTAAAGGCACTGCGACCGCCGGCGTCGTGATTGGGTTGCTGGACGTACTGGCATTCTTCGTGATCTACGCCTCCCTCATTTCCTGAGGGCGGCCTCACAACTGTGGTCGATCATCAGGCATTACCCCTTGCGGATCATTCTCGCTCTCTCTCCAAGTTTCTCCCAACTTTCTCCCGCGCCGGGGGCGAGCCGACGACTCTTGAGGGAACCTGGGACACTTGGTTGGAGAGAAGCCGCAGGTCAGGGCCCTGGACGCCGCCTGATGCCCTTGCCTGCCTGATAGGTTGCTGGGCTCATAACCCAGAGGTCGTAGGTTCAAATCCTACCCCCGCGACGATGAGGGGGGCGGGCGGCGACGCCCGCCCCTTCCGTATCCAGGAGGAGCCTGCCGTGCCCGAGTTGGTGCGACCCGACGGTTGCCGACTGGCCTACGAGACCCACGGAACGCCGGACTCCGACCCCCTTCTGCTGGTCGAGGGCGCAGGCGGTGACCTTCCCGGTTGGAGTCGGAACATCCCCGCCCTGTCCGCGGAGTGCTTCGTCATCGCCTACGACCAGCGCGGGAACGGCCGGTCCGATGCTCCGGATGAGCCGCAGACCATGGCGACGTTCGTCGACGATGCCCTCGGACTCCTCGATCATCTGGGCCTCGAACGAGCCCATGTGTACGGGCAGTCGTTCGGAGGGATGGTCGCCCTTGAGTTGGCCATGGTCGCGCCGTCGCGGGCCACGACGTTGATCGCCGCGTCCACCCATGCGGGCGGGGACTCGGTGGTTCGGGTGCGAGAGCGGGTCCCCAAGGGCGCCGCAGATCTCGCGATCTTCTCCGAGTCCTACGCGGCCACCGACCCCGCCGGCGTCCGCGCGCTGTTCTCGCAGGGGATCCCGCAACAGCCGCACGCCGCCCGACGGCAGTGGGAAGCGATGCAGACGTTCGATGCTTCCGAACGTCTCGGCGCGATCGCTGCGCCGACGCTGGTGTTGCATGGGACCGTGGACCGGGTGATCGGCGTCGAGAACGCGCTGCTACTGGCCGATCGCATCCCGGGCGCTGAGCTCGTGCTCCTCGAGGGTGCCGGTCATGTCTATCACTGGGAGCAGCCGGCGGCCGCCGACGCGGCTGTGCTCGACTTCGTCCGGAGGCACCCGGGATGACGGACGTCCCCGATGAGGTGGAGCGGCTGGCCCAGGAGCGCCAGGAAGCCAGGCAGCGCAAGGAGTTCGAGCGGGCGGATGCCCTGCGAGAACGGATCCGCGAACTCGGGTTCGACGTCGTCGACGGGCCGGAGGGCCCTGTGATGCAACGGCTTGCCTCCGAGACTGAACCGGCGGCCCGGCGGGTCCGTCCCGCGGACGTGGCGCCACTGCCGGTCGAGGACGCGACGTTCGACGTGTCGGTGCAATGGGTCGTGCAGGGATGGCCCGAGGACGCCGTTCGCGGGATCGAGGCGGTCCGCGGGGCAGCGGGCGCGCGCACGGTGCAGTACGTCGTCGTGGATGCGGCGGATACGGACCCGGACGTCTGGCCGGAGGGCGTCGACGTGATCATGCTCGACGAAGATCCCGGATGGGGGTTGGCCAGGAACGTCGGTCTTCGCCGGGCGGCCGGCGGGACGGTCGTCGTGATCGACGGTTCCGTCGAACCGACCGGCGACGTCCTCGGTCCGATCGAGCACGCGCTGGAGGATCCCTCCGTCGGTCTCGTGGGCCCGTTCGGGATCGTCACCGATGACCTTCGTGAGTTCCGGCCGTCGGACGGCCCGGACGTCGATGCGATCGAGGGGTACCTGATGGCCTTCCGTCGTGAGGCCATCGCGGCGACGGGGGGCTTCGACGAGAAGTTCAAGTTCTATCGGACCGCGGACATCGAGTTCTCGTTCCGACTGAAGGACCAAGGCTTGCGGACCTGCGTCGTACCGCTTCCGGTGACCAGGCACGAACATCGGCTGTGGGCGGCGACTCCCGCCGACCGGCGCGATGCACTGTCCAAGCGCAACTTCTACCGGTTCCTGGATCGGTGGCGGGGCCGGACCGATCTGACGGAGGCGGGGAAAGGGAAGGCGCCCGCCTAGTTCTGGAGCTTGCGTTTCGCCGGGAGCGGCGGTGCGGGCGGGCGCGGGACGTCCGTTGCGGGAGCAAGGTCGGGTGCGAGCGGTGGCTTCCCGTTGTCCTTGATGGCGGCGATGGCTTCCTCGCGGGTCGGAACCGGCCGGACGCCCTGGACGTATTCGACGAGTTCGCGTCCCTCGATGACTTCATTGACCATCAGGAGTTCCGACAGCCGCTCCATCAGGTCGCGGCGCTGCAGGAGGGCGCTCCGGGCCCGCTCGTGGGCATCGTTCACCAGCCGTGCGACCTCTTGGTCGACGACCTCGGCCGTCGCCTCGGACATCTCCTTCCCCTGACCGGGGAACAGGGCCCGGCCCTCGGGGCTGCGGAACCCGTCGGTGCCGAACGAGAGCGGCCCGACCTTCGGGCTCATCCCGTACTCGACGACCATCGCCCTGGCGATCTCGGTCGCCTTCTCCAGGTCGTTCTGGGCGCCGGTCGAGATCTCACCGAAGCAGATCTCCTCGGCGGTCCGGCCGCCGAGCAGGATCGCGAGTCGGTCGCGCAGCTCGGGTTCGGTCATGAGGTAGCGGTCCTCGAGGGGGCGCTGCATGGTCATCCCGAGTGCCGCAGCGCCGCGCGGGATGATCGATACGCGGTGGACCGGGTCGGCGTTCTCGACCGAGAGCGCGACCAGGGCGTGGCCCATCTCGTGTTTAGCCACGATCTCGCGTTCCTTGTCTGACATCACGCGGCTCTTGCGCTCGAGGCCGGCGACGACGCGGTCGATCGCCTCTTCCAGTTCCACCATCGGGACGGAGTTCTTCTCGCGCCGGGCGGCCAGGAGCGCGGCCTCGTTGACCACGTTGGCCAGGTCCGCGCCGGTGAACCCCGCCGTTCGCGTGGCCAGGACCTTCAGATCGACCGACGGGTCGATCGCCACGCCACGCGCGTGGACCTGCAGGATCCGCTCTCGGCCGCGGAGGTCCGGCCGGTCGACGACGACCTGCCGGTCGAACCGCCCGGGGCGGACGAGGGCGGGGTCCAGCACGTCGGGCCGGTTCGTGGCCGCCATGATGATCACACCCTTCGAGGCATCGAATCCGTCCATCTCCACGAGCAGCTGGTTCAGGGTCTGCTCGCGCTCGTCGTGGCCCCCGAAGCTCGAGCCCATCGCGCCGGCGCGGCCCTTGCCGATGGTGTCGATCTCATCCAGGAACACCAACGCCGGTGCCTTCTCCTTGGCTTGCTGGAAGAGCTCGCGGACCCGGGCGGCGCCGAGGCCGACGAACATCTCGACGAACTCCGAACCCGACATGAAGAAGAAGGGCACGTTCGCCTCGCCGGCCACGGCTCGGGCCAGGAGGGTCTTGCCGCAGCCCGGTGGGCCGAGGAGCAAGACTCCCTTCGGGATCCGGCCGCCGAGACGCTGGTACTTCTTCGGGTTCATCAGGAAGTCGACGATCTCATGCAGTTCGTCGACGGCCTCATCGAGCCCCGCCACGTCGCCGAACGTCGTCTTCATCTCCTTGCGATCGACGACCTTGACCTTGCTGCGGCCCCCGAGCGGCAGCCCCCCGCCCGCGCCGCCACCCATCCGCCGGAACATGAAGTAGTACAGGATGCCGAACACCAGGATCAGGGGGAGGAACGACAGCACGAGGGAGACGATCGCGTTGGGCTGCGCGCCCGTGAACTCGACCCCTTGCTCGGTCAACAGCTCGGTGAGGCTCGACGAGTCCAGGTTGGGTGGCAGATCCGAGCGGAAGGGCAGATCCTGGCCGTCCTGCTGGTACGTGCCCTGCACGGTGGTGTCCGCGATCGTGACCTCTGTCACCTGGCCCTGGTCTACCCGATCGAGGAACTCCGAGTACGGCATCTTCGCGCCCTGGGTGACCTGCATCATCGAGAACAGGAGGAAGATCGCGAGGAGCCCGCCGCCGACGACCACGATGAGGGGCGTCCGGCGGCGAGGGCCGTTTTCACCGTCCCCGCCGCCCAGATCGAAACCGGGGAAGCGGCCCTTCTTCTGGTTGTCGTCGGGCATGGCCCCCAATCTTGCCACCTTGGGCCCCGTGTGACATGTGGGTGGGATACTGGCCGCCGTGGCGACAGCGAGGTCGATCGGGGACGTGGATGAGCTGCGGGCGCGGTTCGAGCGGGACGCGCCGCCGCTCATGCCGAGCCTATACGCCGCCGCCCTCCGGCTGACACGGAACCCGGCGGACGCCGAGGACCTCGTACAGGAGACCTACCTGCGTGCGTACCGCGGCTTCGGCGGTTTCCAAGAGGGGACGAACCTGAAGGCCTGGATGTACCGGATCCTGACGAACACGTTCATCAACTCGTATCGCAAGAAGCAGCGAGAACCTCAGACGATCTCTGGAGACGACGCCGACGAGTGGTTCCTCTACGACCGGATGGGCGGCGCCGACGGCGCTGAGCCCTCCGCAGAGGCCTCGGCGCTCGAGAAGGTGCCCGACGAGGATGTGCAGGCAGCGCTGGACTCCCTCCCGGAGCAGTTCCGGATGGCCGTCTGGCTGGCCGACGTCGATGGGTTCTCCTACAAGGAGATCGCCGAGATCCTGGACATCCCCATCGGCACCGTGATGTCCCGGCTCCATCGCGGAAGAAGAGCCCTCGAGAAAGCGTTATGGGAAACGGTGCGGGAGCGTGGCCTTGTCCGAGACTGACTGTCAGGAGATCCTCGCGCAGATCGAGCTCTACCTCGACCACGAGCTCGAGGAGGTTCGCTGCGTCGAGATCCAAGAGCACCTCGAGCTGTGCGGTCCGTGCACGGATCGGGCTGAGTTCCGCCGCAGCCTGAAGGTGCTGATCTCCAAGAAGTGCCGCTGCGAGGACGTCCCCGAGGGCTTGATGTCTCGGGTCTTCGCGGTGTTGGACGAGCCCGGGAACGCCGCCCCGCCGCCGGGCGCCTAGAGGCCCGCCGACCTGCCCACCGGGCGGCCGGGAATCACACGGTTGTCATTCCGGCGATCCGCCGGGTAGGGTCCATAGACCCACTCGGACGTTCGTCCGGATGATCCCAGCACACCCTCGCGGGCTCCCGCGCGCTCGATGGCGCGCGCCCGAGGGTAGACCTCGTCCCGAGTGCGGTGATCCCGACGACAGGAAGAGGTGGAATCGACATGCGATATCTCGGACGCGTAACGATCCTCGGAGCGCTCCTCGCGGCCCTGCTCGTTCCGGCGGCCTCGACGCCGGCGGTCTCGACGCCAGCGAACCCGACGACGACTGAGGATCCGGCGATCTTGCATCCCCATGAGCGCAAGTGGTGGCAATACGACCCCGACGTGTGGGGGCACTCCTGGAAAGCGCACGCGAGCCTGCGGCGTGCCTACAAGCGCTGGGTGAAGGACCAGGAGCGAGGAAGCGACGAGGGAGTCCGGGCGTCGGCCGAGCGCGACTTCAGGAAGCAACTCGAGGAGCGGCACCTGGATCTGCACTTCCACGACGCCATCTCGACGCAGGCGGGAACGGCGAGCTGGTATTCGGACAGGCACGGAGCCTGCGGGAAGCGCTTGAAGGGCTTCTACGCCGCGAGCAGAACCCTGCCATGCGGAACCACGGTTTCGGTCCGTTCGGGAGGCAGGTACGTCTTCGTGACGATCCTCGACCGGGGCCCCTTCACGGGAGGGAGCCGGATCTTGGACCTGTCCAAGAAAGCGTTCCGCAGGCTCGGGCCCATCGGGGCGGGGGTCATCCACATCAAGGCGACCCGGCTCAGGGGCTAGCGGCGTCCCAGCCGAACCTCCTTCCCTCCGGCGCCGAACGTGGGGGGAGGGAGGATCGCGTGATGATGAGAGGAACGAGGCCCGGGAAGCTCCCACCTTCGTCCAGCCCGTCTGACGGAGGGCGGACCTGCAACGAGCCCGGATGTGCCACCGCGCTCTCCATCTACAACGAGCGGGAGCGGTGCTGGCAGCACGATGAGGTCCGGTTCCCGACCCACCGCGGGAAGCGTCTCCGACCGGCCCCCTAGCGTCGGATCCATGCACGCGTGGCGCATGCCTGACTAGTTATCCCGGATCATCTCGGAAATAGTCCGCCCCAGGCCTTCAGGAAATCGGGCAAGTGGCCGATACTAGGGGCATGGAAGCACCCTAGCTCCACCTCGAAGCCCCGCCGGCGAAAAGACCGTCCGGATGGGGGCTCGGGGAAAGTTCCAGCGGAGGGGGCCGAGAGGCCCCCTCCGCCTTTTCCTGCGCCGTACGCGATCCGCGCCTGAGCCGATGCCGGTCCTGGCCTCCGCCGTGCATACTCCCGGGATGCCGCCCACCAGGAAGAGCCCTGCTCGCCAGCGCGCACCGGGGATCATCAAGCGACTGACCAAGGCCTATCCCGATGCTCGGGTGGCCCTCCGCGCCTCGGACGCTCTCGAGATGCTCGTCGCGACCATCCTCTCCGCCCAGTGCACGGACGAGCGGGTCAACGAGGTGACCCGAACCCTGTTCGTGAAGTACCGGACGCCGCGGGACTATCTGCGGGTCCCCGAGGCCGAACTCGCCGAAGACATCCGTTCGACCGGCTTCTTCAACCAGAAGACCCGCTCGATCCGAGGGGCCTGCGCCCGACTCGTGGAGGAGTTCGATGGGGAGGTCCCCGGGACGATGGAGGACCTGGTTGCCCTGCCCGGCGTCGCCCGCAAGACGGCGAACGTGGTCCTGGGGAACTCCTTCGGGGTCGTTGACGGGATCGCGGTGGACACCCATGTCGGGCGGCTCGCCCAGCGCCTGGGTTTCTCGGCCAGCAAGAACCCGGTCAAGATCGAGCAGGACCTGATGGACCTGATCCCGAGACAGCGATGGTTCGACTTCACGTACGTCCTCATCGAGCACGGGAGGTCTATCTGCAAGGCGAGGAAGCCGGCCTGTGAGGATTGCGTCGTGAGCGGGCTCTGTCCGGCGAGCGAGGTGCCGTGAGCGACCTGCTGGGCGATGTTCTAGCCGGCCATCGCGGCCATACGGGCCTCTCGGCGGCGGGCACGGCGGAGGGCCCGTCGCTCGTCTTCGGAGAGACCCCCCCAGACCCCCGCGTCCTGGCCAGTGGTCAGAGCCCATTCCAGGCAGGCGGCACGGACGTCACAGACCATGCACACCGACTTCGCGGCTTCGACCTGGATGGCGGCGGGGCCGGTGCTTCCGATCGGGAAGAACAGCTCAGGGTCCTCCTCGCGGCACTTCGCCTTATTGACCCAGTCCATGTGTTGCCCCCCGGCGGGCCCCCGGAATCACGCGTGGGGGCCGCCATCCCGCTCCTCGTGGTGGGCCGACGATACGCGGGGTCGCGGCGTCGAGTCAATGGTTGAGCGGGCGTTTTCCACCGAGTTTTTCCCCATCGTGGTGGCCCATCGCGGGGCGTCCTCCACCCACGCCGAGAACACCCTGAGTGCCCTGGAGGCGGCGGTTGCGGCGGGGGCCCAGGCCGTCGAATTGGACGTCCGGCTGACCGCCGATGGAGTGCCCGTGGTCATCCACGACCCCGACGTTTCCCGAGTCTCCGAAGGGGAGGGGTTGGTGGCCGAGATGACGTTCCAGCAGGTCCGCGCGCTGGATGTCTCCCGAGGCCTGCACGGGCCCGCGGAAGTGCCCTCCCTGTCCGAGGTGCTGGCGGCTCTGTCTGGCCGCGCGGCCGCGGTCATCGAGATCAAGAACTGGCCCCAGCAGCCCGGGTTCGATCCCGACCACGGCCAGGTGGAAGCGGTCATCCGCGAACTCGACGATGCCGGTTTCTCGGGTCCGGTGCTGTTGGCCTCGTTCAACTGGGCCTCGGTGGACCGGGCGCGTGTCCTGGCCCCGGGGATGCCGACCGGTCTGCTCTCCGTCTCCGGGGTTGCCGATCCCGGCCTTGCCCTGGAGCGAGCCGGCGAAGGCGGACACGCGTTCGTCCTCCCTCATGTGTCCGACCTGGTCGCCGAGGGACCGGCGTTCGTCGGGTCGGCCCACGAGGCCGGCGTACGTGTCGGAACGTGGGTGGTCGATGAGGAGAACGCCGTCCGGACGCTCTTCTCGTGGGGCGTCGATGCCGTCGCGACCGACGACCCGGCGATGGCCGTCGCCCTCCGGCCCGGAGGGCAGGGGTAGATGTGGCCGTTCCGCAGGCGGCGACTCCCTTCCGATCTGGAAGCGACCTACGCCGCCTTCCTTTCGGCGATCGAGTCCGTGGAGAAGGCCAAGGCCGCGGTCGTCGCGGCCGTCCCGTCTGCCCGCTACCCGGGGGTCCCTCTCGGCGACGCGTTGGGATCCTACGATCGGTTCCTCGCTGAAGCGGATACGAGGATGGCGCCGTGGTTCGATGAGCGGCTGGCCGGGATCTGGGAAGGGTGCGACGCAGGGATCGTGGAGGCGCGTCGCGTCGGGGATCGGCTCCGTGAGCAGCCGTCGGAGCTGGGGTTCGAGTCCCTCCTCGAAACCGTGCAGGAGCTGCTGGATCCGCTCGAGCCTTTCGAGCTCGCTGAAGAACGATTCCGGTCGCTCCGCGAGTGACGGAGCGCGAGGCTCCGGCGGCCCCGGAGATATCCCGGGGCCTTCCGTGGCAGCGGCCCGTCGCCCGCATACACTTGCGCGGCGGGATCCAGGAGGTGGGATGCAAGTAGGCGAACGGATACGGGATTGGGTGGCGACCCCTGCAGGGAGCAAGATCACCCCCATCGCGTCGGGTGCCCTGATCGTCATCGGCGTCGTCATCGCCGGGCTTTCCCTCCTCGGCGGCGGCGCCGGTCCCCCGGCACCGTCGCCGGTCGTCGCCACCGCGCCCCAAGACCTCACGGATGCGCTGGCGGCCGCCAAGAAGTACCTGACGAAGCAGCGCCCGAATTCCTACACGGCGTTCGGCGTACCACAAGCCGAGGGGATCGATCCCTCCTTGACGTGGGTGAAGGGCGGTCCGGTGGCCGCCGGCAAGGTCACCATCCGGCCGGACGGGGGGCCGCGCATCGTACTGGTGACCAAGGACGCGGCGACGGGAACCGTTTACTGCATCGCCGACGTCAACGGCGACGACGAGGTCTCCAAGGGCAAGGTCGACGCGAAGACGCCGAAGGAGTGCACCGGCGGCTGGTAGCTGCCGAGGGAGGCGCACTACCCCTGTCGCCGAGCACCCTTGGTAGCCTGCCCGTATCCCGATGGAGGAGACGCCGTGCCCACGATCGACCTGGTGACCGAGATCCCCGGCCCCGCCTCGCGAGCGCTCATCGAGCGCAAGGAGCGGGTGATCTGCGAGCCGCTCTCGATCCACGTCCCGGCGTTCATCGATCATGCCTCGGGTGCCGCCTTCACCGACGTCGACGGCAACACCATGCTCGACTTCTCGGCGGGCCTCGGGTGCCACATGGTCGGGTACTCCCATCCCAAGATCGTCGAGGCCGTGCAGGCGCAGGCCGCGAGGTTCTCCCACACCGACTTCTCCGTCATCCCGTACGAGCCGTACGTCGAACTCGCGGAACGGCTCATCACCCTCACCGGGGGTGGGGACCGGCGGGTGGCGTTCTTCAACTCGGGTGCCGAGGCCATCGAGAACGCGGTCAAGTTCGCCCGCGCAGCCACGGGCCGGCCCGCGGTCCTCTGCTTCGAGGGGGGGTTCCACGGGCGAACCTTGCTGACGATGTCGCTCACCAGCCGCCCGCACCCGTACAAGGCCGGGTTCGGACCGTTCGCTCCCGAGATCTACCGGGTGCCGTTCGACTACCCCTACCGTGCGGCGGACCCCGCGCGCTCGGCTCGGAACGCGTTGGACGCTCTGGAGCGGGCCTTCAAGACGCAGGTGGATGCCGCGTCGGTCGCGTGCGCGGTCATCGAACCGATCCAGGGTGAGGGCGGCTACGTGGTCCCGTCGGCCGAGTTCCTTCGGGGCGTGGAAGACATCTGCCGACGCAACGGCATCCTGGTGGTTGCCGATGAGATCCAGTCCGGGTCTGGCCGGGCGGGAACCTTCCTGGCTGCGGAGACATTCGGCTTCCGACCGGACATCGTCGTGCTGGCGAAGGCACTGGGCGCCGGCTACCCGATCTCTGCGGTGGTCGGGCCTCGCGAGGTGATGGACGCGCCTGGGGACTCCGCGATCGGCGGGACGTACGTCGGCAATCCGGTCGCCTGCGTGGCGGCGAACGCGGTCCTGCAGGTGGTCGAAGAGGAGGACCTGCTTGCCCGGGCCGAGGTCGTCGGGAAGGCGGTCCGTTCGCGATGGGAGGAGATCGCGCGAGACGTTCCGGAGGTCGGCGAGATCCGCGGCGTGGGCTCGATGATCGGCGTGGAGCTGGTGCTCGATCCCGACACGAAGGAGCCGGCCGAGGGCTACCTCGGTGCCATCATGCGGGAGACGCAACGACGCGGCCTGGTGACGGTCGGCTGCGGGGTGTACCACAACGTGCTCAGGCACTTGATCCCGCTCGTGATCACCGACGAGGAACTCGATGAGGGTCTCGACGTGCTGGCCGAGTCGGCGCTGGCGGCTCGGGGTCATTCGGCTCCGACCGAGGCCGGCGACGGCGAGTAGCTCGATCCGCCCTTCGGGCGGCTACGGCGAGTAGCTCGATCGGCCCGTCGGGCGGCTACGGGGGCGTGACGCGGACCCGCAGCGTCGCCGGCCGAGCGTTGGCTCCGTCGCTCGCGCGTTCGGCGGTGATCTTGACGTCGTAGGCACCGGTCGGCGCCGGGTTGCTCGCGTCATCGTTCCCGTGCCAGGCAACGCTGAGGGGGTTGCCGCCGGCGGTGATCGTGCGCACCAGCGATCCGTCACTGACCTTCGTGAACTCGAGCGTCCACTGCAGGACCCCGGTCGCGTCTGCTTTGAACCGGATGGTGTCGCCCGAACCCTGCTCGATCGCGTCCGGGGTCGCTTTCGGTCCGAACATCTTCGGCTTGCCCAGGTTCGAGACCGCCCGCCGGATGTTGTCGAGCTGCTTGTAGACCTGGTTGCCGGGGCAATCGGTGTACCCCGTGTCGCGGTGGCCGGAGATCGTCTTGAGGTGGACGACGTCGCCGGGGTCGTACTTCGTGTTGTCGCCGCCCGACGAGACCAGGGTGGTCTTCGTGTTCGGGCGGACGTGGGCGATGTCCAGCCGCCAGGCAAGGAAGCGTTTCAGGGCCGTCATCGCGGCAGCCTTGGGTCTCGCCCGTTGGTGTGAGCCGATCAACGAGACCGACACGCTCCCGGTGTTCACGCCTTGGGTCGCGCCCGACACGACCGGCTTGGTGATACCGCCATCACGCCCTTCCCAGACGCGACCGAACTTGTCGATGAGGAAGTTGTAGGCGATGTCGCACCAGCCGCGGCCGTTCATGTGGTACGCCTGGATCCCGCGAAGGATGTCGTCGACCTCGTCCTTCGTGTAGGCGTTCGGGGTATCCGTGTGGTGAACGAACGCAGCTTTGACAGCCGGCGCGTAGTCGATCGGCTGGCACTGATTGCTGTTCGAACGCGGCCGCGCGTTCCACTCGTTGCGCAGGTGGATCGTCGGCTGCTCGGTCCACGCCTCGGCCGACGGCAGGCCGAAGCTCCCGTCCGGTTGCTCGGGCTCCGTGCCGGGTCCTGCCGAGGAACCCGACGTGTTGATGAACATCACGCGAACATCGGACATCTCGATGCCGGGCCCGACCTCGAACCCGAGGTTCATGCATCGGGCACCGTCGGTCCAGAGCCAGACGCCGTTGTCGGCGGAGCCTCCGGCCAGGTCGGCCGACCGGTCGTCGGCGGATCCTGGGTCCGGGGTCTCGGTCTGGACCGCGTGCACTTCGTCCGGGGCGTCGAAGTTGGTCCCGTCGTCGCTGAGCGCTACGCGGGCCGCGACCGGCCCGTTGACGGGCTGATCCCAGGTGACGCCGATCGAGGTGAACCAGATCGGCGAGCAGACCTCGACGGGCCCGGTCGATCCGGGCTCGGTGGTCCGCAGGACCCCGTGAGCGGTCGGTGTCCGGACGGCGCCGCCGCCGTGGGGGCGGAAGGCGCCGATCTCGACGGGCGCGGTTTCGAACTCCGTCTCAGGGAAGGTCTGGCCCGCTGCAGGCTGCACCCAGCTCAGGCCGGACAGCCCGAGCGAAACGGCCAGGGTCAGGGACGTCGTGAAGAGAGGTCTGCGCATGTCGGTCCTTCCACCCTACCGTCATCGGTCGGGTTGGGCGGGGAACTGAAGCCGGGTCCCTCGAAGGCGGGGCCGGACGTCCTTTGCCGCAGGACCACGCGTGTCAGTAGCATGTGCGCCTACCACCGAGAGGAGCCCTGCCCATGCCTGAGCGCATCACACGTACCCGCCGTTCGTGCCTCGCCGTACCGGCGTCGAACCCCCGCATGCTCGAGAAGGCCCAAGGTCTGCAGGTCGACGAGATCTTCTTCGACCTGGAGGATGCGGTCGCGCCCTCAGCCAAGGACGAAGCCCGGGCCAATGCCATCGAGTGGCTGAACAAGGGCGACTGGACGGGCAAGACCATGGTCGTGCGGATCAACGGCGTGCAGACCGACTGGTGCTACAAGGACATCGTCGAGCTGGTTTCGGGTGCGGGCGACAAGCTCGACTGCATCATGATCCCGAAGCCAGAGAGCGCGCACCAGGTGCAGTTCGTCGAGGACCTCGTCCGCATGGTCGAGAACGACAACGGCATCTCCACGCCCATCGGCTTCGAGCTGATCATCGAGTCCGCGGCGGCGCTCACCTACATCGACGAGATCGCGACCGCGTCGGACCGCATCGAGACCCTGATCTTCGGGTACGCCGACATGAGCGCCTCGCTCGGCCTGCCGGCGATCCCCGCCGGCTCGCCGATGCCGGGCTACCCGGGCGACCATCTGCACGCCGGACTGTTCCAGGTCATCGTGGCGGCCCGAACCTTCGGTTTGCAGGCGATCGACGGGCCGTTCGTCGCGATCCAAGACATCGACGGGCTCCGGGAGCGGGCGATCAAGTCCAAGGGCCTCGGCTACGAAGGCAAGTGGGCGCTGCACCCCGGCCAGATCGAGGTGCTCCACGAGGTATTCACCCCGACCCAGGAGGAGTTCAACCGGGCGGAGGCCATCATCGAGCGCTACGAGCAGGCGAAGGCCGAAGGGCTCGGCGCGGTCATGTTCATGAAGGACATGCTCGATGAGGCGGTCCTCAAGCAGGCGCAGGTCGTCACGGGTCGCGGACGGGCCTCGGGCCTCGAGCGCACCAAGCAGCTCCAGGAGTACCTGGACGAGTACGACCAGATGATGAAGGACAAGGCGGGTAAGTAGTGGCGTACTGGGCATCGGAGCTGGTCGACCTCACCGAGGACCAGCTGGCGATCGCCGAGGCCGTCCGGGAGTTCGTCGAGAACGAGGTCTATCCGGTCGCCGATGAGATGGAGCACCGGGACGAGTTCCCGGACAAGCTCGTCGAGCAGCTCAAGGAGATGGGGCTGTTCGGACTCACGGTCAAGGAGGAGTACGGGGGCGCCGGGCTCGACCTCATGACCTACGCCCTGACCGTGGTCGAGCTCGCCCGCGGGTGGATGTCGCTCTCGGGGGTCCTGAACACCCACTTCATGGCCTGCTACCTCATCGACAAGTTCGGCACGGACGATCAGAAGCAGCGGTTCCTGCCGCGGCTGGCGACGGGTGAGATCCGCGCGTCGCTGTCGATGTCCGAACACGGCGCCGGCTCCGACGTCCAGGCGATCCTGTGCAAGGCGATCCGAGATGGAGACGACTACGTCATCGACGGCACCAAGATGTGGGTGACCAACGGCCTGCGCAGCGGTCTGGTCGTGCTCTTGGCGAAGACCGACCCGGAGGCGGACCCGCCCTACACGGGCATGTCACTGTTCCTGGCCGAGAAGGAGCCGGGCGCCGAGAGGAGCGGCGGTATCACGGTCCCCCCGCCGCTCGAGAAGATGGGCTACAAGGGCGTCGAGACGACCGAACTCGTCTTCGAGGGGCATCGCGTCGCGGCGACGGATCTGCTCGGCGGCGAGGAGGGTCAAGGGTTCCAGCAGGTGCTCGACGGGATCGAGGTTGGCCGCGTGAACGTCAGCGCCCGTGCGGTCGGCGTCGCCACCCGCGCGTTCGAGGAGGCCATCGCGTACGCACAGGTCCGCGAGGCCTTCGGGAAGACCATCAGCAAGCACCAGGCCATCCAGTTCATGCTCGCCGACATGGGGACGAAGTTGCAGGCGGCCCGGCTGATGCTGCTGGCCGCCGCGAAGGCGAAAGTAGAGGGCAAGCGCGCGGACCTGGAAGCGGGGATGAGCAAGCTGTTCTGCGCGGAGGCGTGCCATCAGATCGTGACCGATTCGCTCCGCGTGCACGGCGGCTACGGCTACTCGAAGGAGTACACGATCGAACGGCTGTACCGCGATGCGCCGTTCCTGTTGATCGGCGAGGGCACCTCCGAGATCCAGAAGCTGGTTATCGGTCGCGAGCTTCTGGAGCGATACAAGGTTCAGAACTGAGTCGGTTTCGGAAGATGGAAAGGAGTCGTGCCATGTTGACGTGGTCGAAGGTCGGGACCGCCCCCCTTCTGCTTATCCTCGCTGTTCTTTCGTCTGGCCCTGCGTCAGCTGGGGTCTGTACACCCGAGGTCTCGGGTGGGGCGGGCAACGACGAGGTCATCGGTACTAGCGGTCAGGACTTCATGTGCGGGTACGAGGGCAACGACCACCTCCTCGGATACGGAGGCCCTGACGTCATGTATGGCTGGGGGGGAGACGACGTCCTGTCCGGCGGAGCGAGCGGCGACTATCTCTCCGGCCTGGCCGACGACGATCGATTGTTCGGCGGATCGGGCCCGGACGAGCTGGTCGACACGGAGGGGCGGGATGTGTTGGTCGGAGACGATGGCAATGACTGCCTCGACGCGAAGGACGACGATCGGGACGAACTCCGCGGCCGCCAAGACCGGGACCGGGGCGTGTGGGACGAGCACGATATCGTGCGCGGCGTAGAACGACGGGTCGCCTCCTGTGGCCCGGCGTGATCAGGTGAAAAGGAAAGGACTACGAACCGATGGGTGAGGCGCGGCCGTTCGGGCGATACTTCGACGATTTCGAGATCGGCGACGTCTACAAGCACTGGCCGGGGAAGACGATCACGGAATACGACGACCACCTGTTCTGCATGATCACGATGAACCATCACCCACTCCACACGAACGCGCACTACGCGGAAACGTCGACGCAGTTCGGCAAGAACGTCGTCGTCGGGAACCTCGTGTACTCCCTGGCGCTCGGGATGAGCGTGCCCGACGTGAGCGGGCGCGCGATCGCCAACCTGGAAGTAGAGACCTTGCAGCACAAGTCGCCGATGTTCCACGGGGACACGCTCTACGCCGAGACCACCGTGCTCGACAAGAAGGAATCTTCATCGAAGCCCGACCGCGGTGTCGTCTCCGTGGAGACGCGAGGCTACAACCAGCACGGCGACGAGGTCTTGTACTTCCGTCGCAAGGTCATGGTCCCCAAGCGCGGGACCGCCGACGAGCAGCCCGACCGGCCCACTCCCAAGACCGCGGAGTAGTGTCCGCCCGGACGCTCGCCGGGCTCGAACGGGATGTCATCGCCTGTCGCGCCTGTCCTCGGCTCGTGGAGTGGCGGGAGCGCGTGGCCCGCGAGAAGGTCGCCCGGTTCGTCGACGATGAGTACTGGGGCCGGCCCATCCCCGGCTTCGGCGACCCGACTGCACGCGTCATGGTCGTTGGACTTGCACCTGCCGCCCACGGCGGGAACCGAACGGGCCGCGTCTTCACCGGGGACCGCAGCGGCGACTTCCTCTACGCGGGCCTGCATCGGACCGGCTTCGCCTCGCAGGCCGAGTCGATCTCACGCGAGGATGGGATGCGGCTCGCCGGGCTCTGGGTGACGGCGGTGAACCGGTGTGCGCCGCCCGGCAACAAGCCGACGCCGGCCGAGCGTGACGCCTGTCTGCCGTTCCTCGAACGCGAGATCGCCCTGCTGGGGGAACTGCGAGTCATCGTCGCGCTAGGTTCCTTCGCGTGGGACGGCGTGCTCCGGGCCCTGGCGGCGAACGGTCACCCCCGGCCGATGCCGAAACCGAAGTTCGGCCATGCCGCGGAGTCGGAGGTCGGTGTCTACACGATCCTCGGGTGTTTCCACCCCAGCCAGCAGAACACGTTCACCGGCAAGCTGACACCCGACATGCTGGACGCGATCCTCCAACGGGCCCGATCCCTGACCTGAGGGTCTGCGATCCGCCGTCCCTCGGGACGTCCCCGGGGCACGTTCGCCCCCCGTTCCGCGCTCGGATCGCGGGTCGAGGGCCCGATCCCGTCGAGCGCTTCCGGGGTGTCGAGTATCGGTCACCGGTCGTGTCTCCCGGCCGACAGGAGGGAGCGAGCCATCCGTCGATACTTCCATCAAGCAGCGCGTGGAACACGACGAAAGGAGGCGCACGATGCGGAAGATCATCGGCCTCATGGTGGTGGCGGCGGCCTTGTCGGTCGGCCTGGTTGTGGCACCGGCGAGCGCGAGCCACTGCACCATCTTCGGAACGGGCGGCTCGGACACCCTCGTCGGCACCCCCGGACCTGACGTCATCTGTGCCAAGGGCGGTCATGACCTGGTCAAGGGCCGCGGCGGCGACGACACCCTGATCGGTGCAGACGGCAACGACACGCTCCTCGGCGGCGGCGGCATGGATCTCGCCTACGGCGGCGCCGGCTTCGACTACGTCTCCGGCGGCGACTCGTTCGACGCGGTGTACGGCGACGGAGGCCCGGACTACGTCATCGGCGACGGCGGATCCGACACGCTCTACGGCGGAACCGGCAACGACTGCCTGATCTCGGCGGACGGCGTAGGTGGCAACGACACGAACATCGGCGACGGCGGCGTGGACGAGGCGATGGCCGACCCGGGCGACGTGATCGATGTCACCACGGAGAGCGAGTTCCCCTGCGGCGGCGAGTAGGAGCAGCGGGAGAGGGGTATCCCCAGGAGCGAGAACGAGGATCCTGAGGGAGCGGAGATGAGGGCCCCGTCCGGGCAACCGGGCGGGGTTTCCGCTTTCCTTCGGGCGCGTACGTTCCTTGACCGAGCCTTGACCTGAGCCGGACGGACGGCAGAACTTGCCCGTCGAGTGGAACGGTATCGGACGGCGCGCCCCAACGGTATCGGACGGCGCGCCCCACAGGAGGGACGGATGAAGGCTCGGGCCATGATCATCGCCGGGCTCGCCGTGCTGGCTTTGGGAGCCCCCGCCGGCACCGTCAGAGCGGGCTCGTTCACGTGCACGATCACCGGAACCCCACGTGGCGACGTCCTGAAGGGGACGGCCGGGCCGGACACCATCTGCGGACTCGGCGGTGGCGACGTGATCAGGGCGAGGGGGGGCAACGATGTGGTCCTCGCCGGTCGTGGGAACGACCGCGTGTCGGGCGGCGACGGGAACGACCTCTTGTACGGGGACGGCGGCCGCGACACCATGAACGGCGACGCAGGCAACGACAGCGTCAACGGCGACGCCGGCATCGACTACGTCGAGGGCTTCATCGGAGACGATACGGTGTCCGGCGGACCGGGCGACGACGAGTGCGTCTTCGTCGGGGACGGCGTCGAAGGCAACGACACCCTCTTCGGTGGGCCGGGAACCGACCACGGGTATGCTGATCCGAACGACCTGCTCCCCGATGCCGATGTCGAGCTGCTCGACGGGTGCGGACGCGTCTGAACCAGGGTCTCGCTCCCGCGCCCCGGTCGGGGATGCTTTCGCAGGCCGGCGGTAAGCTGGCTGCATGTCGAAGGGTCACTTCTACTCCGTGCGTGTTCCGGACGAGGACGCGCGCCCGATCAACAAGAAGACGGTCCGGCGGGTCGTTTCCACGTTCAAGCCCTACCGCGGCAAGGTCTCCGTCGTCGCCGCGCTCATCTTCATCACGGCGACGATCGGCATCGCGAATCCGCTCCTGATCAAGTACATCTTCGATAACGGCCTCTTCGGGAACCCGCCGGGTGACTGCGCGGGAACGTCGTGCCCCAACATGTCGACCCTCTATCTCGGGGTCGCGCTGATGGTGGTCATCCCGATCGTCGCCGGGCTGATCGGGATCGGTCAGACCTATCTCGCCAACGTGGTCGGGCTGCGGGTGATGCAGGACCTGCGGAACGCGCTCTATCGGCACCTGCAGTTCATGCCCCTTCGCTTCTTCACGACGACGCGCACTGGCGAGATCCAGTCCCGGCTCGCGAATGATATCGGCGGCGTCCAGGACGTCGTGACCGATACGGCCTCGAGCATCCTGAACAACGCGGTCGTCCTGCTGTCCACGCTTATCGCCATGCTCTGGCTCTCCTGGCAGCTGACCGTGCTGTCGCTCTTCATGCTGCCGTTCTTCCTGTGGCTCACCTACAAGGTCGGGAAGGCGCGGCAGTCCGTCGCAGCGACGACCCAGAAGACGATGGCCGACATGTCCGCGATCACCGAGGAAACGCTGTCCGTGTCCGGCATCCTGCTGTCGAAGGCGTTCGGTCGTCAGCACCACCACATCGGACAGTTCCAGACCGAGAACGAACGTCTCACGGCCCTGCAGCTCCGCCAGCAGATGATCGGGCGCTCGTTCTTCGCGGTCGTTCAGATCTTCTTCTCGATCACCCCCGCGCTCGTCTACCTCGTCGCCGGTTGGGTCCTCAACGGGAATACCACCGTGATCACCGGTATCACGGCCGGGACCATCGTGGCGTTCACCACCCTTCAGAGCCGTCTGTTCTTCCCCATCGGGCAGATGCTGCAGGTTTCGGTCGACGTGCAGACCTCGTTCGCGCTGTTCGATCGGATCTTCGAGTACCTGGACATGGATCACGAGATCGCCGACCGGCCCGATGCCGTGGCCATCCCCGCGTCGGATGTGCAGGGCCGCGTGGCGTTCCACGATGTGTGGTTCCGGTACGAGACACCGCCCGGGGAGGATGACTCCGCTCCGACGTCACCGGAGGTTGAGCCGCGGACCAGCGGCTCGCGTCCGTGGACCCTCGAAGGCGTCAACCTCGACATCGAATCCGGACAGCTCGCCGCCCTGGTCGGCCCCAGCGGTGCCGGGAAGACGACCATGACCTACCTGGTGCCGCGCTTCTATGACGTGCAGCGGGGATCGATCAGTATCGACGGCAGCGACGTCCGGGACATCGCGCTCGACTCGATCGGCGACATGATCGGGGTCGTCACCCAGGAGACGTACCTGTTCCACACGACGGTTCGCGAGAACCTCGAATACGGACGCCCCGGCGCGACCGACGAGCAACTCGAGGCTGCCGCGAGGGCTGCGTTCATCCACGACCGGATCATGGAGCTGCCCCTGGGGTATGACACCGTGGTCGGGGAGCGTGGGTACAAGCTCTCGGGCGGCGAGAAGCAGCGCCTGGCCATCGCGCGCGTGATCCTGAAGGACCCGCGCATCCTGATCCTGGACGAGGCGACGTCCAGCCTCGACACGACATCGGAGCGCCTGGTCCAGGAAGCACTTCGGCCGCTGATGCACGGACGCACCACGATCGCCATCGCACATCGCCTCTCGACCATCCTGTCGGCCGACGTGATCTTCGTGGTCGAGCGCGGCCGGATCTCCGAGCGAGGGACCCACAAGGAACTCCTGGCTCGCGGCGGGCTCTACGCGCAGCTCTACGAGGAGCAGTTCCGCGGCGGCACGGTGGAGGCGGTGACCGAGGACGGACTCCTGCTCACCACGGGCGAGGTCCTGACCGCCTCGGACGAACGCTGAGGCGCACGGCCGGACTATCATCGCCTCCATGACCGAGGCCGCGCGTCCGACCCCCGCCGACCCGCTCCCCGGAACCCCGGTCGATCCGACGGTTCCCAGCGCGCGTCGCGAACGCACTCCGCCGGAGCTCGGGATCGACGCGATCGCGGTCCTGGAGGGCCGAGCGTTCATGTACTCGGACTCCCTGGGTGACGTGCCCCGCGGATCGATCGGCGGGCTGGTCTACGCGGACACGCGGTTCCTCGACCGCTGGGAACTCACCATCGGCGGCAAACGGCCGAAGCTCCTGCGTTCGCACACGGTCGACTACTACTCGGCGGCGTTCTTCCTGACGAACCCGACGCTCGACGACGTACGCGAGAACACGCTGTCTATCCGGCGACGCCGCTTCGTGGGCGATGGGATGCGCGAGGAGATCTCGGTGCACAGCTACGCCGATCACCCGGTGAAGGCCCAGCTCCGGCTAGCCGTCGGGACCGACTTCGCGGACCTGTTCGAGATCAAAGCCGACGTGCGCGACCGCAGCGCGCAGATCACCGCGGGCGGCTCGGGCTCCGAGGTCACGTTCGCCTATGAGAACGAGGGGTTCAACGCTCGAACCCTGGTCGAAACCGAGACGGCGCCGAGTCAGATCGACGGCACGACGCTGGTCTGGGACCTCGAGCTGCTCCCCCGGGGGAAATGGAAGACCACCCTGACCGCGCACGTCCACGTCAGCGGGCTGCTCCTGAAACCGAGCCACGAGGACTTCGGCGATAAGCCGAAGAAGGGCGACGACCCGTTGTCGCGCTGGCTCGATGAGTTGCCCCGGTTCCGGATGCACTCGGAGCTGTTCGGCAACGTCCTGCAGAAGTCGATCGATGACCTGACGGCCCTGCGTATCACGGCGGATGTCGGCGGCATGGAGTTCACGCTCCCGGCGGCCGGGCTCCCGTGGTTCATGACGCTGTTCGGACGGGACACGCTGTTCACCTCGTTCATGACGATCGGGGTCGGACCCCAGCTCGCGCGCGGGGCCCTGTTCACGCTGGCGCTCGGGCAGGGGAAGAAGGTCGATGACTTCCACGATGAGGAACCGGGCAAGATCCTGCACGAGTTCCGGGCCGGCGAGCTCACGCAGCTCGGACTCAAGCCGCACAACCCCTACTACGGGGCGGTGGACTCGACCCCACTGTTCCTCATCGTGCTGTCCGCCTACTGGCACTGGACGCAGGACGGCGACTTCGTCACGCAACATTGGCCGAACGTGCTCGCCGCACTGGAGTGGATCGACCGCTACGGGGACCTCGACGGCGACGGGTTCATCGACTACCAGACGCGTTCGACGCAGGGACTCGGCAACCAGTGCTGGCGCGACTCGTGGGACGGCGTGCAATTCGCCGATGGTCACATCCCCTACCTGCCGATCGCGATCGCCGAGGCGCAGGGCTACGTCTACGACGCGAAGCTGCGCATCGCGCAGATCGCCGAGGATCTGATGGACGACGCGGATCTCGCTGCCCGCCTGCGGAAAGAGGCCGTCGAGCTTCGCGACCGATTCAACGACCAGTTCTGGATCGAGGCGCGCGGCGGGTACTACGCGATCGGACTGGACGGCGACAAGGCACCGATCGACTCGATGACGTCGAACCAAGGCCACCTGCTCTGGTCGGGCATCGTTCCGGACGACCGGGCGGCCAGGGTTGCCGCCAACCTGATGGGCGACGCGATGTTTTCCGGCTGGGGGGTCCGCACGCTGTCCGAGGACGACGAGGGGTTCAACCCGGTCGGCTACCACACCGGGACCATCTGGCCACACGACAACGCGATCATCGCGGCGGGACTGTCGCGCTACGGGTTCCGCGACGAGGCGAATCGAATCGCGCTGGCGATGCTGGAGGCGGCGTCGTTCAGCGAGTTCCGGTTGCCGGAGGCGTTCGCCGGCTTCGACAAGAGCGCGGGCAGTTTCCCGGTCCCGTACCCGACGGCGTGCAGCCCGCAAGCCTGGGCGACGGCGGCGCCGTTCGTCCTGCTGGCAACGATGCTGGGGGTCCGGGTCGAGGGCGGCAAGCTCGTGCTGCATCCGCACGTACCGAAGGAACTCGGCCGGATCTTCGTCCACGGCCTACACGCGTTCGGGACCCATTTCGACATCGAAGCCGAAGGCGACACGGGCGAGATCCGCCCAACCAAGTGAGATATCTCGCGGGTCAGAGGGCGAGTTCGTAGGCCAACAGGCAGAAGCCGTCGTCGAAGGTCTCCTCGCCGACCAGGTCGAAACCCATCCCTTCGTACATCCCCTGGGCAGCCTCCATCCGCGTCGATGTATGGAGCGTGAGCCGGCTCTTGCCCGCCGCCCGTGCCTCCTCGATCGCATATCGCATGAGGGCCTTCCCGGTTCCTCCCCGGCGGGCAGCCGGGCGCACGCCGAGCATCCGGATGTGCGCCTGGTCCGGGCCCAGACGTTCGTTCGCGGCGGGAAGGCGGCTTCCGACGCGTTCGTCCAGCTCCAAGGTCACGGACCCGATGATCTCCCCATCATCGAGGGCAACGAACACGGCCGCGACGGCGTCGCGGCCGGCCACGTCGGCGACCCGACGGAAGTAGGACTCCCAGTCCTCGTCTCCGTCCGGGCCGAACTCGCGGTAGGCGAGTGCCGTCACCTCGCCCGCTTCCTCGTATTCCTCCGGCCGCACGCGGCGGATCTCGATCGCCATGTCCCGAACCCTACCGAACCCACCCTTCGTCAAGGTGATTGACGAAGGCGTCCCGGCGCGCGAGGATAGCCACCCATGCCGGACACCGACCTGGCTCGGCTCTGCCTCGGCGCCCACCGCACGCTCGCGTCGGAACTCCTCGACACCCTGAACGAGTGGGGCTGGGAGGACGTTCGCCCGAGTCACGCCGCCGTGTTCATGAGCATCGACCGCCGATCGGGAACGCGGCTCGGCGAGCTGGCCAAGCGCGCGCGCATCACCAAGCAAGGGATGATGCTGATCGTCGACGATCTGGAGGCCCGCGGGTACATCCGACGGGTGCCTGACCCGGACGACTCGCGCGCGAAGATCGTGCGTCTGACCGCCCGGGGGCGGCGGTACGTGGCCGACGCACGCCGGATCGTCGCCGGCATCGAGGGGCGGTACCGGCGCGAGTTCGGCTATCGCAACTTCGCCACCATGCGCCGCGGCCTGGAGTTCATCATCGGCATCGAGGAGGACGAGGAGGAGGCCGATGGAGCTTAGGGTCGCCACCGACCTGCCGGGCGAGGCGACACGCCTGTTCTTGGAGACGGCGCCGCGGACCGTCGCGCTCTCGGGCGGAAGCACTCCGCGTGCGACCTACGAGGAGCTGGCGAAGCACCCGGCAGCCTGGGAGCGGGTCGAGGTCTTCTTCGGCGACGAGCGATGCGTTCCGCCGGACGACCCGGCGTCCAACTTCCGGATGGCCGACGAGACGTTGCTCTCGCACGTTCCCGCGCGCGCCCACCCGATGACCGGTTGCGATCCCGAGAGCTACGAGACTGAGTTGGCATCGGTGTTCGGGCCCGGCGTGCCAGCGTTCGACCTCATCTTCCTCGGGCTCGGCGAGGACGGCCACACGGCCTCGCTGTTCCCCGGCGACCCGGCGCTCGAAGTCACCGATCGCAACGTGGTGCTGGTCGAGCGGCCTGACCATCGGCGCATGACGCTGACCTATCCGGTCCTGAACGCCGCCCACCTCGCCGTGTTCCTCGTGTCGGGGGCAGCCAAGCAGCAGACGCTCCTGGAGATGCTTTCGGCGTCCGGGATCCCGGCGGCGGGCGTTCGTGCGGAACGGGTGGTCGTGCTGGCCGATCCGGAGGCGGTGGACGCAGCCTAGAGTGAGTTGACGTGGAACATGCTGCCGACGAGATAGGTGATCGTTGCCGCACCGCCGCCGACCGCCAGCATCCGCAGGCCCGAGAGCCAGAAGTGCTTGCCGGTGAAGATCGTCATCGCGCTGCCGACGGCGAAGAGCGTGATGCCCGACAGGGTCGCCGAGAGAACGATGCCGGTCATCCCCGACACGAAGAAGAACGGGAACAGTGGGACCAGAGCTCCCAGCGAGAACGCGATGAACGACGAGATCGCCGCACCCGTGGGAGAGCCGAGTTCGTGGGGGTCAAGGCCGAGTTCCTCGCGTGCGTGGGTTTCGAGCGCCACATCGACGTCCTTCGAGAGCGCGACCGCAACTTCGGTGGCCAGCTCCTTCGGCATCCCCTTGTCCTCGTAGATCTTGGTCAGCTCGTGCAACTCCTCCTCAGGCATGTTCTCGAGTTCCCAGCGCTCAAGCGCCAGCAGCTGCTCGAACACGTCCCGCTGTACCCGCATCGAGATGTACTCTCCGGCGCCCATCGAGAACGCGCCCGCCAGCAGTCCCGCGACACCGGCCAGCAGCACGATCTGCGGGTCGGTCCCGGTCGCGCCGGCAACGCCCATGATCAGCGAGAGGTTGGACACGAGCCCATCGTTGACCCCGAAGATCGCAGCGCGCAGTGCCCCGCTCTTGCCGGTCGTGGCCCCGCGCTGCTCGGGGTGCCCAGCCTCGTGCGCCCGGATCGGCATGATCTTCGGTTTCGAGGGCTTGCTCTTTCCGAGCCTCACTGGTCGTCTCCCGGGCTTCGCTCCTGCAGGAAGCGCTCGATCTCCTGCGCGATCTCGTCGCCACTTCCGCCCTCGGGGGCGAACTCGGTGGCATCCGGCTCCTCGAGCCGGTCGAGGTAATGGGAGAGAGCCTCGTTGTCACGGATCTGCTCCGTGACGTTCTCCTCCCAGACCTCGGCGGTCCGCTCGAGCCTGGCGGTGTCGACCTCGATCGCCAGATATCCCGCCAGCCGCCGTACGAGTGCCAGCGCCGCCTTCGGGTTCTCACCGACCGGGATGTAGTGGGGAACCGCGGCCCAGAACGAGACGGACTCCAGTCCGGCCCGGTTCGCGACGTCGTGCGTGACGCCGATGATGCCGGTCGGGCCTTCGTAGTTCGACGGCGCCAGGTGCAACCGCTCGGCCTCGGCCCGGTCGCTCGCGGATCCGACGATCGGCACCGACCGCGTGTGAGCCACGTCGGCGAGGAATGCCCCGAGCGTCACCAGCCGCTCAGCTCCGAGGTGCTTGGCGACGTCGACGACCGCACCGGCGAAGGTCTTCCAGCGGAGGTTCGGTTCGGCGCCCGTGAAGAGGACGACATCGCGGTCGCCGGCCCGGGCAGCATGGAAGGCGATCGATGGCCACCTGATGTTGCGGGTGGTTCCGTCGACCAGGGTCACGGTCGGACGGTTCACCTGGAAGTCGAAGAACTCCTCCGGATCGAGGTGTGCGAACCGTTTCGCGTTCCACTGGATCCGCAGGTGTTCGGCGGCGGCACTGGCCGCCTCCCCGCCGTCGTTCCAGCCCGAGAAGGCCATGACGATAGTGGGGTGCTGCAGGTCCGGCTGTTCCTCGAAGACGATCGTGCTCATCGCGCGCCAGCTTACTCCAGCACCTGGGGAGCGCTTGCGATCGATCGGCCGCCCTGGAAGGATCGGAGCCATGGGTGACGTGGCATGGATGATCGAGTCCTCGCGGGACGGCGAGAAGTGGCGGTCGATGGGCAAGGCCTGGACGCATCCGAACGAACGGCTCTTGGTCCACGGGGCATCCACGTACCTGCGGTTCCGGTCGGCGGATGGCCCTGTCGACGAGTGGGTGGGGCCCTTGGAACGCGACGGCGACTGCTGCATGGCCTTGTTGGATCTGGACACGGGGACGCGGACCGAGGTCTGGCCTGCTGACGAGCACTTCGGCCTGCCGGTGTTCCTTCCCGGGGGTGAAGCGGGGCGGCTGCTGCGGTTCGAGGTGAACGACGAGGGAACCTCGTGGTCATACGCACTGGAGTTCCAGGGCGAGCGGCATCGCTGAGCGTCGGCCCTCGGACTGCCGGTAGGCTGGAGGGGATGAGGCAGGAAGCGACCGGCAAGACCGGCCTCCCCAGCGAACAGCGCAACAAGCCCGAACGGCCTCGGGATGCACTCGGTCGGCCGCAGCCCTGGGACGCCGAGAATGCGCTTCACCTCGAGGACTTCGACAGCCTTTCGCGCGACGAGAACCACCGGCTCGCGGTCGAGCACTTCAACGCCGGTCGCTACTTCCCCGCGCATGAGGCGTGGGAGACGGCCTGGAAGCAGTCGCGGGACACCGATGACGCCGAGTTCTTCAAGGGCCTTTCTCAGATGGGTGCGGGCTACGTGCACCTGTTGCGCGGGAACGCCCACGGAGCCCACAAGCTGCTCACGCGAGCTGCATCGCGGATCGCTCCGTATCCGAACGGGCAGCGAGGGGTGGATACGCAGGTCGTTGCGGATCGTTGCGAAGCGGACGCCGCCGCCGTCCAGGCGGGGCTGCTGGTGCCTGGCGAAGGGGCCCTGGCCGGCGTGCAGGACCTTCCGAAGGTCTGATCCGTGCCTACAAGCTACCGCCGGGTAGGAAAGAGATGAAGAATCCGGTATCGTGGTCGGATGAGTGAATCCGCAACCCTCGAGTGGAAGGGCCGGACGGGCCCCTTCGAGTTCAAGGTCGGACCTGGCGTGTTCAGCCCGACGACGACGAGCAAGACCCTCGCAGATGCTCTTGAGATCAAGCCCGGAGACACCGTGATCGATGTCGGGTGCGGCAGCGGGGTCCTGTCGTTCGTGGCGGCTCGCCTCGGAGCTGCTCGCGTCGTCGGCGTCGATCTCAGTGAAGCATCTGTTGAGATGGCGCGCGAGAACGCGAAGGCCCTCGGGCTGGCCGGCCGCACCGAGTTCCGCGCGGGCAGCCTCTTCGATCCCGTCCGCGACGTCCACGCCGACGTCATCATCGGTGACGTGTCCGGTATCCCCGATGAGATCGGACGGCTCACCGGCTGGTTCCCGGACGGACACGCAGGTGGCCCCACAGGAGCCGAACTCCCCGTTCAGATGGTGGAGGAGGTCGGGGACTGCCTGGCACCGGGTGGGCGGATGTACCTGCCGACCGGCACGATCCAGAACGAGAGCAAGATCCTCGAGGTCACGCGCAGGATCTTCGGCGCGGCGAACATGGAGGCGATCCTCGAGCGGAACCTTCCGCTGCCCGACCTGGTGGCGAAGTCCCAGGCCGTGAAGAAGCTGGTTCAGCAGGGGATCGTCAGCCTGCAGGAGCGCGGCAGCCGGGCGCTGTGGCAATTGCGTATCTGGCGCGTCATCCGCGGCGACGTTCAGACCTAGGCGTCATCCCTCCGGCCGAAGCGACACCACCGACTCGACGCGGTACCCCGCGCTGCGCAACGCGTCCGCGCCACCTCGGTCGATCGTCAGGATGATGATGTCGATCGTCGCACCATGCGCTTCCAACGCTTTGGCGGCGGCCAACGTCTGGTGGCCGGTCGTGCTGACGTCTTCGATGAGTCCGACACGAGCATCCGCTCCGATCTCACCTTCGACCCGCTCTCTCGTCCCGTACTCCTTGGGCTCCTTGCGGACCACGGCCATCGGCAGACCCGCCCGGATCCCGACCGGCGCGAGCAGGAGCGTCGCGGCGCCTTCGGGTGACGCAACGTGCGTCAGGCCGTGCGGCAGCATCCCGCTTACCATGCCGGCGAGTTCGTCGAGCAGCGGCGGGTCCGTCAGGAACCGGAACTTGTCGAAATAGACGTTCGACGTCCGACCCGACGAGAGGACGAACTTGCCGTGGATCTCGGAACGGTCGATCAAGCGGCGGGCCAGGTCCTCGGTCACGTCCGGTAGCATAGGGCTTCGATGGGTCTCTACCGGTCGTTGGTGCGCCCTGCGCTCTTCACCCTCCCGCCGGAGACTTCCCATCACCTCGCCGAGACGGCCTTCCGACTGCCGCTTCCGTGGCGTGCCATCTCCGGTTCCTCCGCGATCCCCGACCTTCCAGTCGACCTCACGGGGATCGCCTTGCGGAACCCCGTCGGTCTGGCCGCCGGGTTCGACAAGAATTGCGCGGAACTCCGTGGGCTTGCAGCGCTGGGGTTCGGATATCTCGTGGGAGGGACGGTGTCTCGTCTGCCACGCGAGGGGAACCCCCGGCCGCGGATCGCGCGCGACCGGCGCGCCGCCACACTGACGAACGCCATGGGGATCCCGAACCGCGGCGTCGAGGCTGTCGCCTCGAATCTGCGCTCCCTCGGACGGCTCCGGGCGGCCGTCTTCGTGAGTTTGGCGGATGAGGACGTCTCGGACGTCCTGGCGGCCCACGAAGCACTCGCCCCGCTGGTCGATGGGTTCGAGCTGAACGTGTCGAGTCCGAACTCTCCCTGGCGGCACGACCGCACCGACGATGCCGCGTACCTGGTTCGAGTCCTGACGGAACTGGGGCGGGTCCGCGAGCGGCCGTTGTTCGTGAAGCTGCCTCCGTTCCGAACGCCGGAGGAGCAGGACCGTGTCCTTGGCCTCGCTCGGATCGCCGCAGACGGGGGCGCCGACGGGCTGACCTGCGGGAACACCGTCCCCGTTGAGGACGCTCGCCTTGTGAAGGGACGGGGCGGCCTGTCCGGCCGCGCCCTGGTTGAGCACACGCCGAGGATGGTGGAGCAGGTCCGCCGGGCGATCGACCTTCCCGTGAACGCCTGCGGGGGCCTCGCGACCGCCGAGAACGCCCGGCGGTGCCTGGATGCCGGGGCTACGACCGTCCAGCTCTACACCGGTCTGATCTACGAGGGCCCGAGGGTGGTGCGCTCCATCGTGTCCGGGCTCGCTCTCCCGCTTGCCGGTCCGGCGGTCGGCGTTCAAGATGGGTGACCGGGGGAGGGCTCGGTGACGGGAACGGCGGTCGAGATCGACGAACGACCTGACGAAGCGCCCGATGAGGTGCCCGCGGTCGAACTGGTTGGCGTCCGGAAGACGTTCGGGGATGTCGTCGCAGTGAATGACGTGGACCTGGCCGTCCGCGAAGGGGAGTTCTTCTCCATGCTGGGCCCGTCGGGGTCGGGCAAGACCACGTGCCTGCGGATGATCGCCGGGTTCGAGGCGCCGACCCGCGGGAAGGTGCTGCTCGCGGGCCGGGACGTCACCCGCGAGGCCCCCTACGAGCGCGACGTGAACACGGTCTTCCAGGACTATGCGCTGTTCCCGCATATGACCGTCCTGAAGAACGTCGAGTACGGACTGAAGGTAAAGCGCGTGGCCAAGACCGACCGCGAGTCGAGGGCGCGTGAGGCACTGGCCATGGTTCGGCTCGAGGGGTTCGAAGGCCGAAAACCCAGTCAGCTTTCCGGGGGCCAGCGGCAGCGGGTCGCGCTGGCCCGAGCCTTGGTGAATCGTCCGCGCGTGCTGCTCCTGGACGAGCCGCTCGGGGCCCTGGATCTGAAACTGCGGCAGGCGATGCAGATCGAGCTGAAGGAGATCCAGCAGGAGGTCGGGCTGACGTTCGTCTACGTGACCCATGATCAGGAGGAAGCGCTCACGATGAGTGACCGCCTCGCAGTCGTCAACGAGGGGCGCGTTGCCCAGATCGGCACCCCCGCCGACGTGTACGAGAAGCCGGAGACCGACTTCGTCGCCGGGTTCGTGGGGGTGTCGAACGTGCTCGCTGGGGACGCCGCGCGTGCCGTGACGGGAGAGGCGGCGGCGTTCACGATCCGTCCGGAGAAGATCGAACTCGCCGGAACGGAGGCGGTCGCAGGGCCGGATCGGTTCTCGGCGCGCGGACACGTTCGCGAAGTGGTGTACCTGGGTGCGCTGACCCGGTACGTGGTAGACCTCGACGGAGGAGGGGAACTGGTCGTGACGCGCCAGAACCTCGACACCTCGTCGATGGAAGTCTTGCGGGAGAAGGGCAAGGCTGTGCAGCTGATCTGGGATCGTCGGCACAACCGGTCGGTCGAGACCAGCGGATCGGACGGGCCGGGGGGCCCAGAAGGAGGGGCAACATGAGCAGATGGCGACTCCTGGCGGGGTTCTCCGCCATGGTGTTGACGCTGGCCGCGTGTACCGGCGGCGGTGGGGGAGGCGGCGGTACGCCGCCCGCGGGTGGCGGCGACACAGGCCCGTTGCCGACGTCGATCGGTCCCGGAGAGGGCGAGCTGAGCCTGATCGCGTGGCCGGGCTACACCCAGAAGGGGTGGGTCGAGCCGTTCGAGGAAGAGAGCGGCTGCGAGGTGAAGGTGAAGTACGGGAACACCTCCGACGAGATGGTGAACCTCATGCGGCAGGGCGGGGGTTCCCTGTACGACGGCGTGTCCGCGTCCGGCGACGCCACGAACCGGTTGATCGCAGCCGGCGACGTCGCCCCGATCAACATCGACCTGATCCCGGATTACTCGGAAGCGATGCCGTCTTTGCAGTCGCCGCCCCATAACACGGTTGACGGCGTGCACTATGGCGTGCCGTACATGTGGGGCCCCAATATCCTCATGTGGAACTCGGCGCTGGTCGATCCGGCGCCGACGAGCTGGGACGTCGTGTTCGAAGCCGACTCGGACTGGGGCGGGCAAGTCACCGCCTACGACAGCCCGATCTACATCGCCGACGCGGCGCTGTACCTGAAGGCGCATCAACCGGACCTCGGGATCGAGGACCCGTACGAGCTGACGTCCGAGCAGCTGGACGCAGCGGTGGCCCTGCTTCAGCAGCAGAAGGAGCTGGTGTTCAAGTACTGGGCGGTTTACACCGACGAGATCCAGGGGTTCAAGGCCGGCGACATGGCGGTCGGAACCGCATGGCCCGTCAACCAGCAGTTGCTGCTGGACAAGGGCGTCAAGGTCGACGTCACGGTCCCCGAGGAAGGGGTTACCGGCTGGGCCGACTCGTGGATGATGTCCGCGAATGCGGAGCACCCGAACTGCATGTACATGTGGATGGACTACACGATGCGCCCGGACGTGCAGGCGCAGGTCGCCGCGTACTATTACGCGACGCCCAGCAACACGCAGTCCTGCGACATCATGCGCAAGACGTTCGGGGAGTCGACGGAGTCCGTATTCCATTGCGGCGATGAGGAGTTCCTCTCGCAGATCGCCCTCTGGAAGACACCGCTCGCAGACTGCGGTGACGGCAGCACGGATTGCATGGACTACACGACCTGGACCGAGAAGTGGACGGAGGTTCGGGGAACGTAGGAAGCATCGGATCATCGCGGGGGGGGG
>JBBDIK010000011.1:77906-174271 GCA_040880465.1 Actinomycetota bacterium | reverse complement strand
CACCGGCAGGTGCCCCCCCCGTTTTCACCTGGGAGCGTGTGAGTGGCCACGACCGAGACCACCGGGTATCCGGACGCGCCGAACGGTCCGGTCCGACGGACATCCGCGTTCCTGAACCGTTCCACGGGTGGCCGACTCGCGCTCACGATCGCCCCGCCACTCGGCTGGATGGTGGTCGTCTACCTGGGTGCCCTGACGCTGATGATCGTGACGTCGTTCTGGCGGCTCGATCCGCTCACCAGCGAGGTCCAGCAGGTGTGGGGCCTACAGAACTTCGAAACCGTCTACACGGGTGAGGTCTACCGGGCGATCACGGTGCGGACGCTAGTGACAGCCGTCGCGGTCACGGTGACGGACGTCGCGCTGGCTTTCCCGATCGGGTACTACATGGCGCGCATGGCGTCGCGCCGGATGCGGAACATCTTGCTGGTCGCCGTGGTCCTGCCGCTCTGGTCGAGTTACCTCGTCCGCGCGTTCGCGTGGAAGACGATCCTGGGAGGAGGCGGGCCTGCCGATTGGGTGCTTGAGACGTTCCTGGGGATCGAGGAGCCGAGGATCGGGGCCTCCGGCTGGGCGGTATGGCTGACGTTCAGCTACCTGTGGCTGCCGTACGTCATCCTGCCCGTATACGCCGCGCTCGAGCGGGTGCCATCGTCGCTGCTCGAGGCGTCGGGGGACCTCGGCGCCAAGGGCCTTACGACGTTCCGCCGGGTGGTGTGGCCGCTGGCCTTCCCGGGGGTGGTGGCGGGGTCGATCTTCGCCTTCTCGCTGACCCTGGGGGACTACATCACGCCGACGCTCGTCGGCAACCGCTTCTTCATCGGGAACGCCATCTACAACTTCGTCGGGATCGGGAGCAACCTGCCGCTGGCGGCCGCGTTCGCGACGGTGCCCATCGTGATCGTGGCCATCTACCTGTCCATCGCGAAGCGCCTCGGCGCATTCGAGGCGTTGTAGATGGAAGGGCGCGTGACGAGGGTCGTCGTCCGGATACTCTCGATCTTCGTGCTGTTCTTCCTGTACGCACCGCTGTTCATCGTGGTCATCTACGCCTTCAACAAGGCGACGGACCAGGCGTGGCCGCCCGAGCTGTGGAGCACACGGTGGTTCGGGACGGCGTGGGCGGATCCCGAAGTGCGGACGGCGCTGCTGAACTCGGTGCTCGCAGCGCTCGGTGCCTCGGCCATCGCGCTTGTACTCGGCTCGCTCGCCGCGTTCGCGGTTCACCGGTTCCGATTCTTCGGGCGCGAATCGCTCTCATTCATCCTGGTGCTTCCGATCGCGCTTCCGGGGATCGTCACGGCCTTGGCGCTGTCGTCGGGGATGGACTATGCGCAGCGTTCGTTCGGGCTGGAGTTCGGCCTGACGACGATCATCATCGGCCACGCCACGTTCTGCGTGGTGGTCGTCTACAACAACGTCGTCGCCAGGCTGCGCCGAACCCCGACGTCACTGGTCGAAGCGTCGATGGACCTCGGCGCGGACGGATGGCAAACATTCCGGTACGTCACGTTCCCGTCGATCCGCACGGCGCTCGTCGCCGGAGGCCTGCTCGCGTTCGGCTTATCGTTCGACGAGATCGTCGTGACGAACTTCACGGCCGGGACGACCCTGACCCTGCCGGTCTGGATCTTCAACCACATCCGGCTCCCCACCGACCAGCCGGTCGTGAACGTGGTGGCGATGGCGGTCATGCTGCTCTCGTTGATCCCCGTCTTCTTCGCCCAGCGGCTCGCCGGCGCGACGGATCTGGCGACGACCGGCACGAAGGGCGTCAAGATCGAAGAAGCCGGCCCCGGGTAACGCGGCGTAACCGGGTTGGGTTCGTCGGTGCTACAGGTACTGGCCCGGATTCCCTTGCGGCGGCCCGTCCTGTTGCCCCGGGGCCGAGCCCGGCGGCAGGCCCCGGCGACGGAGTTCCTCGAACTGCGCGCGCGCAGCCATCTGTTGTGACCAGATCGCGGCCTGGATGCCGTGGAACAGTCCCTCCAGCCAGCCGACGAGCTGGGCCTGGGCGATGCGGATCTCGGACTCGGTGGGCGTGCCCTCCATCGGGATAGCCAGGGCCGAGAGTTCGTCCTGCAGATCGGGGGACAGGACCTCGTTCAGTTCCACCAGTGATCGGTCGTAGATCTGACGGAGCCGCTCCCGCCCCTTCTCGTCGACGCTCGTCTGCCGGGTTTCATCCAGCAGCTCGCGGACCATGCTGACGATCCGCAACAGCTTGGCCGGCTCGGAGATACGCTCGGTGGTCGCAACGTCCTTCGCATCCGTCGCATCCGTCGCGTCGACGTCGGGCGCGTCCACGATCTCGGCGGACGGCGTCTGCTCTCCGGTGGTCATGGCTCGAACCCTAGCAAGGGCCGTCGGCAGTTGACCCAGCCCTTCGCTCGCCGCTTCGCCCTGGAAGACCGCTCGAGCGGTCTCCCCCGGAACGTCGTGATGGCCGTGACCGACGATGCGGTGCACGTGTTCGACTTCAAGCCGAAGGGTTTCAACATCAGGGTGAAGAAGGAAGTCGTGGCGTGGCCGCGCGCCGGACTCGTGGTGACTAAGGGAGAGGGCAGCGTGCTGGCCACCCGGGTGGCGCTCGACTGGCCGGACGGTGGGCATGTGGAACTCGACTCCAACATCGGTGGGCGGGGGATCCAACGAGCAGCTGATCGCGTACCTCAGTGGCGGGGCCGGCTAGGAATCTGAGCCGAGGTTCTCCAAGAAGAGGGCCTGAGCGAGGCATGCCCGCTCGAGTTCGACGAGGTCGATGCTCTCGTCGATCGAATGCGCGCCGGACCACTGGTCCCCCGGGCCGGTCATCAAGATGACGGTATCCGGCATCACGCCCGCGAGGATCGGGACGAGCGGTACCGAGCCACCGCTGCCGGTGATCACCGGTTCGACTCCCCATGCCTCGGTGGCGGCGCGGCGCGCAGCCTCGAAGATCGGCCCCTCGTTCGGGACTTGGTGGCCGACGGCGCGCTCCTCGCCGCCGAACGCCACGTCGACGCCCCAGGGAGCGGCCGCCCTCAGGTGGTCGATCAGCGCCTGGAGGGCAGTGGCAGGATCTTCACCCGGCGCGATGCGCATCGTCACCGCCGCCTTGGCCACCGGAACGATCTGGAATGACGCGTCGCGGATGGACGGTGCATCGATCCCGATGACGCTGATCGTTGGGCCGAACCACATCCGGTCGGCAAGGGTGCCCGTCCCGATGAGCTGCACGTTCGCCCCGACCTTCGCCTCTGCGCGGAGGTCATCCTCTGATACCTCGACCGGAGCCGAGCCCTCCCGACGAAGCAGCCCCGGCACCGCGACGTTGCCTTCCTCATCGTGGAGAGCGGCGATCATGCGGGCCAGGGAGGTGATCGCATCGGGGACGACGCCGTACTCGCCACTGTGCAGTGCCTGCTCGGCGACGCGAACCTCGACCTCGCAGGCGACGACCCCGCGGATGCTCGTGGTCAGGGCCGGCGTTCCGCGTTCCCACGAACCGGCGTCGGCGACGATCACGGCGTCGGCACGCAGCAGGTCGGCGTGTTCTCCGATGAGCCAGTCGAGGTGCTCGGCGGTGCATTCCTCTTCGCCCTCGACGAGCACTTTGACGCCGACCGGAGGGTTCCCGCCGAACGCTCGCAGACTCGCGAGGTGCATCGCGATGCCGCACTTGTCGTCGGATGTGCCGCGGCCGTACATCCTGCCGTCCCGGACGACGGGCTCGTACGGAGGAGTGGTCCACTCGTCCGCCGGGCCCGGGGGTTGCACATCGTGGTGGGCGTACAGCAGGACGGTCGGGGCACCGGCGGGGCCGGGTGTCGAGCCGAAGACCGCCGGGTGGCCGCCCGGGACTTCGATGATGCGCACGTCCATCAGACCGGCCGCTTCGAGCAGGTCGGCCGTCAGCATCGCTGACTCCCTGACTGGCGCCGGATCGAAGCCGGGGAACCCGCAGGAGGGGATGCGAACGAGGCGTTCGAGGTCGGTCTGGATCTCGGGCATCAGGGCACGGATGGTTCTGCGGAGATCGCTCACGTGCCCTCGGCAGGACTCGAACCTGCGCACCCGCCTCCGGAGGGCGGTGCTCTATCCACCTGAGCTACGAGGGCGTTGGGGTGCCCGCCGGCCGCCGTGGTGGGCTGGCTCGTCGGCGGGTGCCTACTATCCGGCGAGTCTAGCAACGGGCTGCTCGCGAACCGTGCGTTGAGACCTTGCGACCCGATCATCGGCACCCGTGAAGGTCCTGGTTGCTAAGGTGAATCCGCCGTGGACCAGCCTCGCATCTTGATCGTCGATGACGACCCCATGATCCGCAGATTGCTGCAGGTCAACTTCCGCCTGGAAGGGTTCGACGTGGCGGTGGCCGGCCGTGGGGAGGAAGCCCTCGAGCTGGCGGCCGGCGCTCGCCCGGACATCGTCGTGCTGGACGTGTCCATGCCCGACATGGACGGCTGGGAGGTGATGGGCCGCCTGCGGGGTGACCCGCCGACCGCCTCGGTCCCGGTCGTCTTCCTGACCGCTCGGACGGGTCAGACGGAGCAGGAGAAGGCGCAGCGCCTGGGCGCCGACGGCTACCTCGTGAAGCCGTTCGACCCCGGCGAACTCGTCGAGGTGGTTAAGCAGGTGCTCTCGGATGCCGATCCGGCGGACGCCCAGCCGGATCCCGGTTCGTCGTGATCGAGCAGCGCCTCGCTGTCATGATCGGTGAAGCCGTCGTCGCGGCCGGCCTGGCCCCGTTCGGCGACCTGCCGGCGATCGAGCTGGACAAGCCCCGTCAGAAGGAGTTCGGCGACTTCACCACGAACGTCGCGATGGCGCTCGCGTCTTCGGCCGGAAAGAAACCGCGGGAGGTCGCGGAGGCGATCGTCGCCGCCTTCCCGTCGTCCGACTTCGTGACGACCATCGAGGTCGCGGGGCCGGGGTTCATCAACTTCCGTGTGACGCACGGCTGGCTCTACGATGCCCTTCGCGAGATCCGCGCCGGCGGCGACGGATACGGGCGGCTTGAGCCGAACGGGAAACGCGTCCAGGTCGAGTACGTGTCGGCGAACCCGACCGGCCCGCTGCATGTCGGCACCGCCCGCAACGCCGTGCTGGGAGATGCCCTGGCGAACATCTTCGCGGCGGCGGGCTGGGGCGTGGAGCGCGAGTACTACTTCAACGACGCCGGTCGCCAGATGGATCTGTTCGCCGAGTCGGTGGAGGCGCGGTACCTGCAGCGGTTCGGGAATGACGTGCCGTTCCCGGAGGAGGGGTACCACGGCGATTACATCCTGCGGATCGTTGACCGGATCGCCGATGCGGTCGGCGACGAGCTCGTCGACGCGCCCGAGGCCGAGCGCCGGGCTGTGCTCAAGGAACGCGGCGAGGAACTCGTGTTCGCCGAGATCCGGACCACGCTTGAACGGATGGGGATCCGCATGGACTCGTGGTTCTCGGAGAAGACCTTGCACGACGGTGGAGGCATCCGAGCAGTGGTTGAGCGGCTGCAGGCCGACGGGAACGCCTATGAGGAGGACGGCGCGATCTGGTTCCGCGCGAGCGCGTTCGGCGATGAGAAGGACCGTGCCCTGATCAAGAGCGACGGCGATCCTACGTATTTCGCTGCCGATTGCGCGTACGTCGTCGACAAGGTCGCGCGGGGGTTCGATCACCTCGTCTACGTCTGGGGTGCGGACCACCACGGCACGGTGAAGCGTCTGATGGGGGCGGTCGACGCGCTCGGGTTGTCGGATGACACGGTCGAGATCGTCCTGTATCAGTTCGTCCTGCTCTCGCGGGGCGGCGAGCCCGTGAAGATGAGCAAGCGCACCGGTGATCTCATCACGCTGGATGAACTCCTCGACGAGGTCGGAGCCGACGCGACCCGGTTCACGCTGCTCACGCAGTCCAACGACAGCGTGATCAACTTCGACATCGAGGAGGCGAAGAAGCAGAGTTTGGACAACCCGGTCTACTACGTTCAGTACGCGCATGCGCGGATCGCCAGCATCCTGCGCAAGGCTGCGCAAGCCGGTATCGCGGTGGGATCAGCCGACGCGGCCGCCTTGGATCTGCTCACCCACGACGCCGAGACGGAACTGCTCCGCGATATGGCCGAGATGCCCGAGCAGGTCCGGGTCGCCTCCGAACTCCGCGCGCCGCACCGACTCACGCACTACGCTCGAGGTCTGTCCGAGCGGTTCCACCGCTTCTACACGGAGTGCAGGGTGATCACCGACGACGCGGAGCTCACGCAGGCCCGGCTGCAGCTCGCAGCCGGCGCGAAGCAGGTCATCGCGAACGTGATGGCCATCCTCGCGGTGTCGGTTCCGGAGGCGATGGAGCGTTCGGATGACTGAAGAGCAGCTCCGACCCCCGGTGTCCGATCCCGAGCCGGGACCAAACCCCTGGCCTGCGAACAGCCGGTTCACGTCGACGGGGCTGGAGGTGGCCGGTGTCTCCGCAGCGGGACTCGCGTCGACCTACGGAACGCCCCTGCTGGTCTTCGACGAGGACGACTTCCGTGCGCGGTGCCGGGCGTTCGCGGGTGCGTTCCCGCGGCCGATGTATGCGGTCAAAGCGTTCACGTCGCGGTTGATGGTCCGCGTCGCGCAGGAGGAGGGCCTCGGTCTGCTCTCGTCGACCGGCGGCGAGCTGCAGGCGTGCCTTCGCGCCGGCGCGGATCCGTCCGCCATCGCGATGCACGGTAACAACAAGTCCGATGCTGAGATCCGGATGGCCGTCGGCGCGCAGGTCGGGTTCCTCATGGCCGACCACGCGGACGAGTTGGACCGCATCGATCGCATCGCACGGGAGGCCGGCCGCGTGCAGCCGGTCATGCTTCGGGTGACGCCCGGCGTCTCGGGAGACACGCATGAGTACCTGGACACCGGTGGGCTCGATTCGAAGTTCGGGACGCCGATCGCCGAGGGTCGCGCGATCGCGGCGGTCAAGCGCGCGACCACGCTCGAGGGTGTCCATTTCGTCGGCCTTCATGCTCACGTCGGCTCTCAGCTACTCGACGTGTCCCCCTTCGTGGCCGAGATCGAGACGCTCTTCGACCTCCTGGCCGAGATCCGTGACGCGCTTGGGATCGAAACGCCGGTCCTTGACGTGGGAGGTGGGTTCGGCGTGACGTATACCAGTGAGATGCCGCAGGCGCTTCCGCACATCGCCGCAACGATGCTGGAACACGTCAGGACCTGCGCGGCCGCACGCGGGCTCGCGGTGCCCGACGTGATGGTGGAACCGGGGCGCTCGATCGTCGCCAACAGCGTGTGCACCCTCTACCGGGTTGGGTCGATCAAGGAGGTTGCATCGGGGCGTACATTCGTTGCGGTCGACGGTGGGATGTCGGACAACATCCGTCCGGCCCTCTACGGCGCGGAGTACACGGTGGCGTACGCGGGATCTCCCCGGAGCGGCGGTCGAGCCACGGCCACGGTGGTGGGGCGACACTGCGAGTCCGGCGACGTACTGGCGACGGACGTCGAGCTGCCGGACGACCTGCGTCCAGGAGACCTGCTGGCCTTCGCAGCCACGGGGGCGTACGGCTACTCGATGGCGTCGAACTACAACCGCGTCGGGAAACCGGCCGTGGCGGTCGTCTCTGGTGGCCGCAGCCGGTTGCTGTTCCGGCGCGAGGACGACACGGACCTGGACCGGCTCGAGATCGGAGCCGCGCCGGCGATCCCGACGGCCGAGCCGCCCCCAGGTGTCCTGGTCCGCCCGGCCGGCCCGAAGGACGCGCGTTCGTTCAGCGCGATGTGGCAGGGCGTGGTCGCGGAGGGTTTCGTCCACAGCCAGCGCGTCGGTAACCCCGTCCGGCACTATCGGGGTCTGTTCCGCGATGCGTGGAACGAGCGCGGTGCGTGGATCTTGGCGATGCACGGTAGCGAAGTGATCGGCCTGCTCTCGCTCGCGCGAGGCGTCGAGCAGCGGAACCGCCACAACGCGACCCTCGGGATGGGGATCGCGAAGCCCTGGCGCGGCAAGGGGATCGGGTCGGTTCTGATGGTGGAGGCGTTCCGCTGGGCGGAGGAGTTCGGCGTTGCTCGGATCGCGCTTTCCGTCTATCCGGACAACGCGCCAGCCGTGGCGCTGTACCGGAAGTTCGGGTTCGTTGAGGAAGGTCGGCTCGTGCGCCACCTACTGAAGCCCGTAGGGTACGTGGACGAGGTCCTCATGGCGAGGTGGCTGCAGTGAGCGACGTGAAGCGGATCGGGCTCCTCGGCTGCGGCAACGTTGGCGCAGCCCTCGTCCGACTGCTCGACGAGCACGGCGACGACGTCGAACAGCGTGCCGGATGCCGCCTGGAGATCGTGCGGGTCGCCGTCCGCGACCCCGGTAAGCCTCGCGATGTGCCACTCGACGCGTCGGCCTTCGTGGCCGATCCGTGGGCGGTGCTGGACGACCCAGACGTGGACATCATCTGCGAGCTGATCGGCGGTGTCGACCCCGCGAAGGAGCTGATCCTCGGGGCATTCGACCGCGGGAAGCCCGTCGTGACCGGTAACAAGGAAGTGCTCGCCGGGTTCGGGCGCGAGCTCTTCGACGCGGCGGACGAGAAGGGACTGGACCTGTACTTCGAGGCGGCGGTCGGAGGCGGGATCCCGCTGATCCGGCCGCTGAAGGAGTCGCTGTCCGGCGAGCGGATCCGCCGCATCACCGGCATCGTGAACGGCACGACGAACTACATCCTCAGTCGGATGGCCGAGGACGGGGTGTCTTTCGACGATGCCCTCGCTCGGGCGCAGGAGTTGGGGTTCGCCGAGGCAGACCCGACCGCCGACGTCGAAGGGTTCGATGCCGCGTCGAAGCTTGCGATCCTGGCCTCGATCGCGTTCAATGCGCGCGTCGTGGGCTCGGATGTGTACCGCGAAGGCATCGCGTCGGTTTCTGCCGACGACATCCGGTTCGCCCGGCAGCTCGGGTACGTGGTGAAGCTGCTGGCTATCGCGGAACTCGATGGCGACCTGGTCGCGGCCCGCGTCCACCCCGCCATGATCCCTGCGGGCCATCCGCTTGCCTCCGTAAGTGGTTCCTTCAACGCTGTCTTCGTCGAGGGTGGGAAGGTCGGCGAGCTGATGCTCTACGGAAGAGGGGCGGGAGGGGATCCGACGGCGACGGCGGTCGCGGGTGACCTCGTCTCGGTGGCACGCAACCTCACCTCGGGAGCGCGTGGCGTCGGCTGCACGTGCTTCTACGAGCGGACCATCCGTCCGATGGACGATCTCAGGGGTCTGTACTACCTGCGGCTGGACGTCGAGGATCGTCCCGGCGTGCTGGCACGGATCGCGGCGGTGTTCGGCGATCACGGTGTGTCGATCAGGTCCGTCGTGCAGGAAGGCTCAGGGGAGGAAGCGCAACTCGTGTTCATCACCCATCGCGCGCTCGAGGGCGACCTGCAGGGAACGGTCGCGGATCTCCGTCAGATGCCAGTGGTGTATGCGGTGCAGTCCGTTCTGCGCGTCGAGGCCGAGGATGATGCCGGAGAGGATCTCGCGTGAGCGCACACCAGTGGCGAGGTGTGATCGAGGAGTATCGGGACCGGTTGCCGGTGACCGACGCGACGCCGGTCGTGACTCTGCGCGAAGGCGGGACGCCGCTCGTTCGGTCGGACCCGCTGTCGGACCAGACCGGATGCGAGGTCTTCCTCAAGTTCGAGGGCGCGAACCCAACCGGGTCCTTCAAAGATCGCGGGATGACGCTGGCGATCAGCAAAGCGCTCGAGGCCGGTTCGAAGGCGGTGGTGTGTGCTTCGACCGGGAACACCAGTGCGTCGGCGGCCGCGTACTCGGCGAAGGCCGGGCTGACCTGCGCGGTACTCGTGCCGAAAGGCAAGATCGCGCTCGGCAAGATGGCACAGACGCTGGTGCACGGCGCCCGGGTGCTCGAGATCGAGGGCAATTTCGACGCGTCGCTGGACCTGGCGCGGAGCCTCGCGGAGAACTATCCCGTCACCCTGGTGAATTCGACCAACGAGTTCCGGATCCAAGGACAGAAGACGCTCGCGTTCGAGGTCGTCGACATGCTCGGGCGCGCACCGGACTTCCATCTCGTCCCCGTCGGCAACGCCGGCAACATCACGGCTCACTGGGCGGGCTACGGGGAATACCTGGGCGACGGAGTCACCTCAGACGCGCCGACGTTGATCGGGTTCCAGGCCCAGGGTGCCGCGCCGATCGTCCTCGGCCATCCGGTGCCCGACCCGCAAACCATCGCGACCGCGATCCGCATCGGGAACCCGGCGTCGTGGGAGAAGGCCGTCGTGGCCGCCGAGGAGTCCCACGGGGCGATCCTGGCGGTCACCGACCGTGAGATCCTCTCGGCGTACCGGCGTCTCGCCCACGAGGGTCTGTTCGCCGAACCGGCCTCGGCCGCCTCCGTCGCCGGCCTGCTCCATGTGATGGAGGATGGACGCATCCCGATGGGCTCGACGGTCGTGTGCGTCCTGACCGGTCACGGCCTCAAGGATCCTGAGTGGGCGATGTCCGGCGCGAGCCACCCGCCTGTGGTACCCGCCGATCCCGATGTCGTCGCTGCGGAGCTCGGTCTGTGAGGATCACGGTCCGCGTTCCCGCGACCAGCGCGAACCTCGGACCCGGCTTCGACTGCCTCGGACTGGCGCTCCAGCTCCACAACGAGGTGACGGTCGACACCAGCGCCGGCGGCATCACCTGGGAGGGCGAAGGGGCCGAGGAGCTCTCTTCCGACGGAACTGACATGGTGACCCGCGCGATGCGCCACGTTGCGGAGCAGGCCGGAGCGGAGCTTCCCGGGCTCGGGCTTCGGAGTCTCAACCGCATCCCGCTCGAACGCGGTCTGGGTTCGTCTTCCGCTGCGGTCGTGGCCGGCGTCGTGCTGGCCGACGCTCTGCTCGGTACGGAACTCGATGAGCGGCAACGACTCGAGGCGGCGGTGGCGGTTGAGGGACACCCCGACAACGTCGCGCCGGCGCTCTCGGGCGGGCTCGTGCTCTCCTACCCATCGGTGGAGGGCGGCTGGCGGGCCGAACGGCTGTCCCTCGCAGCAGGCATCCGCGCCGTTGCGCTCATCCCGCTGGGCGAGCGGATCCCGACCGAGGAGGCGCGCCGGGCGCTTCCGACCGACGTCCCGTTCGGCGATGCGGTTTTCAACGTGTCGCGCGCAGCGCTGGTGACGGTAGCCCTGTCGTCGTCCCCCGAACTCCTGGGCGAGGCCCTGCAGGACCGGCTCCACCAGGACGCGCGCCTCGCGCTGGTTCCGCAGGCGAGGGCCGTGTTCGATCGGCTGCGTGACGACGGGGTCCCGGTCTGTGTGTCGGGGGCCGGGCCGACGCTCCTGGCATTCGAGCGGGACGGGGGACGCGAGGTCCCCGATCTGGGGGACGGGTGGCGGATACTCCGGGTGGTTCCCGACCTCGATGGCGCGATCGTCACGCAAGGCTGAGTGAAACGCGCCGATACCGTTGAAAGAGGCTATGACCGAACCTAGACTCGCTTCCGTGAGGTGCCGGGCCGCCCGTCACCCGGCTATGCGTGCCCCGGATCGATCGCGACCGTGAACGCCAAGCCCGACCCCGAAGGTCCACCTGCCGAAGCACCCCGCGAAGAAGCGGTTCCCGTCCTCGTCACCGAGCTCGGCAGCAAGGTCCTCGCGGTCAAGGAAGGGGACCTGTTCCTCTACTCGGACACGAGGGGGAACCTGACCGATCGCCGCGACTACGGACTCGGGCTCTACTACCGGGATACCCGGTTCCTCTCGCATTTCTCCATGAAGATCTCCGGCCGGGAGCCGGTGCTGCTCTCTTCGTCGGCGGAGCGGGCCTACATGTCTCACGTCGACCTCACCAACCCGGACCTGTACGAGTGGGGGGTCCTTGCCGTTCCGCAGCAAACGCTCAACATCCGTCGCATCCGCGCGATCAACGGCAAACTCTTCGAACGCGTCCGCGTGAAGAACTACAACGCGCACCCCGTGTCCCTGGATCTGGAGTTCGCGTTCGCGGCGGACTTCCTGGACATCTTCGAGGTTCGTCACATGTTCGACGAGGAGCGGGGGGAGGTCGAGCCACCCGTCATCGAGGGCAAGGAGGTGCTGTTCGGCTACGTCGGGCGCGATGGGGTCCGTCGCGAGACCCGGGTTGCGTTCGCCTCCGAGCCGACCCGCGTCGAACTCGCGGGCGACCTGGTAAACGTTACGTTCAAGCTGCGACTGGGAGCAGGCCAGACGAAGCTGGTCGCGTTCACCGTCGAGGCTGTAGTGGCCGACGAGGAGCCGCCGACACGCGAATTCGACGCCGCGGTGCACACCCTCCGCCGCTCCTACGAGGAATGGGAGCGCGAGTCCACGCAGATCGTCACCGACAACGAGGTGTTCAACCAGCTCCTGTCGCGCAGCCTGCGGGACATGCGGGCGCTCTACACCAGGACCGAGGAGGGGAGCGTCCTCGCGGCGGGGATCCCCTGGTACGTCACGATCTTCGGGCGGGACGCGCTGATCGCCGCGCACCAGATGCTCATGGTCAACCCGCGCCCGGCCCGCGAGGCGCTGGAGCTGTTGGCGCGTTACCAGGGGAAGGAGGACGATCCCTGGCGCGACGAGAACCCGGGGAAGATCCTGCACGAGATCCGGCACGGGGAGCTGGCTGGTGCCGGCATCGTCCCGCACTCGCCCTACTTCGGCTCCGTGGATGCCACGCCGTGGTACCTGATCCTGTTCGCGCAGTACTTCCGGTGGACGGCCGACCGCGAGTTCGCGCTTCGGATGCTCCCCGCCGCGAAGGCGGCGCTCGACTGGATCGACACCTACGGCGATATGGACGGTGACGGCTTCGTCGAGTACAAGACCCGCTCCCCGCGAGGCATCCGCAACCAGGGGTGGAAGGACTCGTGGGACTCCGTGACGCACGCGGACGGGCGGCTCGCCGATCCGCCGATCGCCCTGGTCGAGGTCCAGGCGTATGTATACCTCGCGAAGACCCGGATGGCCGACGTGTTCGATGCGTTGGGCGACCAAGAGACGGCCGCCCGGCTACGCGTCGAAGCCCAGGAACTGAAGCGCCGATTCAATGAGGTCTTCTGGATGGAGGACGAGGGGTACTATGCCGGCGCCCTCGACAAGGACAAGCGCCAGGTTCGCACGATCGTGTCGAACCCGGGGCACGCCCTCTACTGCGGGATCGCCGACCCCGAGCAGGCCAAGCTCGTCGCGAAGCGGCTCCTGGCCCCGGACATGTTCTCCGGGTGGGGGATCCGGACGCTCTCCAAGACCGGAGCGGCGTACAACCCCATGAGCTACCACAACGGCTCCGTTTGGCCGCACGACAACGCCCTGATCGCGGCGGGGCTCAAGCGCTACGGCTTCGTGCGCGGGACCAACCGCGTGTCCACGGCGCTGTTCGACGCCGCGATCCACGCCGACTACATGCGGCTGCCCGAGCTGTTCTGCGGCTTCACGCGGCGGAGCCCGAACCGGCCGGTGAGCTACCCGGTCGCGTGTTCTCCGCAGGCATGGGCCGCGGGTTCCCCGTTCCTCATGCTGCAAGCCATGCTCGGGGTCTCCGCCAGGGCCCACGAGAACCGGCTGACGATCCACATGCCCCACCTGCCTTCCTGGCTGAATACCGTTGAACTCCGCAACCTGCAGGTGAACGGCGGAACCGTCTCCCTCGTCTTCCGACGTGAGGGGGAGATCACGTCCTTCTCGCTGCTCTCCCGCGAAGGGGACGTGCGGGTGGTCATGGAGGAATAGTCATTCCGGGCCAGACCGATTTCCATCCCCGATAGCTAGCCCCCTCCTGGCCGTTTCGCCTCAGCCCGTTGCGGCGCAGTGCCGACACTGGAGAGGTCATCGGCTTCATAAAGGAGAAGGGGATGGACACGATCCAGAAGCTTCGGAGGAACAGGAAGCGCAAGGTTCTGACGGTCTTGGTCGGGGGCTCGGCGGTCACCCTGGCCGTGGGGACGACACCGGCGCTGGCCGAAGGTGACGTCACGGGCGACACCGTCACGGTGGACGTCGAGGGCGAGAGCCAGGACGTAACGGTTCCTGAGGAAGATCTCGGCAGGGACGGGATGGACGATGCCGTCGGTGCCGGTGACGACGCGCCCGGCGGTCACGCTCGGGGCAACCACAACCGGGACAACCGCAAGAAGGCCTCGGCCGGTCGTTCGGCCAAGGAATCCGGCGCGAACTCCAAGGGCGACTCCAACTTCGATTCCCCCGGCAACTCCGAGGTGAACTCGAAGTACAACTCCGCCGGCAAGTCGGCCGAATGCTCTGCGGGCAACTCGAACAAGGACTCAGGACCCGACTCGATCGGGGACTCCGGCGTCGACTCCATCGGGAACTCCGAGCTGAACTCCAAGTACGACTCGGCGGGAACCTCGGCCCACGACACGACCACCAACTCGAACAAGGACTCGGGTCCCGACTCCATCGGCGATTCGGGCAAGGACTCGCCGGGCAACTCCGCCCACGACTCGGCCTACGACTCGGGCGGGGACTCGGTCCACAAGACCGGAGGGGATTCCTACAAGAACTCGGGAGCCGACTCGATCGGGGACTCCGGGTTCGACTCGCCGGGCAATTCCGCGAACAACTCCGCATACAACTCGGCTGACAACTCCTGTCCGGATACCGCTCAGGACTCGCCGACCGGGACCCACGCTTCCAAGTAAGCGACATGGATCAACCGCTGGCGGTCCCGCCCCCGCCCGTCGACCCCGACCTCCCGCTCGCAGGGGCCCTCTTCCGGCGCGAGCCGTCGGGGGATCTGCTCGAACGGTTCCTCGGCCGGCGCGGGTGGCACGCGACCGATGTGCGGGTGCTTCAGGCCCTCTATCGCCCGGGCCGGGCGCTAACGGTGCGGTTCCGCGTGCAGGCCGTTTCCGGATCGGGAGCGGTGCGGCTGCTCACGGTCTGCCTGCGAACCCGCGCGCGCAGCGTCGACGTCGTAGCGCCGTCACCCGAGTTCGGCTCCCGCTTCGGCGTCAGCGACCCCGTGGAAGAGATCGACGGGGTGACCGCCTGGGTGTTCCCGTACGACCCGGTGCTGGCCGGCCTCCCCGATGCCGCACACGGGCCGACGGTGCGCGACGCGTCCGACGTCCGCCGGCCCGCGGCGATCTCGGTGACGCCGCTGCGGTACCGCCCAGGGCAGCGCGCGGCGTTCCGCTACACCGTTGCCGGGCTGGGGAGGCACCGGGAGACCCTGTACGGAAAGGTCGTGGGCGACGACGCGTTCGACCGCATCTTCGACGCCCATCGCAGCTACGCGAAGACGGGTATTCGGATGGTGCGCCCACGGGTCGCGGAGGGGCTGCGAGGCGTGGCCCTGTTCCCCGAGATCGGCGGGACCTGCCTGCGTGACCTGATCGAGTCCGGCGGCGCCCTTCCTGATCCCGACCGGCTGGTCGGGCTGCTTGAGCGGCTCGCGCGGGTTCGGTGGCTGGGGGCACCTGACCTCGGCGACGCAGCGGCCTCGATCCGGCTGAGCGGCCGCCTCCTCGCGCATCTGCGGCCGCACCGGTACGCCGAGATCCGTGACGCCTACCACGAGCTGGCGGAACGCGCGGCGCGCCCCCTAGCCGAAACCTTCACCGTCCATGGCGATCTGTACGAGGGTCAGATCTTCGTGGACGACGAGTTCTCGATCGGGCTGATCGACCTGGAGGACGGCGGTCCGGGCGATCCCTTGATGGACGCGGCGAACATGCTGGCGCATCTTCGCGTCCTGCACGCGTACGCCCCCGAGGCGCAGGGACGACCCCTCGCGTACCGAGTCATGCTGCGCAAGGCGCTTCTCGAGCACCTCCGCGGAGGGGGGGATGAAGAACTGGCTTGGCGTGAGGCGTTATGCGCGATGCACCTTGCGACCGGTCCGTTCCGCGTCCAAGCCCCGGACTGGCCGGGCGAGACGGACAAGCGGATCGACGAGGTCCTTGCCCTGCTTCACCGCCCGGCCGTCGCCGCCGCGTAGCGGCTCGCGGCGCATCGACCTCTCATCGTTCGTCCCAACCTGCCTCCCAACATGCGTCGTCGCCTCCTCCGATAGACTGACTGCGTGGTCACCATCGCCCACATCTCCGATCCACACGTCGGGTCCCCCTACTTCGTCCCGAACCTCATGAATCGCGTCATCGCCGAGCTGAACGAGATGCAGCCCGATGTCGTGGTCTGCACGGGCGATCTCACGAACGAAGGCTACCGCCAGGAGTACAAGAACTGGATGGCCTATCGGGAGCGCATCGAAGCCCCCGTCCACACGGTCACCGGCAATCACGACGCGCGCAACGTCGGCTACGTCCACTTCGAGGAACTGGTGGGCCCGCGTCGGTGGTCGGCGGATGTCGGGGGCGTTCGGATCGTCGGTACCGACTCCAGCGAGCCCGACATCAACGAGGGCCAGATCGGCCGCGAGCAGTACGGCTGGATCCGTGAGCAGTTCGCCGAGTCCGCCGACCTCAAGATCTTCACGATCCACCACCACCTGCTTCCCGTGCCGGGCACGGGACGCGAGCGCAGCGTGGTCAACGACGCCGGCGACTTGCTGGAGGTGTTGATCACCTCCGGGGTGAACATCGTGCTGACCGGTCACAAGCACGTGCCGTACGTGTGGCACTTGGAGAACCTCTGGGTCGCGAACGCGGGGACGGTCGCGTCCCTGCGCCTGCGCGGGTACACCAAGCCGTGCTACAACGTGCTGCAGTACGACGGGGACGAGGTCAAGATCTTCCGGAAGTTCCCCTTCGGCGGCGAGACCATGCTGGCGCACTTCTCGCTATCGACCGGCGCGCAGTACTTCCGGGAATTGGAGGCGCTTACTACCGAAGACCCGGTGGGCGTCCGTGAACGAGGGGACTGAAGGACCGGGGCCGACGCCCTGACCGGCGCCCCGTATCCGGAGCCGCGCACACCATCAGAGTAAGGAGCCGGGGGATTGAAGGTTCTCGTCTTGGTCGACGGAGAGCACTATCCGTCGGTGACGCGTTGGGGCCTCGCAGCCGCACGCAGCCGTGGCCATGAGGTCGTGGCTGCCCTGTTCCTCGGGGGGACCGAGAAGGTCGATCCGGATGCGCCCCCCGATCTCGGGGTCACGACCTTCGAGGCCGGGGACGATCAGGCCGGCGGGCTTCGCGCCGCTCTCGAGCGCGTCCGGGCGGAAGCCGTTCTGGATCTGTCCGACGAACCGATCCTCGGTTACCGCGAGCGGATGGGCTTGATCGGTGTCGCGCTTGCTGCGGGGGTGCCGTACCTGGGATCGGACTTCCGGTTCGACCCGCCCGTCCATGGACCGCCGCTGCCCGTCCCGACGATCGCCGTGATCGGCACCGGGAAGCGCACCGGCAAGACCGCGATCGGCGGGCAGCTCGCTCGCGCTGCTGCGGATCGCGGCCTCCGGCCCATCGTGGTTGCGATGGGACGGGGCGGACCGGCCGCGCCCCAGTTCGCCGAGGCGGGGAGCGTGACACTCGAGCGGCTCCTCCAGCTCTTGGACGAGGGCCAGCATGCCGCATCGGACTACCTGGAGGACGCACTCCTGGCGGGCGTCGCCACCGTTGGGGCCAGGCGGGCCGGGGGCGGGATGGCCGGGGCCGCCTACGCGACGAACGCCCGGGAAGCTGCGGAGGTGGCCGTGAACGCCGGGGCTGAGCTGATCGTGCTTGAGGGCAGTGGCTCCACCGTGCCTCCGATCCCTTGGGACACCGGCATCCTGGTGGTTCCTGCCTCCTCGCCGCCCGAATACGTGGGCGGCTACCTGGGACCCTATCGACTATTGCGCTCGGACCTGGTGGTTGTTACCATGGCTCAGAGCCCGAACGGGGCCCAGAACCTTTCCCCCCTCACATCCCACGTCACGCGCTGGCATGCGGATGCCCGGCTCGTCGTCACAGACTTCGAGCCGCATCCATCAGGCGATGTCAAGGGGAAGACGGTGTTCCTGGCCACGACGGCTCCTGAGGCCGTCGCCGAACGGCACGTCGCACACCTCGAAGCCGAAACCGGATGCCGGGTGGTGGGCCGAAGCGCACACCTCGCGGACCGAGCCCGATTGCGAGAAGACATGGATCGAACAGCCGGATATCAGGTGCTCCTGACGGAGCTCAAGGCCGCCGCGGTAGACGTGGCCTGCCGCACCGCGATCGACGCGGGCGCGGAGGTCGTGTTCATGGAGAATCGCGCGGTCGCGATCGAGGGAGAGCGGGACGTGGAGTCGCACCTGAACGAGACCATCGACCTGGCGCTCGCGCGAGGCGGAGTCCGATGACGGCGCCCAGCTCCGGCTCACAGGTCCTGGTCGCCGATGGGTCGGCCGGTGGGCAATCCTCGTTGCCTTATTCGAAGGGCTTGATGGCGTCCCGGATGATGGTGACGGGCCTTTCCCCGTTCCGTTCCTACCAGGTGGCCGAGGCGATCGAAGAGAAGCTGCACGAACTCAGCGTCGCGGTCATCACCTCCGACGAGCTGAGCGAACTCGCTGTCGGGGTCCTGCGCGACGTCGCCGGCGAACGCTACGCGAAGAACTTCCTTCGGTGGCGCGAGGTCGAGCGGCTCGACGTACCGATGGTCTTGCTGATCGGCGGCGCGACCGGAGTCGGGAAGTCGACGATCGCCACGCAGCTTGCCGCGCGCCTCGGCGTCGTCCGCGTGGTCGCCACCGATGCGATCCGCGAGGTCATGCGTGGGTTGTTCTCCCGCGCCCTGATGCCCACGCTGTACACGTCGTCGTTCGATGCCGACAGTGCGCTCCGTGAGGCTCCGCTCCGCCCGGGTGATCGGGTGATCGTCGGTTTCCGCGAGCAGACCGCGGCGGTCTCGGTCGGCCTCCGTGCGCTCTTGGAACGCGCCGCGGTTGAGGGTACGAGCCTCATCATCGAGGGTGCGCACGCCGTTCCCGGTTTCGTCGATCTGGATGTGTGGGGCGAACGGGTCCTCCCGATCCATATCGTCGTGACGGTGGAGGATGAGGATGTGCACCACAGCCACTTCGTGGCGCGCGGGTTCGACACGTCCACACGCCCGGCCGAGCGCTACATCGAAGGGTTCGACAAGATCCGCAAGGTGCAGAAGTACATCAAGAGCCAGGCGCTGCAGCACGGCGTCCCCGTCATCCCGAACTACAGCCTGGACCAATCGCTTACCGCGATCATCGACCTGATCGTCGATCGCGCCACCGAACGAGCCGTTTCCGATGCCGCGTCGTCGCCACCGGCCATGGAGGGAACCACCGCATGAAGCTGTTCCTCGATACCGCGAACATCGACGAGATCCGTGAGATCAATGCCTGGGGCGTCCTGTCGGGTGTCACCACGAACCCGACGCTCGTGGCTAGGGAAGGACACGATCCCGATGAGGTGTGGAAGGTCATCCTCGAGGAGGTCGGGGGTCCCGTCTCCTTGGAGACCACCGAACTCGAGGCCGACAAGATGTACGAGCAGGGCCTCCTGCTGGCGAAGAAAGCCGAGAACGCCGTCGTGAAGGTCCCGATGACGCCCGATGGGCTGACCGCCGGCCGGCGCCTCGTCGATGACGGCATCAAGATCAACGTGACCCTCGTCTTCTCTCCCGCCCAAGCGATCCTTGCCGCCGAGATCGGGGCGTTCATCGTGTCCCCGTTCCTGGGGCGCCTCGATGATGTGGGCTCCGACGGGATGCAGGTGTTGCGAGAGATCTGCGAGATTTATCATGTGCAGGGCTACGAGACCCAGGTCCTGGCCGCTTCGCTCCGCCATCCCATGCACGTCGTGGACGCGGCGAAGGCCGGCGCCGACATCGGGACCATGCCCTACGACGTGTTCGCGAAGCTCGTGAAACATCCCCTGACTGACCGTGGGATCGACCAGTTCATGGCGGACTGGAAGGGATTGCAACAGCACCTCAAGGAAGGAGCCTGACATGGGCGCCGGAACGATGGACGAGTCCACTCTCGAAGCGAAGGTCTTGCCAGAACTGCAGAAGATCGCGGACGGCCTCGGTTTGGAGGGCACGCGCGGCCTGCGAAAGCAGGAGCTGATCGGCGCTATCGTCGACGCCGCGAACGGCAAGGGGAACGGCAGCAAACGGGCCCCAGCGAAGCCGAAGGCCGAGTCGAAGGGCGCGGAGAAGCGGCCGGAGCCGGAGGGGTCGGAAGATGCCGACGCGGCCGACGGCGATGGAACCGACGACGGCGATGACATCGACAACGGCGATGACACCAAGGTGGAGGGTCAGCCCCGTGACCGAGGCGACAGTCAGGATCGCGGGAGCCTGGACCGCGGGAACCTGGACCGCGGGAACCAGAACCGCGGCGGGAATCGGGATCGTCAGGGCGGTGACCGCGGGAATCAGCCGGGGAACCGCGACCGTGGGGACCGTGGCGACCGCGGCCGGAATCGGGGACGCGCCTCTCGCGAGGACCGCCGCCGTCAGCGCGAGGAACGCCGCGTGCGCGAGGTGGAGGCCCGTGAGGAAGAACTCGTTAACGCCCCCGTCGAGGTCGGGATCCTGGACATCCTCCCTGAGGGGTACGGGTTCCTACGGACCTCGGGGTACCTGCCGGGCCAGAGCGACATCTATGTCTCCCTGTCGCAGGTCCGTCGGTTCGGGCTGCGCAAGGGTGACACGGTCACCGGTGCGGTCCGGCGGCCGAAGGACAGCGAGAAGTACTTCGCGCTCCTGCGGATCGACAACGTCAATGGGTTGGCGCCCGACGAGGCGCAGCAGCGTCCGATCTTCGACAAGCTGACGCCGCTGTTCCCGGGCGAGCGGTTCAGCCTCGAGACGAGCCCCACCGACGTCACCGGTCGGATCATCGACATGGTCTCGCCCATCGGCAAGGGTCAGCGCGGGATGGTCGTGTCGCCGCCGAAGGCGGGGAAGACCACCGTCCTCAAGAACATCGCGAACGGGATCATCACGTCGAGCCCTGAGACCCAGCTCATCGTCCTGTTGGTCGACGAGCGGCCCGAGGAGGTCACCGACTGGCAGCGGACGGTCACGCCCGCCGAGGTCGTGTACTCGACCTTCGACAAGCCACCGGACCAACACATCCAGGTGACCGAACTCGTGCTCGAACGGGCGAAGCGTCTGGCCGAGACCGGTGCCGACGTCGCGATCATCCTGGACTCGATCACCCGGCTGGCGCGGGCGTACAACCTGGCTGCGCCGGCTTCGGGCAAGATCCTGTCCGGTGGCATCGACTCGACGGCGCTGTACCCGCCACGTCGGTTCTTCGGTGCCGCGCGGAACATCGAGGAAGGTGGCTCGCTCACGATCATCGCGAGCGCTCTGGTCGAGACGGGTTCGCGGATGGACGAGGGGATCTTCGAGGAGTTCAAGGGGACGGGCAACATGGAACTGCGCCTGGACCGCCAGCTCTCCGAGAAGCGGATCTTCCCCGCGATCAACGTCGAGGCGTCCGGTACCCGCAAGGAAGAGTTGCTGATGCCCAGCGAGGAACTCGCGCTGGTCTGGCGGCTCCGCCGGGTGCTGCACGCACTCGAGGCGGGAGCGGCGCTTGAACTGCTGATCGATAAGATCAGGGCGACCAAGTCGAACGAGCAGTTCCTCAAGGAGATCTCGAAGGCGCCGTCGTAGGGGCGGCCGGACCGAAGGAACGGAAAAGGAACGGACATGAAGACGGACATCCACCCCGACTACGTCGTTACCACGGTCACGTGCTCGTGCGGGAACCGGTTCGAGACCCGATCGACCGTTCCCGAGCTGCACATCGAGATCTGTTCGAACTGCCACCCCTTCTACACCGGCAAGCAGAAGCTGGTGGACACCGGCGGCCGGGTAGAACGCTTCCAGAAGCGCTACGAGAAGCAGAAGGCCGAGATCGAGGCGCGTACCGCGGCCGCCAAGAAGCGGGCGGCTGCGACGCCGCTCCCGGTTCTCGCCCCCGCTACGGCCGCCGCCGACGCCGCGCAGCCGCCCGCGCCGGAGGCGGCTGAGGATCCCACCGGATCGACCGCTCCGACGACCGACACGGCCACGGACGCGCCCGCCGAGGGTGCCGACGCGCCGGCCGATGCCTGAACCGGATCGTCAGAACCACCTCTACGGCGGACAGGCTCTCATCGAGGGCGTGATGATGCGCGGCCGCGACCACTGGGCCGTCGCCGTTCGCAGGCCCGACGAGCAGATCTACCTCGAGTCACACGACATCGACTCCGTCGCCAAACGGCATCCGACCCTCGCGAAGCCGGGGTTGCGCGGCGTGATCGCACTTGGGCAGGCGATGTCGATCGGTTTCCGCGCGCTCACCATCGCGACGCATCAGGCGCAACCGGAGGAGGAACAACTCGGCAAGGGCGGGATGGCGCTCGCGATGACGCTCGCGCTCACGCTGTTCGTCGGCGTCTTCATCGTCGGTCCCGCGTGGTTGTTCGGTTGGGCGGAGAAGGCGTTCCTCGGGACCGGGCTCGGCGCGAACATCCTCGAAGGGATCTTCCGCGTGATGCTGCTCGTCGGCTACGTATGGGCGATCGGCCTGATGGGTGAGGTCCGGCGCGTGTACCAGTACCACGGCGCCGAGCACAAGACGATCGCGGCCTACGAACACGACTCGCCGCTCGACCCCGATCGCGTGGATGAGTACTCGACGTTGCACGTTCGCTGCGGCACCAACTTCCTGCTGATCATCCTGATCATCACGATCCTGGTGTTCTCGGCGTTCCCGCCACTGCCGATGGGGTGGCGGATCGCCTCGCGGGTCATCGCGATCATCCCCATCGCCGCGGTCTCCTACGAGATGCTGCGGTTGGGAGCGAAGTTCCACGGCTCGCTCGTCATGCGGGCGCTGATGGCCCCCGGGCTATGGCTCCAGAAGATCACTACCCGCCCCCCGGACCGCGATCAGATCGAGATCGCTATCTCCTCGTTCGAGGAAGTCCTCCGCTGCGAGGGGGAGGGGACCGACCGTCCGGAAGGAGGGCTGCTCGGCGACCCGGTGGCGGCCTCGGAGCGCCCGGGCACGGAGAAGTCGCCCGAACGTCCGTCCCCTGCCTCGGCATAGGGCTCGGCCGACCTTCCGACACCGGAATCGGCGAGAATCGTTGAAAATCAGTGTTCCACGTCTAGAGTTGCAGGTGCGCCCCCGAAATGAGGAGGTCTTCCCCGATGTCGTCCACAGAGCTCGATCTTCCGGTGGTCCCCAGCGCGGACCAGATCCGCAAGCGTGAATTCGCGTCGGTCCGCCGCGGCTACGACCCCGATCAGGTCCGGGACTACTTGAAGCAGATCGGCGACCAGATCGAACTCATGGAGGAGCAGCTCAAGGAGGCGCGGACGCGAGCCCAGGCCGCCCTGGCAGCTGCATCCGATTCCCGTTCGGCGATGCAGGCTGCGCTCGATCGGGCCAAGGAAGCCGAGCGGCGGCCCGTGGTCGAGGAGGATCCGTACAAGGCGGTCGCGGAGAAGATGGCCGACGTGATGCGGAGCGCAGAGGCCAAGTCCGACGAACTGCTGGCGAACGCGCAGCGCCAGTCTGCGGACATGGCGCAGGAGGCTCGGGCGGAGGCCGACCGGATCCGCATCGATGCACAGGAGAAAGCAGAAGGTATCCGTGGGGAAGCCGATCTGGAACTCACGAAGGCCAAGGAGGAGGCCGATCGCTTGCTCTCGGGCCTGCACTCCCGTCGCGACGCTCTGATGGGAGAGCTGGAGCACATGCGCGAACGGATGCTCCAGATGGCCCGCAGCCTCGGGGAAGTGGCGTCGCCCCCCGAAGGGATGAGCGAGTTGCCCCCCCTGCCGGGCAGCGGAAGGAAGTTCTTCAGCGAGGATCAGCTTGAGGAGCTGTGGTCGAAGGACGCCGACGTCGCCGACCTTCAGGAGAACGTTGACCTCTCGTTGCCGGACATCCCGCCGCTCGAGACGGCCGACGAGGCAGACACCGTTGAGGAGCCGGAGGTTCCCCGGGAGGAACCGGCTCCGGAGTCGCGGCCGCCCCTTCCCCTGGATGCCCCGACCTACAATGACCCGATCACCGAACGGACCGACGAACGCCGCGACGACCCCTGGTCTCTGTAGCTCGGTCGTGATCCACCCGTTCCTCCTCTGACTGCTGCCCTGCGCCCCGGGGCGGGATAATCCTTCTATGGGTATCGAACAGCGACTCGACGAGATCGTGACCCGTTTCGAGGAACTCGAGGTCGAGATGTCCTCAGCCGAAGCGGCGACCGACCCTGCCCGGATGCGGGACCTGGGTAAGCGATACGCCGAGCTGCGCGAGATCGTGGAGCCGTATCGCGAGTATCGGGTCGCCATCCAGCAGGCCGCGGATGCGCGCGAGATGGGATCGGCGGAGGACGATCCCGACCTGGCTGCCTACGCGCGCGACGAGACGGAGGTTGCCGACGCGCGGGCGGTGGAACTCAAGGGCCGGCTGGAGGCTCTGCTCGTCCCGAAGGACCCGAACGACGACAAGGACGTCGTGATGGAGATCCGGGCGGGCACGGGAGGCCAGGAGGCGGCCCTGTGGGCGGGCGAACTCTTCGAGCTCTACCGCAGATTCGCGGAGCGCCATCGCTGGAAGACCGACGTGCTTTCGGCCTCGGAGTCGGATCTGGGCGGGTTCAAGGAGGTCGTGGTCGAGATCCGCGGGAAGGGGGCCTTCTCGCAACTCAAGCACGAGGCCGGCGTCCATCGGGTCCAGCGCGTTCCGACGACTGAATCGCAGGGACGGATCCACACGTCGACCGCGACCGTTGCCGTGCTCCCGGAGGCGGAAGAGGTTGAGATCGAGATCCCTCGTGAAGATATCGAGATCCAGGTGATGCGCGGGACCGGGCCCGGCGGCCAGTCGGTGAACACGACCGACTCGGCCGTCCGCATCACCCACAAGCCGACCGGGATCGTCGTCGTCTGTACCGAGGAGCGCTCGCAGCTCCAGAACAAGGACAAGGCGATGCGCTACCTGCGCGCCCGGCTCCTCGCAAAGGAGCAGGAGGAGGCGCACGAGAAGGAGGCGTCGGTGCGGCGTTCGCAGGTCGGGACGGGCGAACGTTCCGAGAAGATCCGCACGTACAACTTCCCCGAGGGGCGCGTCACGGACCACCGTCTGAAGATGACGGTGCATCAGCTGCCGGCGGTCTTGGACGGCGAGATCGAGGAGTTCGTCGAAGCGCTCACGGCTGCGGAGCGGGCCGAGCAGCTCGCCGGCGACGGCGCCGGCGACGGCGGGGACTGACGTGCGTCCCTCGGACGTCGTCGCCCGTGGGACCGAGTATCTCCAACGACACGGGGTCGAGGATGCACGTTCCTCGGCCGAGATCCTGATGACCAAGGTGCTGGGCACAGACCGCGCGGGCATCTACTCGCGCGGGGAAGCACTAACGTCCGTCGAGGCCCGTTCCTACGGGCGTGCGCTCTGCCAGCGCTGCACGGGGGTTCCGGTGCAGCATCTGACGGGCGACCAGCCGTTCCGCGCGCTGACGCTTGAGGTGCGTGCCGGTGTGTTCGTTCCCCGGCCCGAGACGGAGGTGTTGGTCGATGTGGCACTCGGGGCGCTCGAGGATATCGCCGACCCGGTCGTCGTCGACGTGGGGACGGGAACGGGCGCGATCGCCCTGGCGATCAAGAGCGAGCGTCCGGAAGCCACCGTGTTCGCGACGGACGTCTCGGCGGAGGCATGCGCGTTGTCCGCGGACAACGCCGACCGGCTGCGGCTGGAGATCACCATCCACGAAGGCGACCTGTTCGAAGCTCTTCCTCAGGATCTCGCTGGTCGCGTGGACCTGATCGCCGGCAATCCGCCGTACGTCACGCCGGACGAGTACCTCGACCTGCCACCGGAGGTGAAGGCGGATCCGGTGGACGCGCTCGTCGGCGGCCTGCCCGCCTACGCGCGGCTCATCGAAGGCGCGGCGGCCTGGCTGCGGGCAAGATCGGCGCTCGTGGTCGAGATCGGGGCGGATCAGGCGACGGACGTCGCCAGGTTGTTCGCGGAGGCGTTCGAGGACGTTGTCGTGACCCAAGATCTCGCAGGACGAGACCGGATCGTGAGCGGCCGAAGGCGATGACCTGCTGATGAGCGGACTCGATGATGCGGTCCGTGCGGTGCGGGCGGGCAGACTCGTCGTGCTACCGACCGACACGGTCTACGGCATCGGAACCCGGGCGGACGATCCGGAGGCGACGGCGCGGCTGTTCGCGGCCAAGGGAAGGTTATCCGACGCCGAGCTGCCCGTATTCGCGCCGACGACCGGCGCTGCGCTGCGTCTCGCCGTCTTCGACGATCGGGCCGAACTGCTGGCGCGCGCCTTCTGGCCGGGAGCCCTCACGATGGTCCTGCCGCGGACCGAGGAGAGTCGCGACTGGGCCCTCGGGGGCAACTCCGACACGATCGGTCTTCGTATCCCGGGCCATCGGCTCGCACGGGCGGTGACGCTGGGGACCGGGCCGCTCGCGATCAGCAGCGCGAACCGCTCCGGCAGCCCGGTTGGGACGACCTGCGATGAGCTGGTCGCGGTCTTCGGGGACCTCGTGGACGTCTACCTCTGCGAGGATGAGCCTCTCCCGTCGCTCGCCTCGACGGTCGTCGACCTGACCAGACCGGAGCTCGCGATCCTGCGCGCGGGCTCGGTCACCGAAGCCGACCTCGCCCGCGCACTGGCCTGAGGTCGCCAGGGTCCTGCCGGTCGCGCGTCTGCGCATCGCGTGCCTGCCCGTTGATAGACTCCCGAACCCGAACCCGAGTTCGACCGGACCTGCCCATGACCCCCATCCTCATCGTCTGTACCGGGAACATCTGCCGCTCGCCGCTGGCGGAGGGGTTCCTCCGGCTGCGCCTCGACGAGCGCCTCGGTGCCGATGCCCCCGAGGTCTCGTCCACCGGGACGATCGGGTGGGAGGGTTCGCCGGCGATGCCCGAATCCGTCGAGGTCGCGGCCGAGCGCGAGGTCGACATCAGCGCTCACCGGGCCCGGCGGCTCGAACCCGGGCACGTCGCAGCGGCCGATGTCGTGATCGGGATGTGCGTCGAGCATCGCGATGCCGCCGGTGTCGTGACCGCAGATGCCGGCCGGAAGGTGTTCACCCTGAAGGAACTTGTCCGCGTTCTAGAGGAGCTGCCACCTGCGACGCCGGACACCGCCTTGGGGGAGCGCATCGCCGCGGCCTCCGAGCTGCGCCGAAGCGGTTTCCATGGGATCCCGACGGACGAGGATGTGGTGGACCCCCTGGGGATGTCGCTGGAGACGTACCGCGCGGTCGCCTGGGAGATCGACGAGTGGTCCGAGCGTCTCGCGACCGGTCTCTACGGCCACAGCGAAGGAGCGTCGGTCGCGACGGACGCGCGGGCGGGGGAGGAGCAGTCGTGAGGGTCGCGATCGGATCCGACCACGCGGGGTTCGACCTCAAGGAGATCATGAAGAGCGCGCTGACCGAATTGGGCCACGAGGTCCTGGACCAGGGCACCGATTCGGGCACCGTGTCGGTGGACTATCCCATCTATTGCGCCAAGGTCGGGCACGTGGTTGCCGACGGGCAGGCCGACCGCGGTATCGTTCTGGGCGGGTCCGGAAACGGCGAACAGATGTCTGCCAACAAGGTCCCGGGCGTCCGCGCCGCGCTGTGCAACGACCTGTACACGGCCCGGTTCGCCAGATCGCACAACGACTCGAACGTCCTCAGTCTCGGGGCACGCGTCGTGGCTCCGGAGCTGGCCCGAGAGATCCTCGAGGTCTGGCTGGAGACGGAGTTCGAGGGCGGACGGCACGTCCGCCGTGTGGAACAACTGACCGAGATCGAACGAGGAGAGCTGTGATGAGGGATTACGCGGGTTCCTGGGAAGCGCTGCAGTCGACCGACCCCGAGATCGCCGAGGCGATCTACAACGAACTCCAGCGCGAGCGCAACGAGATCCGATTGATCGCGTCCGAGAACTACGCGAGCCCGTCTGTACTGGCGGCGCTCGGGTCGACGTTGACCAACAAGTACGCCGAGGGCTACCCCGGCCGGCGCTACTACGGCGGGTGTGCGAACGTCGACGTGGTCGAGAACCTGGCGATCGAGCGGGCGAAGTCCCTGTTCGGTGCCGAGCACGCGAACGTGCAGCCGCACTCCGGTGCCGTCGCGAACCTGGCGGTCTACGGCGCGTTCCTCGAGCCCAAGAACCCGGACGACAAGGTTCTGGGTCTGGCGCTCGCGCAAGGTGGGCACCTCACCCATGGCCACCCGGCCAACTTCTCCGGCATGTGGTTCAACTTCATCCAGTACGAGGTCGACAAGGAGACCGAGCAGCTGGACATGGACCACATCCGGGATCTGGCGATCAAGGAGAAGCCGAAGATCCTGATGGCGGGCTACACCGCCTATCCGCGCTCGATCGACTTCGCCGCGTTCCGGACCATCGCCGACGAGGTCGGTGCGCTGTTCATGGTCGATGCCTCGCACTTCATCGGCCTGGTGGCCGGCGATGCCTATCCGAACCCGGTGCCTCACGCCGACGTCGTGACGTTCACGACGCACAAGGCGTTGCGGGGGCCCAGGGGCGCGGCCATCCTGTGCCGGTCGGAGTACGCGAAGAAGATCGACTCGGCCGTGTTCCCGATGTTCCAGGGTGGACCGCTCGAACACGTGATCGCGGGCAAGGCCGTCGCGTTCAAGGAGGCGGCGCAGCCGGAGTTCAAGGAGTACGCGACCCGCGTCGTCGCGTCGGCCCGAGCGCTGGCGGAGGCGCTGGGCGAGGAGGGTTTCCGGGTCGTATCCGGCGGTACGGACTCGCACCTCGTCCTGGCAGATGCCCGGACGGTCGCCGAGGGCTTGGACGGCCCGGCCGTCGAGGCTGTTTGCGACGAGATCGGGATCGCGATCAACAAGAATCAGGTTCCGTTCGATCCCGCGCCACCGCTGAAGCCGAGCGGCATCCGCGTCGGGTCTCCGGGTCCCTGCACGTGGGGGATGGGACCGGATCAGCTCGCCGAGATCGGCCACATCATCGGCGAGGCCTCAAAGAACATCGAGGACGAGGTCATCAAGAAGAACCTGAGCGAACGCGTGCTCGACCTGGTGTCGCAGTACCCGGCCTACCCGTAGGGTCGTTGCGGCTCGAGGCCGACCCGGGTTTTCCGCGAGAGGCCACCGCCCTCTAGGATAGGTCGGTGGCCTCTCCGTTGAGGGGAAGGTAGTTCCGTGATCCCGTACCTGCTGGTCTTCGGCGCGAGCGCGCTGGTGGCGTTCGCGACGACCCCACTGGCCAGGCGGGTTGCCATCAGGATCGGGGCCATCGACCATCCCAGCGACCGCAAGGTCCATGCGCAGGACACCCCGCTGCTCGGCGGGGGTGCCATCGTCCTCGGGGTGGCGGTCGGGATCGGGCTCGCGTTCCTTTTGCCGCAGTTCCGCGAGCTCTTCCGGTTCTCTTCAGAGCCGATCGCGGCGCTGGTCGGGGCCGTCGCGATCTTCTTCGTCGGGGCCTACGACGACATCCGCCATGCCTCGGTACTCGGCAAGCTCACGTGGCAGATCCTGACGGCTGGACTGCTGGTGTTGCTCGGCGTACAGGTTCTGTATTTCTGGTTCCCGACGCAGGGGATCCTGACGCTGTCGCCGGACATGGCGGTGCTCGCGACGATCGTCTGGATGGTCGCGATGATGAACGCGGTCAACTTCATCGACGGGTTGGACGGGCTGGCGGCCGGGATGACGGCGATCGCTGCCATCGCGTTCTTCCTGTTCGTCTACCGAGGGCCGACGCTCTACGGTGGCGCGTCGTCGGCCGCGCTGATCTGCGCGGCGACCGCTGGAGCATGCATCGGATTCCTTCCGTGGAACTTCAACCCGGCGAAGATCTTCATGGGGGACTCGGGCGCGATGCCGCTTGGGCTGCTGCTGGCGGTCGCGACGATCGCCGGCGTCGGGAGGAACCCCTACCCGCCGAGCGGCGGCGACGTGGCGGTGTTCTCGATCCCGATCCTGCTACCGCTACTGGTGCTGGCGATCCCGTTCCTCGACGTGATACTGGCGATCATGCGTCGCGTCCGGAAGGGCCGCTCGCTGGGGCACGCGGACAAGGAGCACATCCACCACCGGCTGCTCGAGATCGGGCACTCCCAGCGGCAAGCCGTGCTGCTGATGTACCTGTGGAGCGCCCTGATCTCCGGATGTGCCCTGGCGGTCGCGTTCATCGACGGCCGCTTCTGGGTCTCCCTGATCGTCCTCGCGGCGCTGGCCATCTTCGCCGCGACGTTCATCCCGCACCTCGTGTGGGGCAACGGCCGGGGCAAGCACACGCCGGGCCGGAGGCGCCGGCGCCGGGTACCATCGGGCGAGAAGCGCGAGGAGACTGATCCGCTCGATGAACGTCAACCGACCCTTTGAGCCCGCCTACAGCGGCGTTCCAACCTTCTGCCGCCGGCCGCTGGTCCTGGATCCCGCGGAACTCGCCGGGGTCGACGTCGCCATCGTCGGCGCCCCGATCGACGAGTTCGTCACGAACCGGCCCGGCGCCCGCTACGGCCCGCGGGCGATCCGGCAGTCGGATTACCTCTCGGGACCCGGATGGCCGGCGCTGCACGCGGGCGTAGATCCGTTCGAGATCTTGAACGTCGTCGATCACGGCGACGTCGTGCCGAACCCCGGCTACCCGGCCGAGACGCACGCCGCGCTGCGCGAGATGGTGCTCGGGGTGTGCGCCGCGGGCGCGGTGCCGATCGTGCTGGGGGGGGACCACTCCATCGCGCACCCGGACGTGGGAGCCGTGGCAGCGCACCACGCTCCGGAGGCGGTCGGTCTCATCCACTTCGATTCCCACGCCGACGATGCGTGGGAGGAGGGGTATCTGAACCACGGAACCCCCCTTCGGTTCCTGGTCGACGAGGGCTCGATCAAGGGCGAGCACATCGTGCAGGTCGGGCTGCGCGGATACTGGCCTCCGCCCTCGGACTTCGAATGGGCGAAGGAGCAGGGCTTCCGCTGGCACCTGATGCAGGAGATCTACGAGCGCGGCGTCGAAGCGGTGATCGACGACACGATCTCGGAGATGAGTGAGGTGCCGCACGTGTTCCTGTCCGTGGATATCGACGTTGCCGATCCGGCGTTCGCACCGGGAACGGGAACGCCCGAGCCCGGAGGACTGCAAGGGAGGGAACTGCTGAGCGCCGTCCGGCGGATCTGCACGGACCTTCCGATCGCCGGCATGGAGGTCGTTGAGGTTTCTCCGCCTTATGACAACGCGGACATCACCGCGCTGCTGGCGAACCGCGCGGTGATGGAGGCGCTCATCGGCCTCTCGCTCCGAAGGTCCGGCCGCGAGGCCCGGCCTACCTGACATGCATGTCCCGAGCTGGGCCTATGACCTGATCTACCGCAAGGGTGCCCCCTGGGAGATGGGTCCACGGCCCGAACTGGTCGAGCAGGTGGAGTCGGGCGTTCTTGCCGCGGAGGCGCTCCCGCCGGGTCGAGCCATCGATCTCGGCTGCGGCACCGGAGCGAACGCGGTGTTCCTCGCCGAGCATGGGTTCGAGGTGACGGGGGTTGATCTCTCGGCGGTCGCATTGCGCAAGGCCCGGGAGGCCGCGGGGGCTGCCGGGGTAGATGACCGTACTCGCTGGGTGCACGCCGACCTGACGAAGCCGGTACCCGAGCGCTACCGAGGCGCGTTCGATCTGTTGGCCGACTACGGAACGCTCGACGATCTACGGTCTAACGCCCGGCAGCGGATGGCGGCCCTGATGGCCGACCTCGCGAGGCCCGGCGCCAAGGTACTTCTCTGGTGCTTCTACGCAGACCCGCGCGACCTCCCGCTGATCACCTTCGACGGGGCATCCAAGCTGTCGGGCGCCGTCCGTCCGGGGGAGGAGCGGGAGCTGTTCGCGGAGCATTTCGATATCGAACGCCTCCCCGAGCCCGCCGAGGGCTCCGGTTTCGCCTGCTTCCTCATGACCCGCCGGGAAGAGACTCGAGGAACGTCCGGGGCGTGAGGACGGGCCCTCACATCGTGTCCAGGACGACGCGGACGTCCTCGATCGTCGTGACCGGATTCACGAAGCAGAAGCGCATGACCTTCTCGCCGTGCCAGGTCGTCGGAAGCGCGAATGCCGTGTGCGTGTCCAAGAGCTCGTCGCACCAGGTCAGATAGCGGTCCTCCCCCCAGCCGTCGCGCTTGAACAGCACCACCGAGATCTCGGGCTCTTCCAGCAGCTCCAGGCCGTCGCGGCCGCGGATCTCGTCGGCGGCCTCACGCGTGAGCTGCAGGACCGCCTCGACGGCGTCGCGGTAGGCGGCGGTCCCATGGGTCGCGAGCGAGAACCAGAAGGGCAAGCCTCGGACACGGCGGGTTAAGTGATACGCGTAGTGCGAGGGGTTCCAGTTCTCCAGCTCCGTCACCTCGTCGAGGTAGGCCGCCTCCTGCATATGGGCGCGCGCGGCGACGAGCGGGTCCCTGTACAGCAGCGCAGCGCAATCGAACGGCGCGAACAGCAGTTTGTGCGGATCGATCACGACCGAGTCGGCGTGCTCGATGCCGGTGAACAGGGCCCGCGCTGACGGCGCGGCGAGGGCGGCACCGCCGTAGGCCCCGTCCACGTGGAGCCAGAGGCCGCGGCGCTGTGCGACCCAGCGGACGCCCTCCAGGTCGTCGACGATGCCGGCGTTGGTGGTCCCGCCGGTGGCCACGACCGCGAACAGACCGTCCAGGTCCCCGGCGCGCTGCTGGAGCGTGTTCTCCAGGGCCTCGCCGGTCAGGCGCGCCCGTTCGTCAGTCGGGACGGCCAGCACATCGACGTCCATCACCTTGGCGGCCGACCACACCGAGGAGTGGGCGTCCTCCGTCGCGGCGAGCGTCCAGCGCGCCGGCCGTTCGCGGCCGGCGGCCTGCCGTTCGCGCATGGCCCGGTCGCGGGCCGTGACCAGAGCCGACAGGTTCCCGGCCGAGCCGCCAGAGACGAAGACGCCTCCCGAGGATCCGGGGAATCCCGCAAGGTCCAGCAGCCAGCGGATCGCCTGGTTCTCGGCGTAGATCGCACCGGCGCCGTCGATCCAGGTGGAGCCGATGATCGAGGACGCGCCGACCACTAGGTCGAACAGCACTGACGCCTCAGTCGGGGCCGCAGGCACGAACGCCCAGTTGCGTGGGTGGTCGGTCGAAAGGGTCGCGGGGGCGAGGACGTCGGCGAACACCCGAAGGGCCTCTTCGCCGCCGATCCCATCGGCGGTGATGGTTTCGCCGGCCGCCGCACGGAGTTCCTCCAGCGTCGCGGGCCCGTCGAGCGGGGGCGGGTCCATCTTGATGCGGTCGAGCGCGTAGCCGACGACGGCCTGGGCGATGGCGTCGGTCTCGGTGGTGAATCGATGCATGGCTGCTGCCTCCTCGAATCGCGCCTCCGGGACGAGCCCGGGCCTGTCGTTCGAGGGGAACAGGCGACCCGCCGACCATGGTATCGGACTGTGCTACCGCATCCGCTGCCTATCTGGCCTGCGGGGTCTGTCCCTCCGTTGCGGCTTTGTCCCATTCTTCGAGGTCTATGACGAGGTGCTCCGACCGCGCATAGAACCTGGCGACGGCTCCATCGAAGGCCAGGCGCACCAGCGTGGTGACCGCTCCGACGCCAACGAGGAGCGGCATCTGAACGGTCGGTCCCGACGCGAAGATCACGAGGTGAACCACCAAGGGAGGGACGAGAAGGTAGATCAGGCAGCCCGGCCAGGTTGCCGCGATCATGACCATGCCGATCTTCATCGCGCTCCACACGCGGCTTGTGCGGAGCGCCAGGGCGGGGATGCCGAAGGTGAGTGCAACATCGAGGGCGAGAGACGAGATGAGAAGCGTGATGCGGGCCGTGGACCGCCCCTGGCCACCCGCATTCGCCGCGATGACGCTCAGGACGATCGCCGGCACCATGACGATTCCCATGAGCATTACGAGTCTGACGAACGGCCAGAAGTGAAGCATCATCCACTCAGTCACATCCCGGACCGCCACCCGTTCACCGCGCCACGCTGCGACGTACCAGGATCGCTCGACGCCCATCCATGTCACACCTGCGGTCGCCAGGACAACCGTCGGGAGGAAGAGCACCGTCGTCATGCCTGTCAGCTGCGTTCCGACGGCGAGGCTCATCGTGATCAGAGGGAGGGCGGGGAACCTTGCCCAAACCGCAAGCGCCGACCCGAGGTCCCTGAAGAAGCCCTGCCGGGGTGGCTGCCCGCTATCTGTCTCGCTCACCGGGGAATCCTAGCCCGGCCAGACTACTCGTTGGGCTTGCCTACTTGGTGAGTTCTTCGCAGTAGCCCGCGTACCCGTCCAGGTAGCGGTCGATGTCTTCCTCGGTGTGCATCACCGAGATGGTCCACTGCTCCTCGTCGCCGGGCGTCATGAAGATCCCGCGGTTCAGCATCCACGGGAACGATCCGTAGAACAGCTCGGACTCCGCTTCCTGGAACTCGCGGTAGTTGTGGAAGGGCTCGGCCCGATAGGAGATCGCGCCTTTCGCGCCGAAGTCCCGCACGTGCGCCTCGATGCCGTACTCCGCCAGGATCCTCTCGGACCCGCTCGCCAGTCGCGTCCCGAGCGCGGAGAGGAGCACGTACGCGTCGGGCGTCAATACCTCGGTCAGCGCCGCGAGGCCCGCGGACGTCGACAGAGGGTTGCCGTTGAACGTTCCCAGGTGCGCGAGTGACTTGCCGATCTCGTCCATGAACGCCGCGCTGCCGCCGAACGCACCGATCGGCGTTCCGCCGCCGATCGCCTTCGCGAAGCACGCGAGGTCCGGCTGCACGCCGTAGAGCCCGATCGCGCCACCCGGGTTGATCGTCGCGCCGGTCTTGACCTCGTCGAAGATCATGCACACGTTGTGCTTCGTGCACAGCTCGCGGACCTTCTCGAGGTACCCGGGATCCGGTGGGATGAGACCGACGTTCATCATCACCGGCTCCATGATCATCGCGCCGATCGAGTCGCCTTCGGCGTCGAACAGCCTTTCGAGCGCCTCGGCGTCGTTGAACGGCACCACGCGGATGTCGTCCCAGCTGCTCTTGGGGATGCCGCGCGTGAAAGGCACGTTGTAGGGGCGTTCCTTGGGACCCATCTCGTCGAAGCCGGGGATGATCGAGAACATCACGGCGTCGTGGTGGCCGTGGTAGGAGGCCTCGATCTTGACCAGGTTGTCCTTGCCGGTCACCGCGCGGCCGACACGGATCGCGTCCATCGTGGCCTCGGTGCCCGAGTTCGAGAAGCGCACGCGCTCGAGGCCGAACCGCCGGCACATCTCCTCGGCCATCTCGACGGAGACGGGCGTGGTCGTCGCGAAGTGCGTTCCGCGGCGGGCGGCGCGTTCGATCGCCTCGACGATCTTCGGGTTGGCGTGGCCGACCACCATCGTGCCGAACCCGTTGTGGTAGTCGACGTACTCATTCCCGTCCACATCCCAGAGCCGGCTGCCGGCGCCGTGGTCGCCATAGATCGGGTACGGGTCGTTCGTCTGGAAGGACGAGGCCACGCCCAGCGGCATGGACTTCACCGCTCGCTCGTAGAGCTTGGCCGAGGCCTGGGTCCGGTCAAGGAGGATCTTGTTCTCCCGTTCGGCGATCTCGTTCGCCTTGGCCTTCAGCCGCTCGATGTCCGCTCCGCTTGCCACGGTTATCACTCCTGCCGGTGGTCCGTCCGGTGGCCCCGTCCGGGCCCACGGTAGGCGGGCGGCCCGGGCTCGGCATTGTCCAGTTCGGACAACGTCCGGCGGGAGGCCGTGCCCCCCAGGGTCTCGACCATGGATTCTACCCGGGGCACGCTCTGGCTTGCACAATGGCATAATCGGGCCGAGCGCCCGACACCGCGAGAGGGGCAGATGGCCGACATCGAAGTACGGCTCGACCATGTTACGAAGGCGTTCGGCGACGTCGTGGCGGTCGATGACCTCTCCCTCGAGATCGGGGACGGTGAGTTCTTCTCGATGCTCGGGCCTTCGGGATGCGGGAAAACCACGACGCTCCGGATGATCGGCGGGTTCGAGGACCCGACCAGCGGGAGCGTCTGGCTCAAGGGCACGGATGTCACCGATCTGCCGCCCTACAAGCGAGACGTCAACACCGTCTTCCAGTCGTACGCGCTGTTCCCTCATCTCTCGGTCTCCGATAACGTCGCGTACGGCCTGAAGCGCAAGAAGGTCGCCAAGGCTGAGGTCGGCAAGCGGGTGGACGAAGCGCTCGCGCTCGTGGACCTGCCCGAGTACGGCAGGCGCAAGCCCGCGCAGCTCTCCGGCGGCCAGCGCCAGCGGGTCGCCCTGGCCCGCGCCCTGGTCAACCGGCCGCAGGTCCTCCTGCTGGACGAGCCACTCGGCGCACTGGACCTGAAGCTCCGCAAGCAGATGCAGCTGGAACTGAAGCGCATCCAGACCGAAGTCGGGATCACGTTCATCTACGTGACCCACGACCAGGAGGAGGCGATGACGATGTCCGACCGCATCGCCGTGATGCGCGGAGGCCGGGTCGAGCAGATCGGCGTTCCTGAGGACATCTACGAGAACCCGAACACCGAGTTCGTGGCTCAGTTCCTCGGCGCGTCGAACCTGCTGGACGGCAAGGTGAAGGATGTCGCGGGGGACACGGCGACGGTGACGCTCGCAGGTGGGGAAGAGGTGCGCATGCCGTCAGCGCGCCTCAACGGCGACTCGAAGGCCGGCGCCGCGGTGCGCGTCGGCGTGCGTCCCGAGAAGATCAAGTTGGTCACGGGCGCGGAGGGATCGGCCGGGTCCGGCGCCGTCGCCGACGGCAAGAACAACGTTCCGGGGCTGCTGCGCATGGCGACGTTCATCGGCGTGTCGTACCAGTACACGGTGGAGGGACCCGGCGGCGTGACGCTGACCGTGGTCGAGCAGAACCTCGGCGACGAGCCCGCAGCCTCGCCGGGAACCAAGGTGCAGCTCCGGTGGTTGCCGGAGAACACGTTCGCGGTCCGCCCGCAGGCGGGCCTGACCAAGGAGGAGGTCGAAGGGGAATGACCGAGCGTCCGAACTACGACGACATGGTCCGGCAGGCTCTGATGCGAGGGCTGACGCAGCGACGCGTCACCCGTCGCGATCTGTTCAAGTACGCGGGGGTGGGTGCGGGATCGCTCTCCCTGGCCTCGATCCTGGCCGCGTGCAGCGTGAAAGGAGCCAAGAAGACCGAGCCCACCGGGCCGACGACGCTTCCCGAAACCGCCGGCAAGGTCGATATCGCGAATTGGCCCCTGTATATCGACAAGGAAGGCAAGAACGCTGCCGGCGTCGTCAAGGGCGGGACGGTCGCCGACTTCGAGAAGGCCACGGGCATCGACACCCGCTACGTCGAAACGATCAACGACAACGAGGAGTTCTTCGGTACGGACATCCGCAGCCAGCTCGGTTCGGATCAGCCGACCGGCTGGGACATCATCACCATGACCGACTGGATGATCGCCAAGCTGATCGACCTCGGGTTCCTGGAGAAGCTGCACCACGACAAGCTTCCGAACGTCACGGCGAACATCCAGGACGCCTTCGTGAACCCGTGGTTCGACCCGAACAACGAGCACTCGTTCCCGTGGGCGGCGGGCCTCACCGGCATCGGCTACGACCGGAACAAGACCGGCCGTGACATCGACAGCATCGAGGACCTGTTCGACCCGGCGTTCGAGGGGAAGATCGGGATGTTCTCCGAGATGCGGGACACCTACAACTTCATCTTCTTCAAGATGGGGATCGATCCGGTCACCGCGACCGAGGAGGACGTCGCGGAGGCGACGACCATCTTGGAGCAGCAGCGGCCGCTGGTTCGTGGTTACTACGGGAACGACTACACGGACCAACTCGCAGCGGGGAACGTGTGGCTGACGATGGCGTGGTCCGGCGACCTGTTCGCTCTGCAGCTGGGACAGGCCGACGACCAGGACCTTCGGTGGATCTTGCCGAAGGAAGGCGGGAACCGCTGGTCGGACAATATGGCCATCCCGATCCTGGCCGAGCACCCCGCGGACGCCCACGACTGGATGAACTTCGTCTACGACCCGAAGATCGCCACCCAGATCACGGAGTGGGTGTGGTACGAGTCGCCGGTCAAGGGGGTTCAGGAGATGATCGCCGAGGACGGCAAGGACCACCCGAACATGGCCCTGCTCGCCGAGGACCAGTTCGTGTGGCCGAGCGCGGAGGTCCTGGCCAACACGGCTCCGTACAAGCGGCTCGACTCGGCGGAGGAGGCCGTCTGGCAGGACCACTTCGACCGCGTGGTGCTGGGCTAGCCGTTGGCCGTCGTCGCGCCCACCGTGGCGCAGCCGTCCGCGCAGCCGCCGGCACGGCGTAGCCCGCGGGTCAGGTGGATCGCGTACCTGCTGCTGGCTCCCGGGCTCGGGTGGCTGTTCCTGTTCTGGCTGTGGCCGAGCATCCAGATGTTCATCACGTCGCTCCAGACGGGCACCTACGCGGAGGGGTACACGTTCACGGGCAACGTCGGCATCTACCGTGATGTCCTGGCCGCGTACCCCGAACAGCTCTTCCGTTCGCTCGTCTACGCGTTGATCGTTACGGTCGCCTGTCTGGCCATCGGGTACCCCCTGGCGTACGCGATCGCGATGCGTGCGGGGAGGTGGAAGAACGCGATCCTGTTCATGGTGATCCTTCCGTTCTTCGTCTCGTACATCATCCGAACGCTCTCATGGAAGTTCATCCTGGCCGATGACGGAATCTTCCTGGGAACGCTCAAGTCGATCGGGCTCTTGCCGGATGATGCGCAGATCGTGAATACGACGTCCGCCGTCCTTGGCGGCCTGATCTACAACTTCCTGCCGTTCATGGTGCTGCCGCTGTTCGTGTCGCTGGACAAGATAGATCCCAGCCTGCTGGAAGCGGCGGGGGACCTGTACTCGAATAAGCGGTCGACCTTCCTTCGGGTGACGCTCCCCTTGTCGTTGCCGGGACTGCTCGCCGGGTCGCTGCTGACCTTCATCCCGGTGGCCGGGGACTTCATCAATGCCGAGCTGCTCGGGAATCCGAACACGACGATGCTCGGGAACGTGATCCAGGTGCAGATGCTCGAGCACAACGACTACCCGACCGGCGCCGCCATCTCCTTCATCCTGATGGCGGCCATCCTGATCGGCGTGTTCGTCTACGCGAAGCTGCTGGGGACCGAGGAGTTGACCGGATGACCGACGTCGACGCCGCCGTCGCGTTCGAGCGCGCCGAGGGGAGGGGAACATCGAACGCCCCCCGCCGCCGCGGACGGAAGAAGGGATGGTTCCTGCCGACGTTCGCGGGGCTGGTGATCGCGTATCTGTTCCTGCCTATCGCGGTGATGATCCTCTACGGCTTCAACGACTATGCGGGCAAGTACAACTACGCCTGGCAGGGGTTCACGCTCAGGCACTGGGGGAACCTCTTCGACGACCCGGACCTAGTTACCGCGCTGCAGAACTCGATCATCATCGCCGTCGTGGTCACCGCTCTGGCCACGATCCTGGGAACGATGATCGCGCTGGCGCTGACCCGGTACCGGTTCCGCGGCCGCGGTGCGACCAACATGTTCATCTTCCTTCCGATGGCCACGCCCGAGATCGTCATGGGAGCGTCGCTCCTGACCCTGTTCGTGACGTTCGGCGTGCCGCTCGGCTTCGGAACGATCCTGATAGCGCACGTGATGTTCTGCATCTCGTTCGTGGTGGTGACGGTCAAGGCCCGCACGCAGGGGTTCAATGCGGAATGGGAGGAGGCGGCCAAGGACCTGGGCGCGACCCCGTGGGTGACCTTCTGGACGGTGACCTTCCCCTTGATCTTGCCGGGCATCGCGGCAGCGGCCGCACTGGCGTTCGCGCTCTCGATCGACGACTACGTCGTGAGCACGTTCAACGCCGGCAAGACCGTGACGTTCCCTCTGTGGGTCTACGGCGCCTCGCGCCAAGGGGTCCCCGCGACGGTGAACGTGATGGGCACGATCATCTTCCTCGTGGGCGTCGGCCTGGCCCTCCTGAACGTCTGGTTCCAGCGGCGGCGCGAGGTCGCGTAGGAGGTCGTTCCCGGCGTACGGATCAGCGCGGGCCGAACGCCGCACGCGAGTTCGTGAAACGTTTCACAAGCTCGGTCCGGGATACCGGCTGACCTGCGCAGATACCCTTCACTGACGGGGCCTGAACTGGCGGATATACTTCCTCGCCCGTGACCGGAAGTCCCGACCAACGCTCAGGCTGGAACGGCATCGGAACGGGGTACGCCGTTGCGGGAACCTTGCTGGCAGGGGTCCTGTTGTACGGCGGCATCGGCTACCTGCTCGATCGGTGGCTGGGAACCCAGAAGGTGTTCCTGGCCGTGGGGATGGTCAGTGGGGCGGTCCTGGGGACGTACCTCGTGTACCTCAAGTATGGCAAGGGGAAGAGTGCGCACTGAGCCTGAACGCGAGTTGATCCGGCGCGTCGCGCCGTACGGACCGCCCGCCGTTGCTATCGCCTTCCTCGCCGGCCTCCTGCTGGGCGATCTGAACGCGGCCTGGTCGGCGGCCATCGGCGTCCTCATCGTTGCCGCCAACTTCGTCGCGAACGGCTACGCGATGGCGTGGGCCTCCCGCGTGTCGCTCACGGCTGTCTTCGCCGTCGGGATGGGCGGATTCATCGTGCGGCTCGGCATCATCCTGGCGATCATGTTCGCGCTGAACACGCTGAGCTGGTTCTCGCCGCTCGCGTTCGCGCTGGCGGTGATCCCGGCCACGATCGTCCTGCTAATCTTCGAACTCAAACTGCTCGCCGGCCCCGCCGGTCAGCAGTGGAACCTGCCCGAGGAGAGTGCCACCTCGTGAACCTCGGGATCCTGGCGGAGTTCAACCCACCGACGACGAAGGATTTCGTGTGGCCGTCGGGAACGGTGCTTGGGATCCCCTTCCAGTTCATCTACTTCCTTGTGCTGCTCTCCTGCCTGACCTTCATCTTGTTCTTCTTCTTCGCCTTCCGGAAGCCGAAGGTCGTGCCCGGGAAGTTCCAGCTCATCGCCGAGATGGGGTTCGACTTCGTCAAGCAGAACGTCGTGCTCGGCATGATCGGGCCTGAAGGGATGGTGTTCTTCGCGCTCCTATCGACGTTCTTCTTCTACATCTTCGCCGGGAACATCTGGGAGGTGCTTCCTGGCGTGAATTTCTCGATGAACTCGCGCATCGCCTTCCCGATCGTGCTGGCGGTGATCTCCTGGATCACGTTCCTCGTGGTCGGGTTCCGCAAGCACGGGGCCTGGGGCTACCTCAAGCACGTGATGTTCCCGCCGGGGGTGCCGATGGCGCTCAAGCCGCTGATCGCGCTCATCGAGCTGCTGCAGGTCTTCGTGATCCGGCCGCTGACGCTGTCGGTCCGACTCTTCGCCAATATGGTGGCGGGGCACTTCCTGCTCGCGGTGTTCTTCCTCGCCACCTTCGCGTTCTTCACGAGCACCAACTGGCTGCTGAAGGCCATGGGGTTGTTCTCGGGAACGCTGGCCGTGGCGCTGGTGGGCTTCGAGATCTTCGTATCAGGGTTGCAAGCGTTCATCTTCGCCGTGCTGACCGCCTCGTACATCCAGGGCGCGATGGCGGAGGAGCACTAGGAGAAGGAAGAAGGAGGAACACATGGTTGCGGTTCTCAACTTCATCGCTGCGGTGACGGGCGACGTCGGGACCATCGGCAAGGGGCTCGTCTACGGCCTCGCCGCCATCGGTCCCGGCATCGGCATCGGTGTCCTGATGGGAAAGTCGGTCGAAGCGATGGCCCGCCAGCCCGAGTACGCAGGACAGGTTCGCGGCACGATGTTCATCGGCATCGGTCTGATCGAGGCGCTGGCGCTGTTCGGCTTCGTGCTCTCGTTCATCATCTAGGGAGGCAGCGATGCAGACGCTCTACATCGTCGCCCAGACCGAGACGGGCGAGACGACGGTTGAACCGGTCACGACAGAGGAGACCGGGACCGTGGTCGAAGGCGGGGGCCACGAGCAGGAGGTCAGCGCCAAGGAAGACCTGTATCCGCAATGGCACGAACTCCTGGTCGGCCTGGTCGCCTTCGGGATCCTCTTCTTCTTCATGGCGAAGTGGGTCATGCCGAAGCTGAACAAGGTGCTCGACGAGCGGCGCGAGGCCATCCAGGGCCAGCTCGAGTCGGCCGAGGAAACCCGCAAGGCTGCCGAGAAGGAACTCGTCGACTACCGCGAGCAGCTCGCCGGCGCCCGCGACGAGGCCAACCGGATCATCGAGGAGGCCCGCAAGACCGCGGACCAGCTCAGGGCCGACATCCAGGCGAAAGCCGAGCAGGAAGCGCAGGGCACCGTCGCCAAGGCGCAGGAGGAGATCCGTGCCGAACGCGACCGGGCGCTGCAAGAGCTGAAGGCCCAGGTGGGCGACATCGCAGTCGACCTGGCCGGCCGGGTGGTCGGACAGTCGCTCGACAGGGGAACCCACGAGAAGTTGATCGACGACTACATCGCGCAGGTCGCGTCGGGGAATGGCGGCAGTGACAACTAAGGACGCCGTCATCCGCGGCTACGCCGAGGCGCTGTTCGCAGTCGCCGATGCCGAGGGCGACCTCGACAAGGTGGAGGGCGAGCTGTACGCGTTCGCGAAGGCGATCGAGGCCAACCCCGAGCTGCGGGAGGCCCTGACGGATCCGGCGCTGCCGGTCGAGCGGAAGCAGGCCGTGATCGGGGACGTTCTAGGCGACAAAACGAACCCGAGTACCGCCAACCTGCTCGGGCTCCTGGTCGAGCAGGGCCGGGCCCGGGAGCTGCAGCGGATCATCGAGCAGCTGGCGCAGATCGCCGCCGAGCGGCGGCAGTCCTCCCTGGCCGAGGTCCGCACCGCCGTCGAACTGGACGCCAAGCAGAAGGCGGCCCTCCGCGACGCGCTGTCGGCTGCGGTCGGCCGGAGCGTCGAGGTCAAGGTCGTGGTCGACCCGTCGGTCATCGGCGGGGTGGTGGCGCGCGTCGGTGACGAGGTCATCGACGGCTCCATCCGCACGCGCCTGGAAGAAGCGAACGCCCAGCTCAAGGGCGCCTAAGGAAACGAGGAGCAACCCCATGGCACTTGATTTCGACGCCGCATCGATCGCCGAGGCGCTGCGTAAGAACGTCGACAGCTACACGCCTTCTGTCGATCGTGAAGAAGTCGGCCGGGTGCTGGAGACCGGCGACGGCATCGCGCGCGTCCAGGGTCTTCCCCGGGCGATGGCCAACGAACTGCTTGAGTTCCCCGGAGGGACGCTCGGGGTCGCGTTCAACCTGGACGAGGACGAGATCGGGTGCATCATCCTGGGCGAGTCCTCGCACATCGAGGAGGGCGACTCGGTCAAGCAGACCGGACGCGTCCTTTCCGTCCCGGTCGGTGACGGGTTCCTCGGACGCGTCGTTGACGCCCTGGGGCGTCCGATCGATGGCAAGGGCCCCATCACTGCCACCGAGAGTCGGAACCTCGAGGTCCAGGCCGCGAACGTGGTCGACCGCCAGCCGGTCACGGAGCCGCTCCAGACCGGCATCACCGCCATCGACGGGATGATCCCGATCGGACGCGGACAGCGCGAGCTGATCATCGGTGACCGCCAGACCGGCAAGACCGCCATCGCGATCGACGCGATCATCGCGCAGCGCGAGAACTGGGCGAGCGGCGACCCGAAGAAACAGGTCAGGTGCATCTACGTTGCCATCGGCCAGAAGTCCTCGACCGTCGCCGAGGTCGTCGCCGCGCTCCACGAGAACGGCGCGATGGACTACACGGTGGTGGTGAACGCGGCCGCCGACGCGCCGGCGCCGTTCCAGTACATCGCGCCCTACTCGGGCGCTGCGTTCGGCGCGCACTGGATGTACGAAGGCCACCACGCGCTCGTCGTCTACGACGACCTGTCCAAGCAGGCCGTTGCCTACCGGACGCTGTCGCTCCTGCTCCGGCGCCCGCCGGGCCGCGAGGCCTACCCGGGCGACGTGTTCTACCTGCACTCCCGGCTGCTGGAGCGTGCCGCGAAGCTATCGGACCGCCTGGGTGCCGGGTCGCTCACCGCGCTGCCGATCATCGAGACGAAGGGTGGCGACGTCTCGGCCTACATCCCGACGAACGTCATCTCGATCACCGACGGGCAGATCTACCTGGAGCCCGACCTGTTCTACTCGGGCGTGCGGCCGGCGATCAACGTCGGCATCTCGGTGTCCCGCGTCGGCGGGAACGCGCAGACCAAGGCGATGAAGAAGGTCGCCGGGCGCCTGCGGCTGGACCTGGCGCAGTTCCGTGCGCTGGAGGCGTTCGCCGAGTTCGGATCGGAGCTGGACAGGGCGTCGCAGCAGCAGCTCGCGCGCGGCGCGCGCGTGGTCGAGGTGCTCAAGCAGCCGCAGTACCAGCCGGTGCCGGTGCAGCAGCAGGTGGTCTTCATCCACGTCGCCACCAGCGGATCCCTCGATGAGTTGCCCGTCGAGGACGCGAGGCGGTTCTGCCAGGAGTTCGTGACGTATCTCGAGGCCCGGAGCAGCGAGGTGCTCTCGACGATAGCCGACACTGGCAAGCTCGAGGATGACACCACCGCACTCCTCGACAAGGCGATCGAGGACTTCAAGCAGACCTTCGCGCCGACCGAGGCAGGCGCTGGTTCCGATGCGGCCATCGGCGAGACGACGGCCCCCGACGAGGTCAAGCCGGACGTGGGCTGGGACCGCATGTCGTCCGCCGACGACGATGGGGCCGAGCCTGCCGGCACCCCGGCGCCGAGTTAGATGGGCGCCAAGCTTCGCGTCGTCCGGCGTCGGATCAAGGGGGTCCAGTCGACCATGAAGATCACGCGCGCGATGGAGCTGATCGCCGCGTCGCGCATCCTCAAGGCGCAGCAGCGGGTCGAGGAGGCCCGGCCCTACGCGGTCCAGCTCACCAGCGCGATGGAGGACGTTGCGCGCCAGACGGGTTCGCTGGCGCATCCGCTGCTGGAGGCGCGCGAGCATCCCAAGGCTGCCGGGGTACTGGTCGTGACGTCGGACCGCGGCCTGGCGGGTTCCTATAACTCGAATGTGTTGAGGCTCGCCGAGAACACGATCGAGGAGGTTCGTGGCCGCGGACTCGAGCCGGTCGTCTACCTCTCCGGCAAGAAGGGCGTCGGCTACTTCCGGTTCCGTCAGGTTCCGGCCGAAGCATCGTGGCAAGGCTTCAGCGAGGTCCCGCCGTACGAAGAGGCCGAGAAGATCGGCCGCCGACTGATCGATGACTTCGCGAGCGAGCGCATCGACGAGCTGTTCTGCGTCTACACGGACTTCCGGTCGGCGTTCACCTTGCGTGCGACGGAGAAGCGGTTCCTGCCGATCGCGCCGGAAGAGGTCGTGGGCGATGTCGCCGGCCAGCCACACGCCGAGTACCTGTTCGAGCCCGGCCCGCAGGAGATCCTCGATGAACTCCTGCCCCAGTACCTCATCACGAAGGTGTACGCGGCGCTGCTCGAATCGGCGGCGTCGGAGAACGCGGCGAGGCGTCGCGCGATGAAGGCCGCGACCGAGAACGCGGAGGACCTCATCAAGGTGTTGACGCGTCAGGCCAACCAGGCGCGGCAGACGGAGATCACGACCGAGATCATGGAGATCGTGGGCGGCGCCGAAGCCCTCGGGAAGGCATCAGGGGAGTAGCTATGACCGACATCGCAGATCAGATCCGCACGGACGAGACGCTCGCCAAGGGCCGCGTGGTCCGGGTCATCGGCCCGGTCGTCGACGTGGAGTTCCCGCCCGGCGAGTTGCCCGAGATCAACAGCGCACTTCGGGTGAACTTCACCCTCGGCGGCGAGACGACGACCATCACCTGTGAAGTTGCCCAGCACATCGGCGAGTCGCAGGTCCGTTCGATCGCGCTGAAGCCGACCGACGGTTTGGTGCGCGGCACCGAGGTCATCAACACGGGCCAGCCGATCGTCGTGCCGGTGGGCGAAGGCGTGCTCGGTCACGTCTACAACGTGCTCGGTGAGCCGCTGGACTGTGACCCGAGCGAGATCCACCCGAGCGCCTACTGGCCGATCCACCGCGAGGCGCCGCCGTTCGAGGAACTGGAGCCGAAGTCGGTCATGCTCGAGACGGGCATCAAGGTGATCGATCTGCTGGAGCCCTACGTGCAGGGCGGCAAGATCGGGATGTTCGGCGGCGCCGGGGTCGGTAAGACGGTGATCATCCAGGAGATGATCCGCCGCCAGGCGGAGCAGCACGGTGGCGTGTCGGTGTTCGCCGGCGTGGGGGAGCGGACCCGCGAGGGCAACGATCTGTTCCTGGAGATGACCGAGTCCGGCGTGCTGGAGAAGACCGCGCTGGTGTTCGGACAGATGGACGAGCCGCCGGGCGTGCGCCTGCGGGTCGCGCTCGGTGCCCTGACGATGGCGGAGTACTTCCGCGATGTCGACCGGAAGGATGTGTTGCTGTTCGTGGACAACATCTTCCGGTTCACACAGGCAGGCTCGGAGGTCTCGACGTTGCTCGGCCGGATGCCGAGTGCCGTGGGCTACCAGCCGACGCTGGCCGACGAGATGGGCGAGCTGCAGGAACGGATCACCTCGACGAAGGGCCGATCCATCACGTCGCTGCAGGCGATCTACGTGCCGGCGGACGACATCACCGACCCGGCGCCCCACACGGCGTTCGCGCACCTCGACGCCACGACGGTGCTCTCGCGCGATATCGCGTCGCTCGGCATCTACCCGGCGGTCGACCCGCTGGACTCGACGTCGCGGATCCTGGATGCGCGCTACGTCGGCGAGGAGCACTACGCGGTCGCGCGGCGCGTGCAGGAGATCCTCCAGCGCTACAAGGACCTGCAGGACATCATCGCCATCCTGGGGATCGACGAGCTGTCCGAGGAGGACAAGGTCATCGTCGCGCGGGCCCGCAAGATCCAGAAGTTCCTGTCCCAGCCGTTCTTCGTCGCGGAGCAGTTCACCGGGATCCCCGGCAAGTATGTGCCGATCGACGAGACGATCACATCGTTCAAGGCGCTCTGCGAAGGGGAGTATGACCACCTGCCCGAGCAGGCGTTCTTCCTGGTGGGCGGGATCGAAGAGGTCGTGGCGCAGGCGAAGCAGCTCGAGGACTCGGCGGCGTAGATGACGGTCGCGGGAGCGCGAACGCAAGAGAGCCGCCTCGCGACGGCTCTCTCGGGTAGCTCAACCGGACGGATCCGGTGGGCCTCCCACGAACGCGATCCTATCATCAGGGAGAACGCGGCTCGCCTCCCTCTCGCCGCTCCTGGAGCTGGACCTTCCCTCGGGAAGGGTGCTCCCGCTGGGACTCGAACCCAGATCTGGACCTTCGTGGGAGGCCCGCTCTATCCGTTTGAGCTACGAGAACACCTCGCTGCGCACCCTACCGAGGGGTCTGACACTTGACGGTCGAGGTGCACGTCGTGACGCCGGAACGTGAGGTCTGGTCGGGGGACGCCACGATGGTGATCGCGCGTGGGATCGACGGCGAGGTCGGCATCCAGCAGGGGCACGCGCCGCTTCTGATCCGGATGGCGATCGGTCCCCTCCGGGTTCACCAGGAGGGCGGCGAGGTCCGGATGGTGATCGACGAGGGTTTCATGCACGTCTCGAGTGAGGGCCAGGAAACTCGCGTCGACGTGATGGCCGATCAAGCGACGCTGGAGAGCGAGATCGACGCTGCGGCCGAGCGTGAGCGCCTGGACCGGGCCGAAGTCGCCGTCCGCGAAGGCGACGAGGATGCCAAGCGCGAGCTGCGCCGGGCCGAGGTGCGGCTGAGCCTGGCGGAGTGAGCGGCTCCCCCCAGAAGGCCTTGCGGAGCAGCGCCGAGCGTGCGCTGGCGGCCTTCACGGTTCCGCAACGTCCCGGGGCCTACAATCGGACGATGGACAGGCTGTTCGTGACCGGAGGCACGCGCCTGGAAGGCGTAGTGCCCATCTCCGGCGCCAAGAACTCCGCGCTCAAGCTGATGGCAGCCTCGCTGCTTGCCGAGGGCACATCTACGATCGAGAACGTCCCGAAGATCGACGACTGCCGAACGATGGTCGAGGTGTTGGAGTATCTGGGCGCGAAGGTCGATTGGGATGATGATGGACTCCGGATCGACACCACGGGTGTCGATTCCCACGAGGCGCCCTACGAGTTGGTCTCCCGGATGCGCGCGTCAATCATCGTCCTCGGGCCGCTCCTGACGCGCTACGGACGGGCTACGGTCGCGATGCCGGGCGGTTGCAACATCGGTTCGCGCAGCATCGAGCTTCACCTTCGCGGCCTTGAACAGATGGGCGTCGAGTTCGAATCCGAACACGGGTATCTCCGGGCGACGGCCTCGGAGCTTCGCGGCGCGTCGATCTCGCTGGACTACCCGAGCGTCGGCGCGACCGAGAACGTGTTGATGGCGGGCGTCGGCGCGCGCGGGACAACGGTGATCGAGAACGCGGCCCGCGAACCGGAGATCGTCGACCTGGTCGAGTTCCTGGTGGAGATGGGCGCGAAGATCGGCGGCGTGGGGACCACGACGATCGAGATCGAGGGTGTCGAGGGATTCACGCCCGCGCGGCATCGGGTCGTGCCGGACCGCGTCGAGACCGGGACGTTCGCGATCGCGGCGGTCGCGACGCAGGGCGACGTGGTGCTCTCCGGCGGTCGCACGGACCACCTGGACATCGCGTTGTCGAAGCTCTCGGAGACCGGCGCCGAGATCCGACCTGTGGACGACGGGTTCCGCGTGGTGATGGAGGGGCGGCCGAAGGCGGTCGACTTCGTAACGCTGCCGTACCCGGGGTTCCCGACCGACCTGCAGCCGCAGATGATGTCGATGCTCGCCGTCGCCGGCGGAACGAGCATCGCGACTGAGAACGTGTTCGAGAGTCGATTCATGTTCGTGGATGAGCTGAAGCGGATGGGAGCCGATATCCAGCTCGAGGGCCATCATGCGGTGATCCGCGGTGCCGAGAAGCTCTCGTCCGCACCGGTGCGGGCGCTGGACATCCGGGCGGGGGCGGCCATCGTGATCGCAGCGCTGGTCGCCGATGGCATCACCGAGATCACCGACCTGCACTTCATCGACCGCGGCTACGAGGATCTCGAGGGCAAGCTCGCGGGTCTGAGGGCCGGCGTCCGGCGGGAACGCGATCTCGCGGCCTCCCCGGCAGGGTGAGGGGTTCCGCCCGCGTTCTGGTTGTCGTCCTCACGCTGTTCGCCGGTCTCTCGCAGGTCCCGGCCACAGCTCACGAAGGAGAGGAGCATCCGAAGCAGGTGTTCCTGGTGCTGGTCGATGGCGCCTCGTTCGAGGAACTCATGGCGGTGCCGGAGTTCCGGCAGCTCGCCCGGGCCGGCGGGGCCGGTCTGCTGTCCGTCCGCACCACCGACGACGACGAGGGCTTCGGCCCGTACGTCACGCTTGGCGCCGGCACCCGGAGCGCGGGGCCGGAGGTGCTCCAGGTCGATTCGGAGATCTCGAGTGCGAGCGCTCCCGCAATCGCAGGTGTCGACGCGAAGCCACTCGAGGAACTCAACGAAGGGCACTCGACCCCCGGGCTTCTGGGTGAAACCCTCCGGGAACGCGGGTTCGAGCGAGTCATCGTTCTCGCGGACTTCGCGGATGGCGTGCCGGGCCTGTTGACAGCGATGGATCGCGACGGGCGAGTTGACGCCATCGGATCCGAGGGATCAGCCAGTTTCAACGTGTACGGCGCGGATCCGGCGCGGCTCGCGGAGGGGCTCGGCATTTCTCGGGCAGAGGCAATGAGGATGATCGGACACGACGTCCATTCCCTGGTCGATGCATCTCTGGCGGACGAGGCCCTTGTGATGGTGCTCTCGCCGGACACGACGCCTGCGATGGACGAGGAGGGCGACGAACTTGCGCCGATCGTGATGGCCGAGGGTATCCCGCCGGGTCTCTTCCCGGTCGCCGGTGAGATGGGGACGCTGACTTCTTCGACGACCCATCGCGCCGGCGTCGTTTCCAATGAAGACGTCGGACCCACGATCCTGCGGTACTTCGATATCCCGATCCCCGCGGAGATGCATGGTGCGCCCATCGACATCGTTCGCGACGCGCGGGCCCCGTTCGGACTCCACCAGCGCCATCTCGATGCCCGCGCGTTGTGGCTGCCGGTTCAAGTCATCGCCGGCATCGTGATGCTGCTCATCCTGGCCGGGATCCTCGCCTGCGCGGTCATGAGGCGACGAGGAAGCGCCGCAGCCGGACGGGCCGGAGCTTATCTCGCCTTGGCCGTCCCCACGATCGGCGCCGCGCTGCTGGCTGCCGGCAGCTTGCCGGTCCTGACCTTCCCGGTCGTCGTCGGTTTCGTCCTGGTCGTCACGTTCGGGGTCCCCGCCCTGGCCGCGACGCAGCGCAAGCGGGGCGAACTCGTCCCGCCGGCCCTCGTCGGTGGCGCGATCCTCATCTACCTGGTCATCGAGAACGCGTTCGGCTGGCCGTCGATGCTGACGACCTTCCTGGGGGGCACGGGCCTTGACGGCGCGCGCTTCTACGGCATCCCGAACGTCGACGTGGGCCTCGCGTTGGGTGCCGCGATGTGGATCGTGCCGATCCTGCGGACCAAGTGGGAGGGCTTCGTCCTCGTCTGCTTGGTCGGACTGCTGGTCGGCCTCCCGTGGTTCGGCGCGAACCACGAAGCCGCGATCTTCTTCGCCGCTGGTGCCTGGCTCGCCCTGGACGGCACCTGGCGACGACTGACCTGGCGCCGGGCCCTTCTGATCGTCGGCGTAACGGTCGCCGGGCTAGCCGTCGTCTTCCTCGCCGACGCCCTGGCGTCGACCCCGACCCACGGGACGCGTTTCCTCCAGGAGCCGGGCCTGTCGGGGGTCCTTTCCAAGCTCTGGGACCGCCTCGAGATCGGGTTCCGGCTGCTGGCGCTGAACCCGATCGGCATCGGCTACCTCATCGCGGTGCCGGTGCTCCTGGTCTTCACGATCCGCCCGCGTGGTCGACTGCGTGCAACCCTCGAGGCCGAGCCCCGGTGGCGTGCGTCGATGGCGGTCCTCCTGGCCTCCGGCGTGGTTGCCTACCTCGGTAACGACACCGGCGTCTCGGCGGTCGGATTCGGGTTCGCCGCGGCGGCGGCGGGACTGGCCTACGTGTCGCTCATCCGCCCAGCCGAGAAGATGGGGGAGCCATGACCGACCTCCCGCTCGGCCCGGAGCCCCCACGGCCCCCGCAGCCGTCTTCCGTTCCACCTCCCCCCCCGGTGTCACCTCCCTCGCCGCTGCCGATCCCTCCTTCGCCTCCTCTCGGTCATCCCGGCGCGACTCTGCCGATCGCGCCCCCGGTCCCGCTGGCGACGTGGCGGTGGTGGGAGGCGATCGCGATCTTCGTCCTCGGAGTCCTGGCCGGCCTCATCCTGGCGATCTTGCTCCGTCCGATCCTTCCCGGCGGCGCGATGGGCGAAGTGCTCATCTCGTTCCTGGTCTACGTGGGCATCGCCGGAACCCTTGTGACGTGGCTGGCGAAGCTCCACAAGGGATGGCGTGCTGCGATCCCGTTCCCGGTGCACGTGTTCGCCGAGGTATGGGCGGGGTTCGTGAGGGGGATGGTCGTGTTCCTCGCGGCCGGGATGGCGGCGGCGCTCGCCATCAAGATCGTGCTGGACTTCGTCTTCGGCGAGAACGCACAAGCGCCCGAGCAACTTCCGGACAACCTCACCGGCTTCGCCGTCGTCGCATCTGGGTTCGTGGCGATCGTCGTCGCGCCCGTCGTTGAGGAGTTCTTCTTCCGCGGTGTGCTCTTCGGCGCGTTCCGGGCCCACCAGGGGTTCTGGCTCTCCGCGCTGGCGTCGTCGTTCGCGTTCGGTGCGATCCACTACATCCCGGGGCCCGAGACGCCCCCCCAAGACGCCTGGTTCCTGGTGGTCACGATGATGTTCGTCGGGTTCGGCTTCGCGTTCATCTACGAGCGCCGGAAGAACATCCTGGCGCCGATCGTCGCGCACGCCACCTTCAACGTCGTCGGGTTCATCCTCATCATGACGAGGGGCTGAACGGTGGCGCGGTTCGCGAGTGAGGACTGGTGGCGGGACTACATCGCCCGGATCAACGGCTCCTCGGCCTACCGCGAGGTGTCGGCGACGTGGGAGGGCGCGGTGGCGTTCGGGATCGGTGCGGAACCGGACAAGTCCTTCCCGGAAACCGTCTGGGGGATCCTCGACCTGTGGCACGGCGAGTGCCGCGGCGGCGGTGTCGTTCCGGCGGAGGAGGGCGAGGCCGCTTCCTACGTCATCCGCGCGCCGTACTCGCGGTGGAAGTCCGTGGTCCGGCGCGAACTAGACCCGATCAAGGGCATCATGCAGGGCAAGCTCAAGCTCCAAGGCGACCTGCCGACGATCATCCGCTACGTGAAGGCTGCCCAAGAACTGGTCCTGCTGGTCGGCGAGGTTCCCACCGAGTTCCCGGACGAGCCATGAAGGCGGTCGCGTTCGAGGAGGTCGGTCGTGTGGAGGTCCGACAGGTGCCGGATGCGGGTGTCGAGGAGCCCGGCGACGCCGTCATCCGCGTGACACAGACCGCTATCTGCGGATCGGACCTGCACCTGGTCCACGGGAAGGTGCCGATGGAGGCGGGGGAGACGCTCGGCCATGAAGCTGTCGGGATCGTGGAGTCGGTCGGTAGCGATGTGTCCGCCTTCGCCCCCGGAGACCGGGTCGTGGTCGCATTCGTCATCGCGTGCGGCACGTGCTGGTTCTGCCGCAATGCCCAGAGCGGCATCTGCGAGGACTTCCGCAACCTCGGCGCTGGCATCTTCGGCGGCGATCTCGGAGGCGCTCAGGCCGAACTGCTCCGCGTTCCGAACGCCGACGCGAATCTTCTCCGGGTTCCCGATGGCGTAGATGACGAACGCGCGATGTTCATCGGGGACGGACTCACGACGGCCGTCTACGGAGCCGCGCTCGGTCAGATCGTGGCAGGTGACACCGTCGCGGTCGTCGGCGCCGGTCCGATCGGTCTGCTGTCCGCGCAAGCGGCGCGCGTCCACCAGCCCGGTGACCTGGTCATCCTCGATCGCGACGATGCGCGACTGGACCTAGCTCGCTCCATGGGGATGACCGCGATCGACGTTCGGGAGCAGGACCCCGTGATGGCCCTGGCCGCCCGGACCGACGGCCGCGGAGCCGACGTGGCGATCGAGGCGGTCGGCACGGTCGAGGCGTTCGAGAGCGCGGTCGACCTGGTCCGCCGGGGCGGCACGGTCTCGGTCATCGGTCTCTACTCGGTCGAGCAACTCGAGGTCTCGCTCGGGGTGTATTGGGCGCGGTCGTTGTCGATCCGCTTCGGCGGGATCGCCCCCGTGCACGCGTTCTGGGAGGATGCGATGCAGCGTCTCGAACGCGGCGAACTCGACCCGACCCCGATCATCTCTCACCGCCTTCCCCTCGACGAGGCGGCCGAGGGATACCGGTTGTTCGCCGAACGCGAGGCGACGAAGGTGCTCCTGGTCCCGTGAGCGTGTCCCTCCCCGACGCCGAGCCGAACGGACTCGTGTCGATCCTTGGCGACCTGATCCGCGCCAATCTCGAGCGCGAACCCGCGCGGAGCCGGTACCTCGCCCGCCCCGCCTCCTACGCGATCGCCGCCCACGACATCGGGCTCGCCGCCACCCTGCGCCTCGGGCACGGCGACGCGGTCCTCACCAACGGCGCGCATCCGAGTGCAGAGGTACGTGTCCGGACCGATGCCGGCACGCTGCTCGAGCTGTCCTCGGTTCCCTTGCTCTTCGGGTTCCCGAGTGCCTTCCACCGAGACGGCCGCGTGATCCTGAAGAAACTGCGTTCCCGGCGGCTTCGGGTCAAAGGACTCGTGGGCCACCCGGCCAAAGTGGCCCGACTGAACCGGCTACTGTCGGTGGACTGATGGAGGCCGCGCCGACCGTCCCCACCCCACCGACCCCGCCGACGCCCCCGAGTCCGCCGTCCACTCCGGTGGTGGCGGCTCACCGCGAGCGCCGGTGGCTCCCGCCACTGGTCGTGTTCCTCGTTCTCGTCGCGGTCGTGTTCGGCGGGTACTTCCTTGCCGGCGTCCTGTCCGTGCCGGCGGGGCCCGCGGTCGTCGTCGGATCGTCGGTCGCGGTTGCGCCGCTCTCGGGCTGGACGGCGACGCCGCTCGAGCCGAGCCCCGTTACGGGCGTTCCCGCGGAACGCATCTCTCGCGGAACCGGGACCTTGGACGTGCTCGCGCCGATCCCCGCACGTGACCCGACGGATCTGCTCAAGCGCTACGTCAGCAACGTCCTTGAAACGGCTTCCGAGCAGCTCCGGGTCTCGGAGGACATCCAGACTCGGACGCTCCCTTCGGGTGCGAGCGCCGCGCGCGTCCGGTACGACGGCATGTTCACGAACGTCCCGACCCGGATCGAGGGCGAACTCACCGCCGTCGTGAGCCCGAACGGAACCGGTGTGATCTTCGATGGCTGGGGTCCGGAGGGTCTGTTCGGGTACGCCCTTCGAGATATCCGGCAGATGGTCGCGGGATCGGAGATCGTGTGAAGGGTTCGCGCGATCCGCTCGACATCCGCCGCCTCCATTGGGGAACGACGACGACCCTGTTCCAGTGGCGGCAGCCGGCCTTGTGGCTCTACCTCGCGATCATGGCCCTCGGTCTGTTCATCACGTTCTCCGAGCAGGTCGTGTTCCGAGAGATCTCGCCGCCCGGATGGCTCCTCGCGTGGGCGCTGGTCCTCCTCTACGCCGCGCCGGTGTTCCTGCTCGTCTACGTTCTCGATCTCTTCGAACGTGAACCGATGTCGCTGGTGGTCGCGGCGTTCCTTTGGGGTGCGATCGCCGCGACGGCCTTCGCGGGTGTCGCGAACCAAGGATGGGCCCTAGTCGTCGCACGCATCCTAGGACCCGATGTCGCTTCAGAATGGACGGCGGCGCTTACGGCGCCGGTCGTCGAGGAGACGCTTAAGGTCCTCGGGATCGTGCTCATCTATCTCATCGCCCGGGGCGAGATGGACGACATCATGGACGGGTTCGTCTACGGCGCGATGGTAGGGCTCGGGTTCGCGATCGTCGAGGACGTCTTCTACTTCATGGCGATCTTCGGGGGCCAGCCGGAGGGGGTGTTCACCGGGTTCTTCGTCCGGGTCGTCGCAAGCGGGCTCTACGGCCACGTTCTGTACACCGGGGTCACGGGGATCGGGGTCGCCTACTTCGTCTCACGGCGGGGGCAGGCGACGCTCGCGCGTCGATGGCTTGTACTCCTCGGTCTCTTCGCGGCGGCGGTGTTCGCGCACTTCCTCTGGAACTCGCCCCTCCTGGACTTCTTCCCGGCGGAACCCTGGTCGGGGGCGGACTGGTTGGTGGTCCCGTTCGCGGCGGCGGTGAAAGGGATCCCGTTCCTCGGTTTCGTCGCGATGCTGGTGTACCTCGCGCGTCGCCGGGAACGGCGATGGCTCGATGCGGTCGTAGGGAACGAGGTCGACCACGACGGCCAGGCGCTGACAGAAGAAGAATACGAGGTCCTGAAGGATCCCCGCCGGCGGCGGCGCGCGCGACGCGAGATGCGGGCCCGGGCCGGACCGAAGGCCGCGGCGCTGCTGAAGCGTTTACAGCGATCGCAGATCAACCTAGCGATGGTCAGGACGCGGGTCGCCTCACCCAACGATCCGGCGATGGAACGCCAGCGCGCGTACTGTCGTTCGCTCCGGGACGCGCTGTTGGCGATGCCCGGTGCGGCGCCCGCCACCCGGTCTGGGTAGCGAGCTGGCCTGGTCGCGGGATCAGGTGGTCCGTCGGAGCAGGATCCCGATCACGAGCGTCGCGATCGCACCGATCGTCGCGAGGTACACCCCGACCCCCATGATGTCGAAGAACGAGACGCCCTCCAGGAGCATGGTGACCCGGACGAGGAAGAACGCCATCAGTGCGGTGCACGTCGCTCCGGCGAGGAGGAGTCCGGCGGACACGATCCGCATCGTGGGCGCCAGGAGGCATCCGACCAGTCCGAACCCGGCGAGCAGGAGGACGAGGACGCCGAAGCCGATCCCTCCCGGTGTTGCCCCGGATGTAAAGAGGGCGGCGAGGGGGACGCCGAATCCGTCGATGCTGCCCAGTCCCGGGATGCCGACCCAGGAGAGAGCGGTGCTGGCCGCCGTCACGCCGCACGCCATGGCTCCCGCGTAGGCCTGCCACGGCTGGAGCAGGCCGCCGGCCGGAGCAGCGGGTGCCACGGGTTGGATCTCGGCCGTCACCGGTGCGGCCGCGGCGGGCTGGGCAAGAGGCGGTTGTTGCGCCGCGGGTGTCGCGGCGGGTTGCGAGGCGATCGGTGTCGCGGCGGGCGGTGCCACCGGCTGGGCCACCGGCTGGGTCGGTGGTGTCACGGCTGGTGGCGAGGCGGGAACGGCGTCGTCCCGGACCCGCGTTCCGCAGGTCCGGCAGAAGGTATCGGTGTCCCGTGCGTGCGATCCGCAGCTCGGACAGAACATCAGCCCGCCCCCTCGACGGCGATCTCGGAGATGCAGGTGTAGTCGCCACTCGGCCGTGTTGGTTCGGTCGTCGCCTGCGGCTCGATCTTGATGAACTTCGTCGAGGTGGCCTCCGGGAGGTTGAGCGGATTCAGACGCCGCAGGTTCCCGCTGAAGTGATCACCGTAGACCGCGCCGCGCAGCCCGTAGGTCACGTCCGTGATCTTGCGGTTCTCCTCGAAGCGGTCCTGGCCGGTGTAGCCGTCGATCTTGTCGTACCCCGGAAGGATCTCGATCCGGGTGACGGAAACGGGCTGGTTGAACTTCACGGTGATGAACTCGCCGAGACCCGGGCCAGGAACGCACCACGCCGTGTCGTTCCGACCGTCGATCGCCAACTCGGGGCCATAGGTGATGGTCTCTCCACCGGCGCCCGTGACGTTGGGCGCCGAGCCGGAGGCGACGGCTCGGCTGATCGTGACGGGGACGCCGACGATCGGGGTCGGTGTGGCGAACGGATCCGGTGTCTCGGTGGAGGTCGGCGGCGTTCCGGTGGAGTCCGTCGTCGGCGTATCGGTCGGAACGGGCGCCTCCGTCGCCGGTGCGGTGGTTTCCGGTGGTGGTGGCTCCGGCGGCGGAGCCTCGCCGCCGCCGAGCGACGCGTCATCGCCGGTCAGGAGGGCGATCAGGACGACGATGGCGACGATGGCGCTGATACCGCCCGCCGCGATGCGGAAGTTCTTCACCGCGTGCTCCCATGCTCCGAGGTTCCACCAATAATGAAGCGAGTCCGCTTGCGGCACAAGTCCTTGCGGCTCGCGCCCGCCCTTGCCATGATGGGGCTCCTCGTCGATGGAAGGAGGACCCGTGCGGCCCGGCCGGATGAATCGAGCAGCGATCCGAGCGGTCGAGCGCTACCGGAATGCTGCGGCCGGCCGGTTCTCTGGCACCTGTCGATTCGAGCCGGGATGTTCCGGCTTCGCGATCGAGGCGTTCCGCACGCGCTCGTTCCTGTCGGCAGCGGGCATGACCGCATGGCGGCTCCTCCGCTGCAACCCGCTCGCCCGGAGGTTCGCGCCGGGTCATCGGATCGGCGACCCGGTCGCCCCTGGACGCGGCCTGCGGCCGAACTCGTGGAGGACCCTCGCTGCCACATCGATGCTAGCGGGGCTGTTCCTGCTACTGACCGCCCCCTTCGCAGCTGCGCAATCCACGGTCGGGGGTTGCGTGGTCTCGGTGAACGGCATGGCCCCCGAACAGATGACCAGCACCCAGCCCTTGGTCGTCCAGAAGGGGGGTTCCGTCGCCGTGGAGGCCCTCGCACCGACGGGAACGGGGATCGCGCCATCTGGGGGGACCGCTTTCGTCACCATCCACCTCATCGACCCCATCGGTGGGGTCACCCAAGAGTTGAACCGTGGGGATCAGAGCGGATGGAGTGGCTCGGTCAGCGTGGATAAGTACCTCCGGTACGGGACGGGCCTGTACCGCGTGGATGCGACCGCATCGGGCTCGGGCTGGTCATGTAAGGCCGATGGCTACATCAAGCTCGACGGGAACCCACTTGCCGGTATCGCGGGTCAGGCGGCTGCGGCGGCGACGCTGATCGGCGCGGGGGGCGTGGTTCTTTCGACCGGTATCCGCAAGCCCAAGGCGAAGGGGCCGTCGTTCGAGGAAGCCCAAACTGTGACACAGCCCGAGGAGGAGCAGTTCGCTTCGGCCAACCAGGCGCCCGGTGAAGTGCCCATACCCGGAAGGATGGGCATCCTCGACAACTGGGCTCACGGGAAGCTGAAGCCCGACCCAATCACGCGTGGGATGGGAGACGGGGGATGCCTCCTGCTCGCCATCCTCGGCGCGTTCATCTTCGGCGGGATCGGGATCTACGCCGGTGCCGGCGGCGGAGCCGCGGCGATCCCTTCCGCCGCCAGGCAAGATCGGCACGTCTGGCTGCGTGGTCACCCGGTCTGGGGCTTCCTCTCCGGAGCGATGTGTGGGTTGGGGGTTGCCGTCCTCGGTCAGCAGTACGCCTTGTGGCCGCTCACGGTGGTGAACTCGATCGGTCTCGTGGTGACGTTCGCGATGCTCGGCGGGGGTCGAGCGTGGCTTGGGCGGCCGCTGAGGGTCGTTGAGCTGGCTTCGACGCCGGCCGCCCCGCCTGCGGCCTAGGGGCGTTTCCCGGGTTCGCTCAGATACGCTGTCGGCCATGTCCACCCCGGAACTCACCGAGCAGGTCCTGGCCGGCGACCGGCGCGCTGTCGCGCGCGCCATCTCGATGGTCGAGGATGGTTCCGACGAGCTCTCCGAACTTTCCGCGGGCCTGTTCCCGCACACCGGGAACGCGCACACGGTGGGCTTGACCGGCGCGCCGGGGGTTGGGAAGTCCAGCTTGGCCGAGCACCTCGTGCGAACCGCTCGCGAACACGACCGTACCGTCGCCGTCCTGGCGATCGACCCGACGTCCCCCTTCACCGGCGGCGCCCTGCTGGGAGATCGCCTGCGTATGCAGACCCACGCGACGGATCCCGGCGTGTTCATCCGTTCGATGGCGACGCGGGGGCACCTCGGTGGGATGTCGCTCGCCGCTCCCGAGGCGGTGCGCATCCTCGACGCCTCGGGCAAGGACCTGGTCGTCGTGGAAACGGTCGGGGTCGGGCAGGTCGAGGTCGACATCGCGACCGCGGCGGACACGACGCTCGTCGTCGTGCAGCCGGGGATGGGCGACTCGATCCAGGCGGCCAAAGCCGGGATCCTGGAGATCGCCGACATCTTCGTCGTGAACAAGGCCGACCGGGACGGCGTGCAGAAGGCCGTCAGTGATCTGGAGACGATGATCGATATGGGTCCTGAGCCCGACTGGCGTCCGCCGGTCGTGGCCACCTCCACGGTGTCGGGGGAGGGGATCGAGGACCTGTGGAACGCCATCGCGAACCATCTCACGTACCTCGATGACGGCGGGCTCCTGGGCGAACGCCGGGCGGGCCGCTTGCTGGCCGAGGTCGAGGAGATGGTGTCGCAGCGCATGAAGGAACGCGTCACGGCGCTCCTGGAGCAGAACGAGAGCCTCGTCGCCGACCTGAAGGCGCGCCGGATCGACCCCTACGGTGCCGCCGGCATCCTGCTGGGCCACTCTGCCTGACCCCTTCTTGCTAAGGACCTCAGTTGCAATAGATTGCAACTAGGCGGTAGGATGAGGGTTGGCGTGCCGATCGGTTGCGCGCCTATCCGACGGAGGTCCGAACCGATGCCCAAGGTCCCGATCTCGAGTCTCGTGCTGTGCACAGTGCTCGCCGCTGCCTGTGCTTCGCCGGGGGGTAAGGATGGTGGCGTGCCGCCGGAAGATGGGCGGATCCACGTCGTAACCACGGTCTCGCCGATCACGAACCTCGTACAGAACGTTGGCGGGAGCGATGTCATCGTTACGGGTCTCGTTCCCGAGGGAACGAACAGTCACACGTTCGAGCCGGCACCCTCGGACGCAGCGGTGATCGAGGATGCGGACGTCATGTTCGTCAATGGGCTCCATCTCGAGGAACCGACGATGGAACTTGCCCGCGCGAACCTTCGGGATGACGTGCCGCTGGTCGAACTCGGCAGCAGAACCATCACCCCGGACGAGTACATCTACGATTTCAGCTTCCCGGAGGCAGGGGGAGCGCCGAACCCCCACCTATGGACGAATCCCGCCTATGCAAAGCGGTACGCCGAGATCATCAAGGACGAGCTTTCCCGGCTGGACCCGGCGAAGGAGGCGGACTTCGCCGCGAACTACGGAGCGCTGGTCGGTCAGCTCGACGAGATCGATGTCGCCGTTCGTGAGGTCACCGAGACCGTGCCACCCGAGTACCGCAAGCTGCTGACCTATCACGATTCGTTCCCGTACTTCGCGCGCGAGTACGGCTGGGAGATCATCGGTGCCGTCCAACCGGCCGATCTCGCGGAACCCACGGCTCAAGAGGTCGCGGAACTCATCGACCAGGTGCGGTCGACCGGGGTTCCGGCCATCTTCGGGTCCGAGGTGTTCCCTAGTCCGGTCCTGGAGCAGATCGCCGATGAGACGGGGGCCAGGTACGTCGATGACCTTCGGGACGACGACCTCCCTGGCGAGGCAGGTGCACCCGAGCACAGCTTGGCTGGCCTCCTCCTGTTCGACTACAGCACCTTCATGGAGGCGCTGGGTGGTGACGCATCAGCGTTCGAAAGGATCGATCCGTCGAACGTCGTTGAGACCGAGGACGCGGTCTACCGATCATGAGCGGAGGGTGCAGTGGCTGAGGACCTGGTCCGCCTGGATGGCGTGACCTGTCGCTACGATCGCGATCCCGTTCTGGTGGATATCGACCTGGCGATCCCGGAGGGGGAGTTCATCGGGATCGTCGGACCGAGTGGGTCGGGGAAGACGACCCTGCTCCGGGCCGTCGCCGGCGCCGTCCGTCCGGCGGGTGGGGCGGTCACCCGAGCGCCTCGCGCGACGATCGGGTACGTGCCGCAGGTCGAGACGGTGAACTGGTACTTCCCGGTGACCGTGCGCGAAGCCGTCCTCATGGCCCGTGTCGAGGGACGCGTCACACCCTGGCACACGAGGGACGAGCGTCGAGAGGCCGACGAGGTGCTGGAGCGTCTCGGACTCGCCGGACTCGGTGGGCGGCATATCCGGGAGCTCTCCGGCGGACAGCAGCAGCGCGTGTTCATCGCTCGGGCGATGATCCGGCAGCCGCGGCTGCTGCTGCTCGACGAGCCCACCAGTGGCGTGGACGTGCGGACCCGCCACGACGTCATGCACGTGATCCACGAACTCCATCACGACGGACTGGCGATCGTCCTCACGACCCATGACCTGAACGGCATCGCCGCGCACCTGCCGCGGCTCGTCTGCCTGAACCGGGAGGTCATCGCCGTCGGGCGTCCCGAGGACGTCATCACTCCGGAGGTGCTGGAGCGGACGTATGGAGCACCCCTGGAGGTGCTCCAGCACGGAGGGATGCCCGTCGTCGTCGAGCACTACCCCGAGATCGAGGAAGCCGCCACGGGCGTCGCCGCCCACGGACGGGAGCATCATGAGCACCCTGGTTGAGCCGTTCACCTACGAGTTCTTCCGGAACGCGATCATCGTGGCGGTGCTCGCGGGGGCACTCTGCGGTCTCGTTGGGACCTACGTGGTGCTCCGCGGGATGAGCTACATCGGACATGGCTTGTCCCACGCGATCTTCGGCGGTGCGGTCGTCGGAGCCGCGCTTTCGATCAACTTCTACGTCGCTGCCGGCGTATCCGGGTTGCTCGCCGCGCTGCTGATCCAGCGCATCGCCCGCCGGCGAACGATCGGTGCGGATGCAGCGATCGGCGTCGTGACCATCGCCGCGTTCGCGGTGGGGCTGGTGATCATCTCCAAAGGGGGGACGTTCCGCCAGAACTTCGAAGCGGTGCTCTTCGGGAACGTCCTCGGCGTTACCCTCGGGGACGTACTCGTCGTGGTCGGAGTGGCGGTGTTCTGCGTCGTGGTCGTCGCCCTTCGCTATCGCCAGCTCTTGTTCACCGCGTTCGATCCTGAGGTTGCCGAGGTGTCCGGCGTTCGGACGGCATGGATGGACGCCCTCTTGGCGATGGTGCTGGCGGCGACCATCGCAGCCACCATGAACGTCGTCGGCGTCACGCTGATCGCCGGGATGCTCGTGATCCCACCGGTCATCGCCCGACTTCTGACCGACAGCTTCTCCCGGATGCTCTGGATCTCGGTCGCGACCGGCGCTGCCTGTGGCCTGGTGGGGACGTACCTTTCGTACTTCTTGGATTGGGCCTCGGGTCCGGCGATCGTGCTGACGGCAGCTGCGGTGTTCACCGTCGCATTCCTGATCTCGGAGGTTCGAGGGCGGCGCCTGCCGGACTCCGCCATGGCAGACCCCATCGACTAGGGTCGGCCGGCTCGTTCCTTGCAGCGGGCGCAGGAGCCGCTGATCGCGAAGTGCGTGAGGTCCGGCTCGAACCCCCGGTGCCGCCGGACCAGGCCGGCCAGGGCATCGGCTTCCTTCGTGGAGAGCTCGTCGTCGGAACCGCAGTTCGAGCACATCAGGTGCACGTGCTCGGCCTCCTCGGCCCGGTGGTATTCGGCGCCGGATTCCAGGTGTGCGTGGGAGATGACGCCGATCTCTTCGAGGGTCGTGAGCGTGCGGTAGACGGTTGACGCGTTCACGCCGGGCATCTGCGTCTGCACCTTCCGGGTGATCGAGGCCGGGTTGATATGCCCCTTCGAGCGCATGATCTCGCTCACGATCGCCCGGCGTTGGGGGGTCATGCGGAGGCCGCGTTCGCGGAGCCGGTCGAGGATGTCGGTGTCGGCCATGGGCACGGAGTGTAGCATCTGCAAGGCCTTGCATCAGCGACATGAAGGCCGGGTCCCGGTCTGGAAGGATTGCAGGGCCTGCACACCGGTCAGAGGTATGTTCGAGGAGGATCGATGGGAGAGTTCGTTCGGCTCGAGGTTGACGATGGCGTCGGGACGATCCGGCTCGACCGGCCGAAGCTGAATGCCATCAGCGGCCAGGTCGCTGAGGAGTTGACGGACGTCGCCCGCGAGGCCGGCGGGCGCGACGATATCGGTGCCGTCGTGATCTGGGGGGGGCCTCGGATCTTCGCCGCTGGCGCGGACGTCGCCGAGATGGTCGACCGGACGCCCGACGACGTCTGGCCGCACATCGTCAAACTGCAGACGGCGCTCGACGTCGTCGAGGATCTGCCGAAGGTCACGATCGCGGCGATCAATGGATACGCGCTCGGCGGGGGGTACGAGCTCGCGCTTGCGGCCGACCTCAGGTATGCGGCGGACAACGCCAAGATCGGGCTCCCCGAGATCCTGCTCGGGATCATCCCCGGCGCCGGCGGGACCCAGCGGCTCCCGCTTCTGATCGGGGTATCGCGCGCGAAGGACATCATCTTCAGCGGACGCCAGGTCAAGGCCGATGAGGCTCTGCAGCTCGGCATGGTCGACCGCGTTGTCCCCGTCAAGGAGGTCTACGAGAAGGCGGTCGAGGATGCCCGTCGGTTCGCGAAGGGGCCGACGGTGGCGCTGGCAGCGGCCAAGCGATCGATCGGAGAGGGCCTGCACACGACCCGACGCGAGGGCCAGGAGGTCGAGCGGCAGAACTTCGTCCAGCTCTTCGGCACCGAGGATCAGAAGACGGGGATGAGATCGCTCTTGAAGGACGGTCCCGGCAAGGCGGTCTTCGAGGGCCGATAGGGGCAAGGAGTCGGAAAGGCCTTTGTAAGGGCGACGGCCGCGTACGCCTGCGAGCGAGGTGTCAGATTCCTGACACTCAGGAAGGTCGCGAACAACGCCGACTCGGTCGCTTCCTGGGACAGGCCTCGGATCGCCGCCGCCGATCGTCCTGTTGGCCGCCCAACCGAAGATGGGCTCTGAGCTGCGGAAACGTCCGCTTCTGCGCCTCCGCACGTTCCCGAAGGTGCGATGCCTGCAGAGGTTTCCTTCTCGTCCTGGGAACGAACCGGACGCCTCCGGTGTTCGAACACTGTGAAGAAGGTCCTCACGGGGCTCAGGAGTCGCCCGGGGGGGCCGATACCTCTCGAAGAGGAGAGAAACGATGGCAGAATCGGTCTACCGAGGCGTGCACGTCCGGTCGCTCCCGCGGCCCAACCGCACGTACACCGACGATCGGGTCTGCGCGGCGCCTGGCTGCGGGACCAAGCTGTCGATGTACAACCGTTGGGATTTCTGCTGGCAGCACGAACCCGTGCACAGCTACACACCGCGCGGAAAGCGCAAGAAGCGCGAAGCCGCGTAACAGGGCTCACTTCCCTGGGCGCCGGGGCCGGCTGAGCTGGTCTCGGCGCTGAGGCTTGTGGTGATGGGGAGGGCCGCTGCGTCTCGCCCTAGCCCTCGCCGAGCACCTCGCGAGCGAACGCTTGAGCATCCGTCAGCCGGTCGCGGTCGACGAAGAGGTGAACCTGGCCCATCTCCCAGATCTGGCTGATGAACCCCGGCTGCTTGTACCACCACGAGATGCCGGCCCCCTCGAGCTTGCCGGCGATCTCGTCGGCGTGTTCGTGGGTGAACGCGCCGAGATGAACGGTCGAGACGTCGGGGTCCGTCGGGAATGGACTCACCGGAACATCATGTCACTCGTCGTCGTCGACCGTTTCCTCCTTGCGTTTGGCGATGAACTCGCGGAGTTCCTCGTCGACGGCGTCGTCGATCCCGGGGTCCTCGTAGGACTCGAGGATCTGCTTCCACATCGCGTTCGCGCGCCGGTCGAGTCCTTCTTCGCCCATCGCTTGCCACGTGTTGAAGTCCGGAGTCGTGAACAGGGGGCTCATGTAGAGCCATTCGCGGAAGTGGCCCATCGTGTGGGCAGATTCCAGGTACATGCCGGCCGGGCCCATGTGCTCGATCTCATCGAGTGCGAGCTCCTCGTCGGTGAACCCGATGCCCTCCTTGGTCTTGAGGAACTCCCTGCACATCTCCACGTCCAGCGCGAACTTCTCGAACGATGCGGTCAGTCCGCCCTCCAGCCAGCCGGCCGCGTGCAGGACGAAGTCGCTCGCCGCGAGGAACGTCGCCCAGAGGGAGTTCGCGCTCTCGGACGCTGCCTGTCCGTCGACGGCGTTGCCCGACGCGAGGGCCCCGCCGCCGCGGTACGGAAGGCCGTACCGTCGCGAGAGCTGGGCGCCAGCAAGCGTTCCCAGGACGCCCTGCGGCAAGCCGAACGCCGGAGCGCCGGTACGCATGTCCAGCGGCGTGAAGAACGAGCCGTACATGCACGGCGTTCCTGGCCGAACGGCCTGGGCGATCGCCGTCCCGGAGAGGGCCTCCGCGACCTGGATCGAGAGCGAGCCCGAGATCGAGACCGGGGCGGTCGCTCCGGCCAGCAGGAACGGGGTCACGATCAGACCCTGGTTGGCCTCGGCCGTCGCGATCAGTGCGTCGGACATCCGCTCATCCCACACCAGCGGGCTGATCGGGTTGATCACGACCATGGTGCCCGGGATCTCCTCGATGGCGGCACGCCCGCCGCACGCGATGGCGGCCATCTCGATGCTGTCGCGGACCTTGTACCCGGTGCCGCCGTAGGCGACATAGGCCTTGTCAGAGTTCCGCAGGATCGAATAGTCCATGTCCATGTGCCGCGTCATGACCGGCAGGTCTTGCGCCTCGACCGTCGCGCTCTGCAGGCAGGTGATGATGTCGGTCGCGTGAGCGAGCTTGATCAGTTCGTCGTGGTCGGCGATCGTGCCGCTTCGCCTGCCTCGGTCCAGATCGGAGACGAAGGGCGAACCCCCGACCGGAAGGAGCACGAGGCTCCCATCGCCAACCATGATCTCGTTCTCCGGATTCCGGGGGCGTACGGAGAACGTCGTGGGGGCTTTCGCCACCATCTCCATCAGCCACGCGCGGTCGAAGCGCACGCGCGTGCCCTCGACCTTGTTCCCCTCCGCGCCGAGGAGTTCGAGGGCCGGGTCCCAGAGGATGTCCATCCCCACGTCCTCGAGGATCGTCAACGCCTGTTCGTGGATCGTGTCGAGCTGCTCCTCCGTCAGGACCTTCGGTGCGTCATCAGGCGTGAACATCGGCATCTTCCTCCACGAGAGGTACGAGTAGTGCTTCCAGGGGGGTGACGCCCGTGTCCTTGACCTCGATGGCAAGGCCCATGTACGAGGCGATCTCGCGGGCCTTGGCCTCCAGTTCGGCGTTCGGCTCGGCGCTCTGGCGCAGATATAGCACGTCCGTCAGGTTCCCGAAGTACACGTCCTTGAGTTGCGGGTACCGGTCGAGTCCCAGGCCCTTCATCACCGCCAGATCCCAGTTGCGGATCAGCCAGTCGGTGAGGAAGTACGTCCCGGTCCGGTTGTCGACGATGTCCTGCGGATCCTCTTGCAGGAACCATTGGTAGCAGTGAACGCCGGCTGGGCGGGCGGCCGGGTACTTCGCGATGACCGAGTCGAGCGCGCCGCCGGTTCCGCAGTCCCCGTAGACGATGACGACCCGTTCGTAGCGCTGGGTCAGGTCGGCGAGCTTGCGGTCGACGTCGCGCGCGATCTTGGGCGGATCCAGGTGGTGCAGGGCCGAAACGCCGTGGATGTCGATGTCCCAGCCGCGACGCTCGACGACTTCGAGCACCTCCTTTGAGAGGGCCCCGCACGTCAGCAAACTGACCGTGGGTCGGTTCTCCGGGCGGGCATCTCCGGCCGCGGTGTGTCCGTCGCTGGCCCGAGTGCCGGTAGTCATGGGCTCGAGACCGCCTCGAGTTCGGGGAAGCCGAGGTTCTGGATGAAACGGTCGTTGAAGTCCTCGACCCCGGACAGCTCCAGGTACTCGATCCAGGTCGGGAGCTCGAACGCCACCTCACGTTCGCGGAACGACATGAGCGCCATCTTCGCACCTTCGCTGGCGGCGTTGCCGATGGCCTTGATCTTCTCGACCGGGACCGCCGGGACCAGGCCGATGATCTTCGCGCTCTCGGGGTTGATGTAGCTGCCGAAGGAGCCTGCGAGGCACACCTCGTCGAGGTCGCCGGCGGACCAGCCGATCTCGCGCATCGCCGTCTCGACGCCCGTCGCGATGGCTCCCTTGGCGAACTGCATCTCGCGGATGTCCTTCTGGGTGAGCAGGACGTGCTCTGCGAAGCGGAAGGCCTTGATGCCCTCGTGCTCGGTGACCCGGTCCGCCAGTGGATGCCCGGCGAGGTCCTCGGGGCTCTTGAAGCCACCCTTCTCGTTGATGATCCCCACGAGGCGTAGCTGCGCGACCGCATCGATGAGACCTGAACCACACAGACCCTTCGCCTCCAGGTCGTTGCCGCCGATGATCTGCAGCTCGACATCGTCGCCCAGCGTGATCCCCTCGATGGCGCCGTCCGTGGCGCGCATCCCATGCAGGATCTCGGCGCCCTCGAACGCGGGGCCCGCCGGTGCAGCGGTGCCGATGATCCGGTCCGCGGAGCCGATGATGATCTCGCCGTTGGTTCCGACGTCGACGATGAGCCGCTTGGTGTCCTCGCGCGCGAGCCCGGTGGCGACCACGTCCCCGACGAGGTCGGCGCCCACGTAGGCCCCGAGGGACGGGAACAGCTGCACGCGGCCCTGCGGGTGGATGTTGACCCCGACGTCGGTTGCCCGCAGGTTCAGCGGCTCGAGGAACGTGGACGTGAACGGGGAGACGGCGATCGAATCCGGCCGGACCCCGAGGAACAGGTGCAGCATCGTGGCGTTCCCGACGACGACCATCTCGTAGGTGCGGTCCCGCATGACGCCGGCCTCCGCGTAGACCTGGTCGAGCAGGTCGTTGATGGTCTCGACCACCGCCTCGCGGAGCTGTTCGATCTGCTCCTCACCCTTCATGGCGTGCGCCATCCGGGCGATCACGTCGCCGCCGAACGAGGCCTGGCGGTTGATGGAAGAAGCGACCGCCGCGGCGCCGCCGGTGCGCAGATCGATGAGGGTGGCGACGTCGGTCGTGGTCCCGATGTCCAGGGCGACGCCATACATCTCGCCGGTCGTGTCGCCCTCCTCCACCGCGATGAAGTGATCCTCGACCGTCACGGCCGTGATCTGATCGATGTCCCCTTCAGCGACCTGGGTCATCAGGTTCGCCAGCGGACCGTAGACGGCCGTGTCGACCTTCGCTTCCCAACCCTCTTCTTCGAGGAAGTCGAGGACCCGGCGCACGTGGCTCCGTGCGTCCTCGAGGGTGGGCGGCGTCATGTCGACGACGCCCTTCCAGACGTTCGGCTCGAGCAGCACGAAGCGGTTGACGCCCATCGTGGCGGCCTTCGGGTTGGAGATGAGGCGAGGGACGTCACAGAGCGCGTCGCCGTTGATGACGGCCTGGCAGGAGATCCGCCAGCCTTCGTCGACCTGGGCCTCGGTCAGATGGCGGGCGTCGGCCGGGGTCGGTGCGAAGTCGCCTTCGAGGACCTGGACGCTGCACTTGCCGCAGGTGCCGCGCCCGCCGCAGCTGGATTCGATCGGCAGGCCGGCCCAGTGAGCGGCGTTGAAGACCGTTGTGCCCTCGGGCACATGCGCGACCTTGCCGCTGGGCTGGTAGGTGACCTCGACTTTCTTCAACCGCGTGCCTCTCTCCGGGCGCTCGCTATCCCTCGGTGTCGGCCATCGCCGCCGCGCGTTCGCGGAAGTACTTGATCCAGTGCACGGACATCGTGTCGGTGTTGAGCAGCACGTCGCCGGCCAAGACCGCCCGACGCACGTGGTGGGCGAGCGGATTGGTGATCGATGCGAACATCCCCACCATCATCAGCATGGGCAGGAACGCGGCGTCGATACCGTGCCGGTCGGGGAGTCCGAACGAGATGTTCGACGCTCCGCACGACATATTGATGTCCAGCTCGTCGCGGATCCGGCGGCAGATCGAGAACAGGATCTCACCGGATTGGGGGATCCCGCCGAGCGGCATGGCGAGTGGGTCGATGAGCACGTCCTCACGCGGGATGCCGTGATCCTCGGCTTTCTGGACGATCTTCTTGGCGGCCTTGAACCGCAACTCGGGGTCCTGCTCGATCGAGTCCTCGTGGGCCATGCCGATGACGGCTGCGCCGAATCGCTTGACCAGCGGGAGGACCTTCTCGAGATGCTCGTCCTCGCCGGTCACCGAGTTCAGGATCGGTTTGCCCTTGACGGTCTCAAGGGCGGGCTCCAGGCACTCGAACGTCGAGGAGTCGATGCAGATCGGGACGTCCACGACCTCTTGTACGGCTTCGATCGCCCTGCAGAGCATCCCGGTTTCGTCCTTGCCGGGGATCCCCGCGTTGATGTCCAGAACGGTGGCTCCGGCTTCAACCTGTGCGATCGCGTCAGTCTGCGCCCGGGAGAACTCGCCGGCCACGAACTCGTCGCCGAGCTTCTCGCGACCCGTCGGGTTGATGCGTTCGCCGATGATGACGAACGGATGTCCGGGGCCGATGACGGTCTGGCGACCGTTCGTCCCCTCAAGGATCGTCTCTGCCAACTCGTTCCTCCCGTGGCTTCTATGACTTCAAGTCAACTTGGTTCCGGGAACCCGGAGGCCCATCTTACCTGGTGTTCATGGGTGTGAGAACCCCCTCGAATGACGAAGCGTGACCTCGGGTCACAGCATCTGACCGCGAGCGGATCCATCATCCCCCCGGCAGCTCCCCGTGCTCGAGACGAAGTTGCCCACAGCGCAACCTGTTTCGGGCGGCTTGCCTAGGCCTTGCCTATCAACTGCTTCGCCATCTCGACGGCCTCCGGAGCGCTGGGCGCGTAGCCGTCGGCGCCGATCTGATCGGCCCACTCCTGGGTTACGGGAGCGCCACCGACCATGACCTTGACCTTGTCGCGCAGCCCGTTCTTCTTGAGGGCTTTGATGACGACCTGCTGTTGCGGGACCGTGGTCGTCAGCAGCGCCGACATCCCCACGATGGCGGGCTTGAGCTCCTCGACGGCAGCGATCACCTTGTCGGTGGGAACGTCCTTGCCGAGGTCGTGCACCTCGAAGCCTGAGGTCTTGAGCATCGCGCCCACCATGTTCTTGCCCAGGTCGTGGAGGTCGCCCTTCACCGTGAGCATGACGACCAGCGAGGAGGCCTTGGCCTCACCCATCTTGGCCAGCTCGGGCTCGACGATCGCGTTGCACTTCTTGAAGACCTCGGCCGAGACGACCACCTCAGGGAGGAAGACCTCGCCGCGCTTCCAGCGTTCGCCGAGGATGAACATGGCCTTCGCCATGCCTTCCTCGAGGATCTCGACGGGGTTGACGCCGTTGTCGACCAGCCAGTGCGTGGCTTCGAGCGACTTGGCCTCGTCGCCGTCGTTGAGTCCCTTGTTGAGCTGTTCATACATCTGTTCTTCGGTGGCCATCAGTCGTCCTCCATGTTCTCCATCGCCTCGGCCTCGTACGCATCCATGATGCGATCGAGCTCCTTCGTGACGTCCTCGGGGAGCGGCTCCGGTTCGTGTTCCGCGAGGATCCGCTGGACCTCGGCTTCCGCGGCCTTCCACGGCTCGGGTCGTCCCGCCGCGTCCCAATCTTCCCAGGTCAGGCGGTTCATGACCTTGGAGCGCCAGAAGTCACGCATGTGCTGCAGGGTGTGGGGTTCGCCGAGGAAATGCCCGCCGGGGCCGACGTGCTCGATGACTTCGACCGCCAGCTGCTCGGCGTCGAACGAGTACCCCTCGGCCCAGCGCATGGCGATGTCCGAGACCTCGCAGTCCAGGATCATCTGAACGGCCGAGAAGACGGCCGATCCGTTGTAGGAGCCCGCCCCCGAGAGCATGTCCGATGGCGAAACCGCCTTCTCGAACGCCGAGAACGCCGTCTGCATCCCGGCCTGCCAGTCCGACTGCTTGGCGCCCGTAGCGAGGATCCCCGAGGAGGACGGAACCCCGTACCGACGCGCCATCTGGCCGCCGGCGATCTCGAACGTCAGGTCCTCGGGTCCCCAGCCGTTGTTGAGGGCGCCGCTGTTCATGTCCATCGTGGTCGCGTAACAGGTGTAGAAGGTCGGCGCTCCTGGAACCAGCGTCTGCTGGATCACCATGCCGGACAGGATCTCCGCGTTCGCGAGCACCAGGGTCCCGGCGACGGAGGCCGGCGAGGTTGCCGCCAGCAGCGGCATGGAGACCAGCCCGACGGGGATACCGGCCTGGCCGAGCAGCTCGATCGCGTCGACCGGTCCGTCGTCCCAATGCAGCGGGCTGATCGCGCACTGGAAGTTCGAGATCAGCGGCCGCTCACGGAGCGCCTCGGCGCTGCCGGCCACGACGGTCGCCATCTCCAGGATGCCCCGGGCGTTGAAGGGGTCCACGGCGGTCATCTGCTGGATGTGCTTCGTCGTGTTGCTCCATTGCGCGTGTGTCTCGTGCATCGGACGAACGGGGACGATCTTGTCGTTGGCCGAGACCGGCTGCCAGAGGAACGCGATCTGGGGCAGCGCGTCCGACAGGCGCGTCATCGCCTCGAGGTCCTCCTTCGAGGAGTAGCGGCGATCGCCGATCGCGGGGTCGTAGATCTCGGCCAGGCACCCTTCAGAGGAGATGTACCCATGGCGCCCGTCGAGGACGAGGTCGTTCTCGGGGTCGCGGGCGCCGAGCGTGTAGTAGCCCCGCCCGAGGGCGATCTGCTGCTCCACGAACGCGGGGTCGAACCGGATCCGGCGTTCCTCGAAGTCGACGTCCTGCCCTTGTTCGGCCATGATCTTCAGGGTCCGGTCGTTCGTGGTGCTGACGCCGATCCGCTGGAGTACGTCGAGCGAACGCTCGTGGACGAGCTGCTCCTGCTCCTTCGAGAGCGGCTCGAGGGGCTCCCCGGCCCAGGCGAATCCCTTAACGGCCATCAGTCGTCGTCCTCATTCTCTCTCGCCTCGGCCTCGTAGGTCTCCATGATCTTGTCGAGTTCCTTCTCGAGGTCCTCGGGGAGCGGGTCGGGCTCGTGCTCCGAGAGGATCCGTCGAACCTCGGCCTCGGCCGCGATCCGCGGGTCGGGGCGGCCGGCTGCGTCCCAGTCCTCCCACGTTTGCCGGTTCATCACCCGGGAGCGGAAGAAGTCCCGCATGTGGGTCAAGGTGTGATCTTCACCGAGGAAGTGTCCCCCGGGCCCGACGTGCTCGATGGTCCCAACCGCGAGAGCTTCCTCGTCGAACGCGTACCCGTTCGCCCACTCGAACATGATCTCCATGATCTCGGAGTCCAGGACGAGCCCCATGAGTGAGTAGATGGAGTCGGAGTGCAGCGAGCCGATCCCGGTGAAGAAGTCGCCGCCGACCAGCAGGCTCGACATCGCGGAGAACGAATTCTGGACGCCGGCCGTCCAGTCGGACTGCAGCGACCCGGTCCCCATCGTCGACTTGACGGACGCCACATCGTAGAAACGCGCCATGGCGCTGGCAGCGCACTCCGCGAACAGGCCCTCCGGCCCCCACGCCGGGTTCATCGCACCGGAGTTCATGTCCAGGTCCGAGGCGTAGGAGATGTAGAAGTTGGGGGAACCGGGCACCAGTGTCTGCATGATCGTGAAGCCGGAGAGGATCTCGGCGTTCGCGAGGGTGACGAGGCCCGCGACGCTCGCCGGCGCCGTCGCCGCCATCATCGGCATCGAACAGATGCCGATCGGGATACCGTGCTCGGCGAACAGCTTCATCGCATCGACCGGATCGCCGTCCCAGTGGAACGGGCTGATCACGCACTGGAAGTTCGAGAAGATCGGATTCTCCCTCAGTGATTCCGCCGAGCCCGCGATCGCGGTACCCATCTCGATCAGGCCGCGGGCGTTGAACTCGTCGCAGGCCGTCATCTGCATGATGTGCTTGCTCGTGGAGGGGAACATCGCGTGGGTCTCGTGCATCGGCCGGACGGGGACGATCTCGTCGTTGGCGGAGACCGACTGCCACAGGATGCCGACCTGGGGGAGCGCGTCGGCGACCTTGGCGACGTCGCTCATGTCCTGCTTGTTCGAGTAGCGCCGATCCTTGGTGTCCAGATCGATGATCTGGGCGGGACAGCCGTCGGTCGAGACCCAGGAGTACTCGCCGGTGACCTTCAGGGCGTTCTCGGGGTTGCGCGCTCCCATGGTGAAGTTGCGAGGGATCTGGGCGACCATCTTCTCGACGTACGCGGGGTCGAGGAAGAAGCGTTTCTCCTCGAAGTCCACCCGTTGCCCATGGTCGGCCAGGACCTTGAGGAGCATGTCGTTGGAGGTCGTGCAGCCGACGCGTTCGAGAACGTCCAAGGATGCCTGGTGTACGGCCTTGACCTGCTCGTCCGAGATGACGTCGATCTTGTAGCGCTGTGGGTAGGCATGGGGCTTGGCGGTGGCCATCGGGATCTTCCTCTCTCTCTCTCTCTCTCTCTCTCCTGCTCCGGGCCTGCTCCGGGCCTGCTCCGGGCCTGCTCCGGGCCTGCTCCGGGCCTGCCCTGGGCGAAAACCAACGCCTGAGTCGGGACTCAGGACGGCTGAGTCTAGACTCAGGAAGCCCTTCGGGTCCAGTCCCGTTCCGCCTCGGGAGCGAAAACCCCCCATCCGGGGGACCTGCCCGTCGGATCGAGACCCCCGGGTGTGCCGTGCTAGTCCCAGTCCTCGTCTTCCGCCCGGACCTTCTCGTCCAGCCGGGCCACGATCTTGTCGAACTCCGCTGAGATGTCGTCGGGGAGCGGCTCCGGTACGTGTGTCTCGAGGATCTCGCGGATCTTGTCCCGCGCGGCCTCCTCGGGCTTCGGCTTGCCCGCTTCCTCCCAGTCTTCCCACATCTGCCGGTTGTAGTAGGCGGGGTAGTAGAAGTCGCGCATGTGCTTGAGCGTGTGCTCCTCGCCCAAGTAGTGCCCGCCTGGACCGACGTTCTTGATGACGTCGATCGCGAGTTGCTCCTCGTCGAACCCGTAACCCTCAGCGAACAGAGCGATCAGCTCGAAGAGGTCGGCGTCCAGGAGCATCTGGACGGGTGAGAAGACGCGTGCTCCATACAGCAGTCCTGCTCCCGAGCAGAGATCGGCGCGGCCGAGGGCGCTCGCCATCCCCGAGATCCCGTTCTCGGAACCCGTCTGCCAGTCGTGTGTCTTGGACCCGCTCGCGAACGTGCCGATGATGCAGGGGACGCTGTAGGAGTGCGCGAGCTGGGCGTTCGCCGCCTGGAAGAAGATGTCCTCGGGCCCTCCGCACGCGGCGGCTCCCGACCGCATGTCCATCATCGTGGCGCATGACCCGTAGAACGTCGGGGCGCCCGGGTTCAGGAGCTGGTGGATGACGATGCCGGCGATGATCTCGGAATTGCTGCCCACCAGGGTTCCCGCGACCGAGGCGGCGGCCGTCGCCGACGTGATCGGCATGACCATGAACCCGTTGGGGATGCCGGCGGCGCCGTAGACCTTGGCCGCCTCCAACGGTCCGCCGTCGTAGGTAAGCGGGCTGATGGAGCACTGGAATGCGGACAGGACGGGCCGCTTGCGCAGCTCCTCGTTCGAACCTTGGATCGCTGTTGCCATCTCGACCAGTGACCGCGCCTGGTCCCCGTTCACCGCGGTCATCTGCATGATGTGCTTCGTGGTGTTGTGCCACTCCGCCTGCACCTCATGCACCGGCGAGGAGAGGACGTGTTCCTCGCGAGCTGTGACCGGCTGCCAGATGTAGGAGAGCTGCGGGATCGCGTCCGCGATCCGCGCGATCGTTGCGACATCCGTTTTCGTGGAGGGGCGGCGGATGTCGGTGTCCCACTCGAGATACTCGGCGGCGCATCCGTCCACACCGAGGTAGCTGGTCTCGCCATCGAGATACAGATCGTTCTCGGGATCGCGGGCGCCGAAGTGCAGCTCCCGGGGAGCGAGGGCCAGGCTCTCGTTCACGAGTTCTGGAGAGAAGTAGGCGTTTCCGCTGACATCGTCAGTGCGGGCCCCGGCCTTGCCGAGTTCGGCGAGCATCTCGTCGGACCGGATCTGGACGCCGACCTCGTCGAGGACCTGGAGCGTTGCCTGCTTGATCTTCTCGACCTGACCGTCGGTCAGGACGTCGAGGTTGAAGATGCTCTTCAGCGGACGGATCGCCATCTCTGACCTCCCGGAGTTCGGACGGATGTTCGGAACGCGACCCGGAAATACTACGGGAAACCGAGGCTAGATTGCTAGGGCGTCCGGTGAACTAGTCGGGTGACCGGATGACCAGGGGTCAGAGGTCGCTCCTTCCGAACGAGTAGCCGGTCTCGGTCCCTTGCGAGACAGGACCTTCGGGCCTGGGGGTAGGGTGTGCGCGCCGCTAGGCTGCGCGGTGGTTGGTGTTCGACGACTCGAGCGGAGGTCCGAAGATGAAGGTGCTGGTTGCCTACGAAAGCCGTGGGGGGACGACGAAGAAGGCGGCGGAGGCGATCGGCTCTGCGGCCTCCGTCGAGGGCAACGACGTCGTGATCAAGGCGATCCGTGAGGTCAGCGACAACGACGTGAACGCCGCGGACGTCATCTTCGCCGGCAGTTGGGTGAAGGGCCTCGTCGTGGTCGGCGTCGGTGCCACACCGCACGCGTTGAAGGCGATCGCGTCGTGGCCCTCGCTGGCCGGGAAGCGGGCAGCCTCGTTCTGCACGTATCACGTCAGCCCCAAAGGGACCCTCGGCCAGATCGATGGGGCGCTCAAGGCCCGCGGAGCCGCCGTCGTGGGTGAACGGTCCTTCCATCACAACGAACCGGAAGCAGGCGCTGCGACGTTCGCGCGCGATGTCTTGGCAACGGTCGAGGTCTAGGATCCGGTCAGGGGAGCTCCCCGTTCGCGGAGCCGTGCCGGTCGCCAGAGCCGGACGGAGTTGAGGAGCGCGATCTCGTCGGCCGATCGAAGGTCATCGACGGTGATGCGGCGTTCCCGGATACGCCCCTCGTCGAGGAGGACCGCTCGGTAGGTGCCGGCCAGGAGGCCCGACCCGACGTGCGGCGTGAACCAGTGGTCGCCCAGCCGCGCCGCCACGTTCGAACTACTCGCTTCGGTGACCTCGCCGCTTCGGTTGACCATGATCACGTCGTCGACATCCGGGTGGCGGGCGAGCGCGCTCTCGTAGGTCCTGCGCACGGTGGTCTTGTGGAACAGGAACACGTCGTCGGGGTCGATCGGTTCCCCATCGAGTTCGATCGTGACGACGGGCCGCTCGGGCTCGGGCGGGAGGGGATCGAGCGGCTCGGACGCACAGGTGAACGCGCCCTCGCGGTCCACCAGCAACCGGATCTTCGCGTCGCCCTCAGCCTCCGAGGCGCAGGAGAGGATCGCCTCGTTCGCAGCGTCCCGGTCGAACGCGAAGCCGAAGTAGGAGGACGAGGCCTCCATCCGGTCCAGGTGCCGGTCCAGCCAGAGCACCTCTCCCGCGCGATATCCCACGGACTCCAGGAGCCGGAACGCCGGCCGGCGTTCCGTCAACACCCGTGCCTTCGCGAGGCACTCCGAGTACTCGAGCTCGGCGACGCTGTCGAAGGTGATGCCGCCGCCGACCCCGTATTCGACCGTGTCGGTCTCGGTGTCGAGCACGACCGTGCGTATCGCGACGTTGAACTCCGCGCGCGGACCCGGCGCGCCCTGGGGGGCGATCCAGCCCACCGCGCCGCAGTAGACGCCGCGGGGGAGCGTCTCGAGCTCCGCGATGATCTGCATGCTGCGAACCTTGGGGGCGCCGGTCACCGAGCCACTCGGGAACAGGGCGCGGAACACATCGGCGACGCCGAGACCGCCGCGCAGCTGAGAGGAGATGGTGGAGGTAAGTTGCCACACGGTTTCGTAGCGTTCGAGACCGAAGAGCTCAGTGACGCGGACCGACGATGGCTCGGAGATGCGGCCCATGTCGTTGCGCAGCAGATCGACGATCATCGCGTTCTCGGCGCGCTCTTTCTCGGTGGCGACGAGCGTGTCCGCGAACTCGCGATCTTCGGCGGGCCAGCGGCCACGGAGGGCGGTGCCCTTCATGGGTCGCGTCGTGAGGGCGCCGTCATCGTCTAGGCGGAAGAACATCTCCGGTGATGCGGACAGGATCCGGTAGCGTCCGAGATCGAGGTACGCGCAGTGACCGCCGCGTTGTGCGAGCGCCAGAGCCGTGTAGAACGCTCGGTCGGTCCCGGCGAACCGGCCACGGAGCCGGATCGTGTGGTTCACCTGATAGGTATCGCCTGCCCGGATGTACTCGCGTACGCGTTCGATCTGGCGGTCGTAGTCGGGCCGGGCGATGGATGGTTCCCAACGCCAGACCGAGAATGCCGCGGACGGCGGCGAGAGCCCCATCACGTCGTCTCGTCGTTCGTACAGATCGAAGCGGGCGAGGGGCAGTTCGGCGAAAGGATCACCCTCCGGACGGTCGCGGACCACGAGATCCGGGTTGAGTCCCGGCGCGGCCTCGGAGGACAGGTAGCCGGCGGCCCACCGTCCCGATCGTGCGGCATCTTCGATCGCGGCCAGGAGCGCGGGGACCTCATCCGGTGAGCGAGCTTCGACGGCTCCGACGTGACCGGCGAAGCGGAACGACCGGGGTGGAGAGGAGCGGAGGTCGTCGAACCGGGCCTCGGTCATGGCCCGGTCAGGCTACCCCGTGGCTAGGGCCTCGCGGTTGGTGACCGTCGGGCAGTCGGGGCGTTCCTTGAGGATCAGCGGCTTATGCGGCGGTCCCGTGAAGTCGAACAGGTCGATCATGTCGCTGGCCCTCGCATTCCGCTCCGTCAGCGTCGGCAGGCCGTGCAGACGCTGGATCAGCCGCAGGACCGAGGTGAAGTCGAGGGTGCGGCTATCGACGTGCGGCTTGACCCACGGCGAGATCACGAGTGCCGGCACCCGCAGCCCATAGCCGTAGAGGTCGACGTGCGGCGGGGTCACGTGGTCGTAGAAGCCCCCGTAGTCGTCCCACGCGACGATGATGGCGGTGTCCTTCCAGTACTTCGACTGCATGACCGCGTTGATCTGGCGGACGGTCCAGTTCTCGCCCTGGCAGATGCTCATCGGCGGGTGATCCGAGTCGGCGAACGATGGCGTGACCCAGGACACGGCCGGGAGGCGTCCCCCCTGTACGTCCTTGATGAACTGCGGCTCCGGGACGCGGTTCTTCCAGAGCGACGTGAACCGCGCGGTCTTGATCTGGCGGAGCGGATCGACCCATGGGTTGTCGCCTCGGTAGTACTTCCAGGAAATGCCCGCCTCCTGGAGCTGACCGGGCACCGTCTCGATGTCGGCGCACGGCCAACGCGCCTCCCAGAACTCCACCAGCGCCGGGATGTTCGGCACTTCTTCGAACTCGAACGCGCGGTTCTCCTCTTCCTCCGTGAGTTCCTTGAAGGCGTAGGCCCGCTCCTTCTTGTCGTCGCAGAACTCCCGAGGCTCACCGGTGCCGTATTGACCTTCGCGTTCCTGCTCGACGAAGCGGTCCGACTGGCCGGAGACCGTCCACAGCTGTTCGGGGCCGGTCGGGCCGTACACAGAGGAGAAGAAGCGATCGGCGAGCACGAAGGACTTCGCGTACGCCCAGTAGTTCGGGATGTCACCTTGCTTCAGCTGAACGTACGGACGCATCGGGTCATCGGGCGACATCAGGTCGAAGCAGTTCATCCGGCCCCCGTTGATCGCTCGGAGGCCGGCGTTGAAGGAGTGAGGGACGTCCAAAGCTTGATCGCCAGCGGGCTTCAACTTGACCTGCTTGCCCTTGCAGGTCTCACCCATCCGCGTGCCCTCGGCGCCCGGGAAGGTTCCGTACATGTGGTCGAAGGTTCGGTTCTCTTTGACGATGAAGACGACGTGCTTGATCTTCTCCTTCGCCTGCTCCGTCATGCGGGCCTGCTGCGCGGCCTGCTCCTGGGTCTCCGCGATCTGCTGCTCGAGGAAGCCGGGGCCGTCCGGCTCGGGGTTCGAGTCGCTGGTTTCGCCACCCCTCGAGCAAGCCACGAGCAGGAGGAGCCCGGCAACGGCGGCCCAGAGGAGGCGGGTGAGGAGGCGGGTGAGCGGGCGGGGAAGCGGGCGAGGCGTCATGACCGACCTTTATATCGCAGGAACGCCGACTAGGCTCGGCCTCATCGGCTCGGAGCACGGCCGTTCCGTGGTCTCGGCCCTGCCCCAGGCTGGCCAAGACGCCGCTTCGGTGCCGACCTCTTTCCGACTTCGCTCCGCCACTGTTCCGCCTCCATCCCGCCTCTGGGGCGTCGGAGGGCCGTGCTAGCCTCGCATCATGACGTCCAAGGGTTCCGTGCTTGTTGCTATGTCCGGCGGGGTCGACTCGTCGGTCGCGGCCTGCTTGTTGCTCGAACAGGGCTACGAGGTCATGGGATCGCAGATGAAGCTCCTCCATCTCGCGGATGACCCGGCCGATCATGGCTGCTGCGGACCCACGGCCCAGGCGGACGCCCGGGCTGTCGCCGAGCACGTGGGGCTCCCTTTCGAGATCGTCGACATGTCCGAGACGTTCGAGGAGACGGTCCTGGACGATTACTTCTCCGAGCATCGCGACGGTCGCACCCCGAACCCGTGCGTGCGGTGCAACGAGCACATCAAGTTCCGGGCGTTCGTCGATCGGGCGGACGAACTCGGCGCAGACTTCGTCGCCACCGGTCACTACGTCCGGACCCGCAGGGACGGCCTCGGCCGGTGGCACCTGCGCCGCGGATCCGATCTTGCGAAGGATCAGTCCTACGTCCTCCACATGCTGGGGCAGAGCCAGCTCGCGCGGTCGTTGTTCCCCGTCGGGGGGATGGAGAAGGCCGAGACGCGGGCGCTTGCCGAGCGGTTCGGACTCGGCGTCGCCGGCAAACCCGATTCGCAAGAGGTCTGCTTCGTTCCGGGGACCGATCACGCCGCGTTCATCGAGGAGTACGTGCCGGCGATGGTTCAGCCGGGGGACATCGTCGATCCGGACGGGAACGTCGTCGGGGAACACCGCGGTGCCTGGCGGTACACGGTAGGGCAGCGGAGGGGACTCGGGGTTTCCGCTCCCGAGCCGAGGTACGTGGTCGAGGTCGACGCGCCGGGGAACCGCGTGGTTATCGGACCGGAGGAACTGCTCGCGCGTCGTGGGCTCATCGCAGACCGGGTCAGCTGGATCGCCGGTGCGGCGCCCGCAGACGGCCCCTTCGAGGGCGAGGTCAAGATCCGCTACAACGGGGACGATGTGCCGGCGGTCGTCGAGCCGCGGGGCGAGGGCAGCGCGCGCGTCGAGTTCCGAGTGCCGGTGCGCGCGGTCGCGCCCGGACAGAGCGTCGTCGTCTATCGGGGCGATGAGGTTCTCGGCGGCGGACGCATCGTCGAGACGTTCTGAGGGGAGATCGGACTGACCATCCTCAAGCGGAAACCGCGCACGTTCGAGATGCAGGTACAGGACATGATCCTGCGCGTCACGGCGGGCCAGGACTACTACGAGGAGGCGCGGGCCGCGGCTCTCTCGTTCTGGGAACAGCTGAACACGTACATGGTGCGTCAACCGGATTGGGCGCGGAGCAAGACCCCGGTCACGGTCCCGGACGATGCGCCGGAGGTGGTCCGCGAGCTGACCGCCGCGGCGGCGGTCGCGAACGTCGGTCCGATGTTCTCCTTCCAGGGCGCGGTGGTCGATCATATCGGCTGCTTCCTGGTCCGCATGGTCGGCGAGGTGACGGTTTCGTCGGGGGGCGAGTACTTCATCGCGACGAAGAAGCGGACGAAGCTCATCGTCGTCCGCGGCGACGAGGGGGGTGACGTGTCGGTCGTCATCGACCCTTCGTACGGGCCGGTGGGTCTGCACACGACGCTCGGCTCCGAGCCGCCGTCCGACACCGTCGACGGTCTCGCGATCCTGGCCGAGACGTGCTCGCTCGCCGCCGCATGTGCGGCGGGAACCGGGGCGCTCCTTCGCCAGCCGAACTCCTTGCGGGCGGCGCTCGACCACATCCGCGGGATCGACGGTGTGATCGGGGGCGTGATCGTCGAGGGGGAAACCATCGGGGTCGCCGGAACCGTGGAGCTCTCCTCCTAGATGGTCCCGGCGCAGCCGCGCGAGACCGAAAGCCTCGGACGCACCCGTGCCGAGGCGAAGCTCCGGGTCGAGGAACTGCGCGACCAGATCAACCGGCACCAGTACCGGTACTACGTCCTGGACCAGCCGGAGGTGGCCGACGCGGAGTACGACGAGTTGTTCCGGGAGCTGGAAGCGCTTGAAGCCGGTTACCCGGAACTCGTCACTCCCGATTCGCCGACGCAACGGGTAGGCGGCGTGCCGCCGGAGCTGTTCGCGCCGGTCGACCACCGCGCGCCGATGCTGTCCCTGGACAACGCGTTCTCGTCGGAAGAGTTGCTGGCCTGGGGCGAGCGCGTTCGCAAGTCCGTCGGGGACGAGGCGCGATATTCGTGTGAGCTCAAGATCGACGGGGTCGCGGTCGCGCTCTCGTACCAGGAGGGCCGCCTGGTGCAGGCGGCCACGCGCGGGGACGGCCGCGTCGGAGAGGACATCACCGCCAACGCGCGGACCATCCGCACCGTGCCGCAGAAGCTGTTGGCCGCCGATCCGCCCGGACTGATCGAGGTCCGGGGCGAGGTGTACTTCCCGTCGGCAGCGTTCGAGGGGCTGAACCGCGATCTGACCGAGCGAGGGGAGAAGGCCTTCGCCAATCCGCGCAACGCGGCGGCGGGTTCGCTTCGGCAGAAGGACCCGAAGATCACGGCGTCGAGGCCGTTGTCGCTCTGGTGCCATTCCTTCGGGTACGCGGAGGGTGTCTCGTTCGATTCGCATTCAGGGTTCTTGGCGTGGTGCGCGGGGGCAGGGCTCCCGGTCCAGCCGACGTCGGAGGTGCAGGACTCGCTGGCCGGGGTCCAGGGATACACGAGCCGGTGGGAGGAGCAGCGACACAGCGTCGACTGGGAGATCGACGGGGTCGTGGTCAAGGTTGACCAGGTGGCGGCGCAGCAGGAGCTGGGAGCGACGTCGAAGGCCCCGCGTTGGGCGATCGCGGTCAAGTTCCCGCCCGAGGAACGGACCACGGTCCTGCGCACGATCGACGTGCACGTTGGGCGCACCGGGAAGGTGACTCCGTTCGCGTGGCTCGAGCCCGTGTTCGTCGGGGGGGTGACCGTCACCACTGCCACGCTGCACAACGAGGATGAGGTTCGTCGCAAGGACGTGCGGGCCGGAGACACGGTGATCGTGCGGCGTGCGGGCGACGTGATCCCCGAAGTCGTCGGCCCCATCACGTCGAAGCGCAAGAAGAGCGCGCGTCGCTGGAAGATGCCGGCGACGTGTCCGGCATGCGGGACCGCGCTCGTCCGCGACGAGGGTGCAGCGGACTACCGATGTCCGAACCGTCGTGGCTGCCCGATGCAGGGCGAGGAAGCGTTGTTCCATTTCGCATCGCGAGGGGCGATGGATATCGAGGGCCTCGGGTTCAAGACGCTCACCGCGCTGCGGGATCGCGGACTGCTGGAGGATGTCGGCGATATCTACACCCTCACTGCCGAGCAGCTCGCGGGCCTTCCGGGGTTCAAGGAGCGCTCCATCGCGAACCTGCTGGGCGCGATCGATGGGTCCAAGGACCGCCCGCTCTGGCGGCTGCTGGTCGGACTGAACATCCGCCACGTCGGCGAGCACGTGGCCCAGGTGCTTGCCCGCGCGTTCCCGTCGATGGACCTCCTGGCTGCCGCGGGACTTGAGGAGCTGGAGGCGGTGCCCGAGATCGGTCCCGAGATCGCGGCGAGCGCCTACGAGTGGTTCCGTGAGGACGAGAATGCTGCGGTGCTCGCGAAACTCCGGGAGGCCGGGCTGCGCTTCGAGGATCCGGTGAGCGAACAGCCGGATCTCGACGGGCCGCTCGCCGGCGTGACGGTGGTGTTGACGGGCGGTCTCTCAGGTCTCAGCCGCGATGAGGCGAAGGAACGTGCGGAGCGTGCCGGGGCGCGGGTGGCCTCCAGCGTGTCGAAGAAGACGGACCTGGTGGTGGCGGGCGAGAACCCGGGATCCAAGTACGACACGGCGGTCGAGCTCGGCGTCGAGGTCGTTGACGAGGCCGAGTTCCTGCGCCGCCTCGGGCGGTAGCAGCTCGCCCCACGGCACACGCCATCGACGGGAAGGCGCTCCGCTACTCCGGCGTGGAGCCGAGCCTCGCGTCTAGACTCTCCGGCATGCCCGTCGAGATCGATGTCGATCATGTCGCCCGCCTGGCCCGTCTGCAGCTGACCGATCAGGAGAAGGCCCGGCTGCGCGAGCAGCTTGGGGTGATCCTGGAGCACGCGGCGAAGGTCGGCGAGGTGGCGGTCCAGGACGTGCCGCCGACCGCGTACGCGATCCCGCGTTCGAACGTGCTGCGCCCGGATGAGCCGACGCCGTCCCTTACTCAAGCGGAGGCGTTGGCCAACGCACCCGATCAGGAGGATGGGCGATTCAAGGTCCCGCGCATCGTAGAGATGGACTGAACGTGGCGCTCCCTTGTGACCAGACCGCGAGCGAGCTGATCCCGCAGCTCCGCGCCGGTGAGCTGTCGGCGGGGGCACTCGTCGAGGAGGCCCTCGATCGCATCCACCACGTTGACCAGCAGGTCGGCGCGTATCTGACGGTGACCGGCGAGCAGGCGCTCGAGCAGGCGGCGCTCGTCGACGAGCGGTTGGAGGCGGGCGAGGAGACTCCAGCGACGGCCGGCATCCCGATCGCGATCAAAGACGTCTTCGCGACCAAGGGCGTCCGTACCACGTGCGGTTCGAAGATCCTCGAGTCCTACATCCCGCCGTACGACGCGACCGCGTGGGGCCGGCTGCGCGAGGCTGGTGCGGCGATGGTCGGCAAGACCAACATGGACGAGTTCGCGATGGGATCGTCCAACGAGAACTCCGCGTACGGACCGGTGCACAACCCTTGGGACCTGGACACGGTGCCGGGCGGATCCAGCGGTGGTTCGGCGGCCGCCGTCGCGGCTGGGGAAGCCGTGTGGGCGCTCGGTTCCGATACCGGTGGATCGGTTCGACAGCCGGCGGCGCTCTGCGGGGTGGTCGGCCTGAAGCCCACGTACGGACGGATCTCTCGGTACGGCCTGATCGCGTTCGCGAGTAGCTTGGATCATGTCGGAACCTTCACTCGGTCGGTTCGCGACGCGGCGTTGTTGCTCGGCGCGGTGGCCGGACACGACCCGATGGACGCGACCAGCGTCGACGCGCCGGTGCCCGACTACCTGGAGGGGTTGGACGCGGGCGTGGAGGGCCTGCGGATCGGCCTGGTCGCGCAGGCCTCGGGGGACGGCGTGCAGGCGGCGGTGCGCGATGCGGTCCGCGGGGCGTGCGATCGGCTGCAGGGGCTCGGGGCCGAGGTCGGCGAGGTCTCGCTCCCACACACCGATGCTGCCCTTTCCGCCTACTACTTGATCGCGCCGAGCGAGGCCTCTTCGAACCTGGCTCGCTACGACGGCGTTCGGTACGGGTTCCGGGCGGACGGCGAGGACTCCGTGCAGATGATGACGAACACGCGAGGAGCGGGGTTCGGCCCGGAGGTCAAGCGGCGCATCATGCTCGGGACGTACGCGCTGTCGGCAGGCTACTACGATGCGTACTACGGGCAGGCTCAGAAAGTTCGGACCCTCGTGATCCGCGACTACGAAGCTGCGTGGCAGGATTTCGACGTCCTGATCTCGCCGACCTCACCGACGACCGCGTTCCGGATCGGGGAGCGGACCGAGGACCCGCTGTCGATGTATCTGTCGGATGTCTTCACGATCCCCGCGAACTTCGCCGGCGTTCCGTCGATCAGCGTTCCATGCGGACTGGACGATGCGGGGCTGCCGATCGGGCTGCAGCTCACCGCGAAGATCTTGAACGAGCCGGCCCTGCTCCGCACGGCGAACGCGTTGGAACAGGACCTCGGGTTCGCCGAGAAGCCGCCGCTCATCGCGTCACTCGCCTGACGCGGCGCGGACGACTTCTTCCCGTTCCTCGTCGGTTGGGGCAGGCCGCTGCCCGGAGACGATCAGCGCGACCGACACCACGATGATCGCACCGGCGATCAGCGTTCGCGGTTCCAGCGGCTCGGACAGGATGATCGCGCCGAGAGTGACGGCGACCACCGGATTCACGTAGGCGTACGTCGCGACCAGCGAAGTGGGGGCCGACCGGATCAGCCATACGTAGCAGCTGAAGGCGACGATCGAGCCGAACACGATGAGGTAGGCGACGGCGGACAGGGACGCTGCCGAGAACGTTTCCGGGTGCAGATCGCCGAGTTCGCCGATGACGACTCCGACCGCGAGCTGGACGGCCCCACCGCAGAGCATCTCCATCCCCGCGCCGACCAGCGGCCGCTTGGGAAGGTCCGCCCGCCTGGCGAATAGTGAGCCGAAGGTCCAGAGCAACGTGGCCAGGACGACGAGCGCGATCCCCGCGGCGCTGATGTCGCCCGCGATCGAGCCGCCGGCCAGCAGCGCGGCACCGCCGAAACCGGTGATGAGACCGATGATCGCGACCGGGCGGAGTCGCTTGCCGAACAACAGGCGGTCGAACAGCGCCAGCCACAGTGGGACGACGGCGACGAGCAGCGCCGCCAGGCCTGAGGGGATCGTGTCCTCAGCGAGGGAGACCAGGCCGTTCCCGCCGAAGACCAGCAAGGTGCCGATGATCAGCGCGGACCGCCACTGGCGGAGCGTCGGCCGGTCGCCGGTGCGATCGCCGCGGCGTACGGTCCACAGATACAGGATGGCGCCGGCGGTGAGGAATCGGAGGGAAGCGCCGATCAGCGGCGGGATGCTCTGGTTCACCACGCGGATCGCGAGGTACGTGGTGCCCCAGACGATCCAGACCGTGACCAGAGCGGCCCAGATCGATCCGGACGAGGCGGGCCGGAGCGGGTCCGAGGAGCGGGCGTCGGATGCGGGCATCCACCCAGGATAGTGAGCCGCTATCGTTAGCCCACATGGGCGCCTACGAAACCGTCATCGGGCTGGAGTGTCACGTCGAGCTGTCGACGGCGACGAAGATGTTCTGCGGCTGCCGGAACGCGTTCGGCGCCGAGCCCAACACCAACGTCTGCCCGATCTGTCTCGGCCATCCCGGGACGCTCCCGGTGCCGAACGAGAAGGCGATCGAGTACATCGTCCGGATCGGACTGGCGCTCGACTGCGACATCGCTCCGTACTCGGAGTTCAGCCGCAAGAACTACTTCTACCCCGATATGCCGAAGGACTTCCAGATCTCCCAGTACGACCTGCCCGTCTGCGTCGGCGGACACCTTGACATCCAGGTCGGCGGCGAAGACCGGCGGATCGGCATCACCCGCGTGCACATGGAGGAGGACACCGGCAAGACGACGCACGCCGGCGAGACCGGCCGCATCCATGACGCCGACTACGCGCTGATCGACTTCAACAGGGCCGGCGTTCCGCTGGTCGAATGCGTGAGTGAGCCGGACCTGCGTTCGCCGGAGGAGGCGGGTGAGTATCTCCGCGCGCTGCGCCAAACCTTGCAAGCGCTCGGCGTGTCCGATGTGCGGATGGAGGAGGGGTCGCTGCGGTGCGACGGGAACATCTCCCTGCGTGCACCGGGTTCAGCCGAGTTCGGGACGAAGGTCGAGATCAAGAACATGAACTCGGTCCGTTCGCTCGAGCGGGCGCTTCGCCACGAGCAGGAGCGCCAGGCCGCGGCGCTGGAGGGGGGGGAGACGCTGATCCAGGAGACCCGTCATTGGAGCGAGGATGAAGGGCGGACGATCTCGATGCGCTCGAAGGAAGAGGCGTTCGACTACCGGTATTTCCCTGAGCCCGACCTGCCGCCGCTCGAGCCGGCCGGCGGGTGGGTCGAGGAGGTGCGCGCGACACTGCCCGAACTCCCGGCCGCCCGCCGCGAACGCTACGAGTCGGAGCTGGGCCTGCGGCCGGAGCAGGCCCGGATCCTCGCGGGCGACGGCGTCTGGGCCACCTTCTTCGAGGAGACGGTCGCGCTCGGGGCCGATGCAGCGGCCGTTGCGAACTGGCTCACGCAAGATCTGGCCGGTCAGTTGAACGAGGTGAGGGTCGAGCTGGCCGACGCGCCCGTGACGCCGACACACATCGCCGACCTCATCGCGAGAATCGAGGATGGGACACTCTCAGGTCCTCAGGCGAAACAGGCGCTGACGAGCATCCTCAAGGCAACCCAGAGGGTGGAGGTTCCTCGGATCGACGCGACGACGAAAGTATTTCCTCCCTCGATCGATGAGGTCATCGAGCGGGAAGGGCTTCGGCAGGTCTCGGACGCCGGAGCCCTTGGGACGATCGTCGATCAGGTGATCGTCGACAATCCCGGGCCCGTCGAGCAGTTCCGTGGCGGCAAGGAGGGCGTCATCGGCTTCCTCGTCGGCGCCGTGATGAAGGCGTCGGGCGGCTCGGCGAACCCCAAGCTCGTCCAGGAACTCCTGCGCGAGCGGCTCAGCGGCTAGATGCATCTCCGGCGCAAGGGCGAGCCGCCCGAAGAGGCGAGCCCGTCGGCGGAGCCGGTGCGTCCGCGACCGGGAGTCCTCGTCCGGCTGTTCCTGCTGGTCACCCGTCCCTTCCGCATCGCCTGGAGGTCGGACCGGGCGCTGGACACGTTCGCGCTGGTCCACTTCGGCAGCGTCGCCGGGGACACGTTCGTCGCGATCGCGCTCGCCGACTCGGTGTTCTTCTCGGTGCCCGTGGGAGAGGCGCGGATCCAGGTGGCTCTGTACCTGGCGCTGACCATGGCGCCGCTCGCGGTCGCCGGCATCGTGTTGGTGCCGCTGTTGGACCGCGCCGGCCCGCGCCGCATCATCGCGTTCGGGGCGGCGGCGCTCAGGATGGTCCTGGCGATGCTCCTCGTTACGCGGATGGACACGCCCGCGCTCTTCCCGCTCGCCTTCGGCCTGCTCGTCTGCACGAAGATCCACAGCATCACGAAGAACGGCCTGACGCTCGCCTATGCGGGTGAAGAGGACCTCGTCCAGGCGAACGCCCGGCTGGCGCGGTGGGGTGTCGGGGCCGCGACGCTGATGGCGCCGATCGCGATCGGCCTGGCTCGGTTGGGCGGCGGCGGCATGGCGATGGGCGCCGCCGCTGTGGTCTACGGGGTCACATGTCTGTTGGTCCTTCGGCTCCCACACCCGCGCGTTCCGAAGCGTGAGACCGAGGTCACGAAGCTCGGGAAGCTCCCCGAGCTGACGGTCGCGGCCGCCGGCGTGGTCGGTCTGCGCATGGCGACCGGCTTCCTGATCTTCCTCCTCGGGTTCTCACTGCGCGAAGAAGCGGCCCCCGCGTACTGGTTCGGACTGCTCGCGGCCCTGGCGACGGTCGGGCTGTACGTCGGAGACTTCCTCGCGCCCAAGCTTCCGCGTCGGATCCGGGAGGAAGGCCTGGTGCTGGCCTCCTTGGTCGCGGCCGGCATCGTCGGCGTGATGGCGTACGGGTTCTTCGGGCTGTTCGTCCTGTGCCTGTTCACGTTCGTCGCGGGGATGTCGAGTGAGTTCGGGCGCCTTGCGCTTCAGAGCCTCGCCCAGAAATTCGTCCCGGACTACGCGCACGGCCGGGTGTTCGTTCGCTACGAGGTCCTGTTCCAGCTCTCCTGGGTCGTCGGCGCGCTCGCCGCGCTCATCCCCGTCACGTTCAGGACGGGCATCCTGATCATGGGCGCCTTCTACCTCTTCGTCGCCGGGATGTTCGTATTGCGGCCGATGGTAGCTCGGCGGGCGGCAGAGAAGGGTCTGGAGCCGTTCGATCAGGAGGGGGACGAGTGACGGAGACGTTCGTGATCGTGGGCGCCAGCGCGACGGGCGCGACCGCGGCGGCAACGCTGCGGGAAGAGGGGTTCGACGGCCGGATCGTGCTGGTCGGGGATGAACCGCAGCCCCCCTACGAGCGGCCGCCATTGTCCAAGGAGTTCCTGCGCGGCGAGCAGGACCTGGCCAAGGGGTTCCTACGGCCTCCGGAGTTCTACGCGGAGCAGTCCATCGAGACGCGGTTCGGCGAACGGGCCGAGCGCATCGACCCACCCCGGCGGACGGTCGTGCTCGAAGGCGGAGAGGAGCTGTCCTTCGATGCGGCACTGATCGCCACCGGCGCGCGCAACCGCGGGTTGGACATCCCCGGCGCGGACCTCGAGGGCGTGTTCGACCTGCGGACCGACGCCGACTGCGACCAGATCAAGGCCGCTGCGGCCGGTGCGAGCAAAGCTGTCCTCGTGGGGTTCGGCTTCATCGGGGCGGAACTGGCTGCGTCGTTCCGGCAGTTGGGGCTGGAGGTCTCGGTCGTGGAGGTCTTCCCGGCGCCGCTGTTCCGCGTCCTCGGCCTCGGGTTCGGTCGCGCGATCGAGGCGATGCACCGCGACCACGGCGTCGAACTGTTCTTCCAGGAGACCGCGGCGCGGTTCGAGGGGGGCGGTGGCCGCTTCGAGGCGGTCGTGACCGAGCAGGGCCGCCGCGTCGAAGGGGACTTCGTCGTCGTCGGGATCGGGACGGTGCCGAACACAGAGATCGCTGAGGGAACCGAGATCGCGGTCGACCGAGGCATCCTCGTGGACGGAACCCTGCAGACGAGCGTCCCCGGCATCTACGCAGCTGGCGACGTCGCGAGCCACCAGCACCCACTGTTCGGACGCATCCGCGTCGAGCATCTGGACAATGCCGAGAAGATGGGGCCGGCGGCCGCGCGCAACATGCTCGGCGCAGGCGCGACATTCGACGACCCGCACTGGTTCTGGTCGGATCAGTACGACTCGATGATCCAGATGGGCGGGTACACCACCGAGTGGAGCCATCCGATCATCCGCGGCAACGTCGAGGACCGCAGCTTCTGCGCGTTCCAGCTCGACGAGGCCGGGATCCTGCGCGCGAGTCTTTCTCTGGACTATCCGCGCGACGTGCGGCGTTCGCTCAAGGCCATCGGTTCCCGCGTCGATCCTGCCGCGCTGGCCGATCCGGACGTGGATGTGCGCACGCTGGTCGGCGGTGCCTGAAGGGGCCTTTGATAGGCTGGCCGAGACACCGGTCCAGGCCCCTCGAGGAGTGGAACCGCAGGTGAGCAAGCCCGAGATCATCATGGCTCCCGGTCCCGTCCCGGTTCCACCGCAGGTGCTGCTGGCGCAGGGTTCGCCCATCCTCTACCACCGTGGCCCGGGGTTCGGGGACCTCCTTCGCGACGTCACCGAGAAACTCAAGACGCTCTACCGGACAGACAACGACGTGCTCACGTTCGCGTCCAGCGGAACGGGAGGGCTGGAGTCGGCGGTCGTCAACTGCTTCTCTCCCGGAGACCGCGTGGTCGTGCCCGTCGCGGGCTACTTCGGCGAACGCTTCGCCAAGATCGCGACGGCGTACAACCTGGACGTGCGGACGATCGACTACGAGTGGGGCCAGACGGTGGACCCAGCCGACGTTGCGGCCGCGCTGGCAGAGGCGCCGACCGCCGGTGTACTGGTTCAGCAATCCGAGACCTCGACCAGCGTCATCCACGACATCGAGGCGATCGCGGCGGTTGTCGGGCCGACTGACGCTCTGATGATCGTCGACGCGGTGTCGTCGCTCGGCGCGGTCCCGTTCGACGCGGACGGGTGGGGTGTCGACGTTGCGGTCGCCGGTTCCCAGAAGGCGCTGTCTGCGTCTCCGGGCCTGGCGTTCGTCGCGGTGAGCGACGCGGCGTGGCGCGCGACGGAGACGGCGACCAACCCGCGCTTCTACTTCGACTGGGCGGCGACGAAGGCGTCGTACGAGCTGGCGAACCCCGAGAACCCGTACACGCCGGCCGTTCACCTGATGATGGGGTTGCAGGCCGCTCTGGACCTGTACGTAGAAGAGGGCGGACTCGACGCCGCACTTGCCCGTAGCGAGCTGCTGTCGCGAGCGGTGAAGGAGGGCGTCACCGCGCTCGGTCTCGACCTGTTCGGTGTCCATCCCGAGCGGGCGTGGACCGTCACGGCGGTCAAGGCCCCCGAGGGGATCGATGGCAACGAGCTGGTGGCCAAGGTCCGGGCCGACCACGGCATCATCCTGGCCCCCGGCCAAGGCCCGCTGAAGGGGAAGGTCTTCCGGATCGGACACCTGGGGTACTACGACAAGTTCGATATCATCCGATGCCTGGCGGCGCTGGAACTCACGCTCGGGTCGATGGGCTACCCGGTCAAGCGAGGGCAAGCCGTGGCAGCCGCCGAAGACGTCTTCGCTGGAGGGTAGAAGGATGCGGGTCCTGGTCACCGAGGCGCTCTCGGAGCGCGGCTTGGAAGTGCTCCGTGAGGACTTCGAGGTCGACGTGCGTGAGGACCTGGCGACCGGCGACCTGACCTCCGCGGTCGGACCCTACGACGCGCTGGTCGTGCGTTCGCAGACCAAGGTCTCCGCCGGGGTCATCGACGCCGCCGAGAACCTGAAGGTCGTCGCGCGGGCGGGCATCGGGATCGACAACGTGGACGTCGACGCCGCCACCCGCAAGGGCGTGGTCGTCTTGAACGCCCCGCAGTCCAACATCGTGTCGGCGGCCGAGCACACGATCGCATTGCTCCTCTCGCAGGCCCGCCACATCCCGGCGGCGAACGCCGTGATGAAGAGCGGTTCCTGGGAGCGCGAGCGCTTCCAGGGCGTCGAGCTGCAAGGCAAGACGCTCGGACTGGTCGGCATGGGCCGGGTGGGCACGATGGTCGCCCAGCGGTGCGCGGCATTCGGGATGCGGCTGATCGCGTTCGACCCGTACGTGTCGCGAGACAAGGCGCGGGAGATGGGTGTCGAGCTGATGCCGACGCTCGAGGCGCTCCTGGTTCAGGCTGATTTCGTCTCGATCCATCTGCCGAAGACCCCCGAGACCGAGGACTTCATCGGCGAGCGCGAGCTGACCCTGATGAAGGAGGGCGCGCGGCTCGTGAATACCTCACGCGGCGGGATCGTCGACGAGGACGCGCTGACCAAGGCCCTGAAGGATGGCCACTTGGCCGGCGCCGCATTGGATGTGTTCGCGACCGAACCGGCGCTCAAGTCGCCGCTGTTCGAGTTCGACGAGGTGGTGGTGACGCCGCACCTGGGCGCATCGACCGTCGAGGCCCAGGACAAGGCCGGGGTGACGATCGCGCAGATGGTGCGGCTGGCGCTTCGAGGGGAGTTCGTGCCCTACGCCGTGAACCTTGCCGCGGGCGCCGAGATCCCCGAGGTCGTGCGTCCGTTCATGCCGCTGGCCGAGAAGCTCGGCGGGCTCCTCACGGGCCTCGCGGAGGGGGCCCTACAGACGATCGAATGCCAGTACCTCGGGCGGCTCGCCGAGGTCGACACACGGGTCCTAACCCTGGCGGCCGTCAAGGGCACGCTCGCGGGCGTGGTGCACGAGCCTCTCTCGTACGTGAACGCTCCGGTCATCGCCCAGGAACGTGGCATCGCCGTCCACGAGACGAAGACCAGCGTGTCTCGCGACTATGTGAACCTCATCTCGCTACGAGCGACGACCGAGGATGGCGACGTTAGCGTCGCGGGGACCCTGGTCGGCAAGCGTGGCGGCGACCGTATCGTGCGGGTCCTGGACTTCGATGTGGACATGCAGCCCGCCCATTTCATGGCCTTCTTCCTCTATGAGGACCGGCCCGGCGTGATCGGCAAGGTCGGGGATGCCCTCGGCACGGCCGGCATCAATGTCGCCAGCATGGAGGTCGGTCGCCGGAGCCAAGGTGGTCTGGCGGTCATGGGTCTGACCGTGGACGATCCGATCCCCGACGAGGTGTTCTCCGACATGGTCCGGGAGATCGGCGCCGAGCACGCCCACTTCATCGTCCTACCCGAGTGATCCCTGCGCCTGTACGACTTGCTCACAACGTGTCAGACCGAGCGTATAGCGTGCTGAGTCCCTCCTCCTCATGGATGGGGAGGAGTCTGACGTGCCGGATGTCTCGGAGCGGATCCCGAAGGGGGTCCACAAGGACTACCTCCCGGTGCTTCGCGCCGCGCGATCTCAGGGATTCCGCTTCGCCAAGGCCCGCGGCGGTCACCCGCTCTGCTACCCGCCCGATGGCCTGACCCGGCCGATCCCGATCCCGACCACGCCGGGAAACCCTAAGCTGTTGCATGGCTTCATCGCCCAGCTCCGCAGGGCCGGTTTGGAGTGGCCGTCCGTGCGCGAGAGGAGGAACCGACGATGACAACCTGGACCGTCCTCATCGAAGCCCCGATCCGCTCGGGAGAGGTACCGGGCGAAGCCGAGGTGGCTCTGCTCGACGCTCTGGGACGGCTCGGGGCCGATAGCCCGATCACCGGCGGCGGCGCGCCCGACCGGCTGTCTGCCCGTTTCTGCGTCGACGGGTCCGACATCTGGGAGGTCGTCGCTCGGGCACGGAACCTGTTCTCGGGGGCCGTCCAGAAGGCCTCCCTCGCGATCGTCGACGCTCCCGACGTCCTGGAAGTCATGCCCATGGATGAGTTGATCAAGGAGAACGCCGGCGCCCGCGAGCCCGCGCGTTCGCCTTGATCTCGCCCGTCGCGTAGACCAGGTGGGGCCACGCCTCGCCGCCCCAGGCGATCTCGCGGTCGATGCTCATCCCGATCTTCTCGGCGACGCGGCGGGAGGCGCGGTTCTCCGGCCGAACGAGTGAGATGAACCGGCGGATCCTGAGCACCTCGCCGTAGTGGTCCCGGCAGCCGAGTGCGGCTTCGGTCGCGATGTCCTCTCGCCAGCGATCCCGTCGGACCAGCCATCCGAGCTCGATCTCATCGACCCCTTCGACGTGCTGGACCACCGGCCCACAGTTCCCCAGGAACGTCCCCGTCCCCTTCTCGATGATCGCCAGCAGGCCGAACCCGTCCACGTCATATCGGCGGAGGTTCCGTTCGATCCACGCGGCGGACTCTTCGCGGCTGAACGGATGCGGGTAGTACGCCATGGTGTCCGCGTCCCGCTGGATCGCCCAGAGGTCATCGAGATCGTCAGGCCGGTACCGGCGCAGACCAAGTCTCCCGGTTTCGAGGACGAATGAGGGCTCCGACACGGGCGTGGAGCGTAGCACCCGCGCGGGAATCGATCGGTGTGCGTGCCCGTGTCGGATGCCGACGACCGCGCCTGCCGTCGCGAGCCCTATGCGCTCCTACGGATTCGCGCCGTCGGCTCCTGGATGGCATAGTGCTGCGATGAAGAAGTGCCCGTACTGCGCAGAAGAGATCCAGGATGAGGCAATCATCTGCCGGCACTGCGGCAGCGATCTCACCCAGACGTCGCCGCACGCAGCACCTTCGTCGACCGGCGCCACGCAACCGCAGCCGCAGGCCATCCCTCCTGCCGGGCCTCCACCGATCCTTCAGCAGCCCTCGCTCCAGCCCGCTCAGGGAGCCCCGAGAGCCAATGGGCTGGCCGTGGCAGCGATGGTGTGCTCCCTCGTCGGCTTTCTCGTCTTCGGGATCGTGCTGGGCCCGATCGGTCTGATCCTCGGCATCGTCGCCCTGAATCAGATCAACAACTCGGGTGGGCTCCAGGGCGGGAAGGGGATGGCTACGACCGGCGTCGTCGTCGGTGTGGTCGATGTCGTTGCATTCTTCGTCATCATCTCGGCGCTCACGTCCGGGTACTAGGCTCCGCGGGTCCGGCGCAACGAGCCGTCTAAGGGCTGGGAGGAGGTGGCTGTAGCGCTTCCCTCAGGCGAAAGATCCCACCGACCACGAGCACTCCGGCGGCCAGGGATGCCAGCCAGAACCCGTAGGAGAGATATTTGAGCCCGAGACCTCCGCCCAGAGGGGTGACTTGGGCGACCGTCAGAAGTGCCAGCGTGCAGCCGAGCGCGAAGTCGACGATGCCACTGACCTTCGGGGAGACCAAGCTCGACGAGCCCGCCATCGCCAAGAGCGCGCCCAGCCCGATGATCAGACAAAGGCCGAAGGCGAGGAGGCCTAGCAATCCTCGGAATCCGTTCGCGCTGACGCAGGAGTTCGGCAGCCCTATGTCCCCGAACTCCGACCCCAGGCAGATCTGGTTCCACGGGAGGAACATCGCGACCCCGTAGGTGATCGCACCGATCAACATCGTTACGAGTCCGGGCGTTGCCCCCGACGGTGGCCCTGCCTTCGGCGCTGCCCCGGCGGTCGTCATTCCGATGGGCGCCGCCGCGGGCTGACCTGGCGTCCTCAGGGGCAGGCGCAGATCCTGACGGCAGTGCCGGCAGATGATCGCCTCATCCTGGATCTCTTCTGCACAGTACGGACACTTCTTCATGCGATGACCCTCTCCGCTGACCGTCGAAGACACTAGGTGTCCACGGGATCCCTGCGCAAATCGGCGTCAGGGTGGTGGAAGGCGGACCGACCGGCCAGATCTGACACGTTCTCTCAACACTTCTCCGCTTCACGTTGCGGTGCAGGCGTGCTACATTATCCGAACCATGAAAGCTCTCTGACCGATAGCGCGATCACCGCCGGACTCCCTGGTTCGGTCGGCGCTGTCACGAGAGGACCCACGTACACCCCAAGGTCGGAGAGAATCATGCCCATGCTATTCACGAAACCCAGATCAGCTGTTCGAGCCATCGCGCTCGCGCGCGGTATCTCGATCACCGGCGGCGCCGCGGCGTTCGCTGCGCTGAACCTGCAGGTCGAAGCCCTGACGGGCTCGGTCTTCTGGCTGGCCGCGTCCCTGTTCCTGACGTTCGGCGTGGCCGGATTGGTCGGTCCCCTCGCCGGGTTGCTCGGGGACCGCTACGACCGGCAGAGGATCATGATCTATTCGGATCTGGTGGCCGGGGCGTTCTTCCTGATCATGGCGTTCGTCGACTCGCCGTCCTGGCTGCTCTTCTTCGCGTTCTGGTCCGCCGTAGGCGAGGCCCCGATGATCTCGGCCTCGGGTGGGGCGATCCCGAACCTGGTCCAGAACGAAGACGACATCCCCTGGGCGAACTCGATGCTGCAGATCGGTTGGACGACCGGCATCATGCTGGGGCCGGCGATCGGCGGGGTGCTCTTCGACATCATCGGACCGAAGCCCATCTTCATCGCGAACGCGGTGTCCTTCCTGCTCTCGGCGGCACTCGTCGCCATGGTCCGCGGAGACTTCAAGGACAGGGATCGTGGCGAGGCCGAGGAGGAGCACCGTGGCATGCGGGCGGGGCTCGTGTTCCTGTGGAGGGACCGGGCACTTCGGTTCATGACCTTCGCCTGGATCGTGGTCGTCCTGGGGATGGGGATCGCGCTGACCGCCGATATCCCGCTCGCGGAACTGTTCGATCCGTCGGGCGCCGGCGGCTACTACGGATTCATGATCGCCGCCTGGGGCGGCGGGTCGGTGCTCGGCTCCATCCTGGGCCGCAAGCTGACGAAGGCGTCCGAGGGCAACGTCCTGGTGTGGGGGATGGTCGTGGTCGGCCTCGCGCTGGCGAGCGTCGGCATCTCGCCGATCTTCCTCGGCGTGCTCGCCGGGATCCTCATCTCCGGGTTCGCCGACGCACTGACGATGGTGGCTGAGGCCGGGATCATGCAGCGCCGCGCGCCCGATGTGGTCCGCAGTCGCGTGATCGCGGCTTCGCATGCGGTGATCTCGCTGGCGTTCGCGGCGTCCTTCGTCATCGCGCCGTTCTCCATCCAATGGCTCGGTCCGAAGGTCGCGTACATCCTGTGCGGCGTGGCGTGCCTGGGTGGCGTTTGCTTCCTGCTGCCGGTCCGCCGGATCCTGCATCGGGCGCTCGCCCAGGATGCATCGTCGACATCGGCGCCGGGCGAGGGCACGGAGCTGGAAGTCGAGCCTGCGGCGAACGAAGATGCAGCGGAGGAACCGCGGGCGGCCGTGTAACGGCCGCC
>JBBDIK010000011.1:51327-77896 GCA_040880465.1 Actinomycetota bacterium | reverse complement strand
CCCCCCCCCCCCCCCCCCCCGCCGCTGTCTCGCCCGCTATCCTTGGAGGACTCCCGGACCGGATGGACCGGCCGGACATGAGAGAGGAGACCCTGGTGCCTATCCAGCCCGTCGCGAAGATCTGGATGGACGGATCGCTCGTGAACTGGGAGGACGCGCAGGTCCACGTACTCAGCCACGCGTTGCACTACGGCTCGGGCGTGTTCGAGGGCATCCGCGCGTATGAGACGAGCCAGGGCACGATGGTGTTCCGTCTCGACGACCACATCAAGCGCCTGTTCAAGTCCGCGCACATCTACCACATCGATATCCCGTACCAACCCGAGGAACTGATCGGCGCTGTGAAGGAGACCATCAAGGTCAACGACCTCGCGCACTGCTACATCCGTCCGATCGTGTTCCTGGGCTACGGCGAGATGGGGCTGAACCCGTTCGGCGTGCCGGTGCAGGTGGCGATCGCGGTTTGGCCGTGGGGTGCATACCTGGGTGAGGAGGCGCTTGAGGCCGGCGTTCGCATCAAGACCTCGAGCTGGAAGCGCAACGACCAGAACTCGCTCCCACCGGCGGCGAAGGCGACCGGCCAGTACATCAACTCGATCCTGGCCAAGATGGAGGCGGTAAACGGCGGCTACGACGAAGCGATCATGCTGAACCAGCACGGGCACATCGCGGACGGCTCGGGCGAGAACCTGTTCGTCGTGCACGGGGGCAAGGTCTTCACGCCGCCGCTCTCGGACGGATGTCTCGGAGGGATCACGCGGGACTCGGTCATAACGATCGCTCGGGACCTCGGTATCGAGTTGGTCGAGAAGAGCCTCGTGCGGACCGACGTGTACCACGCGGAGGAGGCCTTCTTCACCGGAACGGCCGCAGAGGTCACGCCCATCCGTGAGCTGGACGACCGCCAGATCGGCGAGGGCAAGCGCGGGCCGGTCACGAAGCAGCTCCAGGAGACGTTCTTCCAAGCGGCCACCGGCGAGATCGAGAAGTATCGCGGCTGGCTCAACCCGGTCTAGGGTCTGGTGGCCGTGAGTGAGTGGCCGTCAACGAACGGGCATCCCCAGGGAAGTGGCCGGTCCGCCTCGCGACGAGTTCGGTGCCTTGGCACTTCTGAGTGCAGGGTCACCGCCGACGGTCTACGTCATGAACGTCTTCGCGTAGCTCTCCGACGGGCCCACGAGCACTGCGTCAACCGTTGCCTTCCTTGGTGATCCTAGACGGCGTCGACGAAGTCGACCCGGCTGTGCGGTTCGGGAACGGGTTCGCCGTGGGCGCGAAGGCTCTCGATGTGCAGCCGGATCCCTTCCCGCATGAGCCGCGTCACCTCTTCGACCGAGTCGCCGGCGGCCGTGCACCCCGGGAGGTCCGGGCAATAGGCGGAGTAGGAACCGTCCTCCCCTTCGATCACCACGAGATACGAACTCAACGTCTCGGCTCCTTCAGACCGGCCTGTCTCCAGATAGATGAAAGCGTACCCCGCTTCACATCCTTGCCCAAGTCGCCCGCGATAGTGACGGTGCCCGGCTTCGAAGGGTGACGGTATTGGCGGTGGCTGCCAACCTGGCGTTCCAGGCGCCACCCGTTTTCCTCCAGGATCTTCACGACTTCGCGGAACGTCACGGCGCGGACTCTAGTACGGGGTACTGACAAGCCGCGACACGGAGGGGCTTGGGCCAGGTGCGGTAGCCTGCGAGTCTGATGAGGCTGGTTCGATTCCGCTACGGCGACCGCATCGCCACCGGCACGCTCGATGATGGCGCGATCCGCGTCTTGGAGGGAACGTTCTTCGAGGCGCCGATCCCGACGGGCGAAGAGATCCCGCTGGACGACGTCCGCCTGCTGGCGCCGGTCCTTCCCTCGAAGGTCGTCGGCATCGGGCTGAACTACAGGGCCCACGCGGCCGAGATGGGGGAGGAGATCCCGCCCGAGCCCTTGCTGTTCCTCAAGCCCTCGACGTCGGTGGTCGGTCCAGGTGACCCGATCCCGCTGAACCCCAACTCGGAACGCGTGGACTTCGAGGGCGAACTCGCCGTGGTGATCGGCCGACTCGCGCATCGGATCTCCAGCGTCGAGGACGCCGAGAAGGTCATCCTGGGCTACACCTGTGGCAATGACGTCACCTTGCGTGACCTGCAGGCGAAGGACTCACAGTGGACTCGAGCGAAAGGGTTCGACTCGTCGAACCCCATAGGTCCCTGGATCGAGACGTCGGCCGACCCGGCGAACCTGGCGCTCGAGACCCGCGTGAACGGCGAGGTGCGCCAGTCGTCGAACACGTCAGACATGGCGTACGGCCCGGCCGCGTTGATCGCCTACATCACGCAGTACATGACCCTGCTCCCGGGCGACGTGATCATGACCGGGACTCCGGCGGGTATCGGTCCGCTCGCCCCCCGTGACGAGGTCGAGGTCCAGATCGAGGGCATCGGTGTGCTGAAGAACGAGGTCGAGCCGTGAGCGTCCGCTGCCGGTTCGCCCCAGCGCCGAGCGGTTCCATGCACGTCGGGAACGCGCGCACGGGACTCTTCAGCTGGCTCTTCGCGCGTCATCACGGCGGCACGTTCATCCTGCGCGTCGAGGACACCGACGCCAGCCGCGTGACCGATGAGGCCATCGACATCCTGATCGACTCGCTGCGCTGGCTCGGGATCGACTGGGATGAGGGGCCCGAGGTCGGCGGTCCGCACGCCCCCTACCGGCAGACCGAGCGGCTCGACATCTACCGTGAGAAGGCCGACGCGCTCATCGCCGGCGGTCATGCCTATCACTGCTTCTGCACCAAGGAGGAACTCGAGGAGCGCAGGGCAGCGGCGATGGCTCGTCACGAGGCGCCGGGCTACGACGGGCGCTGCCGGACCTTGACCGACGCCGAACGCCGGGCGTTCGAGGACGAGGAGAGGCCGGCGGCGCTCCGGTTCCACATGGAGGATAAGGAGTACACGGTGCATGATCTGGTCCGCGGCGACGTGCATTTCGCTGCCGGTTCGCTCCGCGATTTCGTCATCCTTCGCTCGGACGGCTCGCCCACGTACCTGCTGGCGGCCGCGGTCGACGATCTGTTGATGGAGATGACGCACGTGATCCGCGGAGAGGACCTCCTGCCGTCCACGCCGCGCCAGCTCGCGATCCTGGACGCGCTCGGGGCCCCGGCGCACCCGACCTACGCGCACCTTCCCCTGATCGTCGGTGCCGACCACAAGCCCCTCTCCAAGCGGCACGGGTCCGTCGCGGTGGAGGCGTTCCGCGAGCAGGGGTACCTGCCGGAGGCGCTCGTCAACTACCTCGCCCTGCTGGGTTGGTCCAAGGACGAGTCGACCACGTTCCTGTCCCGTGACGAGCTGATCGAGGCCTTCGACCTTGATCGGGTTTCGCACAACCCGGCGGCGTTCGACACCGAGAAGCTCGAGTGGATGAACGGCCACTACATCAAAGAACTTCAGGTCGACGATCTGGCGGCCCGACTCCTGCCGTTCTTCTCAGAGGCCGGTGTGGCGGTGGAGCCCGACGTCCTGTCCGAGGCGGTCCCGCTGATCAACGAGCGGATGAAGTTCCTCCCCGAGGCCGTGGAACTCTTGCGGTTCCTGTTCACCGATGACATCCGGCCGAACGAGAAGGCGGCGAAGCTGCTGGCGAAGGCCGGACCCGACTACGTGAGGGCAGCGGCGACGGCCCTCGAAGCGGCCGACCCGTGGACGGCCGAGGGGATCATGGCCGCGCTCGACGGATGCGCGGAGGCGGCGGGCTTGAACCGGACGAAGGGATGGCAGCCGGTGCGGGCCGCGGTGACCGGATCGAACATCTCGCCGCCGCTGCCGGAGTCGCTTCAATTGCTCGGCCGTGAGCGAACGCTCGCACGCGTTCGTTCAGCCACCGGTTGAGTATCGGTTGGTGCTCCCAACGGGATTTGAACCCGTGTTTCCGCCTTGAGAGGGCGGCGTCCTAGGCCCCTAGACGATGGGAGCGCGTGGCGGGGCACAGGCTACCAAAGCACTTCTGCATGCCCGATATCAGGTAGCCGACGGCGGGCGCAGATCGCACACTCTGGGTAGAGTGACGGCTTCCACCTTTCCGGGCGCCCGTCGGAAAGTTGCCCGGATGGAGGTTCCAACCGCATGGCACTGATCCTCATCGTCGAAGACGAGCCGCTCATCGCGCAAGAGGTGAAGCTCCGGCTCGAGGCTCAGGGGCATCAGGTCATGGCGACCGCGGAGACGGGTGAAGATGCCCTCAATCTGGTGAACCAGGTCCGGCCGGAGCTGGTCCTGATGGATATCGGGCTCAAGGGGGCGATGGACGGTATCGACACCGCAGCTTCGCTCTGGAGCTGGTACGGCCTGCCCGTCATCTACCTCTCGGCCTCCACGGACCGGGACACGGTCATGCGAGCCCAGCACACGGGGGCCTTCGGGTACCTGGTCAAGCCGATCAAGGAACATGAACTGGAGATCACCGTCGAGATGGCGGTCATGAAATCCCAGTCCGATGCGATGGTCCGTGCCAGCGAGTGGTGGCTGAGGAACATGCTGAGTTCGTTCTCGGAGGCCGTGATCGCGACGGATGCCGGGGGGGTCGTTCGCTACCTGAACCCGGAGGCCGAGAAGCAGCTTGACCGGCCGGTCGAGAAGGTGGTCGGCAAGCCCATCGGCGAGGTGCTGCACCTGATCGATGACATGACGGGTCAGCCACTGCGCGAGCCGTTCGCGAAGGTCCTCACGCAGGGCACCACCATCCGAACTCCTCAGCGCGCCCGCCTGCGGCGCAATCCCCGTGATCCGGACGACGAGGGGTTCCGGATCCAGTACGCGGCGGTTCCGTTGAAGGAACACGACTACATCGCAGGGATGGTCATCGCCATCCGCGAGGGGGTCGAGGAGCGACAGACCGCGGCCGTCTGGAGCGAACTGGTCAACCTCGTGACGGAGGAGGGATCAGGACCGCCCGGCTGAACCGGCATCGGTTCGGCGGTGGAGCTCCGTCGGTCTCGCTTCGACACGTATCCGCGCGGCGCGGTTCGATGAGGAGAGTATGTCTGCTGGCAAGATGCATGACGACGAAGTGCCGATCGACGAACCACTGGTCGGGCGCCTGCTTGCCGCGCAGTTCACGCCTTGGGAGGACCTTCCCATACAGCCGGTGCGTTCCGCCGGGACGGACAACGCGTTGTTCCGGGTCGGCGAGGACATGGTCGTGCGGCTGCCTCGCATCCCGAGGGCCACCGGGTCGCTTGAGAAGGAACGGCGGTGGCTGCCGATGCTCGCGCCGCACCTGCCACTCGACATCCCCGTCCCCCTCGCGGAGGGGGCGCCCGGCGACGGGTACCCCTGGCACTGGTCCGTCTACTCGTGGCTCGAGGGCGAGACCGCGACCCCAGCGCGTATCGCCGATCCGCGGGAAGCCGCGACCGCGCTGGGTCGGTTCGTCGCCGCACTTCAGCAGATCGAAACGACCGGTGGGCCTCCCCCGGGGGAGCACAACTTCCACCGCGGGGAGCCGCTGGCAAGCCGAGACTCCGAAACCCGCGACGCGATCGCGGCCCTTGGCGGCATCATCGATGCCGACGCGGCGACCGGTGCATGGGAGGCCGCGCTGGAGGCGTCGGCGTGGCGCGACCCAGGCGTGTGGATCCACGGGGATCTGCAAGAGGGGAACCTGCTTGCACGGGATGGCCGGCTCTCCGCCGTCATCGACTTCGGAGGGCTGGGCGTGGGTGATCCCGCGTGCGACGTGATGGCCGCTTGGCTGTACGTGACGGCCGACTCGCGAGACGCGTTCCGCGCGGCACTGCCGGTCGATGACGCCACCTGGGCCCGAGGTCGCGGCTGGGCGCTGTCGGTCAGCCTGATCGCCCTGCCGTACTACCGGATCAGCAACCCCGTACTGGCGGGTATCAGCGGGCGTGCAATCGGGGAGGTTCTCAACGACCACGCGCGCGGCGGATGATCCACACGAGCGCAGCCGCGGCAGGTGCGACGCCGAAGTAGAGGTAGAAGAGAGACGCAGCGGCGAGACCGACCGAACCGAGCGTCCGCATGGATCCGCGCCCGGCGCCGGTCTCGGCCATACGGCGCAGCATCGCAGCCCTGCGTACGCGACAGGTGTGGTGCGACCGCCTAGGCTATGATTCCGCTCCCCGCAGGCGGGCGTCGAGGATGGGCCTGACGACGACCGGACACCGGGGCCGTGGGCCCCATTAGGAGAGGTGAGGGTCATGGCATCCATCGAGAGGACGAATCTGGATTCCCCCGATAAGGCGACGACGCCGTTCGAGAAGGGGCTGATCGAGTCGGTGACGGTTGCGGGGGTCACACTGGTGCGGGAAACGCTGCAGCCCGGCTGGAGTTGGTCGGAGCACGTGAAGCCGGTCGTCGGGGGCGACAGCTGCCAGAAGCGCCATCTCAAGGTGATGCTCTCCGGACGTCAACACGTGGTGATGGACGACGGCGTCGAGATGGAGCTCGTGCCCGGTGATTTCTCCGTCATCGAACCCGGACATGACGCCTGGGTCGTGGGAGATGAACCCAACGTTCTGCTCGAACTGATCGCGATCGAAGGCTAGCCAGGGACGCGCGCAGATGTCGGATGATTACACGGATGCGACGTACGGCGAGGCGATAGCTGGGATCTATGACGACACCTACCTAGCCCCCTTCGAGAGCGATACCGCAGCAGCCGTTCCGTTCCTACGCAACCTCGCCGGCAACGGTCCGGCACTGGAGCTTGGAATCGGCACCGGGCGCGTCGCGCTCCCCCTCGCTGAGGCTGGCGTGACGGTTCACGGGATCGATGTATCCGAGGCGATGGTTGCCAAGCTGCGGGAGAAGCCGGGCGGTGAAGGGGTGCCAATCAGTATCGGCAGCTTTGCCTCATTCTCGCTGCAGGAACGCTTTCCACTAACAGGTCTCCAGCTTCCGGTCAGTTGCGGCACATCTCGCCCCCGGTGGCTTCTTCGTGATGCAGGCATTTGTCCCAGAGTTACGCGGTTCGATGTTCATAACCAGCGGGTGTCGGTGGACAGCCTCGGGCCGCATGAGTTGTCACTGGAAACCTCAGTTCACGAACCCTTCGAACAGCGCACGGACAGCCTCCATGTGGTTGTGCGCAACGGGAGGGTCGAGACGTATCCGGTACGGCTCCGGTACGCCTACGTATCCGAGTTGGACTTGATGGCGCAGCTGGCAGGATTGCGTCTCCGGGAGCGGTGGGCGGACTGGGATCGAACGCCGTTCCCATCCGGCAAGTGGATGCACGTCTCCGTCTGGGAACGCGCAAACGACGACTTTCACCCCTGAAATTTGCTGGGGGCTTGGCTAGACAGGGTTCGAACCGCCTCTGGTCTGCTGAAACAGGTTTGGGAAGTGGCGGTATAGGCGATTTCGGGCTCAGCCGAGTGCAGATCCGTCGGTTCTCGGGTGCCTTCAGGGTCGCGCTCTAAAGTAGGGAGAAGCAGATTAGGCTGCTTTCAGTGAAGGGAGCGGGCGGTGTTCGAGGAGTGGGAGGGACTGCTTGAAGGGCCTGACGGCGAAGCGATTCGAGGCACGCTGGAGATGGTCCGCGACATCACCGACGGGTTCCAACACGTCGAGGTAGTGGGGCCGGAGTCAACGCCGGGAGGCCCGATGCTCAGCATCAGGTGCACTCTCCAGGATCGCGCTGAGGCTTGGATTATCCCCAGCGCCTGGGAGATCAACACGGGGATCGGACACGCCTGGATTGAGGCCTTCATGCGCGGGGAGGGACCAGGCCGAGAGAAGAGCATCGGGCTGATCCGAAGTCTGCTGGCTTGCATGTTCGCGGGTCGGTTCGAAGAGACACAGCGCTGGGATCGCAAAGGGAGACTTGTGGCGTCCACGGGGCGGTTCTACGAGCCCGACGGAAAGACAGTCTTCAAGACTTACGATTCGAAGGGCGCTGGCATCTTTACCCCCCGCCGAAAGCGAAGTGTAGTCCGCTACCTGCCCTATGAGTGATGCGGCGAGCGGCATCCTATAGTCGGCAGACGGGGAGGAGTGCGGTGCATGACATGAATGGAGCGGTCATCCTCAGTCCAAGCGCTACCACCAAGAACACTCAAGAGGCTGCGGGCTTGGCCAGACGCAGTTCGAACCGCCGCTGACCTGCTGAAACGGCTTTCTGTTTCTGCAGCTTGAGCCGCTTTCGGCTCGTGTCAGCGACGGTTCGAACCGGGCACGAGGCCCCTCGCTATCCGGCGGCCTCCATGTTCTTCATCACGACCGCCATCGTTTCCGCCAGCTTGTCGGTCGGGCTGAACTCGACGACCTGCGTGTCGGCCGTGAGCACCGGCGTATGGCCGGACGGAGCGAAATACGCCTCACCACCGCTGATCTCGTCGGAGGTACCGTCGGCGTAGTTGAAGACCAACTTGCCCTTGATGACGTAGCCCCAGTGCTCCGCCTGGCACATGTCGTCGGGTAGCCCCTTGAACATGTCGGAGATGTCGGCGTCGACCGAATACTCCTCGAAGCCGATCGTGTAGGGACCGACTTCGGCGTAGTGACCCTCGAAGCCCTCACCCGACTCGTGTTGTGATGCTGTCTGCCGCGAAACCTTGCCCATCTGTTCCCCCTTCGATCAGGCGCCTAGAGCGTGGCGCTGGCCAACTTCATCACTGTGGTCGAACCGATGCGCAGCTCATCCGGAAGGCTCTCCAGGAGCGAATCCGTGTCGTTGCCCTCGGCGATCATGAACCACTCATGCTGACCGGAGGGACAGGTGCACCAGACTTCGGTGCCCTTGAGTTCTTCCGGCGCCCGTCCCAACAGCGTCATCATCTCCCCGCACTGTCCGTCTTCGTGCGAGTTGCTGACCCAGAACCGTGCCATGTGATCCGTCCTTCCTATCGTTGATCTGCGGATGCGATCAGGTTCTTGAGCGTTCTCTTGCTGATGCCCGACACGATCATCCGAACAAGTGGGCGCATGAGTTTCGAGGTGAGCATGCCGGGCGGGTTCGTCCAGCGAGCGACGTGGTCCCGTGAGGTCACGATGCACCCCTCGCCCGTTTCCTCGATCTCGAAACGATGCGTGATCGTCGTATCGCACGCGGGCTTGCCTGTCTTCTTGGGAGTGAGATGACCCTCGGTGACGTACTCGAAGAGCCTGGGTCTCGTCGCCTCGGTTACCACCGAGTGATCCGAGAACGTACCCATCGGGTCGTTGCCGGTACTCCGGAACTCCGTGCCGACACTCGCAGCTCCTGCGGGGGCGTCGATCGAGGTGAGCCCGAAGTTCTTCTTCTTGTGCATGGACCCTCCCCAGACCGGGTGTCGGGACAGGTCCGCCAGGGCTCCGTACACCTGCTCGGCTGACACCTTCTGGGTGCTGACCGAGACCACGGTGTCCGGGATATCGATCCTGCCGTTTGCTGCCTGCGTCTTCTCCATCGCCGACCTCCTATCGGTTCGATGGAGCAAGCTTCGCGCAGCCCTAGGCGGGCAACATCGGGAACCTTCCCTATTTCTCGGCTAGGAACCTCTGGGCGTAGGCGCCTGCCTCAGAGCGGTTCCGCATCCCCAGCTTGGCGAGGATGTTGCTCACGTGGTGGCCGGCGGTCTTGGTGCTGATGAACAGCCGGGCGGCGATCTCGGCGTTGGTGAGCCCCTGACCGAGCAGCGCGAGAACCTCCCTCTCACGACGGGTGAGCTGTTCCATGTCCTTGGGGCCAGGGCGTGTCCCCGCCCCAAGGTCTCGAAGCAGTCGGGCGGCAAGGTCCGCATCGCGCACAGAGCCGATCTCATCGAATGTCGTCAAGGCGACTCGAGCCTCCTCGGCGGCTACGTCGGGCTCGTCGTCCCGAGCCACCAGGGCGAGCTCGAAGTGGGATCTGGCGACCTGCAAGGGCATCGAGTGCTTGGCGAAGAGGTCGAGACCGCGATCGAGGTGCTCACGGGCGGACTCGCCGTCTCCTTCACTCCGCGCGATCCGGCCAGCGGCGAGCTCGGCGACGGCCCTGTCCTGCTCGCGCTCTGATCCGCTCGCAAGCTCGGCGAGGTTTGCGCTGGCGGTCTCTGCCGCATCTCGGTCACCTCGTGCCAACTCGGCCTCTACGAGGAGTGCGAGCAGAGGGGACGCGAGCACGTTGTCGGGTCCGAGTGCGTTCAGGCGTCGCCGCAGCCCTGCGATGGCGACCGCAGGTTCGCCGCGGGCCAGGAAGAGGCGCGCTCGCGGCTCGGCCATCTCCGGCAGATCCTCAAGGCCCGTCAGGAGTTGGTCGGCTTCCTCGAAGCGGCTCTGGTCGACGCGGATCGCTGCAAGCAACGCCGCAGGGTGGACGCACCTGGCCCGCCTGATCCCCGAAGCGAGCGACTCCAGCGCGGCATCCAGCGTTCGCTCGGCCTCGGACCAGCGGCCTTCGATCAGCTGTGCCTCGGCATCGCACATCGAGCAGAAGGTGAGTAGCGGTGGGTGTTGATAGCGCTCCATGTAGTCGTTGAACACTTCGAGCCAGCGCTCGGTTCGCGACATGTCGGCGGCCGTCATACACGCTTCGATCATGCCGCAGAATGCATCACCCAGGACGCGCGGATCGTCGGACTCGCCACCTGTTGCGGCCGCCATCGCCGCATCGAAGGAGTCCATCCCGGCGTCGATGTGTCCTTGCTGCACGAGCGCGATCCCGATCTGACCTCGTGCGTAGATCTCCAATTCGCGATCCTTGAAGGTTCGTGCCGCTTCAAGTGCATCGTTCGCGTGTTCGATGGCATCGGCCGGGTCCGATGCACGCGCGGCCTCGCAGATCGCGATCCACCCCCACTCGACGCAGGGTCCTTCGTCGCGCAGGGCTTCACCGGCTCGCAGGAGCCATCCATTCGTCGCTGGTTCGTTCCCGAATGCCAGAGCGTATTCGCGGGCGATGCGAACCGCCGTTCGCGACGCACCGAGGTTGTCGTCCGCCCCGAGCCGAGCGGTGTAGGACCGTTCCCACGCACCTATCGCGCCCTGAGGGTCGTCCATCCACCAGCACGCCTCGGCCAGCGCGTCCTGGGCTTCCGGGGACAGATCCGCGTCCGTGTCGAGGGCGCCGCGGACGGCGGCCCAGTCTCCCCGTTCCCTGGCCGCGAAGGCCTCCGCGAATGCCTCGGATGGCGCCACGTCGGCATCTTGCCACGCCGGGCGGTCGGTGTCGCATCGGTCGTTGGTAGCGGGCGTATGCCGTCGTGTACGGTCCGGCACCGGCGGGGAGTGACCGTTCCGCAGTGGATGTCAGGCGCGAGCCGTCCGATGCATCATGGGGGCTGGGCAGGCCTGCGCGAGAGGATGGCAAGCTTCCCGCCCGAAGAGAAGGAGCACAACGATGCTGATCCATCCGTGGGACGCGGTGATCGACGATGACGAGTGGCGGCTCTGGCTCGATCGGGGGCACGACTTCGGCCAGCTCGCGGTCAACGGCGAGGTCGGAAAGCCGCCGCTGGTGCTGCCCATCCACTTCGTCCGCGAAGGAGAGACCCTTCTCATCCACCTTGCTCGGCCGAATCCCGTGTGGGAGGCGATCGAGGCCGATCCGAACGTCTTGATGGCGGTGGTGGATGACTACGCGTACATCCCCACGATGTGGCGGGCCAAATCTGAAGGGCGCCCTCAGGAGGGAGTACCCACCAGCTACTACTCGGCGGTTCAATTCTCGTGCCGGGCGGAACTCGTGGACGATCCCGAGGCCAAGGCGGATCTCCTCCGCCGGCAGCTCGCACACTTCCAGCCCGAGGGCGATCATGCGGAGGTGGCGGTCGATCAGGCGCCGTACGGTCCCATGTTGTCCGGGATCCGGGGGGCGATCCTTCACGTCGAAACCGTCGTGGCGAAATTCAAGTACGACGATCACCGGCCTACGGACGTCCGCGAACAGGTTTCCCGTCGGCTCGACGACCGGGCGACGGGGCGGGACGCGTCGGCCGCGGTCCAGCAACGGCGGCGTCTGGAGCGGCTTGGAACCTGGCGCGAGAGGATCCCGCCATCCCAGGGACCTTGAGTCGCCTGCCGCGTCTACCCCTGAGATCTGCCGGGTGGGGGGGAGAGTTGGCTGAGCCGCCCACCTGCCGAAACTCTCCGCATCTCGGCGGATGGTTTCCGGGTGGCATCATCACGGGGACCACGAGTCGATCTTCTGGCGTACGCGGAAGAAGCCGATGGGTGGCGCATGCTGTCTCTCCCTGCAAACCTGGCCACCAGGTTCGCAGCGAGGTTTCCACGGCCGAGGTCAGTGCAGAAGTCTGGGAGGTGTTCGAATTCCTCCAGGACTTGAAACTTCCCGGGAAGAACGCCGACGTGTACTGGAGCTCTCCGCACGCGAGCCCGATCAAGTCGCCTTCAGGTTGAGCGCCACCGGAGTCCTACGTTCCCCTCAAGCAATCCGCAACATCTGTGGGGAGACCAGGGAGTCCGAGGCCGTTCCCCCCTTCGACGAAGTCGTAGGGCACGCCCGACCATCTTCCCGGGAGCCCGTCGACTGGCCTCGGGGGTTTGCCGTCGAGCTGGAAGCCGCGCCAGTCGGGCGATCCGAAGCCGCTGGTCTCGTAGGGCGCAACAGCCACGACGCCGACGCCGAACTGCCGCTTCTCGACGAGGAAGCGCCCCCTGGCGAGAGGATCACTCCCGACGCCCCCCTTGATGTACCAGCGTGTGACGCGCGATAGATATCCGACGTCGTCCCTCGGCGGAGACTCTGGCCCAACGAAGGCGCGGGCATCACGGACGTCGAACTCCCCCTTGATGCCGGTCACCCGTTGGAGCAAGGAAACGGCGGCGTCGAGGTCACTTCCGTTCGGCTTCCTCCATCCACCCACACATCGCCAGCGATCCTGCGGCTCGAGCCATGGGGAGGGAGAAGGCGGAAGCGGCGTCTCCATGGGAGTCCACGTTGGCGAAGGCGATGCCTGCTCGGCAGTCCGGGCGGGCTGAGAGCAGTTGGCGGTGAGCACGACGAAGAGGAGCCATGATCCCCGAACCCAACGAGCGGCCTTCACAACGACCACCCCTATCTCAGCACCAGGTCGGGAAATTCTCGGCGCACCTGGTCGATGATGAAGGTGCTGGGAAACAGCGCCAAAGCCTCTCCCGAACTTCGCCGAAGCACTTCGAGCCGAGGGATGGTGGCAAGGATCGACTCGCTTGCCCGGTCCGTGGAGCGGGCAACCTTGGGCGGCAGCCGCGTCAGCTCGACCCTGGTGTCGAATTCTTGCTCCATCCGCGCCTGGAAGATCTGGAACTGCAGGTCGCCGATAGCTCCGAGCACGGGAAGCTGATCGCCGCGATCCTGGTGGCGCAGCACCTGGACCACGCCCTCCTCGTCAAGGAACGCGAGGCCCGACCGGAATTGCTTGCTGCGCTGCGGGTCCACGTTGCGCGCCTCGGCGAACAGCTCTGGCGTGAATGCCCGTGGAGCCGGGAACGCCACGGGGTCCGCCGCGAACACCGTGTCTCCCAGCCGAAGATCCCGAGCGTTGGACAAGCCGATCACATCACCGGGGAAGGCTTCATCCAGCGTTGACCGCCCGCGGCCAAAGACGTCATGCACATGGTTGGCCAGGAATCGTGTGTTGCCCCGGGATCGGGTGAGGGCCATCCCTCGTGCGAATCGCCCCGAGCACACGCGGATGAATGCGACCCGGTCTCGGTGGCGTGCGTCCATGTTCGACTGCACCTTGAAGACGAATCCGGAGAAGGGGGCCTCGAGTTCACGCGGTACGCCCGCGGTGTCGTGGACAGGCGATGGCGCTGGCGCGAGATCGACGACGGCGTCCAACACGTCTCCAACGCCGAATCCCATGAGCGCGGAGCCGAAGTAGGTAGGTGTCGATCGGCCTTCGAGGAAACTCGGCCGATCGAGGTCGGCACCGACGGCGTCGAGGAGTGCAACCTCCTCCAGCGCGGCTGCGATGTCGGGGTCACGTCTGTCAAGGTCGGCCTCGTTCACCAGGCGTTCCCCGGCGATCGCTCCGGCACTCGTACGGTCGAAACGGCGCACCGTCTGGGTATGGCGGATCGCGACGCCCTGGAACTCCCGCCCCTGGGCGATCGGCCAGGTAACCGGTGTCGGAGCGATCCCGATCGCCTCCTGGATCCGGTCGAGGAGCTCCAGCGGGGGCAGGCAGGGGCGGTCGCACTTGTTCACGAATGTCAGCAGGGGTGTCCCTCGCTCCCGACACACTTCGAAGAGGCGCAGCGTTCGCTCCTCCACGCCGTTGGCGCCATCGATGACCATCAGCGCGGCATCGACCGCTGTGAGCACGCGGTAGGTGTCCTCGGAGAAGTCCTCGTGTCCCGGAGTATCGACCAGGTTGATCACGGTTCCTCGATGCTCGAATCGCAGCACCGTTGAGGCGATGCTGATACCGCGGTCGCGCTCGATCTGCATCCAGTCCGACGTCGTCGAGCGGCGGCCGGGGCGTGCGCGCACCGAGCCAGCCGCCGTGATGGCATGGCCGTGAAGCAACAAACGCTCGGTCAGGGTGGTTTTCCCGGCATCGGGATGCGAGATGATCGCGAACGTGCGGCGCCTCTTGGCTTCTTCAGGGACATCGTGGTCGTTCACGGACCCACCCCCGCGCGTAGGCTTGCACGATGGATGATGTCCGCTGTCCCGCGTGCGGCGAGGAGGAGGGGCTTCGCGGGACGCGTTCCGGTGACCTGATCGATCTCCACTGCGAGAGGTGTGGTGCCAGGTGGCAGCGTGACCCCGCAGCGACGTGCCCAACGTGTGGGGGGAGAGACCTGGCGCAGTGGCCGAAGTCGGTCGTGGAGAAGGTTCGAGGGGATCAGATGTCTTCTGTCGGAGCGATCACGGTGCACCTGTGCAGGGTCTGCGATGCGGAGTTGCTCGCCAAGCACCAGGGCTCTGGAACCCCGCTGCCACCGGATGAGCTCCCCGTACGCAGCCGCCATGGTTGGCCGGCCGCAGATCGATAGATGGGTCATCGCGTACGCAACTCCTCGGGATGTCGGTTGAACTCTTACGTTGCGTAACTGTACTATTCACGGGACATGAACACCGTGGAGAGCGAATCCGCGCTGCGCCAGATCGGTGATGTCGCCGAGGAGGTCGGCCTGTCCCTGCGCACCATCCGCTACTACGGCGAAGTCGGGCTCGTTCCGCCCTCGGACCACACACATGGCGGCTTCCGGCTCTACACCGATCAGGACGTCCGGCGGTTGCTGCTGATCAAGCACATGAAACCACTGGATTTCACCCTCGAAGAGATCGGTGAAGCCCTCGGCATCCTGGACGACCTCAAGTCGGACCTGCCACGTGCGAAGCGAGCCGAGCGATCCGAGAGGCTGAGGCAGATCGTTTCCCTGACGCAGGAGCGGGTAACGCAACTGTCCAAGCAACTCCGGGCCGCGAAGTCACTCATCGAGACGCTGACGTCTGAGGTGGGGGACTGATGTCGGCGTGGACGTTCGGTCATGCACCAGCCGGTACGTGTTCGCCGGGATGCATGGCATACGCCCTGTGCCACTGCGGTTGCGGCGAAGCGCCAAAACGCTCGACGGTGACGTTCCAGCGAGGCCATCGATACGCCGGTGAGCCTTACGTCTTTCGATCCGGGCATCATGCGCGGGTCTTCCCGCGCCAGGCCGGAGTCTGGTCTCGGCGTGGTGTCGAGGTCGAGCGGGTTCGGCCTCTCCTCGCCTGGCTGCACGAACGCTACGGCGATTGGCGCACCGTCGCGATGCTCCTTGATATGCCCGTGTCCACGCTCAAGGGACATGCCAACAACAGCAAGCGAAAGCGCGTTCCACCTGACACCGCGGCCCGCATCCAGCGGCTCGTACTCTCGCATCGGCGAGGGCGCTCGTGGATCGACCAGTGGGAGGTCGACGAGCCGAGCGTCCTGGTGACGGGCACGGGCGAGAACGGGCGACCCCGACAGGCCATGGCCGGCTAGCGGCTGGCGATCCGTACATGAGTGACCGCGAGCACGTAGAAGATCACGCTATCCACGGGAACTATTCACGCCGAGAGTTCCTCACCGCAACCATGCTTGCCGCCGGGGGAGTGCTGTTGTCCTCGTGCGTTCCCGACCAACGCGTGCGACCGAGGGCCGGTGCCTCGCCATCGGTCGTCGATACCAGGTGGCCCATCAAGCACGTGGTCTACATCATGCTCGAGAACCGGTCGTTCGATTCTATCTTCGGCACGATGCGTGGCGTGGACGGCGTCACGGTCGGCAACGACAACGGTCGCGAGGTGCGCCTCTCGAGGACCCCGCAGTGGCTCCCGGGCGACCTGCCGCACGACCACGTTTCGGCCATCTACCAGTGGAACGAAGGCAAGATGGACCGCTTCGCGATCGGGGACTTCGGTCGGTTCTACGGCTATTCGCAGTTGCATGAGCAGGACGTACCCAACTACTTCCGCTGGGCGCGCGACTACGTGATCTGCGACCGGTTCTTCGCCTCGGCGATGGGGCCCTCGTATCCGAATCACCTGTACTTCATCGCCGGGACCTCCGGCGGGACCTTCGACAATCCCGAGAACATCAAGACGCGGCCGGCGGGCGACGACTTGAGGATCAAGAGTTGGGGGTGTGATGCCTACGGAGATGGCGTGTTCGTCCTCACCAAGGACGACATGGGCAATCTCACCAAGCATTCGACGTGCTTCACCTTCAAGACCGTCGGCGAGCAGCTGACGGATGAGGGGATCGATTGGGCCTACTACGCGGCTGAGCCGACGGAGCCCGGCTACATCTGGTCTGCCTATACCGCGATCGAGCAGGTCTTCCATTCGGACATGTATGCACGGCACGTGCGCGATGTCGATCGCCTGATCGATGACATCAAGGGGCCGGGGTTGCCCGCGGTGACATGGGTGACTCCCCGGTTCGAGCTCTCGGATCATCCGCCATGGAACTCTCGTTTCGCACACAACTGGGTCACCGAGATCATCAACGCCATCATGATGAGCAGCATGTGGAACGACACGGCCATCTTCTTGACATGGGATGAATGGGGTGGCTTCTATGACCACGTGGCGCCTCCGCAGATCGACGAGGTGGGACTTGGCATGCGGGTTCCGATGCTCGTCCTCAGCCCGTACGCGAGGCGCGGGTACGTCGATGACGGACCGGGTGAGTTCTCGTCGCCGCTGAAGTTCATCGCGGACAACTGGGGTTTGCCCTACCTGACGAACAGGATCCGCAAGACGCACAACTTCGCGCACGTCTTCGACTTCAAGGGGAAGCCCCGAGAACCCGACCCCCAGCCTCTGGTGAAGGCAGCCGGGGACGCGTGGGTGTTTCCCAAACACTTCCCAGGCTGGAAGGGTCCGAAGCCGCTGGAAGATGGCGGGCTCTAGGGTGTCCCAGACGCCGCGGACTCGGTTCGAGGAGCTCGACGCGCGGGCGACACCGATGGGGGAGATCAGCCTACGTCGCCGATTCGATCTAACGGCGAACACCGAGGTCTACGAGGTGAAGCTGGGTGATGAGTTCCTCATGTCGAGCCTCTTCACTGCAGGAGAAGTGGCGCTGGCCGACTTGGCCTTCAGGGCCACCGCGACCGCAGAGCTGGACGTCGTGGTTGCGGGACTCGGGCTTGGCTATACGGCGGCTGCAGTGCTGGGAGAGCGCCGAGTGCGCGCGCTGGCGGTCGTCGAGGCGCTGCCTGAGGTCATCGGCTGGCATGAACAAGGGCTCCTTCCGATGAGTGAGCGGCTCACCTCCGATCCGCGCTGCACCTTCGTCGTTGGAGACTTCTTCGCGATGATCTCGTCGCAGGTTCGGTTCGGCGAGACGGGCGATGCGCACGACGCGATCCTCGTGGACATCGACCATTCACCCCGGCATCACCTACACGCTCGACACGCCTCCTTCTACGAGGTCGCGGGTCAACGGAGACTCGCACAGCGACTTGCGCAGGGTGGCGTGTACGCGCTCTGGTCCGATGATCCACCGGACGCGAGATATGTGGCCGTCGCGAGATCGGCCTTCCGACGATGCGAAGGACACGTCGTGACGTTCCCGAATCCGCTCACGGGTGGGGAGTCTGCGAACACCGTGTACGTCGCCACCCAGTGATGCATCCCGGTGGATCCAAGCTGCGTCACTCCCGCTCCGCCAGGAAGGGGTTGGCTTGGCTACACGCAGTTCGAACCGCCTCTGACCTGTTGAAACAGATTCTGAAAGTGCCCGGATGACGCCTACTCGGGACGTGACCCGATCGCTACAAGGGCGGAGTCCGTGCCTTCCGTTGTCCCAGTCCAAGTCACAGTGAACGAATAGCAATCCGCGTGGGGCACGTAGAACGTCAGGTCGTAGTTGACGTTCCCATTGAAGAAGGATGTGCCCGCCGCCCCCTTCCTTCCGATGAGATGGAGAACCTCGGTCGGCTTGGTTCCCTTCAGTCCGAATCTGATCACATGGCCGCCGTCACTAACTGCGGTGATGATGACGTTGTTGCCTTCCCGGACGGAAACCAAGGGGAACGCTCGCCAGCCGTTCCCGGTTACCGGGCCGTCGAGGATCAGCGTCGGAGGTCCCCCGGTCGAGTAGAACTGGCTCATCCCGACCGGGCCAATTCCCAGCCCGTCGCCGTGACCGCCATCGGGCCAAGGTGATGGCTCAGGCGCCCCGATGGGACACGCTTTCGGCGCCGGCCCCAAGCCCGCAGTTACGTCCGCTGTTCCTGGCTCAGCACTCGCTCCTGGGCACATCGACAACGGGATGTTCAGCGCGATTGGCTCCGGCTTCGTGGTGCCGATGGGCAGGTATCGGTCCGGTTGTCCGGGGAACACGATCCGCGCCACGGAAGTCGGTGCCCACCTGCCTGATACAGCATGCTCTACGACTGTGGAGCCTTGCGGTTGAACGGTTCGCGAGAAGCTCCAGTTCCGGTAGTCTGCCGCTTCGACTGACCACTTACCGCCAGAGAACTGCACGGAGGCCGGGCTGTTGCACGGGTTGTGTACCGACACATCAAGGTACCGGGAGCAGCCCGGCGTCAGGAGGCTCACGATGAGAAGGGCCACCGCTGAGACGACGCGCGAGTGCATGTCTCATCTTTGCACGGCTCGTCCTGAATCTGAGGCAGACGGCTGCCCCCGGATGGAGCAGGCCGTCGTGGAGGTCTTGCCCTAAAGAATCAAGAAGGCGTCGTCGGGAGGCTACTGGCTTGGCTAGACGCAGTTCGAACCGCCTCTGACCTGCTGAAACAGATCTCGCAGTTCCCGGTCGAGCAGCACTGATGAACCGCTCGCCTACGTTGCGAACTTCCCCCCCGGGGAGTCGAGGAGCCGGATCGTTGCCCCTGCCGCGGAAAAGGTGGCCCTCCGGCAGCCCATATGGGGGGACACGGCCGACTTGTCAGGACGTGAGCTGGACGGTCACCTGCCATGATGTCGAGGCGACCTAGCCGGGAGGTGGAGCAGCATGTTGCGGACCGAGTTGTGCGAGACCTATGGGATCCAGCACCCGATCGTGCAAGCGGGGATGGGCCCGTTCGGAAGTGGTGGAGAGTTGGCGGCTACGGTCTCGAACGCGGGAGCGATCGGCACGCTGGGTGGATCCGCGCGTCCTCTGGACGAGCTGCGCGCGGAACTGGCGAAGATCCACGAGCTCACCAATCGGCCATTCGTCGTGAACTTCACCCAGCCGTATCTTCAGCAAGTACCAGAGGCTTTCGACATCGCATTGGAGGCGAGCCCGCCCGTCGTTTCGATGGCCCTCGGTGATCCAGGCGATCTCGTTCAGCGTGCCCATGATGCTGGCGCCCTTTTCATGCAGCAGGTTCACACGGTCGAGCAAGCCGCCCTCGTGGCCGGTCGCGGGGTCGATGCCATCATCGCCCAAGGGACGGAGGCTGGGGGGTTCACGGGTCGCATCGCCATGCAGGTGCTCGTGCCTCAGGTTGTTGACGCCGTGAGTCCGATACCCGTGATCGCCGCTGGGGGAATCGCCGACGGACGAGGCCTCGCGGCTGCGTTGGTTCTGGGTGCCGAAGGGGTGAATGTCGGGACGCGCTTCCTTGCTTCCGATGAATCTTCTATCAGTCCAGCCTGGAAACAGGCGCTCGTGGAGGCACGGCCGGAGGACGCCGTGAAAGCCGAGGTGTGGGATGCCGTCTTCCCAAAGCCAGGAGGGGGTGCCTTCGACGTCGTCCCCCGCTCACTTCGTACCGCGTTCATCGAGTCATGGGCGACACGCCTCGGCGAGGCGAACGACGAGGCGGACCGCCTCGGCGCTGAGATCGGGTCGGCCGTCTCGGAGAACCGCATGGAGGACTTCGTCCCGTTCACGGGCCAGGTGGTTGGCTTGATCGATGCGATCCTTCCCGCCGCGCAGATCGTCCACGACATGGTGGCTGATGCAGAGGACATCCTTCGAAAGACTGCGATGCGATAGGTCCGGATGCTTCTCCAGGGCCACCGTCGGAGGCGTCTGGCCTGGCGAGACACTCGGGTGGGGGTTGGATCGAGGAGCTGACTCTCGTTGATGAGGCTCCTCCTAGTTGAGCCAAATCGCGGCATTGCGCCGATCCTCGGGCCTCTCTATGGTTTGAGCATGCGCTGGAGGTGTGTCGGGCTCTTGGTGATCGTAGGTGCCGCGGGGGCGTGCGGCGGCGGCGGAGATTCACGGTAGATCCGGCCGCAGCGAACGAGCCCGCGATCCGGGCATACGAAGCTGTCGGGTTTCGACGCGTCGGCGTGATGCGCTCGTATGAGCAGGGCTCCGACGGAACATGGCATGACGGCGTTCTCATGGATCTGCGCGCGAAGGACCCTCCTTCGGATGGGCGCGACGTCGTCCCGGAGATGGTTACGTGACTCAGATTTCCCTTCGACCTGCCAGCCTTGATGATCTGGAGGATGTTGCTCGCGTTCGCACGGCGATCGACGTGGCTGTGATTGGCAAACCATTCATGAACGTGGATGACTTCCGTGACCAGATGACGAGTCCGGATCTCGAGCTTTCACGCGACTGGGTCGTAGCGCTGGATGCCATTGGGCGCGTGGCTGGGAGTGGAACGGTATGGCCCGCCATGGATGGCCCTGCCTTCATCGACAACGGAGTTCACCCAGACAGTCGAGGCATTGGCATCGGCGGGGCTCTCATGGACTGGGCCGAGGCTCGCGCCATGCAAAGCGGCGGAGGTCCGGTCGCGGTCCGGACAGCCATCTGGCTCGGCGAGCGGTCTGCCGAGCGCTTCGTTGAGGCTCGTAGGTTCCGGCCCGTCCGGTTCCAACAGGCTCTCGCCGGGGAATTCAAGGAAGCGCCTCCCGAACCTCGATGGCCCGTGGGCATCGCCTGTCGCACGATGAACTCTCCTGGCGACGACCGGGCGATGCATGGGATGCACGCCGAAGCATATGAAGATCATTGGGGTGACTCGGAGTGGGACACATTCGAGAACTTCAGGCATCTCTTGATCGAGGATGAAACCTTCGACCCAAGTCTGGTGTTCCTCGCGGTGGATGGGGGTCGCATCGTCGGCGACGCGGTCATGCTCACCGGCACGGCGGACAACCCGGAGGGTGCGTTCCTGACAGATCTAGCGGTGCTGCGTGAGTATCGAGGGCGTGGCATCGGCACCGCACTTCTTCACGAAGCAATCAGGGAGGTGCACGGCCGGGGGTTGCGCCTAGTCACGAGCATGGTCGACAGTCAGAGCCTGACCGGAGCAGACCGGATTTACGAGCGCATCGGTCTGCTCCCAACGTACGGCTACACGATCTACGAGCGGACGATCGAGACAAGTCGCGCCACGTCGTCAAGCGCCTGAGGAGGCTGCTGGCCCGGATGGATTCGAACCATCACTAACTGATCCAGAGTCAGTCGGGCTACCATTACCCCACGGGCCAATCAGGAGTCAGGGTAGCAGGCACCCGGTGGCCGCTCACCCGATTGACCGGGCGACCCCGACGTGGGTACGGTGGGTTCTCGCGCAGGGACGGAGAAAGGGGCCCCGCATGAACAAGGGCGGTTTGGTCGCGGAGATCTCGCGCCGGACGGGGATGAGCAAGGCCGACATCGCCGCGGTGGTCGATACGGCGATGGACGTGATCCGCGAGCGCGTCGTCCGCGGGGAACGGGTTGCGCTGGTTGGGTTCGGCACGTTCGAGAAGGTGCGGCGCAACAAGCGCATCGCGCGGAACCCGAGGAAGCCCGAGATCTCGATCGTCGTTCCTGCCCGCGACGTGCCGTCCTTCGCAGCGGGCAAGCAGTTCAAGGACATGATGGCGGCGAAGAAGCGCAAGGCCAAGCCGAAAGCCCGGTCCCGCCGCTAGCCCGAGCGTTCGACAGATCGGTTCAAGAGACGGTCAGGATCCGCAGCGACCGGGACACCTTGCGACCGGATTCCTCCACGATGTCGAACGACACCCGCTGACCCAACCGGAGCATCCGCAGCCCCGATCCCTCGAGCGAGGACGGGTCGATCTCGATCTGCGAGTGGTCCTCCATGAGCAGCGAGCCGGTACGGCTCCCCGTGTCGAACTCCTTGACGGTTCCCTGTGGCATCGTTCCTCCGTTCGGCCCGGCGAGCCGGGCGGGTCCTGCGCGTGCGCTCCGTATCCTACGTGGGCGCGGGTACCCGTGCCGCGGCGCCCAGCTCCAGCAGCGTTGTCTTCGTCCTCCCATCCCTTCCGGCCGCGAGCAACACCGCAATATCTTCGGGGACGTCGAGGTCGAACGAGAGTTCCGGCCGCTGGATGACGGCTGCCGGGAGATCCTTCGCGGCGGCGAGCGCGAGGTGTCGGGCGAGTGAGTCCTTCCCGAAGCGGGCACCGATGGCACGCGGTGGACGGCGAAGGAGCAGTGTCGTGCCGCCGTCCGCGCCGGCGGCGAGCACCACGGGCCCCAGGGTGCGGAAGCTATCGGTCAGGGCCTCCGCGGTGACGAGCGGCGCGTCCGCGACGAGGATCCCGAGGGTGTCGGCCCCGCGGTCGATCGCCTCTTGTTCGATCTGGCGAACGGCGTTCGTCAGAGGCGGACGTTCCTCCGGAACGCCGATCGCTCCGCGTCGTACCGCGAGCTCGAGGACGGCTTCGTCGGGAGACAGGACGAGCGTCTCGCACCCGGGAACGCCGAGGGCTGCGTCGAGAACGTCCTCGAGCATGGCGAGGGTCAGCGCCGCGCGCTCGAGCGGGGACAGGACCGAGGCCAGGCGACGCTTCGAGCCGTCGAGCGACTTGACGGGGATCGCGATCAGGCGCATGGCATCGAGCGTATCGCGCTATCGGCGGATCGGGCCGGTGGCTCGGACGGCGTCGGTGGCCCAAGTAGTCCGGGTGGCCTCCAGGACGGCAGCAGGGTCGAGGCCTCGGGCGACCACCGTCGCCGCGTCCTCGGGAGTCGCGATCGAGGGCGCGCGCGGGACGAGCCCGACTACCGGGGTATCGCAGAGTTCCTCCAGGAAGGCGGGGTTGGTGAGCTCGGCCACGTCGGTCGTCTCGGGATCGATCCCGCAGACCACGAGGCCGACGACCTCCAAGGACATGCTTCGTGCGTAGGCGACCGTCAGGTACGAATGGTTCAGGGTGCCGAGGGCCGGGCGAACGACGACGAGGACGGGCAGGTCGAGGCGGATGGCCAGGCCGGCCATGGTGAGGTCTGGGGTCAGCGGCACGGACAGGCCGCCGGCACCTTCGACGATCACGAACCCATGCCGGTCGCGCAGGCGTTCGTAAGCGGCCACGATCAGATCCGGCTCGACCGGCCGATCACTGCGCCGGGCGGCCACCAAGGGCGCGAGCGGTTCTTCGTAGACGAACGGAACGATGTCGTCGTGAGCATCCTGAGTGCGTGCGGCCGCAGCCAGCATCGCTGCGTCGGCCGGCAGCTCGTCCGGAGGTCCGGCCCAGCCGGTCTCGACCGGCTTCATCACGCCGACATCGATGCCCAGGTCGGCGAGCAGCCGCGCGAGTCCCGCCGCGACGACGGTCTTGCCGACGCCCGTATCGGTTCCGGTGATGAAGACGCCACCGCTCATCCGGAAACCAGCTCTTCGAGCGCCGGGGTGGCGGCGGCGAACGCCTCCCGCAGGATCGTGGTCATCTCCGTGAGTTCGTCGGGCGTCGACCCGAGAGGAGGCATGAAGATCACGACGTTCCCGATCGGCCGGACCAACAAGCCGCGCTCGCGGGCCGCGTCCGTCACGAGCCAGGCGGCGCGTTCCCGGTAGGCGAATCCCTCACCGGTCGCGCGGTCGCGCACCAGTTCGATCCCGGTCATGAAACCCGCCTGGCGGATATCGCCGACGAAGGGATGTTCCGTCAGGGGCTCGAGTTCGGCGGCCAGGAGTTCGACCTTCCCCGGGAGTTGTGGGAGCAACGACTCCAGGAGGCCCAGGTTGGCGAGTGCGGCGGCGCACCCGAGCGGGTTACCGGTATACGAATGCCCGTGGAAGAACGTCCTAGCCTCGTCGATCTCCCCGAGGAACGCATCGAAGACCCGGTCGGTCGCCAAGGTCGCCGCGACCGGCAGGTACCCGCCGGTCAGCCCCTTGCCGATGCACAGCAGGTCCGGAGCGATGCCCTCCGGGTCGCAGGCGAACATCGTCCCGGTCCGGCCGAACCCGGTCGCGACCTCGTCGACGATCAGCAGGACGTCGTGTTCGTCGCAGAGCGCGCGCAGGCCCTTGAGGAAACCGGGCGGTGAGGGGATGATCCCGGCGGCGCCCTGGACGGGTTCGACGATGACGGCCGCGATGTCGTCGCGCTCGCGGAGCGTTCGATCGGCGGCATCCAGGCTGTTCTGGAGTGCGGAGTCGGAGTCGGCGGCGCGGAACCGCTTCGGGTACGGCACCCGCGGGTGTCCCGGCAGCAGCCCGAGGAACGGCGCGTGGAACAGGTCGTCCGTCGCGACGCCCACCGCGCCGAGCGTGTCTCCGTGGTAGTTGTCGGTGAACCCGAGGACGAACCGCCGGTCGATGCCTTGGTTCGCCCAGAACTGGACCGCCATCTTGATGGCCGCCTCGACCGCCCCGGCCCCGTTGTCGGTGTAGAAGACGCGATCGAGCCCGGATGGCGCGAGTTCTACGAGGCGTTCCGCCAGCAGGATCGATGGCACGTTCGCCTGGCCGAGCAACGTCGAGTGCGCGATGCGGCCGAGTTGGTCGTTGATGGCGGCATCGATCTCCGGTACCCGATGGCCGTGGACGTTCAGCCAGATCGCGGAGGTGCCGTCGAAGTACCAGCGCCCTTCGGCGTCCTGGATCCGGACCCCTTCGCCGCGAACGATGACGGGCGCTCTCGTTCCTGCGTACTGACGCATCGGGGTGAACGGGTGCCAGACGTGTGCGGCGTCGAGGCGGGCGAGGTCCTCGGGGGTGCGCCCGCCCAGGTCGGCCTTGCGCTCTACCATCCGTCGGTCTACCACCGGAGGGCCACCCCCGCACTGACCAGCCCGGCCCCGACTGAGGTCAGCAGTACGGCATCCCCCCGGTTGATCGTTCCGGCGTTCCGCGCGGCGGCCAGCGCGATCGGGATCGTGGCCGCCGAACTGTTGCCGTGGCGGGCAACGAGGTCGACCGTCCGTGCTTCGTCGATCCCCAGCAGCCGTCCGGATTCGGCGACCAGTCGGCGTCCGGCCTGATGTGGCACCCACCGGTCGACCGTCTGGGTCGTCCAGCCCGCCGACTTCAGGGCTTCGGTGCCGGCTTCCGCCATCGCTCTGGCGGCTGCGTGGAACAGCGCGGGGCCACGTTCCATCCGCATGAGGTGTTCGCCGCGTTCGATGGCATCGGCGGTGATGGGTCGGCGGCTTCCGCCGGCCGGAACCCGGATCGCGTCGGCCAGCGAGCCATCCGCGCCGAGGAAGAACCCTTGTAGCCCACGGTCGCCGGTCGCCGCATCCAGGACCACCGCACCGGCGCCGTCGGCGAACACCGACGCCGTTGCCCGGTCGAGCGGATCGGTGCGCCGCGAGAGGACGTTCGCCGCGATCACCAAGACGGGGCCGGGCGCCGTCCTGCCGAACGACTCGCCGAGGACCAGCGCGTAGAGGAACCCTGAGCAGGCGCCGGCGAGGTCGATCGCCCCGGCACCGAAACAACCGAGCCGGTGGGCGATGCTCGGTGCGGTCGGCGGGAGCAGATGATCGGGCGTGCTCGTCGCCAGCAGCAGGAGCGAGATCGTGCCCGGATCGATGCCGGCGTCGGCCAGCGCGCGCTCGCCGGCGCGCACCGCCAGGTCGGACGTCGCCTCGCCCTCTTCGGCGATCGGTCGTTCCACGATCCCGGTCCTGCGTTCGATCCATCCGGGCGCCAACCCGATGCGGTCCTCGATCTCGGCACTGGCGACGCGGTGGTCCGGGAGTGCCGAGCCGATGCCGGTGATGGCGAGGCGCGCGATCATCTCGGTCCCGGCGCGTGGGCGGCGTCGGCGAGGGCGTCGGCCGCTCGGTCGACCTGTTCTCGAGTGTGGACCGCCGTCGGCGCGAGTCGGATGCGGCTCGTTCCCGCCGGAACCGTCGGAGGTCGGATCGCCGGTGCCAGCACTCCGCACTCCTCGAGCGCACCGGCGAGGCGGGTGGCTGCTTCGGTATCGCCCGCCATCACGAGCAGCATCGGGGCGCGCTCGTCTCCGCGAACCTCGCACCCGGCGGCGGTGGCGGCGCCCC
>JBBDIK010000011.1:0-51317 GCA_040880465.1 Actinomycetota bacterium | reverse complement strand
ATGCCGTCCGTGCTCGCGCAACGTGTCGCGGCGCCACGACTCCTCTTGCGAGATGGCCAGGGCGGTACGGGCCGCGGCGGCCACGGCAGGGGAGAGCCCGGTACTGAACACGAAGGAGCGTGCCCGATTGATGAGCAGGTCGATCAGGGCGCGGTCCCCGGCGACGTACCCCCCTTGACACCCGAGCGCCTTCGACAGCGTTCCGATCTGGACCGGAACGACGCGCTGGAGTCCGAACGCCGCGATCGTTCCGCGACCGTCGGGGCCGAGGATGCCGCCGCCGTGCGCATCGTCGACGATCAAGGTCGCGCCGCGGCGGTCGGCGATGGCCGCGAGTCCGGTCAGGTCGGCGACATCCGCATCCATGCTGAACACGCCCTCGCTGACGATGAACGCGCGCCCGGCGCCGGCCACGGAGCGAGTCGCCATCAATCGAGCGAGTTGGTCCAGGTCGTTGTGCCGGTACCTGATGAGTTTCGCGCCGGACAGGCGGATGCCGTCCAGCAAGCTGGCGTGACAGAGCGCATCCGCGAAAACCAGGTCGTGACGTCCGGCCACCGTGGAAAGGACGCCGAGGTTCGCCGCGTATCCGCTGGAGAAGACGAGCGCCGCTTCGGTTCCGCGCGATGCGGCGAGCGCCGATTCCAACTCCTCGTGGGGACCCAGGTTCCCGGTGATCAGGCGCGACGCGCCAGACCCGACGCCGAACCTCTGTGCCGCATCGGCTGCAGCCGCGATCACGCGCGGATCGCTCGCCAGTCCCAGGTAGTTGTTGCTGGCCAGGTTCACAAGCGTGCGGCCGCCGCGCTCGACCTCGGTACCGGCGCCGCCGGAGCGCAGGGACCGCCGAAGTCCGTCGGCGTCGATCCGCTCGAGGGCGGATGTCCAGTCGTCCATCAGACGTTCGCCTCGATCGACACGTCTTCCGGGATGAGGCCGAGGTCCGCGAGCATCGCCCAGTCCTCGTCGGCGGACCGGCCGTCTTCGGTCAGGTAGTCGCCCAGGAACAGGCTGTTGGCGACCAGCATCGCGAGCGGCTGCAGGCTCCGCAGGTGGATCTCGCGTCCCGCCGACGCGCGCAGCTCCGCGGCCGGGTTGACCAGCCGGAACATGGACAGCGCCCGCAGGCAGAACCACGGGGTCAGCACGTCCGCGGAGTCACCGGCCGCCATCGGCGTTCCGTCGATAGGGATCAGGAAGTTGACCGGGATCGAGTCCGCGCCCTCCTCACGCAGCGCGAACGCGAGGTCGACGATCTCCTCGTGCGACTCGCCCATCCCCAGGATCACCCCGCTGCACGCCGACAGTCCTGCGGCGCGCGCGGATCGGACCGTGGCCAACCGATCCTCGTAGGTATGGGTCGTGGTGATCTCGCCGTAGCGCTCCGGGGAGGTATTTAGGTTGTGGTTGTAGGCGTCGACCCCCGCCTCCTTCAGGGCGACCGCCTTCTCCGGTTCGTCGAGGAGTCCGAGACACGCGCACACCTCCAGGGGCAGTTCGGATTTGATCTGGCGCGTCGCTTCGGCGACCTGCTCGACCTGGGTCCACGTCGGGCCGCGGAGCGCGGCGACGATACAGAACCGCTGTGCGCCTGCCGCGTGCGCCTCGCGGGCCGCGGCCAGCATCGCTGCCGGCTTGATGACCGGGTAGCGGTCGATCGGCGTCTGGACGTGACGGGACTGCGAGCAGTATCCACAGTCCTCCGGGCAGTAGCCGCTCTTGGCGTTCAGCAGCACGTTGACCTTCGTGCGGTCGGCGAAATTCGCGCGCCGCACCTGCCATCCCGCGTCGACCAGTCGCAACGTGTCTTCGTCGGGCAACGCGAGCATCGCGAGCGCCGCGTCACGCGACGGCGGCCGGTCGGCCAGCGCCTCCGCAACCAGGGAGTCCCAGTCCATCGTCATCCGTCGGTTCCTTCCTCTCGAACGAGGGTCACGTCCCCCGCGTGGATCACTTCATCGCCGTCGGGCGTAGCCACGATCAGCGCACCGGTGGGGTCGATATCGCGAGCGTGCCCGGAGATCGTGCCGGCCGGCGTCTCGACGCGAACGCGAGTCCCCATCATGTTGCTGTGTTCCTTCCACGCCCGCACGACCGCGGTTGGTTCGGCAAGGAGGGCGAAGGCCGCTTCGAGTTCCTCCAGGATGCGGTCGAGCACATAGGCGCGGTGTTGCGCGTTCCTCCCGGGGACCGTATTCAGGACCGCGCCATCGGGCGGAGCCGGCGGCTCAACGTTGACGCCGATCCCGACGAGGACGTACGTGGTTTCCTCGCCGCTCGTTCGTGCCTCCACGAGGATGCCTGCCAGCTTGCCTCCGCCGGGTCCGAGGAGGTCGTTGGGCCACTTCAGTCCGCCGCGACCCGGGGAGATGGCTTCCGCGATGGCCACTCCGGCCGCGAGCGAGATCAGCGGAAGCTGCGCGACCGGGGTGGAGGGCCTCAGGAGAACGGAGAACGTGAGGCTGATGCCGGGGTGACTCTCCCAGATCCGGCCGTGGCGCCCTCGGCCGTGTTGCTGGCGCTCCGCGACAACCACTGCCCCGCCGGGGGCTCCTTCCTCCGCCCATCGGCGGAGTTCGTCCTGGGTACTGTCGAGCGTCCCCAGGTATCGGTACGGCCGAGTGACGGCGCGTACGTTGAGCGTCGCGAGCATCCGAGGGCTCGGCGTTCCCCAGTGCAGCTTGTATCCACGCGAGCGTTCGACGTCGACGGGGTACCCGTCGTCGATCAGGACCTTGGCCGCCTTCGAGACGGCCGCCCGGCTCACCCCCAGATCCGCGGCCAGGGCTTCGCCGCTCTGGAACTCGTAGGTCAGCGCATCGAGCAGGTCCACGGCAAGACTGTAAACCAATCATGGTCGCAGAGGTTGACGAGCCAGCCTCGCCAGGCACGCGCGGAAGCCGAGGGTAGGCCGAGGGTAGGATGATGACCGCTGAGGAGGCCCGCACTGGAACCCTGGTACCGCGTCGCCGAACTGACCGTCCTGCCGCCCCTGCGCGTGTGGTTCAACTGGCACATGGAGGGATTCGAGCACATCCCGCCGACCGGCCCGCTCCTGGTCGCCGCGAACCACACCGGCTACATCGACTCCCTGGTCTGCGCGAACATGCTCGTCAAGGCCGGCCGCCGGCCGCGCTACCTCGGAAAGGCCGAGATGTTCGAGGAACCGATCCTCGGCTGGGCCCTGCGCGCGATCCGACAGATCCCGGTTCACCGCGGGACCGGGAGCAAGGCGCCGCTTGAAGATGCGGTCGCGGCACTGCATCGTGGCGAGACCGTGGTCATGTACCCGGAGGGAACGGTGACGAGGCGGTCCGACGGTCTGCCGCAGCGCGCGAAGATGGGGCTCGCGTGGCTCGCCCTCGCGAGCGGGGTGCCGGTGACGCCGATCGCCGGATGGGGGACGCAGGAGATCTGGCAGAAGAGCGGGAAGGGCAGCCTGAAGCTCGGCAGACCGTTGTGGCTCAGGGCCGGGCCCGCGATGGACTTCTCCGCCTACGCGGAAAAACTGGATGACGTTCCGACCCTCCGGAAGGTCACCGACGAGATCATGGATACCCTGACCGACATGACCGTGGACCTGAAGGCCCACTACCCGAAGCGTTGGCACCCGGAGAACGTGACCCAGTGACCCGCCGCCGTATCGCGATCGTGTTCGGCGGCCGCTCCGCCGAACACGAGATCTCGTGCATCTCGGCCCGCTCGGTTGTCGAGGCTCTCGATCCGACGCGCTTCGAGGTCGTCCCGATCGGTGTCGACAAGGACGGCCGCTGGCTCAGGCTCCCCTCCGTTCCGGCCCTCGCCGGCGCGGAAGCACCACTGCCGTTCGTTGCGGGGGATGCCGGTCCCGGGATCGCGCTCTCGCAGGAACCCGGTGATGCTCGGCTCGTTCCGACCGACGGCTCGGGCGGCGACGAGCCGTTCGATGTCGTGTTCCCGCTCATCCACGGACCGCACGGCGAGGACGGAACGATCCAGGGTCTGCTGGAGATGGCGGACGTTCCCTACGTTGGTGCCGGGGTGCTTGGCTCCGCGGTCGGGATGGACAAGGCGATCCAGAAGGTGCTCCTGGAAGCCGACGGGATCGCCGTCGTTCCGTACTCCGTCGTCCACGAACGCGACTGGCGCGATGACCCGGAGGCCGCGACAGCACAGGGCGAGGCGCACGGATACCCGGTATTCGTGAAGCCGGCGAACCTCGGCTCGTCGGTCGGGATCACCAAGGTGCACGACGCGGCCGAGTTCGAGCCGGCGATGGAGGAAGCGTTCCGCTACGACGTCAAGGTCGTGATCGAGAAGGGGCTCGAGGGCATCCGCGAGATCGAGTGCGCGGTCCTCGGCAACGACGAGCCGGTCGCATCCCTCCCGGGCGAAGTTGTCCCGTCCGGCGAGTTCTACGACTACCGAGCCAAGTACCTGGACGAGTCGAGCGAACTCCACATCCCCGCGGACCTTCCCACCGGGGTCGTGGACGACGTTCAGCGGATGGCGGTGCGGGCATTCCAAGCGATCGATTGCGCGGGGATGGCGCGGGTCGACTTCTTCCTCGGCAACGGAGGCGAGCTCTGGGTGAACGAACTCAACACGATCCCGGGGTTCACGTCTATCTCCATGTACCCGAAACTCTGGGAGGCCTCCGGCGTGCCCTACGCGGAACTTCTGGAGCGGCTCATCGACCTCGCCGTGGACCGCAGCGAACGCGAACGCAAGAAAGGCCGGACGCTGCCGGCGCCGTGACTGCGGAGCGTCTCCTAGAGATGAACGACCGGGCAGGTGAGGGTTCGGGTGATCCCCTCGACCGCCTGGATCTTGGCCACGACCAGCTTGCCGAGCGCGTCGACGTCTGCGGCCTCGGCGCGCACGATCACGTCGTACGGTCCGGTCACGTCCTCGGCGTCGGTCACGCCATCGATGCTCTGGATCTCCTTGACCACCTGCGCGGCCTTGCCGACTTCTGCCTGGATGAGGATGTACGCCTGGACCACGATGACCTCCATGTGTGCGTCCCCCGGGGGGGTCCCGGTGGTGTGCGCGTCATCGTAGTGCGGGCTGCCGAGCCCGGCAAGGTGCGATGCTTGTGAGCATGAGCAAGCGAGGCGAGGTCCGCAGCACCTCTCACGCGTGCCGTGCCGCGCCGGACGGATGATCTTCGCCGACCGCCGGGAGGCCGGGCGCATGCTCGGGGTCGCGCTCGGGGGTCGCGCGGCCGGCGACGCCGTCGTGTTGGGGATCGCTCGGGGCGGGGTGATCGTCGGCCGCGCCGTGGCGGACGTGCTGGGCGCGCCCCTGGACGTCGTCATCCCGCGCAAGATCGGCGCGCCACGGAACCCGGAACTCGGTCTGGGCGCGATCGCTCCGGGCATCCGCGTCCTCGACGAACGGCTGCTCGAGGTGTTGCACGTGAGCGAGGAGTACCTCGAAGGGGAGATAGCCGCCGAGGAGGCCGAGATCGAGCGGCGCACGCGTGCGTATCGCGGAGACCGTCCCCCGATCCCGCTCGACGGGCGCACCGCGGTCGTCGTGGACGATGGGATCGCGACCGGGGGAACGGCCGTCGCGGCCATCCGCTGGGCCCGCGCCCGCGGCGCGGTGAAGGTCGTGCTCGCCGTCCCGGTCGCGCCGGGCGAAGCGGTCGCACGCATGGCGAACGAGGCGGACGAGGTCATCGTCATCGAGACGCCGCCGGTGTTCCAGGCGGTCGGACAGTGGTACCGGGACTTCGGCCAGACGACGGACACTGAGGTTGTGGCGGCCCTGGGTGTCGGTGACGGGGAGAGCGGATGAGGGTCGTCGAACTCGTCGTCGCCGGACTGCTGATACTCGGCGGGATACGTTCGCTCGTCGTGTGGACGCGGCGGCGGCGGGTAGACGTGCGTGGCAGAGCACACCTCGTCCTGTTCGCGCTGTTCGTCACTGCTCGGGTCGGCCTCTGGCTCTCGCTCGCGGGGCTGTTCTTGATCTCCGCATCGGTGCCCTACGCCGGGCGGGCGTTCGTGGACGAGATGACGGCGTATCGCTGGTACCTGTTGGTGCCACTCGTGTTGGGGGTTCTGCAGATCGTGACCGGCTACTTCTTGGGTCGGGGCTCGGAGGCGCCTCCCGCGCCTGCTGCGGTGACCCCTGCAGCGACCGGATCTACCAAACCCGCCGAGCCCGCCGAACCCGAAGTCTGAGTCAGCCGACCGCGCGAACGATCTCCTCGGAGAGTTCCGGGAACTCGAGGAGGCGTTCGGTTCTCTCGGACTTCAACCGTCCGACGAGCTCGGTGTACTCGTCCAACCGGCCCTCTCGTTCGTAGAGCCGCCGGGGCTGCAAGAGCTCGATGTCGTCGAAGTCGGGCACGGACTCGGCGATCTGGTAGCCGAAGTCGGTGTCGTCGGTCCAAGCGATCGTCTCTTCGGCGATCCCCTTCACACACGCCGAAGTGTGCGGGATCTTGACCTTCTTCGACCGATCGTCGTCGTCCTTGCCGCCGACCCTCCCGGTGTTCAGGAGGAAGACCTCGATCGGATGCGAGCCGAGCAGTTCGAGGATCCGGTTCCCCTGGAATCCGTGTGGACGCGGGAAGAACGGGTTCGTCCCCGGAACCCGAAGGAACTTGCCGGCCTCCGCTGCGCCGCCGGCCGACGTTCCGGTGGTCTCGCCGAGCATGAAGTACGCGGCGGCCTGCGTCTGCGACAATCGCGCGACCGACGGGATGATGTTCTCGTTCCGGTTCAGGATCAGCAGGTAGTCGACCGTGCCGAGCCCCTCGGCTGGGCGGTACCGGGCGAGGTCGGCCATCCCGAACACCGCGCGACCGTTCTGTGTGTAGTTCTCGTTGAAGAAGTCGACCGTCCCGTCGTCATCCTGGTAGACGTTCTCGAGGAACGCGTTCGGCTTGACGACCGCGTTGTAGATATTCGGCTCGAAGTCGGGGTCCAGGCTGAACGTCTTGGCGAAGCAGCCGTTCTCCGTTCCGTAGACCTTGCCGCCCGGCATCAGTCCGACGAAATCGTCTTGCACCGGGAGCGAGTCGTTCTGCGTCGTGAACGTGGTCGTCGTCTTGCCGGTTCCGGACAGGCCGATGATCAGGATCACCTTCTCGCCCTGGGCGGTCGGGATCACCTTCAACCCGGCATGCAGCGCGAGGCCGCCCCGGTTGTAGACGATCTCGTTCCACATCCGCAGTCCGCCCTTCTTGGACTCACCGAAGTAGTCGGAGTTGAAGACGCGCGTGACGCTTCGGTCGAGGTCGACCGCGATGACGCGTTCATCGGGGTAGCCGGGAACCGGAAGGTTCGGCGTGTAGATGACCTGGACCTCGGGATCGCCACCGTCACGCGGGAAGTAAAGCTTCTGCTGCATGCCGGCGATGTTGGCGTTCGCCTTCTCGATCGTCAGGCGCGCCGGTGTGCGGAAGTCTGGGTCGTTGCCTATGTATCCGTCGATCTGGATGACGTCCTGGCCGCGCAGGTAGTCGTCTTGCAGCCTCGACAGCCGGTCGTACTCCTCGCGCGGCATCGTCTGGCCACTGAAACGCTCGGGATCGCCGACCCCGTAGGTGCTTGAGGAAGAACGCGACACGACGCGGGTCTGGACGTTGGGGTTGCCGTACTCGGTGAGGCTGCAGTTCGGCATCTCCTCGGTGAACTTGCGGAGTTCATCGGGGGTGGGGTTGTCGTGGGTCGCGGCGGCCTCGACGTGCTGCATCTGCACTTCCCTTCGGCGGTCTGGGGTTCAGTCAGTGTATCGAGCGTGCCGGGTACGCCTGTTGCACACCATGTCGGGAAGTCCCGTGTTCGATGTGACGGAAGGGCATATCTGACCCTTGCCTCAGCCAGAGAGCGACTGCCGGAGGGGTGAGACGGTCATGGAGACCGAAGGATGTTCGGCGGTAGGCTGCCGCCCATGTTCTCCGAGGACGAACTGGTCGATGCGATCCGTCGCGTCCTTGCGGGGGAGACGCCCGGGGTGCGGCTCGGCGTCGGTGACGACGCGGCCGTGGTGGAGGCGGGCAGCGGCGACCTCGTGCTGACCAGCGACATGCTGGTCGAGGGCGCCGACTTCCGCCTGGGCAGGACCTCGCCGCGGGACCTCGGGTACAAGTCGATCGTCGTGAACGTCTCAGATATCGCAGCGATGGCTGCGAGCCCTCGGTATGCGCTGGTCTCGTTGGGTCTGCCACCGGACGTGGACCTCCCATGGGTGGTGGAACTCTACGGCGGGATGCGGACCGCTTGCGAGGAGTACGCCCTCACCATCGTCGGCGGAGACCTTTCCTCCGCGGGGCAGGTGGTGGTGTCGGTGTCGGTCGCGGGTTCGGCGGCCCCCGGCAAGGTCGTCGCGCGTTCCGGCGCCCGGCCTGGCGACCGTGTGGTCGTAACCGGAGTCCTCGGAGCGGCCGCCGGCGGACTGGTCCTGGCCGAACTGGCTCCACAGGAGGCGGCCAAGGCCGCGTCCTCGGGGTGGGGTCGGGCGCTGCTGGAAGCGGCCGCCAGGCCCGTGGCGCGGGTCGGGGAGGCGCAGACGCTCGCCGCGCACGGCGCGACCTCGATGATCGACGTTTCCGACGGGTTCGCCCGGGATTGCATACGGGTGTGCGAGGCGAGCGGGGTCGGTGCGCGCATCCGGACCGCCGACGTCCCCGTCGCTCCGGAGCTGGCGTCGCTGGCCGAGGTCGCGGATGTCGAGCCCCTGGGGCTCGCGCTCGGCGGCGGCGAGGACTTCGAGCTGATCGCGACGCTGCCTCTCGCCGCAGTCGATGCCGCCCGATCCGAGCTGGAGCATCGGTTCTTCGTGGCGCTTACCGACGTCGGGGAGATCACCGACGGGGTCGAGGTTTTCGAAGTGCCTGCCGGCGGCGGAGCCGAGGTGCCGCTTGAAGCACAAGGGTGGGATCACTTTGCCCGCTGAACGGCCACGGGTGCTCTCGATCGCGGGTTCGGATTCCGGCGGAGGTGCCGGCATCCAGGCCGACCTCAAGACGTTCAGCGCGCTCGGCGTCTACGGGATGACGGCCGTCACAGCGGTGACGGTGCAGAACACCGAAGGCGTGTCGGCGTTCGAGGAGCTGTCACCGCAGATCGTCGGCGATCAGATCCGTGCGGTCGTGGACGACATCGGTGTCGCCGCCGCGAAGACCGGCATGCTCGCGTCCGCCGCGATCATCGAGGCCGTCGCCGAGGCGCTCCGGGAGACGCAGGTTCCGAACCTGGTCGTGGACCCGGTGTTCGTCTCGAAGCACGGCGATCCGCTGTTGCATGCCGATGCCGTCGAGGCGCTCCGCATGCGGATCCTGCCGCTCGCCACGCTGGTGACGCCGAATCTGCACGAGGCCGGCGGCCTGATCGGCGCAACGATAGACACGCGGGAACAGATGGAGGAGGCTGCGCGCCTGATCCTCGGGTTCGGGTCCGCCGCGGTTCTGGTCAAGGGCGGCCATCTGGTGGGCGACCGGGCCGACGATCTGTTCGCGGACGGCGCGACGATGGAATGGCTGAGCGCCGGGCGGATCGATACCCCCAACACGCATGGGACCGGCTGCACGCTGTCCGCCGCGATCGCGGCTCACCTCGCCATGGGCGACGACCTTTCCGCGGCGGTAAAGGCCGGGAAGGCGTTCGTGACCGAGGCGATCCGGAACTCGCTGGCCATCGGGCGCGGGATCGGCCCGGTCGATCAGTTGTGGGGAACGGGCCGCGGCTGAGTTGGGTTTCCGGTCGCTAGGCCCGGGGCCCGCGGGGCCGGGCCTATCCGTGCGCGGGGCGGGTGACCTTGCCGGCCTTCAGGCACTTGGTGCACACGTTGAGGCGTTTGGGCGAGCCGTTGACCAGTGCGCGGACGCGCTGGATGTTCGGGTCCCACCGCCGGTTGGTCCGGTGATGCGAGTGGGATACCCGCTTGCCGAAGAACGGCTTCTTCTTGCAGATCTCACAGACGGCAGCCATAGCCCAAGGATGGTAGCAAACGGTCTACGCAGGACCGGGTGAACCGCTCGCGCTCGTGCCTGCGGGTTCGTGCGGCAGGATCTTGCGGATGCGGGCGTCCAGCTCGCGGGGGTCGAGCGGTCCTTCCCAATCTGCTACCAACTCGCCGTCAGCGTCGTAGAAGAGCGTCACCGGTTGGCCGAGGTAGCCGAGCTGGTTGCGGATGTCGCCGCCGGCGGACGGATCGAACACGCTCGGGTAGGTCCAGCCGAACTCCTCGATGAACTCCCGTGCCGACTCCGGGACGTCCAGGATGTCCACACCGAGGAACTGGACCCGGTCGCCGTACTTCTCATGTGCGGCCGCGAGGTGCGGCGCCTCGGTCCGGCACGGACCGCACCACGACCCCCAGATGTTCACGACGACGGGCGTTCCCCGGAGCTGGCCGAGCAGCGCCTGGTAGCCGGCGTAGTCCATCTCCGGAAGGGACGCCGCGTCTGTGGGCAAGAGCAGGGCGGAGGTGGCGTTGAGAGCAGGTATCGGTGAGGGTGCGGGGGATCCCGTCGTTCCGCCCGGTCCGGGACCGTCGCCGGGGGGGGCCGCGCAGGCGGCCATCACCATCGTCGTGGCGATGGCACCGGCGGCGAGAACCACCATGGTTCGCAGGTTTCGGTCGGAGCGCATCACTACGATGATAGGGCTGCGGCCCCGCAGAGACGCTTCCCGGAAGGAAAATGCGTGAGCCTGTCCCTGGACTCTCCGATCGAAGCGATCGATCCGAGGGTCGCAGGCCGCCGCACCGGCATGCGCAATAAGGGCCGGCCGGCTGCCGAGGTCCTGGCCGACCCACTCGGGATCACGTCGGTAGATGCCCTCCTGCATCACTACCCGCGTCGCTATATCGACCGGACGAGCGTCGCGAAGACCCGTGACCTGAAGGTGGGCCAGGAGGCGACCGTCATCGCGAACGTGAAGCGCGTCAGCAAGCGCCAGACCCGCCAGCGCCGCACGATGGTCACCGTAACCCTCTTCGACGGCACGGGCTACCTCGATCTGACCTTCTTCAACCAGCCGTGGGCCGCGACGCTCTACAAGGAGGGCCAGGAGCTCGCGGTCTCGGGCCAGGTCGGCATCTACCGCGGCAAGTTGCAGTTGGGCAACTACGAGGTGGAGATCCTCTCTGGCTCGAGCGACATGGTGCACACGGCGCGGATCACCCCCGTGCATCCGGCGACCGAGGGCATCACGACCCGCACGATCCGCGAGCTTATCTTCCGGGCGTTGCAGAAGATCCCGGCTATCGAGGAGCCGCTTCCCGCCGACATCGTCGCCGCGGAGTCGCTGTCGTCGTTCGACGAAGCGATCCGCGCGATCCACTTCCCCGAGACCGACGAGGGATTGCAACGCGCCCGCGAGCGACTGAAGTTCGATGAGCTGTTCGCGCTGGAACTGGGAGTGGCGTTCCGCAAGCACCGGGTCGAGGCCGATGCCGAGGGGGTCGCGCACACGCCGTCCGACGGCCTGGTCGAACGTTATCTGGCCTCGCTCCCGTTCGAGCCGACCGACGCCCAGCATCGGGCGATGGATGCGATCGGCGAGGCGATGACGCGCCAGCGCCCGATGAACGTGCTGTTGCAGGGCGACGTCGGGTCGGGAAAGACGGCCGTTGCCCTGCATGCCGCGATCGTCGCTGTCGCCTCCGGCCATCAGGCGGCCATCATGGCGCCGACCGAGGTGCTCGCCGGGCAGCACGGCCGCAGCATGGAGACCCTGCTAGAACGACTCGGCGCGGTCCGGTTCCTCGACGTCGACGATCGGCCCGATGACGGGCAGGGCTCGCTCCTCGACGGCCCTGCGGACGCGGGCGATGCGGCAAAGCCCACGCTCACCTACGCCGTCCTGACGGCGTCGGTGACAGGCAAGGACCGGCTGCGGGTGCTCGACGGCCTGACGAGCGGCGATGTCGACCTGGTCGTCGGGACCCACGCGCTCGTGCAGGAGGGTGTCGCGTTCAAGGATCTGTCGCTCGCCGTGATCGACGAGCAGCACCGGTTCGGCGTGCATCAGCGCATGGCGCTGAAGGGCAAGGGGGGCGAGCCGGACGTGCTGATCATGACCGCAACGCCGATCCCGCGAACGCTCGCGCTCACCTACTACGGGGATCTGGATGTGGTGGTCCTCGACGAACTGCCCAAGGGTCGCCAACCGATCGAGACCCGGGTCGTCGCGACCGCGGCCGAGCGGAAAGCGGCGTACGAGCTCATCCGCGCCGAGGTCGCGGCAGGGCGGCAGGCATTCGTCGTTTGCGCCGCGATAGACGAGGCGAACAAGGCCGAGGTCAAGGCCGCCGAAACCGAGGCGAAGCGCCTGGCGAGCGACGTGTTCCCCGATCTGGATGTGACCTTGCTGCACGGCAAGATGCGGCCGGCGGACAAGGATCGCATCATGGAGGAGTTCCGTCGCGGCGAGCATGACGTCCTGATCGCGACCACCGTCATCGAAGTCGGGGTGGATGTCCCGAATGCCACCGTGATGCTCGTGGAGAACGCCGAACGCTTCGGCCTGGCGCAGATGCATCAGCTCCGGGGGCGGATCGGGCGCGGCCAGCACCGTTCGTACTGTTTCCTTTCGGACCACAGCAAGCCGGACAACGAGGTCGCGAGAGCGCGCTTGGCTGCCATGGTCCGGACCACCGACGGATTCGAGCTGGCCGACGAGGATCTGCGCTTGCGCGGCGAGGGGACGCTCTTCGACGTCCGCCAGTCGGGGCTGCCCGACCTGAAACTCGCACGGCTGGCCGAGGACATCGATCTCGTCAAACGTGCCCGGGCGCGGGCGTTCGCGGTGATCGACGAGGATCCAGAGTTGCAGGCATATCCGGGGCTCCTGCGAGAGCTGCAGACGCGTTTCGCGGGCTCGATCGACTGGCTGTTCCACTCCTAGATGAGCTCGCGTGGGTGGGCGGGATGTAGGCTCGGCCGGCCCTCGCGCTTTCGGCCGAGGCTAGAGTCCTGTTCATGCGGGTGATCGCCGGTTCGGCCAAGGGCACAAAGCTCGCCAAGGTTCCCGACGGCACCCGTCCGATGACCGACCGAGCCCGTGAGGGACTCTTCTCGAGCCTGGCTCCCGACCTGCCGGGGGCCCGGGTCCTTGATCTGTATGCGGGGACCGGCGCGGTCGGCGTCGAGGCGTTGTCGCGGGGCGCCGCTGCGGCCGTCTTCGTCGACCGGGCTACCGGACCGGCCAAAGCGATCGCCGAGAACCTCCGCCGGACCAAGCTCGAGGATCGCGCCCGCGTCGTTCGGGCCGAGGTCCTCACGTTCCTGCGCGGGGAGGCGGAGCCGTTCGGCGCCGTGTTCCTCGACGCTCCGTACGACCTGGCGGAAGAGCTGGATCAAGTGTTCGACCTCCTCCGGGGAGGCTGGCTTGCGCCGGACCGTGCCTGGACCGTGATGCTCTCCCGGGCTCCCAAGGGTTACACGCCTGTAACTCCGCTAGAATGGGTTGCCCAGAAGCGCCTGAACTACGGCGATACCCTCATCACCCTGTACCGGGAGGTCTGATGGGCCTGACTGCCCTCTATCCGGGCACCTTCGACCCCGTAACGAACGGCCATCTCGACGTGATTCAGCGCGCCGCACGTCACTTCGAGAAGGTTGTTGTCGCGGTGCTCGAGAACCCCGCCAAGGAACCCCTCTTCGCGGTCGAGGAGCGTCTCGCGATGCTCAAGGAAGCGACCGGTGATATCGAGAACGTCGAGCTCGACCGCTTCTCGGGGCTGCTCGTCGAGTACGCCCGCCGACGTGGGAGCGGGGTCATCGTCAAGGGTCTGCGTGCCGTCTCGGACTTCGACTACGAACTGCAGATGGCCCAGATGAATTTCCGCCTCGCCGAGGTCGAGACGTTCTTCATCTCGACCAATCCCAACTGGTCCTATCTGTCCTCGTCCCTGGTCAAGGAGGTCGCGGGCTTCGGCGGCGACGTCGAGGGGCTCGTGCCGCGATCGGTCAAGCAGCGGCTGGAGGACAAGCTCGGAGACGCGTGATGGATCTCGCCGGCAGGATCGATCAGCTCGAGCAGATGGTGCGGGACGCGAAAGCGATGCCGCTCTCATCGTCGGTGCTGCTCAACCGCGACGAGTTGCTGTCGCTGGCGGGCGAGATGCGGGCCGAGCTGCCCGAGGAGATCAAGCAGGCCAAGTGGGTCGTCCGCGACCGCGAGGAGCTGCTCACCAAGGCCCGCCTCGATGCCGACGCGCTGGTCGAGCAGGCGCAGGCCGAGCAACTGCGGCTGGCCGAGCAGGAAGAGATCGTCCACCGGGCTCACGAGGAAGCCGGTCACATCCTCGCCCAGGCGCAGGACGAGGCCCGGGCGGCCCGGCTGGAGGCGGAGGCGTACGTGGACCGCAAACTGTCCGAGTTCGAGGCCGTTGCGCGACAGGCGCTGGAGTACCTGCAGAAGGTCGAGGCCGGCATGGGCAGGACGCTCGCGCACGTGGAGCAAGGTCGGGTCAAGCTCCGGGACCCGATGGCGACGCAGCTGGAGGCCGCCTCGGCTCCGGCCCACCCGCCGGAGCCGTTCGACGAGGAGGCGGGCACGTGATCCAGGTCGATGTGGCCGATCTGCTGGACCGGACGGGCGTCTCGAAGCGCGTCGAGCGCCGGGAGGCGGTCCCCGAGCTGAAAGTTGAACTCTCCGAGGTCCCGGATGGGAACCCGGTGGTGCTCGATGTGCGTGTGGAGGCCGTTTCCGAGGGGCGATTGCTCGTGTCGGGTACCCTCTCGACGGCGGTCGTGCAGTCCTGCGCCCGCTGCCTGACCCGTTTCGACGGGAGCGTGGAAGCCCAGGTCAGGGAGGTGTTCGTGCGTACGCCGGGCGACGAGGAATACCCGATCGACGCAGAGCTGGGCACGATCGATCTGGAGCCGATGGTCCGGGACGCGGTGGTCCCGGCCCTGCCGTTCGCGCCGCTGTGCCGCCCCGACTGTCTGGGGCTCTGCGAGCGATGCGGCGGCGATCGGAACATGGGCGAGTGCACCTGTCCGGAGGAGGTCCCCGACACCAGGTGGGCTGCCCTGGACGTGATCGTCGAACAGCTGAAGGAAGACGAACGCGGAACGGGCTGAGGCGGGCCCCGAGCGATAGCAGGAGAGATAGAGAGGAACGAGATGGCGACCCCCAAGCGCAAGAAGAGCAGAGCCCGGACGAAGATGCGCGCCGCGCATTGGAAAGCCGAGGCGCCGTCGTTCTCCGAATGCCCCCAGTGTCACCAGCCGAAGCTTCCGCACCGCGTGTGCGGCAACTGTGGCTACTACGCCGGGCGGCAAGCGGTCGAGGTCGAGTAGCCCGTTGAGCTTGGATGGGGCGCTGGGCGTCCGATTCCGTGACCCGCACATCGCAGAGGTCGCGCTCACGCATCGCTCGTACGCGTTCGAGAACGATCTGAACGAGACGAACGAACGGCTGGAGTTCCTCGGCGACGCCGTGCTCGGAGTCGTCGTGACCGACATGGCGTTCCGCGGCTTCCCGGAGATGCCCGAGGGCGGATTGGCGAAGCTGCGTGCGGCGATGGTCAGCATGCCGACGCTTGCGGACGTGGCGCGCGACCTGGGACTCGGCGATCTGGTGAAGCTTGGCAAGGGCGAGGAGCAGTCCGGCGGGCGCGACAAGGCGAGCATCCTGGCGGACTGTCTGGAAGCGGTACTCGGCGCGGTCTACATCGACCTAGGGTTGGATGCAACCGGCGAGCTGATCCGGCGGCTGTTCGAGCCGCGGATCGACGGCTACGTGCGAGGCGAGGGGGCGCGCGACTACAAGACCGGTCTTCAGGAACTCGCTTCCCAGGGGTTCGGCGCGCTCCCGATCTACCGGATCCACGAACGCGGCCCCGATCACGAGAAGCGGTTCACGGCGGTCGTCGTCCTCGACGGGCGAGAGTGGGGGAGCGGCGAGGGCCGCTCCAAGAAGGAAGCGGAACAACAGGCGGCCGCCGAGGCGATGGTGCGGCTGTCGGCTGAAGAGAAGACCTCGACGAGGAGGAGCTAGGTGGAGCTACCAGAAGTTGAAGTCGTTCGCCGTGACCTCGAGAAGGACTCCGTCGGCCGCAAGATCAAGTCGGTCGAAGTCAAGCCGTCGAAGAACGCGAAGCGCGCCATCCGCCGGCACAAGATGCGCAAGGACTTCACCGACCCGCTGACGGGTCGGAAGATCGCCCGCGTCGAACGCCGGGGCAAGTACCTGCTGGTCTACCTCGACTCCGACGATGTGATGGTCGTGCACTTCGGCATGAGCGGACAGTTCGTCCGCGGGACCAAGCGGCAGCCGCTGCCTCCACACACCCACGTCGTGTTCACGTTCCAGCAGGGTGGCGACCTCCGGTTCATCGACCCGCGGACGTTCGGTGAGTTGTTCGTGACGCACGTCGACGAGCTCGGCAAGGTGAAGGAGCTCTCGCACATCGCGATCGACCCGCTGGAGAACACGTTCACGTGGCCGGCCTTCGGTGAAGCGATGGCCCAGCGCAAGGCGAAGCTGAAGACCCTGCTGATGGATCAGAAGTTCATGTCGGGCATCGGGAACATCTATTCCGACGAGACGATCTTCGCCGCAGGCCTGCGCTACGACCGTATGTCCGACACGCTCTCGTCGCAGGAGGTTCGCCGGCTGTACCGCGCGATCCAGGAGGTCCTGCAGGACGCGATCCGGCTGCGGGGGACCACGCTCGAAGACGAGGCGTACGTCGACCTGTTCGGTGAACCCGGCGGCTATCAGGCAGAGCTGAAGGTGTACGGCCGGGCGGGGCTGCCGTGCCGTCGGTGCCGGACCCCGATCCAAGCCGTGAAGACCTCGGCGCGGACCACGTACTTCTGTCCGCAGTGCCAGAGCTGATTTGGCGTTTGCCGACCTTCCGGCGTAGGTTCAGGGTTTCCGAGAGACAGGGAGGTCCCCGTGGGTGTTGATGAGAACGTCGCGACCATCAGCCGGCTCGAGGAGGCCTACGAGGCCCTCGACTGGGACACCGTGCGCGAGATCCTGGCGCCGGACTTCCAGAACGGGGGGCCTATGGGGGACCAGCTCCCGGGCGCCGAGGCGGTTATCGCGGGGGCTACGCAGGCGGCGACCGAGTACTTCCCCGACAAGAAGCAGGTGGTGCTCGATCTCTTCGGTGAGGACGACAAGGTCGTGTCCCGCGTCCGCTTGACGGGGTCCAACAGCGGGAAGGGGATCGATTGGGCGCAGATCCCACCGAACGGGAATCAGGTGGACGTCGAGTGGATCACGATCTACCGGCTCGACGGCGGCCAGGTCCTGCAGACGTGGGGCCAGATGGACGTCGCCAAGATGATGATGCAGCTCGGTGCGATGGAGGGGGGCAACTGATGACGCCGGAAGAGATGCGCAAGGGCGCCGAGGCGTTCTACGACGCCATGAACCGCAAGGACATCGACTTCATCCGGGAGAACCTCGCCGATGATTTCGTGGAGTACCAGGAGATGCCGGGTATCCCGCCCACCAAGGAGGGAGTCATCAAGATGTTCGAGGGCATGTTCGCCGCGATGCCGGATGCGAGGTCCGAGATCATCGACACGGTGGTATCGGGCAACAAGATCGCCATCCGTGGACGGTTCTCCGCGACCCAGACCGGCGAGTTCATGGGGATGCCGGCGACGAACAAGCCGTTCTCGATCGAGGCGATGGACATCGTCGAGGTGACGGAGGACGGCAAGTCGAAGTCGCATTCGGGCGTCATGGATGCCATGGGCATGATGATGCAGGTCGGTCTGATCCCGTCTCCGGAGTGAGCTAGCCGATCGCGAGCATGCGCTCGATGGGCAACCGAGCCCGGTTGGCGATGTCGGCCGGCACCTTCACCTCGTAGACGCCTTCGCGGAGCGCATGCAGGAGTTTCTCCGGCGTGATCATCTTCATGTACTGACACACGGCGGAACGATTCGCCTCGAGCCAGTCGCCCTCCGGATTCTCCTTTCGCAACCGGTGCAGGATCCCGGTCTCGGTCGCGACGATGAACTGCCCGCCGGGGCGTTCCCGGCTGCGGCGGATCATCTGGCCGGTCGACATGATCTTGGTTCGGTCCTCGGGAAGTTCACCCTGCGAGGCGAGGTACAGCATCGAACTCGCGCAGCCGCACTCCGGGTGGATCAGCAGTTCGGCGTCGGGATGCTCGCCGGCGAGCTGCTTGATCTCTTGCGGGCCGATACCCGCGTGGACGTGGCACTCGCCCATCCAGATATGCATATCGCGGCCGGTCACGCGCTTCACGTGCTCACCCAGGAACATGTCCGGCAGGAACAGGATCTCTTGGTGCTCGGGAATCGTGCCTACGACGGCGGCTGCATTGGAGGAGGTGCAGATGAGGTCAGACTCCGCCTTCACCTCGGCGGTCGTATTGATGTACGAGACGACGACCGCACCGGGGTGTTCGGCCTTCCACGCGCGCAGCTGTTCGCCGTCGATCGTTGCGGCCAGTGAGCACCCCGCCGCGAGGTCGGGCAGGTACACGGTCTTATCGGGACACAGGATCGAGGCGGTTTCGGCCATGAAGTGGACCCCGCAGAAGAAGATCTCCCGGGCGTCGGTCTCCGCGGCCTTACGGGACAGCTCGAGCGAGTCGCCCGTGAAGTGGGCGACGTCTTGGATCCAGGGCACCTGGTAGTTGTGCGCGACCACGATCGCCTTGCGTTCGGCGGCGAGGGCATGGACCTCCTCGGCCCACGGCTCGTAGTCCAGGATGGGCGCGAGGCTGGTTTCGGTGACTGCAGCGGACGCGGGGACGGCGCTCATGCTTCCAAGGATATCGGCGGAGGGCGCGGGCGGTACCGTCGGCCGGGCGGCCTACTTGATTGCGGGGAGGCCCAGCACCATAGGATAAGGGCCGATGCAGCTGCCACCGGATCTCGATGAGACCCTCCGCCGCGCGCTCACCGAGGACGTAGGAGGCGGGGACGTGACCTCGGTCGCGGTTATCCCCGACGGTGCCATGGGAACCGCGCGCGCGATCGCCAAGACGGGAGGCGTCGTCGCGGGAGGCCCGGTATTCGAACGCCTGTTCCAACTGGTGGACCCAGGTCTGCTGATCCGGTGGATCGTCCTGGACGGAACATCGGTTTCGGCGGGCCACGTGTTGGGCGAGCTCCGTGGTTCGGCCCGGTCGATGCTCGCCGGCGAACGCGTGGCCCTGAACTTCCTCCAACATCTTTCCGGTATCGCGACGCTGACGAGGAAGTTCGTGGATGCCTGCGAAGGCACCGGATCGCAGATCCTGTGCACCCGCAAGACCCTGCCCGGTCTGCGGGCCCTCGAGCGGTATGCGGTGCAATGTGGTGGCGGCAGGCTTCATCGGGGCGGCCTCGACGACGGCGTCCTGATCAAGGACAACCACGTGAAGGTTGCTGGCGGGGTGATCGAGGCGGTCAAGCGAGCGAAGGAAGGGGTTCCGCACACGCTCAAGGTCGAAGTGGAGGTCGACACACTCGAGCAGCTCCAAGAGGCCCTGGATGCCGGTGCCGATGCCATCTTGCTGGACAATGCGGGGCTCGAGGTGATCAAGGAGGCCGTCGCGATGGTGGGTGGCCGTGTGCCTCTCGAGATATCCGGAGGGATCACGCTGGTCAACATCCGCGAGATCGCGCTCGCTGGGCCCGTCCTGATCTCGGTGGGACGCATCACCCATTCCGCACCGGCGATGGACATCTCGTTCGAGGTCATGCCCTCGGGGTGAAGCGGGTCCATCTGTTCGTTTCCGGCAGGGTCCAGGGGGTCTGGTTCCGGGCGTCCGCGGAAGAGCAGGCCGTCCGTCTCGGTCTCGGAGGCTGGGCGAGGAACACCCGGGATGGGCGCGTCGAAGCCGTCTTCGAGGGCCCGGACGCGGCGGTGGACGAGGCTGTGGCGTGGTGCCGCGAGGGTCCTCGGCTCGCTCGGGTCGAAGGGGTCGAGGTCGCGGAGGAGCCCCCGGAAGGAGACACAGCCTTCCGGGCTCGCTGAAGAGGCGGGCTAGGATCGCGCCGGGATCGGGCGACGATCCGGGTTGGGAACCGGGGCCGAAATCCCATCGATGTGATTCGTGCCTGATAGCATCTGGGTCCAAGCATGTTCCTGCGGTCTCTGACCTTGAAGGGCTTCAAGTCGTTCGCCGACAAGACGACCCTTGAGTTCGTCCCCGGCGTCAGCGTCATCGTCGGTCCCAACGGCTCCGGCAAATCCAACCTCGTCGACGCGATCTCCTGGGTACTGGGCGAACAGGGTGTTCGGTCGCTGCGCGGCGGCCAGATGGCCGATGTGATCTTCGCAGGGAGCCCGAAGCGTCCCGGACTTGGGATGGCCGAGGTTCAACTCGTCATCGACAACGAGGCCGGGAAGATCCCGGTCCCGATGTCCGAGCTGCAGATCTCGCGCGGTGTCTTCCGCTCGGGCGACTCGGAGTACCGCATCGGCAGCGAGATGCGCCGGCTGATGGATATCCAGGAGCTTCTCTCCGACAGCGGCATCGGCCGGGCGCTCCACACCATCGTCGGCCAGGGCCAGCTCGACGAGGTGCTGACCGCCCGTCCGGAGGACCGGCGCCAGTTCATCGAGGAGGCTGCCGGCATCGCGAAGCATCGCCGCCGGAAGGAACGTGCGCAGCGCAAGCTCTCCTCGCTGGACCAGGACCTGCTGAGGTTGCAGGACGTGCTTCAGGAGCTTCGGCGCCAACTGAAGCCCCTTCGCCAGCAGGCGGAGATGGCCAAGAAGCACGAGAAGCTGACCGGTGAGGCCGATGACGTCACATGGCGGCTCGCCGCCGCCCGTTTGCGCGGCTTGCTCAAGGCCCGCGAATCCAAGCGCCCCGGATGGGAGCAGGGACTTGAGGCGCGAGCGGGAGCGAAGCGCCGGATCGAAGACCTGGACGCCGAGATCGACGCGTTGACCGGCGCCCGAGAGCGGACGGTCGCGGCGCTGGCCGAAGCCGAAGCCGAGTTGCACCGCGCGCAAGAGACCAAGACCTTCGCCGAGGTGGCGCTGCGCGACGCGCGCGACCGGGAGGCCGATGCGAAGGCGAAGCTCGCGTCCGAAGCTGCGCGGACCCTGCGCCTGGACACCCTGCGCGACGATATCGCCCGCGGCGAAGCGGAACTGCAGGCGTCGGCTGAGGAGCTGACGCTGCGGGAAGCTGAGCTGGACGCCGCCCAAGCAGAGTTCCGTGAGGCCGAACGCCTCCGGCACGAAGTCGAGGACGAGCGGCGTCGGCTGACCGAGGAAGCGGCCGCCCGCCGAGCCGAGATCGAGACGGTCCGCCGATCGCTCGAAGCCTATGAGCGTGATCGTTCCCGGTTGGACGAGACCCTCGTAGCCGCGCGCGAGCGCGTGACGGCGGCGCAGACGGAACGCGACCGGCTTGACGCCGAGATCGAACGTCTGGACGCGCGTGCCAACCCGCTGCAGGAGCAGCGCGGAACGCTCGATGCCGAACGGGCTCGCCTGTCCGAACAGCTCGCCGAACTCGAGGAGGCCCTCCAGCGCCGTCGCAGCGCGAAGAACGTGCTCGAGGCCCGCCAGCGGGACATGAAGGAGACGCCCGGGACTCGCTTCGTCGAGGAGAACCCGGGTCGCGGGGCGGGACTCGTTCGCGACCTCGTTCGCGCCGAACGGGGTTGGGAGAAGGCGTTGATCGCCGCGCTCGGTCCGTACGCCGACGCCGTGGTGTACGAGGACCGGGGCCGCGCGGTTGCCGATGCCCCCGGCGGCAAGGGCGCGGTCATCGCCGTCCCCTCCGGCCAGGCCGCGAAACCCTCGATCGGTGACGAGCGGAGTATCACCTCGGTGGTCCGCGCGGATCCCCGAGGTGGCGCTATCGTCGCGGTGCTGCTGCGCGAGGTCTACCTCGCCGACGACGTTCGGGATGCCGAAGGCCGGCACGCCCGTCACCCCGCCGCATCGTTCGTGACCAAGGACGGCATCTTGGTCGGTCCCGTCGCGATCCACACGGCGTCCGAGCACGAGGCCCGCGCCCGGGCTATCGCGGACGAGCTGGAAGAGGTCGCGCGGGAGCTGGCCGCGGCCGAGAGCGCGGTGCGGCCGGTCCGTCGACGTATCGAGGATCTCGAGCGCGAGTCCGGTGAGGTGGTCGAGGAGCTTCGCGATGTGGACGTGGCCATCGCGGCCGCGGCCGAACAGATGGGACGCCTCGGCTCCGATCTGGCCGCGGCCACCAAGGAAGACGAGATGGTTTCCCAGCGGCTGGTCGGGATGGACGAGGCCGCCGGGGTGTGGCGCGAAACGCTGGCTGCGGCCGAGCGGTCGAACCCGCGCTTGGAGCTTCCCGCGTTGCCGCCGGCGCCTGAGCCGCCGATCTCGGCCCGGGTCGCGATGGAGGGTGTTCGTCGCGACCGGGCGGCGCTGCAGATCCGGCTGGAACATCTCCGCGGGGAGCGGGATGCGCTCATAGCCGAGACCCCCGAGCAACTCCGCGCCAACGCCGATGCCGCGCAGGCCCGGCGTGAGACCGCGGAGACCGCGTTCGTCTCGGCGGAGGAGTCCTACGCGGCGGCGGTGACCGGCCGCGAGCAGACCGCGGTCGCCGAACGCGAGGCGACGACCCACGAGGCAGAGACCAACCGGGCCTGGCGCGAGGCGGCTGCCGAGCTCGATCGGCTCCGGGAGGCGTATGAGGAAGACGACCGCGCGCGCGGGGATCTGGAACGCCGGATCGCCGACGCCGAACGCCTGCTGGAGGAGGGTCACCAACAGGATCCGCATGAGGCGGTCGCGGCGCTCAGTGAGGACGACACGATCGAGTCCCTTGAACGCAAGTCCGAGTTGGTCGCCCGGCGCATGCAGCTCATCGGCAAGGTCAACCTGCTGGCGGGGGGCGAGTTCGAGGCGCTCCAGGAACGCCACGACTTCATGCACCGTGAACTGGAGGACATCAAGAAGGCCCGGCGTGACCTGCTCGATGTGATCCGGCGGGTGGACGACGAGGTCGTCCAGATGTTCGACACGGCGTTCCGCGACGTCGCGCGCGAGTTCGAAGCGATGTTCAAAGAGCTCTTCCCCGGCGGGGAGGGGCGGCTGATCCTGACCGATCCGGCGAACCTGCTGGAAACCGGCATCGAGGTCGAGGCACGTCCCGGGAAGAAGCGCGTGAAGCGGCTGTCGCTACTGTCGGGCGGCGAACGCGCCCTCACCGCCCTCGGGTTCCTCTTCTCGATCTTCAAGGCGCGTCCGTCGCCTTTCTACCTCTTGGACGAGGTCGAGGCGTCGCTGGACGACGTGAACCTGCACCGTTTCCTCGGGCTCATCAAGGGGTTCGCGCAGGAGTCCCAAGTCATCATCGTTACGCACCAGAAGCGAACGATGGAGATCGCCGACACGATGTACGGCGTTTCGATGGACCAGGACGGTTCTACCCGGGTGGTGTGCCAGTCCCTCGATGATCCGGGCGCGCAGGCGCCCGACTCTCCGGCGGCCATGGTGTCGGAGACCGAACCCGTCAACTAGCCTGACCCAGTCATGCCCATCGTTATCCTGATCGTCGTCGTCCTCGTCGTCCTGGCTGTGGTCGCCGGCATCGCGGTTCGCCGTCGCCGTCCCGCGGGCCCTTCCGGTGCGGTCCTTACGCGGCCGACGTTTCCCGATGCCGCCGCCGCGCCGACGGCTCCCGCGTCCACCTCGTCCACGTCGTCCGAGGGGCTCGGTGTGAGGGTTCGGGCCCTCTTCGGCGCTGCTGCCTCCGACGACGAGCGCTGGAGCGGTCTCGAGGATCTGCTGGTCAGGGCCGATGTCGGACCTAAGGGAGCAGCCGAGCTCGTCGTCGGCATCAAGAGCGACGTGGGACGGGGCGCGGACCCCGAGGATTCGCTGGTCGCCGAGATATCGGCCGTGCTCGGAGAAGGCCCCGATGAACTGGATCTTCGCCCCGGAAAGCTGGGGATCGTGATGGTCGTAGGCGTGAACGGCTCAGGCAAGACCACCACCATCGGTAAGTTGTCGCGGATGCTTGCCGATAAGGGGATGAGAGTGACGTTGGCTGCGAGTGACACGTTCCGGGCAGCGGCCGGGGAGCAACTGGAGACCTGGGCCGATCGAGCAGGCGCGCACCTGGTCGGCGGGCAGCGCGGGGCCGATCCGGCTGCGGTTGCCTTCGACGGGTACGAGTCCGCCAAGGCGAAGGGGTCCGATGTGCTCATCGTGGACACGGCCGGGCGCCTGCACACGAAGACCCCGTTGATGGAGGAGCTCGCCAAGGTCAAGCGGGTCCTGGAGAAGGCCGCCGGGAGCGTGCAGGAAGTTCTCCTCGTCCTCGACGCCACGACGGGTCAGAATGGTATCGCGCAGGCCCGGGCGTTCACCGACTCGGTAGGCGTGACCGGAGTGGTGTTGACGAAGATGGACGGCTCGGCCAAGGGGGGCATCGTGATCGCGGTCCGCGAAGAGCTGGGGGTTCCGGTGAAGCTCGTCGGGACCGGCGAGGGTGTGGGCGACCTCGAAGCCTTCGATCCGAGTGGGTTCGCGGAAAGGCTTGTGCGAGGATGAGCGCGGACGTGAGTACCGACATCCTGATCGTCGAGGACCACCCGACGATGCGCGCGGCGATGCGCGCCGTGCTGGAGCAGGAGGGCTACGAGCTGCGGGAGGCCGGCGACGGACCGGCCGCACTCGATCAGATCTCGCTGCGCATCCCGGACGTGATGTTCCTGGACCTGCACATGCCGGGCGTGACGGGTGAAGAGGTCCTGCGCCAGGTCAAGGGAGACCCGGAGACCGCCGGCGTCAAGGTCATCGTGGTGACGGCACAAGGCGAGGAGGGCAAGCGAACCGTCCTGGAGCTGGGCGCCGACGCGTACTTCCAGAAGCCTTACAGCCCGCTCGGATTGCTCCAGGCCGTCGAAGACGTGCTGCGGCCGCACGACGGCGGCCACGACCCGCAGCCCGACGAGACTGACGGGAACGCGGCGGTGGACTCCGGTGACGGCGACGGCAGCGAGGGCAGCGCGACCGCCGAGTCCGACCCCGGCTACGACCCGCTCTGGCCGGGCGCTCGCTAGCAGGCTGGGGGTAGTCTGACCCGCATGTTCGACGCCCTCTCCGGCCGTCTCGACGGGGTCTTCAAGAAGCTCCGCTCGCGGGGGAAGTTGCACCCCAAGCAGGTCGACAAGGCGCTCGGGGAGATGCGTACGGCGTTGCTGGAGGCCGACGTCGCCGTCGAGGTCGTCGACGACTTCCTTGCCCGCGTTCGCGAGCGCGCCCTCTCCGAAGAGGTCATGAAGTCGTTGACGCCCGCACAGCAGGTGATCAAGGTCGTTCGAGACGAACTGACCACGACGCTCGGCGGCGAGAACGTTCCGTTCCGCGTCCCCAAGGGCTCGCCGGCGGTGATCATGATGGCCGGCGTCCAGGGCTCCGGGAAGACGACTGCGTGTGCGAAGCTGGCGTATCTCCTCAAGCAAGAGGGGCGTCACCCGCTGCTCGCCGCCTGTGACCTCGCCCGGCCCGCCGCGATCGACCAACTCTTCGCACTGGGCAACGAGATCGACGTGCCGGTGGTCTCGGATGGGAACAAGCCGGAGAAAGTCGCGAAGAACGCGGTGAAGGAGGCGCAGCGACTGGGCAAGGACGTCGTGATCGTCGACACCGCCGGACGCCTGCATGTGGACCAGGACATGATGAAAGAGGCGGGGCGGGTCAAGGACGCGAGCAAGCCGGGCATGGTCCTGATGGCGTGCGACTCGATGACGGGGCAGGACGCCGTCGTGCAGGCGCGCGCTTTCATGAGGGAGATCGACACGACGGGGTTCATCCTGACCAAGCTCGACGGTGATGCGCGCGGAGGCGCGGCGCTCTCGATCACCGCGGTCACGGGCTTGCCGGTGCTCTTAGCCGGGATCGGGGAGCGAGCCGAGGACCTAGAGCCCTTCTACCCCGATCGCCTGGCCGGGCGGATCCTCGGCATGGGCGACATGCTCGGGCTGATCGAGAAGGCGGAGCAGACCATCGACGAGGAGAAGGCGGCCGAGGCCGCCGAGAAGATGGCCAAGGCCCAGTTCACGCTCGAGGACTTCCTGGTCCAGATGCAGGAGCTGAAGAAGCTGGGCAACATGAACGACCTGCTGGGCATGCTGCCCGGCGTGCCCGGGGGCAAGGGTGCCCTCAAGGACCTGCAGGTGGACGAGCGCGAGATGGCCCGGACCGAGGCCATCATCCTTTCCATGACCCCCGACGAGCGGCGGAACCCCGCTATCATCAACGGGAGCCGCCGAGCGCGGATCGCCCGTGGTTCGGGCACCACCTCGTCGGCCGTGAACGCGGTCCTCAAGCAGTTCGAGGCCGCCCGCAAGATGATGAAGTCCATGATGGGGGGCAAACGGATGCCCCGGATCCCCGGTATCGGGGGCATCCCAGGACTCTCCTAGAGGAGCGGAAACATGGTGAGGATCAGGTTGCGCCGGATGGGCGCGAAGAAGCGACCCTTCTATCGGGTCGTCGTGACCGACCAGCGCAACCCGCGCGACGGCCGGTTCATCGAGATCATCGGCAAGTACCACCCTATGGACGATCCGTCGCTGATCGAGATCGACGAGGAGAAGGCTCTCGGCTGGCTCGACCAGGGCGCCCAGCCCTCGGCGGCCGTCCAGAAGCTGTTGGTGCATGCGGGCATCTGGGACAAGTTCCCCGGCGCCGGCACGTCGCCGACCGCCAAACGGGCTGCCAGCAAGGCCGCCAAGTCCAAGAAGATGGCGAAGGCTTCGGCGTGAAGGAGATCCTCGAGTACATCGCGCGCGGGATCGTCGACGAACCCGACTCGGTCGAGGTCGTCGAATCCGTCGGCGAACGTGGAACGCTCCTGGAGCTGCACGTCGCCCCGGACGATATGGGCAAGGTCATCGGCAAGGGCGGACGGACCGTCAAGGCGATCCGCAACGTGATGAAGGCGGCCGCGATGCAGCAGGACGCGTTCGTCAGGGTCGACGTCGTCGATTGACCGACGAACCCGTCGCCGTTGGGAAGATCGTCAAGTCCCACGGCGTTCGCGGCGAATGCTCCGTCTTGGTCCTCACCGAGTTCCCGGAGGAACGCTTCGCGCCCGGCGCGGTCCTGTATCTCGCGGGCGACCGAACGCTGATCGTCGAGACCTCGCGCAACCATCACGGGCGCATGCTGGTCTCATTCGCCGAGATCGGCGACCGGAACGCGGCCGACGAAGTCCGCGGGCAGCTCCTCTTCGTCCCAGCATCGGAGCTGCCGGACCTCCCTGAGGGCTCCTACTGGCCGCACCAGTTGGTCGGGTGCGAGGTCGTCACCGATGACGGCCGGTCGCTCGGGACGATCTCCGAGATCATCTCGACGCCGGCGAACGACGTCTGGGTCGCCAAGGACGGCGAGACCGAAACGATGATCCCCGCGCTGAGCGACGTGATCGTGTCGGTGGATGTTGCCGGCAGGCACATCGAGGTTCGTGATGTGCCCGGACTCGCGCCGACGGAGTAGCCTGCCCGCATGCGGGTCGACATCCTCACCATCTTCCCCGAGATCTTCGAGAGCGCGCTCCGCGCGAGCCTGCTCGGCAAGGCGATCGAGCAAGGCGTCGTCGAGGTGAACGTTGCCGATATCCGGGAGTTCACCCGGGATCAGCACCGTACCGCCGACGACGAGGCCTACGGGGGCGGGCCGGGGATGGTGCTCAAGGCCGAACCGATCTTCGAAGCGTTCGAGTCGCTCGGCGACGGTCCGAAGCGCGGGATCCTGCTCTCTCCTGCTGGCCGGCGGTTCGATCAAGCCCTCGTCAAAGATCTCGCGCGTGAGGAGCGGCTGGTTCTGGTCTGCGGTCGCTACGAAGGCGTCGACGAGCGGGTCCTCGAAGGTCTCGGGCTAGAGGAGATCTCGATAGGGGACTACGTGCTGTCGGGAGGCGAGGTCCCCGCGCTCGTGGTCCTGGAGGCGGTGACGCGGCTCGTGCCAGGCGTGGTGGGCCGGACGGAGTCCATCGAGCAGGATTCCTTCGAGCAAGGGATCCTGGACCACCCCCACTACACGCGGCCCGCCGAGCTCCGCGGGATGGCGGTCCCCGAGGTTCTTCTCTCGGGCGATCACGCCGCGATCGAGGCGTGGCGGCGCGCGGCGGCCTTGGAGAAGACGCGGCGCAACCGTCCCGATCTGCTCGATCATGAGCAGTAGCTCGCGACCGCGGAGGCGGCTCGTTCCCGCGCGAGGTTGAACGATATCCAGGGATCGTCGTCCACGTAGCAGCTCTCGCTGGCGGTGAGGGCACCCTGCTTCTGGAGCCGCGCGAGATCGTCGGGTGAAACCTCATCCAGCGAGGCGACCAGGGCGGGTGCGGCGTCGGCGGAGAGCGATGCGAGGTATCGAGCGTCGAGCGGATGCTCGCCGGTCGCCGCGCGCTCGACGTTCCGCTCGACGATGAAAGCGTCGGGGTTCACGATGTTGAGTCCTACGAGGGCGACCACGGCGAGCGCGATCGCGGCGAACGGCAACCACCGGCCGTTCGCGACGGCCAGCGACACGATGACGCAGACCAGCATCACCGCGAGCCAGATGATGAGCACGTGCCCGAAGAGTCGCAGGTGCGTGAAGCCGAACGCCTCCTCGTACACCGCCAGCCGCTGGAACGCCGACACGAGCACCACGATGTCGAGCGCAACCAGTGCTCCGGCGACGACGCGGAACCGGATGTTGCTCCCGGCGCCCGCGAACCAGGCGAAGCCGATCAGTGCCAGGGTCAGGATCGTCGCGACGACCATCTGCGCGAAACCCGAGCGCGCGTATTCCGAGTACGTCAACCCGATCTCTTCCAGGACCGTCTGATGCCCACCGAACAGGTTCGGGAACTGGAACAGCACGAAGGCCGCGAACAACGCGACGACGGCGCCCAGGACCGCGGTCCATTCCCACGGCTCGAGCGACATCGGCATCTTCACGGAACCCTCGGGGAGCGCAGCCTGTTCTCGGCGCGCGTACGCGACGAGTGTCCCGGCCGCGATGGCGGCCAGCACCGTCACGACGGTGTGCTGCATGAGCTGCGGGAACGGAAGATCGATGCGCAGGGGAGCCGTGATGGTCTGCGCGAACACCGGGTCGGCCGACGCGAGCAGCATCCCGAAGACGGTGAGGACCACCAGCACCAGAGCCGAGGTGCGAGCGAGTCGGGCCGCCCCGCGGACGTTGGAGAGCTGCACCCTTGGAGCGAACGTCATCACGCCGTCGGGAACGGCGCCGGTCGCCCGCAAGCCGCGGATGACGTACGCTCGTGCGCCCGTCCGAACCGGCTCGCCCCCCAGAGCGAAGGATGCGCCCAGCATCGCGAGACCGCCGGCGGCCATCAGGTTGAGGGCGATCAGGGGCGGGGATGCACGCAGGAACGCCACCGTGGTGAGAGCGAGTCCCGCGCCGATGAGGGCGAGGGACCAAGGGCGTGGACGGGCGAAGAGGACGAGGACCGCGGTTCCCGCGAGCGCCAGCAGGAACCACCCGATGCCCGCGGGGTGGTGCAAGATCTGGTCGGCTGCGAGCCCGAGTGCCAGGAGGCAGAGGGCCAGGACGAGGCGGTTCCGGTTCACGAACGGCATCCTCGGACCTACGCGCGCCGGAAGCAAGGGCGAACGGTGCGTCGCAACGGTTCCGTCACACACAGGACACGTTCCCGTCACGTCCGACGCATGATGCGGACATCTGGGCGGCCCCTGAAGGGCGGTCCGGTGTCCGTGCTCGGTCGGGGGAGCGCCAGGGTTCCGCTGCTATCATCGGTTCCCGCCATGAACAGAACCGATCTCGTCGACGACGCATACCTGCGCACCGACCTGCCTGCATTCAGGCCGGGTGACACCGTCAAGGTGCACGTGCGCGTGGTTGAGGGCAACCGCGAGCGTACCCAGGTCTTCCAGGGCGTCGTGATCCGCCGCCAGAACGGCGGATCGCACGAGACGTTCACCGTCCGCAAGATCTCATTCGGGGTCGGCGTCGAGCGCACGTTCCCCTTGCACTCCCCGTCGATCGCCAAGCTCGAGATCGTCTCCCGGGGCCGCGTTCGCCGGGCCAAGCTGTACTACCTGCGCGAACGCCGCGGGAAGAAGGCGCGCATCAAGGAGCGCCGCGTCGAGGATGACGTGCTGGTCGTCGAGCAGGTCGAGCTGGAGCCTGACGCGCCCGATGACTCGATGGGCGAGGACGTGCTGGACGCGGAGGCCGACGCCGCGATCGCGGCCGAAGCCGATCCGGGGGAGGAAGGTGCCCCAGCTGCCGACGCACCCGAGGCTCCCGACGAACACGCTCCCGACGCGCCGGCCGACACCGACGATTCGGACGCCTAGCCCCGTGCAGGGGCTGGACCTCGTCGAGACCGGCGAGGACGAACCGGAGGCCCCCCTTCAGGAGCGCCGGAAGAGGAGATTCCTTCGGGAACTTCCCTTCCTCGCCGTCGCCGCGCTCGTCATCGCCCTGCTGATCAAGAGTTTCCTCGTGCAACTGTTCTATATCCCGTCCGAGTCGATGGAGCCGACGCTCCTACGCGACGATCGGGTGCTCGTCAGCCGCCTCGCCTACCGGCTCGGCGAACCCCACCGAGGGGACGTGGTGGTGTTCCGGAATCCCTCGCTGGCCGCCGAACCGCGCCGCGGGGTCCTGGGCGGATTCGCCCACTGGGTGACCGACGGGCCCGGGATCGGTCGTCCGGAGAACGAGGACTACATCAAGCGGGTGATCGGGGAGCCCGGGGATATCGTCGCCGTCGCCAAGGACGGCGTATCGGTGAACGGCGAGCTGCTTGACGAGCCATATATCGCGCGGAACGGCGGTCCGACCGGCGAGTGGACCGTTCCCGAGGACCACGTCTTCGTGATGGGGGACAACCGCGACCATTCGGAGGATTCGCGGGTCTTCGAGGCGATCCCGATCGATTCGATCGTCGGGAAGGCCGTCGCGAAGGTCTGGCCGCTCTCGCGATGGGACGGACTGTGAGCGTGGGTTGTTGTCGGTTCCGGTCGTCCGTGGTCATATCGGGCTCACGATGAGTGAGACGACACCGGTCGCTCCCCCCGAGGACGCCGATCCCGAGACGAGCGACGAAGCACCTCCGGCCGACGAGGCTCCCCACGCGCGTCCCAAGAAGTCCGGACGCGGCAGGCATCGGGGCAAGGCGAAGAAGAAGGGGTTCTGGGCGTCCGCTCGGGAGCTGCCGATCCTGATCATCCTCGCCCTCGGCCTCGCGCTGCTCATCAAGACATTCCTGGTTCAGGCGTTCTACATCCCCTCGCCCTCGATGGAGCCCACCCTGACGAACGGGGACCGGGTGCTGGTCGACAAGCTGAGTTATGACTTCGGAACGCCGCACACCGGCGACGTCGTCGTGTTCCGCAATCCGGGGTTCGCGGACGAGCCGGATCGCAACGTCATCCAGGGGTTCCTCCACTGGCTGGTGGAGGGTCTCGGGTTCGCGCAGGCGCCGGATGAGGATTTCATCAAGCGCGTCATCGGCGAGCCGGGCGACACCGTGCGGGTCGATAAGGACGGTGTGTACGTGAACGATGAGCAACTGGACGAGCCGTACATCGCCGAGAACGGCGGGCCGACCGGCACGTGGACGGTACCGGAAGATTCGGTCCTGGTGATGGGGGACAACCGCGCCAACTCCACCGACTCACGGGCGTTCGGCCCGATCAAGATCGACTCGATCGTGGGCAAGGCCTTCGTGATCATCTGGCCCCCGTCGCGATGGGGATGGCTGTAGACGCGGCCCGGTTCGAAGGGCGCCTGCGGGAGCAGGGGTTCACGGCCATCGCCGGCGTGGACGAAGCGGGACGCGGTGCGTGGGCCGGACCGATGCTCGCAGCCGCCGTCATCCTGCCGGCCGACTTCGACGTCGAGGGGCTCGACGATTCCAAGGTGCTCACACGGCTGCAGCGTGAGGCCTGCTTCGAGCGGATCGAGAAGGGGGCCCAGGCGATCGCGGTCTGCCGGGCGACGGCCCAGCGTATCGACCGACGGGGGTTGCATCGCTCGAACGTCGCGCTCTTGCGGGAGGCGGTCCGGCGGCTTGCGGTGGACCCCGACTACGTGCTGTGTGATGGCTGGCCGATCGAGATCGAGGTCCCCCACCTGTCCATCAAGAAGGGCGACGCGGTTGCCGCTTCGGTCGCTGCGGCGTCGATCGTGGCGAAGGTGACGCGCGATCGGATGATGGCTCGGTACCACCGGCGCTTCCCTGGATTCGGGTTCGATCGGAACAAGGGATACGGGACCGCGGAACATCGTGAGGCGTTGGCGCGGCTCGGACCGACGCCGATCCATCGCCACTCGTTCAGCAGCGTCGGCCAGCCCGAGCTGTGGGACCCGGCTACGATGGGGGGGTCATGAGCGAAGAGGACCTCGAGAACTTCGAATCCGACATGGAGATGGCGCTGTACCGGGAGTACCGGGACGTGCTGCCCATGTTCACCTATGTCGTCGAGACCGAGCGGCGCTTCTACCTCGCCAACACGGTCGGCGTGGATCGCGACGAGCACGGGTGGTTCACCGTCGTCCTGACCGACGCGTGGGTCTGGGATGTCTACCGCTCATCCCGGTTCGTGCAGCAGGTGAAGGTCATGACCCGGCGCGATGTGAACATCGAGGAACTTGCACGGAAGGATCCGCTGGAGGGTTTCGATCCTCCCGCCGCCGCGGATCGGCCGGGCGCTCCTCCCGGGTGATGTCAGAGGGCGTCGCTAGGGTGGCGCCATGTCGGAACGCAGTCTGCGACTCGGACGCGCCGGCGAGGACGCTGCGCTCGAAACCTACCGCGCGCATGGGTACTCGCTGATCGCACGGAACTGGCGCTGTGACGTTGGCGAGGTCGACCTGATCGTTCGCCGCGGCGGAACGCTGGTCGTGTGCGAGGTCAAGACGCGCCGCGGCCAGGCGCTCGGCGGCGGGTACGAGGCGGTCACGCGTTCGAAGCAGCAGCGGCTCCGGCGCCTGGCCGCGGCGTTCCTGTCCGAGCATCGCGAACACCGAGGATCCCCGGTTCGGTTCGACGTCGCCAGCGTTTCGCTCCGGGAACAACGCTTGATCGTGAGGGTCTTCGAAGACGCGTTCTGAACGGCGCCGAGAGTGCCAAATGTCAGAGGCGGCGCGTAGCGTTCGCCGGCATGTACGGACGCGTCACCGGAGTCACATTGGTCGGCATCCAGGGCCATCCGGTCGTGGTCGAGGCATCTGTGGGTCGTGGGCTTCCCGCGCTCTGCCTGACGGGTCTGCCGGGGGCATCCGTCCAGGACGCGCGCGAACGCGTCCGCCCAGCGGTCGAGAGCGCCGGGCTCGAGTGGCCCCTCCGCCGGGTGGTCGTGAATCTCTCGCCGGTCGATCTCCGCAAGGACGGCCCCGGCCTCGATCTTCCGATCGCCCTGTCCGTCCTCGCTGCCTCGGGCGCCTTCCCGAAGGAGAAGCTCGATCGGTTCGCCTTCGCCGGAGAACTCTCGCTCGAGGGCACGCTGATGCCGACGCCCGGCATCCTTGCCGTGGCGCTCTCCGCGTGGCACGCGGGGCTTGCGGGTGTCGTGGTCCCCCGCGCCAACGCGCCGGAAGCAGCATTGGTCGAGGGCCTCGAGGTCATCGGCGCGAACACCTTGGCGGAGGTGGTCGCTTTCCTGCGCGGAAGTGCCGAGTCCGGCCCGGTCGTGGTCACCGAAAGTGAGCGGGCCGATCCCCCCGCAGGCGCCGATCTGGCAGAGGTCCGGGGACAGGCCCAGGCCCGGCGCGCTCTCGAGGTCGCCGCGGCGGGCGGCCACAACGTACTGATGGTGGGTTCCCCCGGCGCCGGAAAGACGATGCTCGCTCGCCGGCTACCGACGATCCTGCCGTCGCTCTCGCGCGAGGAAGCACTTGAGGTCACGCAGATGCACTCGGTGGCGGGCGTTCTCGGAGAGGCGGCGCTGGTCAAGGCGCGACCGTTCCGGGCGCCGCATCACACCGTGTCCCCGGCCGGGCTTCTCGGCGGAGGCTCGGGCTTGCCTCGGCCCGGCGAGGTCTCGCTTGCCCATCACGGCGTCCTGTTCCTGGACGAGGTCGCGGAGTTCCGCCGGGACGCACTGGAGGGTCTGCGCCAGCCGCTCGAGGACGGCCGCGTCGTCGTGACCCGTGCCGCGGGCTCCATCGCGTTCCCCGCGCGGTTCACGCTGGTTGCTGCTGCCAACCCCTGCCCGTGCGGCTTCGAGGGCGATCCGCGACGACCGTGCCGCTGCCTGCCGGCCCGGGCACAGGCTTACCGCCAGAAGCTGTCAGGTCCGCTCGTCGACCGCATCGACATCCGCCTGACGGTTCCGCGCTTGTCGCCGTCGGAACTCCTCGGCGAATCGGACGGTGAAGCATCGCCGTCGGTGCGTGCGAGGGTCGAAGAGAGCCGCGAACGCCAACGCCGGCGTTACGCCGGAACCGGCGTCACGTGCAACGCGCGCGTTGCCGGGCCGCGTGCCCGGCGGGAGGCACGCTTGGATGCAGCGGCCGAGGACCTCCTCACCCGCGCCGTGGAACGCTACGAGCTCACAGGCCGGGGGTTCGATCGCGTCCTCAAGGTGTCGCGGACGATCGCCGACCTGGCCGGTGCGGAGGCGGTCGGAGTCGCTCACCTCGCGGAAGCGTTGTCGTACCGACCGGCGTCGGATGCGGAACTCGTCCGTGTCGGCTGAGACGGGCAGGTTCTCGTGGCCCCAAGGGTTCGCCGAGGGACCGGCGAACCGGGATGCGCTCCTGGTCCTGACCGGCATGCAGGGACTCACGCCGCGCGCGGTGGTCGAGCTATCGGAACGCTTCGGCGACGCGAGCGGTTGCCTTGTCGCGGTCGTCGCCGGCCGTGGCGGGAGTGATGCCGACCGGCGCCATGCGGCCGGAACGGATCCTCGGCACGTCCGCGCGACGCTGGAGGCGTGCCGTGCACGCATGGTGGTCCCCGGCACTCAGGAGTATCCGCCGGGGATGCTCGCCCTTCCCGATCCGCCTGCCGCGCTGTTCGTCCGGGGCACGCCACTCGATCAGCTTCTGCCCGGCGTAGCAGTGGTGGGGTCTCGTTCCGGTTCGTCGCTCGGCCGCGACATCGCCCGCGCGCTCGGCCGCGGTCTCGCCGCGTCGGGGATAACGGTGGTGAGCGGCGCCGCGCGGGGCATCGACGGGGCGTCGCACGAGGGTGCGCTCCTGGTCGAAGGGGGAGGCACCGTCGCGGTCCTCGGTTCGGGGATCGACGTCGCCTATCCCCAGCGGAACGCCGGCCTGCTCGCGCGCATCGAAGCCTCGGGGGCGATCGTGAGCGAGTACCCGCCCGGTGTTCCGGCGGAACCGCGCCGGTTCCCCGCACGCAACCGGTTGATCGCCGCGGCCGGGATCGCGCTGGTGATCATCGAGGGCGCGGCCGGCAGCGGAACGCTGATCACGTGCGACCACGCGCTCGGGCTCGGCAGGCCGGTGTACGCCGTGCCGGGCCCGGTGAACAGCCCGCTGTCGGAGGTACCCCTGAAGCTGATCCGCGACGGTGCAACGATGATCCGCGGTGCCGACGACCTCTTGCTGGATCTCGGGCTGGCCGGCGAGGGGTCGGACGGACAGCTCGCGATCGCAGGGCTCACGTCCGTCGAGGAGGCGGTCCTCGCGCAGCTCGCCGGACCGACGCTTCCCGAACATGTCGCTCGCGAGCTGGAACTCACGGTCGCCGACGTCGTGCCCGTCCTGATGCAACTCGAGCTCCGCGGGGTCGTTCGAGCCGCTGGTGGGCGCTACGAGCGGTGCCTGCCCGGGTGACGCCACGGTCGCCCAGAACCGTCGTTGGCGGGTTCCGTTGGAGGGCTGTGGTACAAGGGTGAGAGGCCCCTCGACGGAAGGTTCCCGTGACGGCCGAACGTTCGCAGGACGAGTTGATCGACGCGTTCGTGGCGCATCTGGACCTCGAGCGTCACCTCTCGATCAACACGCTCGACGCGTACCGTCGCGATCTCGCCGCACTCGCCGATTTCGCCGAACGCCAGGGTTCTTCGCTCACGGAACTGGAGTACCGCTTGCTCCGCCGGTTCGTCGCGCAACGTTCGACGCTCGGGTACGCGCGGTCTTCGATCGCTCGGCAGGTCGCGTCGATCCGCACGTTCTACCGGTGGGCGATGACCCGCGGGTACGCGAGCAGCGATCCCTCCGAACGGCTCGGCCGTCCGAAGACCGGGTCCCGGCTTCCGACCGTCTTGCGGGCCGACGAAGCGGCGGCGCTGGTCGAGGCCCCACCGGAGGTCCGCGATCCCGTGCCGACCGAGCCCGAGGCCATCGCGCTGCGAGACCGCGCCGTCCTCGAGCTGCTCTACGGATCGGGACTGCGAGTCGGTGAGGTCGCCGGGCTGACGGTCGGCGGGATCGACCTGCCGCGCGCCCGGGTCCGGGTCCGGGGGAAGGGGGACAAGGTCCGCGAGGTGCCCCTGTCGGATCCGGCCGTTGAGGCGCTGGCGGCCTACCTGCGGCATGCCCGCACGTTCGTCGAGAAGAAGGACCCTGATTCCGAAGCCCTGTTCTTCAACAGGAAGGGCAAGCCGGTCTCGACGCGGGATCTTCGGGCGATGCTCGAGCACTACCGCAGTGTCGCGTTGCCGGACCGGAACGTCAGTCCGCACACGCTCCGGCATTCGTTCGCGACCCACCTGTTGGAAGGCGGGGCCGACATCCGGGCCGTGCAAGAGCTCCTCGGTCATTCGAGTCTGGCCACGACTCAGCGGTACACTCACGTTTCACGGTCTCGACTGTTCGAGGCCTATAAGCGGAGTCACCCGAGAGCCTGATGCCGGAGACCACCAAGAAGAAGACGAAGAAGCCAGCGCCGGGGCGCAAGTCCGCTACCCGCGGGCCGGCTCCTGAGGACGTCTCCGAGGACGATGCCACTCCGGAGGGATTGCCGCAGGAACTGATCGACCTGTGGGATGCCTTCAAGGAACGTGGCGACCCCGAGGCGCGTGAGCAGCTGATCCTGCACTACGCGCCGCTGGTCAAGTACGTCGCCAGCCGAGTCGCTACCGGCCTGCCGTCCACGATCGAGCAGGGTGACCTCGCCTCCTACGGCATGTTCGGGCTCATCGATGCGCTCGAGAAGTTCGACATGGAGCGGCAGATCAAGTTCGAGACCTACGCGATCCCGCGGATCAAGGGCGCGATCCTCGATGAGCTGCGCGCGATGGACTGGGTGCCGCGCTCGGTGCGGTTCAAAGCCCGGGAGGTCGAGAAGGCGTACGCCGAGATCGAGGCGACGGAGAAGCGTGCGCCGACCGAGCTGGAGGTCGCGACCAAGCTCGGGGTCAGCCGGGGGGAACTCCACGAGGTCATCAACCAGATCTCGTTCGTGTCGGTGATGGCGCTGGACGAAGCGCTGTCCGTCGGAACCGATCGCGGCGAACAGGTGTCGTTGATCGACACGCTGGCCGACTCGGCGCAGCCGGACCCGGCGATGGGCGTCGAGGACGAGGAGACCCGCGGGATGCTCGCGGGCGCGATCAACGACCTGTCCGAACGCGAGAAGGTCGTTCTGACCCTGTACTACTTCGAGGGGCTGACGCTGGCCGAGATCGGGGAGATCCTCGGCGTCACCGAGTCACGGGTGTGTCAGATCCACACGAAGGCGGTCGGCCAGTTGCGGGTTCACCTGCGCGACACCGACGGGTAGCACGTGTGACATAGATCACTGCGCCCGCGGCGAACGCGGGCTAGCGTTGCCAGATGGTTCGTCGCGCATCCGCCACCCGGTGCGGCATCGTTGTCATCGTCATCCTGCTGACGTTGCTCGGGGCGGTTCCGGCGCACGCAGAGCCGGCGTTCGGCACGTACCGGTGGCCGGTGCGAGGGCCGGTGATCCGCGGGTTCGAGCGGCCCGAGTCGCCGTACGGCTCCGGCCATCGCGGAATCGACATCGCGGTCGCCGTAGGGACACCCATCCTCGCGCCGGCGCCCGGCGTCGTCGCCTTCGCCGGCAAGATCGGTTCTTCCCTGTACGTGTCCGTCGATCATCCTGACGGTGTGCGTACGACCTTCTCGTGGTTGTCATCGGTCCTCGTCCGCAAGGGGGACCGCGTCTCTGCGGCCGACACATTGGGAACGAGCGGCGAAGGACATGCCGGAGCTGACATCCCACACCTGCATCTCGGTGCACGGTTCGGCGGCGATTACATCGATCCGGTCCCGCTCTTCGAGCCGCTCGACCTGGTCGGACTGGTCCATCTCGCCCCGCTCGGGGGCTGACTGCGGACCGCCCGGCAGGCTGGGTACGATAGGGCGCCCGCACCACCCCCGGATCGAAAGGACCGAGCCTCCATGCCCGCCTCCGCGCGCCGTTTCGCCCTCGTGGCGGCGAGCGTCCTCGCGCTGATGTTCGCTCCGGGTTTCGCCGCGGCAGCTGATGAGGAGGAGCCCGGCGGGGTCGTCGCTCCGGCCGGTCCCGTCGGAGACTGGTCGCAGTTCCAGGGCGACGCGGCCCACACGGCCGACGCCCCGGGGGGTCCGCCGCCGCCGTACGAGCCTGCATGGGAGTTCCCCGTCGATGGTCCGAGCGGGCCGTCGTCGCCGGTGATCCACGAGGGCGTGGTCTACGCGGTCGGTCCCGAGTCGGTGTTCGCAGTGGACCCCGCGACCGGCGAGCAGAAGTGGTCCGTGCCGCGAACGCCCGGCTCTGCGAATCCGGTCCCGGCGATCGCGAGCGTCGGGGGCGAGGACATGTTGGTCTTCCTCCAAGGGTCCGGGCAGGAGACGAGCCTCGCCATGGTGAACCTGCACGACCACGAACGCGCCGTCCAGCTTCCGGTCATCGAGCAGGATGCCTCTCGGGGTGTCACCGTGTTCAGTGATACGGCCTACGTTGGGGACGTTCGTGGCACGGTGCATGCCGTCGATCTGACGGAGCGGGAGACCCTGTGGACCTACGACGTCGGTGAGTCCCCCGTCATCCTGCCGCCTCCGGCCGACGTCGGTTCCTTGTACGTGAACGGTGCCGACCAACGGGGGATCCAACACCTCGCCGCGCTCGACGCAACGACGGGAGAACAACGGTGGAAGGTACCGATAGGACCGCTGGGCTTGACGACCAGTGGTTTGAGCCTTTCCGACGGAACGATCTACGCGGCGTTCGCCGACGGGAGCGTCCGCGCCTACGCGGCAGAAGACGGAAACCTCCGCTGGTCCAGCCGAGTCCTGCGGCCGGCTCCGAGCCCGTTCCTGCCCGTGTCGCCGTTCATGGCGCCGGCCGTTTCCGGCGGGATGGTGTTCATCGGCGGAGGATCCGGCGGCGTCTACGCGCTCGATGCTTCGACCGGCGAGCTCGTGTGGGACTACCAGTTCTCCGGAGGACCCGCCGGCTTCATCTTGCGAAGCGCGCCGGTCGTCGCGTCGACCTCGGTGCTCATCGGCCTCCAAGACGGCCGCCTGGGGGCGGTCGATACCGTCGAGGGAACCGGCATCTTCGAAGTGGCCGTCGATGCGGATCCGAGTGGGCGCCGCCCGCTGAAGGGAATCGCCGTGTCGGACGAACTGATCGTCGCGTCGCGCGGCGGTGGCGGCGGGGGGCTGGTCGCCTACCGGCCGGATCCCGAAGGGAACCTGACCGCGACGGCCTCGCCGACCCGCTTCCGACTCGGGCCAACCCTCGCCTCCTATGCGCTGGCCTTGCTCCTGGTGGCCGGTGTCGCCTTCGCGATCGCCTGGATCGTGCGGGCGTTGATCGCCCGGCGGAGTCCGCCGCCGGATCCGATGGAGGACGCGGGGGATGACCTCGCGGGTGAGGTCGGCTGATGGCCAAGAAGAGGAAACGTACGCAGCGTCGGCCGGCGCGATCGGGGAACGGTCACCGCCCCGGCGATGCGCCGGCCCACACGGAACCTGAGGCCGAGGCCGTCCCCAGACATCCCGGGGCAACGGTGTTCCCCCCCGTCTATCGCTCGCTCCTGACGGGGTTCGAAACGGCGGCGGGGAACCCTGTCATGTTGCTCGTTCCGCTCGTCCTCGTCCTGGTCGTCTGGATGGCCTTGGTCGCCGCGGGGCTGAGTTTCTTCCCGTTCGAGATGCCGAGCGTCCTCGCGCTCACCCCTATCGGGTCGTCCTTCGACGGAGCGATATCGACGACGTTGCTGGGCATGAGCCTATGGACGCTGGCGGCCATCTTGCTCTTCACGATGCTCCGGTCCCTCGTGGTCGCCGTGTTCATCGGGATGATGGACGAGGTGATGGACTTCGGCCACGTCACCGGCGTCGGTCCGTTGCGAGGTCTCCGGTCCTTCTTGCCGGTGCTCACCTACGAGTACATCGGCGTGCTGATCACGCTGTTCGGCAGCATCTTCGTGCAGATGCTGGGAGCGGGCGCCGGACCGATCCTTCGGATCGCGCTGCCGGTCGCCGTGATCTTCTTCCTGACCTTCATGCCGATCGTTGCCGTTCGGAAGGGGATCAGGGCCAGGGATGCGTTGTCCCGGTCGATCCGCGGGGCGCGGCTGCCCGGATGGATCCGGCACCTCGTCCTGTCGATGGCTTACTACTTCGTGGCCACTCTGGGCCAGGACTTCCTAACGCCGGACCGGTACGTGATCACCGCGACGCCGGGCTTCCGTACGTGGGTCTTCGTGCTGGGGGCGACCCTGTTCAACATGGTGTTCCTGGGGGCCTTCATCGCCGAGTGGCGGGCGATCGAGTCCTACGTGCCTGCGAAGGCTCCGCGGCGTGCCCCGGCTCCGAGACGTCGCTGATACCCCCCCTGCTAGACTCCTGCACGCCGGTCCTCGGGCCGAGCACACACGCCGGACGACCGCGCCCGGGGTCCCCGTAAGGGGCCGGAGCGGGATGAATCCGGCGGAGGACAACGAAAAAACCGGAAGGAGTCACACCATGTCCGTGGTGACACGGCGGGAGCTCCTGGCAGCGGGCTTGCACTTCGGGCACCAGACACGGCGCTGGAACCCGAAGATGAAGCCGTACCTGTTCGGGGAACGCTCCGGCATCTACATCATCGACCTCGAGCAGAGCCTGTCTGGCATCGAGGAGGCCTTCGAGTACGTCCGTGGGGTCGCCGCTCGCGGCGGGACGGTCCTGTTCGTCGGCACCAAGAAGCAGGCCCAGGAGCCCGTCGAGGAGCAGGCGACCCGTGTGGGCATGCCCTTCGTCAATACCCGCTGGCTCGGTGGCATGCTCACCAACTTCCAGACGATCTCCCGGCGCCTCGTGCGCCTCCGCGAGCTCCGTGAGATGGAACGCAGCGGCGCGTTCGCGTACCTGCCCAAGAAGGAAGTCCTCCGGCTGCGACACGAGAAGGAGAAGCTCGAGCGCAACCTCGGCGGCATCCAGGATCTTGAGCGGCTGCCCGAGGCGGTCTTCGTGGTCGACACCAAGAAGGAGCACATCGCGGTGACCGAGGCCCGCAAGCTGGGGCTGCCCGTCATCGCGATCGTGGACTCGAACTGCGATCCCGACGAGGTGGACTTCGTCATCCCCGGAAACGACGACGCCATCCGGTCGGTCGACCTGGTGGCACGGGTCATCGCCGACGCGATCCAGGTGGGCAAGGAGGGACGGACGAAGGCGATCGCCGAGAGGGCGGCCGAGATCACGCCCGACACTCCGGTGGAGCCTGCCGCAGACGAACCCGAGGTGGCACCCGACCCGGCGCCCGAGGTGGTAGCAGAGGTCGCGGCCGATCCGGAAGGGACGCCGAGCGACCCCGCCGCAACGACGGCAGCCGAGACCGAAGGGGCGCAGGCATGACCATCAGTGCCGCCGAGGTCAAGGAGCTCCGCGACGCCACCGGTGCCGGGATGATGGATTGCAAGAAAGCGCTCCAGGAATCCGATGGCGACCTCGAACGGGCCACAGAGATCCTGCGCGAGAAGGGGCTGGCGTCGGTCGCCAAGCGTGCCGGCCGTGCCGCGAACCAAGGGCTGATCGAGGCCTACGTTCACTTCAACAACTCGGTCGGCGTCCTGATCGAGGTCAACTGCGAGACGGACTTCGTGGCCAAAACCGAGGGATTCGTCCAGCTCGTGAAGGATCTCTGCCAGCACATCGCCTTCTACGAGCCGCGGTGGATCGCCAGGGACGAGGTCCCCGCGCAGTTGATCGAGGCCGAGCGCCACGTGTTCGAGGTACAGGCGAAGGAGGCAGGGAAGCCCGAGCAGGCCATCCCCAAGATCGTCGAGGGCAAGCTCGAGAAGTTCTTCAAGGATGTCGGCGGGGTCCTCCTGGACCAGCCGTTCATCAAGGATGACAAGCAGAGCGTCGGCGAACTGGTCGACGCCACCTCCGCCAAGCTCGGAGAGAAAGTTGCGGTGCGCCGGTTCGTCCGGTACAAGCTTGGCGAGGAGTCGGAGTAGGACGAGGAGGACGATTGGAGTCCGAGGCAGGTCCGGCGGGCGCAGCGGTGAGTGCGGGGGAGGGTCCGGGAGTCCCCATCTATCACCGGGTCCTGCTCAAGCTCTCCGGTGAGGCGTTCAGTCCCGCGGATTCCGACATGGGCATCGATCCCGCTTCGACCGGCCGGATCGCCACCGAACTCGCGGAGGTCGCCGCTCTCGGGGTGCAGACCGCCGTCGTGGTGGGGGGAGGCAACATCTTCCGCGGCCGCCAAGCGCCGGGCATCGACCGTGGCCGCGCCGACTACATGGGCATGCTGGCCACCGTCATGAACGCGCTCGCCCTGCAGGACGCGCTCGAGAAGGTCGGGCAGCCCTCTCGCGTGCAGACCGCCATCGCGATGACCCAGCTCGCGGAACCGTTCGTTCCACTGCGCGCGCAACGGCACCTCGAGAAAGGGCGCGTCGTCATCTTCGCGGCGGGCCTCGGCGCTCCCTTCTTCTCGACGGATACCTGCGCTGCGCAACGGGCTCTGGAGATCAAGGCCGAGGCGATCCTCAAGGGGACGAAGGTCGACGGTGTCTACACGGCCGACCCGCATCGCGATCCTAACGCCGAGCGTTTCGAATCGATCGAATACATCGAGGTCCTGCGGGAGGGCTACCAGGTGATGGACGCGACCGCCATCTCGCTCTGCATGGAGAACGGCCTGCCGATCATCGTGTTCGACCTGCGGGTGGACGGGAACATCAAGCGCGCGGTGCTCGGCGAGCACATCGGGACCCTGGTTCATGGAGCGGTGTCGTGACGGCGGTCGACGAGAACCTGAAAGACTCCGAGCACAAGATGAAACGCGCTGCTGAGGTGCTTCACGAGGATCTCGCCGCGATCCGCACGGGACGTGCGTCGCCGGCGGCGCTGTCGAAGGTGATGGTCGACTACTACGGCACGACCGTTCCGCTGAACCAGCTCGCGTCGTTCTCGGTCCCCGAACCCCGGATGCTCGTCGTCCAGCCGTTCGACAAGAACGCGATCGCAGGGATGGAGAAGGCCTTGCAGGCATCGGACCTGGGGATCACCCCCTCCAACGACGGGAACGTGATCCGTCTGGCGTTCCCGCAGCTGACCGAGGAGCGCCGCAAGGATCTGATCAAGGTGGTACACCAGCGGGGGGAAGAGGGCCGGGTGGCGGTCCGGAACGTGCGTAGGCACCACAAAGATGAACTCGAGAAGCTTGAACGAGAGCACGCCATCTCCGAGGATGACCTGAAGCGAGCCGAGAAGGAGCTCCAGGCGCTCACGGACCGGTTCACCGCAGAGGTGGACGAGGCCGTCGAGCACAAGGAGAAGGAGCTCATGGAGGTCTGATGACGGACGAGAAGCGCCCGGGCGACGGCGACGAGGACCTGTTCGAGGATCTGGACAAGTTCTTCGCCCCCATCCAGGGGGTCGACTGGCCGGAGCCGGAGGAAGAGTCCTTCGGCGAGCCCGCGGCTCCTGCGGATGAACCGGCGGCCGAGCCGGAGCCGGAACCGGAGTCTCCTTCCACTGCGGTATACGAGGCGGTAACCGAGACGACCGTCGAGGCCGGGGAACCGGACGCCGACGACGAGGCGACGTTCCAGATCGAGGAGTACGGGTCTGGTGGCCGCGGAGGCGGCGAGGACGAGGTCACCGACCAGGGCGTGATCGCGGACGAGGACCAACCGGAGGTCGAGGGCGTCGAGATCGTCGCCGAGATCGTCGACGAAGACACGCAGTCCTACATCACGATCGATGAGGGGGAGTACGTCGAACCCGAGATGGGTGTGATGGAGGGATCACAGGTCCCGGCCGAGACCGAGGCCGCCGCCGAGCACTTCGCCGCCGCCGAGCGCGACGCGCCTGAGGACGTCGAGCGCGAGATCCTCGCGGACCTCGACGAGCCGGCGCCGGAAGCCGTTACGGTCACAGCCTCAGAAGGGCTCCAGGGTCCCAGCTGGCAGGAGCCGACCCACGAGGAGATCGGTGCGCCCGACGGAGGCGGTTCGGCTCCGTCGGGGCGAAACGTCCCGCTCGCGTTCATCACCGGAGCGGGGATGGCGCTGGTCGCACTCGGCGCCCTGTGGTTCAACAAGGATGTCTTCGCGCTCCTGGCCGGGTTGGTCGTTCTGTTCGGGCAGGCGGAGTTCTACGGCGCCATCCGCAAGCGCCACTACCAGCCCGCTCCGCTCATCGGCCTGGTCTTCGGCGCGCTGATCCTGGCCGCCGGGTACCTCATGAAGCTCGACGCCGAGGCGGCCATGCTCTCGATGGTCGTCGTCGCATTGATCTTCAGCTTCCTGTGGGAGATGGCCACGCCGGCCAAGTTCCGCCGCAACGTCGTCGCCAACATGGGCGCGACGATGCTCGGCATCATCTACATCCCACTCTGCGCCGGATTCGGCATGTGGATGCTGGCCTTCTCGGACCCGTCCGGGCGGGCCGTGATCATCGCGGTCCTCGGCCTCACGTTCCTCTACGACACGGTGGCGTTCGTGTTCGGATCCTTCTTCGGCGAACACCAGCTCGCGCCGCATGTCAGCCCGCGCAAGTCTTGGGAGGGCGCCGCGGCCGGGTCCGCGGCCGTCGCCGTCGTGTCGTTCCTCTTCGTGCGGAACATCCCGGAGATCGGGTGGCAGGGCGCCACGGCCCTCGCGGTGGTCATCCTGGTCATGGCGCCCCTCGGCGACCTCCTCGAGTCCCTCATCAAGCGGGACCTGGGGATCAAGGACATGGGCACGATCCTGCCCGGCCACGGAGGCGTCCTGGACCGGATCGACTCGGTCCTGCTGGTCCTGCCGGTGGCCGCGATGTTGCTGCGGAGTATCTTGTTCTAACCCGGAGATGGGTCTTCCCTCCTTTTCCGGAGGACCCGGGGTACCCTGGAGATATGGTTCGGTCGCTCGTCATCCTCGGCTCCACCGGGTCCATCGGGACCCAGGCGCTGGACGTCGTCCGACGCAACCCCGAACGCTTCAAGGTGGTCGGCCTCAGCGCCGGCACCAACCAGGACCTCCTGATCGGCCAGATCCGCGAGTTCCTGCCGCCCGTCGTCGCGATCGCCGACGAGCAGGCCGCGAAGGAACTGGCGGAACACCTCGAGGGGATGAAGGAGATCGAGATCCTCACGGGTCCCGAGGCCGCCGAGCAACTCGCGCGTGATTCCGAAGCGGACATGGTCCTGAACGCGATGGTCGGCGGTGTCGGCCTCGGCCCCACCCTGGCGGCGTTACAGAGCGGCAAGACGTTGGCGCTCGCGAACAAGGAGAGTCTGATCGTCGGCGGCGACCTCGTGATGGATCTGATCAAGGGCGAGCCCGAGCGGCTGGTGCCGGTCGACTCCGAACACGCCGCTCTGGCGCAATGCATCAAGGGCGAGCGCCGCGACGACATCAAGCGCGTGGTGGTGACAGGCTCCGGTGGCCCCTTCCGGGGCTGGACGCGCAACGAGCTGACGAAGGCCTCGGTCAAGGAGGCGCTGGCGCACCCGGTGTGGCAGATGGGACCCAAGATCACGATCGACTCGGCGACCCTGATGAACAAGGGTCTCGAGGTCATCGAAGCGCACTACCTCTTCGACCTGCCGTACTCGGAGATCCACGTGGTGATCCACCCCGAGGGCATCGTGCACGGCATGGTGGAGTTCTCCGACGGCAGCATGATCGCCCAGATGGCCAAGGCCGACATGCGGTTGCCGATCCAACTCGCGCTCGCGTGGCCCGACCGTCTGCCGACGGGCATCGAACCCCCGCCGCTGGGGGATCCCGGCATGAGCCTGACGTTCGAGCCGGTGGACCGGGAGGCGTTCCCCGCGGTCGACCTCGCCTACCGGGTCGGCGAGCTTGGTCTCACGTACCCGGCGGTCATGAGTGCGGCGAACGAGGTCGCGGTCATGGCCTTCCTGGTCGGGAAGATCCCGTTGACGGCCATCATCGAGGTCGTTTCGGCGATCGTCGACGAACACGAACCGCCGTCGGTCGTGTCGGTCGTGAACCTCGAGCGGGCCGACGCCTGGGCCCGCCGCCGCGCCGCCCAAGTCATCGTTGACGTCTGAGGATCCGGAGCAGATGCTCGTCGGAATCATCGGCTTCGTCGTCATCCTCGTCCTCGTGATCATGATCCACGAGGCCGGGCACTTCCTCGTGGCGAAGCGCTTCGGGATGAAGATCGAGGAGTACTTCCTGGGGTTCGGACCGAAGATCTGGTCGTTCCGGCGGGGCGAGACCGAGTACGGCGTCAAGGCGATCATCGTCGGTGGCTACGTGAAGATCGCCGGCATGAACCCGTACGAGACGCCGAAGGCGGAGGATCTGCCGAGGACCTACGGCGCGAAGTCGATGTGGAAGCGCGCCCTCGTCATCCTGGCCGGGCCGGTATCGCACTTCGTCCTGGCGTTCCTCGCCCTGTGGGTCTATCTGGGGTTCATCGGGGCCCCGACGGATTTCACGACACAGATCACCGGGGTGGTGGCGCAGCTCGACGGAGCGGACTCGCCGGCGCATCAGTCGGGACTCCTGCCGGGTGACGAGGTCCTCGCGATCGACGGAACGCGGCTCGCGCCCGACGCCGTCGTCGACTACACGCGGGCTCACGTGGGTGAGCCGATCAACCTCACGATCGAGCGCGAGGGTCAGACCGAGGTGATCACCGTTACCCCCGTCCTCTCTGAGGTGGATGGGGAGCAGGTCGGCCGGCTGGGGGTCTCGCTCGGTCCGGGCTCGGTCGTCGCTCGCGATCCCGCGGGGGTCGTCGGCGGCGCGCGGGAAGCTGCCGTCGGGGTCGCGGATGCGACCGGACTCATCGTGCGCGAGATCGGGCGCGTGTTCGGTCCCGAGGGCATCGGACGGTTGGGCAAGCTGGTCTTCACCGATACGCAGCGCGCGCAGACGGATCCCGTCAGCCTGGTCGGCGCGGCTCAGGCCTCGGGGGCATTCACCCAGCAGGGGAACCTCGACCGGCTCATCCTGCTGTTCGTCTCGTTCAATATCTTCATCGGACTGATGAACCTGTTGCCGCTCCCGCCCTTCGACGGGGGACACCTCGCCGTCCTGGTGATCGAGAAGGTCCGCAAGAAGCCGGTCGATATGCGAAAGCTCATCCCGGTTTCGGCGGTCGTGCTCGCGCTCTTCACCCTCTTCGGGTTGACCGTGATGTACCTGGACATCTTCAAGCCGGTCTCGTTCGCCCCCTGAGGGCCGGACCCGCATCCGTTCCCGGGTAGCGATACAACTTCTCCACACCCCCGTGAGGTCCTCGGCACGAGCCCGGCACTACCATGGGCCCGTGAGCAACCAGACCATCCTGGTCGTCGACGACGAAGAGGCTATCGCCGAGGCCGTACGGGCCCGGCTCCTGTCCGAGGGATATGAGGTCGTCGTCGCCGGCGACGGTCCGGCCGCGATCGAACGGGCACGCGAGCATCGTCCCGATCTGGTCGTCCTGGACCTGATGCTTCCCGGGATGGACGGGCTCGAGGTCTGTAAGGCCATCCAGCGCAACGACTGGGTCCCGGTCCTCATGCTCACCGCCAAGACCGAGGAAGCCGACAAGGTTGCCGGGTTCGCGGTCGGGGCCGACGACTACCTCACGAAGCCCTTCAGCCTCCGCGAGCTCGCCGTCCGTGTGAAGGCGATCCTGCGGCGCGTCGAACGCGTTCGCGAACGTCCCTCCTCCAGCGAACCCATCACCCATGGGCGCCTGTCGATCGACGGTGCTCGCCGGAAGGTCAGCGTCGACGGCGCAGAGATCGGTCTCACCCCGCTAGAGTTCGACATCCTCGAGACGCTGGCGCGCGAGCCGGGCGTCGTGCTGACGCGTGACCAATTGATGGATCGTGTGTGGGGCTATCGTGACTACGCCGGGGGGCGGGTCGTCGACTCACACGTGGCGCGCATCCGGCGCAAGCTCGACGAAGACGGCGGAGAGTCGGGGCTCATCCGCACCGTCCACGGTGTCGGATACGCGTTCGCCGACGAGGACTGAGACGTGCGCCCGCTGGCTCGCCTACCCTCGATCCGCGCGAAACTCGGATCGACGATCGTCTTCGCGGTCGCGGTCACCCTCATCCTAGTGTTCCTGTTCCTCGGGTACGCGTTGCGGAACTCGCCGCGTGACTCCGAGGTCCTCGCATTGCTCGCGACCGCGCGTCACGCTGCGGAAGGCAAGGTCGAGCGGTTGCCCGAGGACACGCAGGTGATCGTGGCGCCGCTCTTCGGGGAGGGGACAACCAGCGGGGTTGACCTCGGTGTCGACCCGCCGGCGTTCGAGGATCAGCAGGCGCATTGGGGTATCACACAAGGTGTCGAGTACGTCGTCGTTCCCCAGATCGTCGACGGCCAGTATCGAGGCACCATCGCGGTGATGCGACCGGCCGCAGGCCAGGGGTTCGGTGCACGGCTGTCGGCGACCGTCGGTTTCCTGCGCACCTTCTGGTGGCAGTTCCTGGCGGCGGGGGCGGTTGCCGCCGGGGTGGCGCTGATCCTCGCGCGATTGCTGGCCAAGGGGATGACCCAGCCGCTCCGTGACATGGCGGCAGCCGCCAAGCGGATGACGACCGGTGACTACACGCAGCGGATCGCGACGCCGTCGCGCGACGAGGTCGGCCAGCTCGCGGAAGCGTTCAACAAGATGAGCGGCGAACTCGAGTCCGTCGAACTCCTCCGCCGGGATCTGGTTGCCAACGTCTCGCACGAACTCAAGACCCCCATCTCGGCGCTGCGAGCGCACCTCGAGAATCTCCTCGACGGTGTCGAGGATCCGGATCCGGAAACCCTCCAGGTGATGCTCCAGCAGTCCGATCGCCTGGGACGGCTCGTCGATCAGTTGCTGGAACTGTCGCGGCTCGAGTCGGGCGACCTGCCGCTGGAGCCCGAGGATGTGGAGCTCGGACCGCTGGTTCAGCAGGTGGTCTCCGAGGTCGGCGTGGCGCGCGCGGCCGGCGAGGTCGACGTACGGAACGACGTGTCGGCGGAGCTGCCACCGGTGCGCGCGGATCGCGAACGCGTCCATCAGGTGTTGTTCAACCTGTTGGACAACGCCGTCCGGTTCACACCCTCGGGAGGGCGGGTGACCGTGACGGCGGCACCAGAGAACGGGCGCTGCATCGTGACCGTGTCGGATACCGGTCCGGGCATCGAGCCGGAACATCTTCCTCGGCTCTTCGACCGGTTCTACCGCGTCGATCCCGCGCGGTCACGGGAGGGCGGTGGCACCGGCATCGGCCTGGCCATCGCGCGCTCGGTGATCGAGGCGCACGGAGGCCATATCTGGGCAGAGAGCGATCTCGGGGAGGGGAGCGCGTTCCGTTTCGATCTCCCCGTTGCGCACGATAGGAGGAGAGAGTGAAACAGGCTACGACTACCATCGAAGTGACACCGGAGGGACGGTACGCGTTCGTCGACCTGACCGACGAACTCCGGCGCGCGATCAAAGACTCCGGGGTCACCGGCGGCCTCGCCGTCGCCTTCTGTGCGCACACGACCTGCGCGCTGCTCATCAACGAGTGGGAGGAGGGTGCGATGGATGACCTTCGTGCTCGCATCGAGGCCATCGTGCCCGAGGACGCCTACTACGCGCACGACGACCACGACCAGCGTTTCGGAGGGTTCGTCGAACACGAGCGGGTGAACGGTCATGCCCACGTGAAGGCGATGGTGCTGTCGGCGACCTCGCATGCGATCCCGGTCGTGGACGGGGAGCCGGCGCTCGGAACGTGGCAACGGCTGATCTTCTTCGAGATGGACGAACCCAAGACGCGTACCGTGACGTTCCAGATCCAAGGGGCGTGACGGTCGCGCGGGTAGGCTGGACCTGATGGACCCCTTCCCGAGGCGGCAGACGCGGCAGGTCCGGGTCGGCGACGTCACGATCGGTGGCGACGCCCCGATCCGCGTCCAGTCGATGACGACCACCAAGACCTCCGACATCAACGCGACGCTGCAGCAGATCGCGTCGTTGGTGGCGACAGGGTGCGAGATCGTCCGGGTCGCGGTCCCGCACTGGGAAGACGCGAAGGCACTGGAAGCGATCGCGGCGAAGTCCACGATCCCGGTGATCGCCGATATCCACTTCCAGTGGAAGTACGCGATGGCGGCCTTGGAGGCCGGTATCCAGGGCTTGCGGATCAACCCCGGGAACATCAAGTACCACGACAAGGTCCGGCTGATCGCGCGCGAGGCCAAGGTGCGCGGCGTGCCCATCCGCATCGGTGTGAACGGCGGCTCGCTCGAGAAGGACCTGCTCGCCAAGTACGGTAACCCCACGCCCGAGGCATTGGTCGAATCCGCGCTCAACGAAGCGCGGATCCTGGAGGACGAAGACTTCTTCGACATCAAGATCTCCGTGAAGCACTCGAGCCCGCGTGTGATGATCGAGGCGTACCGTCAGCTCGCGGAGAAGTGCGACTACCCGCTCCACCTCGGCGTTACCGAGGCGGGACCGATGCCGATGGGCGGGATCAAGAGTGCCGTGGGCATCGGCGCGCTGCTCGCCGAAGGCATCGGCGACACGATCCGGGTATCGCTGACCGACGATCCCGTCGAGGAGGTCAAGGTAGGCACCTGGATCTTGCAGTCGCTGGGTCTGCGGAAGCGCGGTCTGGACCTGGTGGCGTGCCCGTCGTGCGGCCGGGCGGAAGTGGACGTGCTCGGGCTCACGAAGGCGGTCAACGAGGCCCTGGAGGCTGAGGGCTTCAAGGAGCCGATGCGGGTGGCCGTCATGGGATGCGTCGTGAACGGACCCGGCGAGGCGCGCGAGGCGGACCTCGGGATCGCGGCCGGCAAGGGCCAGGGGTTCTTGATCGTGGAGGGCGAGGTCAGGGACAAGGTCGCCGAGAAGGACTTCGTTCCCGCCCTGATCGACGCGGCGAAGGATCTGGCTGCCTCGCGAGCGTCAGCAGCCGCGTCCGCGTCCGACTAGTCACTCCGGGGGGTTCGCGGCCCGCGTGCTCAACGCAGGCCCGCGGCCGCCGATATCAACCGCATGAAGGTCACGTTGCCTCTCATGGCTGCGGTCTTGATCGCCTCGATGGCAGGGTCGGCCGGCGCCTCGCCTGATCCCGAGGCCCCGGTT
>JBBDIK010000010.1:0-22615 GCA_040880465.1 Actinomycetota bacterium | reverse complement strand
GTTCGGGCTCCGGTTCGAGCTCCGGTTCGGGCTCCGGTTCGAGCTCCGGTTCGGGCTCCGGTTCGAGCTCCGGTTCGGGTTCTGACGCCGCAGCTTCGAGTTCGGGCTCGGGCTCGGCTTCCGCCGTCGGCGTAGACGTCCCCACGACCGCGGGTGCCGCGTGCTGCTCCTCGTGCAGGTTCTTCAGTCCGACCGTCCCGAAGGTTCCCGCCTTGATCCCGTGCTCGGTCTCGACGTGGCGAACCAGATCATCGTGGCTGCCGACCGGGCCGGTGTGCGCATGGCCGGTCGGGTCCTCGGCGGCCGCCGCTCCCGCCGTCGAAGCCGGACTCGCCGCGGCCACAGCGTCTCCGGCGTGCTGCTCTTCATGCAGGTTCTTCAACCCGACCGTGCCGAAGGTTCCCGCCTTCAAGGCGTGCTCGGTCTCGACGTGGCGAACCAGATCATCGTGGCTGCCGACCGGACCTTGGTGCGCATGGCCCGAGCCCGTCGCCGCAGGAACGACCGACGGCAGCGGTGCAGCGGGTGTTGGCGCGGTCGGATCCGCCGAGCTCGACGCGAACCCGCCGCTCGCCGACAGCGAGAAGGCATCCGCCGTCGGTGTCGGAGCCTTCTGCACCGCCGGTGCAGCCGCCGAAGCGGCATCCGCCACCGCCGACTGCGCCTGCTTCACCGCCTCAGCCACCTCACCCTTGAGACCGAGTCGCCCGACCAGCCACTCCGTAGCCGCCATGACCGGCTCGGGCATCACCGAATCGGGCGGCGCCGTCGGGACTTGTTCGATGTCGCCTCCCGGCTTCACATCGGGGATCGGCAATGCTCCGGCCGCGCTGAAGCCGAACCCACCGCCCCAACCGAACCCGATCAAGCCGCCCGACTGGATGTCGGACCCAACCTCGATGTCCCGGATCGCCTTGGTTCGGTCGCGCGACTGCGCGAGCACCCGGTCCATCGTTTCTTGATCCGGGGCGATCGACGTCGCCAGCATGGAGACGAACATCAGCTCCGCCTTCGCCAAACGGGACGAAGCACCGATCTGTGTATTCGTGCTCCCGACCACATCGGTTCCCGTGACGGCCCGCATCATCTCCTCGGCCGCCGCGATCGAGGATTCCAGCGCCTTGCGGAGCCCTTCATACACGCGCGCTGAATCGATCTTCTTCGCGAAGAGGCCCCGCTTCTTCTCCGGTGGCCAGAGGCGCTGAACCAGCGGCTGGGCCGTGAGGATAGCCCTCTGCAGGTCGGAGGGAGACCTCGAGGCCGCAACACGCTTCCCGACCTTCGAGCAATCCAAGATCACGTCGCGCGGGAAGACGTTCGGCCAATCGGAGGATTCCACCGCGACCAACGTCCGAGCCAGACTCGCGCGCCCGCTCTCGAAGAAGCGTTGCCGCAATTCGCCTGCAGCGCCGAGGGACCATTCGGGAACCGGCGCATCGAGGCGCATCCGGCCCGCCACGCCCTCCGCATTCAGCCTCGGGAGTCCATCGAACTCGACCCGCCACAGCTCGGTCGCGATGCCGTGCATGAGGAGGTAGGGAGCCGACAGTGCCCGCGCATCATCGGCCCAGTCTCCCGACCCAGGGTTGGGCCATTGCGATCCGACCTGGTCGTACCGGTCGGCCTTCAACCAGATGAATCCCTGCATCCCACTCTCCCGGCAATGGCAAATCAGCCCCGCACGATCCACGCACCCGGCCTAGGAGAAAGGTGTCACGCCCTCCCTCCGAAGGTCAACCGGGAGGGTAGGCCATCCGTCCCACGGACGAACGACGTACGACCCCCACGCGCACCGGCCTCGGCGGCCGCCCCTTTCGCGTCCCTCAACCGCAGTTCGACGGCTCCCGGTGAACCCGGCTACCGAGGTCCACACCCTCCTGGCGCGCGAGGTCCGTGAGGTCGTCCCGGAACACCTTCATGTGCGCGTGACTCCAGTCGCCGTGGGTCAAACAGCGCCACGACGCGACCCGCTCGCGGTGGAAGGGCGAGTTCAGGGTCTCGCTGTGTCCGATGACGTCGCCGAGATCGATCCCGTATCGCTCCATCAGCCAGAGGGTGAGCCACTGGGCCGCCTCGTACTGCCGCTCACGGCGCATGATCTTGCGATCGCTGGTACCGACCATCTCGATGCCGATCGCCGTCCAGTTCATCCCGACCGCATGTCGGCACATGGTCCCCAGATCCACCAGTTGGAAGATGGTTCCGTCCGTGTCGATGATGAAGTGCGCGCAGACCCCGGGCTTCTCCCCGTTGTAGGTGCTGTTCCCCTCGAAGGTCCACCACGCGCTGGCCAACGTCGTGCTCGCCGTGAAGTGCTCGACGATCACCCTCGGGTTCTGGAGGCGCCACGTGTTCAGACCGTAGTGGCGACGTGCGTATCCGGCGGTCTGTCGCTTGCGCTTGGGACCGAACGAGATCCGGCGCCACCGGATGTCGGGTTGGGCCACCCTCGGGGTAGGCGCGGAGACCTCAGATGAGGACGACACCTGCGGCGACTCGGCCGCAGACGTCGCCGGCGTGAGCGCGAGCGCCAGGGCGACCAGCAGGACGGCCGACCGAGCAGGCCCCGGGGAAGCGTTCATCGTCCCGATGGTACCGCCGACTCGGGTCCCGAGATGAGCAGGACCTTCAGCATCCGCCTTGACCCCGCCTTGACCTTGGCTTGATGTGCCTGAGACACACGAGCTCGACGATGGACAAGCCGATCGAAAAGGAGAACATCGTGGACACCATCCTCGAACAAGCATTCCGAAGCGGGATCTTCAGCGTCGAAACCGGCGACCCTGTCCTCGTCGCTGCCCAGCAGATGATCCGCCAACGAGTCAGTTCTCTCGGTGTGCTGTCCGATGGCGTCCTCACCGGCCTGATCACCGAGCGCGACCTCGCTCGGGTCGTCTCGACACGGGACGACCCTCGCCTCGCGCTGGTCGGCGACTACGCCACGGAAGTACTCATCGCCGCAGAGGTGACGTCCCACCCTGACGAAATCCTGCGGCGGATGCGTAGTCTCGACCTGCGCCACATGCCGGTCGTCGAAGACGATCGGATCATCGGCATCATCTCGATGCGCGGGCTCCTCGCCGGGATGCGGCGTCGAGCCACGGCCGCATAGGCGAATCGTCCCCGCTTCGGCCTACGCGGCGTTCCTCAGCGCGTGCATCCGGAAGGCGAACACGATCTCGGTGATTCCGCGGATCAGACACATGGCCCCGACCCACAAGATCAGCAACACGATCTCGCGCGATCCGGAACCAGCCGCCCAGAACCCGATGACGATCTCGATGATCCCGGCGAGCAGCAAGAGCCACCACACCGGCACCTCTTCGCGTTCCATCAAGGACACGATGATGTCGAACGTGCCCTTGATCAGCAGGAAGAAGCTCACCAGCGAGGCCAGCACGAGGAACGCCTCCCCAGGCTGGATCAAGGCGTAGATACCGCCGACGACGAACAGGATGCCCATGAGCACGTGCACCCATTTCCATCTCTCGGCGACGTACGCGGCTCCGAACTCGTTGATCCCCGCGAAGATCAAGACCATCCCCACCAGGATGCCGACCGCCATGGCGGATTCAAGATCGAAGCGGAGGATCATGAACGCGATCAGGACCCACAGCAAGCCGGTGAACAGGAACCAACCCCACATGCCGGATGCCTGCCGCTCGACGCTCTTCTCGTCACCCATCAGCTGTCCCTTCCCCGAAGACGACTTAAGAATCGTACCCCTGGCTAGGCCCCGGAACGTGGAGGTTCGGGCCCCTTCCGCCCCTGCTCCCGCTCGGAACGCCACTCCTCCTTGAGGAGCTCCTTGGCCAGGTCCCACTGCGAGAAGCCACCGAGAGCGCGCACGATGTGTTCCTCCAGGAAGGTCATGAACCCGTAGAGCCCGTAGAGGCTGCCCCTCTCCTCGTCACCCTCGAAGTCCTCCGGGCCGGTCTCCTCCGTGACCGCCAGCCGCACGCCGAGCACGAGGCGGGCGTCGTTGATCGCCGCGAGCCAGGTGGTCAACTCGTCCTCGGTCAGCCGGTCCGACGACAAGGTTCGCTTGAACGCGGCGATCGTTGCCAGGCGCTGCGCGGCGAGGTCGTCGCGGACCATGTCATCGAACGCCCGGTTATGTTCCTCATCGTCCATCGTGGCGGGCGGGAAGAGTCGCTTGAACGCGGCATCACCCGGATCCGTGGACCGGACGACTTCCTCGAGCATCTCCGGCACGAGCGCGAGCGCCTGACGTTCATCCGCGGACAGCGTGATCTTGAAGTCGCCGCGACGGGTCCGCTTCACGCGCTCGAGCATCAGCGGTCCTTCTGCATGGTCGCCCACAGACCGTGCGCGTGCAGGCGCGCGACGTCGGATTCCGCCTTCTCCTTGGGCCCGTTCGAGACAACGGCCCTGCCCTTGTGGTGCACGTCAAGCATCAGCTTGGTCGCCTTCTCGAGTCCGTAGCCGAAGAGCTTCTGGAGGACGAACACGACGTAGGTCATGAGGTTCACCGGGTCGTTCCAGACGATGACCACCCATGGAACATCGGGCTCGATGTCCTCGTCGGCGACGGGGCGATCGACCTCGACCGGAGCTTCGATGACGGTCGACTCAGCCATACGGGCATGGTGGCACAGCAGCGCAGGAGCGGCCACCGTCTGCGCTTCTGGCCACCGCCGGAGCTTCCCGCCCGCACCGGAGACGGCTAGCATCGTGCGGATGGCGACCGAGGCGCAGACGAACCCGGCGGCGACCGGTTTGACCCGCGCCGAGGTCGCCGAGCGGGTGGAGCGCGGCCAGGTCAACGACGTCTCGACGACGCCGAGCCGCAGTATCTGGTCCATCGTCCGGGAGAACACCCTCACGTGGTTCAACCTGCTGCTCGGGAGTCTCGCCGTCATCATCATCGCCGCCGGTTCCCTGCGCGACGCCATGTTCGGACTGGTGATCATCGCGAACGCCGCCATCGGCATCATCCAGGAACTCCGCGCGAAGCGGACCCTGGACCGGCTGGCGGTGCTGTCCGCTCCGACTGCTCGGGCGCTGCGGGACGGCGACGTGCTGGAGATGGGCGTCGACCGGGTCGTCCTGGACGACGTGCTCGACCTGCAGGCCGGTGACCAGATCGTGGTCGACGGCACGGTGCTCGCCTCCGAGGGACTCGAGATCGACGAGTCTCTCCTCACCGGGGAGGCCGACCCGGTCGTTAAAGCCGGCGGCGACGAGATCCTCTCGGGCAGCTTCGTGGCCGCCGGTTCGGGACGCTACCGGGCGACCCGCGTCGGCCACGACGCCTATGCCGCACAGCTCGCCTCGCAGGCGCGACGGTTCACCCTGGTGCGATCGGAACTGCGCTCGGGCATCGACCGGATCCTGAAGGTGATCGGGATCGCGCTGGTCCCCGCGGCCGCACTCCTGGTCTGGAGTCAGCTCAACGCACACGAGTCGACCGAGGAGGCCATCGCCGGCGCGGTCGCCGGGACCGTGGCGATGGTTCCGGAGGGATTGGTCCTCCTCACGAGTGTGGCGTTCGCGGTCGGCGTCGTACGGCTGGCCAGGCACCGCGTCCTCGTGCAGGAGCTGGCGGCGATCGAGATCCTGGCACGGGTCGACGTTCTCTGCATCGACAAGACCGGAACGCTCACCGAGGGCAAGCTCGACGTCGAGCACCTCGAGATCGTCGGCGACGACGCCGACGTGCGCGAGGCCCTGGCGGCGCTGGCGGCCGCCGACCCGAACCCGAACGCGACCCTGCGCGCTATCGGCGAGACGTTCCCGGACGCGCCCGACGGCTGGTGGATACGTGCGGTCGCGCCGTTCTCCTCCGCACGCAAGTGGAGCGGCGCGACCTTCGAGGAACACGGAACCTGGATCATCGGAGCGCCGGACGTGCTGCTCCCATCGATCGCGACGACGAACGCGCCGGAAATCGCCGGACGCTGCGAGTCGGCGGCGGTCGAGGGCAGCCGCGTGGTCCTCGCGGCGCGCGCCGAGGACCCGTTGGACGGGACCGAACTGCCCGGTGACCTCCAGCCGTCCGCGATCGTCGTACTCGGCGATCGCGTCCGCAGCGACGCCGCCCAGACCCTGGCCTATTTCGCTGCCCAGGACGTGGCCGTGAAGGTGATCTCGGGCGACCATCCGGCGACCGTGGCCGCCGTCGCCGGCAAGCTCGACGCACCGGGCGCCGATGACCCGGTCGACGCTCGCACGTTGCCGGAGGATCCGGGTGCGCTGGCGGAGGTCCTGGACGAGCGTTCCATCTTCGGACGCGTCACACCGCAGCAGAAGCGGGCGATGGTCGGAGCTCTGCAGTCGCGCGGACACGTCGTCGCGATGACCGGCGACGGCGTGAACGACGTGCTCGCCCTCAAGGACGCCGACATCGGGGTGGCGATGGGTTCGGGTGCCGCCGCGACGCGGGCCGTCGCACAACTGGTCCTCCTGGACTCGACGTTCGATTCGCTTCCGCCGGTCGTCGCCGAGGGGCGCCGGGTCCTCGGCAACATCGAGCGCACCGCGAACCTGTACCTGACGAAATCCACCTATGCGTGGCTGCTCGCGGTCGGGATCGGCCTGTTCGCGCTGCCCTTCCCGTTCCTGCCCCGGCATCTGACGCTGGTCGGCGCCCTGACGATCGGCATCCCGTCGTTCTTCCTTGCCCTGGCACCCAACACGGAACGCGCGCGGCCCGGGTTCCTCCGGCGGGTCCTGCGTTTCTCGCTCCCAGCAGGGGCGGTGACGGCCGTGGCCACGTTCCTCGCCTATGCACTCGTCAGCGACCAACCCGGCATCTCCCTGGAGGAGGCACAGACGACCGCCACGATGGTGCTGGCATGGGTCGGCCTCCTGATCGTCGGCATCGTCGCCAAGCCGCTGACCCCGGCGAGGCTGATGCTGATCTGGGGCATGGCGGCCGCGTTCCTGGCCGTCCTGCTGATCCCCGTGACGCAGGAGTTCTTCGCGCTCGAGCTCCCGCCGGCCGTCGACTGGCTCGCGGCCTTCGGCATCGCCGCGATCGTCTGGTCCTTCGCACGGTTGTTCATCCCCCGGCGAGCGGGCCCCACCCAGGACCGCGACTGACCTTCCGCGACGACGCGAACGGCCGCCGGTTCCCCGGCGGCCGCCGCTTCAGATGGAGCCGAGCCTCGGGATCAGATCCCGGTCTCGACCGTCGCAGATTCCTCGGTCGAGCCGTAGTCGTTGCTCACTTTCAACGTGACCTCGTGGCTCTTGGCGTCGCACTTGATCTTGATGACCTCTTCGCCACCGTTGCCGTTGCCGTCCTCGGCATCCCCGACCACGACCGTGCCGTCAACGAGGATCTCCCAGGCGGTCGCGTACTTGGTGACGTAGCCGACGCCGAGGTCCTTCTTCTTGCTCCCGTGCTTGAGGCAGTCGACCCGCTTCTTCACGCTCAACGACGTGATCTTCGGTCCGTCCTTCTTCGTGGACGGGCTCGAGGTCGCGCTCGGCTTCGGCGAGGCGGTGGACCCACCCGGGCAGTTCGCATCGTTCTTGGAACCGTCCGGCATGATCGTCCCGCAGTAGTGGGTGCCGGTGGTGTTCACGCCGTGGTCCCGCACGTCCGTCATATTCGCGTACGCGAGGTTCGCGCCGGCGAGGTTGGCGTTCTCGAGACTGGCTCCCTGCAGCCGCGCGCTATCCAGCGTCGCGCCGGAGAGGTTCGCCTTCCGCAGGTCCGCGCCGCGAAGGTTCGCGTGACGCAGGTCCGCACCCGAGAGGTCCGCGCCCTTGAGGTTCGCACCCGCGAGCTCCGCGTGATGCAGGTTGGCGTTCTTCAGGTCGTCGCCGCGGCAGTCGGTCTTCTTCTCGATAACGCAATCACCGATCCTCTCGGCGGTCGGCGGCGGACTGACCTCGGCCGGCGATGGGGCGGTGACGGGACTCGTCTGCGCCGGTGGTGAGGTTGTCGTCTTGCTGGGACAGGCCGCAAGCAGCACCGAAAACGCGGCGATGGCGATGAGCACCTTCTTCATGATGGTCTCCTCCCTCGGTTCCCGGCGGCACGCAGCTCCGGGCCCGCACGATGATAGGTCTATCGGACCCCTCGCGCGAGCACCGGTGGCGGACGCGTGCCTGCGCCAGCACGGACCGATCCGCTCTCGACTCGCCGCCGAGCCGCACGTAGGCTCCGGGGATGCGTTCCCAGCGGGCCCTCGGCACCGCGCTCGTCCTCGCTGCACTGCTGCTGCCGTTCGTCTTCGGCTGGCGGTTCCTCGCGGACCCGACCCTGACCGCACCCGCCCGCGACCCGGCCTGGTACACCTGGCGCTCGCGCGTGATCGCCGAGGACTCACCCGCGGCCGTCATCGGTGACTGGGGTCCGGACCAACTCCTCTCCGGCGGCTACCGGATCACGACGCCGACCGTCGGTGCGGTACTCGAGGAAACCCTCGGTATCGACCGCTACACCTTCGCCTCGATGGTCATGGTCGGGTTCCCGGTCCTCGTCGGGCTGACCCTCGCGGGCTTCGTCTACCGGGTGCGCCGCGATCGCGGACTGGCCCTCATCACGATGCTGGTCTCGGCCGGGCTCTGTTTCAGTGCCTCGATCCTCGGGTACATCGACGTACTCATGTCGGTCTTCTTCTTCTCCGTGGCGCTTGCGTTCCTCGAACCGGCACGCCGCTCGTGGGGCGCGCGCATCGTCATCGCACTCGCAGGGTTCGTCGGCGTGCTGGTGGTCCCGAACGCGTGGCCGGCGGCGGTCCTGTTGCTCGGGTCCGCGTTCGTCTGGCACCTGATCCTGGCTCGTGGCGAACGGGCGGCCACCTGGCGACGCGACCGGCCCGGGCTCCTGAGCGCCGCCGCCGGATACGGGGCTGGGGTCGCCGCCACGACGTTCGGCATCTGGGGACGGGCCGTGATCCCCGTCCTCGAACGCGCGCCGGAGCCGACGTCGCTCTACCGGGAACGCCTCGGCGAGTGGCTCTGGTCGCTGATGCCGTACCTGACGATCCCCTTAATCACCGCCGGTGCCGTGTGGGTCGTGGCGACCGCCCGCCGCGAGCGCCTGCGAACGCCACTCGGCCCGCTCGCGATCGTCGTGTGGATCGTCCTCGCCGTGGTCACGGTCGGCGGTGCCGCGTTCGGCGCGCACGATCCGGTCTTCTGGTTCCAGATCTCGAACCCGACCCTCCCGGTGATGGTCCTGGCCGCCATCGGTCTCTGGATGGTTGCGGCGTGGCTGTCGGAGCACGGCCGCACCGGGTTGGTCGCCGCCGTTGCCGTCCCCGCCATCGCCATCGGCTTCCTGACGGCGAACCTGTTGTCGACCAGCGGGTGGTCCGACCCCGGGAACCAGTGGATGAACCAGGAGGCGAGGGCCGAGTTCGCCGCAGCGAACGCGATCATCGAACGCCTGCCCGACGACCGCCCCATCATCTTCATCAACGACTACGCGGAGTCTCCTGAGGCATATGCATGGGCCAAGACCCACGCGGACATGACGTTGGCCGGTGTCGGCGGTGAGGCGGCGCGGCGCACGTACCTGTACTTCGGGACCGTCAACGACTTCCGGCTGTCGCGATCGACCCCTTCGGACGACCCCTACTACGCGAACGCCTCCACCCAGTTCTTCGACTGGTCCCGGCATGCCTTCACCGACTACGGCGGCCGGCAGCCGATCGTCTTCATCGCCTCGGGACTGAACCCCTACGGCGACAACAACGAGTTGATCGGGGCCGGTGCCGGCGTGTTCTTCGGCGTGGCGCCCGACCACCTTGGGATGGTCGTGGCCGACGGAAGCTTCACCACGCCGAGCGCCGAGGTCCTGGCGGAAGGCCGGGCGGCCTACGAACGGGCGGCGGCGGGGTTCGACGATCCGCGAGATCCGCTCGAGGACCTCGGCCACTCGCTCTGGGTCGTGTTGCTGATCGCCCTGATGCTGGTCGCACCCGGCCTGAAGGCATCCGGCTCCGCGGGACTCGACGACTGGGTCTCGAAACTCCTGCTCGTGCCCGCGATCTCGGTCACGCTCATCACGGCATGCGCGATCGTGATCGCCGCCCTCACCCGCTCCGGCCCGTTCGGTCCCGGGAAGGCCTGGCTCGCCGTCGCCGCCGCTCTCGTGCTGGGCGCCGCCGCGTGGGTGGTCAACCGCCGTCTGGCGCGACGACCGGCCCCGGAGGCGTGAGCTTCGCTCCTCGCGTCGTGACCCACACGACGGTCGCGCCGACGAGGGCCAACACGCAGGCGACCAGCAGTCCGACGTGCGCCGCGTGGACGAACGCCGAGTCGGCTGCCGCCCGAAGGGCCTGCTGGCGCCCCGGCGGCAGCAGGGTGGCCAGATGCTGGGCCGCCGGGAGAGAGTGTTTCGCCGTGAGCGCGATGGCAGGCGCGGCTCCGGCGGCATCGACCGCCTTGCCCACCCCGTTCGCGAACACCGACGCGAAGATGCTCCCGATCAACGCGACCCCGAACGCGGCCCCGACCTGCCGCGTGATCTGGTTCGTCGACGAGCCGTCCCCCGCCTTCGTGACCGGGAGGACGTTCACGATCAATGCCGTCGCGGGCGCGATAGCCAGCCCACCTCCCAACGCGAACACGGCCGTTCCCAGGACCACGATCGGGTAGCCATCTATCCGATCGATCAGCGAGAGCAGGAGCATCCCGGCCGCCACCAGCAGCATCGCCGCCGTCAGCGTCGGGTGCACCCCGAAGCGGCGCGCGATCCGCGGGGACGAGGTCGCCGCGACCAGGAACGCCAGCCCGTAGGGGATCATCATCAGCCCGGTCTCGAGCGCCGAGTGGCCAAGGACGAATTGCAGGTACTGCGGGATCAGGAACAGCATCCCGAGCTGGGCGACGTAGATGAGGAAGATCGAGATGGCGCCCGCGTCGAGCGCCGGGATCTTGTAGACGCGAACGTCGTACATCGGGTGCCGGTTCCGAAGCTCCCACACGACGAACGCGGCGAGCAGCAGGGTCCCGAGGGTCAGGGCCACGATGGTCTGGGGGATGAGCCAGCCGTCGTTCGGGGCCTCGATCATCCCGAAGAAGAACGTGAACAGCCCCAGCACCGACAGGAGGGCACCGATCACGTCCAGATGCTCCTCATCGGTCCGACGAGACGTCGGGACCAGCAGGGCGGCGCCCACCGCTGCGGCCACCGCGAACGGCACGGTCACCAGGAACACCGAGCCCCAGTGGAAGGACTCAAGGAGGATGCCTCCGAGGATCGGGCCGAGGACCAGGCCGGCGGAGCCGAACGCGGCCCAGATGCCGATCGCCTTCGCTCGCTCTTTGGGCGGGAAGATGACTGCGGTGATGGCGAGGGCCGGCGGCATCAGGAGCGCCGCACCGATCCCCATGACGGCGCGGGCGGCGATCAGCTGCTGGGGGTTCTGACAGAACGCGGCGGCGGTCGACGCTCCCGCGAACACGAGAAGCCCGGCGATGAAGGTTCCCTTGCGGCCGAACCGGTCTGCGATGCCACCGCCCAGCAGCAACAGTCCGGCGAGCATGATCGTGTACGCGTCGACGATCCACTGGAGGTCGCTCGTGGAGGCGTTCAGCGAGCGCGCCAGGTCCGGCAGCGCGACGTTCAGGATGGTCATGTCGATCGTCGAGATCAGGATGGTGACCGACAGGACCCCCATCGCCCACCACCGCTTCGCGTAGAGCTGGCCGGCGGACGGGACCGGCATGTGATGCAGGTGCATGAGGGATTCCACGAAGACGCATCGTAGCCCGCCTGCCGCTCCAGCGCGCTCGACGAGCGCCAGGCCGACCCCGCGAAGCACGCGGCCCGCGGTCGGCGTATCCTCGCCTCGAAGGGGGAGCATGGCCGAGCGATACGACGTGATCATCATCGGGACGGGCGCCGGCGGCGGAACGCTCGCCCACACGCTCGCTCCTTCCGGCAAGCGGATCCTGCTCTTGGAGCGCGGTGACTTCCTCCCTCGCGAGACCGGCAACTGGGACCCGACCGCGGTCTTCGTCGACGGGCGTTACATCAGCGAGGACACCTGGTACGACGCCGACGGCAAGGCGTTCCAGCCGCAGTCGCACTACTACGTGGGAGGCGCGACCAAGATGTATGGGGCTGCGCTGTACCGGCTCCGGCCCGAAGACTTCGGCGAACTCAAGCACGTCGACGGCATCTCCCCCGCCTGGCCGCTCACCTACGACGATCTGGAACCCTGGTACACGCAGGCCGAGTGGCTGTATCAGGTGCACGGGGAGCACGGGACGGATCCGACCGAGGGCCACTGGAGCAAGCAGTACCCGTGGCCCCCGGTATCGCACGAGCCCCGGATCCAGCAGCTCTCCGACGACCTCACGGCCGGAGGCTTCCATCCGTTCCCGGCGCCGTGCGGGATCCTGCTCGACGAGGCCAACCGCCCGCGCAGCCATTGCATCCGCTGCACCTGGTGCGACGGCTACCCATGCCTCGTCCACGCGAAGTCCGACGCCGAGGTCATCGCTGTCCGGCCCCTCCTCGAGCGCGACAACGTCACGCTACTGGTCGACGCGGAAGTCGTCCGGCTGGAGACGAGCGCGACCGGCCATGAGGTCACGGGTGTGGTCGTGCAGCGCGGCGCCGGCGTGCCTGAAACCTACGCGGCCGACATCATCGCGCTCTCGGCCGGAGCCGCGAACAGCGCCAAGGTCCTGCTCCGTTCGGCGAGCGACACGCACCCGAACGGGCTCGCGAACGGCTCAGACCAAGTAGGCCGCAACTACGTGTTCCACAACTCGCGAGCGGTGATCGCCCTGTCGAAGGAACCCAACGACACCGTCTTCCAGAAGACGCTGGGGCTCAACGACTTCTACTTCGGGACCGAGGACTACCCATGGCCGATCGGCAACATCCAGATGGTCGGCAAGTCGAACGCCGCTGCCTACCGGGGTGAGGAACCGCTGCTGACGAAGCTGGCGCCGACCTTCACGCTTGACGAGGTCGCGCGCCACGCCGTCGACTTCTGGCTCACCACCGAGGACCTGCCGATGCCCGAGAACCGGGTAACCGTCGACGCCGACGGGAGCATCCACCTCGCCTACACGCCGACCAACAAGGACGAGGCGAAGCGCCTCTCGCACGAACTGAGCCACATCCTGAACGCAACGGGGATGTCCCGGCATCACGTACTGGACAAGAACTTCTACATGGGCGAGTCGATCCCGCTGGCAGCCGTCGCGCACCAGGCGGGAACCTGCCGGTTCGGGACGGACCCGGCGACCTCGGTCCTGGACCTGGACTGTAAGGCGCACCAGCTGGACAACCTGTACGTCGTGGACACGAGCTTCTTCCCGAGCATCGGGGCGGTGAACCCAGGACTCACCACGATGGCGAACGCCATCCGCGTGGGCAGCCACCTGCTGGAACGGCTCGCGTAGCGAGGGCCCGCGGCGGCAGGGCCGAAGGGCCCTCGATGGGTTCGGGGCCGTGACTAGGCTGGCCATCGCATGCAGGTCGCGACCTTCAACCTGATCTACGGGCTGCTGACCATCGCGGCGAACCTGTTCGTCGTCGTGATCGTGGTGCTGTGGCTGGTGAGCCGCCGCTCTCCCGACGGTGGACCGCTCGGACGGGTGCGAGGGATCATCGGGCCGGCCGCGCTCTGGTACGCGTGGATCGTCGCGGTCGTGACGACCACCGGAAGCCTGTACTACTCCGAGATCGCCCATTACCTGCCGTGCCCGCTGTGCTGGTACCAGCGCATCGCGATCTATCCGATGTCCGTCGTGCTCCTGGTCGCCGCCATCCGGCGCGACCCGGGCGTTCGCTGGTTCGCGATCCCTCCGCTGCTGATCGGGGCCGCGATCTCGGTCTACCACTACCAACTCGAGTGGTTCCCGCATCAGGGCGAGCTGTTCTGCAAGATCGACAACCCCTGCACCACGATCTGGGTGCGCCAGTTCGGCTACATCTCGCTGCCGTTCATGGCGCTGTCGTCGGCGTTGCTGATGATCACGCTGATGCTGCTGGCGAAACGGCGCAGCGACGACCGGGCCGACGAACCGGACCTCGAGGCCGGCGCGGCCTAGGCATCCGGAACCTCGCGCCGGCGCCGCTTGGCCGGACACGCGCGGGCGGCGGCGGGGCTCCCGTGGACGTGAGGACAGAGCCACTCGGTGACCTCACCCTCGTCGGTATGGGCGGCTCGGTAGCCACCGGCGGTCTGCACGAGGTGTTCGAAGAGGGCCCTGACCTCGTCGGGTGGAGCGTCGCCGCGGATGTAGAAACCGACGCGTTCGGTGCCGTCGGGGCCGGGCTTGCGGATGAACTCCATGTGCGCCTCCTTCTCGAGGAGGACACCACGGGCGCGGGAAAAGCCCAGAAACGCGAAGATCCCGCCTCCTGCAGCACCAGGACGACGGGTTCTCGCCTTCAGGACATTTCGTTGCCGCCGTTCTTCTGGCGACCACATCCTCCCCCGTCGGGGAGAAGGCACCTCGGGTGTCCGTCCCAGGTTGCCGGGCCCGGCCTTCTGCCGAACCACTCCTGATGCTGCTCTAAGGATACACCAGCCTGCCGACAAGGGACGAGGCGGGATGATGAAGGTGCAGTGCCCCGACGCCGGGGGTCACAGCCTACGACAGCTCATACTGCGAGATGTCGATTGCCTCCCTCCCACCACTTCTTCGAAGCAACCACCCAGCGCCCGACGGTTCGATACGAACGTGCCAGTGTCCACGCGCGCTCTTCCAGAGATCGGGCAGCCACTGAATCCAATCGCCCAGCGGGAACATGAATATCCGCTCCGCCGTTCCACACCCGAACGCGACGTTCGCTGATTGCGCTTCTTGCAGCGTTGACAACTGACTCGGGTGAAATCCGAACCAGTACCCACCATCCGGATACTCACGTGAAACGGCGCACATTACCGCTATGCCTCCGTCCTCGGACACGTGAATGGTCTGTGTCTCGCGTCGAAGGACGGCCCCAAGACTTGCCTGAATTCGGTCGAAGCATTGGCTTCTGAAGTCCACCCTGTCGGTGCCCTCCGACCCCGGTTCCGGAAAGGGCAAAGTCACCGACGATGAGACAACGAGGTCAATGAGGGTATCGACCCTCGTGAATTGTCGGGGGCGAACAACCTCGTACAGAATCCGCGCCTCATCAGAGTTTGCCGTGTCGGCGAAGGCTGTAGCCAGCCTCACAAGTCCGTCGACGCTGATGAGGCGAGTGTCCCAGCCTGAGCGAGATCCGCGGATCTCCGCCTCAAGGCCCCCGGTGTTCTCTCTGCCCACAACAATCAGAACCGAAGATTCCCCGAGAACGAGATCACCGCTCTCGACTAGCTGCTCGCGATACCGGGCAATGGCGTCAATGTCAAAGCGATGAACATCACTCGACTTGACCTCTACCACGATGGTGTAACCGAGGGGATCGGTCCACAGCCCGTCGAAACCGACTTGGTTCGGAGTGCCTCGATATCTTCCGTTTACCACCTGATAGTCGAGACGGCGTCCTAGCTCGTTCACAACGTCTTGTAGCGCCAGACCACGCTCATCAAACTGGCCCTCCAAGCATTCACTGGCATAGCGAACCAATGAGAGCAGGGGCACGAGTTGAAGGTAACCCCGGAAATCTTCGGACGCGGGAGCGTTGTCAAGGAGACGACCGCCCTCCGTGAATCCGATTAGCTGTCCTACATGCTTTTCCTCAACCTCAGATCGGCTCGATTCCCACAGATCCCGCAAGCCCATTCTTGTGGCCCCCGACGCGTAGGCAGGATCCTGAAGCTTATCTGGCTGGCCCGACAAGATCCAGCGGGGATTGCACATCCACAGGGCTTCGTACCAACAGCTCAGTCGGCGTTGGAACTCGCGACCATAAGACGCCGAACCGCAATCACCTCCACGTCAGACTCTTCGAGCACGCCCTGCTGAAGTTCACCGTAGTTCTCCTCTACCCACCGCGCGGCCTCGACGAGACCCTCGGCCTCCACGGTTTCTGTACTTGTGAACTCGAACGTCTGGATGAACTCGACTTCATAGCGCAGCATGGCGACCTCCAATCGGCTCAGGACGACGACCCTAGCGATCCGGGATCTGATCGTCAGATCAGGTTTCGCAGCCGCGTCCGTCGTGGTTGCCGTCGAACCCGTGGGGGTCCTTGCCCGTGACCTTGAAGTCGTGCTCTGGGATCTGCGAGCAATCCAGGTCGGGCGGGTACTTCGGGATGCACACACCGGGATAGGACGGGTCGCAGCCGCCGCCGCCGTTCCCGCCGCCGCCTCCCGAACCGCGCCGGCACTTCCCCCACAAGCCTCGATGGTGCTTTCGGGCGATGCGTTCGGCTTCGGCGAACCGGTTCGCGTACCTGGTGTTCGGCTCGTAGGGGTAGGCCGTCGCGTACCCCGCCCGCACCAGCCGCATGTTGAACATCCCGCCGTGCCATACGTACGCGAGCGTCCTGCCGTAGTGATCCTTGTGCTCCACGTCGAACGTCAGCCGCACCCGCCGCCCCTCCAGAACGCGAGCCGTGAACGCGGAGGCTGCCTTCCCGTAGCACTCGACGGGCTGCCCCGGCGCGACCGACTCCGGCGTGTCGATGCCGATCAACCGGAAATCCACGGAGCGCCCGCCGGACCTCACCTCGATGGTGTCGCCGTCGATCGCTCGGATCACGGACGCGTGGCGAACACGCCCTCCACCACCGTTGCCACCGCCACCGTTGCCACCATCACTGCCGCCGCCAACCGGCCGGTCCTGCTTCGGTTCGCCCGCTGGCGAAGGCCCCTCGGCGACCTCCTGCCGCTCGGTCTCGCGGTTCGACAGGACCGACGGCGCCGGCGGGTCCTCCCGCGCGTCCGGCCGAGGGGCCGCACACGCAGCGAGGACGACCGCAACCGCCACGAGCCGCGCGAACATCGCCAGATCCATCCCTCCGCAGGCTACGCCCGAGGGTCATCGCTCGCGAGCGCCCGCTGTGGTGGAATCAGCCGATGGGCGAAGCGGCACTGGCGGGATTCGTAGGGGCATCCTCCCTGATCCTCGGCGCGTTCCTCGGGCTCTACGTGAAGCCTGTCGCCCGCTACATCCCGTACATCATGGCCTTCGGCGCCGGCGTTCTGATCAGCGGGCTGAGCTTCGAACTGACCGAGGACGCGTTCCGGCGCGGGGGGTTCGACGCGGTCGGGATCGGACTGGCGCTGGGCGCCATCCTGTTCGTCGCCATCGACCGGATGGTCCTGCACCGGCTCGGGGGCAGGGACCGCAAGCGATCCGGCGGACAGCAGGAGCAGGGCGCTCCCGTCGGGATCGTGGTCGGGACCATGCTCGACGCCATCCCCGAGTCGGTCGCCATCGGCGTCGCCGTGTTCGAACACGGCGCGGTCACCGTCGCGCTCCTCGCCGGCGTGTTCCTCTCCAACATCCCCGAGTCCCTCTCGTCGGCGACCGGCCTCATGCGCACGACCATGCACAACGACGCCTGGAAGGTCATCGTCCTGTGGGTCGGCGTTGCGATCGCCGCCGCCGTGGCCGCCGCCGTCGGCTACGGCGTGGTCGCGCGGTTCGCACCGGACGCCGTGCCCTTCATCCAAGCGCTCGCCGCCGGCGCGATCCTGGCGATGCTGGTGGACACGATGATCCCGGAGGCCTTCGAGCGGTCCGACCACGACGCGCTGGGGCTCATCGGCCTCTGGGCGGTCTTCGGCTACGCGCTCTCGTTCTTCCTGACGAAACTGGGCGCAGGGTAGGAACCGACCTCAAGCCCAGAACTCGTCGAGTGCGTACGGATCGCCCGCGTACGCCCAGACCTCGCGGATCTGTTCGCCCTCGATCGCGACCACGAAGACCGCCCGATCGTCCAAAGCCTTCCCGGCCCGCTGCGCGGTGACGTTCAGGAGCGCGACCGCGTGGTCGTGGCTCGCGAGCAGATCGTGGACCTCGACCTGCATCGAGCCCCCGGTCGATTCCAGCAACCCGGCCAGATAGGACAGCACCTCGCCCTTCCCTTGGTACCCGCCACCGATGGGGCTCTGCGGACGGAGGTCATGCCACACGACCGCCGGATGCAGGTACTCGTCGAACGCCACGAGGTCCCGAGCCACGAAGGCGTCCAGCGTTGCGCGCAGGATCTTCTCGGTCTTGGTCACGAGAGAGCGAATCTAGGCCAGTTCCACCCGCCGGGGCAATCCCGGCAAACCCGACTGGCTCCAGGGGCAGCGAAGGGCGACAATGAACGGGTGGACGGGACGCAGGCGGTACTCGTCGTCATCCTCGTCCTCATCGTGCTCACGGCCCCCAGGGCGTTCAAGACCGTCCCCGGGGAGCAGCGGGCAGTGATCTTCCGCCTCGGGAGATTCGCCGGGGTCAAGGGCCCAGGGCTCGTCCTGATAATCCCGTTCATCGACGCGGTCGTTCAGGTCGACATGACCGATACGCAGGTACCGGTCTCCGCTCAGACGGCCCTGACGCGCGACGGGGCATCGGTCACGATAGGGCTCCTCGTGACCTTACGGGTAGTGGACCCGGCACGGGCGACCCTCACCATCGGCCCGCTGGAGGGTGCCGTAGCAGATGTCGCGGCGAAGGCGCTCCGATCCACCATCGCCGCCTCACCGGCCGAAGACGTGGCATCTCGCCTCGATCTCGTGAGCGAGGACGTCCGATTCCGGATGCACGAGGAGTTCCGCGAGAAGGGGGTCGAGGTATCCACCGTCGAGATATCAACCGTCGAGGTGGCCCGTCTCGACCGGTCCGACCCCGCGCAGAGCTAGCCCCCTACTCAAGCGCCTGACTGTCGGTGGCACCCGATATGCTCAGCCCCCACCATCCTCCTCCTCGTGCCTGGGAGTTACACCAACGTAGGAGGCGTGATGTATGCTCAACGACATGAAACGCCTGCAGATCATGATCGAGCGGGAGATGGACGAGGCCCTCAGCAAAGCTGCGCGCGAACGAGGCATATCCAAGGCGGCCCTCATCCGCGAGATCGTCGGCGAGCGCTTGGAACCCACGCCCGCACTGGAGGACGACCCACTCTGGCGGATGGTTGGCTCCGGCTCGTGGGAGGTGGCGCCGGGCGAGACCCACGACGACATCCTCTACGGGCCGAAGGAAGCACCGGCCGACGGATGATCTTCGTCGACACGTCTTTCTGGGTTGCACTGAAGAACCGGCGGGACACGTTGCACGACGAAGCGGTCGAGCGGCTCCGCAGGCACGGTCATGGGGCGCTGGCCACGTCCACCCACGTGCAGGGCGAGACCTGGAACCTCATCCAGAGCCGCTGCGATCACCGGACGGCCGTCGAGTTCCTCGAGGAGCTGACCGGCAGTCCGCGGGTCGCGATCTTCCGAACCAGCGAGGAGCAGGAGAAGCAGGCTTGGGCATGGCTCCGCGTCCACGACGAGCGTCGCTATTCCTTCGTCGACGCGACCAGCTTCGCGGTCATGCGGAGTCTCCGGATCCGCGATGCACTGGCTTTCGACGGGGATTTCGCAGCTGCGGGGTTCAATGAGCTGCGGGCGTAGGGGGCGTAAAGGTCGGGCCTGCGGGCGCCGAACCTAGGGATGAACATGCGACCCCGAACCCGACGCGTCCGGCCCTTCCTGGCGTGCCTGCTGGCCGCCGGTCTCGCGGTGGGCATGCTCGCTCCCGCGACGCCGGCCTCTGCCGCCAAGGGCCTCCCGGGGATCGATCTGTCCTCGTACGAACCGACCGTCAACTGGACCAAGGTGGGCGACGGTCCCAAGCGGTTCCTGATCATGCGCGCGAGCCACGGCGACGAGGCCGATACCTCCTACGACTCCCACCGCGCCGGAGCGGCGTCGATCGGGATGGCGTTCGGGGCCTACCACTACGCGACACCCAGGGGCGGGCGAGCGGACGCGATCGAACAGGCGAACTTCTTCCTCGCGAACGCGACCCCGGCCTCGGGCGACCTGTTGCCGGTGCTGGACATGGAAGATGCCGGGGGACTTTCCGACGGACGCCTCGCGGACTGGATCGCCGTCTGGCTGAACCGTGTACGTCGCGCGACCGGCGTCAGGCCGATGATCTACACCAGCCCGAGCTTCTGGATCGAGCGCGTCGGCAACACACGCCGCTTCGCGAACCACGGATACCGGCTCTGGATCGCCCACTGGCAGGTGCGGAACCCATGGGTGCCCGCGGGGAACTGGGGCGGGAAGGGCTGGACCTTCTGGCAGTGGAGTGCGTGCGGAGACGTGAACGGGATCCCCGGGTGCATCGACATGGATCGCTACGCAGGCGATAACCTGCACAAGGTGATGATCCCCTGATGCGAACCGCTCGCCGCCGTCTCGCCGCCGCGTCGCTCGTGCTTGCCACCGCGATGCTCGCCGCGATGCTGCCCGCCCTCCCTGCCGGCGCCGCCTACAAGCGCGGCATCGACATCTCGCAGTACCAGAACACCGTGAACTGGACGCAGGTCGGGAACGCGAACGTGAAGTTCGTCATCGCGCGGGCCAGCTCCGGAGACAACTACGCCGACCCGCAGTACGCGAGCAACCGCGCCGGAGCCGCGGCGGAGAGCATCCCGTTCGGGGCGTACCACTACGCCAAGCCGAACGGCACGACGCAGGACGCGGTCGACGAGGCCAACTTCTTCGTCGATACTGCGACGCCCGCATCGGGAGACATCATCCCGGTGCTCGACCTTGAGCAGACCGGCGGCCTCTCGCGCGGTCGCCTGGAGGACTGGGTCGCCGCGTGGCTGAATCGCGTCGAGAACCGAACCGGCGTCAAGCCGATGATCTACACGAGCCCGTACTTCTGGCAGACGGCCATGGGGAACACGACCCGGTTCGCGCGCCGCAAGTTCCCTCTGTGGATCGCCCACTGGGACGTGCGCAGGCCGACCGTCCCCGCCAACAACTGGAGCGGCCACGGCTGGACGTTCTGGCAGTACTCGGACTGCGGGAGCGTTCCGGGAGCGGGGAACAGCCAGGGATGCGTGGACCTGGACCGTTACCGGTTCAACATGTTCGGGCGGGTCCTGATCAACTAGCGGTCTCGGGGCCGGTCACCGCCTCGTGCCGGCGGCCGCTGCCCGGCCACTCTCAGCGACACTGACCGAAGGAGAAGTGGCCGGCGTCGCTCTGGGGTAACGGCTGGCACCAACCCTCTTGTTTGAGAGCTTGCACGACCTCGGCGTCGCGCCACGATGAGGGTCTCAGGTCGATGGCCGCCCCGATCTGGTGCATCGAGGACCCCGGCTCCGCGCACAGGTTCGGACACCCCTTCGGATCCCCGCAGATGTTCAGGCACGCCTGCCGCTGCTGTTCGCAATCCCGGTAGCTCCACTCGACCCGGATACCCTTCCCACTCTGCTCGAGGGTGTTCTCCGCGTGGCGGAACGCGCGCATCGCGCTTTCGCGGAGGACGATACCCCGGTACTTGACCAGCGGCGGCGGCGACACACAGGTCTTGCCAGGGTCGACGGGTCGGCCGACCGGCGTCTTCGACCCGCCCATCGCCAGCACCGCGACCACGATCAGGAGCAATGCGAGGGCGACGACGCCGGCCGCGAGTGCGACCTTCCCACGCGGGAGCCGCTTCAGGTCGGACCAGCTCGGGACGGAGAAACCCATCAGGGTGTGCGCGCGGCCTCGACGACCTCGGCGGCCAGATCGATCCGCTCGAAGGGCGGCATCAGGTAGACGCCGGCGGCGCGTTCGCGGAGCTGCGCGACCAGATCGCGGGCCAGCGCGAGTCCCTCTGCCTCCCCGTCATCCCCGGCCTTGCCCATGCGGTCACGCACGTCGTCGGGGATCACGATGCCCGGGACCTCGTTGTGCAGGAACTCGGCATGGCGGCTGGAAACGAGCGGCAGCACGCCGGCCAAGATGGGCAGCATCAGATCCTCCTCATAGCGCTCACGGTAGGCATCGCGGAGGCGTTCGAGCGGCTCGGGGGTGAACATCGGCTGCGACAGCCCGAACGAACAGCCCGCCTCGATCTTCTTGTGCAGGAGCTGCACTTCCTTCTCCAGGTCGCCCGCGTTCGGTGAGACCGCGCACCCGACGACGAAGCTGGTCGGTTCGCCGATCGAGGCACCGCTGCGATCGCTGCCCTCGTTGAACGATGCGGTGATCGTCCGCATGAGCGCGGTCGGGACCACGTCGACGTTGTCGGTGGCGCCGGGGTAGTCACCGATCGTCACCGGGTCGCCCATGCACACGAACACGTTCCGGATGCCGAGCGCATGGACCGCCAACAGGTCCCCTTGCAGTCGCAGCAGGTTCCGTCCGCGCGTCGGGAAGTGCAGGATCGTCTCGATGCCGGCCTCCTGGATGATCCGGCACGCTGCCCAGGGCGACATCCGCATCCGGGCCATGGGCGAGTCGGCCACGTCGATGACGTCGGCACCCGCCTCCGCGAGCGTCTGCGCACCGGCGAGCATCTTCGCCGCGGAGAATCCCTTCGGAGGGTCCATCTCGACGGCGATGACGTAGTCACCGGCGGCGAGCCTCTCGCCGACCGCGGTCGGCCGTCGCGCGTCGGCGGCGGCCCCTCGCGCTCCCGCTCCATCAGGTCGCCGCGGAGCCAATGCTCGAACATCTCGACGACGCACTCTCGCGGGTGCTTGAAACCGGCTTCCGCGGCGCCGCGGATGGTGTAGGGATTGCCCCAGCGCGACGGCCGGGCGACGTTGACGGCCGGCAGGCCGTTGAGGCGGAGGCTC
>JBBDIK010000009.1:0-25426 GCA_040880465.1 Actinomycetota bacterium | reverse complement strand
GCGCCTTCGCCAGTGGCGGTAGCGGCCAAGCATGACTTCCCCCTTCGGGCGCCGGGACCCTAAGGGTCCTGGCTTCGCGTCCCATCCTCGGCGGGAGGGTTGTCGCGGGCGGGGGCCGGGAAGGCCCGCGGGCCGAAGTCTGGCTGATGCCGGGGCCCGTTTGCAAGTGGCCGGGCGGGAACACCGCGGCACCTCGTCGGGGTTGTCCCCTGTGTGGAGATCCTCATCCGCTACTTCGACGGCTGCCCCAACTGGCAAGGCGCCCGGGACCGGCTCTGGGAGGCCCTCTCTGCAGAAGGCATGGCGACCGGATGCCGCATCGCCTTCGAGCGCGTGGCCAGCACAGAAGATGCGGACCGGCTGGGCTTTGCAGGTTCCCCGACGATCCTGGTGAACGGCGCCGACCCGTTCGCCCAGGATGGTGCTCCAACTGGGCTCACCTGTCGCATCTACCGGACGGAGTCGGGCATGCAGGGCTCCCCATCGGTGGCCCAGCTGCGGGCGTTGCTGTCCTCAACCTGAAGATCGGGCGAAAGCCCGCGAGGATCCTGGATATGAAAGGAGGGCCGCGGCCTGCCCTCGCATGTCCAAAGGGAAGGCCTCGGCCCCCGCACCCCTTGGAAGGGGGCTCGGGCATCTGAGCGTCGGGAAAAACCGACGCTGTCGGCCGTTCTTCCTATCTGTTCGCCGCCGGAGGGCCGGCTTGGTGAGGCAGGTGTCTGATCCCAGGTGCACGCGCTTCGTCCCGCCGCACAGTGGTCGTCGGGCGTCCCGTCGGTTCTCTCACTGCTTTGCCTCGGTTCGCCCCTCGAGCGCGGCGGCTGTGGTGACGCATGCGGCTGCATCGTCGATCAGCTCGAGCAGGCGGGTGATGTCCAGGGGCTTTCGCAGATAGTCGATCGCACCGACCGCGAGCATCCTCTGGCGCTGTGCATCAGTCGCGTCCGCGCTGATCGCGACCACAGGGATCCGCCGGGTCTCGACGTTGTGCTGGAGCGTGCGCAGGACTTCGTCGCCCGGCATGTCCGGCAGGTGCACGTCGAGCAGGATCAGATCGGGCTGGCTCTCGATAGCCAGGTCGAGCCCCATCTGCCCGTTTCTGGCAACGATGAGTTTCACGTTGGGCCTCCGGGCGAGGGCGGACTCGACCAATCGGATGTTGCCGGGGTGGTCCTCCACGTAGAGCACGCGACACGGCCGGTCCGGCTCCGGCCCGTTGCCAGCCGGGGGTTCCGATCGGTTCGCGACCGACGGCATCTTGGTCGCGGGCAGTTCGATCCAAAACGTACTCCCTGCGCCCACGGTGGAGTCAACGCCGAGCTGGCCCCCCATCGCCTCCACGAGGCTCTTGGACAGCGGGAGTCCGAGTCCCGTGCCTTCGATATTGGCGGCCGCGGACCCGAGCCGCTCGAACGGTTCGAAGATCCGCTCGAGGTTCGCCCGGGCGATGCCTGGGCCCGTGTCTTGGACGCCGATGCGGACGTAGCCTTCGTCTGTCGGCATGCACGAGACCGAGACCGATCCGTCGGGGCGATTGAACTTGATGGCGTTGGACAGCAGGTTAAGGAGCGCCTGCTTGAGGCGATGTCCGTCGGCCAACACCGCCGCTTGGCCATCGGGGTCAACGGTCAGCGTGACCCCTTGACCCCGGGCGAGCACGGAAACCATGCCCGTCGCCTCTTCGACGATGCCGGCGACAGATACCGGCTCGACCACCAGGTCGAGATGATCACTTTGGATGCGACTGATGTCGAGGATCTCGTCGATCAGGGAAAGAAGGTGCTGACCGCCGGCCATGATCTCTTGCAGCTGGCTGTGTTTGTCGGGGCTCGGATCGTCCATGGCCAGCAGCTGGGTGAAACCTAGGATCGCGTTCAAGGGGGTGCGCAGCTCGTGGCTCATCCGTGACAGGAACTCGTCCTTGGTCCTGTTGGCCAGCTCGGAATGCGTCGCGTGGATCCTGGCTTCCAGGGCGCGCCGTCGATCGGTGATCTCACGGTTGACCGTCACGTAGCCGATGATGTCCTCGTGGTCGTCACGGAGCGGCAAGCCCTTGGCCTCGACGTAGACGGTTCCGCCATCGCGGCGGTGTTGCACGAACTCTCCACTCCAGGATCCCGAATCCGCGAGCTGGCCGCTCGCCAGATCCGTGGCGTCTCCGATCATGGTCGAGTTCAAGATCTCGTGCAAAGGGCGCCCAAGTACCTCGTCGGCACGCCACCCGTAGATCGCTTCGGCGGCCGGATTCCAGGCGGTGACATTCATGTCGAGGTCGGTTGCCAGCACGGCATCGGTGACGTTTTCGAGCAAGCTCGCTTGGAAACGTAGGGAGCGCTCGGCTGCAGCCCGGGCGATAGCGCCTTTCTCAAGGCTGTCGGTTAGCTTGGCGATCACGACGGCGATCACGAGCATGATGAAGATTCGCAGGCCGACGACGAGCGGTGCGACGGGGGACTCGATCTGGGTTTGGGCCGCATAGACCTGGAGCAGGCCATAGGCCGACGCGGAGACACCCCAGGCGAGAAGGGCCCCAACCAGGCGCAGGGCCAAGGCCCCCTGAGCCATGGATACGAACAGCAACACGAACAGATGCTGGCGCGGGTCGAAGGAATACAGGTAGAGGAGTGCGATGGGCGACCCGATGTCGGCCACCAGGTACAGCGCTCGCATGCCGCGGTCGGGCGTGATCTTGGCTCGCGCCTGCAAGATGGCCAGAACGATCAGGTCGAGTGCGACCGCCAGGGCAACCGGGGTCACGAACGCTGGCACCGCGGTCCCCGGTGGTGGCTCGTAGGTGAGCGCGTATGTAGCGATGGCCGCTGCGACGGCGAACCGGACGGCCGCTGCGAGCCTCCAGGGCATCCAGACAGGGTCCATACGCTTCATTTCGGCCCTTTCGCCCCATGACGGCTCACGTGTTCGTCATGCTTCGGTCAATCTCGGTGCGGGTGTGACGCCGCGTTGGCGCCGGCAGGGCGCACTGGGCGAAGCACCCCCGGCGAGTTCGCTTGCCCACGGGCATCGTTGCGCGATACCGCCACTCAGCCGCAGATCATCCAGCAGCTGCGGACCATCGTGATCTCAGACGGTCTCTTGACGCCGCGCTGGACCAACCCTGAGAGAACCTGCCGACCAAGCCAGTGAAGCGCTCAGCATCCATCATCGGAGGGTTCGCGCCAGTGGATATCAGCACGCTATACGAGTCGAGGATCCCGACCGTCCCTGCAACGGCAACCCTTGCGATGGCCGCTCGCGTCATGGGCCGCGAAGGAGTCGTGGCGGTCGGGCTAGCCGAGGAGGGGCAGATCGTGGGCCTTCTCACCCAGGACGACCTGGGGGTCGCGGCAGCGGCGGGCACGGACCCGATCGAGGCGCTCGCCATCGACTGGATCCCGACCACGCTGATCGGGGCCACCCCCGACGAGAGCCCATCTTCGGTGACGCGGCGGATGCGAGCGCTTCGGCTTCACCATCTCCAAGTCATCGACGGCGGCCGGATCATCGGAGTCGTCTCCTTAGACGATCTGGACCACGGTCGCGTGCTGTTCGGAGAAGAGACCGGCCGACTGGCCAGGGGCGTTGCCCGCGCTCCGGAAGCCCTTGTTCGAGTGAGCATGTACGACGAGAAGGCGCACGCGATCTAGCTACGAGGTCACAAACGAGGGGCACCTCGCTGTGATCGACGAGGAGTAAAGGTGGTTCCGCGATTCTCGCCCTCATCGGTCCGCGAGGTAGGCGTCGAAGCGCCGCAGTGCGCATCGCGATCTTCGAGCGCGCAGCAATCCACACCGGGCCCGCCGAGGAGCACATCCGTACCCTGCCCGGAGCTGCAGAGCTTCGGGCACGCCGGGGGCCGGAAAAGAAGAACCGGGGCGTCCACGTTCTGGCGGCGCCCCGGATCTTGGACCCCCTGGGAGGGGGAATATGGGCACGGGGCTGACTCCCGTCAGCATCCCCAATGCGTTTGCCTGAATTCTTGCTGCGAATCCTCAGCCGCACGTATCCCCGAGGTCAGGCTTCCATCAAGCTGCGCTTCTCACGCCGCGAGGCCCGCAGTCGAGGGATGGGCCAAGCTCCGCTGCCCTAGTGCGTGCGGTGGGCCTCCGAACACTCCGCGCAGTCGGAGCACGTGCGGGCACCGTCGTCCTCCTTGCGCAGTTTGCCCATGTGAAAGCCCGCATGTTCGCACCACAGACAGTCGCCCACCTCACACCCCCGCGGCCAAGTCTAGGCCGGATCGCCTTGCACCGCAACGCGGAACCTGCCTAGAAGCCTTCGCGACCAGGATGTAGGCGAGCGTAACCACCACGACGGCGCCGAGCACGATGAGCATCGAAACGTTCTCGCTTCTGCATCCCAGCTCCCTCAATCCCGGTGGTGGCTGAACGCCGAGGGCGGGCCGATCGCCCACGGTGGCCGGTGCTGGCGCGCGTCGAGCGTCAAGGCAGTCGCCGGTGCCGTTGTAGGCTAAGCGACCGACCTTCTGCCCTCCATCTGGGGCATTGAACGGTGCTCGGGAATCTTCGTATCCTCGGCGCCTCTGGGCCCGTCGGCCCCCCCCATGGGGAGTGCTTCCAGGATGCGCCGCTCGCCACTTCGGCGAATCACGTCTCAGGTCGCTGTGCTCGTCCTCGTTTCGGCAGGACTCGCGGCGGTTCCCGCCCTTCCGGCGGCTGCCGAGTCGCCCTCGCCCGAGGACCTGCTTGCACCGGCGAAGGCCTTCCCCGCCCCGCTGCCGCTCGCCGAGCGCATCCCCGTCCCGGTTCGCCACCCCGAGATCGGCGTCGAGAACCCGGACCAGGTCGCGCCGTCGCTACCCGAAGTGCAAGACCCGCAGGACGCCGTGGCCGGGCTCACCGAAACGAGCAGCGGCGACGGATACAGCCTCTATGCCGAGGGCCCCGGGAAGCCCGCCCACACCGCGCTGCTGCAGGTGGGTTCGGACGAGCCACCTCCTCTTGCTCGTTCCGGGGCCGGGTGGTCGGGGACCTCGGGCCAGGCGTCGATCTTCCTTCCCCGGCACCTGTCTTCTTCCTCCCCGGTCAAGGCCAGCTTCGGGGAGGGCTCGCTGAAGATCGCGCCGGTCGGGGTTGCTAAGACCACCGGCCACGAGCGCCCGGACGGGATCGCCTATCCGAACGCCGAGCCGGGAACGACCTACACCTACCGTCTTGTCCCCGGCGGCTACAAGGAGGACGTGCTGCTCGAATCGGCCCAAACCGACGCGGACCTTTCCTGGGCCGTTACGACCTCGGACCTCTGGCTCAGTCTCGATTCGGGAACCGTCCTCATCTCGGGCGCCTCCGGCCCCCTCGCCCAGATGCCCGCGCCCGAGGTCACCGACGCCGGTGGCGCCTTGACCGTCGCCACCTATTCCCTTTCCCCGCAGCCGGGCGGTTTCCTCTTGTCGGTCGAGATCCCGCAGGCGTTCCTTGCTGCCGCGGCCTTCCCGGTCACCGTGGACCCCGGAGCGGTCACGCTTCATCCGGTCCGCGACGGCTACGTGGACGAGGCGAACCCGAACACGCGCTTCGAGAACGGCACCCAGCTCCTCGTCTCGAACACCCCCGGGGCAAGGAAGCACAGCTTCATCCGCTTCGACACGGATGACCTGGTGGTCCCAGGGCGCCTGGTCTACGAGGCGGACCTGATGGTTCGAAACATCACGCGCGAGCCGGGCGCGAAGGTCGATGCCGCCGGGGTCACCGCGGCATGGCCAAACCAGCTGAAATGGATCAACCAGCCCTCGGTCGGCCCCGTCGAGGACGACGACAACGGCCCGGCGGGGTCGCTGTTCACCTTCGATGTGGGGGAGCTCTATCACCGGTACCTCTCGGGCGCGCAGACCGATGAAGGCGTGCGGCTGTCCGCGAACAAGGATGCCTCCTTCCGCTCCAGTGAGTCAGGCGGCGCCGACCGTCCGGCACTCGCCCTTACCTTCAACGACCTGCCTGCCTCCCCGGAGCTTCGTTCCCCCAGCAGCGACGTCGTGGAGACCGAGGCCCCGGCGTTAAGAATCACGTCGATCCCGACCGACCCGAACGGGGACCCGGTCCTGGTCCGTTTCCAGGTCTCGACCTCCCAGTCGGCCTTCGCCGCGAACGTGGTCGTCGAATCACCCTTCACCGACCAGCGCACCTACAACGTCGCGCCCGGGGTGCTCATGGACGGCGAGACCTACTACTGGCGCGTGCAGGCGCGCGACGTCTGCAACCCGCCCGCGAGCCTCTGCTCGCTCACCGACGCCGAAGGCACGCAGCACGCCGCCCCATCCTCAGAGGTTCGGGCGCTGCAGATCGCGCTCGCTCACCTCGGGGCGGACGAGTCATATCCCATGTGGACCCACGAGCTCGGCAACAACATGATGCTTGGAGTCAACGAATCAAATGGCAACGCGTACCTTTCCCTTCCCTTCGATACCCGCCAGAGCAGAAGCGGTGACATCGCCTTCGGCCTTGCCTACAACTCCCAGGACCCAGGCGACGCCGGGCTCGGTGCGGGCTGGGACGTCTACGCCGGGCCCGCAGGCCAGGAGCTGCCGGTAAGGGTTAAGGAGCTTCGGCCCGCACCCTCCACGGGCGTGAAACTGATCCTGTCCGACGGAGAGCGGCGCTACTTCGCGCTGCGGGACGAACGGGCACGCTCTTACCTGCCCATCGGCGCGGGAACCGGCGAGATGGACAAGGCAGAAGACGGGACCTACATCTATGAGGCGGCAGAAGGCGGCACCTACACCTTCGATGCCAAGGGAAGGCTTTCGACCGCCCGCTTCGCAGGCACCGACCCCGATGCCGCGGCCGAAGGCGAGGTCTTGACCTACGCCTACAACGCGAAGGACCGCGTGACTTCCGTAACCGATGGCCTCGGGCGAGCGATCAGGTTCATCTGGACGCCGGGGTCAGCGGGCACGCTCGATTCCGTCTCGACCTGGGACGGCGCGGTCTTCGACGTGAACGTGAGCACTGATGAGGTCGAGATGATCAACCCGGCCGGAGACCAGGTCGAGGCCAAGCGCAGCTTTGGCTTGCTCACCGAGGTCCGCGACGGCGAGGTGGTAGACCGCGGGAACACCGGGTGGCTGCTCACCTACGATGCGAACGGACGCGTGGCATCAGCCAAGGCCCCGGACGGAGGAGCGTCCTCCTCCTCGACGCCGTGGACGTTCGAATACCAGGGGCCCTTCCACGGCCGGACCGCCTCGACGACGATCGTCACCGATCCGCGCGGGCCCCTCACCGGCGACCCGGGCGACTTCCGAACGATGCTCGAGTTCAACACCGTCGGCCTTCCGATCCGCGAGACGGGGCCCGCAGACCAGACCGGGTACCTGCCGGTTGCAACGATGCTCTATGACGCGAACCACAACCTCGTCTGCGAGCGCAGCAGGGAGGCAAACGCCCGCCAGTTGCTTTCGCCATCCCTTTGCGGGAACGACAACGCGCTTCTCGGGCCGCTCGACCATCTGGCGGATGAATACACCTACCAGACGACGGCCCCGTTCCGCCAGACCTCGATGACGCGCGCTGCCCCGGACATCGGGGGTGACCGAGCCGATTCGAGCTCTGACTACGATCAGAACGTGACGGGCGCCAAGGTCATCACGTTCGACACGGCTGACCTGTCGGGCGAACCCGTGGACCAGCGCCACTGGCAGGGACCGATGTCAGAGGCCTTCGGCACGGGCGGGCCGCCGGGGGTAACGAGCGGCAACTCCTGGTCGATGCGCTTCCGGGGATACTTGCACAACGACTCGGGCACCGACCAGACCTACCGGTTCCGCTTCGCGACCAACGACGGCGTGCGCCTGGTCGTCGCCGAATCGGTGCTGCTCGATTGCTTCGCCGACAACCAGAACGCCGCCAGCCCGAACTGCGGCAGCGCCGCGAACCCGTCGATCACCCTCCCCGATGGCTTCTGGCCGATCCAGATCCGCTACGGGGACCTGACAGGAACCGCCTCCTTCGACTTCGCCTGGAACGGCGGTGCGGGGAACACGTTCCAGGCGATGGCAGAGGGCGACATCGCCCCGCGCGTGGGGCTGCCAACCGACGACACGTCAGCTCCCGTGCAGGACGGCTCGCGCCTCGACACCGAGGTGACTTTTGCCGGGGACGCCAAGATCACCCGCATCGCGACGCGCGTCGTGGAGTCCGACGGGACGGATGACCGGCGGGCCGAATCGGACGCTGACGAGTTCGGGCGCATCGAGACCGAACGCATCGCCGCGGGGCTGCCCGAGGAGTCAGAGACGACCTACGAATATGCGGCGGACTCGATGTGCGCGATCCACGAGGTCTCGCCCACCGGCGCGGTAACCGACCGGACATGCAACGCGCGCGGCCAGGTGACGCAGGAGACCCTGCACGTCCGTGCCGTTTTCGACCAGCCTGCGCAGGACCGGACGACGAGCTTCACCTACGATCCGATGGGGCGCCTGCTGGTCGAGGACCCCCCCGGCGATGCGATCACGACACATTCCTACGATGATGCGGGCCGCGAGGTCCAAACCGACATGCTCGTTGACGCATCCCCCGTCCAGCACCAGGTAACCGATTCTGTCTTCGACGATTCGGGGCGCCTCACCGAACAGACAGCGACGGACGCCGGCACGGTTATCTACGACCACGACTGGGCAGACAACGAGGTCTCTGCGACCGACCCCCGTGATGACGCCTTCGTCACGCAGACCACTTTCGACGCCCTGAACCGAGAGATCGCGGTGACAACGCCGAGTGGCCTGTTGAGCACGACCGAGTACGTGCTCTCCGACGGCGGGCTCTACGTGAACGAGACGCGGGAAACCGACCCTGCCGGCGTTGCGTCGGTGACGGTGCTTGACGTGCTCGGGCGTGAGACGAGCTACCGGACCGGTTCCTTCGATGCTGAGACCTATTCCTACGACGAACAGGACAACCAGGTCCAGATGGTTGACTCCGCGGGCGTGGCGACCGAGGAGGACTACAGCGCGTACGGGGATCTGCGGGTCGAGACGGCGCCGTTCCAGGGACCCGGGGATGCGGTGACGACGCGCTCCTATGACCCCCAGGGCCGCGAGACCGAGATGGACGGCCCGCGCTCAGGGGTCGATGATCGCCTCGTCTTTGGCTACGACGGGGACGGGCGTCTGACAAGCGTCCAGCAGGCTGGACTGCCAGCGCCCAACACCAACCAGATGGTCTACGACGATGCGGGCGAGATGGTGCGGATCGTCCAGCCGATGCAGCCGGGACAGGTGATGGTCCGCACGTTCTCCTTCGATGAGCGAGGCAACCAGGTCAGCGCCACCGATGCCCGAGGAACGACGACCATGGGCTACAACGCCGCCAGCTGGGAGACCGATCGGAGCACGCCGAGCGGATTCCTCGTCTCTTCGGCCTACGATGCGCAGGGGAGGCTCACCTTCACGCGCATGCTCGGCAATGGCTACACCGACCCCCCGATGTTCGCCTGCAGGATCTGTGCGAAACGCTTCACGTTCGACGAGGCAGGCAACATCCTGACGGCAATCCGCGACGGGATGGAGATTGATCTCTCCTACGATGAGGACAACCGCCTCGTCACGGTGGATGCGACCAACAGTGGCGGCGTGCCGGCGTCCTTCGACGAGACGGCGTATGAGTTCAACTCGATCGACGGGCACCTGGATCAGGTAACGACCCGAGCGGGCACGACGAGCTTCGGATACAACGCGAACGGGCTGCTTTCTGCGGTGACCGATCCCTTCACGGGCCAAGTCACGAGCTATTCCTACGATGGCGCCGGGCGCGTCACCGGACGCACGGACCCCGCGCAGCTCACCTGGGTCCGGACCTATGAGGCGGCCACCGGGATGGTCGATACCCAGACGATCACCGGGCCTTCTGGCACGGTCGGCGACTTCGATCTTTCCTACGACGAAGCCGGGAACGTCGTCTCGCGCCTTGAGAGCGTCGCGAAGCCCGGCGGGGGCCTCACGCCCGGGTCGGGAACCTGGAGCTATTCCTACGATGACCAGAACCGGATGGTCTCAGCCACCGACCCCGACTCGGTGGCGACCAGCTACGGATACGACAACACCGGGAACCGCACGAGCGTGCAGGTCGGCGCCGACCCGGCGGTGACGACGACCTACGACGACGCCGGGCTTCCGCTTTCCGAGTCAGACGGAACGGCGTTCACCCACGACGCGATCGGGAACTTGCGCTCGATCGACGAGCCGGGCGGAGCGACCGGAGACCGCTGCTACTGGTATGACGGGTTTGACCTGCTGCGCTCAGTTGCCTTTGGCGCGACGACTGGATGTAACGAAGCGGTTGGAGATGTCGTTTGGGATCACGATCCGCTCGACCGGGTCTACCAGCGCCTGAAGGCCCCCGGGGGCCCGATTCTCTCAAACACTCTTCACTTCTACGAGGGGACGGGTGAGATGCTCTCTGCCGAGGAGGAGGCGGGCGCGGGTTCGCCGACGACGATGTATGCGAACAGCGGGTTCGGACCACTGGCGCAGTCGGATGGGCTCGACACCGCATTCTTCACGCGGGACCTGCACGGAGATACGATGAGTCTCGTGGACACAGCAGGTACTGTGACCGGATCGCAGCTGTACTCGCCCTGGGGCGAGCCTACCGGGCAGTCGGGGAACGATTCCGTACTCGGGTTCCAGTCTCAATACACCGACGCCGATACGGGGTTCGTGGACATGACCACGAGGCTGTATGGGCCGGGGCTGGGCCGGTTCACCACGCGCGACGTGCTGTTCGGTGACGTCGAGAACCCAGGCAGCATGAATCAGTTCGGGTATGGGGAGGAGAATCCACTGTCCAAGCATGACGTGAGTGGGCTTTCCGCCCAGCGCGTCGGAGCTCGGATTGACAGCACGCATTGGCAATACAGGGACTTGTACAACGTCCACGTCCAAGGACAGTGGCGCGGTCGAGTCGCGCTAGGTGCGTCGTTGGTAATCAACGGCGACAATCTTCGATGGGCCATGAGCGTGACTCTGCGCCAAAGTGGAGGAGTCGCCCTGCAACTCAATCTCCGCCGCAATTGCCGAGACGAAAACGGTCCCTTCCTCGGGACGACGAGCTGTTCCAACGGATGGCAGGATTGGCGTGGCTCCATAGACGAGGACGGTCCTGAGAGCTTCAAGAGGGGTACGACGTTCGAGGACATGGAATCATCGAGTCACTATGTCAACTTCCTATACAAGGTTTCCTGTACCGGCTGCAGCGGATGGGACGAGACCCCCAACAGCGGCCACTTTCGGACCTACAAGATGGACTGTAGTGCGCAGCAGTGCCGGTTCAGGTCCGGTAGCGATGCCTAGTCAGGGTAAGGATAGGGAGGTTCCGATGGGGAGCGTAGGTAGCCCTACGTCCCGTGTTGAGGATGGCCCCCGGCCCGGGCGTCGCGCACCGGTTCCTTGGGTCACCCTTTGGGCGGTAGGCGCAATTCTCGTATTACTGGCATGGCTCGGTCGAGAAGGGGGAAGCGGCCCGCCTCCGTGTCCCGATCAAGGCTGGAGTGATCTGCCTCCCTGGGCGGTCTTGTTGGCATGGCTTGGCTTCGCGGCAGCGGTGCTCTCGGCACTCAGGTTGCTCTGGCTGGTCAAGAGGCGCGGCCCGAGGTTCGTCTGGCTCCTGGCGCCACCATTCGCTGTTGCTGGCCTTGCTCTGTTCGTCCTGGGACTCCACGGCAAGGACATACAGCTGCTTCAATGCTAAGGGGTCTGCCCCCACGACGGTTGACTCCTTGGTCTGCCCCGGGCTTTCGATGCCACGGTCAATCGGTAGCGGTATCGGGGAGCCAATCGTTGCGCTCGACCGGCGCCGTCCGAAGCCAGGCTAGCCCGTCGAGTCCGTTTCCGGCTCCCCCGGCCGGCGACTCACGCACGGGCTTAGCTGCCGGCAGGTCCCAGCTCAGGGACACCGCGGCCAACGGCCCGGCTGCGCGACCTCAGGTATCCTCCTCCTGTGAAGAAGGTCCTGATCGTCACCCTGGTCGTCCTGCTGGTGGTGCTTGCTGTCCCCATCCTCATCCCCGGGATGAGCATGTGCCCGGATTGTGATCTCGGCGTCATGGGTGGCATGGGCCTCTGCTTCACGCTTGTTGCCTTTGGACTTCTGATGGTCACCACCACCTCCGAGCGGCTCGCGACGGCGTCCAGTCAACGCGTGAGCCTGCTCCGATCCCGAAGACTTCACAGACCTCCGCGTTTCGCCTAGATCTGCTCCGGCAGCTGTCGCTGCCGTTCCCTATCTCGGCGAACTCGAATAAGGAGGTAATGACGTGAGGACACTTGTTTCGTTCCTGCCTGCACTTCTGTGCGGTGCGATGATGGTCGGGTGCATGCTGCTCATGCGCGGCGGCTCGAAGCGCTCCTGCTGCGAGCACGATGAACACGAATCTCATCAGCCGTCCGTCACTCATGAGCCCGATCTGACCAACGCGTCCAAGGACTGACCGCCGATGGAGCAGTCGGGCATTTTCCTCGGAGGCTCTGTCATCGCCGCAGTCGTGGCGGGTGCGATCGCGCTGTTCGCGCCCTGCTGCATCTCGGTGATGCTCCCGGCCTTCTTCGCGAGCTCGTTCCAGAATCGTCGCGCCCTGTTCGGCATGACCTTCGTGTTCGCGCTCGGCGTGGCGACCGTTGTCGTTCCGATCGCGGTCGGGATCCAGGCGGTCCGCACGCTGTTGGTCTCGGCACACACGCCGGTGTATCTCGTCGGCGGGTTGTTCATGCTCGCTCTCGGTGTCTTTCTGCTTGCGGGTGGCAAGATGCAGGTCCCGATGCCGGGGAGCCGAGCGTCGGGCGGGAAGGGCCCGCTCGCGGTGTATGGCCTGGGCGTCTTTTCGGGAGTGGCGTCCGCGTGTTGTGCGCCGGTGCTTGCCGGTGTGCTCGCGCTGGCCGGCATCGCCGGTTCGTACCTCGCGGCTCTCGGGCTCGGCTTGGCCTACACGTTCGGGCTCGTGGCGCCGCTATTCATCATCTCGCTGCTGTGGGACCGATTCGATTGGCGATCGAGCCGGCTGTTTCGGCCTCGCACGTTCACCTGGCGCATCGGGTCGGTGCGCCGAGAGGTTTCCGGGGCGAACCTTGCCAGCGGCATCCTGCTCGTGATCTTGGGCATCGCGACGATCTGGGTCGCTTTTACCGGGCCATCGATGGGGCCAAGCGGCGGGATCGGGACACGGATCTCGCTGGTGCTGCAGCGGGCTGGCCGTTTCATCACCGATCTCCTCGCGTGGGTCCCGGGGTGGGTCGCGTGGATCCTGTTCGCTCTCGTGCTCGCACTCATCGCTCGCCGCGCCTTTCGCCAACTCGCCCCCAAGCAACCAACCGACAAGGAGGAATCTGATGTCTGAGAAGTCCGTAACACCACCCAAGGGCCACCCGACACCGAAGCAACGAGCCGGCTCGGCTCCCCCATCCCGCAACCCCTACGCGATCGCGATCGCGATCGGGTTCGTCGTGCTTGCGGGCGCCTACTTTCTCACACGCTCCGGTGGCGACCAGGGACCTTCGACCGAGGCAAGCACCGCGACCGGCGGCAGTTCTGAGTACCCGTTCGCCGTCGGCTCTCCCGGTCCAGGGGCTATGGCTCCTGGGTTCTCGCTCGCGTCGACCGATGGTGGCAAGTGGAGCCTGGCTGAGCGGAAGGGCAGCACGGTGCTTCTGTACTTCCAGGAAGGCGTCATGTGCCAACCCTGCTGGGACCAGCTGACCGATATCGAGGCCGACTGGCCCAAATTCAAGGCCCTCGGGATCGACGAGGTCGCAACGATCACCGTTGATGACCTCGATGCCCTCAAGCAGAAGGCGCAGATCGAGGGGCTTGCGACGCCGTTGCTCTCTGATCCTGACCTTGGCGCGTCGAAAGCCTATGAGGCGAACAAGTACGGGATGATGGGGGAGAGCACCGACGGCCATTCCTTCGTGCTCATCGGGCCCGATGGCGCGATCGTCTGGCGGGCCGACTACGGCGGTGCCCCCAAGTACACGATGTATCTGCCGGTTGACCAACTCATCACCGACATGAAGGCCGGGCGCGTTGGCTGATGGAAGTCATCCTGCTCACACAGGACGCGTGCCTGTTCTGCGATCAGGCGAAGGTCCTCCTCGGCGAACTCGCCAGTGAATACCCGATCTCGGTGCGCGAGATCGAATTGGCGTCCGAGGAGGGGCAGCTCCTGGCCGAAGAAGGCAGCGTGCTGTTCCCACCGGGGATCTTCTTCGAAGGCAAGGCCATCTGCTACGGGCGACCCTCGGTCAGGCGCCTGCGCCGAGAACTCGATAAGTGGATGTCGGGCGAAAGGCACGCGTGAATCTGAAGGGGGGTCCCCGGCGGGGTCGGCGCGTTGCGGTGTTGGTGATCGTGGTGCTCATGGCGGGGTCCATCGGATGGCTCGTCTACTTCCAGCTCTCGACGCGAGGGGCCACCGTCGTGGTGGGAGACCAGATCCTGAACTTCAAGGCCGCGGCGGTTGTGGGGAACGAGCCCGCGCCGGACTTTCGGTTGCCGAGGCTGGATAACCGCTCCAAGACACTCGCGGTGTCTGATTATCGCGGCGAGGTGGTCGTGCTGAACTTCTGGGCATCGTGGTGCTACCCGTGCCGTCGGGAGGCGCCGGACCTACAGGCTGCCTGGCTCGACTACAAGGACCGAGGAGTCCAGTTCATCGGGGTCGACAACCGAGACAACGACGCGGCGGGGCTCGCCTTCGTCCGAGAGTTCGGCATCACCTATCCGAGCGTCGTCGACGAGACGGGTGCGCTTGCAGGCGGCTACGAACTGCCCGGACTTCCGGCGACCTTCGTGATCTCTGCCGAGGGACGGATCGTGTATCGGTTCATCGGCTATATAGATGGTCCGACCCTTCGAGCAGCGCTCGATGATGTGTTGGGAAGGGATGGATGAACGCCCTCGGGCCGCTCGCGCTTGCCCTCGTGGCAGGGGTCATCTCGATCTCCTCCCCCTGCTGCTTGCCGCTGATGCCCGGCTACGTCTCCTTCATCGGTGGCGTGAGCGCCGAGGCGGGCCGCCGCCGGGTCCTGGGCGTATCGGTCCTTTTCGTCGCGGGCTTCGCGCTCGTCTTCACCGCACTCGGTGCCGGGGCGGCCCTGTTCGGCTCTTCCCTGATCACCTACCGCCAGGCACTGATCACTGCGGGCGGGGTGTTCGTGATCGCGATGGGCCTGGTGCTCCTCGACGTCTTGCGTTTCGGGTGGCTCCTTCGCGAGCGCCGCCTTCCCCTTCATCGACTGAAGCCAGGACCGGTCGGTGCACTTCCGCTCGGGATGGCCTTCGCGATCGGGTGGACGCCGTGTATCGGGCCCATCCTCGCAAGCATTTTGCTCGTCGCATCGGCCGCGCGAACGGCCGCCTGGGGAGCGACGCTTCTGTTCGTCTACTCGGTGGGGCTCGGGGTTCCGTTCGTGCTGCTTGCTCTGGGCCTGTCAGGGTCAAACCGCCTCGCGAAATGGCTGCGGGTACACGCCAGGGGGGTCGAGATCGTGGGGGGTTCGATGCTCGTTGTCATGGGTCTCTTGATGATCACGGGCTATTGGCTCCGCGTGTTCATCCCGGTGATCCGGATCTTCTCCCGTGTCGGGTGGCCACCGCTATGAGATCGGCGCTCGTGGCCTTGGGCGCCCTTCTCGTATTCGCGTTCGCTGCCGCGCCAGCGAGCGCACACGCGGCGGTCGTCTCCTCGAGCCCTGAGGCGGGCGCGATCCTCGGCTCGCCACCTGGGGTGGTAAGGATCTCCTTCTCCGAGCCCTTGAACGTGAAGCTCTCGCGGGCCGAAGTCATCGATCCTTCGGGCAGGTCGGTGTCGGGGGCGGCCACTGGGCCGGGGGAGATCGGCGTGCCGCTCGCAACGAGCCTGCCGGGCATCTATGAGGTTCGCTGGTCAAGCGTTAGCACGATCGATGGTCACACGCTTCACGGATCCTTTCGCTTCGGAGTCGGGGTCGATCCCGGCGAGGCCGAATCGAGTCTCGGAGGCCTGGGGCCGGGCGAGGTCGCGGTCGCGACCTTCCGCATCATCGAATACCTCGGGCTGCTCACCTCGATCGGGATGCTCCTGCTCGGCAGGCTCGCCGCAAGGAATCCTCGCTTGCCCTGGGTCCGGTTTCGCCTCTCCGCGGTTCTTTGGGCGTCGTTCGCGGCGGGGGTGTTCGTCGTCGTCGGGGAGGCGGCGCTTGCGTCGTGGCCTCCCAACCTCGGCGCGTTCCTTCTGACCGGGCTTCCGGGGATCGCTAGGCTTGTGCGCCTTGGGGCCCTGCTTGCCGCCGCGCTGGTCGCGAATCGCCGACGTGGCTTGGTGGCCCCGCTCGTTGCCGTCGCGCTGTTCTCGATGGCGGCCGCCGGCCATGCTGCGGCGAGCACGTTGGGGGTCCTCGTCGATGCCGTGCACCTTGGGGCCGCGGGTCTTTGGGCCGGGGGGATCTTGGCCCTTTCGACGCTACGGCCTTCGGGCGGCTGGCGCGGGGAAGGGCGGGTGCTACTTGACCGATTCACGCCGGTCGCGATCGGGGCCTTCGCGATCACCGTCGCAACCGGGAGCGTTCGAGGGTTCCAGGAACTCGGCTCGCTTGGGGATCTGGTTGGATCGAGCTACGGTCTCATCCTGCTCGCGAAGATCGTCGCCGTGGCGATCATGGTGCAGCTCTCGATTCTTGCCTGGCGCCGGCTCAGCGCCGGTGTTCGGATCGAAGCGATCGTTGCGATCGTCGTGGTGATCGCGGCCGGACTGCTTGCCGCCTTCCCCCTCCCGCCGGGCCGGCTTGCCGAGGCGGAGGACGCTGGCTCTCACGAGGAGGGGGTCTCAGCGTTGCCGGTTGGGGGTGAACTCACCATGGGAGCCCACGCGGGCCAGGTCCTCGTCGGGTTCTCGATTTCGCCCGCGCGCCCGGGAGAGAACCGTCTCCTGCTGTTCGTGCGTTCCTTGAATGGGGACGAAGCCGACGCGAAGCTTCCGGTTGGCGTCTCGGTCGATGGCGACCAGATACCCATCACGCAGTGTGGACCCACATGCAGGGAGGGCTCGACCTTGCTCCGAGGCGGCGAGCGCGTGGAGATCTCGATCGAGACCCCAACCGGCGGCACGGCGAGGCTCGTCGTACCGCCTCTTCCCGTCCGCGATGGCTCGGCGCTCCTTCAGCGATCGATCGAGACGACGCACGAGCTTCGCAGCTTCCGCGCCGAGGAAACGCTCACCTCGGGGCTTGCCACCGTGAGAACGCGCTACTGGTTCCAGGCGCCGGATGCCATGCGGGTACAGATCCCCGGGGGCGCCACCAGCGTGCTGATCGGCGAGACTCGCTTCCTGCAGCAGCGCCCCGGCGGGCCATGGACGAAGAGCTCCATCCCGGCGACGAGGGTGCCGACGCTTCTGTGGGACGCGTTCGCTCCCTACCTCGACGTGCGCGTGGCCGGCTTCGAGCGCATCGGTGGCGCTCGGACCACGATCGTCTCCTTCTATGGCTCCGCTGGGGAGGACGTTCCCGCATGGTTCCGGCTCTGGATCCGCGCGGACGGCCTCGTTGTGCGTTCAGAGATGCTGGCAGACGGCCACTTCATGACCGATGAGTACTTCGGCTTCGACGACCCGGTCATGATCACTCGCCCGACGTGACAGTCAGCTGCCGACGTCCGGCGGCTCGTTCGGCCGTATTCGGTGCCGTGCCTGCGGCGGACGAGCCGAATCGTGGCCCAGCAAACTGCCACAACCCCCCAACAAGACGATCGGCCAATACCGCGCCACCGGCCCTGTGACCACGCCGAGCCCGCCTCACCAAGCCGAAGGCCTCAAGCGGCCATGAGGGCTCCTCTGAACCCGAGCTGGAAGGAGGAAAAGGGAATTTGCCCAGGTCACGGGCCTATTTCAGGGACTTGCTTGACCCCGGCACCAGAGCTAGTGTCCAGCAGCCTTGAACACCGCAGCTATCGATCAGGCCCTGGACATGGGCGAGTACCTGGACATTTGGCTTGCTCATGTCAGGGGCCGGGTGCGCCAGAAGACCTGGCAGAGCTACGAGGGGCTGACCCGGGTGCATGCCCGCCCGAGCCTCGGCCAGATCTCGCTCGACGGGCTTCATGCGCTGCATCTCCAAGAGCTCTACGGCCAGTTGCTTGAGCTTCATCCCTCGGGGGGAACGGTCCTTAACCTGCATCTGGTGCTCACCCAAGCCCTTGGTCAGGCCGTGCGCTGGGGCTACATCGGTAGCAATCCCGCAGCCGGTGCCCAGCCGCCGAGACCCCGGCGCGCCGAACTCAACATCCTCGATCAGGCAGCAACCGAGCAGATCCTTGCCGCTGCCGAAGGGTCACGGTTCGAATGCCCGGTGGCGATCGCGGTAGCGACCGGCATGCGCCGCGGTGAGATTCTCGGGCTTCGCTGGTCAGATATCGATCCGGACTTCATGCTCGCCCAGGTTCGCCGCAGCTTGCAGCACACCAAGCAAGGGCCGATCTATGAGAACCCGAAAACCAAGCGCTCGCGTCGCTCGGTCGTCTTGCCCGCCTTCCTTGGACCGTACCTTGCGCGCCAGCGCAAGGATCAGGATGTCCGGCGCGCCAAATGCGACTGGAACGAGAACAACCTCGTCGTCGACTATCGGGACGGTTCGCCCTGGAAGCCCGACTCGTTTTCACCTGCGTGGTCGGGATTCCTTCGGCGAAGCGGCCTGCCGCATGTTCGCTTTCACGACCTGCGCCACGCCCACGCCACGCTGATGCTTTCCAAAGGTGTGCATCCAAAGATCGTCTCTGAGCGCCTCGGGCACGCATCGATCGGCATCACGCTCGATACCTACTCGCACGTGCTTCCCTCGATGCAGCAAGATGCCGCCGACGAGTTCGATGATCTCTTCTCCTCCACGCCGCGGACTGAAGGTCTCGGCTAGTACGGGCTGCGCGGCCATGGATTATCGCGCGGCCACGGCGGATCGTAGACCTCGCCGGTCGTGAGGTTTCGGATCACATCCAACTCCGGGTCATACTCGAGATATTGCTCCTCCAGATACTGGCTCTCTGCGACCAAACACGCGAATGCTCCAGAGAGCGCGTCGACTTGGTCGTCGTGGCCTGCAAGCGGGAATGCGCAGAGCTCATCCAAGAACGCGTCGTTCCAGTCGCCCCGCTTGATGTAGAGATGGCCGGCTTCAGCGAGGGAAGCGACGGGTGCTGCCCTTGCGGTCTTTGAGCCGGTCGGACGAACGCCCTGGAAGTCAGAGCCGGGGAGTACCTGGCGAAGGTAGTGGTCAACCAGGGCCGCGCCGGAGGCGCCGGGTTCTTGTTCCATGCGGATCGCAAGGGGCGAGCCGCTTTGCGCCGCGAAGGCTGCGTCTGATGCTGAGGTCTGCTTGATCAGCTGTTCAACGCCAAGAGCGCTTTCCTGCGCGCGAACAACGTCGAACACTCCTGCTTGCCCGTCGTCGTCGCGACCGAGGAGCACCCCGCACGTGTAGTCGGGGTCCTTGCCTTTGGCGGGCTCGGTTGAGGCAAGATCCCAGTAGCGGCAAAGGGGAACCTGGCGCCTCGGGATGTCTTCGCGCATGACGGCGTCGAACCAGTCGCGGTGAAACATCCCGCCCTCGGGTTGGACGCTCCAGTCGCCATGGAGCATCTGAGCCCGCGTGACCGGCTCAAGCGCACTCAACGTCCGGGTGTATGACTCGGTATCCAGGTACGGGTTATCGACAAGCAGCGCAGGGATGAAGATCCGCCCTGAGGAGGCGGGGGAATCGACGAACATGCGCCGCACCCAGGCTACCCCAGGGCCGTAGGGCATCGCGGTCGCGCGCATCCGAAGGGGAAGGCGTGATGAAGCGGGCCGGCGTAGACGCGTTAGCAAGAAGCGGTACTCGGTCTCGGTCAGGGTTGTGAGTTCATCGACGCCGATGAACGAGTACTCCGATCCCATGAACGCCCGTTCATCCCCGGCTTGATCCATCGGGCGAAACGAAAGGTCAGCACCCGAGGGAAACGTGAAGCGATGATCACCTGAGTTGTACGTCGCGTCGGTTCCCGCGAGCCACTCGCGAGCGCGATGGATGATCGCGCCTGACTCGCCCATCGCCGCGAAGGAATCTCTCACGATGACGGCGTGATAGCCCGCCGGGGAATCGACGTATTGCAGCGCCGCCATCAGCAGCGCGTCGGTCTTTCCGCCGCCCGCTGCGCCGCCGTAGAGGGCTTCGAGCTGTGGCACCTGCAGGAACGCCGCCTGGTGAGGGGTCGGGCGATGGTGGATGTAGCCGGTGAGTTTGGGCAAGAGAAGCTGCATCAGATCCTCCTTGCTTTCTTGCCGGTGAAGCGCTCCCATCGGGTAAGGACGACATCCATGTAGCGGGGGTCAATCTCGATCCCGAAGCAGCGCCTGCCGGTCTGCTCGGCCGCGATCAGAGTTGAACCGGAGCCGAGGAATGGATCGAGCACGATATCGTTCGGTGCAGCGCTGTTGGAAACGAGCCGGCGGATCAGCTCGACTGGTTTGGCCGAGGGATGAAGTGGGGATGCCTTCGGGCGCGGAACCTCGATGACGCTTTGCTCGGAGTGTCCGCCGTACCAACCGGTGCCGCCGCGGCCGATGCGTCCCTTGCCGGGCAGGTTCGCATAGGCGATCGGTTCGTGACGGAATTGCCAATCCGCGTGACCGAGCACCATCGAGTCCTTGACCCAGACGAGGGACTGGCGGATCTTCCAGCCGCCTGAGGTCAGCGCTTGGAGGAACTCGATCTGGTTGGAGGCAGAAGGGTGGAACATGTAGGCGAATGCGCCGGGGGAAAAGTGTGGCGTGACCGCCTCGATAACTCGTTTGGCAAGGGCCCCTGCTCCGGCGTCATCGCCGGAGATCTCAAGCGTCTCGGGACCCCGACCCTTCAGCTTCACGCCGAACGGTGGATCGGTGACGAGCAGCCGGGCACGCTCTTGGCCAAGGAGCCTCGCCACCGCCGTCGGGTCGGCGGCATCGTCACACAGGATGCGGTGAGAACCCATCTCATAGAGCGCACCCCTCTTGGAGCGCGGCCGTGCATCCTCGGGGATGTCTTCCGGTTCGATGCGGCCCGCAGCCTCACCCGCCTTCGCTGAGAGAGACGCAAGCAGGCCTCTCAATCCTTCTGAAGACGCATCGAGACCCTCGAGGAGTGATTGCAGGGACCTGGGGTTCGTTCCGGCAAGTAGCGACAACGGATCGTAGGTCGCAAGGAAGAGGTCCTCTTCCTCGGCCGTGATGTCGACGACGAGCACCGGCACGAGCTGGGAGCCGAGACGGCTCTGGCGAAGGTGTCCGTCAAGGATGATGTAGCCGCCGGTCGGGTCGAGGCGAACGATCATCGCCCCGACGATCCCGAGGCGCCCGAGCACCTCGTCTAGGGCCTCGGCTTGATGCTTGCTGTGGGTTCTCCAGTTTTTCGGATTGGGTCTGAGTTCTGAGGCCTTCACCCACCGAAGCTCAAGCACCCTGTTCTTTATCGCTGTGTTCTTCTGCTTCGCCATCTGATCTCTCCTTTTCGAACGGGTCCGGCACGGCGCCGGACGAGATGAGGATCCGGATCGTCTCCGCCATCTCCTCGGGCGTTGGTGCGTAGACCGAAGCGGCGTCTTCCTCAGCCTCGTCTGGAACTGGCGGCGTCCATCCGGGAAGTCCGGGCTTGGACCGTGCCTGGTTCTTTAGCCAGGGAAGTGGCTGGTGGGCCGCCACATCGATCTCGCGCCGGATACGAGCACGTCCTTCGGCGGCATCGATGTCGGTGAACAGATCGATGAGGTAGGCCTTCTCGGGATGCGCCTGGTCGCCCTCGGCTATCTCGCGCCAGCGCTTGAACGTTCGTGGGTGAACCTTCATTGCTTTTGCTGCGGCGTGATCAGTCGCGCCACCTTCGACCGCGGACAACAAGACCGCGCGATCTTCCGCCTTGAGTTTCTTGATCGACCCCTTTGGCCTGCCAGGCTTTTTGGGTTTCGAGCTCGGCTGACCGGCCTTCGACGGCCGCCGGCCACTCGCGGCATCACCCTTCGGGTCGGGCCCAGAGCCCGGTTTCACTGGCATGGCGCCATCGTCCGGCTCGGGCAGGGCGCTCTCAACCAACGTGATGGTTCTGCAGGAATGAGCACATGGGTTGTCAGAGGCGCGGACTAGGATTGAGGAATGAGCAAACGAAAGACGTCAACGGATTCGGCGGTGCGGGGGCGAACTGCCCAGGTACCGACCGACCACATGTGCCCTCACTGCGGCGGGCAACTTGGTGCGGAGCTTCATCACGAGACTTGGATCGAGGTACCGATCGAGGGCGGCTGGATCCTGGCGTACCGGCTCGTGCAGGAAGGGGACACCCTCGTTGTGGCCGAGGTTCGCGCGTTTCCTGACGAGCAAGCCGAGCCATCAGAGGACAGGCTCGTTGAACTCAAGCGGGAGGACGAGTCACCTGGCGAGGTCTCGCTCATCTTGCCGCAGCACCGGGCGCGGCCGCCTGGATCCAGCCCGAGACCGACACGACGCTGAAGATCTACAACTGGCCGTACTACCTAGCGCCGTCGTTGATGAAGTCGTTCGAGAAGGAGTACGGCGTCAAGGTAGAGCTGACCACGTTCCCCGACCTGGACGTCGGCGTGGCCAAGGTCGCGTCAGGCCAGACCGAGTTCGACTTGATGTTCGGCCTCCAGATCTACGAGGTGGGCAAGATGATCGCCTCCGAGCTCGTGCAACCTCTCAACAAGGACTACATCCCTAACTTCTCGGCCAACGTGTGGGATCCGTTGCAGCAGCCGTTCTACGACGTCGAGTCCACGTTCACGATTCCCTACACCATCTGGGACACGGGGATCATGTGGCGCAACGACGAGATCTCGACCGATATCGCCACCATGCCAAATCCCTACGAGATCTTCTGGAATGGTGCTCCGAAGGACAAGACCCACTTGCTCTCGAACCCCCGTGACCCGATTGCGATGGCCATCTACCGCACGGGCGACACGGACGTGAACACCGACGATCCTGCCAAGATCACCGCCGCCAAGGACGCGCTCCTCGAAGTGGTGAAGGCGACAAACGTGCAGTTCGACCACAACGACTACACGGACATCCCCAAGGGTCAGGCGTGGCTGCACCAGTCATGGTCCGGCAACGTCGGATCCGCGTTCTATTTCCTGCCCGAGGGTGACACCGCTCCCGACGTGTCCTACTACTGGCCCGGTTCCACGGAAGGCATCCCCGGGAGCGTGGACAACGACACGATCGTGGTGCTCAAGTCAGCGAAGAACCCGGTGCTTGCCCACCTGTTCATCGATCATGTCTTGGACGCCAAGAACGCATTGACGAACTACACCACCTACACGGGGTATCAGATGCCGCAGAAGGGCATCGATCCCGAGAGCCTCGTCGGCAGCGGCGTTGTTCCCGAGCACTTGGCAACCACCGTGGTGACGGAGGAGGACTTCGTCAAGGGCACGCGCATCTGCGAGCTCGCTCCCGATGTGCAGGCGCTGTGGCAGAGCGCCTATCAGGAACTCAAGGCTGGTGTCTGAGGCCGACCTCGGCCCGCGGCGCCGGTCGAGCCGGGCCGCCGCCTCCGGTGGGATCCACTATCCGCGCTGGCTGTGGCCGTCGCTTGCTGCTCCGGCCACGGTCTACCTCCTGGTCCTGTTCATCGCCCCGCTTCTCGTCATCCTTGCGGTCACGTTCGGCACGGTCAGCCCGATCCTGCGAACCCCTGTTCCGGTCTGGAACCCGCTCGACTGGAACACGGGAGTCATGGCCTTCACGATCTCCAATCTCACCCACTCGGACGGGTTGTACTTCGCTTCGTTCATCCGAACGATCGGCTATGTCTCCGTTGCAACCTTCCTGTGCCTATTGATCGGCTACCCATTCGCCTACTTCATGGCTCGTCACGCCGGCCGAGCCAAGGGGCTGTTCCTCGTGGCGTTCTTCGCCCCGTTCTGGATCTCCTACATGTTGCGGATGCTCGCGTGGGTGAGTCTGTTGCAGGACAACGGGTACGTGAACCAGATCCTCGGTGGGCTCGGGATCATCGGTGAGCCATACCCGTGGCTCGCTGGGAAGCCCGTCACCCTCATCCTCGGGCTCACTTACGGCTACGTCCCCTTCATGATCCTGCCGCTGTACGCGGCGCTGGACCGCATCCCGAGCGCGCTGCTCGAGGCGTCGCGCGACCTGGGTGCCAGTCCTGCGCGCACCTTCCGAAAGATCACGCTCCCACAGTCGCGCCAGGCGATCCTGGCGGGCGTGATCATCGCCGGATTGCCGATGTTCGGCGACTACTTCACGCAGCAGCTGCTTGCCAACAGCGACAACACACTGATGCTCGGCAACTTCGTCATCGACTCGCTGTCGGTACCGATCTTCATGTCGCGTGGCTCCGCGCTGATCCTCGTGATGATGGCGATGATGTTCGTGCCGGTCGTCTACTACCTACGCAGCACGCGCCGGGCTGCACTGCTGAGGCCGATCCGGTGAGCGTGCTGGCCAACCCTTGGGGCAAGGCGCGATTCCTCTGGGTGGTCGGCATCGGGTATGTGCTCTGGACCTTGGTTCCGGTGGCCAACGCGGCGCTGATGTCGTTCAATGCGAGCCGCTCGATCAGCATCTGGGCGGGGTTCTCCTGGCGATGGTGGTTCGGCGACCCCAACGAGTCGCTCCTGCACGATCCCGCGCTTCGCCACGCGATGTTCCAAAGCGTGATGCTCGCCGCGATCACCGTGGTCGTCGCGATCCCCATGGGAGTCACCTTCGCCCTTGCATTGAATCGATGGCGGAGCCGCGCTTCGTCCACCGCGAACGTGCTGATGCTCGTCTCCTTCATCACGCCGGAGCTGATCCTGGCGGTGGGGCTCTTCCTGCTGTTCATCAACATGTTCAAGGCGGTGGGGCTCGGCACACCCGCCCAGTTGCTCGGATTGGTGGTCCTTGCGGTGGCGTATCCGGTCGTGATCGTGCGGGCGCGGCTGCTCTCGCTCGGACCGGAACTCGAACAGGCCGCGATGGACCTCGGGGCTACGCCCCTGCAAGCGCTGCGGAAGGTGACGCTGCCGCTGCTGGGGCCGGCGATCTTCGCGAGCGCAGCGATCGTGTTCGCGCTCTCGCTCGACGACTTCGTCATCGTGAGCCAGCTCGCTCGCGATGCAGGCGAGCAGACGGTCTCGATGTACATCTACGGCGCCGCGCGAACCGCCCCCACACCGGCTGCGAACGCCGTGGGGACGTTCATGCTGATCGTCTCGACGGCGGTGATCGCGATCGCGTTCCTCTTCATGCGCCGAACCGCACGCAAGCGCGGCAAAGGAACCGGGGCCGCCGCTGACGTGGTGCTGTCGGTCTGAGCGCGGCGGGCTCCGGGAGACCGAGGTACTGACAGGGGGGGCCCAGCGGTTTCGTAAACCGCAGGTCGTCGGTTCGAGTCCGACCTCCGGCTCAAAGC
>JBBDIK010000008.1:0-120851 GCA_040880465.1 Actinomycetota bacterium | reverse complement strand
CCGCCCCCCCCGGCCCTTCTGTCGGATCCTCCTTGCCTACTTCTTGACGGTCTTGGCGATCGCGTCGAAGTTGTACTTGACCCATACCCGCCCGGTGCCCATGGTCACAGCGAGGGTGCCCGTCTCCAGGTTGGCGGTGTAGTCCGCGGCGCCCTTCACCGTGAGGTCAGCGACGACCAGTCCATCGGGGATCTGGGTGGTCAGCGACTGCACGCCGGACACGAGCCACGTCGTGCACTTGCCGAACTCCTTGCGGCCGACCGTCCAGGACGATACCGTCCCGCTGAACTCGATCGGGTATCCCTTCGGCACCTGCACGCAGACCGTGAGGCCTTTGGGGCCGTCGTTCTTGCCAGTCGCGGCGGCCGGCGTCGCCGAGCCACCAACGGTCAGTGCGGCGACGATCACGACCATGGCAACCGTCGCGATCTTCGCTGTCGTCTTGCGGATCTTCATGGTGTCCTCCTTCGCGCCCCGTGAGGCACTCGATGAGAGTTCCTTGCTCTCACAGGGTCGGCCGGGAGGGTTCTGACCGCGTTCGGCTGCGCTCAAGGAGTGCTCAAGGTACGAGAACCGTGCGCGAGGGGTGGTGCGGACGTGAATGAAGGGTGGACCGGATGTGACTATGGAGTGGCAGACCAGGTTGCCTTGCCGTCGGCGTTCACGAACCGCAGGACGGGGGTGCCCTCGGCGTCGAGACCCATCACGACCTTCAGCTCTCCCTCCGCGGTGAGGAGCCGGAGGATCGGCGAGCCCTCCGCAGCGAGCCCCAACCGCACGCGGACCTTGCCCGACTCGTCGTACAGGCCGAGCGTCGGCGATCCCTGCTCGGCCAGCGCGTACACGAAGCTCACGTCGCCGTCGTCGTCGCTGCGCAAACCGGGGGTCGCGGCGCCCTCGGACACCAAACCGAACTTCGCGCGGATCTTCCCGTTCTTGTCGCCGAGCGCCAGGCTCGCCGAGCCGTCGGAGGCGAGCCCGAGTGTGGCCCGGACCTTGCCTTCCTTGTCGCCGATCGCGAGCCCGGCCGAGCCATCGGTGTTGACGCCGATCCGCGCCCGGATCTGACCGTCGGCATCCTGCAGGCTCAAGAAGGGGGTCTCATCGTTCCCGAGTCCAAGCGTTGCTCGGACGACGCCGTTGTCATCCACGACCTCGAACGTGCGTGCGCGGACCGTGCCCTTCTTCATCGTTTCGACCTTTCAGGGAAGTTCGGCCCGTAGCATCCCTCGCCGGGGGCCGTCCGTCCAGCGCGAACGGGGGTTTTCTGCCGACTCACCCGGGCTCTATCCGTTCAACGCGACTCGTGCGCGCCTCGAGTCGACCCTCATCCGGATAGACGCCCAACCCCGGTCCTTGGGGTACAGCCATCGTGCCGTCGGCCTCGACCTCGAACGGTTCGGTGAGGTCCTCGTGGAAGTAGCGCCGGCTGGCACTGATATCCCCCGGCAAGGTGAAACCGGGCAGGGACGCGAGAGCGAGGTTCCCCGCCCGACCCAGGCCGGTCTCCAGCATCCCCCCGCACCACACCGGAACATCCGCGTCGAGGCACAAGTCGTGGATGCGCTTGGCCTCGAGGTAGCCTCCGACCCGGCCCGGCTTGATGTTCACGATGCGACATGAACCCAGCTCCAGCGCAGCGCGTGCATCCGACTCGGATCGGATCGACTCGTCGAGACAGAGCGACGTCTCGATCCGCTCTTGGAGCCACGCATGGTCCACCAGGTCCTCATGGTGGAAGGGCTGCTCGATCATCAGCAATCCGAACGCGTCGAGTGAGCGGAAGATCTCCAGGTCGTCGCGATCGTATGCGGCGTTCGCATCCACCGACAGCATGATGTCCGGGAACGCCGCGCGCACGGCCCCAACGGGCTCCAGATCAAACCCCGGCTTGATCTTCAACTTGATCCGTTGATACCCCTCGGCCAGGTAGCCGGCGACCTGTTCCACCATCTCCTCGACCGTCGGCGTGATGCCGACCGAGACCCCGACCGGCACCCGATCCCGTTCGCCGCCGAACGCCGACGCCATCGAACGTCCCTCAGTCCGCAGCTGGGCATCCAGGATCGCCATCTCGAGGGCCGACTTGGCCATCCGGTGGCCGCGATAGCCACCGAGCGCCGCCGCGACCCCTTCCGGAACAACGTCGCCGCTCTCGAAGAGCGTCGGCGCGAGGAATTCACGCGTCACCACCCAGACGTCGTCGTTGAACTCCTCGGAGAACGCCGGGTCCGCTCCCGTGACGCTCTCCCCCCAGCCTTCCCCCACATCGGTCTCGACCTTGACCAGGATCGCTTCCTTCATCGTCTCGGTGCCGAAGCTGGTCGTGAAGGGACGCACCAACTCGAGATGCACCAGGCGCAACTCGACGGCGAGGACCCGGCTCATGCGAACAGGTACGCGGAATCGGCCGTGAACGTCCGTGCGATCAACCCAGATGCGAAACACGACTCCATCGCATCGGCGACGGCGTCGCGCCAGGCGTCGGCAAGGTCGCTGTCGGTCCGGCGGAGTTCCGCATACTCGCGGGGAACCTCCACGGACCGATGACCTTCGGGCGACGCACCGGTCGGGGAGGGCTTCGGCGCCTCGCTCGGCCCCTCGCGGAGCAGCAGCGGTTCGGCCTGCCCCCAGCCGCCACCGGATCCCGGCGAGGGCAGCAGGTCCCAACGGACGACCAGCCGGTCCGATCGGTCACCCGAGTTCAGGATGTCGGGCATGTCTCCGTAGTGGTTCCGATGGAAGCTATCTGCGACCGCACCGAGCTTGTAGAGGTTGAAGTAGGCGTTCCGCGACTGCAGCGGATCGAAGGTCCACCGGATCCGCGTCACGCCGGCGTCGAGGGTCGCCGCGCGCTGCGCGAGTTTGAGCGCGTACCCGACACCCGACGATCGCAGATCCGGGGTCACCGCGAGCATGTGCGAGTGCAGGTGCCACCCGTCGTCGTCGATCCCCCACCAGCCCAGTGCGAACCCGATCATGCGCCCGTCACGCCATGCCCCCTGCACCAGGTTCCGGCTCTCCTGGAAGGAGACGAACACCTCGCGCGGAACGAGCTGGAAGTCCCCCCAGGTCGCGATCATCACCTCGACCGCGGCATCGATCTCCGCGAGAGAGGCCACCGGGCGGATGTCGACCTCGGCGGCCGCTGCAGCGGCCTGTGCCGCATCCCAAGCGTCGTCCATGCGCCCGAGTGTAGCGGCGGCGGATGTGCGCCCGGCACCGGATATGCGAAGGGCCCGCGCCTGCGGCGCGGGCCCTCACGTTCGATCGTGGGCCGAGACTTAACCGCCGTCCGGAGGTGGGAGCTCTTGCCAATCGCTCTCATCGAAACCCGCGTTGCGGCGCCGCTTGATGAACGCGACCGCGCCCGCGATGGCCCCTGCGATGAGCACGAAGAGGAAGAACTTCTTCTTCTTGGAGCCCTTCTTCTTGGTGGCTTCCTCTTCAGCCATTCCCGCTCCTTTCGTTGGTGGGCCTGGATGGACTTGAACCATCGACCTCGCCCTTATCAGGGGCGCGCTCTAACCGCCTGAGCTACAGGCCCGAGAACTGGGACCGTGGCCCGTCCCGGAGCGTAGTCGCGCCTCAGAAACCGTGTCAACCGGACGCGCTAGCGGCGCTCCACGAGGGTCAGCTCGATGCCCCCGAGGACATCCGAGACGAGGTTATAGAGGAGCGCGATCAGCAGGTTGATCACCGACCAGATGACGACCCACACGGTGCCCAGGATGAAGAGTCGGGTGAACAACCACGTCCCGTCGATCTTCGCCACGCACTCGAGCTGCGCGGTTCCGGGGATCGGACGACATTCCCCCTCCACGATCTTGAACTCGGCGAGCAACTTGCCGAAGTCGTCGAGCGCGCCACTCGACTCCAGGAACAAGTAGATGAAGAAGAACGCGAGCAGGAAGATCAGCATGGTGCAGAAGTAGAAGAGCAGCGACCAGCGGAACACCGTCCACGGGCCGACCTTGCGGATGACCACGCGGGTGCGCCTGGGCGCCGCCGAGGGGCGGCTCTTCGCGGGTGCGACTTCGATACCTCTCCGTGCCACTTCGCCCTCTCAGACGTCGTTCGCGGGGCTCACTGTACCGGACACATCGGCCGGTGGCGGCCCGAATCGTCCGAGAAGGAGCCGGACGTGCCCGGCGGCCGCGGCCGCAGCGACCGGGAGCGCGACGGCCCAATCGGCAAACGTGACTCCCTGTTGGGCAAGGAGGCCTCCGGCCGCGACGGCGACGGCAGACCCGGATACGAGCAGCAGCACGAGCGCGGCAGGGAGCCGCGTCCGGAGGAACAATGAGGTCAGCACGAGCACGGCGGCGGCCACAACGATCACGACCGCCCACGGCTCAACCCCGACGATGCCTCCGTTCTCCATGGTCTGCGATTATCGCCTGATGGAGCGCGACCTGCGGCACATCCTGACGATCCAGGCCCTCCGTGCGTTCCTCTACGGCTTCGGCAGTGTCCTCCTGGGCTCGATCCTCGCCACCAGTGGTCTCTCGGACGCCCAGGTCGGCCTGATCTTCACCAGCATGCTGGCCGGCGCGGCGCTGGCATCGCTCGGCGTCGGTCGGCGCGGCGAACGCGTGGGGCGGCGGCGTACGTACCGGTTCCTGCTCCTGGTGATGGGTATCGCCGGCGCCGTGTTCGCCTTCAGCACCTGGATGCCCTTGCTGCTGCTGGCAGGACTGACCGGCACCCTGTCGACCGACCCGAACGAGTCGGGCCCCATCACCTCGGTGGAGCAGGCGATGCTCGGCGGATCGAACCCGGCCCTGCGGAACCGGGTCTTCGGCCGCTATAACGCGGTCGCACATCTGGCGGGGTCGGTCGGCGCCTTGGCCGCCGGCGGACCGGCCGCGCTCCGATCGGTCTTCCCGGCGTTGCCGCCGGACCAACGGTGGTTCCTCGTCTTCCCGGTCGTCGCGGTCCTGTGCGTTCTCATCGCGCGGCGCCTCTCGACCGCCGTCGAATCCCCGGACCGGGACGCGACCGGCATCGGCCGCCGTCCCCTCACCGTGTCGAAGCCGATCGTGCAGAAGCTGGCCGGCCTCTTCGCCCTCGATTCGTTCGCCGGCGGGTTCATCGTCCAGGCGTTCCTCGCGTTCTGGTTCCAGCGCACGTTCGGAGCCAGCACCGAGCTATTGGGGATCGTCTTCTTCGCATCCGGGTTGCTGGCCGCCGCATCCTCGATCCTCGCCGGGTGGCTCGCGAACCGGGTCGGCATGCTGAACACGATGGTGTTCACGCACCTGCCGTCGCACATCCTTCTGATGCTGATCCCGTTCGCGCCGACACTCGGGCTGGCGATCGGCCTCCTGCTGGTCCGATCGAGCCTGTCGTCGATGGATGTGCCCGCCCGGCAGGCCTACATCAATGCCTTGGTCGAGCCCCACGAACGTACGGCAGCGGCTGCGTACACGAACACCGCGCGGTTCGCCTCCCGTCCCTTCGGGCCCTTCCTGGCCGCGGCCATGATGCCGCTGTGGCCGGCCGGGCCGTTCCTGGTGGCGGGCGGCCTGAAGGTGATCTACGACCTGTCGGTGTTCGCGGTGTTCCGGAAGGTGCCGTTGCGGGAGGGCGGGTCAGCGTCGCCGGCGGCGTGACGCCGGCTTCTTCTTGGCGACCTTCTTCTTCGCGGCAGGTTTCTTCGACGCCTTCTTCTTGACCGGTTTCACGACCTTCTTCTTCACGACCTTCTTCTTCACGACCTTCTTCTTCACGACCTTCTTCTTGGCCACCGACCTCTTCTTCGAAGGGGCCTTCGCCGAGACGGCGTCCATCTTCGCGGCCGCTATGTCTTCACCGATCTCGTCCTCGTCCTTCTCGGTGACCGGCGCCATCGCAGCGACCTTCGCGCCCTCCTCGACGCGCATCGTGCGGACGCCCTGGCTCGCGCGCCCCACCCGCCGGATCTGCTCGGCGGCGACGCGGATGGCGATCCCGCTGGACGAGACCAGGAAGACGTCCTGATCCTTCGAGCCGATGAACGCGCCGGCGAGCTGGCCGGTTTTCTTCGTCAACTTGTGGCCGACGACGCCGAGCCCGCCGCGGCCCTTGCGCGGGTACTGCTTCAGATCGCTTCGCTTCCCATAGCCGTTGGCGGTAACGCTCAGCAACTCTGCTCCCGCGGAGCTCGCACCGATGGCAAGGACCTCGTCCCCCTCACGAAGCCGCATGCCGATGACGCCGGCGGTCGAGCGGCCCATCGGGCGCGCGGTCGTCTCGGAGAAGCGGATCGTCTGTCCGGTGCGCGACACCATGAAGATGTCGTCTTTGCCCTGTGTCAGAAACACGTCGATGAGTTCGTCGCCGTCCTTGAGGTTGATCGCGGCCAGTCCCGACCGAGGCGAGTCGTACTCGGACAACGCGGTCTTCTTGACCATCCCCTTCCGGGTGCCGAACACCAGGTACCGATCGTCGGTGTACTCCTTGAGGTCGAGGACCGCGCTGATACGTTCGTCTTGATTCACCTGCACGCCCGGCAGGTTCGCGGCGAACATCCCGCGCGCGGTCCGCGACGATTCGGGGACCTCATGCACCTTGACCCGGTAGACCTTGCCCCGGGTCGTGAAGATCAGCAGCCAGTGGTGGGTCGTCGTCGTGAAGACGTTCCGGATGACGTCCTCTTCCTTCAGGGTGGCGCCGCGCACGCCCTTGCCGCCGCGCCCTTGCCGACGGTACGCCTCCACCGGCTGTCGCTTGATGTAGCCGGCTCGCGTCACGGTGATGATGACATCCTCGTCGGGGATCAGGTCCAAGACGTCGAACTCACCCTCGTCGGGCCGGATCTGGGTCCGCCGCGGATCCGCGAAGCGCTTCCGTACCTCGAGGAGCTCTTCCTTGATGACCGCGCGGATCTTCTTCGGATCCTTGAGCAGGGCCTTGAGGTGCTTGATCCGGGCGAGCAACTCCTTGTGCTCTTCCTCCAGCTCGTGCTTGGCGAGCTTGGTCAGCCGCCGAAGGGGCATGTCCAGGATGTGGTTCGCCTGGATCTCGGAGAGCTTGAACTGCTTCATCAGTTTCTCGCGGGCCTGCTCGGCGTCCTGGGAGCCGCGGATGACCTTGATGACCGCGTCGAGGTTGTCGAGCGCGATCAGCAGGCCCTGGACGATGTGGTCGCGGTCCTCGGCCTTCTTGAGTTCGAACTTCGTGCGCCGCGTGACCACATCGATCTGGTGGTCGAGGTAGTAGCCGACCATCTCGGCCAGGTTCAACACCTTCGGTTCCACGCCCTCGACGAGCGAGAGCATGATGACGCCGAAGCTCTCCTGCATCTGGGTGTGCTTGTAGAGCTGGTTCAGGACGACCTGTGCATTCGCCGCGCGCTTGAGATCGACGACCAGCCGCATCCCATCGCGATTGGACTCGTCCTTGAGGTCCGCGATGTCCTTGAGCTTGCCGGTCCGGACGAGCTCGGCGATCTTCTCAGCCAGCCGCGCCTTGTTCACCTGGTACGGCAGCTCCGTGACGACGATCCGCATCCGATCGTTCGAGCCCTCTTCGACCGTCGCCACCGCCCGCACCTTGATGGAGCCGCGGCCGGTCAGGTACGCATCGTTGATGCCCTCCGTGCCGATGATCTGGGCCCCGGTCGGGAAGTCGGGCCCGTGGACATGCTTTCGGAGGCCGGCGACATCGATGTCGGGCTCGTCGATCATCGCGCAGGTTGCATCGATGATCTCCCCAAGGTTGTGCGGGGGGATGTTCGTGGCCATGCCGACCGCGATGCCGGCGGCGCCGTTGACCAGCAGATTCGGGTAGCGCGAGGGCAGGACCGTCGGCTCCTCCTCGTACCCGTCGAAGTTCGGGATGAAGCCGACCGTGTCGGCGTCGATGTCGCGCAGCAGTTCCATCGCCATCGGGGCGAGCCGCGCTTCGGTGTAGCGATAGGCGGCAGCCGGGTCGCCGTCGACCGAACCGAAGTTGCCGTGGCCGTCGATCAGCGGCGCCCGCATGACCCAGTCCTGGGCCAGCCGGACCAGCGCGTCGTAGACGCTGGAGTCGCCGTGGGGGTGGTACTTCTTCAGGACCTCGCCGACGGCCGACACCGATTTGCGGTGCGGCCGGTCGGGGCGCAACCCCGACTCGAGCATCGACCACAGGATGCGGCGCTGGACAGGTTTGAGGCCGTCGCGAACGTCGGGTAGAGCCCGTCCGACGATGACCGACATCGCGTAGTCCAGGTACGAGCGCTGGATCTCGTCCTCGAGCTGGACGGGCTCGATCCGGCCCCTGAACAGTTCCTCCTGCGCCACGCCCTCTAGCTCCTCATCACACGTCGAGGTTCTCGACGTACTTCGCGTTCGCCTCGATGAACGCCTTGCGCGGCGCGACCTCGTCACCCATCAGCATGGTGAACAACCGGTCCGCGGCAACCGCATCCTCGAGGGTGACCTGAAGGAGGGTTCGCTTCTCCGGGTCCATCGTGGTGCTCCACAGCTGCTCGGCGTTCATCTCCCCGAGACCCTTGAAGCGTTGTGGCTCGAGCTTGCGGCCATTGCCGTTCGCCTTCCGCCATGTGTCCCACTCGCGCTCGGTGTAGAAGTACAGCTCTTGCTTGTTGTCCTTGAGCAGGTACAGGGGCGGCTGCGCAAGGTACATGAACCCGGCGTCGATCAGCTGTGGCATGTTCCTGAAGAAGAACGTCAGCAGCAGCGTGCGGATGTGCGCGCCGTCCACATCGGCGTCGGCCATCAGCACTATCCGGTGGTAGCGCGCCCTGTCGAGGTCGAACTCGTCGCCGATCGCGGTGCCGATCGCGGTGATCAGCGCCTGGATCTCGTTGTTCTCCAGCACCTTGTGGAGTCGCGCCTTCTCGACGTTCAAGATCTTGCCGCGGATCGGCAGGATGGCCTGTGTCGACCGGTCGCGCGCGCTCTTGGCCGAACCGCCGGCACTGTCGCCCTCGACGATGTAGAGCTCGCACAGCTGTGGGTCGGTGAGCTGGCAATCGGCCAGCTTGCCGGGCAGGGACCCGGACTCGAGGAAGGACTTGCGGCGCGTCAGATCCCGCGCCTGCCGGGCCGCCAGGCGCGCCTTCTGCGCCGCCTCGGACTTCATCACGATCCGCTTCGCGTCGCCCGGGTGCTCCTCGAGCCACGTCCCGAACCGATCGTTCACGGTCTTCTCGACGAACGCGCGGATCTCGGTGTTGCCGAGCTTCGTCTTGGTCTGGCCCTCGAACTGCGGGTCCTGGAGCTTGACGGAGACGATCGCCGTCAGCCCCTCACGCACATCCTCACCGATCAGCGAATCCTGCTTCTCCTTGAGCATGCCTTTGGTCCGCGCGTACCGGTTCAGTACGCCCGTGAGGGCCTTCTTGAAGCCCTCCTCATGCATGCCGCCCTCATGCGTGTTGATCGTGTTGGCGAACGTGTGGATCGACTCCGAGTAGCCGGTGTTCCACTGGAAGGCGATCTCGACCTCCGAGCGCTCGCCCTTGACTTCGAACGCGACGACCTTCGGGTGCAGGGTCTCCTTCCCCGCGTTCATGTGCTTCACGAAGTCCACCAGGCCACCGTTCGCCTTGAAGACCTCCTTGACCGCCGGCGACTCGCGCTCGTCGTTCAGATGGATCTCGACGCCCTTGTTCAGGAAGGCCAACTCCTGGAGCCGCTCGGCGAGGATCTCGCGCTTGAACGTCGTCTCCTCGAAGACCTCGGCGTCCGGCCAGAACGTGATGGTGGTACCGCTCTTCTTCGACGGCTTGCCCTTGCTGAGCTTCTTCGTCGCCTTGCCCCGGGAGAACTGCACCTGCCAGTTGGCACCTTCGCGCTGGATATCCGCGGTCATCTTCTCGGACAGGGCGTTCACGACCGAGACGCCGACGCCGTGCAGGCCGCCGGAGATCCGGTAGCCGCCCCCGCCGAACTTGCCACCGGCGTTCAAGGTGGTCAGGACGACTTCTGCCGCGGGGCGGCGGTCCTTCGCCTTGGGGATGGGCTTGACCGGGATCCCTCGGCCGTTGTCGGCGACCGACACGGCGCCGTCCTTCATCAGGGTGACGATGATCCGATCGCAATGGCCGGCCATCGCTTCGTCGACGGCGTTGTCCACGACCTCGTACACGAGGTGGTGCAGACCCCGTGGTCCGGTGGTGCCGATGTACATCCCCGGCCGAAGCCGGACGTGCTCGACACCCTCGAGGACCGTGATGTCCTTCTCGGAATACCCACCGTCGGCTGCGTGCTTCCCCTGCTTCTGGGTCTTCGTTCCCGTCTGTGTCGCCAACGATCCTCCACCTGAACCCGGCCACGCCGGGGGTCTTCCCACCGGAGTCAAAGGGGCGTCCTGAGCACTCGAAACAGCCCCTGAAGTATACCAGCGGAGGGGCCTCGGGTGCCCCTCCCGCGCGCCTCCGAAACCCTTGCGCTACAACGGTTTCACACGGTCCGGCGCGACCACGATCCGGACCTTCTTGATGGCCTCGGAACCGAGCTCCCCATTGACCTTCCGAACGATATCGGCGGACAGGAATCCCAGCTGGGTTCCCCATGCCGCAGAGCGGGTCGCGATCACCAGGGTGCCGCCCTCCAGCGACGCCGGTGCTGACTCCGCCGCCAGCCGTTCCCCCACGACGGCGACCCAGTCCTGCACCAGTCGCCCGACCTTGGCGCCGGCAGAGAACTCCCGGGAGCGCAGGAGTCCCGTGACGATATCTCCGATCGCGGTCGGCTCGGCGGTCCGGTCCTTCGGCTTGCGCTTGAACCCCTTGCTATGCGCCACCGCACATCCTCCTCATCGGGCACTCACCGCTCCCGTGGCAACATCCCAGATCGCCTCCGAAGCCGGCGGGATGTGCCCCCCATCGGCCACGGAGACGACGACCTGGCCTCTGCCGTTCAGCGCCGATCCGATACGGCCGCGCCGGACGGGGTCCAGCGCAGAGAACGGGTCGTCCAGCAGGATGACCGGACGCTCCCCGATCTCGTCCTCGATGGCCGTGGCCAGCCCGAGGCGGAGGGACAACGCCGCACCCCACGCCTCACCGTGCGACGCGAACCCGCGGGCCACGAGGTCGCGGACGGTAAGCCCTAGGTCGTCACGATGCGGTCCGACCAGCGTCGTCCGACGCGCCAACTCGTCTCCCCGGCGCGCGGTGAGCCGCTCCCGGAAGGCGGCCGCTAGGTCATCCCCCCCCACTGAGGGCAGGTACTCGATGCCCAGTCCATACCCCGAGAGGGTCTCGAACTCCGCGCTCGCCGGCGGTGCCACCCGTTCAATCGCCGAACGCCGTGTCGCCGTCACGACGGTCCCGGATGCGATCAACTCCTCGTCCCACGCCGCCAAGCCCGGTGGCTCGCCCGGACCAGCGTGATCCTTGAGGAGCCGGTTCCGCTGCCGCAGCGTCTTCTCGTAGGTACGCAGCGCCGTCTCCTTCGCCGGCCACACGGCGGCCACGGCTTGATCCATGAACCGCCGCCGGGCACCGGGGTCGCCCTGCACCATGTCGAGGTCGTCCGGTCCGAAGAACACGGAAGGGGCCAGCCGGCGAAGATCTCGCTTCCGTCGCACCGGGCTCCGGTTGACCTGGACGCGGTTCGCACCCTGGGCTCGGATCTCGACCTCGATCAGGAGCTTGCCCTCCCCGGTCTGCGCTTCCCCGCGGACGAACGCCGACTCGGCCCCCTGCCGGATCAACGGCAGGTCGGCACTGACGCGGGGAGAATCCAGGTGCGTGAGGAAGTACATCCCCTCGAGCAGGTTCGTCTTGCCCTCGCCGTTCGGACCGACCACGGTCACGAGCCCCTCGGGCACCTCGAGCCGGGTGTCGGCATGGTTGCGGAAGTCGCGGAGCTCGACCCAGAGCAGGTGCACACCGAGCCGGCCTTAGCCGACCGGAGCTGGGAGCCGGACGGGCATCACGAGGTACGTGAACTGGTCGTTCTCTCCCCGGACCACTCCGGGCTTCAGTCCGTCTCGAACCTCGAGACGGATCGTGTCGCCGACCGCAGCGGCGAGCCCGTCGATCAGGTAGTTCGGGTTGAACGCCGCCGTCAGCTCCTCGCCCTCGTACTGCGCCTCAACGGCCTCGACCGCCTGGCCGAGATCCGGGGACTGCGACGACAGACGAACCCCGAGCTGGTTGAACTCCATGCGGACCGGCGCGTTATCGCGCGCCAGCAGGCCGACGCGGCGCACCGCCTCGATCAGGGCTTGTCGTGGCATCGTCAGCCGGTTCTCGTAGCCCTCCGGAAGCAGCTGCCGGTAGTTCGGGAACTCGCCCTCGATGAGCCGGGAGGTAAGTCGCAGCGCGCCGATCTGGAAGGACACCTGACTCTCGTCGAGCACGACCTCGATCTCGCCCTTCTCCTCGCCAGCGGCGGCGCGTCCGGCCTCGCCCAGGGCCCGCTCCGGGACGATCGCCTTGGCCTCACCGTCTGCCGTCGCCATCACCTCGCGGACCGCGAGACGGTAGGAATCGGTCGCCGCGAGGATGATGCCTTCGCGACTGATCTCGACCAGAACGCCCGTCAGCACCGGACGCGCCTCGTCCTTGGACGCCGCCCGGCCGACCTGCGCAACCGCCTCGGCGAACGTCGGCGCATCGACCTTGATCTGCGTCCCGGACGGGGCCTGCAACGCCGGGAAGTCGTCCGCGGGGAGGAGTCGCAACGTGCTTTCGTATGCAGCCGAACGGATCTGCGCCTGTCCCCCCTCCGCATCGAACTCCACGGGTGCTTCCTCCAGGCTCTTGACGACGTCGGTCAGCAATCGCGCCGGAACCAGCACCGTTCCATCGGTCTGAACCTGCACTTCGACCGTGAGTTGCGCGGAAACCTCGAGGTCGGTGGTCGTCAGGGTCAGCCCGCCGTCGACAGACGCCTGCATCAACACACCGGTCAGCGCCGGGATCCCTGGACGGGTCGAGATCCCCCGCTGGACGATCTGAAGCGCTTCGGACAGAACATCTCGATCGCATCGGAACTTCATGATCTCCACCCCCTAACACTGAAACCGTTGTTGGTATGAGAACTACGTTGTTGGTATGCACGGGGGAAAAGTGGAGAACACCCCCACACACCCACCGTACCCTGGGGGTCTGACATAACTGCAGTGGTGGAGACGCTGGGGCAAACGAGTCGATCCGGGGTCCGCAGCGACGTTGTCCGCAACCTCTCCCTCACATCCCCCCTCGTTGTCCCCATCACACGCTCCGTGCGTGAGCGCGGATGGTTCGCGTCAGATCCTGCACCTGGCGGTAGGTGCTGCCGCGGGCGCGCATCAACTTCTCGACCTTCTTGATGCCGTGCATGGCGGTCGTGTGATCGCGCTCGAATGCCTCGCCGATCTTGATGAGCGAGAGTCCCGTGCATTCGCGCATGAGATACATAGCGACGTGACGTGCGGTGGTGAGCGGCCGGCTACGGCTCTTGGACACGAGGTCGTCGCGCGTGAGGCCGAAGTAGCCGGCGGTCTCATCGAGGATGAGCTGCGGGGGGATCTCGGTCTCGGTCTGCGGGAGTAGGTCTTCGAGAGCGCGGTCGGCGAGTTGCTCGTCGATCTGCTGTCCGGTGAGCGAGGAGTACGCAGCCACACGCAGGAGTGCACCCTCCAGCTCGCGGATGTTCTGCTCGAATCGAGCGGCGATGAACTCGAGGACCTCATCCGGTACCTCGATACGGTCCCGATGGGCCTTGAGCTGCAGGATCGCGATCCGAGTCTCCAGGTCCGGAGGCTGGACGTCCACGCAGAGGCCCCACCGGAAGCGGTTGCGCAGGCGCTCTTCCATCCCCGACAACTCCTGCGGCGGTCGGTCGGAGGCGATCACGACCTGACGCTCAGAGCCGTGCAGCGCGTTGAACGTGTGGAAGAACTCAGTTTGTGTCTCTTCTCGCCGCGCGAGGAACTGGATGTCGTCGACCAACAGCACATCGACGTCGCGGTACCGTCGCTGGAACTGGTACCCCTGCTTCTCGCGAACTGCCTTGATGAATTCGCTGGTGAAGGTTTCGGACGTGACGTACTTCGCCCGAAGGCCGGGGATGAGCCGCATCATGTGTTGGCCGATCGCGTAGAGCAGGTGCGTCTTACCGAGGCCGACACCACCGTAGATGAAGAGCGGGTTGTAGGCCTTCGACGGCGGCGCCTCGGCGACGGCCATCGCGGCGGCGTGTGCGAACCGGTTGCTGGATCCCGGCACGAACGTGTCGAAGGTGTACTTTTCCGAGAACTGCGTCGGCGCGGCGGTCGACGGGGGCAGTGGATCCGGCCTCGGCGCGTCGTTCTTCGGCCGGTCCGGGTCCACGGTGATCCGAACCTGGACCGGCTCCCCGGCGGTGCTCGAGGCGGCTCGCTGGATCAGGTCGAGATAGCGGCGCGAGAGCCAGTCGCGGACGTAATCCGACGGGGTGAAGACCTCCAGGACGCCATTCTCGAGCGTGCCGGGGCGCACCTCCGAGAACCACATGCCGAACGAGCTTTCGGAGACTTCCGTGCGGATCTGCTCGAGCACGCCATCCCAGATGCGGGTGGGTGCGGAGTCAAATGCAGTGACGGACACGCTTATCCACAGAACCTTTCCACAGATGTGGATTCCACAACGGGGGAAGTTGTGGGGAAAAGCCCGGGTTCTGGGGGTTCCCGGTCCTAGGGAGGGACCCGGAAGATAGCACGCGCACTCCGTGCCTGAAACCCTCGGCGGGGTGTCTTGTCACACTTTCTGTGGAAAGTGCGGCCGATGGACGGCCATCCCCCAACCGGGGGCCGGGGTCTCCGCCGCCGGGAACCGTTGCGCCGCCGCTATACTGCACGGGCCGGCGCACCGATCGGTGCCGGTCATGCGAGGTTCCCATGAAGCGAACGTTCCAACCCAACACTCGTCGCCGGAAGAAGACCCATGGCTTCCGCGCGCGCATGTCGACGAAGGCCGGCCGCCGGATCCTCGCGCGTCGTCGCGCGAAGGGCCGCGCCAGTCTCTCCGCCTGAGCACGGCCCGCGCCCGGCCGTCGCTCGCCCGCTCCGTGATGGAGGAGGGCCGCCGCGTGTCCGGACCTCGGCTGGTACTGTTCTGGAGACCCGGCACCGGGGCCATCGCGACCATCGCGGGGCGCCGTGTGGGCGGCGCGGTCGCACGGAACCGAGCGCGGCGGATCCTTCGAGCCGCTTGGCGTGAAGCCGCACCTGATCGACAGGAGGACCTGGACATGGTGCTGCTTGCCCGCAACACGATCGTCGGTGCTCGCTCGCCCGAACTCGTGACGGAGATCCGTGACCTCATGGGGCGTGCCGGAGCGAGGAGCGTGTGAACGCCATCCGCCGGGCCGCATGGATCGCCGGAGTGCCGCTGCGCGCGCTGCTGCTCGGTGCGATCGGTCTGTATCGGGTCACCGTTTCGGGACGCTTCGGCGACCGGTGCAAGTACCACCCCACCTGCTCTTCGTACGCTGCGGAAGCGATCCGGACCCATGGCGCGCTTAAGGGGTCACTGCTTGGCGCCTGGAGACTGTTGCGCTGCAACCCATTCAGCGATGGCGGGTTCGATCGGGTGCCGACACGTGGTGGGCGCGGGATGTATGAGCACGTCATACATCATCGACGTGCGCCGAGGGTGACCGGATGATCGCGGAGATCGCGTTCTTCCAGACGATCCTCGACGGGCTCGGGACGGTCCTGGCGAAGATCTACGACGTCGTCGGCAACTACGGTCTCACCATCATCATCTTCACCCTCCTCGTTCGCCTCCTGCTCGTACCGATCGGCATCAAGCAGGTCAAGGGCATGATGGCCATGCAGCGGCTGCAGCCGAAGATGAAAGCGATCCAGAAGAAGTACAAGGGGAACAAGGAGAAGCAGCGCGAAGAGACGATGAAGCTGTACCAGGAGCACGGGGTCAACCCGCTCCAGAGCTGCCTCCCCCTGGTGCTTCAGATCCCGGTGTTCATCGCCCTCTACGCGGTCCTCCAGCCGCCGGTGCCCGGGACGGGGGTCGACGTGCACATCCCTGAGGACAGCGGCCTGTACACGGCCGTCGTCGAGACCCAGGGCGGAACCAGCTTCCTGACCATGAACCTGTTCTGTACCCCCGTGCAGGCTGGTGATCCCGATGCCCCGGTGCCGAGTACGGCCAAGCTGGCTGCCGCGGTTGACTCGTCCCAAACGACGATCCCGGTCGAGGAGAAGACATCTCCCCCGGCTCTGCCCTTCACGATGAAGGTCGACGAGGAGCAGATGCAGGTGTCGGCGCGCGCTCCGGCCGACCAGGCTAAAGGCACGCCGGTCACGTACACGGTCGCCCGAGGTGCGGACAGCACCGTCGCCGCGGCTCACGAGGACGGGGCGACGGGCACGTCGCAGCTCCTCACGCTCGATTGCGGCGATGGCGCCGCCGCGAAGATCCCCTACTACGCCCTGCTGGTTCTCATGGTCGGGACCACGTACTTCCAGTCCCGACAGATGCAGAAGGCGTCGCCCGCGGCGGTGAACAAGCAGCAGCAGACGATCACGAAGATCATGCCGTTGTTCTTCGGATTCATCGGGATCAACTTCCCGATGGGGCTGATCCTGTACTGGACCACCTCGAACGCCTGGCAGGTGGGCCAGCAGTTCGTGCTACTCAAGCGGATGCAAGCCCACGAACCGCCTCCGCCGCCCGAGAAGCCTTCGAAGAAGGCCTCCGGTGGGAAGCCGTCGGGCAGCAAGCCGTCCGGCGCGAAGGATGGCGGTTCGAACGGTGGGGGTTCGAAGGGTACGGGCCGTTCCGCCAAGCAGCGCGACCAGGGGTCCGGGAAGCCGGCCGGTCCGGCTAAGGCCTCGAAACCGTCCAAGCCTGCGAAGAAGGGGTTCATGCAGCGCATGCTCGAGCAGGCGGAAGCCGAGCGCGCCCGCAAACTCAAGGAGGAGGGCACGCCGGACGGCGGCGATGGAAACGGCGAGCGTGGCAACGACGGGAAGAGAGACGACTCGGGGGGATCCAGTGGAGGAAGTTGAGAAGAGCGCTCCAAGCGTCGAGGAGGCCTTGGAAGCCGCACTCGGCGAACTGGGGATCAGCGAGCAGGAGGCGGATGTCGAGATCCTGCAGGAGCCCAAGGGCGGGCTGCTTGGGCTGGGCTCGAAGGGGGCTACCGTACGAGTGCGGCTTCGACGCCGCTCGGGTCCGGACCTGACCGAGGAGGAACTTGAGGAGCAGGGGGAGGTCGCAGCTGAGTTCCTCGAAGGTTTGCTCGAGAGGATGGATATCGACGCCGACGTCGAAACGAACTATGAGCAGGACCACGGACGCATGTACGCGGAGATCTGGGCGCCGGAGGGCGATGAGGAGGAGATGGGCATCCTCATCGGACACCACGGCGCGGTCATCGAGTCGTTGCAGGAACTGGTCCGGATCGTCGTCAGCCAGTCGACCGGCAACCGATGCATGGTCACGGTGGATGTCGAGGACTACCAGAAGCGTCGTCGCGCGAGGCTCGCGGGGAAGGCGCGCGACATCGCGAAACGGGTCCAGCGGTCGGGGCGCAAAGAGTCTCTCGAGCCCATGAACCCCTACGATCGCAAGATCGTCCACGACGTCGTAGCGAGCGTCAGCGGGGTCGAAAGTGCGAGCGAAGGAGAGGAACCGAGGCGCCAGGTCGTGATCAGGCGCTCGGATAGCTGAGGGGCGAAGTTTCACGTGAAACAGCTTGAGATCCCCAGGTTCGCGGAGGACCTGGGGGTCTTGCTTTCCCAGGAGCAGGTCTCGGCGCTCGAGGCCTTCACGGCACTGCTCGCGGGTCAAGGAGTCCAGCTCGGGCTGATCGCGGCGGGAGACGCCCAGAGGATCCGGGAGCGCCACGTCCTGGACTGCCTCCGCAGCGTCCTCGAGGTGGCCGGATCGCCGACGGCCTTAGACCTCGGATCGGGCGCCGGCCTCCCAGGATTGGTCGTTGCCATCGCGGTCCCTGACACCCGCGTGACCCTCGTCGAGCGTCGTCAGAGGCGGGCGGCATTCCTGGAGATGGCCATCAGGGATCTCGGCGTGACGAACGCCTCCGTGGTCGCCGAGTCGACGGAGGAGATACGCCTTCGAGCTCAGGTCTGTTTGGCGCGGGCGTTCGCGCCGATCGAGGAGAGCTGGCGATCGGCCAGCGGCCTCCTCGAATCAGGAGGCCGGCTGGTCTATTTCGGCGGGAAGTCGTTCACGGCCGTTCCTGAGCTTCCCGGCGCGCGAGGATCTCGGCTTTCACCGTGCCCGTTGCTTGAATCGGCAGGACCCCTCGTTATCATCACGAGTGAGTGACCCGACGCGGCCCCGCCTTCGAGAGACGGGCTATTCGCCGCATCCCCGGGCGCAGGATCGAAAAGAGGGCATGACGGCTTCCCGGAAGAAGATCCCGAAGGGCCCCAGGGTCATCGCCATCGCCAACCAGAAGGGGGGCGTCGGCAAGTCGACCACGGCGGTCAGTCTCGGTGCGGCCCTGGCCGAGACGGGACATGCGGTCCTCGTCCTGGATCTCGACCCCCAAGGCAATGCCTCCACCGGCATGGGCATCCGCCACGACGAGCGGGACACGACCATCTACGAGGTGCTGGTGTCGGAGGCTCCGATCGCGGATGCCATCGTCCACACCCCCGTCGAGAACCTGTGGGCGGTCCCTTCCACCATCGATCTTGCAGGTGCGGAGATCGAACTGGTCAGTCAGTTCTCCCGGGAGCTTCGGTTGAAGAAGGCGATCGGAACGCTTGAACCTGAGCGGTTCGAGTTCGTATTCCTCGACTGTCCACCGTCCCTCGGGCTGCTGACGGTAAACGCGTTGGCGGCGTCCGCGGAGTTGATCGTTCCTATCCAGTGCGAGTACTACGCGCTCGAGGGACTGAGCCAATTGCTCCGCAATGTCGGCCTCGTTCAGCAGAACATCAATCAGGGCCTTCGTCTGTCCGGCATCGTCATGACGATGTTCGATCCGCGCACGAAACTGTCCGAACAGGTGGTCGAGGAGGTTCGGAAGTACTTCGGACCGCAGGTGTATGACACCATCATACCGCGGACGGTGCGGTTGTCCGAGGCTCCCGGGTACGGGGAGCCCATCACCGTCTATGATCCGCGGTCGCGAGGAGCCGAGTGCTACCGCGACCTGGCGAAGGAGGTGCTGGAGCGGCCCGTCCCCGAGGGTGCCGGCGTTCCCCAGATGGAGGAGATCCCGGAGATGGTGATGACTGCACCGGAACGCCCGGAGGGATCGCGTCTGGATCCGGAGGAAGAAGCCGAAGCCGTCGTGGCGGAAGCGAAAGCCTCGGCCGGGAAGAAGAAGACGAGACCGAAGGCGGCACCAAGAGCGACTCCTGGGGTGAAGGTTTCGGCGAAGGCCAAGCCGGGCGCCACGTCGAACGCGGACGTTCCTCCGGAACCGAAGCCGAAGCCGGAGCCACAGCCGAAGTCAGAGCCGAAGTCCGAGCCGAAGTCCGAGCCGAAGTCCGAACCGAAGTCCGAACCGAAGTCCGAACCGGAACAAGCCGAAGAGATGCTCGAACCGGCCGCGCGTGAGGACGCTGAGTTCGATCTTGACGCCCGGACGTCCACTGCCGACATCCCGGCCGACGTGCTGGTCGCCGAGGCGACGGTCGTCGTCGAGGACCTCACCGAAGTCGAGGGGATCGCGGCGCCTTCCGAGAACGGGGCCGCGGATGACGACCGGGGGAAGAAGAGATGGCGGTTGTTCCGAAAGGGAGGCGACGCATGACCAAGCGAGGTTTGGGCAGGGGATTGTCGGCGCTGATCCCCGGTGCGCCGGAGGCCGGCGGGACCGCGGCGGGCACGGGACTCCTCGAACTTCCGGTGAACGCGATCACCCCGAATCCCCGCCAGCCGAGGACGACGTTCGATGAAGCCGCGCTCGAGTCGATGGTCGCCTCCGTGAGGGAGGTAGGCGTCCTCCAGCCGGTCGTCGTGCGCACGACGAGCGATGGCTACGAATTGATCGCGGGCGAGCGGCGGTTCCGGGCCGCGCAGCGGGCCGGCCTGGCGACCATCCCGGCCATCGTCCGTGAGAGCGACGACGTCACGTCGTTGCAGGAAGCGATCATCGAGAACATCCAGCGCGAGGATCTGAACCCGATCGAGCTCGCGGAGGCCCTTCGCGAATTGCAGGAGGAGTTGGGCGCCACGCAGGAACTGCTCGCCGAACGGGTCAGCATGTCACGATCGTCCATCGCGAACACGATCCGGCTGCTGCAACTGCCTGCCGGGGTGCAGACGATGGTCGCCGACGGCAAGATCCAGGCAGGGCACGCACGTGCGCTCCTGTCCATCGGTGACGGTCAGGCTCAGGAAACGCTAGCCCTTCGTATCGCAGCCGAGGATCTTTCCGTGCGCGAGGTCGAGGAACTCGTCCGTCGCTACATCGACCAGCCACGGGCGGTGCCCACCAAGGGGAAGAAGAAGGCGGGACAGCCGGACGTCTCCGCCTCGCCGCTCGCCGAGGTCGAGGAGATCCTCTCCGAACAGCTGGCCACGCGTGTGAAGATCCAGATGGGCGCCAAGCGGGGCAAGATCATCGTGGATTTCGGCTCCCCGGACGACCTCGAGCGCATCGTCTCGGAGATCATCGGGTCCGGGCCTGGTCTCGCGCCCGACTAGGAACCTGCCGCTCTCCCCGGGACGGCTCCGGGAACGGTCGCCGCGGCCCGCGCGGACTCCTCGTCGTTGAGCAGTCCGCTCAACCGACGTACTCCCTCCGCGACGTCGGCGGCATCCGGGTAGCAGTAGGCGAGGCGCAGCCGGTTCGCGCCACTTCCGTCCGGGTAGAACGCGGTCCCGGGGACATAGGCGACCCGCCGTTCGACCGCAGTGGGTAGCATCCTGGCGGTATCGAAGACATCGGGCAGGGTCGCCCAGACGTAGAAGCCGCCGCTGGGATGGGTCCACGTTGCATCGGTGGGGAAGTGTTCGGCGAGGGCCGCGAGGCACGCGTCGCGTCGCTCGCGGTAGATGTCGATCAGCGTCTGCAGATTGGCCTCCCAGCGCTCGTCGGACAGGTACTCTTCTGCGATCAGCTGGGAGAGGTTGCTGGGGCACAGATCCGCGGCCTCTTTCGCAGGCAGGAAGCGTTGCAGCACAGAGGGTTCGGCCGTGACGTACCCGATGCGGATCCCGGCGGCGAACACCTTCGACAATGAGCTGAGGTAGATGACGTTGGCCGGGTCCAAGGTCCGGAGCGCCGGGATCGGATCGCCATCGAAGCGCAAGGCCCGGTACGGGTCATCCTCGATGATGGGGATACCGGCGTCGCGGCAGACGGCAACGAGCTGTTCGCGCCGCGCCAAGGACATCGTGACACCCGCAGGATTGTGGAAGTTCGGCACCGTGTAGACGAACGCGGGCCTCACCCCACCGCGCAGGTGCGCCTCGAGTTCGTCCACGATCATCCCCTCGTCGTCCAGGGGGACCTGGAGGAACTCGGGCTCGTAGGCGGAGAATGCGGAGAGTGCGCCGACGTACGACGGGGCCTCGACGGCGATCTGATCGCCGGGGTCGATGAAGATCCTGCCGATGATGTCGAGGGCCTGTTGTCCGCCCATAGTGATGACGATCGAGCCGGGATCCGCGGCGATCCCCTCTCCGTTCAGCAGGTCCGCCAGCCGCTCGCGCAGCCCGAGGTGGCCGACCCCGCCGCCGTACTGCAGCGCAAGATCGCCGCGTTCCGTGATGACCTTCGTCACGACCTCGAGGATGTGCTCGCGTGGGAGCGCCTGCACGAACGGCATCCCGCCGGCAAGGGAGATGACCTCCGGCCGGGACGCCACGGCGAAGAGCGCGCGGACCTCCGAGGCGGACATGCCGGCGGTCCGGCGCGCATACAGATCGACGTAGGGGTCGGGAGTGTTCTCAGCCATGGGTCCAGTCAGATGGTACCGGGCGAAGGCCGGAGACAGAGGACGTCGCGTCGAGGGGACGGCGCTAGTCGTCCGCGTGAGCCGCGATCGACGCCTCGACCGCCGCGCGCTCCCCGTCGGACAGGGTCCGGGACTTGCGTGTCGCCGGGTCGTGGGCGACGGCGACGGTTTCGGACTCCGAAGCGAGGAACCCGCGAGCGCCCGACCAGATCTCCTCGCGGGTCGTGATGCTCGAGCGGCCGACCTTGATCGGCCGGCACTTCGCGATCACGAGGTCGTCGGTGTGGTTCAGTTCTTGGCGGAAGTCGATAGCGATCCGCACCAACACGAAATCCCCGGCGCCCTCGACCGACATGATGGTGGCATCGAACCACTCGTCGCGGACTTCCTCCATATAGGTGAGGTACGTCGCGTTGTTGACGTGCTGGTACGAATCGACGTCCAGCCACCTGATCTCGATGCGCTTCTCGTGCATGTCGGGCGTGATGATAGTCTGCCGCGCACCATGTCGGAAACCGCGGATCTCGTCGTCGTGGGCGCGGGGATGGTCGGGGGTTGGGCCTCGTATTTCGCGGCCACGTCGGGCGCCGACCGGGTCGTCGTTATCGAGAAAGGCATCGCCGGCTCCGGGGCATCCAGTCGCGCGGCCGGGGTCGTCCGTGCCCAGGGTGGAACGCCGGCGACGGTTGCCCTCGGTCGCTGGTCGGTGGACTTCTACAACCGCCAGCAGGATCTGCTCGGTACGGACTCCGGCTTCCGCGAACTCGGCTACATGATCCTGGCCGTCACCCAGGAGGACGAGAAGGCCGGGCGCCGGCGGGTCGACATGCAGCGGGAGCAGGGCCTCGGTGTCGACTGGCTCGGACCGGCCCAGGCGTGCGCGATGAACCCCACGCTCGCGCGGGAGGGACACGTCGGTGGCTCCTACCTGCCGACGGATGGCTGCATCGACCCCCCGCGCAATGTCACGGCCTACTCGCTAGCCATGCAGCAGGCCGGTGTGCAGCTCCGCGAGCGGACCGAGTTCCGCGGTTTGACCTTCGATGGTGGTCGCGTGACCGGCGTCGAGACCTCCGCCGGCCCGATCGCGACCGAGAGGGTGCTGCTCACCGGCGGACCGGTGTTGCAGCGCGTCGGGAAGCTCGTCGGCGCGCGCATCCCGGTCGGCGGGGCGCGTCACCAGATCGCGATCAGCGAGCCGCACCCCGCGTTCGACGTCGAGCGGCTTCCGATGATCTTCGACCTCGGAGTCGGGCTGTACTGGCGGCTCGAGGACGGCGGGCTGCTGTGGGGGATGAGCAATCCGAACGAGGAGCCGGGCCCCGCGAACGAGATCGACTGGGAGTACCTGCGGGCGATGGAGGAGAGGCTGCACCGGCTGGTTCCCGTGACCGTGGGGCTCGGCATCCGAAAGGTGTGGGCCGCGACCATCGACTACACGACCGATCACCTCCCGATCTTCGGGCCGGTCATCACCCGCGAAGGGGCGACGCTCGACGGCGTGACCGTCGCCTCACCGGCCGGGCACGGGATGATGTGGGGCCCTGCCGTCGCCCGGGTCGCGGCCGACCTTGCGCTGGACGGGAAGACCGACATCGTGGACGTCGCGGACCTCGGCCTGAGCCGGTTCGACGGAGCCGGGAACAGCGCGTTCCAAGACCCGGTCGCCTTGCCATTCCCGCTGACGTTCGATGATGACTGACACGACCAGGGCGGAGCTGTTCCGCGCGGGCAGGGCCGCGGCGCTGGGCCTGATCGTTGGCTGGGTGATCACCCGGTTCGCCCGCGACGCAGGTGGGCAGGGGTCGCCCGCCCGGACCCAGGAGACCGCCGGACACGGCGGCGTCTCGGTCCGCTAGCGAAGCGCTCGGGCCACGATCTGCGTCACCCGGTCGCTCGTCACCTCGTCGCCTCGCACGTCGGCTCCGAGTTCCAGGTGGATGAACTCCACCCCGGCGTCTCGCGCAGAGGATCCCTGCACGTTGGTGGTCCCGCCGAGCCCGGCGCATCGCTTGCCGTCGTACACGCATGCCCGGAACCCTTCCGCCGCGAGCTCCTCCGCGAGCCGTCGGACGTCCGTTCCCGGGGTCTCGGTACCCGAGGACACGACGGCGTCGCCCGCATCTGCGTGTGTTTGGGCGTCGAACCCGTGGATCTGCACGACCGGTCCACCGCCTGCCAGCGTGGCGCGGTGCATCGCCTCGAACGCGCTGTCCTGCCGGTGCGCCACGTCCGCGGCCCCGCCGGCGACCGCATCCCGGTTCGCGCCGGCGCTCAGGAGCGCCCGCGCGCGAGCGGCGAGGAACAGGTCGGTCCCGAGGTCTTCTGTGGCCCGGTCGGCGACCGGGTGGGGTACCTCGACGATGGTCCCGGTAGATGCGGACGGGGCGAACACGAAGAGACCCCAGCCTCGGGTGGGGTCTGTCCTGCCGTCGAGGGGTTCCGACAAGAGCACGAATCGCCTGCCGCTCGTCGTGTCTTGCAGTCGGGTGATCTCGTAGCCCACCGGGGCGGCCGTGGCTGCCGCGGTGGGCAGGTCACCCGCCACGATCGCGGCGTAGGACTCGGCAAGCGCGGTCGCCTCCTCCGCGGAGGGGGTCACGTAGCCGTCGCTCTCCGCTGCCGGCAGCCGATCGGCGAACCCGTCGACCACGTCGTGCAGGCTGCCCTCCATGGTTCGGACCCCTCCTGTGGCCTCGCTCTCCATCGGCGGCGGGCCGAGGACCGACCACAGCATGGCAAGGACGACCGCCATGACGACGGCCCACACGAGGATGGGCAGGATGAAACCAGTTCGCGGGGCAGGGGGAACCGGAACGGAGGTAGCCACAGGGAGAACGGTCGGCCCCAGCGGGGCCTGGCTTTAGCTTCCCCGCACGCACCTACCCGGTCTCGGGTAGGTGTCGACGCCGTACGCCGCGTCGACACCCATCGGAACCCTGTGACAGACTCCCAGCGTATGGCAGCGATGGAGGCCCCCCGTGCTGTCACCGTCCTCCTCGCTGAGGACAACATCACCGTGCGCGACCTCGTCGAGCGCACCCTGATCCGTTCCGGCTACGAGGTCCTCACGACCTCCGACGGCCGCGAGGCCCTCGAGCTGATCAAGGAGAAACGGCCGGGCATCGTGATCCTTGACTGGGTGATGCCTGGGATGCAGGGCTCGCAGGTGTGCGCGCTGGTCAAGACCGACCCGGAGACCGCCGACATCCCCGTGATCATGCTGACCGCCAAGTCCGCCGAACGGGACATCGAGATGGGGTTCGAGCACGGGGCCGACGAATACCTCACGAAGCCGTTCGAGATCGAGGAGCTGGAGCTGATGCTCCGGCATTTCGCGAACCGGGTGGGCGGGTAGCCCACTCCCGCCGAGGAGACGCCGATGGAGCCCGCCGCCCCGAACCGGTCCGGACTCGGACGGGTCGCGCGCCTCTTTCGGGCCCGCCGGTACCAGACCGAGGAGCCGCACACCTACCGCCTCGCGAGTTCGATCCGGCTCACGTGGGGGCTCGGGCTCGCAAGCTTCCTCATCATCTCGATCGCGATTGGGTTCCTCGTCGGCCGGGTGAGCGAGGACGAATTCCGCGTGCCGAAGGCGCTGGTCGACTACGAGACCGGGATCGCTCAGAACGCCGCGCAATCGGTGCGCCGCAGCGTGAACGAAGGAACCGACGACGTGACCGAGCTGGCGCAGGTCCTGGCGCTGGGCGCGGGCCGGCAAGCCGATCGACTGGTCGACCCCGACAGCGGAGAGGGGGCACGTGTCGGTTCCGTGCTGCGGACGGTGGGAGAGATCCACGGTCGCTATCTCTCCCTGTACCTGCTTTCGCCGGATGGGCAGGTCGTGGCCTCCACGGGTGAACGCCCGCGTCCCGAACTGTTGCGTCCGAAGCCCCCGTTCGAAGCTCCCGGGACGATCCAGGTCGACCGCGACCCGGGTGGCGCACCGGTGATCCTGCAGTTCGCACCGATGCCCCTCGAGGATGGCGGCTCGGCGACGATCGTGGCCCAGTACGACCCGGAGTTCCTCGCGTTCGCGCTGGAGGGCGCGACCCCGGGCGACGGCTGGGTGGTCGATGCGGAGGGGCGCGTGATCGGCTCGCTGGAGCCGACCGGGTTCGTCCAGCTCCCCCGCGAACCGCTCTTGGAGGCGTCCGAACGGGCGGCGGCCGGTGAGTCGGGCGGATCCGTGACGACCGGGGGGATCGACCACCAGGAGATCATCGGGTACGCGCCGGTTGCCGGTGCCGGGCCCGCCGGGCAACTCGGTTGGAGCGTGGTGACGACTCGCAGCGTCGCCAGTCTGGCACTTCCCCAGACGCAGGTCCGCAGCCAAGGCTTGCTCGCCGGTCTCATCCTGGCGTTCGTGACCGTGATGGTGTTCGGGTGGCTGTACGTGGTCGTGGTGATCCCCGTACTGCGACTCCAAAGGGAAGCGGAGCGGCTCGCGTTCGGTGACCTGTCCAAACCGGTCGAGATCATCCGCTACGACGAGATCGGTCTCATCGCCCGCTCGCTGGAACGCCTGCGGGTCCTGCTGATCCGCAAGCGCATCCGTACGGGGGCCCCGCCGTCGGCGAAGACCCGCAAGGGAGACTGACGTCCGGATGCTGTTCCTGTACATCGTGTTCGCCATCGCGCTCGGGGCGCTCTTCGTCGCCGGCATCCTCGAACAGAAGCGCCACTACCAGAGCCTCGAGTCGATCCCGATCCGCGTGCTGATCAACGGGATCCGGGGGAAATCCTCGGTCACGCGCCTGGTCGCGGGGGCGTTGCGGGGGGGGAACATCCGAACCGTCGCGAAGACGACGGGGTCCGCAGCACGGCTCATCTCGACCGACGGTCACGAGGTGCCCGTGTACCGCAAGTTCGGGATCGCGAACGTCTCCGAGCAGGTCCAGGTTGTCAAGCGAGCTGCCGCCGAGCAGCCGGAGGCGCTGGTCATCGAGTGCATGGCCGTCGAGCCTGCCCTGCAAGAGGTTTCGCAGCGCAAACTCATCCGCTCGACGGTCGGGGTCATCTCGAACGTGCGGGAGGACCACCTCGCTGAGATGGGGCCGACGCTCGAGGAGGTCGCACGGTCGCTCTCAACGACGATGCCGTGGGATTGTCCATGCGTCACGGCGGAATCCGAGCTGGGCTGGGTCCTTGAAGAGGAGGCGCGGAAGCGGCGCACCCACCTCATCTACGCGGATCCCGAGTCGGTCACCGACGAGGAGATGGACCACTTCGAGTACTTCACGTTCAAAGAGAACGTCGCGATCGCGCTGGCCGTCGCCCAGGAACTCGGGGTGGCGCGCGAGGACGCGCTCCGCGGCATGTGGGAAGCGGCGCCGGACCCCGGTGTGCTGACGGTCGAGAGCTATTTCGTGGGCGACAAACACATCCGGTTCGCGAACGTGTTCGCGGCGAACGATCCGAACTCCACCCGGATGAACTTCGACCGGCTGCTGGAAACCGGGGCCGTGGTGCCGCCGATCATCACCCTCATCAACTGCCGCCCCGATCGGGTGGAGCGGAACCGGCAGATGGGGGAGTTGGTCGAACACCTGCTGACGGATGTGCTCGTCGTCATCGGGCACCCGTCTCGGTCCGCCGTCGACGCCGCCGCCAAGTCGTTCCACGGCCGGGTCGTCGATCTGGGCGGCGAGGACGTCGATCCTGAGGACATCCTGCGCGCGATCCTCGAAGAGGTCGATGGAGAGGCGAGCGTGGTCGCGATCGGCAACATCCACGGACAGGGCGAGCGGTTGCTCGAGTACCTGGACCGCCTGGGGGCCTTGCAGTGATCGCAGCCACGCCCGCGCCGCTCGAAGGACTGACCCCGCAGATCGCCGTGCTCGGCATCTCCATCGGACTGCTCATCTCCCTCGTCTGCTACCTGATCACGAACCTGTCGCCGGGCGGCATGATCACACCGGGATGGGTCGCGCTCGTCCTGGTCGAGAACCCGTCGCATGCCCTGCTGATCGGGCTCACCGTCGTGCTGACCTACCTCATCATGAAGCGTGTCCAGAAACTCGTGATCCTCTACGGCAAGCGTCTGTTCGCGACGGTGGTCATGATCGCGGTGTTCCTGCAGCTCACGTTCTTCCTCGTCCTGGTGGGCAACCTCCCGAACATCTTCGAGAACACGACCCTCGGGTTCATCGTTCCGGGCCTCGTCGCGTATCAGTTGATCCGCCAGCCCATCCCCGCGACGGTGACCGCGCTGGTGACGGTGACCGCGCTGACCTACGGCATCATGCTCACCGGCGTGATCCTCGGGTTGATCCCACAGGCGACCTCGGCGGAGACGTTCGCGCGCGCCGGCGGCGTCGGCGAGATCGTGGGGTTGGACGTGGTGCGGCTGGTTGCGACCGGGATCATCGCGGTGGTCGGCCTGACCTTGCTCGCGTTGTCGCTCCGCCGCGTTCATCGCACGTTCGGGGAGGATCCCGAGCATCCTCGCGCCTAGCTCAAGCCTGCGGCTTCCCTCTGCGCAAGGTGGGGGCGCATAATCGGGTTCCTCAGCCCTCGGAGGGTGGATGGCGAGCCAGGGACCCGAACCCGTCGTCGGGAACGTGCCGGCCGATACCGCCAGCCCCGGTACGTCGCGGGCCCTGAGCGCATTCCGCACGATGGTCGAGCATCTCCCCATCGTCACCTACCAAGAGCGGGTATCCGGCCCGGGCTACCCCCAGTGGAGCTTCCTGTACCTCAGTCCGCAGATCCGCGAGCTGATCGGGTACGGGTCCGAGGAGTACTGGGGCGACTCCAACTTCTACTGGGACCACATCATCCACCCGGATGACAAGGAAGCGATCATCCGCGAGTCGATCCGGACCGTGGAGTCCGGCGAGCTCTACGAACAGGAGTATCGGATGGTCGCGAGCGATGGCCGGATCGTCTGGGTCCACGACATCTCGCGGCTGGTGGAGCAAGACGAAGCAGATGTCCAGGTCTGGGACGGCGTCATCATGGACATCACGGCTCGGAAAGAGTCGGAACTCCTCCTCCGGGAGGCGGAAGAGCGCTATCGGACGTTGGTGGAGAGGACCCCGGCGATCACCTACCAGGAGCGGGTGTCCGGCCCCCGCTATCCCGAGGACATCGAGGTCTTCACCAGCCCGCAGTCGGAGACACTCCTCGGATACCCGTCGGCGGGCTGGGAGCCGGCCGTCGACTCCTTCTGGATGACGGCCGTGCATCCGGACGACCACGACCACGTAACGCGGCTGGCCGGGGAAGCGGTTCACGCCCGCAAGCCGTACCGGCTCGAGTATCGGATGATCGCAGCGGACGGGCGCGAGGTGTGGTTGCAGGATGAAACGGTCTTCGTTTCGGCGGAGCCGGACGGCGCCGAGCTGTGGCAGGGGATCGCGGTCGACATCACGGAGCGGAAGCATGCGGAATCGGAGCTGCAGGAGACGGTGATCCGGCTCCGGCGTACGGACGCTGCGCGCCGGAGGTTGTTGGCCGAGCTGGTCCGGGCTGAGGAAGAGGAACGCACGCGGATCGCTGCGGACATCCACGATGACGCGATCCAGGGCATCACCGCGGTGGCGATGCGGCTGAGTCTCCTCGCCGGCGCCCTCGACGACGGGGCGGCTGCCGAGGAACTCGGGAAGACGCGTGCGGTCGTGGACGGAACGCTCGCGCGACTGCGGAGCCTGATGTTCGAGCTGCATCCGCCGGATCTGGAGGAGTCCGGACTCGCGCAGACGCTCCGCTTGTTGCTCGGAGAGCTCGGGGCGGACGGGGGTCCGCGCGGCGACCTCGAGGAGACGTTGGCTGTCGAGCCGCCGCCGGAGATCCAGATGATCGTCTACCGCGTCGTCCGGGAGGCCCTCGCGAACGTCAAGAAGCACGCACGCGCTTCGCGGGTGCGTCTCACGCTGGCTTCCGAGCGCGACGGCGTCTCGACGGTGATCGCGGACGACGGGCACGGGTTCGACACCTCGGGGCTGGAGCGCTTGGTCCCCGGGCACATCGGCGTCCGAAGCATGCGCGAGCGCACCGAGACCGCAGGCGGCACGTTCCGTATCGAGTCCGCCCGAGGAGGAGGAACCACCGTGTGGGTCTGGGTTCCGTTCAGCGGGCCGGCAGATCCCGGCTAGCGTTCGGCGGCCGGCTCCTCGGAACCGCTCTCGTCCGGCGTGAGGAAACGCTCGATGCCGATCGCGATCGCCCTCGCGGTATCGCCGACGAACGCATCCTCGCGGAGAAGGGCCTCCTCGCGCGGGTTCGTGATGAAGCAGGGCTCCACCTGTACGGCGGGCATCCGCGTCTCCCGCAGGATGGTCAGCGACATCGCGTGCGTGCGGCAATCCATGAGTCCCATCCGGCCGGTGAGTTCTTCCTGGATGTGCTCCGCGAGACGCTGCCCTGCCGGGGAGGTTGAGACGTCGGTCCCGAAGTACAGGCAGGTCGCGCCCTCGGCGGCCGGCTCGCCGTCGTTGAGGTGCAGCGAGATGCACACGGCGGCGTCGGCGGTGTTGGCGGCACGAGCGCGTTCGCCGGTCGACGGGTCATCGAGACCGTCGCGCAGCAGGATGGGCTCGGCGCCGCGCCGGCCGAGCTCCCGCGCCAAGGCGGCCGCGAGCCGGGCGGTGGCGGCGTGTTCGACGAAGCCGCCTGGGCCGGACGCGCCCGGATCGCCGGGCCCGTGTCCTGGGTCGATGGCGATGATCGCGCCGACGAGGGTCGTCATCTCTCGCATGGACTCGGCTTCGCGCACACGCGCCCGGCTGGGAGCTTCGACATCCGCTCTCAGGCGTTCGAGTGCCTCCAGCGTCTCGAGGCCGACGATCCCGTCCGGCTCAAGGCCGACGTTCGTCTGGAACTCGCGGACCGCGGCGTCGACGTGCGGGCCGAAGATCCCGTCGTCCTTCCACGCGTCGAACCCGAGGGCGTTCAGTTTCCGTTGCAGGGTCAGGATGTCATCGCCGCGGAAGAACGGTTCGTGAAGGTAGAGCGTCCGGTCGCCGATCGCGTAGCCGGCCTCGACGAGCGCTCCCCACGTGTCGGACCCGACGATCCCGTCGGCGACCAGGCCCCGCTGCTGCTGGAAGGCGCGGACCCTCGCCTCGGTGGAGGCGCCGAAGGTTCCGTCCGTCTCGTCGGGGTCGATCACGGAGCCGAGCCGGGCGAGGCGTTGCTGCACGTCGCGCACGTCCTCCCCATGGCTCCCGGCGCGGATGAGGTTCACGTCAGGAGTATCCGGGCGGGGCAGCCCGAGCGGCAACCCGCCTCCTGCGGCAGACCCCATGCCCGCGGGGCCGCCGGGACGCTCCTGACTAGCCGAGGTGCGGCTCGATCTCTTTGAGGATCGCTTCCTTCGGACGCGCTCCGACCACGCGTCCGACCTCCTGCCCGCCCTTGAACAGGATCAGGCTCGGGATACTCATCACGCCGTATTGGCGGGTGGCCTCCGGGTTCTCGTCCACGTTGAGCTTGGCTACGGACAGGCCCGTCTGCTCGTTCCCGATCTCCTCGACGGCCGGTGAGACCATGTGGCACGGGACGCACCACTCTGCCCAGAAGTCCACCAGGACGGGCGCACTCGAGCTCAACACCTTGTCCTGGAAGTCTCCGTCGGTTACGTCTCCGATGTTCGCCACGTTCGTCCTCCTCGTTCGGCCGTGCGGCCGCCTCATCTCCAACCGCAGTGAGCGGCCGGACCTTCCCGCGTCAGTGCCCGTGTTCCTCGAGGAACCGCTCGGCGTCGATCGCCGCGCGGCATCCGGTCCCGGCGGCGGTGACGGCCTGCCGGTATGTGTAGTCGACGACGTCACCCGCGGCGAAGACCCCGGGGACGCTCGTCCGGGTCGACGGTTCGTCGACGGTGATGTATCCGTTGGACAGCGCCAGCTGGTCCTGGAAGAGCGACGTGTTCGGGGTGTGTCCGATGGCCACGAACAACCCGTCCGCTGCGAAGTCCCGGACCGCCCCATCGCCCGTATCCCGGAGCTTCAGGTTCGTCACCGCCGACCCATCACCCTCGATCTCAGCGACCTCGGCGTTCCAGACGAAGTCGATCTTCGGGTTCGCGAACGCGCGGTCCTGCATGATCTTCGACGCGCGCAGTTCCCCGCGGCGATGGACGACCGTCACCTGCGACGCGAACTTCGTCAGGAACGTCGCCTCTTCGACGGCCGAGTCGCCACCACCTGCGACGACCAAGCGCTTGTCGCGGAAGAAGAATCCGTCGCACGTCGCGCAGGCTGAGACCCCTCTGCCGCGGTACTGTTGCTCCCCGGGCACGTCGAGCCAGCGCGCGGACGCGCCGGTGGTGATGATCAGGGCGTTCGCCCGCCACTCCTCGTCGCCGGTCCAGATGCCGAAGGGCCGCGACGAAAGGTCGACACGGGTCGCTCCTTGGTGGAGCATCTCGGCGTCGAACCGAGCTGCCTGCTTCTCCATGGCCTCCATCAGCTCGGGGCCCAGGATCGCGTCGACGAACCCGGGGTAGTTCTCGACATCTGTGGTCAGCATGAGTTGCCCCCCGGCGTCGAGACCCTTGAGCACTACCGGCTTCAGATCGGCGCGGCCTGCGTACAGGGCGGCCGTGAGCCCGGCGGGCCCGGATCCCAAGATGATGACGTTGCGTTCTTCCCCCACTGCTTCCTCCACCGCTCCATAAGGTACAACGCCGCCCTATTCCGGAGGGACCCGTGGCGGTGAGATGTTCGCCGGGCTATGGGCCGGGGGTTCCCGGGATCAGCTCGGGCGGGAGCGGACTCGGCGACGGCCGGATGATGAATGCCTGCGTGAACCCGATGACGTCGCAGCCGTCCTTGCGGGCGACCCACACGACGATCCGGTCGACGACGGCGCCGGGCTGCGCTCCCTCCGCGATGACGCCGAAGTAGGCGGGGATGCCCTGAAGGTCGCCCTCGTAGGTTCGGATCAACGTGCCCCGGTTGGCGAACGCCCCACTCCGGCGCAGGCAGTCCTCGATCCCGCGGGACCGGCTCGCGTTCTGCGCCAGCTTCTCGACGTCCAGGGCTGCGGCTTTCGGGATCGGCGATGCGGAAGCTGCGGGCGGAGGTGCCGCGTCGCTACCCGCCCCCCACGCTCCTTCCGTGGCCTCTTGGTTCGTCTGGTCGGAGGCGAAGTACTCCTTCTCCAGCCCGTGGGTGCGCGCGTACCGCTCGGCCTCCTGATCGGCCAGCGCCTGCAGCGAGCGGCCCTCATAGTTGAGGGATCCCGGGCCGGTTTCGGGCGGGGCGGCGGCGTCCGCCGCGGGCGAGGCCGCACTCAACGCGGTCGGGGCGCTGCGATCGCGCGTCACCCCGAACCCGACCCCGATCAGGACCAGGATGACCGCCGCCGCCGCGGCGAGCCCCAGCCAGCGGGACGCGGACGATCCGGAGCGCTCCCCCGTCCCGATATCGCGGACGAAGCCCTCGGGGGCCGGAACCTGCGGGAGCGCGTCCATCGCCGTCCGGCCGCGAGTGGCGAACGCCACCTCGCGGCGGCACGAGTCGCAGTCGGCGAGATGCGCGTCGATGCGCGCGCGCTCCTCATCGGAGAGCGTGCCGTCGACGTAGTCGGTCAGTTCCTCGGTGGGATGGGTCATGGCTCCTGTCCTTCAGACGGCGGCGACGTCCGGGTCGTTCCCTCGAGAAGTTCCCCGAGGGCGACGCGTCCTCGGTGCAGCCTCGATTTCACCGTACCGACCGGGACGCTGAGGATGTTCGCGATCTCCTCGTAGGAGAGGTCCTGGGCATCGTGCAGGATCAGGACCGCCCGATACTCCTCGGGAACACCGAGCAGCGCGCGTTGAACGTCGACCGCTGCCGCCGCGACATCCGACGGGTCCGACCCGGTGGCAGGTCCTTCGGGGACCTCGACCAGGTCCGGATCGCGCTTGCGCTTGCGCAGGATGTCGTAGCAGGCGTTCACGGTCACCCTATGCAGCCACGTGGAGAACGCCGCCTCGCCTCGGAAGGTCGGGAGCTTGCGGAGCGCGGAGACGAACGCGTCCTGCGCAGCGTCCCTCGCGTCCTCGCGCCGGCCGAGCATCCGGTAGGCGAGGTTGTAGACGCGCTGCTCGTGGCGACGGACCAGCTCATCGAACGCGTGGGGGTCGCCGGCGAGGTACCGGCTCACGAGGTCGCGGTCGACGGCAGCCTCACTCATCGAAGCCCTCGACGGCGACCTCGCCGATGCTCGCCCGGTGCGTGCCGTCCGGCATCGGGACGACCGACGTGAGCCAGATGAGCACGAACCGGCCTTCCGTGGGCCGGAGCCGCTCCCGGTTCACGGCCTCGGCGAGATACGAACGACCACGTGCGCGCGCCAATGAGGCCGGGTCCTCGCCGACGAGGACCCGGAAGTCGTACCCCGGATCCGGAGTGGTGAGCCGGAACCTGGTGACCGTCATGCGGTCGCCGAGGTCGAGCAGGAGGCCGACGCCGGGTTTGCCCAACTCGCCGTCGAAGTAGTCCTCGGTCTGCCAGGCGGTCGTGCGGTTCCCGTCCGTTGCCGATGGGAGCTGTTCGTCGCTCTCCTGCTCGTCCCCGAACGGATCGAACGCCTCGACCGACACGGGAGTCAGGCTCCTCGAAAGGGGCCTCCGACCATCCGGTTCGGCGCTCGGGGTGACGGGGTCGGGGACGGTTCGCACGAGCAGGGGCCCTCCCAGTTCCAGCTTGCCGAGCGCGATCCCCGTGACGATGGCGGCGACGGTGAGGACGAGGAGGACGAGCGGAACCAGCATCCACGAGCGGAACATCCCCGGGTGATGCTCGCCGGTATCGGCGGGGCTCGGCGGGCCCTCGCGCCGCATCCGCGAGAGTGCAGCGATCATGTCCTGAGGCCGCGTGTAGCGTTCGTCGGTATCGGTCGCGAGCGCACGCGACGTCATCGCATCCAGCTCCCTCGGCACCCGCGGATTCTGCGCGCGGACGGGGGTCGCCGGTTCGGTCGTCGGTGCTGGAGCGGCCGTCAGCATCTCGTAGAGCAGCATCCCGGCCGCGCGAACATCTTCAGCGGGCCCGTGAGCATCCGCCGCGTCCGAGGTGGCGAATCCGGATACCTTCACCGAGTTGCCGACGGCTACGATGTCCCGGGTGCTGATCGGGCCGTGACCGACGCCGGCCGATCGCGCCGTCTCGAACGCCGTCAAGATCTGGATCGCATAGGCGGTTGCCTGCTCCGGATCGAGCGGTCCCGCTTCCAGGACCTGGGCGAGCTCCACGCCGTCGAGGTGCTCGGTGACGACGTAGGTGATGCCGGCGTCCGTGCCGACATCGAGGACTTGCACGACGTTCGGATGCGTGAGACCTGCGGCTCCACGGGCCGCGTGCTCGAGCCGCTCGACCCGGTCGGGTCCGGCCATGTCCCGGTCGAGCGTCCGCACGTCGACGGACCGGCCGAGGACCGAGTCCCGCGCGAGCCATATGGTGACTTCATCCTCCCGGCGCAGCTGCCGCTGCAGCACATACCGGTCGCCGAGCCGCATGTCGGGCACGATCGTCTCCAAGGGTGGGAGTCTAGCGGGGCCCGTCGTCGTTCCTTCGAGTGGAAGGTCCGACCGGACCGATCCGGGGTCAGAGGACGGAAGGCGTCCCTCTTCCCGTGACTTCGATGCTGGTCCACGACTTGAATGCATCGATGCGGCCGAGCACGACGGTCGTCGCTTCCTTCCTCACGATCAGACTGACCGCACCGGTCGCAGTTGCCACGAAGAACTTACTCCCTTTCGATGAGCAGCCGCCGACGATCTCAGCCTCGCTATCGCGCCCCTCGATGACTCGCTCTGCGGCCTGACACGCCTGCGTCTGGCTATGCGTGTCCTCATAGACCGAGGCAGCATCCGTCGCCGCGAGGTCCGCAGCGTCCTGGAGCTGTACGGTCGCGAACAGGATAGACCCACCATCCACGATCAGGACACCGACGATCGCCAGGAGGATGACCACGAGCAGGAAACTCCGGTTGATGCCTCGCTCGTCCCGGTGCAGGGAGCGACCAGTCACGTCCGGAACCTCGACGAGAGCGATGTCTTCACCAGCGTCAGCTCCTCCATCCGCAAGACGGAAGCGGTCACGACGAAGACTAGCAAGCCCACGGCCACCGAACCGAGCACTTGGACGAGTTCCGTTGCCAACCCGGCGTGCCCCAGGAGCGACCCGAGCCCGACCGACGCGACGAGAGCCGCACCCGCCGTCACGATCCCGAGGACGAGGACCCGCGCGAGCGTGGCCAGGATCCGCCGCCCCTCCAGGCCTCCGAGGCGTCGAGCCATCAGGGCCGCCAGGATGACGGCACCGACCGAGTACGCCACGGCGAGTCCGAGCGCGAGTCCCTGCACCCCCAGCGTCCCTACCAAGACCATGTTGGCCAGCGTGTTCACCGCGACTGCGCCCACGTTGACCGTCGCTGGTGTCCGCGTGTCCTGCATCGCATAGAAGGCACGGAGCAGGAGCTGGAATGCGGAGAAGGAGAAGAGTCCGAGGGCCATCGCTTGGAGGGTCTGTGCGACCAGCTCGGTACTGACGTCGGTGGTGGCGCCGTGCTGGAACAAGAGCCGGGTGATCGGTGCCGCCAGGACCAGGTACCCCAGCGCGGCGGGGATGACGATGAATCCCGTGAGGCGCAGTCCTTGGGCCAGGATCGAGCGGAAGCCGTCGGTGTCGCCGTCGGTCCATCGTGACGAGAGCGTGGGGAGCAACGCGGTGAAGATGGAGACGGCGAAGATCGCGTGAGGGAGTTGGAACATGATGAACGCCATCGAATACGCGGTATATCCGCCCCGTTCGGGGGCTGCCAGCAGCAGCACGACCAGGTAGCCTGCCTGGTTCGTCGCCACGTAGATCGCGACCCATTTCGCCAGATGAGCGACCCGACGGACCCCTTCGTGTCGCGGGTTCCGCCAATGGAAGCGGAACCCGAGTCGCCGCAGCGATGGCCAGAGGGCCGCCGTCATGCCGACGACGCCGAGGGTCGTCCCGATCGCGAGCAGCAGCATCTCCGCCGTCGTCGGGGCGAACGCTCCGGAGCCGCGGCTGGTGCCCGCCATCAGGCCGAACGTGATCATCGTCGCGATGACCATCACGTTGTTCAGGATAGGCGCGAACATCGGAGCTGCGAACCGGCGATGCGCGTTCAGGAGTCCGGTCGCGACGGCCCCGATGCCGTAGAACATGATCTGTGGAACGAAGAACCGCAGGAAGAACGTCCCGACGTCCTGCACGTACTCGCGCTGGGCGACATCAGTGATCCCGATGGTGTAGAGGCGCATGATCGCCGGGGCCAACAGGATGCCAGCCACGGTCAGTACGCCGAGCACCACGACCGCGAAGGTCAGGAAGCGCCGGGCGAGGTCCCAGGCGTCCTCCTTCCCGTGCACCTTCAGCCACTCGACGAACACGGGGACGAACACTGAGGAGAGGATCCCGCCGAGTGCGAGCTCGTAGATGATGTTCGGCGTCGTATTCGCGATGTTGTAGGCGTCCGCCAGCCGGGTCTCGGTGATCCCCAGCGCCCATGCCGCGGCTGCGAGCCGGAGGAAGCCCGTGAGCCGGGAGAGGGCGGTGCCGACGGACATCACCGCGCTGTGCCGCACCAGCGACGTTGCCGCGTCGTCCGGCTGTTCGGGAGACAGCTCCGGCACGAGTTCCTCGGGAAGGTCCCGCGGGTCTAGCCCTTCCTCATCGATAGCAGCCTCCTCGCCCACAGGGCTACCAAGACGGCGCCCGCCGTCGCCATGATGATCACCGCGATCCGGCTGTACGCCGTCGATCGAATCACGATCGACGTCGTGTTGATGACACGTCCCTGTGGCGTTTCGATGACGACCTGTGCCGGAAACGTCCCCGTGGCCTGGGCTTCGACGGGGAACGAGACGGGGAGAGGGTCGGTGCCGAGTCGCACGCGCATCGGGTTCTCGCCGGTGGACCGGAGCCGCGTCGAAACCAGCCGCACCCGAACATCGACGTCGTGGCCGCTGTCGTTGGTCAGTCTGACCGGGATGGTTCCGACCCTCGACGTGAGGGTGAAAACCTGGGACGCATCTGCGCGCACCCCGGCCAGCACTTCCGAGATCTGCCCGTGGATCCATGACAGCCAACGCGGACCACGTTTGGAATTGACGAGCGCGTTCTCCTCGGTGGTCAGCGTGTCGAGCTCGAGTTCCGCCGGCAACGTCATCGCGCCGGGATCCACCAGGATCGATCGGTAGGCCTCTATCAACTCGCGGCTCTCGCGGAGAGAGGCGAGGTAGTCATCCGGGAACGGTTCCGGATGTGCCGGGTTCAGCCGGGCACGCTCGTCAGGCTCGATGAACCGCGCGGCCTTCCCCGACGGGATCGTCGCCAGCCACGGCGCCGTCGAGATGGTTCGGGTGAACGGACCGAAGAACCCGGCCTCAGGGCCCGCCTCTCCCGGTATCAGAAGGGCCACCCCTCGATCGACGTCGGGCTCCTCGAGCCAGATCGCCGCGAGGTCGCCCAGCACGGCTTGCGTTCGAAGGCGCGGATCGTCGCGGAACGCGGGCGAGGCGATCAGGGCCTGGGTTCCTGCGTCGGGGACGACCACGTCGATCGTGGCCTGGCCGCCGGCCGGAAGCCTCGCCGCCGGGGGAGGCGCGAATCCCTTCTCCTGGCGGGGTTGTTCTACGGTGCCCGCCTCGACCAGCAATGTTCCGATGCCCTGCGCCCGGATGCGTGCGATCGTTCGGTCATCCACGGCCGACCCGGGTGGATAGAGCGTGCTCCTGTCCGCGTCCGTCTGGAGCTCTGTGTCGATCGCATCCTGCCCGAGACGGATCTGGGCCGGGAGGTCTTGCGCCAAGCCCGAGGCGAGCAGGCGGGGGAGGCTGGGAGAGGCGTACGGGAGCGCGGAAACCTTTACACGCGGAGCCGCGGCCATCCGTCGGAGGTCGTGCAGCATGGCCGCTGCATCCGCGGCTCCGGCCTGACCGGCCTGGACGTGTTCGGTTCCCGCCGGAGTCAGGACCTGGTAGCCGTCCTCCATCAGGACGAGTTGCCGGATGAGAACCGGCCCGATCGCGAGATCGATCGGATGCGGGGCCTTCGTGGCGATCAGGGACTTCAAGGCCGCAACGCGCGCGGCCAGGCCACCGCCGGGGGCGATCGCCCGTTCGAGGCCGTGCCCGACGAACGCCTCGTCCGGTTCGTAGGTCGTCGGATACGAGAGCACGAACGTCCAGGCCGTTTCCAGCGGCGTCCTCGGTTCCTTCGGGATGAAGATGACGGGCGTTCGCAGAGTCGCAAGGATGTCCTCGCCGAGGACCAGGTCGAGTCTGAGGGGATAGATGCGTCCCTCCGCCGCCCCTTCCGCGAGGTCGTCCACGCGTTCGCGGATGCGGACGGTCGCGGTCTCGCCCGGCTCCAGGGAGTCCACGCGCTGGTCGGGAAGGGTTCGCAGCTGAGCGACGCCGGGGTCGGACGTGAGGGACGCAAGGTATTCGGAACGGTTGGGCAGGGCAGCGAAGAGGGTTGGACGCACGACCGCCCCCTCGAGGGCCGTGGCTGCGTCATTTCGGATCGCGATCCGCACGTCGAGCTCGTCGAGCTTGGGCGTGTTCCATGGTGACTGTGTTTCCAGCGCCAGGGTGACCTCGTCGCGTTCCTGTCCGTGTGCCGGCGGGATCCAGAGCGTGAGTCCCGCGACCAGCGGGACCATCCAGAGCGTGAGTCCCGCGACCAGCGGGACCATCCAGAGCGCTCGGCGACGAGTCATCCGGTTCCCCGAACGATGTTGATGGCTTCGAACATCCCGTAGACGACCGCGACGAGGAGCAGGAACGCAGCGACCGCCAGGCGCAGGGAACGCTCCCGCGCGCGCAGCGCGAGGAGCGCCCCGATCCGGGCACCCGGGATGACGCCGATCACCAGCACCAGGAAGATCTCCCAGTTGATGTTGCCGAGGACGAAGTGGGTCAGGGTTCCCGGGACGGCGATGATCGCGATCAACACCAGTGAGGTGCCGAGCGCGCGCTTGAGCGGCATGCCGAGCAGCCCGGTCACGATCGGGACGAACACGATGCCCCCGCCGATCCCGAGGAGCCCGGAGACGATCCCCGCGGCCGCGCCGGCGATCGCGTACTGCCAGCCGGGGGTCGTGCCGCGGGGCCGCTCCTTGATCCCGATGCCGGCTCCGATCCTGACCGACTCGATACCGACCAGGATCGCCGTGACCAGAAGCAGCCAATGCGGGTCGAATATCTGTGTGAGCAGCGCACCGACGATCGCGCCGACGACGCCGGGAGCGGCTCCCCACTCGATGGCGCGTCGGCTGACCTGTCCGGCGCGCCAGTAGGTGTAGGCGCCGGTCAGCGCGGTCGGGAAGATGACGGGAAGAGGGGTCGCGACTGCTTGGATCGCCGTTCCGCCGAGGAGCCGGACCACCGGAGTGGTGAGCGTTCCACCGCCCACGCCGAACGCGCCGGAGATGAGTCCGGCCGCGAACCCCGCGACCAGTCCGGCCGCGATCTGCCAGGGGCTCACCAGCGCTCCGCGGCGCGGACCAGCAGGTCACGCTCGCTCGGGTAGCTCGCCAGCGTCGGTGCATCTGCCAGCGGCACCCAGCGGACCTCTTCCATCTCCTCGTCGTGCTCGGACACGTCCCCCCCGACGAACCGCATCAGGTAGAAGTGAACCACCTTCGAGATGCGGACCCCATCCCATCGGTAGAAGTAGGACAGGGTTCCCAGATCCTCGCGGATCTCACCGACCAGGCCGGTCTCCTCGAGGACCTCGCGGAGTGCGGTCGTCTCCAGGTCCTCCCCCGGATCGACGCGGCCCTTTGGAAGGCCCCACGCCACGTCGCCGGTCTGCGTTCGCCGGGAGGCGAGGATCACCTCGGGACCCGCATCCCCCTCCCGGATCACCACGCCGCCGGCCGAGATCTCCGAACGTGTCGGTTCACGCGTCGGTCGGTCGCCTCCGGAGTTCACGCCTCGGGCCCGGGCTCCCGGGATCTCTTGCGCAGAACCCGATCCTTGGCGTTCCCCGCCTTGACCTTCGCGTACTTGAGCAGCCGCTGCGCCCACACGTACTCGGTGGCAAGGATGGCTAACCCGGCGAAGATCGCGACCCACCCCGGTCCCGGCAGCACGAGCATCGCGATCCCGGCGAACAGGACGGCGAATCCGGCGATCGTGATGGCGATGCGCTTGCCGCTCCGGCGGATGAAGCGGACGACCACCTTGAAAGGGACCACCGTGGGGTGGTCATGCCAGGCGCGCTGGACGGCCGCGTCGTCATCGAACTCGGCGATCGTGGCTTCCGCCTCGCGCTCTTGGGGGTCGTCTCCCCAGATCTCCCTGCGGCTCCGCATGGGGGTCAGTGTGCCACGCCCGCCCGCCCGCCCGCCGCCACGTCTCGTCGGATTCCCGCGATCAGGCTCCGAGGGGGTAGCCTTATGCCCCAGCACCGAACGCGCATCCGCCGGAGCCGCGCGCGACGAGGGAGGGGCGATGACCCAGCAGATCGTTGAATTGCTCCGGTACACGGTGGACAAGGGCGCGAGCGACCTCCATCTGAAGGCCGGGAACGTTCCCCATATCCGGGTTCACGGGCAGCTTGAGCCAAGTACGTTCCCCGCGCTCGACGGAGAGGACACCGAGCGGATGGCCTCCGAGATCATGCCCCGGGCGAAGGCGGCCACGTTCCACGAGACGAGTGAGGCCGACTTCGGGTTCGAGGTTCCCGATCTCGCCCGTTTCCGGGTGAACGTGTTCCGTGCGCGCGAGAAGGTCGGCCTGTCGCTCCGGCTCATCCGGAACGAGATCCCGACTTTCGATGATCTGAACCTTCCATCCAAGGTGAAGGACCTCGCCGATCAGGTTCGCGGGCTGGTCTTGGTGACGGGTCCTGCGGGGGTCGGCAAGACGACCACGATCGCGTCGATGATCGGCCACATCAACCGGAGCCGGCGCGGTCACATCGTGACGATGGAGGATCCGATCGAGCTGCTCCACGACGACGACAAGTGCATCGTCGACCAACGCGAGATCGGTGTCGACACCGCATCGTACGCCGAGGCGCTCCGCCACGTGTTGCGGCAGGACCCAGACGTGATCTTCGTGGGCGAGATCCGCGACGGCGATTCGATGACCGCGGCGCTGCAGGCGGCGGAGACAGGGCACCTGGTCATCTCAACCCTGCACACCATCAATGCGACCGAGACCGTGAACCGCGTCATCGACCTGTTCCCGCCGCAGCACCAGCTCGAGGCCCGTGTCTCGTTCGCCGGCTCGCTCGTCGGCGTTATCTCGCAGCGGCTGGTCCCGCGGGCCGACGGTAGTGGACGACTCCCCGCGTGCGAGATCCTGGTCAACACGGGCCGCGTCTACGATCGCATCCTGGAGCCGGAATCGACGTTCGAGATCGCGGACGTCATCACCGACGGGAAGTTCTACGGGATGCAGACCTTCGATCAGCATCTCGTCGCGCTCGTGAAGGAGGGGGCGGTCACGGAGGAAGACGCCAAGCGCGCGGCCAGCAACCCGCACGACTTCCTCCTGCTCCTGCGAGGCGAGTTGGGACGCGGACCCGCGTAGGGAGCGTTGCGCCGTACCGCGCGTGCAGACGGCGAACGCGCCAGCCGGCTGCATCCCCGGGAGTATGCTTTCCGCGTTCCTGCCCACCGATCCCGTCCGGAGCGTGCGCACATGCCGGGAGCCGCCATCGACGTGCATCCGATCGTCCGAGAGCTGGGCGAGCGTTTCGCCGCGGCCGACCACGAGCTGTACCTGGTCGGCGGCGGCGTCCGCGACGCCCTCCTCGGCAGGCCGACCTCTGACTTCGACCTGGCGACGAGCGCCCACCCGCAGGAAACCCTCCGAATGCTGCGGGGATGGGCCGACCGGCGATACCTGCAGGGGGTCCACTTCGGAACCGTCGGTGCCCGCAAGGACGAACACTCGCTGGAGATCACCACGTTCCGGAGCGAGGTGTACCGGCCGGAGGACCGCAAGCCCGGGGTGACCTTCGCGGACGACATCGAGACGGACCTCTCGCGTCGCGATTTCACGATCAACGCGATGGCGGTCCGCCTTCCCGATGGCGTGTTCGTGGATCCCTTCGGTGGGGTCAAGGCGCTCGCGGCGAAGTCGCTGGATACGCCGCTCGATCCCGAGGTCGCCTTCACCGATGATCCGTTGCGGATGCTGCGTGCGGCTCGGTTCATCTCGCAGCTGGACGTCACGCCGGCCCCGCGTGTGATAAAGGCGATGCGTGAGATGCGCGATCGGTTGCAGATCGTGTCTGCGGAGCGGATCAACGATGAGCTCATGAAGCTCCTGGTATCGCCGAAGCCGTCACTGGGACTTGCGTTGGTCGTGGAAGCGGGGCTGGCCAACGAGTTCCTTCCCGAGCTCACGGCCCTGCGGTTGGAGCAGGATCCGGTGCACAAGCACAAGGATGTCTTGAGCCACACCCTCGCCGTCGTGGAGCGGTGCGAACCGATCCCGGTTCTCCGGCTGGCGGCGCTCCTGCACGACATCGGCAAGCCGTCGACGCGTCGGTTCACCGAGGACGGGGTCCAGTTCCATCACCACGAGGTCGTCGGGGCGCGGATGGCGGAGGACCGTCTTCGCATGCTCCGGTTCCCGGGTGCCGTGATCGGCGATGTCCGGACGCTGGTTGAACTGCACCTGCGGTTCCATACGTATCGGATGGGGTGGACGGATGGCGCGGTCCGGCGGTACGTTCGCGACGCGGGCCATCTCCTCGATCTGCTCAACCAGCTCACCCGGGCGGACTGCACCACCCAGAACGCGATGAAGGCGAAGGAGTTCGCGGCCCTCCAGGACGAGATGGAAGAGCGCATCGCTCGGCTCGCGGAGCAGGAGGTACTTCAGGCGATCCGCCCCCCGCTGGACGGGAAGCAGGTCATGGATCACCTCGGCGTCGAGCCCGGCCCCGTCGTCGGCGAGGCCCTGGACTATCTGCTCGAGGAGCGCCTTGAGCGCGGGCCGATCGACGAGGGCGAGGCTGTGCGGCTCCTGGATGGCTGGTGGGTAGCTCGGGAGGCGTGAGTCGGGCCCCGCGACCCGGCCGCCGCAGAGACCGAACGCGCTCCGGTCCGGCGATGCTTGGGTGGACGTCTCGACGACAGCGAGCTCTGTTCTCCTCCGTGATCGCACTCCTGGTGGCGGCAACTCTCCTTCCGGCGTGCAGGCGGGTGGTGCAGGTCTCAGCACCACCGGCGCGCAGGTCGACGCAGGGCATCTCGTCGCCCTCCCCCAGTCCGTTCCCGTCGATCTTCAGTCCGGCGCCCCGAGAGGGACAGGCCGCGATGGAGCCAGCCCCGCCTTCGCCGAGCGTCACGGCGACCGGCGAAGACGCGTTCGGGCCGGGTGTGGTGCGGCCGGGCAGCGACGGGCTGGTTCCGTGCGGCCGCAAGGAGCGGTCGATCGCCGGCGCGGTTGAGGTCACGACGACGACCACGTGCTACCGGGTCACCGGATCGACGATCGACGAGATCAACGCGCAGATCGAGAAGAAGGGTCCGAAGGTCAACGGGCGAGATGCGGTCGCGGCGACCCGGTGGGCGATCCGGTGGGGATACACGTCGGTCGCGGACGGGGATCTCTGCCGGGCGTCGAAGATCCAGGTGTCCGAGACCCTGAGCTACGAATACCCGAACCTCGTGGCACCTGATGCGGACGCCGCGACGTCCGCCGAGTGGGAGCGGTTCATGACCGACGAAGTCATCCCGCACGAAGAGCGCCACGGCACCATCGCCACCGACGGTGCCGATGAACTGCTCCGGATCCTCCGCCGGATCCCGGACGCGGCCGACTGCGATGCACTGCGTGTCGACATCGACGGCGCGGCCAAGCGGGTCGTTCGGCAGACGCGCGCATCCCAGGACGCGTTCGACCGTCGCGAGCAGCACACCTAGTCGGGTTCTCGAGCCGCGGGTTTGCGCGCCAGCCGCGGAAGGTGGACGAAGAGCAGGGCGAGCGCCGCCGTCACGGCCAGGTTGCCCAGCCACGCGCCGATCGCACCGGCCACGACCATCGCGAGCAGGGTCATCCCGTGCGTATCGAAGACGAGGATCGCGTGGCGGACCCCCGCGTAGGCGAGGAATGCGGCGAGTACCCACACCGGGAGCAGTCCGACGATCGTGACGACCTGCGTGGAGAAGAACAGGCCGAGGGCGACGAAGGCGGCGCCGAGCAGCAGATTCATCCCCGCGGTCCGGGATCCCATCCGGTAGTGAGCCGTCAGACCACCAGAGCCGTGGCACATCGGCATGCCGCCGATCAGTGCGGAGAATGCGTTGCCGAGGCCGCAGGAGATGCAGACGTTGCTGGGCGTGACCCTGGATGCGCGCGCCCCGAAGTACTCGCGTTCGAGTTCGGTGACGGCCACGACCGCGTTGCCGAACGTCAAGGGCAGCTGAGGGATGACGAGCAGCACGAACGCGGTCCCGAAGGCCGCAACCGGCGGGAGCGAAACCGAGGGAAGGGCGAACGTCGGCACCCCGATCTCGGGGCGCACGGCGATGATCGCGCCTATGACGCCCACGGCCAGGACGGCCAGGGCGATGCCGTAGCGCTTGCGGTGGGCTTCCCACACGACGATCCCGAGCACGAGCGCACCGAGGATGACCGGCCACGGCGACGACGGTGTGCCGACGAAGACGGCCGGGGGATCCACGACCAGCTTCGCGGCCGCGATCACCAGGAGCACGCCGACCCCGAACTGCAGCGCTCGGACGACGGGATGGGTGAACGCGTGTGCGATCCAGTCGGCCACGTGTTTCACGGACATGAGGAGCAGGAACGCGGCGATCTCGAAGCCGGCGGCATGGATGACCTCTGGCGCCAAGTGCTCTGCGACCGCGACAGCTGTGAGCGCCTTCAGGGGCTGGACCGGGAACGGAACCCGGAAGACGACCCCGGAGACGAGGACGAGCGCTCCGGCGGCCAGCAGGACCGCGCCGGCCGCGAGGCCGTTCACCACGATCAAGGCGATCGCGAGCGGGACGAAGACCCCGAGGTCCGCGACCGCTCCGGTCGCCTCGCCCAGGCCGATCCGGAAGGGCGTGGGGTCCGACGCGGGTCTCATCCCGGTCAGTGTGGCAGAGCGCCTCTCACCCTTGGAAGAGGACGAGGAAGACGCCTGCGAACAGTCCGACGGCGGCGTCGAGCATCCCGAGGCGCTGGGCGACGGTCACGAGCCGCCGCCGTAGCCGTGTCCGCGTGCGGACCGCGGACGCGAGGAAGAACGCGGCCGTTCCGCACACGATGGGGATGACGGCGAACGGGACGTAGACCCAGGTCGACGGGGACGGTGCCGGCGTGCGGGACGCGAGTTCGAGTTCAGCGAAGCCGAACAGGATGGCGGATGCCGCCGCGATCGGGGCACCGAGGCCGATCGCGGCGAGGGCGACCGAACCGTAGGCCATCGCGTTGCGGGCACGTGAGGTTCTCTTGCGGGGCAACGAAGTCCTTCTCCCGTGGTGCGTGATGATGAAGGTACTACGGGTCGCACCCCGAGCACCTCACACCGCGAACCGGATATGCATGCAGTCGCCCTCCTGAACGAGGTACTCCTTCCCCTCCACCCGGAGGTTCCCGGCCTGCTGGGCCGCGTCCCAGCTGCCGGCAGCGACCAGGTCGTCGTAGGCGACGACCTCGGCCCGGATGAATCCGCGTTCGAGGTCCGTGTGGATGACCCCGGCGGCCTCTGGGGCCGTAGCGCCGCGGCGAACCTCCCACGCCCGCGTTTCGTCCTCCCCGGTCGTGAGGAACGTGATGAGATCGAGGGCGCGATAGCAGGCAGCGATGACCGTTTCGAGGCCCGGCTCCTCGACGCCGAACTCCTCCAGGAGTGCCCGCGCCTCTGCAGGCTCCATCTCCGCGGTCTCGGCTTCGATGGAAGCGTAGACGCGGACCGTCCCGTCCGAGAGCCCCTCGGGAAGCTCAGCACCCTCTTCGAGGTTGGCGACGACGATCCACGGCTTCAAGGTCAGGGGCTGGATCGACCGGAGATGCTTCGCGTCGTCGTCCGAGAAGGCGGCGTCCCGCAGGAGGCCGCCGTCGGCGAGGGTGTCGCGAGCGCGCTCGAGCACCGCGACCTCATCAGACGTCCCCTTCTTCCCCTTCAGGCGCTTCCGCGCGCCTTCGAGCGCAGAGTCGATGACCGCCATGTCGGCCAGGAGCAGTTCGGCCGTAACGTCCTCGAGCTCCTTGGCCGGTTCGGTATCGCCCCCGAACGCCCGGAGCACGATGGCGAGGGCGTCGCTGGTGCGCAGGTCGGCGATCCCCTGGGGCGAGGACACGCCCCCCGGAACATCGACGAATCGGACCTGAGCGCCGACGGTCTTGCGGGAGTGCTCGAGGCGGGTGAGGACGTCCAGGCGGGGGTCGGGGACCTCGACGATCGCCTGGTTCGAGCGGCCGCCCGCCGCGCCGGTGCGGGTCATCGCGGTGAACAGGGTGGATCGCCCGGAGAACGGCACGCCGGCCAGGCCGATGTCCTTCATCGCCGCGGAGCCTAGCAGGGGGACCGGCGGGGGCCCGCGCTCAGCGGGGGCCCCCGTGAACGAACAGACCTGCTCAGGAGGACTTGGTCGCCCAGAAGATCTGGCTGATCTCGTCGACCGCGTCGAGGAGGGACTGGCCTTGTGCGGGGTCCTCGGACTTCTTGGCCTCGCCGGCGAGCTTGGTCGCCGTCCAGAACTTCTCGTGCAGGTCCGGGTGCTTCTCGAGGTGTTCCGGCTTGAAGTAGTCGGTCCACAGCACCCAGAGGTGCTCCTTGACCATATTCGCCCGGTGCTCCTTGATGCCGATCGCGCGTTCCTTGAACACGGGATCGTCGGAGCCGGCGAACTTCTCTTGGCAGGCCTTCACGGACTCGGCCTCGATGCGGGCTTGGGCCGGGTCGTAGATGCCGCACGGAAGATCGCAGTGGCCGTGGACGGTTCGCCGGGGGCGGATCCACTCGGATACGGTGCGCATCGAACCTCCTTCTGTCGAATGGTTCGAACCCTACCACCGAGGTCGGAATTGAAGAAAGCCGTCGCGCTCATCGCCGCCGTGGCCGTCGCGGCAGCCTGGCTCCGGTGGCGCCCCTTCCGGGTGGCCATCGCAGGGGCCAGCATGTCGCCGGCGTTGGAACCCGGGGACTGGGCGGTCGCCGTGCGGGTGGACCGGGTCGGGCGGGGCGACATCGTCGTCCTCGACGATCCGCGGACGCCCGGGTTCGAACTCGTCAAGCGGGTGACGCGAGTGGGTTCCGAGGGCGTCTGGATCGAGGGGGACTCGCCGGCGGTCTCGACCGACAGCCGAACGTTCGGGCCGGTCCCCGGGTCGGCCATCGCCGGACGGGTCGTCGGGATCTATGCGCCGCTTGCCCGGGCCGGCGTCGTCCGCGGGCGATCCGGACGCTAGCCGGGGGGATCGGTCGGTAGCGCCGGGGGAGCTGCCGGCGCTCCGGAGTACGTGGCCGCGACGTCGGATCCTCGCTGGATGACCACCGTGTGCGCCGTCTGATCGCCGAGCCGCTGCCGGAGGGGCGTCGAGTTCCACACGATGATGGCGCCGACCAGGTAGAAGAAGAGCCCATCGATGATCCTCAGCAGGTTGCGGATCGTCGACTGCTTCCACGTGATCGGCGTGCCGTCGAGCTGCCGAACCCGGATCCCGACGATGAACTTGCCGACGGTGGCGCCCGCGGTGGCTTCGAGGATGATGAAGTAGGCGAACCCGATCAGCAAGGGAACCAAGACCGCCGGGCCGTCCATCGAGCAGTTGACGCTGAAGCCACCGCCCGGGAGGTCGGTACTGGCGCAGATCGCGGAGTCGGGGAACAGGATCGCCCCCAGCACGAACGCTGGGATCAGTACGAACCCGTCGATGATGATGGCCAGTGCTCGTCGCCCAACGCTGATGTACTGCATGCCGCCTCCGGTCCTCGTGTGCCCGATATCGGCGCCAACTATGCTGCGGGCCCTGCCCCCGGGTCAACCCTCGTCGACGATCTGCCAGGCGCCGTCGGGCTCGCGTCGTGAGATGTCGATGACGTCGTCCGCGTCGACCTGCAGCCGGAAGCAGCGGAACCGCTCGCCGTCGTGCTCCTCCAGCCATTCGTCTTCGACCTCGACCGGCTCTTCCGGTCCGCCGCGGACGATCGCGCGCGGCCGCTCCTCGCCCCGGCTCCCTGCGTAGAAGCGGACGGCGAACTCCGGCACTCTCCGCACGACCGCCGGAAGGATCGGCGACCACAGCAGCATCACGACGCCTGCCGCGATCAGAGAGCCCGTGTCCCCGAGCGTTCCGACGAGCGAGATCGCCGCGATCGCCGCGGCGACCCGGGAGAGGTTGTACCCCACGTCGTAGACGGAGAAGACGCGACCGCGGTAGGTATCCGGGACCGCCTCCTGAACCATGGTGTCGGCCGGCACCTTCTTCCAGGCGAAAGTCAGGCCGATCAGGAAGGCCACGACCAGCACGGTGACGGGCGTGATCATGAAGCCGGCAGCGACCAAGCCCACGCCCGATACGACGAACGCAAGTGAGAGGATCCGCGGTTTCGACAGCCGGGTCTCGAAGACCCCAACGGTCGCCAGTCCGGCGAAGACGCCGACCGCGCCCATCCCGACGAACCACGAGTACGAGCCGACGCCCTCCTGCCATCGGTCGCGGAAGACGAACAGCGACAGGGCGACGACGTAGCCCTGCACGAACTGGTCGGTCGTCATCGACAGGATCGGCCACAGGGCCCGCGGCGTGTGGCCGAGACGTCGGATCCCGTCGACGAACTCGAGTCCCGCCTCGCGGAGCTCTCGGTGCAGCCGGCTGGCGCTCCGCCCGGCCGAGAGGCTCCGCCGGATCCGCGAGGCGAACCACGAGGCGCCGATCCACAGGACGGCCGTTGCGAGGAGCAGCGGGCGTTCGCCCACCGCGCCGGCGATGAGTCCGCCGACGAAGATGCCGCCCACGTTCGCGACGGTCCCCCCGACCGAAGCGACCGAGTTCGCCATGAGCAGATCCTCCGTCGGGACCAAGCGCGGGACGACGGCCGCGGCGGTCGCCAGGAAGAACCGGTTGGCGGAGAGCACGAAGAGAGCGGCTGCGTAGAACCAGAGCGATCCCACCGGGACGAACGCGATGACGAGCGAGACCAGCACGCGTAGCGCCGGAACGGCGACCAGGATCTTGCGACGCGACCACCGGTCGATGAACACCCCGGCGAAAGGTCCGATCAGGGAGAACGGGACGAACAACAAGGCGAGCGCCTTGGCGAACCCTTCGAGCGTGTCTTGTTCGGTCGGGGAGAAAACGACCGTGGAGATGAGCAGGGCTTGGAAGAGTCCGTCCGCGAACTGGCTGCTCAGGCGAGTGGCGAACAGCCGGGCGAAGTCAGGGTGGCGGAGCGCTTCGCGGGCGCGCCGCGCCGATCCGGGCATCCGGCGAGACTCGGCCGACGGCTGCTCAGGCGGTGTGCGCGTCGAAGAATGCCGTCCAGTCCTGCGTCTTCGACTGCCCATTGCCCAGGATGAACTCCTCGACCATCTCTCTGGCCGCCTCGTCGGAGAACTGTACCGGCGGCGACTTCATGAAGTACGCGCTCGGCCCGATCAGGGGGCCGCCGATGCCCCGGTCCTTGGCGATCTTCGCGCACCGGACGGCGTCGATCACCACACCGGCCGAGTTCGGTGAGTCCCATACCTCGAGCTTCATCTCGATGTTCAAGGGAACGTCGCCGAAGTTGCGCCCCTCGAGGCGGATCATCGCCCACTTGCGATCCTCGAGCCACGGAACGTGATCCGACGGGCCGATGTGGATGTTCTCCTTGTCGAGCGGCACGTCGAGCTGTGACTGGACCGACTGCGTCTTGGAGATCTTCTTGGACGAAAGCCGCTCCCGTTCGAGCATGTTCATGAAGTCCATGTTCCCGCCGAAGTTGAGCTGGTAGGTCCGGTCGAGCTCGACGCCGCGGTCCTCGAAGAGCTTGGCCAGAACGCGGTGGGTGATCGTCGCCCCGACCTGGCTCTTGATGTCGTCGCCGACGAGCGGGACACGTGCATCGGCGAAGCGCTTCGCCCACTCCCGGTCGCTGGCGATGAATACAGGCAGGCAGTTGACGAACCCGACGCCGGCGTTGATCGCGCACTGTGCGTAGTAGCGGGTGGCCTCTTCCGATCCCACCGGGAGGTAGCAGATCAGGACGTCGGCGTCGGACTCCCGGAGCGCCGAGACCACGTCCACCTCGGGTTCGTCCGACTCTTCGGCGATCTCGCGGTAGAACGTCCCGAACCCGTCGAGCGTCCGGCCCCGCTGGACCGGGATGCCCTGCGGCGGTACGTCGTCCGCGAAGCGGATCGTGTTGTTGGGCTCGGTGAAGATCGCCTCGGAGACATCCTTGCCGACCTTCTTGGCGTCGACGTCGAACGCGGCGACGACCTGCACGTCGGAGACGTGGTACGGCCCGAGGTTCACGTGCATCAATCCGGGCACGCGTTCGTCCGGCGGGGCGTCCTTGTAGTACTCGAGTCCCTGGACGAGCGATGAGGCGCAGTTGCCGACCCCGACGATCGCGATCTTGACGGTGCTCATGTTGTGCGCTCCTTTCTGCGGGTAGTGGTGGTACGGCGGTTCTTCCTGGCGGTGGAGGCGGTCCGGCGCGCGGTCCGGCTCCGGGCCCTTGACGGCTTCGCGGTGGCGCTGGTGGCGGCTGCCGGGCCGGTGGCTGTCACCTGGCGCCGCTCCGCCGCGATCAGGTCATCGAGCCAGGCGATGTCGCCGGCGGTGACGTTCTGACCGTGTGTCATCAACGAGAGCGTGTACGAGTCGGCGTTCGGAGAGGCCGTCGCTAGACGCGCCTTGATGGTGTCGAGGCGCTCGATGAGGAACGCTCGGCGCCGTTCGAGCAGGCGGATCCGCGACTCCGGCTTGAGGTAGCGGAAGAACGCCAGGCGCATCCGGAAGGTCGTGTCCTCGGCGGACTCTCGGCCACCCTCCTGCAAGAGGGTGTCGAAAACCCGTTCGCCCTCGGACGTGATCCGGTAGACGTTCTTGCGGCGGCCGCCGACCCGTGCCTCATCCGCCTCGACGGCACCCTGCTTCTGGAGCCGCTTGAGCGAAGGGTACAGGGACCCATACGACACGCGCCAGAAGCCGCCGAGCACGTCGGTGAGCTCCTTGGAGAGCTGGTAGCCGTGCATCGGCTGCTCCTTGAGGAGGCCGAGGATCGGGAGTTCGAGCATGTCCGGTGGCTCCGTGCCCGGGCCGCGGGCACCGTGTGCCTAGCGGACCGATATATCGGTCGTATATATCGCTCCGATATATCTACTCGTCCTCCGCGCAGCTGTCAAATCGGGTCGCCCTTCGCGTTCGCTACACTGTGGCCGTCCCTGAGGCACGAGCGAGGCGGAATCGGTATGTCCCGAGTACTTCTGATCGGCTGGGATGGCGCGGACTGGCGCATCCTGGACCCACTCCTCGAACGGGGTGTCCTGCCCAACCTTCAGGCGCTCATCGTTCGCGGCCAGAAGAGCGTGCTTCGATCCACCATCCCGACGCACTCGTGGGCGGCCTGGCCCTCGTTCCTGACCGGCGTCGACCCGGTCGACCACGGGGTCTACGACATCCTCGACACCATCCCGGGCACGCACAAGCAGTACCCGGTGAACTACAAGTCGATCAAGGAGCGGACCTTCGTCGAGGATCTGGCGGCTGCGGGCAAGGCGGGTGTCTACGCCGACGTTCCGCTCATGTTCCCGCCGCCCGACTTGGGGAGCGGCAAGTCGCTCGCCGGTGGTGTGCTCCCGAAGGGCCGCACGTTCTCCTATCCCGCGGATCTGCCGGACGAGCTGGAGAAGGCCGGAGTCCCGTGGGAGATCAACGGCATGAGTTGGACGACGTATCACAACAAGCCCGACCCGTACTTGGACGAGGCACTCGATGTCACGGGCAAGCGGATCAGGGCCACCGAGTGGCTGCTCGACAACACGGACTGGGATCTGATGGCGTCGGTCTGGGTGTCGGTCGATCGCACGCAGCATTGCCTCTCCAACTACGTCGGTCCCGATCATCCCGAGTACGCGGAGAACCGCACGACCCAGCGCTACGAGAAAGTGGTCGATATCTACCGGCAGCTCGACGACGCGCTCGGCTCGTTCGTCTCGAAGACGAACGAGGACGACATCATCATCTTCATGTCGGACCACGGCTTCCAGAGCACGTCGCGCGCCGTGCATATGGATCACCTGCTCAAGAAGCTCGGGTACCTCGAGTTCGATGCCTCGAACATGATCTACGGGCCCATGCAGTGGGGTCCGGTGCGCGCCGTCGCCCGCAGGGTTTACGACGCGCTCGGCTTGCACGGCAAGGTCAGCCTGAAGCAGCCGGTGAGCTGGTCCAAGACCAAGGCCTACACCTCGATCCGCTCGACCGGTGAGGGCGTGTCGATCAACCTGGCCGGGCGCGATCCCGACGGCATCGTGGACCCGAACGACTTCGAGCAGGTCCGCGAGAACCTCATGGACGCGCTTGCCTCGTTCGTCGACCCCGAAACCGGCGAGAAGCCGATCAAGGAGATCTATAAGAAGGAGGAGATCTTCAAGGGCCGGTTCGCCGATCAAGCGCCGGATATCCTGATGGTCCCGGCAGAGCAGTACTCGCTCACGCACGCCAAGACCGCGGTCGAGAAGGCCGACTGGCTCGCCGGGGACCACCGTCCCGAAGGCGTGATCGTCGCCGCAGGCCCGAAGGTCACGCCGTTCGAGTCCGAACCACAGCTCATCGACCTCGCGCCTACGATCTTGGCCGCGCTCGACGCCCCGGCGTCGGTCAAACACACGGGCCGCGTATTGCATGAAGTCGTAGCGGACGCACAGGTCACGGTCGACGAAGGTGCCGCGGCGGCGGCTGCGACGGCATCGACGTCGACCGATTCGGCGGGTCTTTCGGAGCAGGAGATCGCCGAGATGGAAGAACATCTCGCGGGTCTCGGCTACCTCGAGGAGTAGGGCGGTTCCCACGGGCGACCTGGACAAGGGGTCGGAGTTCGAGCAGGCCGGCGCGGCCGAAGAGGCAGAGCTCGAGTCACCGAGCGTCCCCACGCCGGGGATCTCCGCGGACCACAAGAACATCCTCGGGAACACCGGTCAGAACGTCCTCGGTCTCGGTATCTTCGCGATCGCGACGGTGATCGCCCAGGTCATCATGACCCGTGCGTTGGGCGCGCAGGACTACGGGGTCGTTACCCAGGCGACGCGGTTCGCGTTCATCGCCGCGGCTGCGACCCGTTTCGGCATGGACGTCGCGAACGTCCGGCTCGTCGCCATCCTCGACGGCCGTGGCGATCGGGGTCGCATCCGTCCGCTGGTGGTTCGGTCGGTCTGGATCGCTACGGCGATCTCCCTCACGGTCGGGGTCGTCGCGTTCCTCGGGGCGGGATGGATCGCCGAGACGTTCTCCGCACTCCCTGGGACCGCGCGGGCGGCGTTCCAAGCTGCGGCGATCGGGATCCCGCTGTGCGCCATCGCGTTCACGTACATGGGGGCCACCCGCGGGCTCAAGGTGATGCGCTACACGCTGTACGGGCAGTGGATCAGCCAGCCCATCGGGTGGATCGTCCTCTCGCTCGGGGGGTGGGCGTTCGCCAAGACCGCGGGGATGACGACGCTGGCGTTCAGCGTGTCCTGGGTCATCGCGCTCGTCATCGCGTGGTGGGGTTGGGGCAAACTCACGAAGGCGTTCGGGTCGGAGCTCACCGGCGACCGCATCCCCGAGGAGAAGACCGGGGCGCTGCTGCGGTTCGGGGCACTCCGCGCGCCGGCGACCCTTTTCTCCCAGCTGATCTTCTTCACGGACCTGTTCGTCCTCGGGTGGCTCTGGAGCGGCGAGGGTGCGCTCGGCGGCGAGGTGGTCGGCGTCTACGGCGCCACGTTGCAGGTGGCCCAGTCGCTGTTCCTGTTCCTGACGTCGGTGTCGCTGACGTTCAGTCCGTTCGTGGCAGACCTTCATCACAAGGGTGAGACCGACCGGCTGGACGGTCTGTACAAGACCGTGACGCGGTGGACGCTTGCGGCGACCATCCCGCTGCTGCTGATGCTGGCGATCCTTCCCGAGGAGGTCCTGCGGATCTTCGGGCCGGAGTTCGTCGCCGGCGCTCCGTCCCTACGCATCCTGATCATCGGCATGATCGTTCCGGTGATGGTCGGCACGGTCGGGTTCATCCTGATCATGGTCGGGCGGACCGGCTGGGACCTGTTGGTGTACGCGGGTGGTTTCACGATCGACATCGGAGTCGCACTCGTTCTGGCTCGGCCCGAGTCGCTCGGCATGAAGGGTGCGGCGATCGCCCAGGCCCTCACGCTGTCGTTCTCCGCCATCGCCCGCCTGTTCCTCGTGCATCGGTTCGTGCGGATCTGGCCGTTCGACGGGCAGTACCTGCGGCTCATCGTCCCGGCCGCGCTGGGAGCGGCGACGATGTTCGGCGTGCACCTCGTGGTTCCGGAGGCGGCATGGTTCCTGAACCTGGTCGCGGCATCCCTCGCCGGGTTCGTCGTCTACGGGGTCGCCGTCTTGCTGGTCGGAGTGACACCGGCCGAGCGGGCCACGATCAAACGCCTGATGGGCAAGCTCCGCGGCAAGGTCCGCGACCAGCTCGGCGGCTGACACCGGCCGCCGACGGGCGGCGCGATAGGCTGGCGCCATCGTGGATGAGCAGCATTCCTTCTCCGCCGACCGTGCGAGCAAGCTCATCGAGGCCGGCATGGTGCTTTCGGCCGAGCTGTCGCTTCCTGCGGTGCTTCAGCGCATCGTCGAGGTCGCGGCCGAGATCACCGGCGCACGCTACGGGGCGCTGGGCGTGCTGGATGCCGCCGGGAACGCGATCGAGGAGTTCCTCACGGTCGGGGTCAGTGACGACGAACGACGAGCCATCGGCGCGCCGCCGGTCGGTAAGGGATTGCTCGGACAGCTGATCCACCATCCCCACGCCCAACGCATCGCCGAGATCGGGTCGCATCCGAACGCCGTGGGTTTCCCGCCTCAGCACCCGCGGATGACGTCGTTCCTCGGGACGCCCGTGATGTCCCGCGGGCGCGTGTTCGGGAACCTCTACCTCACCGACAAACGCGATGCCCCGGCCTTCACGGAGGACGACGAACGCGCGGTCGTCGTGCTGGCGGCGCAAGCGGGGACCGCCCTCGAGAACGCGCGTCTGTTCGAGGAGGCGGCGGCGGCCCGGCAGGAGTTGGAGCGGCTCGCCGTCATGGAGGAACGAGAGCGTATCGCCCGTGAGCTCCACGACGGAGCGATCCAGTCCTTGTTCGCTGTTGGGATGGAGCTGCAGGGTATCGCAGGGTTGTCGGGGGACCCCGACACGCAGGCAAGACTCGAGGGAGCCACGAGCGAGATCGACCGCGTGATCCGGGATCTGCGCAACTACATCTTCGGGCTTCGGCCGGGGATCCTCGCCGACCGACAGCTCGACCAAGCGCTTCGGGAGATGGCTCGGGACTTCGAATCGAAGACCGGGATCACCACCGTGACCGATGTCGACAGCGAGGCTGCGGCGGAACTTGCCTCCCGGGCGGGCGATGTGGTGCAGCTGGTGCGCGAGGCGCTGTCGAACGTCGGCCGGCATTCAGGAGCGACCACGTGCCGGGTGTCCCTGTGGCAGGAGAACGGCCGGGCGATGCTCGAGGTGGATGACGACGGTTCCGGATTCGATCCGAGCGGCCCGGAGGCCGGAAGTGGTCTGCGGAACATGCGTGAGCGTGCCGCGGGACTGGATGGCGAGGCCCGCGTCGAGTCCGTGGCGTCCGAAGGCAGCACCGTCACGGTCTCGATCCCGATCTAGGGGTTCGCCCGCCGCGAGACTTCCGACTACCGATCCGGGCGTCCTGCGGCGAACGAGGAGGCCCTACGTGCCTGATCGTCCGGCTCGTGTGGCGCGGTCAGGAGCTGCTCGATCTCGACGACACCCTCGACATCACGGACGAGGTCCAGGATGAGGGGGATCTGCGCCTCGTGCTCGACCTGTCCGACGATCGTGGCGATGCCCCCGTGCACGCGCACGAGGATCGCGTGGGGATCCGCGACCGCCCCCCTCCGCGCGATCCCCTCGACGATCTCGCGTCGGATCGCCTCATCCGTACGCAGGAAATCCTGGAGCAGATCACGCCAGGTGACGATGCCGATCAGCATGCCGTCGGGTTCGACCACGGGGAGCCGGATCTGGTCGTCGTCGTGCATCACTTTCGCGGCCTCCCACACCGGGGTCGCCTGGGTCACGGTCGGCGCCGGACGCATGATCGCTCCGGCCGTCGTCCCCGATGCCTTCTCGAGTTCGACTCGATGTCTCCATCGCTCGAACACCCTTGCTTCGGGCGCGGGTCCGTACGCCTCCTTGAGGAGCACGTCGGCCTCCGTCACCATGCCGACGAACCGCCCTTCCTCGTCGACCACCGGCACCGCGCTCATCCGGAAGGCATCCATGGTCTGGACGACCTCCTTGAACGGGGTTGATCGCCCGACGGTCGGGGTCATCTCACGCATCACGTCTTGAACGGTCGTCATCGCGGGCGCCTCCTTGGGTCCGTTCCCATGGTGGCGTGCATCGAGGCGATCCGTAGGTGCCGCTCGACCCGTTCTCCTCGGGACCTCGGGGCGGCTAGGGAGGCGGGATCACCGCGACGGGCCGGTGCGCGTGGTGGACGAGGTGCGAGCTCACGCTGCCGAGCAGCAGGTTGCTGAAGCCGCCGTGACCTCGGGTACCGACGACGATCAGTCCGGCGTTCTCTGCGTCCGCTACGTCGATGATGACCCCTGCGCCGCCGTGATCCAGTAGGACGGCTCTATGCGGCACCCCCGCCGTTCGAAGAGGTTCGGTCCACTCGCCCTCGAGGGCTTCCTTCGTCCGAGCGCGGGCGGAATCAGCAGCCTCATCCAGCACGTTCGGGGGGACGGCGGCGAATCGGAGTCCGGCGGCGAGGCCCGGCATCTCGAATCCGTGAACGACGATGACCTCGGCGCCGACCTTCGCGGCAAGTCCGGCAGTCCATCCGAGGGCGGCGAGGGACCCGGGCGATCCGTCGACGCCGACGACGATCCGCTCAAGCTCCATCGCCGCGCAGGCTACTCCACGATGAGGGCCGTGACCATCCCGTACATCCCGTCGGGACCCTCCACGTGACTCAGGATGTGGCAGTGGAAGGCCCAGACCCCGGGGGCGTTCGCGCGGATCAACACGTCGAAGGTGGTCCCGGGCGGCACGACCAGCGTGTTCACCCGGGAGGGTGGACGAACCGGTTGCCCGTCCTGGCGGATCACCGTGAAGTCGTACCCGTGCATGTGCATCGGGTGCAGCGCCTCGCCCAGGTTCGCGAGGTGGAGCAGGACCGTTTCGCCACGGGCAGCCGCCATCGGTGCCGTCGCTGGGAACCCCTTGCCGTTGAGGACGAACCCGAGTGGTCCGTCCCCGATGATGGTGGTGTACTCCACGTCCGCGTCGACCGCGTCCTTCCCGCGATCCTGCACGACGATCGGCCCGTAGAGGCCGCTCTCGACCTGGGCCGTCGCGTTGAAGTGCGAGTGGTACAGGTACAGGCCCGGGCCGTTGTTGACCGTGAACTCGTACGTGAAGTCCTCGCCCGGCATGATCGGATCCTGGGTGATGAACGGTACGCCGTCCATCGCGTTCGGTACATGCATCCCGTGCCAGTGGATCGTCGTCGGCTCGGGGAGCTCGTTCTGGATATGCACGCGCATCCGGTCACCCTCGAAGACCCGCAGTTCGGGGCCGGGTACGGTGCCGTTGTAGGTCATGGCGGTCTTGAACTCGCCCGGGGAGACCTCCCACTCGACGGCTTCGGCGGTCAGTTCGAATACCTTCACGCCGTCGTCCATGACGGGCTTCAGGGGCTGCGCACCTGTTCCCTCGGTCGCCGCCGGGAACGCCTTCACGCCGGCCTCGTGCCCAGCCAGCATGTCGGCGATCGAGGTGCTGCCCTGGTTCATCCCTGGCATCGCGTCGGCGGACGTGGGAACGCCGGCGACGACCGTTCCGGTCATCCCGGACTCCTTGTGGCCGGCTACGGTGCACAGCATCTCGTACGACCCCGGCTCGAGGGCCGGGACGTCCAAGGTCTCGGAGCTCCCGGGCGCGATGAGCGCGGTTTCGAACGTCTCGTCGCCGACGGCGATGGCGAACGTGTGCGGTGCCTGACCCCCGTTCTCGACGTTGATCTGAAGTGGTTCCGCGACCGGAACCTGCAGCTCGGATGGCGCTATGGCGAACTCCGTGAGTTTCACCGTCGGGGAGGCGGATGCGGCCTCCCCGGCCGCGCCGCCCGGCTCCTCGACCCCGGTACGGTCCCCACATGCGGCGGCAACGAGCGTGAGCACGAGGACCCCCACGGCGAGCGAAGACACGGAGTGGATGCGTTTGGAAATGGTCATGACGGTTCCTCTCCCCTCGATGGATACGGCTGGTGTCAAGGCGCGATCTTCTGGGGCAGGACCTGCGGACTCTGGAACGGAGGGATCGCCTCGGCGATGGCCCGCCCCAGCGCGTCGGCGGATGGTGGTTGGTCGAGCACCTTGACCCGCTCATCGACGAAGGGCCGGATCCCGTGAGGCGAGCGGGTCAGCGCGATGACCGGCTTGTCTTCCCCGAGGTAGTACGCGAGGAGCTCGCCCGGGGAGATCCCGTTCTCGAGGTTCGTGTGCGTCTCGAGGGCGAGATCCACGATGACGACGTCCGCCTCGCGAACCAAGGGGCAGGGCCGCCCGTGCTCGACGGGGCAGAGGTCGGCCCCAGGCCCGCGGCACGTCATGACGGACCATCCCGTCGTGCTCAACGTCGCCCGGCGCCATCGGGCCGCCGCGGCGTCGGACCCGATCTGCAATACGGCCCTTCCGGGATGGCTCATGCAAGCAGTCTGCCGGCCCCCTCCGCCGGCGGATACGGCAGGGAGTCCCCCGGTGCAGGGGTCGTTCGTCCCTGATGACGACGCACGAGAGCCCGGATGCTAAGGGCATGTTCGCGCGGTACTTCCTGGAACTGCCCCTCTCCACGACCGTCGTCGAAGATGCCCTCCTGGCACAACCCGGCGGGTGGGTCCCGGGCCTGGTCGAGGACGTGGAGCAGCGCGGCGAGGCATTGCTGGGAGAGGTGGGGTTGACGGCGAGTGGCCGGCTACAGAAACGGGTGGTGATCGAGTTCCGCGATCCGATCCGGTTCCCCTCTCGGACGGTCCTGCCGATGACGTGGCGCGCCGCCTCGAACCAGTCACTGTTCCCCGTCTTCGAGGCGGACGTCGAGGTGGCCGAACTTGGCCCGCATCGGACCCAACTCGCGATCAGCGCGCGATACCGGCCGCCCCTCGGGCCGGTGGGTGCGGCGATCGACCGGGCGCTCTTGCATCGGGTGGCCGAGACGATGGTGAAGGATTTCCTCGACCGGGCGGGAGACAAGCTGGTCTCCTTGGCCGCTGCGCCACCTGCCCCGCCCGCGGCTGGCGAGCGGTCCCCGAGCATGGGACCATGAACCCGTGAGCGAGCAGCCGCTTCGGGTCGTGTTGGTCGACGACCACGAGGTCGTCCGCAACGGGGTCAAGGCCCTGCTCCAGGCGACCGACGACATCGTGGTGACCGGTGAGGCTGGGTCCGTCCGCGAGGCGATCGACGAAACGGACCGGACGCGCCCCGACGTCGTCGTGATGGACGTGCGCCTCGCGGACGGCAGTGGGATCGAGGCAACCCGGGACATCCGCGCACGCCACCCGAAGACGCACGTCATCATGCTGACGTCATTCGCCGATGACGAGGCACTGTTCGCATCGATCATGGCCGGAGCCTCGGGGTACGTGCTGAAGCAGGTCAAGGGCGGGGAACTCGTGCGGGCCGTTCGCGCGGTCGGCAAGGGACAAAGTCTGCTCGACCCGGAAGTCACGTCCGCGGTGCTCGACCGTCTCCGTAAGGGGAAGCATCTGCTCAAGGACGAGAAGCTCGCGCGGCTGTCTCCGCAGGAAGAGCGGATCCTGACCGCAGTCGCGGACGGCAAGACGAACCGCGAGATCGGGGAGGACCTCAACCTGGCGGAGAAGACCGTCAAGAACTACGTCTCGAGCATCCTTTCGAAGCTGGAGGTGGCGCGGCGTGCTGAGGCGGCGGCGTACCTCGCGCGGCACACGACGACGCCGGGCAGCACCTAGCGATCGCACCAACGATATCGTAGTGAAGAGGCCCGCCGCCGACTGGTAGTGGGTCAGACCCACTACCCGCCGACTCGGCGTACTTCCAGGCCGAAGGTCCCGGCCCGGACGTTCCGTTGGACCTGCGTGCGGGGGAAGGCCGCAGACTAGGTTAGCCAAGGAACCTGGACCGAAGGGGGAAGTATGAGCTTCACGAGCCGAGAGTTCTGGACCATCGTGCACGGGATGGGCCTCGGAGCGGCCTTCCTCCTGGCCTTTGCCGGCGGACTGGCAGGCCTATGGAGCCTCCGGCCGGGGCTCGTGACCGACGCGGGGGTGGTCGAGCGAGCCAAGCGGCTCAAGATCGGCACGTGGACCATGGCCGTCGCCGCCTGGCTCACCGTCCTGACCGGTTCGTTCATCGTGTACCCGTGGTATCGGGCCGACACGACCGGCGCCTGCGAGGAGAGCTTCACCGAGGCCTGTGGCGCCAAGTACGCGCTCCTCGCCGACAGTGCTACCGCCCAGTGGCACGAGTTCGGCATGGAGTGGAAAGAGCACATCGCTTGGATCGCGCCGTTGCTGGCGACGGCGGTCGCCGTGGCCGTCAGCTACTACGGAGTCAAGCTCGTGAGAGAGCAAGGGATCAAGAAAGTCCTAATCATCGCATTCTGCGCGGCGTTCGCTATCGCGGGCATCGCGGGCGCGCTGGGCGCATTCATCACCAAGGCCGCACCGGTGATCTGAGGAGGAGACCATGACAGGTACAGACGCATCCGCAGGCACCGGATCCCGCGATGTCGCAGGAGCGCAGAAGCCGTTCGGTCCCGTCGCCGCGGTCTTCATCGCAGCAGGGATCGGCTCACTCGTCCTCGGCATCCTGACGATGGCGGCTGAGGCGAGCGCGAGCATCAAGAGCATGCTCGAGTGGTCGAAGGCGGTCGGGCCTCTGATGGGCAAGACGCTCGTGTCGAGCGCCGCGTTCTTCATCAGTTGGGGCGTGCTGCACGCGGCCTGGAAGTCGAAGGACCCCGAACCGCGGAAGGTCTGGATCTGGACGAGCGTGTTGGTCCTGCTCGGCTTGCTGGGAACCTTCCCGATCTTCTTCCAGCTCTTCGCAGGCGAGTAGGCGAAGCGCGGCGGACCGGGCACGCGAGGGTTTCCCGCGAAGTATCCACGTCGCCGTCGGCGACACGAACCGGTAGGGAACGGCTGTGTACCAAGCCTGGAAGATCCTCCATATCCTCGGGGCGCTGGGCTTCGTCGGAGCGCACGGGGCGACGGCGGCCGCGGGGTTGCGCATCCGCCGGGAACGCGATCCCATCCGGATCCGGGCACTCCTCGAACTGTCGAGGTCGACGCGACCGGCGATGTACGTGTCCCTCCTGCTCATCGTCGTGAGTGGGATCGTCACGGGTGTGGAGGGGCACTGGTGGGGGCAGGCGTGGATCTGGTGGTCGACCGGCTTGCTGATCGTGCTTGTCGCCGTCGCGTTCCCGCTTGCGGTTCCCTACTACCGGCGTATCCGACGTGCCGTGGAGGTGACGGCATCGGGTAAGCACTCATCGGCGGACGAGCTCGCCCGGCTCGTGCGCTCATCGAGACCGATCTGGATCCTCATCGTCGAGTCCGTGGGGATCGCCGTCATCGTCGCCCTGATGGTCCTCAAGCCTGCCTGAGTCGCCCATCCGCTCCCCGCCATGCCCGGAGACGGTGAGCGGGGTCCCGCGGAAACGGGGGCGAGCGGCCCGTGTGCTGGGTGCTGCCCCGGCCCATGCTCCCGACATCATGGCGACCAGCACGCGGCACGGCCTGCGGGCCATCCGGGCACTTCGCCACGACCCCGCCCGCCGGCCCTTCCTGGTGATCTGGGAACTGACCCGGGCGTGCGACCTCGCATGTCAACACTGTCGCGCCGTCGCCAAACCGGAGCGCGATCCCGATGAGCTCACGACCGAGGAGGGGTACCGGCTCCTCGAGGAGATCGTGGCGTTCGGCCGACCGCCGCCGCTCTTCGTCATGACGGGCGGTGACCCGTTGAAGCGCCCCGACCTCCTCGACCTCATCCGTGCGGCTCGGTCCTTGGGGCTTCCGGTCGCCGTCGCGCCGTCGGCGACGCCGGCGCTGACGGGGGAGAACCTCGGGCGTCTCCGCGAGGCCGGCGTCACCGCGCTCTCGCTCTCCGTGGACGGATCCGTTCCCCACATCCACGACGGCTTCCGCGGGGTTCCCGGGGTCTTCGACGCCACCATGTCCGCCTGGAGGGAGGCTCGGCGGCTCGGGTTCCACGTGCAGATCAACACGACCGTCAGCGGGACGAACCTGCCGAACCTCGCGGACATCGCGCGCATCGTGTACCGGGAAGGGGCGATGACCTGGAGCGTCTTCTCGCTCGTCCCGACCGGGCGCGGGGTGAAGCTGCGGCAGCTCGGCCCCTCCCAGGGCGAGGACGTCCTGCACTTCCTTTACGACGTGAACCACACGATCTCGGTGAAGACCACCGAGGCGCCCGCGTTCCGACGGGTATCGATCCAGCGTCGGATCCTGGAGGAGCACGGTCGCAACCCCGTGACCGAACTCGGTCTCGGCGATACCTACCTGCGGCTTCGCGCGGGATTGCGTGCGGTCGGGCTCGCCCCCGGTGACGGCGAGGTCAAACGTCCTCCGCTGCCCGTGAGCGCGGGCAGCGGTTTCCTCTTCATCTCGCACACAGGGGACGTGTCGCCCAGCGGCTTCCTCCCACTGGCCGCCGGGAACGTCCGTCGTCGCTCGCTCGCCGATATCTATCGCACGTCTCCACTGTTCACGAGCCTCCGCGATCCAGATCTCCTCAAGGGCCGCTGCGGCCGGTGCGAGTTCGCCGCCGTCTGCGGCGGTTCCCGTTCGCGAGCGTTCGCGATGACCGGTGACCCCCTCCAAGAGGAGGGATCATGCGCCTACGAGCCAGGCTCGTTCGGCTTTTCCGAGGATGTCGCGTTGTACGCCGAGCAGGCCCGTTGGTCCCCCACGGCCCGGGACCTCCGTCCCTAAGAGGGCGCAGGCCGCGCCCCTACTGTTCCTGTAGATCCTACGAACGAAGTCGCGCGTGTGTGCGAGGAGGCTGAAATGGGCGAGGGACCGAACCAGAAGAAGGACACTCCGAAGGTCACACGGCGAGCCGCGCTGGGCATGCTCGGCGCGGGAGCGGTCGGTGGCGTCGTGGCGTCGCGGCTCGCCTTCTCGTCATCCAGCGGCGGCGCCGCGAACGATGTCGCCAGGGCGCGCGGCTTCTCCGGTGAGCAGGTCGACGGTGCGCTGCAGAGCTTCGTCCCGCCCGGAGAGTTCGACGACTATTTCATCTTCGCGTCGGGCGGGCACTCCGGCCAGATGATGGTCTACGGGGTTCCTTCGATGCGTCTGTTGAAGGAGATCCCCGTCTTCACGCCGGACGCGTGGCAGGGCTACGGCTACGGGACGGATCAGGGGAACCTCGTGCTTGGGCGCGGGTCGGACATCGCCAAGTCCAACCCGCTGAAGTGGGGCGACACCCACCACCCCGCCCTGTCCGAGACCGAGGGCGACTACGACGGTCGCTGGCTCTACATCAACGATCGCGCCAACGGCCGCATCGCGATGATCGACCTCCGTGACTTCAAGACGAAGCAGATCTGGGACATCCCCAACATCCAGACGTCTCACGGCGGGTGTTTCGTGACGCCGAACAGCGAGTACGTGCACATCTCGTCGATGTCGCCGTGCCCCTGGACGAAGGACGGCTACGCGCCGCTCTCCCGCTACAAGACCGACTACCGCGGGGCGTCGACGTGGGTGAAGCTCGATCCGAACACCGGCCGGTTCGACCTCGACAGCACGTTCCAGATCGAGTTGCCGCCATACACGCAGGACCTGGCCGACGCCGGCAAGCTGTCCAGCTTCGGGTACGGGTTCATCAACTCGTACAACACCGAGATGGCCACCGGTGGTGACCTGCAGGGGAAGCCCCCACTGGAGACGAGTGCCACCAAGAACGACTACGACTTCTTGCACATCATCGACTGGCAGCGGGCCGAGGAGGTGGCGAAGTCGGGCTCGATCAAGGAGCTGAACGGGGTGAAGGTCATCCCGCTCGCGGTGGCGACCCGGGAAGGCCTCCTGCATTTCGCGCCCGAGCCTCGCAACCCGCACGGCGTCGACGTGAACCCGACGGGCGACTATCTGTGCGTCGCGGGCAAGCTGGACCCGAACGGCTCCGTGTACGCGTTCGAGAAGGTCGAGGCTGCGATCGAAGGACAGGACTACGACGGCGAAGATGAGTTCGGCGTGCCGATCCTCAAGCTTGACTCGGTCCTGGAGGCGCAGGTCGAGCTGGGTGCGGGGCCGCTGCACACCCAATTCGACAACGAGGGCAACGCGTACACATCACTCTTCGTCGAGAGCGCGATCGCGAAGTGGACCCTCGGGCCGAAGGCCGGCGTTCCGGCGGGCAAGGAGTTCCAGCTGGTCGAGAAGGTGCCGGTGCAGTACAACATCGGCCACCTCGTCACCGCCGAGGGGGATACGGTCAATCCCGACGGGAAGTGGATGGTCGCCCTGAACAAGTGGTCCATCGATCGGTTCCCACCGGTGGGAACGCTCAAGCCACAGAACTTCCAGCTGATCGACCTGGATCAGTCACCGTTGAAGGTCCTCGCGGATACACCGATCGGCAACGGCGAGCCTCACTACGTCCAGATGATCAAGGCGGACAAGATCCACTCGCTCGAGATCTACGAACCGGGCACCGATCCGATGAACTTCAAGAAGTCGCCGGAGGCTACGGTGGCTGGCGAGGAACGCATCGAGCGCGACGGGAACGACCTGCACGTCTGGGGTACGGCGATGCGGAGCCACTTCACGCCGGACGTCATCGAGGCGAAACAGGGCGAAGTGCTGCACCTGCATCTGACGAACATCGAGCAGACGCCGGATGCCACGCACGGCTTCGCGATCCCGCAGTACGACGTGATGGCGAGCGTCGACCCCGGCGAGGTCGTCAACATCGACCTCCCCTTGAACCGGGCCGGGACGTTCGCCATGTACTGCGCGGAGTTCTGTTCGGCCCTGCACCTGGAGATGCAGGGATGGCTGCAGGTGGAGCCCGAGTAGCTCCCCGAGAGTGCTGGTTCCGGAGAGAGGCTCCGGAGGAAAGGAGAGGAACGCACATGGAGGTCCGTCGATACGCGCCGCTTGCTCTGGGAGTCGTCATCGCTCTCACACTGGTGGCCTGCAGCAGCAGCGGGAGTGGAGGCTCGAGCGCAGAGCCCATCGAGCCTTCGCCGATCACGTCGCCGCCGGCGTCCGAGGCGCCGACCGACACGGAGGCCGGTGCGCTGATCGTGACCGCGCCGGTGAACGCCATCCAGCTCGGGTTCGAGCCTACGATCCTGGACGTGCCGGCGGACGAGGGCTTCACGATCACGTTCAACAACGATGACCCGGGGATCCCGCACAACATCCAGGTCTTCGAGGGAGCCGAGGCGTCCGGGAAGCCGATCTGGGCTCCCAAGGACAACGCGGTGATCAACGGCGGCGAGTCGTCGGAGTACGACATCCCGGCGCTTGCGGCGGGTTCGTACGCCTTCAACTGTTACGTGCACCCGACGATGGTGGGCACGCTCACCGTCGCGTAAGTAGCACCGCACGATCGGCGTGAGAGGAGAGAGCGATGACAGCACAAGCCGCGGAGGCGGCACCGAGCGGCCCGACGCTCGGCGTCGTTCGAGACGAACCGGTGGACGAGGCACCTGCGGCACCGCGTGCATCCTGGTGGCCACGGCTCCTGTGCGGGGCTGTGGCCATCGGGCTCATCGTGCTGGCCATCGACCTGCCCGTCTGGCAGGCGAACCTCAGCGCCCCCCAGTACCCGGACGGGCTGTCGCTGAAAGCATGGGGGAGCGGCAAGGTCGTCGGGGATATCTTCGAGATTAACGAGCTGAATCACTACGTCGGGATGAAGGCGTTCTCCACCGCGGACGTGCCGGAGACGAAGCTGTGGATCCCGACGATGCTCCTCGCGATCCTCGGCGCGATCTTGGCGATCGTCGTCCGGCGGCCGCGCTGGCTGCACGGACTGCTGCTCGCCGGCATGTGGCTGGTGCCGATCGGTGCCCTGGCAGATGTCCAGTTCCGACTGTGGCAGTACGGACACAGTGTGCAACCGGACGCGGCGATCCGCATCGACCCCTTCACCCCACCCGTCATCGGACCCACGAAAGTCCTCAACTTCACGACCTGGTCGTACCCGGGCCTCGGGACGGGGCTGCTGTTCCTGGCAGCCGCCGTGCTGACCTTCGGCCCGGGACTCCTCGAACGGTTCCGGCCGGATGGCGACCGTGACGGCCGATGATTATCCGTTCGAGTTCGCTGATCGTGCCCCTGGTGGCCCTGACCGTCGTTCTCGCGGCGGACCCCTCCCGGGCCTCGGACGGGCACGAGCAGCACGCGCCGGACCCGTCGCCCGTACCTCTCTCCCGGGCGGCGGGTTCCGGCCCTCTTCAGGCCATGATCGATAGCGCCCGACCTGGCGACATGGTCCATATCCCAGCCGGGACCTACCGTGGCACCGCGATCGTGACGACGCCCGGGATCACGCTCCACGGGATGGGAGCGGTCATCGACGGTGACGGGGCGGGGACCATCCTCGTGATCCGGGCCGACGATGTGACCGTGTACGGCCTCCGTATCCGCGACACCGGCATCGGTCCTGTCGGTTCCCCGTCGGCGATCTGGGTGGAGGGGGACCGGGCGAGGATCGAGGACGTCGTCGTCGAGGACGCGTACATCGGCATCGCCATCCGCGGGGCGAGCGACGCGATCGTCGAGGACAGCACCGTGTCCGGGCTGAGAGATGCGGCGGTCACCGATGCGGGCCACGCAACGGGTGAGACGTCGGCGACCGGCTCGGACGCCTCGTCGGGATCGACCCGCGGCGACGGGATCTCCTTGTGGAACGCGCGTAACACGCAGATCATCGGCAACCAGATCGATGCCGTCCGTGATGGGATCTACCTCTCCTACGGCGACGGGATCACGCTGAGCGGGAATCACATCACGGGGAGCCGCTACGCCGTTCACGACATGTACGCGCTCAACCTTGCCCTCGAGGGCAACCGCTTCGAGCGCAACCTCGCGGGAGCGGTCCTGATGTACGGGGGGCCCGTGCGCCTGGAGGAGAACGCGTTCCTCGCCAGTCGGTCGCCTTCGACGGGGTACGGCTTGCTGATCAAGGACGCGGACCGGATCACCGCCGTCGGGAACACGATCGCCGGGAATCGGGTCGGCATCCACGTCGAGAACGCGGGCGCGACGATGGGTGGCACGGCGTTCCTGGAGGGCAACACGATCGCGTTCAATGAGATCGGCGTCGACTTCGCGCCTTCGGCCAGCGAAACCACCTTCACGCGGAACAACTTCGTCGAGAACACCCTCCAGGTTCTGACATCGGACGGCGAACGGATCCCGGGAGTTTCCTGGAGCCAGGATGGGATCGGGAACTACTGGAGCAGCTACCGCGGATACGACGCGGACGGTGACGGCGTCGGGGACATGGCCTTCACGGATGCCGGCGTCGTCGAAAGCATCGTGGGACGCGATCCCGATCTCCAGGTCTTCGCTTCCGGCCCGGGGTTCCGGTTGCTCGGGAGCCTGGAGAACCGGTGGGCGTCCGCCGAGCCCGCGATCTCGGACCCCTCCCCGCTCGCCGCCCCCTTCGACCCGGCCATCCAGCCGGTGGCGGAACCCGGATCGGCCGCCTCCCTGGTCACCGCCCTCGCGGCCGCGAGCCTGCTGGCCGGCGCGGCGGCTGTCGCGCGGGCGCGCCGTCCGCGCGCGATCGGCCGGGTGCGTCATGGCTGATGGCGCGCCGATCCTGGAGGTAGAGGGTCTCTCGAAGTCGTTCGGTTCATGGAGCCTCGATGACGTCGCCTTCGTGCTCTCCCCCGGCCGCGTCGCGTCCCTCACGGGAGCGAACGGGAGCGGCAAGAGTACGGTTCTCCGCTGCATCGCCGGCCTAACCCGGTTCGAGGGAACGGTCCGGGTATGCGGCGTGCCCGTCGACGATGGCGTGGATGCCCGGCGGCACCTCGCCTACATCCCGCAGACGGTCGCCCTCCCGGCCACCGCGACGATCGGCGAGGTCCTCGAGTTGTTCGCGCGACTCAGGGGCGCCGACCTCGACGATCTGCCCATCCCGGACGGGTTCCTGCGTCCGTGGAGCACGAGGATCGGCACGCTCTCCGGCGGACACCGGCAGCGGGTCGCGCTGGCGGCCGCGTTCGTCGGCTCGCCGCGGGTCCTGCTGCTCGACGAGCCGGTGGCGAACCTCGACGAGGAGGGGCGCACGTTCTTCTGGGATCTCTTGTCCGGCCTGCGCGACGAGGGGGTGACCGCGCTCGTCGCCGCCCCGGCGTTCTCCAGCGGGGCGCCCGCTGCGGTGGCGGACCACTCGATCGAATTGTCCGACGGGAAGGTCGTTTCCTCAGGCCCGCTCCTGCGGGTCGTGGACGAGCCGGTGAGCTCGGGCGACGAGGAGGAGACCGCGACATGACCGGTCCCGTTCCTGCGCTGGCCGGTTGGGAGTTCCGCGCCGCGGTCCGGAGCCGCTGGGTCCTGGGGACGGCGGTCGCGTTCGCAGCGCTGGCGATGACGGTCACGCTGCTCGGGCTCCGCTCGATCCGCGGATTGGGGCTGACCGGCGCCGGGCCGACGTCGAACTCTCTCGTGAATCTGGGCGTGCTTCTCCCGTCGCTGATGGGGCTGCTCCTCGGGGCGGGTCACCTTGCGTCGGCGCGAGAGCAGGGCCTCCTGTCCATGATCGGGGCGCAGCCGATCTCGCGCCGGGCGATCGTGCTCGGATCCTTCGCCGGGCTGACGGGTTCGCTCTGGGCGACGATCGCCGTCGGGTTCGGCGCCGCGGCGCTGGTCATCTCGGGCGTGGCCTCGTCCTGGGAGGTCGTTCCATTGCTGGCGCTCGTCGTGGCGACGCTGGGCCTGTCCGCTGCCTGTGTCGCCATCGGCGTCGCGTTGTCGGCGTTCGCGAACGGGCGCACGCAGGCGCTGGCCCTGTCGATCGTGGTCTGGATCATCTTCGCCTTCGGCATCGACCTGGCGTTGGCCGCGGTGGCACCGGTTGTCAGACTCGGCCCCGGGGTCCTGCTGACGGCGATCCTGCTGAACCCGATCGAGGCGGCGCGGGTCTTGGCGCTCCTGGCGGCGGCACCGGATGGGACCGCGCTGGGGCCTTTCGGCTCCTACCTCATCGGGACGTTCGGCCGGGAGGGAGCGGCGGCGATCCTGGTCGGTGCGCTTGCGGTGTGGACGGTGGCGGGGCTGTGGCTCGCACAGATAGCGTTGCGGCGCAAGGACCTCTGACCGCGCTGAAGCGTGCCTAGCAGCTGACGTCGAAGTGATGACTGCGGAACGGCGGCGCCGGCTGCGGTGCGCGGTCGGTGTCGAGGTAGTCCTCGAGGTGTGAGCCGTACCGGATCCACAGCGGTCCGTACGGGTCGTAGTCGCGGCTGAGGGCGGCCACGGCGGCGTCCCGGTTCCGGTCCTGCATCTTCCAGACGGATCCCAGATCCGCGATCGCCCGGGATCCGAGGTGTTCCTCGACGATCGCCCAGGCCTTCATACCGGCCTCTGTGCGGACCAGCACGGTGCTTGCCCCCGGGTCGCTGCCGACGTTGCCGACTGATAGGTCCGCGAGGTTCCCGGTGAAGTCCGCGCATTCGTCGCATCCTTTGAGGCTGGCATCACGGAACCGCTTGATCGGCCCCAGCTCCCGCCTGGTCCCATCCGCATCCCGTACGGAGAGCTTGCCCTCCCGGATATCGAGCCGTTCGATCCTGCCGACGTCCTCTCCGCGCTCGACGAGCAGTTTCATCAGCTCGAACGGATCGAACGATCGTGTGCAGAACAACCCGATCGCCAGGACGACCTTCGGAGCGGCATCGTCACGCAGCGGCCAGGGGTAGCGCTGGAGAGCCCTCAGGACGCTGATCTGGCAGGGGGTTCCGACGTACGCGATCCGTCGGATGCCCGCGGGCATCGGCCGGTTGAGCACCGCGAGCGGCTCGGACTGGTGGTAGACGCTGCCGGCCGCATGTTCGATCTCCTCGGGGGTCGTTGCGATGATGGTCGTCGCCCGGAATGCGTCCTCTCGCTTCGAAACGATCGCCGCGTCGATCTCGCCGGCCGCGAGGAGTTCCTGGAGCAACGCGGTGACGAACCCGCCGTCCTGGCCTCGATGGGGTGTTGCCGCGCGCGCCGAGTACGCGGCCAGCACCGGCCCGGCGCCATCGCCCATGCCCTCGTCGTCGCCCGGATCGGCGTCGGCGCACAGCTTCTGGAGTCGCTCCACGCGCAGCCCGGCCACGGGACAATAGTCCCAGCATGCCGAGCATCCGGTGCACATCTTCGTCAGGGTGGGCTTCCCATCCGATCCGACGGAGATCGAGCGCGACGGGCATGCCGCGATGCAGCCGCCGCAGCCGACACACCGGCCGGCGTCGATGACGGCAGATGCGGTCTTGTGGAACCAGATCTTGTCGTCCGGTTCGGGCACGCGGCTCGCGATCGCGACCTCGTCCCGCTTGTCCGCCGCCGGATCAGTCCGCATCCCCGGCCTCTTCCCCCGGCCATCTGAGCGAGCCGGCGTCTGAGCCGGGTCCGTCCCCGGCCTCGTCCCAGGATGTCGCCACGGCGACCAGCGCGCGCCCGAGCCCTTCGAACGCTTCGTCCAATGGCACCTCGAGACGATCCCACTGCCCCAGTCGGTCCGGCCCGCCGCCCACGGAGATGTCGACCGCTGGGTGGTAGGCGTCCTCGTCCTTGCCCATCGTCGCGCGGAAGCCGATATCGGCCGCCTGAACCTGGGCACAGGATGCCTTGCACCCGGACAGGTGCAGACGGACCCCCTGGAGCTGCGGCCACTTCGACTCGGGGACGTGTTGTCGCAGGTCTTCGATGAGCTCACGGCCCGTGCGCTTCATGTCCAGGAGCGCGAACTTGCAGAACGGCGCGCTCGTGCAGGCGATGACCCCGCGCTCGAACGGATCGGGATCCGCGTGGAACCGATCGCGGATCAGTGGTTCAGCCAGGAGCGACTCGACGTCTCGCACCCCGGTCAGGACGAGGTTCTGTCGCTGGGTGACGCGGAGGTAGCCGTCGCCGTAGAGGCGGGAGAGCATCGCTACCTCGGACAGCTCGTGCGCGGTCATCCGCCCGACCGGCACGCAGAGTCCGACCCAGGAGCGCCCATCGGGCTGCGCGTGGACTCCGAGATGGTCCTCGGCTCGTCCGTTCGAGAGGCCGGTTCCCGGTCCGGGTAGGGCGTACGGCAGACGGGAGTGGATCCCGTCGGTGATGGCCTCGATGCCGAGTTCGTGGACGAGCATCCGGAATCGGTTGACCGCCTTGTGCTCGAAGTCCCCTTCATCCCGATACAGCTCCAAGGTCGCGCGGACGACGTCCACGACCTGGTCCGGGAGGACGAACAGTGGCAGCGGCGAGGCCAAACGTGGGTAGTCGGACAGGCCGCCCCCCGCCCTGACGTGGAAACCGAACACGCGCTCCTCGTTCCGGGCGGGGGTGAACGAGAGGTCGTGGAGGCCGGCGAGGACGCAGTCGGTGGGGCATGCGGTGATCGCGACCTTGAACTTCCTCGGGAGCCGTGCGGTCGTCCCGGGCTCCGTCTCGGTCAGGAGCTGGATCGCGGCGACCACATGCCGGACGTCGAAGTACTCGTCGTTCGAGACGCCGGCCACCGGGCACGACGTGACGTTGCGGAGAGAGTCACCGCAGGCCTGCATCGAGCCGAGCCGCACGGCGTCGTAGCGAGCCCATACTTCCGGGAGGTTCTCGAACCGCAGCCAGTGGAGCTGGATGTTCTGCCGGGTCGTGAGTTCGACGAAGCGCTCCGGGCCGGTCTCATCGGCCGGTCGCACGGAGAAGTCGTCGGCCACCGCCGCGATCGTTTCCGCCTGGGCGGCGGTCAGCATGCCGCCGGGGATCCGCGTCCGCAGCATGAAGTGCGCCTCCTGCCGGTCGTCGTAGATCCCGACCAAGCGCAGTCGTGCGACACCGAGCTGCCGCATCGCTTCCTCGAGCGTCTCCCATCGCCGGCCGGCGCCGCGCTCGATACGCAGCCTGATGTCGTGCGGCAGCTCGGCGGGGGTGAAGATCGCCTCGGGCGGGTCAGTCGCTGGGTCCATCCTCTCTCTCCAGTCCGGTCGGGGCCGGAACGGCGAACGGGGCCGCTGTTGCGGCCCCGCTCCCTGTCGCTCGCTGTGTGTGCGAGGCTACGGCCGCATCAGAACGCGTCCTCGTTGCGCATACACCCGTCGCTCGTGCTCTGGCGGCCGTCCATGCCCCATTCGTATCGCCTTTGGTGCCGCTGTTGCAGGGGCGAAGGTCCTGCTCGGTGCGGGACCCTTCTTCAACCGCGCTCAGCCGTGCTCAGTCCTGATTGGTCGCGCCCGCGGTGAGCTCTTCGAAGGCCGCGCGCAGGTCTGCCTCGGTGGTCTCGCCGCTGAAAGCGTTCTCCACGGTGCCGTCTGCCGCGACGAAGTAGGTCGTCGGGAACCCCTTCACGCCGAGCGCGTCAGCGATCGTGTGGGCTTCGTCGTCGACTGCCGCCGGCCAGGTGAGCTTCCGTTCCTCCATGAACGCTTCCGGGGTCGGTCCCGGCGCTTCGCCGATCGATGTCGCGACGGTGACGACCGGCACATCCGGGAACTCGGCAGCGACCTTGGCGATGATGGGCATCTCGACCTGGCAGTGAGGGCACCAGGGGGCCCAGATGGCCAGGACCCTCGGGGTTCTCTCGTCGTCGCTCCAGGACACGGTCCCGCCGCCGAGCGCGGGGGCGGAGAAGGCGGGAACGGTTTGACCCGGCTGGCCCGTCAGGGGCTGCCCCTCGACCGTGATCGAGTCGGTGTTCGAGGGGCCGGTGCCCGTCCCACCACCACCACCACCGCCGGAGGTCAGGACGATCGCCGCGCCGACGAGCGCCGCGATCGCCACGGCGGGTACGCCGAACCGCCACGCGCGTTCCTTCCGGCGCCTGGCCGCCCTGGCCTGCGCCAGGCGCTCTTGTCGGGTGAGCTTCGTTGCAGTCTTGACCATGCAGGCTCCTCGGAGGCCTTCCCCGGACAGTCTGGGTCGCCACCCGGGTGGCTGGTCGGGCCGAACGGCCCGGTTCCGATGGGGACCCGGCTAGCGGCCGGCCAGGCGCAAGGCTTCGGTGACGGCCTCGGCGGGGTCCGATGCGCGCACGATGGGGTCCGGTGCTGCGAAACCGTCGGGCTTGGAGAACCCCCAGGTGCTGAGGCCGACGACCGGCTTGCCCATCTTGAGCGCCAGCGCGATCTCCGAGAGCGTTCCGAACTCGCCGGCGATCGCGATGATCGCGTCGGCCGACCGAACGACCAGCGTGTTGCGTGCCTCACCCATCCCGGTGACCACGGATGTGGTCAGGTGCTCGCCTTCGCCGGAGCGAGTCTCGCCAGGCAGGATGCCGATCGTCGTCCCGCCTGCGTCGGCGGCTCCTCGCGCAGCCGCATCCATGACGCCGCCCAGCCCGCCGCAGACGATGGTGGCTCCGGCCTCTGCGAGCCGCCGTCCAACCTCCTCGGCCCACCCGGTCTCTCGCTCGCTGGCCTCACCAGGTCCGCACACGGCAACGTAGATCCGCGTCATCGGCCGAGCCTACCGCGGAGCGCTCGGCGTTGCGGTTCGGGGCGAGGTGGCGCAAGGTGACGAGGATGACCGAGACGGGGAGCGAGAGCTATGGATGTGCAACAGGTGATCGATCAGGCGCGCGACCTGATGACCGTGGGGCGGGTATTCGGCGAACCGTTCGAGAAGAACGGTGTCACGGTGATCCCCGCGGCGAAAGTGCAGGGTGGCGGCGGCGGGGGTGACGGCGAGGCCGACGGGTCGAAGGGACCGCAGAAGGGAAGCGGCGCCGGGTTCGGGGTGAACGCGCGGCCGGCCGGGGCGTACGTGGTGGATGGCGCGTCCGTGGAATGGAAGCCGGCGATGGACTGGAACCGCGCGATCCTCGGCGGGCAGATCGTCGCGGTGGCGGCACTGATCGCGGTCGCCTCGATCGTGCGCTCGGTGAGCAGGTCTCGCGCCGCACGCGGATAGACCGCAGGAGCCATCGTCCGGCGTCCGGCTCCTCCGCTAGCCCCAGGTGATGTCGAGCATCGCCGAGAGCAGCGACACGGCTCCTTGTTTGTCGAGCGGCTCATTCCCGTTCCCGCACTTGGGCGATTGGACGCAGGCCGGACATCCCTGTGAACACGGGCAGTTCCGAACGGTCTCGAGGGTCGCTCGCAGCCAGCGCTCCCCGGAACGGAACCCGCGTTCGGTGATGCCGGCGCCCCCCTGGTATCCGTCGTAGATGAAGATGGTCACCGCGCTCGTGTCGGCGTGGAGCGGCGTCGAGACGCCGCCGATGTCCCAGCGATCGCAGGTCGCGAGCAAGGGGAGCAATCCGATCGCCGCGTGCTCGGCCGCGTGGATCGCGCCCGGGATCTGCGGTGGGACCAGCGCCGCGCGCCCGATGAGCGCGGTCGGGATCGTCCACCAGACGGCCTTCGTGACGAGGGTCTGCAGGGGCAGGTCCAGCGGCACCGTGTCGATCGTGTCCCCGGTCACGTGCATCTTGCGTACGAAGCCCGTGACCTGCCTCGTGACGTGCACATCCCCGTAGAACGCGGGAGCTTCTCCGGTCACTCCCTCTTCGATCACATCGTCGATCCGGATGTCGGTGACGTCACGGGACTGCGTGTAGAAGTCGGCATCGCTCGGCGTGACGAGCGCGGCCTTGCCGTCGAGGTCCAGCTCCGCGACCTCGAACTGCTCTCCTTGGTGCAGGTAGATCGCGCCGGGATGCACGTGCGTGAACGCGCGCGACTCGTCGACCGTCCCGAGGAGCTCGCCGGTGTCCTCCATCACGATCGCGTAGAGGGAACCGGACGCCGAGCGGATGTCGATGTCGCGGTGGGGCGCCGACCGCCCGCGGAAGTGGAGCAGGTCCTTGCGCTCGACGAGAGTGCTCGCCTCGAGCATCGCGCTGATCGCCGGATCGACGACCTCCGCCGGTCCGAAGAAGCCGAGTTCCTTCCGTGACAGTGGCAGCTCCCGCGCGGCGCACGCGAGGTGCGGTTCCAGGACGAAGGGGTTCGTCGGATCGACCACAGCGGCCTCGGGTGGCAGGTCGAACAGGTCCTCGGGATGGGAGACGAGGTACTGGTCCAGCGGATCGTCCTGCGCGACCAGGATGGCCAGCGATCCCTCCTCGGTCCTGCCCGCTCGGCCTGCTTGCTGCCACATCGACGCGCGGGTTCCCGGGTACCCGGCGAGGACCGCGGCATCGAGCGAGCCGACGTCGATACCGAGTTCCAGCGCGCTGGTTGAGCAGATCGCCAAGAGGTCGCCGTCGGCGAGCGCGCGTTCGAGTTCCCGGCGCTCCTCCGGCAGGTAGCCAGCTCGGTATGCCTTGATCCGCTCCTTGAGTCCGCCGGGGAGCTGCTTGCGCGCGAAATCGGCCAGGAGTTCGGCGGCCCGGCGCGATCGGGCGAACGCGATGGTCCTGGTTCCGGCCTCGACCAGGTCGGCGACCAGCGATGCCGTATCGGTCAGTGGGGACCGCCGCGCGCCGCTGACCTCATCGGTCACGGGCGGGTTCCAGAGGGCGAAGATCTTCTCCCCGGCGGGTGAGCCGTCTTCGGTGACCGCGTGGAACGGCAGTCCCGTCAGCCGCTCGGCGAGCTCCGCCGGATTCCCGACGGTGGCCGACGCCAGTACGAACCGCGGGTCACCGCCGTAGTGGGCGACGAGCCGTCGCAGGCGCCGAAGGATCATCGCGACGTGCGATCCGAACACGCCGCGCGCGACGTGCGCCTCATCCACCACGACCAGCGAGAGCCGCAGGAGGAGATCCGCCCAGCGGGCGTGGTCGGGCAACAGGGACAGGTGCAGCATGTCGGGGTTCGACAGGATCAGGTTGGCGTTCTTGCGGATCAGCGGGCGTTCCTCCCGCGGCGTGTCACCGTCGTAGACGGCCGCCCGGATCTGGGGGAGCTTCAGCGAACGGATCTGCCGGAGCTGGTCCCGGGCCAGGGCTTTCGTCGGGAAGAGCTGTAGTGCCGTCGCCTTCGGATCGTCCAGGACCGCTGACGCGAACGCCAGGTTGTATACGAGTGTCTTCCCGCTGGCCGTTCCCGTCGAGACGATGACGTTCGAACCGGAGGCGAGTGCCTCGTAGCCGGATCGCTGATGTGGGTAGAGCCCGCCGATCCCGAGGAGTTCGAGCCGGTCCCGCAGCAGGTCCGGGAGGTCCTCCGGCAGCGGTTCGAGGGACGGCCGACGTGCGGGTAGGGTTCTGACGTGGAGTTCGACGCCCTCGTTGCCGGGGTCCGCGAGTTCCGCGGCGAGGAAGGCGTCGGCATCCATCCGCGCATCGTAGCGGCGGCGGGTGACGCCATCTCGGCCGGCCGACGGTAGTCAGCCCCCCAGGCCGGTCCTCCGAGATCGCGCGATCCTACGGACGCAGGCGGTAGAAGCGGAAGAAGTCGTGGTCGATCGGCAGGATCTCGAACCGCGAGAAGTCCGCGGCCTCCGCGTACCCGCGGAGCACGTCGGGCCGCATCATGGTTCCGGTGCCCGCAGCCCCCTCCGCAACCATCGCGGTCGGCAGGCAGCAGAGGACGCTGAACCCGTAGAACAGGCGTTCGAGATCGTCACCTGGAGCGGTGAACTCGGGCGCCACCTTCTCATCCATCACCAGGACCGAGCCATCTTCTGCGAGAAGCTTCCGAGCGGTGCTGAGCACCTCGACCGGGAACGAGAGGTCGTGCACCATCTCGAACATCGTGATCAGGTCGTAACCGGGATCGAGCCCCGCCTCGGCGGCATCTCCTGCGTGCAGGTGGATGCGATCGCCCAGGCCGAGCGATCCGATGCTCTCCCTCCCCATCTCGATCGCGGCGGCGTCGAGATCGATCCCGTCAACGGCCACGGCGGGGTACGACCGGGCGATGCCGACGGCGGCCCAACCCGCGCCGCATCCCACGTCCAACACGCGAGCGGCCGGCTCGGCCTGCAGCCGCGCGTGGACATCCTCGATCTGCGGGAGCCACTCGCTCCCCAGCATCCCCAGGAACACGGGTCGGTTCTGATCGGCCTGACCTTCGGTCGCGTCGGCTCCGTACTCGCCCCAATCGACGCCGCCCCCGTCGCGGAAGGCTCGCAACAGCTGCGGCATGACCGCGGCGGTCGACATGAAGATCCTGGCGATGGGAGAGAGGAATGCGAGGCTGTCCTTGTCGAGAAGCACTTCGGCATGTCCGGCCGGCAGCGAGTATCGGCGGACGCCTGCCGCGGCCGAGGGATCATCGACGGCCAGGATCTCCGATACCGCCTGTTGCTCCAGCCACTCGCGCGTGTAGCGCTCATCGGTCCCCGCGGCCGATGCGAGCTGACCGGGTGTCATCGGTCCTCCGTCGCGAAGTGGCGCGTACAGCCCCAGGCGTTCTCCGAGGTACAGGGTGAACACGTCGACGGCACCGAGCATCGACCCGAAGAGTCGTTCGGCGAACGCGTCGCGCTCCTCAGTGATATCCATGCTCTCTCCTCCTTCCTCGGGTGGGTGACGTTCGAGACACTACCCAGGTCGCCGGCGCCGATGCCAATCCGGAGGGGACGTCCTCCCGCCCGGCACTGTCCCTCGCGTGGCGTATCATCGAAGGATCCGAAGGGGAGTATCCCCTCGGACGCCACCGTCATCACGGCTTCACGGCCCGGTGTCGTCTGCTCGCGAAGCAGGGAGAGACCTTCGGACCCGAACGCGCCTCACGGCGCCTGAGGACCGGGGGGACCGTTGCCGCGAGAAGCACTCCACGTCGTGCGAGAAGCACTCCAGGACGCGCACGCATCGATCCACGTCGAATGGTGGGCCTGGGCGGGATTCGTCATCCTGATCCTGGGATTGCTCGCCTTGGATCTGTTCGTCTTCCATCGCGAGGCCCATGAGGTCTCGTTCAGGGAAGCCACCAAGTTCAGCGTCTTCTGGATCAGCCTCGGCCTGGCGTTCGGTGGCGTCGTCTTCCTCTGGCTCGGGCCGAAAGCGGGCGGCGAGTATCTCGCGGGCTACCTGATCGAGAAGAGCCTCTCGGTCGACAACATCTTCGTCTTCGCTCTGATCTTCACCTATTTCGCCGTGCCGAATCGCTACCAGCACCGGGTGCTGTTCTGGGGGATCCTCGGCGCCCTGGTGTTCCGCGCCCTCTTCATCGCCGGCGGTGCGGCGCTCCTGGATCGCTTCCACTGGACGGTGTACGTCTTCGGCGCGTTCCTGGTGATCACCGGGATCCGTATGGCGATGCACAAGAATGACGAGATCCATCCGGAGAAGAACCCCGTGCTCAAGATCTTCCGACGCTTGATACCGATGACTCCCGACTACCGGGGTCAGAAGCTGTTCGTCCGGGAGAACCTCAAGCGACTGGCCACGCCCTTGATGGCCGTCCTGGTGCTGATCGAAACGACCGACATCCTGTTCGCGGTCGATTCCATCCCGGCGATCTTCGCCGTCACCCGCGATCCCTTCATCGTCTTCACGTCGAACGCGTTCGCGATCCTGGGCCTTCGGGCGCTCTACTTCATGCTCGCCGGGATGCTGAACCGGTTCGTCTACCTGAAGATCGGCCTTGCCGCAGTGCTGGTGTTCGTCGGGGTAAAGATGCTCATCAGCGAGTGGTGGCACGTGCCGATCTGGCTCTCGCTGACGGTGATCGCCGCTTCGATCGGCGTGTCGATCTGGCTCTCGCTGGTCAAGACCAGAGATCGGCCGTCCGCGAAGATGGGCGAGGAAGGCGACGGGGGCATCGGTGCAGCCACCGGGCATCTGGAGGATGGAGAGGAAGGATCGCGCTCATGAAGGTGCTCGTCACGACGGACGGTGAGCCACATTCCGAACACGGCATCGTCGTCTTCGCTGCGGTCGCCGATCGCGGCGCCGAGGTCGAGGTCGTCTCGATCAACAGCTTCGACGTCTCCCTGAAGATCGCAGCCGGATCGGGTCCTGGGGCCCATTACGACCCCGAAGCGGGTCGGCAACGCTGTCAGGCAGCCGTCGACGGAGCGGTCACCACCCTCGCCGCCACCGGGTTCTCGGCAACCGGGAGGGTCGCCGAGGGTGATCCCGCCACCGAGATCATGCAGATCGCCACGGACGGTGCCTTCGATCTGATCGTGATGGGAGCGGGCAGCGAGCGGTGGCTCGATGCCGTGATGCTGGGCAGCACGAGTACCTCGGTCCTGCATCACGCGCCCTGCTCCGTGCTGATCGCACACACGGCAGTGCGTGCAGCCGGCGACCGACACCACGTACTGGTGGCCACCGATGGGTCCGATCAGGCGGTCCTGGCTGCGCAACGCCTCGCTGACTTGGCTGACCCTGCGCGCTGCGACGTGCGGGTGGTCGCAGTCGATCAGGACGGGCAGCACCCCGCCGCCGCCGCCGCCGCGATCGGCGTGGTCGCCAAGGTGCTCGAGGACGCCGCGCTCACCATGAGTTCTGCGGTGCTGTCGGGACGCCCAGCTCGAACGCTGCTGCAGGAGGCGAAGGACCACACCCTCGTGGTCGTCGGAGCGACCGGCGAAGGAGGACGTGCCCGAGTGGCGCTCGGCTCGGTGAGCGACAAGCTCGCCGGCCACGCGCCGGCCACCCTCGTCGGGCGGTAGCCATTCCAACCGGACCGGGCTAGAGGACGCCGTCCTTCATCTTCCTGTACTGCTTTTTGGCGCCGGACGTGATGAGGACGACGCTCTGGCCGTTCTTGTTCCCGATCGTCCCGGGGACGACCTGGTTGTTCACCCTGTTCGGGGGGACCTGCGTCGCGGTGAACGCCAGCTGGATCAGGTTCTCCATCGGGACATCCGAATCGATGTTGCGCGACACGGCGCCGATCCATCGGAAGACGAAGCCGGGGTCTTGATTGAAGTCCTTGCGGAACTGCGTGAGCATCGAGAGCAGGAAGAGGCCCTGGTTGTCGGAGCGGCTGAAGTCCCCATTCGGCACGCCGTACCGGGAGCGGGTGAAGGCCAGGGCTTCCTTGCCCGTCATGACGGTCTTGCCCTTCCGGAAGTGCGCCTTCGAGTGGGAGTCGACGATCGGGTAGGGAACGTTCACCATCACGCCGCCGAGCTCGGAAACCATGGTTTTGAATCCGACGAAGCCGGCCACCGCGTAGTAGTCCATCTTCAGCCCGGTCAGGTCCTCGATCGTCTGGATCGCGAGCTTCGCGCCGCCGTAGTGGTACGCCTCGTTGATCTTGCGCTGGCCGTGGCCCGGGATGTTCGCGAGCGAGTCACGCGGGAATCCGAGGATCCCACCGCCCTTCTTCGCCGGGTTCAGGGACACGATGTGCATCGAGTCGGTCAGGTGGCTCGCCTCGATCCCCTTCCGGTAGTTGTCGCCGAGGACCAGGATGAAGATCGGCTTGCTGCTGTCGAGCGTCGGCACGTGCTCGGCATGCGCGAGACCGATCTTCAGGAACGGCGTCGACGGCGCCGCCTGGGCTGCCTCGGGCGACCCGGTGCCGATGCCGGTCAGCCCGATGATGCCGGCGATCCCGACGATGAGGAGGCCGGTAGCGAGCCGTTTCATCACCTTCACGCGGCAGCCTCCTCGTCGGTGTTCTTGTCCTTGGTGTCCTTGGGCTTCTCATCGCCCTGCTTGGGCGCGGTTTCCCCTTCGGAGGCGTTGCCGTCGGCGTCCTCCCGGTCGATGTCGAACCCGTTGATGAACCAGCCGCCCTCGACGTTGTTCAGGAAGTAGGTGCCCTTGCTGATCAGCGTGCGGTCGCCGCCGGCCGTCAGGGTCGCGAGGGCCCGGAACTCGACGAGTGCCGACGCGGTGAGGATCCTGCCCTTCTCTCCGGTGAGCACGCGCACGTTGAAGTGGCTGAACCCGGGCTGGATATCCGAGTAGGTCGTTCCGGCGCTCTTGCCGGCGGTCAGGACTTCCACGTTCGCCTTCGCATCGGGCGTCGCGCCCTGGTCGAACAGCTCGAACGCGGACTCGTAGGTCCCGTCCTTCCAGTTCGCGGGGTCGAGGAAGGCTGATTTGTAGAAGAGGCTGAGTTGTTTCGCGAGGTGATCGGCGACCTTCTGGTCTTCGGCGGTCGCCTTGACCGTCAGGGCCGCCCCGGGCTGGGTCGGTGTGTCCGTGACCTTGTCGACGGTGAAGTCGAACTCGGGGGTCTCCTCGCTGACCTCGGGCGCGTTCCCTTCGCCGGTCGTGCCCTTGTTGCAGGCGGCCAGGACCAAGCCCAGGACGAGCGCAAGGGCGATGACGGTGGTGGTGATGGGGGAGAACCGCCGGACGGTGGTGGTCGGGCTCGGCAAAACGCAACGAGCCTAGCCGGGGGCGCCCGGTTCGGCAACCGACCGGTATGGAGTTCCGGTAGTGGCTCGTGCCGTGGCTCGCCGGCCCCGCTCGGCTCGGGCTAGACTCCACCCGCAACCTACGGTGTGCCGGGAAGTCTGGTCGGCGAAGGGGTACCCCATGGCCGATCCAAGGATCACCGAAGAGGACGCAGAGCTTCGGCTCCCCTGGGCGCGATCCGACCGGCGCTTGGCCCGTCGCTTCGTGCAACCGCTACAGGCGTTCTTCTCGACGGAGATCGCGGGAGCCCTGTTCCTCCTGATCGCCGCCGTTGCCGCCCTTGCCTGGGCGAACTCGCCTTGGGCCGCGACCTATGAGCACTTCTGGTCAACTCAGGTGGCATCGTCCCTCGGTGATCTCGACCTCTCGATGGATCTGCACGCGGTGGTCAACGAGGGGCTCATGACCCTCTTCTTCTTCGTGGTGGGGCTTGAGATCAAGCGCGAGATGATCACTGGGGAACTCCGGAACCCTCGGTCGGTTGCCCTTCCGGTCGTGGCGGCCATCGGCGGCATGCTCGTGCCGGCGGTCCTCTACATCGTCATCGTGGGGGGAGGGCCTGGGGCGCGCGGGTGGGGGATCCCCATGGCGACCGACATCGCGTTCGCCGTTGCCGTCCTGACGTTGGCCGGGCGGGGACTCCCGTCCGGACTGCGCTCGTTCCTGCTGACACTGGCCATCGCCGACGATATCGGGGCGATCGTCGTGATCGCCATCGTGTACAGCGCTGGCGTGCAGGTCGTTCCGTTGCTGATCGCTGCCGGACTTCTGGGAGTGATGGGGCTCCTGAACCGGGTGCACGTTCGATTCATGACGGTCTACGTCGTGCTGGGGATCGGGGTCTGGTTTGCGGTGTTCGCTTCCGGTGTCCACGCCACCATCGCCGGGGTCGTCCTCGGACTGCTCGTGCCCGCGCGGCCCTTCCAGCGTCCGAAGGCGGTTAGTGAGGCGGCGAAGCGGGTTGCCGATCGAACCGGGGATCACCCGGATCCACCCGACGCTGATTCGCAGGACTGGCTGCAGCTGGCGGACCTCTCGCGGGAGGCGGTGTCGCCGCTGGCCCGGCTGGAGTCGAAGCTTCATCCATGGACGAGCTTGGTGATCGTGCCGCTCTTCGCACTTGCGAACGCCGGGGTGACCCTGACCGGAGGTCGCCTCGGTGAGGCGTCGACGGGTGTGGTGGTGCTGGCTATCATCGCGGGCTTGGTCATCGGCAAGACGGTCGGCATCACGGGCGCGACGTGGCTCGGGTTGCGGCTGGGTCTGTCGGGACTCCCGCGTGGTGCCTCGTTGAGCCACGTCGTCGGGGTGGCCGCCGTGGCGGGGATCGGGTTCACGGTTGCGCTGTTCGTGGCGGGCCTGGCGTTCGACGACCCGGCGCTGACGGCGGCCGCCAAGGTCGGGATCCTGGTGGCGTCGGTCCTCGCGGGCGTGCTCGGAACCGTCCTTCTCCGGGTGGTGGCAAGGCGCCGGGCGGTGCCGGTTCTGGGGGATGACGGCTAGGTATAATCCCCCGGCTCTCACGAAGGAGCACGTCCCCCCCGGTATCGCGAGTTCTCAGGAGGAATCCGGATGTATCTGCTGGCGCAGGAAGGCGGCCCGATCAAGGCCGAATTCGGCTCGTTCGAGACGATGGTCCTCTGGATCATCCTCGGGATCTCGATCGTCGCCTTGGTGTTCGCGTACTACCTGCGTCGAGAGGTGCTCGCCGCTCCTGAGGGCACGCCGAAGATGAAGGAGATCGCGACCGCGATCCAGGTCGGAGCGGCCGCGTACCTGAAGCGGCAGTTCTCGACCGTCGGGATCTTCCTGGGCATCCTGGCGGTCGCGCTCTTCTTCGTCCTGCCCGTCCCGAAGGAGTGCACGCCCGCGCTCGTCGAGGCCGGCGAGATCTGCGGAACGCACGGCGAACTGTTCCTGCGGCTCGGCCGCTCCATCGCATTCGTGCTCGGAGCCGGGTTCTCCGCTCTCACCGGCTATTCGGGGATGTGGCTGGCGGTCCGTGCCAACGTGCGCACGGCGAACGCGGCCCGCGAGTCGGGCCTGCGCAGGGCCATGCGGATCGCGTTCCGCGCCGGCGGTGTGGCGGGCATGTTCACGGTCGGGCTCGGGCTGCTCGGCGCTACGGTCATCATCCTGATCTTCGAGCAGGATGCGACCGCCGTCCTGCTGGGATTCGGCTTCGGCGGCGCCCTCCTGGCGATGTTCATGCGGGTCGGCGGCGGGATCTTCACGAAGGCCGCCGACGTCGGTGCAGACCTAGTCGGCAAGGTCGAGCAGGGCATCCCCGAGGATGACCCGCGGAACGCCGCGACCATCGCCGACAACGTCGGCGACAACGTCGGCGACTGCGCCGGGATGGCGGCGGACCTGTTCGAGTCCTACGAGGTCACGCTCGTCGCCTCGCTGATCCTCGGGGCCGCGGCGTACGCGAACAGCCCCTACGGCGCGATCATCGGCGTGATGTTCCCGCTCTTCGTCCGCGCGGTGGGGGTCATCACGTCGATCATCGGCATCATCGCGGTCGCTCCGCGCTCCGAGGAGGAGCACGGGATGAAGGCCATCAACCGAGGGTTCTTCGTCTCGGCGATCATCTCGGCGATCGCGATCTTCGGTATCTCGATCGTCTACATGCACTCGTGGAAGCCTGCCGCGGCTGTGGCCATCGGGCTGATCCTGGCCAGCGTGATCCAGAAGATGACGCAGTACTTCACCGACACGAAGTACAAGCCGGTGCAGGAGATCGCCGAAGCCACCACCACCGGCCCGGCCACGACGATCCTATCCGGGTTCGGCATCGGCTTGGAGTCCAGCGTCTGGGCGATCCTCGTGATCTGCGGCGCCATCATCAGCACGTTCCTGCTCGGGAGTTCCATCCAAGAGAGCTTGTACTTCATCTCGCTCGCCGGGATGGGGATGCTCACGACCGTCGGCGTCATCGTCTCGATGGACACCTACGGGCCGATCTCGGACAACGCGCAGGGCATCGCCGAGATGTCCGGCGAGTTCGAGGGCAAGCCGGCGAAGATCCTCGAGAGCCTCGACGCGGTCGGCAACTCAACGAAGGCCATCACCAAGGGGATGGCGATCGCGACCGCGGTCATCGCTGCGACGTCGCTCTTCGGCTCGTTCGAGGAGGCGCTGCACGCATCTGGGGTCGACTTCGAAGGCATCAACGTCGCCGATCCCAAGGTCCTGGTGGGCCTGCTGATCGGTGGGTCGATCACGTTCCTCTTCGCGGCCCTTGCGATCCGCGCCGTCGGGCGGGCCGCGATGCAGGTCGTCGTGGAAGTACGCAAGCAGTTCCACGAACATCCCGGCATCATGACCTACGAGGAGAAGCCGGATTACGCCGCCGTCGTCGATATCTGCACCAAGACGTCGCTCCGCGAGCTGATGACGCCCGGCCTGCTGGCGGTGCTGTCGCCGCTGATCGTCGGGTTCTTCCTGGAAGGGGAGGCGCTCGGCGCGTTCCTAGCCGGCGTGATCCTGACGGGCCAGCTCATGGCCGTCATGCTCTCCAACGCGGGTGGCGCGTGGGACAACGCCAAGAAGTTCGTCGAGGAGGGCAACTATGGCGGCAAGGGCTCCAAGTCGCACGAGGCGGCCGTCATCGGCGACACGGTCGGTGACCCGTTCAAGGACACTGCAGGTCCAGCGCTGAACCCGATGATCAAGGTCATCAACCTCGTGTCGCTCCTGTCGGTGCCGCTGATCGTCGCGGTTATGGACAACCTGACGTTGCGGATCGTGCTGGCCACGATCGGCGTTATCGTGCTCGGGGCGATGGTGTGGTACTCGAAGTCCCGCACCATCGAGGTTCTGCCGGAACCTGAGGCCGTTCCCGGCGCGGGGGTCGACGCCACCGCATGAGCCTCGCACGGTTCTTCAGTCGCTTGACCGAGAGCGACGAGGAACGCCTGGCCGGCGAGGTCCGGGAGTGGGCATCGAAGGTCGCCGATACCGAGCGTATCTCCGAGGTGCAGCTTCGCGAGAAGATCCGCGTTGCGGGCGTGGTGCGCCGCATCACGGTGTGGCCGCGCGAGGGTGACGAAGCCGAATACCTCGAGGCGCTCGTCTCCGACGGCACCGGCGAGGTGAATATCGAGTGGACCGGCCGGCGTTCGATCCCCGGGCTGTCTCTGGGGACGAAGGTCGTGTTGGAAGGCGTGCTCCGGCAGGACAAGATCCGTTCGATGAATACGATGACCAACCCCAAGTTCGAGTTCGTCACCTAGCTTGCCGTCGCGTCCCTTCAGCGGGTGAAGTGGACGCCGTCGAGTTCGGGATTCACTTGCGGGTAGTCGCTGCGCGCGTGGACGCCCCGAGTCTCCTCTCGTGATAGCGCGGCCCTCACCAAAAGGTCGCCGGTCGTCACCATCGCCTCGTCGGCCGGGGAGCCTGCTACCTCTCCGGCCAGCGTTTCGAGCTTCTCCAGCGCCAGTTGCGCGTTCTTCGCATCGCGGATCGGACCGGCGCCGAGCGACACGGCCGCGACGGTCTCGGCCCGGCGGGTCGCGACGTCGCCCGCGGTCCGAGGAACGTCCGTCCAGTCCGGATCCCCCGCCCGGGGCTTCTCGTCGTCGATCATCGCCTGCGCCGCTCTGGCGGCGAACACGACCGACTCGCTGAGCGAGTTCCCCGCCATCCTGTTCGCGCCGTGCATCCCGGTCGCCGCGCACTCTCCCGCTGCGTACAGGTGGGGAATCGAGGTTCGGCCGTCCAGGTCGGTGCTCACGCCGCCGATGAGGTAGTGGGCGGCCGGCTTCACCGGCAGGGCTTGCGTCGCCGGATCGAACCCCCGGGCGCGGCACGACGAGACCACTGTCGGGAACTCCCGATCCAAGAGGTCTGAACCGAGTGATGTCGCATCCAGGAAGGCTCCCCCCGACGCCAGGATCGCCGCAGTGACGACGTGGCGCGGAGCAAGCTCGGCGAGCGGATGCGCCTCCGGCATGAATCGGCGCCCGTTGCGGTCGACGAGAACCGCCCCGGCTCCGCGGAGTGCCTCGGTGAGTAACGGTCGCGGCGATTCCTCGACGGCCAGTGCAGTGGGGTGGAACTGCACGAACTCCAGATCGGCCAGCCGCGCGCCCGCGAACGCCCCCAGTGCGATCCCGTCGCCGGTCGACGCCGGGTTGTTGGTGGTCGAGTCGAACAGCGCACCTGCGCCACCGGTCGCAAGCAAGGTGTGGGGCGCCCGAACCAGCGTCACCTCGCCGCCGACCAGGGTCCAGACGCCGGCACAGTCTCCGTCGGCGAGAGCGAAGCGGAGCACCGTGCCTTCCACGCGTTCGACACGGGGTCCGGCGGCCAGGCGCAGAGCGCGAACCATCTCCGCGCCGGTTTCATCCGCTCGGTGCACCGAACGAGCCTCGGTCTGACCACCTTCGCGGGCGAGGTGCAGCGACCCGTCGGGGTTCGTATCGAACGAGCATCCGAGTGAGATCAGATCCTCGACCCGCGCGGGGGCCTCGCGGCATACGACCTCAGCTGCACGGAGCTCGACGAGCCGGTCACCCGCGGCGATGGTGTCCTGCAGGTGCAGGTCCCAGGAGTCGCCGGGTCCCACCGCCGCGGCCATGCCTCCTTGTGCGAGGGGACTGGAGCCGACGCCGACGGGTCCTTTGTCGATCACCGCGATGCGGGTTCCCTCGGGCAGGCGACAGGCGGCGAAGAGCCCGGCGATTCCGGCGCCGACGATGCAGACGTCCGCCTCGATCGTGCGGGACATGGAGCGAGCCTATACGGGAGGGCTAAGCCTCGCCGTCGCCCATGATGGCCGCGCGGAGTGCCTCCTCGGAAGAAGGTGAGGTAAGACACACGATCTCATCGCCGTCCGCGACGACGGTTTCCGGCTGCGGGATCAGGACGTGGCCTTCTCGGACAACTGCCACGATGGCTGCGTCGGTCGGCAGGCGCAGTTCGTAGAGCGGCTTGCCAGCGCTGGGCGAACCGCCGGGCAGCTTGAGTTCCACCACGGCCACGTTCCCATCGCCGAGCGGCAGGATCCGGATGAGATCGCCGACCGACACCGCCTCCTCGACGAGCGAGGTGATGATGTGCGGTGGTGAGACCGACTGATCCACACCCCACTGGTCGGTGAACATCCACTCGTTCTTCGGATGGTTCACGCGCGCCAGCACGCGCGGCACGCCGAACTCCTGCTTGGCCAGCAGCGAGGTGACCAAGTTGTCCTCATCGTCGCCGGTCGCGGTGACGACGACGTCGGCGGTCGACAGGCTCGCCTTCTCCAGGACCCAAGGTTCGCACGAGTCGCCGAGGATCAGATCCAGGCCGGGCCATTCCTTCGCGCGCTCGAGGACCAGGGGGTCCTGTTCGATCAACGTCACGACATGACCGTGCTCGAGGAGGTCGGCGGCCAGGTGCCGCCCGACGTTGCCGCCACCGGAGATCACAACGCGCATCTAGGCCTCCTCCACGAAGGTCAGCAGGGCGTCGAGGCCGTCGAGCGCGTCCTTGTGCAGGACGAGCTGCGCGACGTCTCCCTTCTGGTAAGTGCTATCGGCGGCGGGGATGAAGCCGCTTCCGCCACGCTCGACGCCGACGACCATCACGCGGCTCTCCTCCTCGAGCGAGGAGACCGGTTTGCCGATCAGGTGCTCGGGAACGTTGACGCGGACCCGGAGCAGCGAACCGCCGGCCAGGCTCTCGCGGATCTCCTCGCGTTCGTGGAACAGCATCAGCATGATCTGCTTCACGCCCCATCGGACCGGGGCGATCGTCGGGATGTTGAGCCGCTCGTAGATGTCGGCGCGCTCGGGGTCGTTGATGCGGGCGATGACGTTCGGGACCTTGTAATGCTCGCGGGCCACGCGCGCCGAGACGATGTTGGAGTTGTCGCCGCTGGAGACGGCCAGGAACGCATCGGCCTCCTTGATCCCGGCTTCCTCGAGGACATCGCGGTCGAACCCCATCCCGACGACGGTCTTGGCGTTGAAGCCGGGCGGCAAGCGGTCGAACGCACCCGCGCTCTTGTCGACGATGCTGATGGTGTGCCCGTGGGCCGAGAGTTCGATGGTGAGTTCGGACCCGACCCGGCCGCAGCCCATGATGACGACGTTCATGGGTCCAGAGCCTATCGAAGAGCACAGGCTCACGCATGTGGCCGTCCCGGCCCAAGTGTAGGCGCGGGCCGGGACGGTTAGTGCAGGAACGACCCCGGTCATCACTAGACTCCTCCCCATGTCTTCGCCAGATGCGCCGGCCGGATCGACCGCCGGAGGAGTGTTCAAGCGCCTGATCATCGGGCGTGCGGTCGCGTCCGATCGCATGGAGCACACCCTCCTACCGAAGTCCTTGGCTCTCCCGGTGTTCTCCTCGGACGCGCTGTCGTCGGTGGCGTATGCGACCGAAGAGATGCTCGGGGTGCTCCTGCTGACCACAACGGCGAGCATCGCCGCGGGCTACATCATGCCCATCGCCATCGCGATCGCCGCGCTGTTGGCCATCGTCATCACGTCCTACCGGCAGACCGTTCGCGCCTACCCGATGGGGGGCGGTGCGTACATGGTGAGCAAGTTGAACCTCGGGGTCGGTCCGAGCCTGGTCGCTGGCGCCGCCCTGCTGACCGACTACGTCCTGACGGTCTCGGTGTCGATCACTGCAGGGGTGCTGGCCATCACGTCGGTGCCGTCCCTGCACGACGCGCTCTTCCCCTACCGGGTCCCTATCGCCCTCGGGTTCATCGCCTTCGTCACCTTGATGAACATCCGCGGTGTGAAGGAGTCCGGGTCTCTCTTCGCGGTACCGACCTACGCGTTCATCGTGGTGATATCCGCGACCGTCCTCGGGGGCCTGGGGCAGTGTTTCTTCGGGGATGGGTGTCCGCAGGCGGCACCCGTCGAATCGGTTGAACACCTGGCGACGGCCGCGGGTGCCGTGACTCTGTTCGTGATCCTGCAGGCGTTCTCTGCCGGGTCGACCGCGCTGACCGGCGTCGAGGCGATCTCGGACGGCGTTCCGGCGTTCCGGCGTCCGCAAGCGAAGAACGCGGCTGCCACGCTGGCCATCCTGGGGGTTATCTCGATCTCGATGTTCCTCGGGATCTCGTTCCTCGCCTCACAGGCTGGCGTGACGAGGAGCCACGAACAGACCGTCGTTGCGCAGATCGCCGACGCCGTCTTCGATGGGGGGATCGGGCTCTATCTCGTTCAGGCGTTCACGGCGGCGATCCTGATCCTGGCCGCGAACACGGCGTATCAGGACTTCCCGAGGCTGAGTTCCTTCCTTGCCCGCGACCACTTCATGCCCCGGCAGTTCCTCAACCGTGGGGACCGGTTGGTGTTCTCGAACGGCATCGTCGGACTGGCGCTGGCGGCCGGTTTCCTCATCTGGGTGTTCGACGCGAACCTGGAGGCCTTGATCCACCTCTACGTTCTCGGGGTCTTCACGTCCTTCACGCTCTCGCAGTCGGGCATGATCAAGCACTGGCTCCGCGTCCGGCGGGAAGAACCGGCGAAGGCCGTCGGATGGAAGCGCTCCATCGTCATCAACGCCGTCGGCGCCGTGACCACCGGAGTCGTCGCGGTCGTCGTCGCGGTCACGAAGTTCGCGCCGGAGGGGTTCCCGAGACCCGGGGCGTGGATGGTGATGGTGGCGGTTGCCGTGATCGTGTTCACGTTCATACGCATCCGCACGCACTACGTCTCGGTCCACGAGCAGCTCCGGCGGGGGATCGAAGCTCCGAACCGGATCGGGCGCAACCACGTCGTGCTCCTGGTGACGGGCTTCGGATCTGCGACCGCGGAGGCGCTCGGCTACATCCGCTCGTTCCGTCCGCAAGATCTGCACGTCGTCTACGTTCACGAACGCGGCTCCGCGGCCGATCTGCAGCGGAGGTGGGCCGACTTCGCGCCGGGCGCGCCCGAGCTGGAGCTGATCCCCGGCAAGCGTGGTGGATTGCTATCGGCCGTCCGCGGCTACGTCCGAGCCATCGAACGCGATGATCGCGACTTCGTAACGGTCGTCATCCCCGAGACGGTCAAGGAACGCATGAGTCTGTACGTGATCCGCAAGCGCCGGCTGATCCGGCTGAAGGCCGGCCTGCTGAAAGAGCCGAACGTGGTGGTGACGGATGCGCCGGTCGTTTCCGGAACCGAGGAGCGGGCGCAGATCGACGGTCAGCCGCTTATCCCCCAGCGGACCCAAGCGCTCGTGTTCATCTCGTCCGTGAACGATGCCACGACCCGGGCAGTGAACTACGCGCTCACGCTCCGCGCCTCCGAGACCCGGGCGATCCATTTCGCCCTCGATCCGGAAGGGACCGGCGAGCTGCTCGAGGAATGGGCTGAGTGTGGGTTCACGGTGCCGCTCGAGATCGTCGAGGCACCATTCCGCGATCTCACCGGGCCGATGCTCAAGGAGGTCCGCAAGGTCACGAAGCGGCCCGACACGCTTGCGGCCGTCGTGATCCCGGAGTTCCTGTTGCCCACCTGGCGGCACGAACTGTTGCATAACCAGAACGCGCTGTTCGTGAAGCGACTGTTCCTCTACGAACCCCGGGTGGTCTTGTCTTCGGTTCCGTTCGTCTTGGACAAGTGAGGCGCGGGCTTCAGTCGGCCGGTACGTCCTTCCGCTCTGCTGCGAACTCGGCGCCGTAGAGGAGCGTCATCGCCGACAGGTTCAGCAGCACGAGCACGCCGATCAATCCCGCGAACGTCCCGAACACGATCGTCGCCCGGAGCACGACGCGCTGCGTGTACCAAGTCCCGAGAAGCGAGAGGGCGCCGAGCCCGACGGCGGCGACCACCGCCCCACCCAGCAGATCCCGCGAACGCATTACGGCCTTCGGGGTGAAGATCCGGTAGGCGAGGTACGCCACCCCGAAGTCCAGCGCGACGACCAGCGCGAAGGTCAGGGCCGCGAACGGCAGGATCGTGGTCGACGCCGCGATCCCCGTCAAGCCCGTCGCGATCAAGACCGCGAGCAGCAGGACCGACAGGAATCCGAGCGTTCGGAGCTTCGGTCCCATGAAGCCGGCACCTTCCATGTCGAACCCGAAGATCCGGCTGAGGGCATGCCGGAGGGCGTTGCCGGCGCCCGCCGCGCCCCAGACGATACCGATGACGGCGATGATCCCCGCCGGACCACGAAGGGCGGCCACGGCGTCCAGGTTCTGGTGCACGAGCGGGCCGAGGGCGGGGATGTGGGTGGCGATGCGCTCGATCAGCGCGGCCTGCTCTTCGGCCCCGATCTCCTCCAGCGCGAACCCCGCGACGGACACCGCCAGAAGCGCCAGGGGTACGGCGGCCACGAACAGATAGAAGGTGATGGAGGCGGCAAGGTAGCTGCCTCCATCCCGGCCGAACCTTTCGATGACCCGGACCACGACGCCCATGACGGGAGCTCGGCGGATCCGGTCGAGGAGGCGTTCCAGGTTCACGGTGCGTCGGTGTCCGCTTGTTCGTCCGCGCCTTCGGGCGCTGCCGCATCACCGGTTCCATCGGTCTCACCTTCCCGGCGGGCTTTCAGGCGCTTGCTCACCCACCAGATGGCGCCTGCCAGGCACAGGAGGGCCACCGCCCAGGTGATCGGCTGGAAGTAGCGGTCGACGAGGTGCCAGTTCTCACCCAGGTAGTACCCCAAGATGGCGAACAGAGCCGTCCAGGGCAGGCACCCGAGGAACGTGTAGAGGGTGAACTTGCCGAACGGCATACGCGCGACGCCCGCCGGAAGGCTGATGAAGGTCCGGACGACGGGAACGAACCGCGAAAAGAAGACCGTCGCCTCACCGTTCCGCTCGAACCACTCGTGGGCGCGATCGATCTCGTGCGGCCGCAACAAGAGGTACTTCCCGAACCGGTCGATGAGCGGGCGGCCACCGACGTAGCCGACCCAATAGGCGAGCCATGACCCGACCACGTTGCCCATCGTGCCGGCGGCGATCACCAGGCCGAGATCGAGCTGCTGCCCGGGAGCCAGGAACGGCACCGACACGAGGGCTCCCCCGAAGAGCATCGTGACTTCGCTCGGCACGGGGATGCACGCCGATTCCAGCAGCATGAGGACGAAGATGGCGAGATAGCCATGGTCGGCGATGACTTCGGTGATGAACTGTTCGATCGCTTCGAGCAATGGGTTCCTTCTCCGGACGTCGCGGCGAGGGTATCACCGGCCCGCACGACGTCAGTGATACGCACGTTCCAGGCACGGGGGAATAGCCGCGACACCTCCGACGGTTCTTGGCATCTGGATGTTCGCTGGTACCGTGAGGAACCGGAGCCAGCCTTGACGCGGTTCCGGTATCCCCTGTAGAGAGTGACGTCCGTATGGGCAAAACACTGGTGGTCGTCGAATCCCCGACCAAGGCGAAGACGCTGGAGAAGTACCTCGGCGGAGAGTACACGGTGCGTGCGTCCTATGGGCACATCCGGGACTTGCCGAAGAGCAAGCTCGGGGTTGACCCGGACGACGACTTCGCACCGGAGTACGTGATCCCCGAATCGTCCGAGAAGGCGGTCCGGGAGCTCCGGGCTGCGCAGAAGAAGGTGGACGGTGTCGTGCTCGCCACCGACTACGACCGCGAGGGCGAAGCGATCGCGTACCACGTGGCCGAGATCCTCAAGCTCGATCCCACGCAGGCCAAACGTGTGACCTTCACCGAGATCACGAAAGACGCGATCCTCGAGGCGTTCGAACATCCGCGTGGCATCGACCTGCGGCTGGTGGACGCGCAGCAAGCGCGGCGCGTCCTGGATCGCCTCGTCGGCTACCGTCTCTCGCCCGTGCTGTGGAAGAAGGTCCGGCCCGGTCTGTCGGCGGGCCGCGTGCAGTCGGTAGCGGTCCGCTTGATCGTCGAACGCGAACGCGAGATCGAGGCGTTCAACCCGGTCGAGTACTGGAGCATCGACGTCCGTCTCACGCCGGAAGATCCCGAGCAGCCCTTCACGGTCCGTCTGGCCACCATCCCCAAAGGCAAGCTTGCCGCCTCGCCCGACAAGAAAGGAGTCGTGCTGGGCGACGAGGCGGAGGCGGCCACGCACGCGGAGCGCCTGGGGAGGGCTACCTACCGCGTGGCGGGCGTCACCCAGAAGGAGGTCAAGCGCAATCCGGCGGCGCCGTTCACGACCTCTACCCTGCAGCAGGAGGCGGCTCGCAAGCTCGGGTTCTCCGCCCGCAAGACGATGACGCTGGCCCAGAAGCTCTACGAAGGGATCTCCCTGCCCGGCGAGGGCGCGGTGGGTCTCATCACCTATATGAGGACCGACTCCGTGAACATCGCGGACACCGCGCTGGCCGAGATCGCCGGCGTCGTGCGCGAGCAGTTCGGGGATGCCTACGCACTCCCGGAACCGCGGCGTTACAAGAAGAAGCAGCGGGGGGCGCAGGAAGCGCACGAGGCGATCCGTCCGACATCGGCTGCGCGGTTGCCCGACGCGATCCGGAGTTCACTCGATGACGGCCAATACAAGTTGTACCGCCTCATCTGGCAGCGCACGGTCGCTTCGCAGATGGCGGAGGCCCGCTTGAATCAGGTCGGTATCGACATCGACGCGAACGCGGACGACGTGCCCTACGGCTTGCGCGCGACCGGACAGACGGTCGTCTTCGACGGATTCCGTCGCGTGTACTTCGAGGGCCGCGACGACGCGCCCGACGAAGACGCCGAGAAGATGCTGCCGGAGCTGACCGCCGAACAGGCACTCCGGATGCTCGAGGTGCTGCCCGAACAGCACTTCACGCAGCCGCCGCCGCGGTTCAGCGAGGCGAGTCTGGTCAAGACCCTGGAGGAACTCGGCATCGGGCGTCCGTCGACCTACGCCTCGATCATCTCGACGATCGTGGATCGCGGGTATGTGCGGATGGAGGATCGCCGGTTCTTCCCGGAAGATGTCGCTCGCGTGGTCACGGACAAGTTGGTTGACCATTTCCCGGACGTCGTCGACGTCGGGTTCACGGCCCGCATGGAGGACGAACTTGACGATATCGCCGAAGGCAAGATGCCTTGGACGCAGGTCCTGCATGAGTTCAACGAGCCGTTCTCGCGCGCGCTCGAGAAGGCGGAGTACGAGTTCGAGCGGTACGAGGAGAACCTCGACGAGAAGTGCCCGAAGTGTCCGGAGGAGGGCCGCGAACCGGGGAACCTGACGGTCAAGCTCGGCCGGTTCGGGAAGTTCATCGGTTGCGACAACTATCCCGACTGCAACTACATCCGGAACATAGACGGGAGCGTGCGACCGGAACCGGAACTGCTGGACGAAACCTGTCCCGAGTGCGGCAAGCAGCTCATGCAGAAGACGGGACGGTTCGGACCGTTCGTCGGCTGCTCGGGTTACCCCGACTGCACGTTCATCCGCAAGGATCCGGCGAAGTCCACCGGCGTGACCTGTCCGCAGTGCACCCAGGGCGAGATCGTCGAGAAGCGGAGCCGGTTCGGCAGCACCTTCTACGGGTGCGAACGCTACCCCGACTGCGATCTGACCGTCAGCGCGCTGCCGATGAAGGACAAGCCGTGCCCCGAGTGCGGCTCGGTCGTGCTCTTGCGTCCGACGAAGGGTCCGCGGTGCTGGAACTGCGGTGCGGAGATGGACGATGAGTTCAACGTGGTGAAGCCCGGAGATCCGCAGGCCGAAGCTGCGGTGCGTGCGGCGAAGGCCGAGGCACGCGCGGCGCGGGCGGCTGCGAAGAAGGCCAAGGCCAAGCCGAAGAAGAAGCCGGCCGCGAAGAAGAAGCCGGCTGCGAAGAAGGCCAAGGCCAAGCCGAAGAAGAAGCCGGCCGCGAAGAAGCGGGAGGCGGCGCCTGAGCCGGTGCCGGTCGCGGCCCAGCCCGCCGCCGCGGAGCCCGCCGCGGAGGCGTAGTGGCGTCCATCTCGGACGAGGTCGCGGCCCTCCGCGGGACCCGGCCAGCTACCTTCAAAGACCTCCTTACGAATAAGCCGTTCACGCGCCTCGCCGCGGCGATGACGGTGTCCTCGTTCGGTGACTGGGTCGGGTTCGTCGCGGTGAGCACGATGGTGGCGGACATCGTCGGCGAGCGGGGAAGCGCCGCCGGTTCGGCGTTCGCCGTCGCCGGCGTGATGATCGCCCGGATGCTGCCGTCGCTGCTCATCGGCCCCTTCATCGGCGTGATCATCGACCGGTTCGACCGGCGGAAGGTGATGATGGCCGCGGATATCGGCCGCGCGGTGCTGTACGCGACGATGCCGCTGCTCGGCAGCCTGGGCAGTCTCGCAGCCATCTACGTCCTGTCCTTCGTCATCGAGAGCCTCTCGCTCCTGTGGTCGCCCGCGCGCGACGCGAGCATCCCGCGGCTCGTCCCCCGGCGCCAGCTCGCGAACGCGAACTCGGTCTCGATCGTGAGCACGTACGGAACGCTGCCGCTCTCGGGCGGCGTCTACGCGATCCTCGCCGCGCTTTCGGTGGCCCTCGGCAGCGGCGACATCCCGACCGGTGTCGGGTTCCCCTACCTCGGGGCCAACCCTTGGGCGCTCGCTCTCTGGCTCGACGCCGGCACGTTCATCTTCTCCGCGATCATGCTGACCCGGGTGCCGATCTCGGTCCCGAAGTCCCAGCTGCACCACGGCGGCAAGCTCGACTTCGGCAAGCTCGGGCGCGACATCATGGACGGGGTCCGATTCATCCGTGAGCATCCGCTCGCCGGGTCGATGACCATCGGGATCGTGATCGCGTTCTGCGGGGTGGGGGCGGTCATCTCGCTCAGTCCCCTTTACGCGAACTCCCTTGGCGCCGGCGCGGCCGGATACGGGCTCCTCGTCGCCGCGTTCGGGACGGGGATGGCGCTCGGGATGGTGCTGGTGAATCAGATCTACAAGGCGCTCGACAAGGAGCACGTCTTCTACCTCGCGATGATCGCAGCCGGCGGACTCCTGGTCGCGATGGCGGCGGTGCCCGGGCTCGCCGGCGCGGTCCTGTTCGCGGTCGCGCTCGGCTTGTTCGTGGGAGCGACCTGGGTCACCGGATACACCCTGCTCCAGGAGACCGTTGCCGACGAGTTCCGCGGCCGAACCTTCTCCGCCCTCAACATCCTGTCGAAACTCGGATTGCTGGCGACCCTGGCGTTCTTCCCGATCCTGTCCGGGGTCCTCGGCCGCCACCAGGTGCTCGGGCTCACCTTCTCGGGGGTGCGGGCCTCACTCGCGGTCGCCGGTGGGATGGTCGTCTTCGGCGGTCTGTACACGCGGGTAGGCTTGCATCGGTACCGGATGCAGAAGCCCAGACCGCTCGGATTGATCCCGAAACTCCGGAAGGCCCCGCCGGAGGGCGTGTTCGTCGTGTTCGAAGGGGTCGAGGGCGCCGGCAAGGGGACGCAGATCGAGCTGGCCGAGTCCGCCCTCGCTGAGGACGGGCGTGATGTGCTCGTCACGCGCGAGCCCGGCGGAACCGACCTCGGGGAGCGCCTCCGCCAGATGCTGCTTGCGCACGAAACGGGCCACCTCGAACCCCGCACCGAGGCGTTGCTGTTCGGAGCCGCGCGCTCGCAGGTCGTGGCGACCGTGATCCGGCCGGCGCTCGAAGCCGGCAAGGTCGTGCTCTGCGACCGCTACATCGACTCTTCGCTCGCGTATCAGGGCGTGGCGCGAGGCGTCGGCGAGCAGGACGTCCTGACGCTCAACGTGTGGGCAACGCAGGGGCTCTTCCCGGACCTGGTGGTGCTGCTGCACCTGGAGCCCGAGATCGGTCTGGAGCGTGCTGGCGACCCCGATCGGTTCGAAGCCGAGGGTGTGAACTTCCACGCGAAGGTCGCCGATGCCTACCTGCACATCGCCGAGGAACATCCCGAGCGGATCGTCGTGGTCGATGCTTCCGCGCCGCCCGCCGAGGTCCACGACCGCGTGATGGAAGCTATCCGCAGGGTCGTGCCTTCCCGATGAGCACGGTCCTCGACGGCGTCCCGGGTCAGGATCCTGCGATCTCGTTCCTGAAGCAGGCGGTCGCGCGTCCTCACCATGCGTACGTGATGGCCGGGCCAGAGGGCGGTGGCAAGCGCTTGGCGATGGGGGCGTTCGCGGCCGCGCTCCTGTGTCCGAACGGCGGCTGCGGCGAGTGCCGCGCGTGCGTGCTCGCGCTCGAGGAGAAGCATCCGAACGTGTTCATCGTCGAACCCGAGGGCCGGGATATCCACGTCGAGACCATCCGCCAGGAAGTGTGGCATCACGTCTACCGAACGTCGCCGGAACCGGGACGCAAAGTCTTCCTGATCCGCGAGGCCGATCGGCTTTCGCCCTCGGCGGCCGACGCCCTTCTCAAGGTGTTGGAGGAGCCGCCCCCGGACTCGGTGCTCCTGCTCTCTTCCGCGCGCCCCGACGAGCTGCCGGGGACGATCGTGTCGCGTTGCCATACCGTGACGTTCCTGCCGCTGGCCGAGGACTTCGTCGTTCAAGCCCTCGTGGAAGGTGGCGCCGACGAGGAGCGAGCGCTGCTGGCGGCCCGCCTGACCGGCGGCAACCTCGGGCGGGCGCGGCGTCTGGTTCGGGACGAGGAGGGACTCGCCTTCCGCGACACCGCTCGCGAGGCGCTGGCGCTCGCGACCTCCGGCGCGAAGGGTGCGATCGAGGCGGCGGCGATGGTGGTCGAAGCCGCGGCGGCGTACAAGAAAGGACTCGCCGGCGATCTGACCCGGGATCTGGAACCGTTCCTCGCTCCGGACGGCAAGCCTGATGACGCGTTCCGCGGGGTCGCGAAACGCATCGAGGAACGCCATCAGCGCCGGGTCCGCCGGGCGGAACGCGACTTCATGGACTGGGTGTTGCTGGCGGTGTCGTCTCTACTGCGCGACCGGGTGCTCGTCGGGGTCGGTGGCAACCCGGCGTGGCGCTTGAACCTGGATATGGGCCCGCACCCGTCGATGCCCCTGGAGGCGGCGGCACGGGACATGGGCGCGATCGAAGAGGCCCGTGCGGCGCTCGCGGACGAGACGAACCTGAACGCGAAACTGGTGCTGGAGAGGGCCTTCCTGATGATCGCGGCCGAGCACAGCGTCTGAGCCTCGCGCCTGGCTGCGAACTCTTCGCGGATACACTTGCGGTGTGAAGACGGCGATCCTGCTCTACGACGATGACTGCGGATTCTGCCGGTGGTCGGCCGATCGGCTCCTCGGTTGGGAGCGGGTGGGCAGGCTCCGCGCGGTGGGTATCCGCTCATCCGAAGGGGTCGAGCTCCTCGCCGGGGTCTCCGATGAGCGGCGTCTCGCGTCCTGGCACCTGATCACCGAGGACGGGCGGCGATACTCGGCGGGCGATGCGACCGCCCCGCTCTTCAGGAGGCTGCAGTTCGGCTCGCCGGTTGCCTTCTTCGCGGAGTCGTTCCCCGGGATCGGGCGTTGGGCCTACGCAGTGTTGGCGGCGAACCGGTTCCGATTCGGACGGTGGCTGGGGACCGAAGCGTGCTCCGTCGATCCCTCTCGCCGTGCTCGCGGCGGTCATCCCACGCTCAGCGAACGGTGACACCGACCTCGTCGTAGCCGGTCGCGCCCGACGGGTAGGGTTCCGCGAACGCTGCCTCCTGCACGGCACCCGTTCCATCGGTCGCGCGGACGGCCAGCGCGCCGTCGCCGGGGGCTGTCGGCTCCCAGTCGAAGCGCCAGAGGCGCCACGTCAGGGGTGAGAGCGCGGTCTTGAGTTGTGCCGGGTTCCAGGTAACCCCGCCATCGGCCGACACCTCGACGGCCGAGATCCCCCGGTCGCCGGCGAACGCGACGCCGGCGATCACCACCCGGCCGGCGACCTCTTCCCCGTCGCGCGGGGTGTCGATCCGCGACATCGTTCTGACGATGGCCTCTTTGGTCCAGCCTCGCCGTTCCCAGTAGCCGTCATAGGGGTCACCGACCACCTCGATCTCACCGAGCCACTTCGGATTCTTCATCCCGAAGGTGCCGACGCCGAGGAGCCGGGCCGGGAACCCGTGCGCGCGAGGAAGGACGTTTCCGCCCATGCCGATCGCGATGAGCGTCTCCTCGTCGAGGGCTTGCTCGACCGGCATGCTGTCCGAATAGCCGCCGACCGAACGGAACACGACCTCGACCGCGTCCTCGGTCATCCCACCCGTCCGCTCGAGCAGGCGCGCGAGCGGCACGCCGGTCCATCGCTGCGTCGACATGATGTCGCCACCGACGGGGTTCGAGATGCACTCGAGCGTCTGGTAGCGCTCGACGGCTGGCATGGAAAGGAGGTCGTCGTGGGTCAGCTCGACCGGGTGGCCGACCAGGCCACGGATCGAGAGACGCCACGTCGCGGGATCGATGTCGGGCCGGATGATCTCCTCGTTGACGACGTAGAAGTCCGCCAGCGGCGTGATCTCGGTCGTGAGTCCGGGGATCGCGGCGAAGGCAGCGTCCCCTGTGGCGGGTGTCGGTGCCGCCGCAGGAGTGACGTTCGCCAGATGGAGAGATCGGTCTCCGGGATCCGGCCGACGGTAGAGGAACCGAGATGGGTCGAGTAGGCCGACGGCGATCCCGGCGCCCCCCAAGGTCGCCGCCCGGACGAAGGTCCTACGCGAACGGTTCTGTGGGACGTTCGGCATGTGCCGCGCAGGCGTGGCGAGACGGCGGTAGGTCCGCCCCGCGAACGCGCCGGCCGCCAGGAACAGCGGGAGTTGCACGGCGGCGAACACCGCGCGCGAGGCGTGGCCGGCGAGTGACGGGTACAGCGCGACGGTCATGATCCACGGCAGAACGAAGACTCCCGCGCCGACGAGCCCCGGGTTGCGTCCATCGCCTCGAGCCAGCCGTCGGATCAGCAGGCCAAGAGGCAGTCCCGACGCGACGAACGCGACGGCTGTGCCGATGACCGCCAGCCGCAGCGCCCAATGTCCGAGCAGGTCGATGAAGATCGTGTCGAAGCGCCCGGGAGGGAGGCGGATAAGCGTCTGCGCGATCGCGACCGGGGGGAACGCGATCACCGGAACGACCATGTTGAGCACGGCGCCGGCTGCGGTCAGCCCCGACATCCCGGCGAGCCCGGCGGTCGCGGCGGACCGGCGTGCGGTCCTTGCCGGGCGGGGGTCGGGGTCCAGGGTCGGCTTCATCTCACCCAACAGTGAACACCCGGTTCCTTATGAGGGTATTACCGGGGTCTTGTGCAGGCATGGAAGAGTCGGGCCGGTCAGGCTCCGGCGGCTCGGTTCCAGCGACAGGGTCAGGCCCTGGCCGTCCGGCTCCCGCGACTCCGGATGCCGCCGACCACGAGTGGGACCCATCCGAGGAGCGCCGCCACGACCGTGACGACCTTGATAGGCGTGCCGGAGAACGAGGCCCCGAAACGGCTTCCGACGACACCGCCGAGGGCCAGCGTCGCGATGCCGAACGCCGGGGCCAGAGCGAGCCGGTACGCCCACGGAGCCTCGATCAGGCTGACCGACCAGCCGAGTCCTGCGACGGCGAGCCACATGAGGAGCAGGGTGGTCCGCCAAACGAGCGACCATGGAGACGATGGAGCGAGGTGCGGCTTCGCTTGCGAGATCCGTTCGGTCGGGAGCGGGCCGCGCAGGATGGTGATCCCGTCGGTCAGCGCGAATCCCTCCGTCACGACGGCCTCGTCCCCGGGTTCCGGCGACAGGTCGACGACGACCGCGTTTTCGGCGAGCGCGGCCTCCACGGACGGCCACGTCTTGAGTGACTTCCGGTTGAACTCGTCCTCGCCCGCGATGATGGTCGGCTTCCCCGAAAGCAGCGTCTCCGTGTCGCCCAGATACGCGTACGTCCGCGGGATGAGGTCTGCGGGCAGGACCGCCCGGATGAGGTGCAGCGCGGTGGCGGTGCGCTGCTGATCGACGAACACGATGGGGCCTTCCCACCCGACCGACATCAGGTAGCGCTCGACCGTCTCGACCTCGGCGATCTTGTCCGCCACGGGTTCCTTCTCGGCCCACATCGGGTCGTCACCGTTCCAGCCCGCCTGCGCTGCACCGACCGAAGCGCCGATCGCGACGACCATCAAGGTCGCGCCCAGCACCCGCCCGATCGGGCCGGAGCGGCGCCCCAGGCGTCCGGGCCAGACGATCGCAACCGCTCCGAGCAGTGGGATGCCGAGTGCGAACCCGAGGAATCGATATGCCGCGAAATGCACGCCCTTATCGAAGGCCCACACCGCCACCAGGCCGACCGCCGCCCAGGCGAGCGCGAGGAGCACCGCCCGCCACCGGGCGCGCGTGGCGGCGAGCAGAACCAGCACCGCTCCCGTCGCCGCAAGGGCGACGGTTACCGACAGGGAGAAGAGTGGCACGAACGCCTGGAACTTCTCGGTCAGTCGCGCCGGGTCGTTCGAGGGAAGGACGGACGGGAGTGCCGGACCGATCAGGAGGGCGATGAACCCGCACACGAGTGTTAACGCGATGGTGCCCACCAGCCGGCCGGACTCGGTGTTGGGGAGGGCGATGCGGTAGGAGCGCCGGGCCCTGAGTGACGAGGGCAGCCGGAACACCGCGACGACCCCGAGGAGCATCAGGAAGACGAGCGCAAAGATCCAATGGATGACGGCCGCTCCGGTGAGCAGGAACGCGGCGGCGGCCATCGACCGCCGGGTGAAATGCTTCGGCGGATCCCGGCGACCTATCGGCGTGACGGTGATGGCGACGGCGGCCGCCATCAGGACGGCGTCGACGATCAGGTTGTCGGCGTAGCCCACCGCCGTCCGCGCGACTTGGATCGACGCCCCCACCACGAGCAGGAAGATCGCGAAGACCCACCGCGGGTGGCCCAGACATCGGACGGCGAACACCCCCGCGCCCAGACCGATGATGATCGCCATGACCGCCGGGAGGATCTCCGCGAGCCGGACGGGGTCGATGCCCATCGTTCCCCAGACCGTCGCTGCGATGGCCGGATAGCCGGGACGGTCGGGGTTGTCCTCGAATTCGGGGGGCGCCGATCCGGGGAGCGCCCCCAGGCCTTGGTCGGCCGCGAGCGTCGCCCGCCAGATGTACTTCTTCGTATCGGTCCCGACCGGGAACGAAACCCGCCCGCTCAAGTAGGGCATCAGGAAGAGCACTGCAACGCCCGCCATGGCAAGGACGACGGAGGCGACGACGAACGTGTTGCGCGACGGGGAAGCCTCGCCCTTCCGCTTGTTGGTCCCCGCCATGCGCTCCCTCGGCCTGCCCGGCTGGGGCGGATAGTACTCGTCGCTTCCGGCGCTTCTCCTCTATCCTCTCCTGGTCCCGCCGAGCAGGCGAGACCTGCGGAGGGCTCCGGCGAGGTCCGGCCCGTCATCAGTGGAAGGAACGTCAGATGCAGATCGCGGCTCTGTGCAAATGGGTCCCCAACCCACAGGGCGTTCAGGAGATCGGCCCGGACAACTTCGTCGTTCGCTCCGGCGTCGAAGGAGCGCTCGATCCGGGCGACGAGTTCGGCCTGGAGGCCGCCCTGCAGATCGCGGAAGCGAACGGCGGTGAGGTCACGGTCGTCTCGATGGGACCGGAGGATGCCGTCGTCGCGGTCCAGCGTGGACTTGCGATGGGCGCCGCGAAGGGGGTCTTGGTCACCGACGATTCGCTGCGCGGCGCCGACGTCCTGGTCACCGCTCAGGTTCTGGCCGCGGCCCTAAGGCGTGGGTCCTACGATGTCGTGATCGGGGGTGTGGAGTCGACCGACGGCTACACCGGAACGCTCCCGGTGACGGTTGCCGAACTCCTCGATCTTCCCAGCCTCACGTTCGCGAAGAAGGTGGAGGTATCCGGCACGACGGCACGGATCGACCGCCAGACGGAATCGGGTTACGACGTGGTCGAGAGCTCCTTGCCGGCCGTCATCACGGTGACGGCTGGCGCGAACGAGCCGCGCTACCCGAACCTGAAGGGGATCATGCAGGCGAAGCAGAAGCCCTTGGAGCGCCTCACCGTGGCGGATCTCGGTTTGGGGGCGGACGATGTCGAGTCCACGCAGGCCGTGACGAGCATGAGGGATGCGGCGGCCAAGGCCGGGGGCGAGATCATCGAGGCGGGCGACGACACGGCGGCTCGGATCGCGGACCTGCTCGCGGAAGCGAAGGTGATCTGACGTGACCAAGGTATGGGTCTACGCGGACGTCTCGCCGACCGGCGCCAGCCCAGCGGCGCTGGAGCTCCTCACGAAGGCCCGCACGATCGGCGACGAGGTTGCCGCGGTCGCCCTCGGCCCAGGATCGACGGCTTCCGCCGCGGGTCTCGGCGAGTACGGAGCCCAGACGGTGTACGCGAGTGACGATGCCGTCTTCGACGAGCACCCGGGACAGCCGGCGGCACACGTCCTTACGGGCTTGGTCGCCGACCACCTTCCGGACCTCATCCTGTTCGCCACCTCCTACGACTCGCGCGATGTCGCCGGACGTCTCCAGGCGAAGTTGCGGTCGACGCTGATGAGCAACGCCACGGATGTCGCCGGGCCCGATGAGGCGTCGACCGAGATCCAGGGCGGGACCAAGGTCGTTGCCGTGGAACTCGGCGGATTCGAGCCGAAGCTCGTCCTGATGCGGCCGAAGTCCGTCCAGGCGGAACCGTCCGGCGGGACCGCGCGGGTCGTCGTGGTCGAGGCCGACGTCCCCGACGAACTGAAGAAGGTCACGCGTGTCGAGCGTCACGAGGAGGAGTCCACCGGTCCCAAGCTCGAGGATGCGAAGGTGGTGCTCGCCGGTGGTCGCGGACTCAAGGAGCCCAGCAACTTCAAGCTTCTCGACGAACTCGCCGGCGCGATCGGGGACGCGGCGGTCGGGGCCAGCCGCGCCGCCGTCGACGCGGGCTGGGTGCCGTACAGCTACCAGATCGGCCAGACGGGGAAGACGGTCAAGCCGGAGGTCTACATCGCCGTCGGCATCAGCGGCGCGATCCAGCACGCGGTCGGTATGAAGGGGTCCAAGCGCATCGTCGCGATCAACAAGGACGCGGATGCGCCGATCTTCCAGCTCGCCGACCTCGGCATCGTCGGCGACCTGTTCTCGATCATCCCTCACCTCACCGAGGAGATCGCGAAGCGCCGGGCGTAGCGGCGCAGCCCGGGGCCGTTCGCCTCCGGTTCGCTGCTGGCGGCTATCCCTGGGCCTTGAACGCGTCCCAGACGTCCTGCCACTCCCGGTCGATCTCGGGCGTGAGTTCGCAGAGGATCTGACCCTTCGTGAAGTCTTCCTCGGTCGGGAGGCAGGTCTCCAGGCTCGGCTGAACGACGCGACCGGTCTGCCACGCGCCGCGGCCCTTGATGAGGTCGTCCTTGTTCAGCCCCGCCATCGGTGGCAGGTAACCGAGCCACTGGAAGTTCACGATCGAGTTCCCGCTGTTGTCGTTGGCGTCGAAGTCCAGCATGAAGTTCAGGAAATGGTGCGCCAGCACCGGGTTCTTCCCGCTGCTGACCACCGCCATCATGTCGTTGCCGATCATCATGTTCTCCGACGGCGCCCAGTAGCGGATGACGTCCTTATCCACCTGGTAGTCGGGGAAGTAGTACTGGACCGAGACGAAGTCCCCGGACCAGCCCTGGTGGATCAGGGATGCGCCTTCGGGGAGGTCCGTGTAGTCGGTGATGTCGGCCTTGACGTCGACGTTGTTCACCATCTCGATGAGATCCGCCCGGGCGGTCTCGAGGTTCGCGGCCCGCGTGCTCTCGTCGTCGGTGTTGACGTCGTAGATGCCGTTCTTGAGGAGCGTCATCCCGATCGCTTCCTTGTAGTCGTCGAGGATGTGGACCTTCCCCTTGTATGCGGAGTCCCAGAGGATCTCGTACGGGTTCGACATCGACGGGATGACGTCCTCGCCGGGGCCTGCGATGGCTGAGCCGCGAGGCTGGTCGATCCGCCAGCCGATGCCGGTCGTGTAGACGGTGTACGGCACGGTGTAGAGCGCGCCCACGTCGTAGAACGGCGTCTGGGGCGTGGTGCCGTGGTACACCTCCCACGTGTTCGTCAGGTTCGGGAGGTAGCTCTTGTTGAGCGGGCGAAGGAGGCCGCTCGAGGCGAGCCGCGCGAGGACGTTCGGCGACGGGAAGTAGACGTCGTACGGGGTGTCGGTCGCGGTGAGCGTGCCCAGTGCTTCCTGCTCGGTATTGAACGTGTTGCGGTTCACCTTCACGCCGTACTGTTCCTCGAACAGCCCGATGATGCGTGGATTGATGTAGTCCTCCCAGTTGTACAGCTCGAGGGGGCCGGCTTCGGGCTTGAGCCCATCGGCGATCATGTCGGCCTGGTTCACCGGGAGGGTGACAGGGTTGTCCGGCCGGGCTGGGTTCAGGACCGACTCGTCCACCTTCCCCTGCTTGGTTGGGTCCGTGCAGGCTGCCAGGATCGCGCTCGCGAGCGGGATGCTCGCCGCGGTCAGGCCGGTGGTACGCAGGAACGCTCGCCGGTCCATCGGCGTGCCTCCGAGTCCGAACGGGCGCTTGCGGCCGCCTTCCCTCGGGTGCATGGTCATGTGGGCCTCCCTCCGGTGGAGCCCTGAGTATCACGCGTCGCACCCCGACCTGCAAGGCAGCGGCCCAGGCTGGGGCGGCACATCGGTCCACTGGCCCCTCGCGCGTTCGGGCGTTCGGGCGTACGGTGGAGGGGTGAGCGTGGGTACCATCGACACGGGTCGTGTGCTCGAAACCGCGGTCCCCGACGCCGGTTCCTTCGGGGGGAGCGAACCCCTCACCGGCTGGCGCGTCTGGCGCGTGTCGTTCCGGCGCAAGACGCCGGAACTTCGAGCGATCACCGAGACGGAAACGTGGCCGGCTGGGAAACGCATGCGAGCGGCCTGCCGGATCACCGCGCACGCGGCGCCGACGGAGGGATGCCGATGCGGGATCTATGGCTTCGCCGAGCCGATGCCTCCGCCGTACGGGTTGCCAGCCGCCGGGTTCGTCGTCGTCGGGCAGGTCGCGCTCTGGGGACAGGTCGTCGTTCACTGCGCGGGATATCGCGCCGAGTTCGCCTACCCGCAGCGGCTCGGATTCTTCTGCATGCGCTGTCTCGAGGAACGCCGGGCGGTCCCCGCGGAGGTCGTCCTGCGTGATTCTCCCTACGGCCCTTTGTGCTCCCACCATCGGGGGTTCAAGGGCGAGCCCGTAGAGCCGATACTGCAGACCTTGCTCAACCGATATCGGGTGGACCGGCTGGCGCCGGAGCCGTTGGCCGGTGGGCTGATACGCAGTCCCGAGCCCGCGTTCGATGAGTCGCTGTGGTGGGGCTGGGGGGCGATGGCCCGATGAACGTCGGGAAGCCGACGCGAGTGGTCACGATCGAGCCGACCTCCGAGCCGGTTCCCGAGGACCTTCTGCCTGATACCGCTGAGCCGCCGAGCCAGGAACCCGCACCCTCCGCGGGGTCCGTCGATCGTCCTTCCGCCTCGACCTGACCGCTGGTCGGAACGTGACTTCCTCCGCGGGGTCGGGTCGAGGTAGGCTGCGGCGACCATGATGGCCGTCACCAGACGCCGGGCGCCCCTTGCCGTTCTGCTTGCCGTTGCGCTGTCGGCCGCCGCGTGCACGCGCACCCCGAGCGGGGGCGGCGGTTCTTCGGCGGGCAACCCGGCTGTCGGCGAGCAGGCGCCCGCCACGGGGACCGTCCCCTTCACCCTGATGGAGTTCAACATCGAGTACGGCGGCGGACTCGTGGACTTCGACAGCGTTCCGGAGGCGATCCGACAGTCGGGGGCGCAGGTTGTCGCGGTCGAGGAGGCCTTCGGGAAGATCCCGAAGATCGCCGAGGCGCTGGGGTGGGAGTACACCGACGAGCGCCTCCAGCTCGTCTCCCAGGTTCCGTTGTACGCGCCGCCGGACGGTGACCCGAGCTACGCGTTCGCCGAACTCGCACCGGGCAAAACGGTCGCGATCTCGAACATCCACTTGACGTCCTCGCCCTACGGGCCGAACATCATCGCGCGCAAGGGCGCGAACCTGCAGGAGGTCTACGCGGGTGAGAAGAAGCACCGCATCCCCGAGATCACACCGATCGTCGAGACGATGGGCGGGCTGGCGGACGACGGGTTCCCTTCCTTCATCGTCGGGGACTTCAACACCCCGTCGCACCGCGACTGGCCTGAGGAGATGGTCGGCGAGCGTCCGCAGATCAAGTTCGCCGTCGATTGGCCGGTCACCCACATCGTCGAAGATGCCGGGTTCACCGATTCGTACCGCGCCATCTACCCCGACCCCGTGGCGAACCCCGGCCTGACCTGGCCTGCCTGGCGTCCCAAGGTCAAGGGCTGGAATCCGGTGAAGGGGGAGACCCTGGAGGACCGGATCGACATGATCTTCGCGGCGGGGCCGGTGACCACCGTCGACAGCTTCGTGATGGGCGAGTCCGGCGGGCCCGCCGACGAAACCGTCCATCCGTGGCCAACCGATCATCGTGCGCTGGTCTCGACCTTCGACGTGGACCTGACCGACGTGCCGCCGCCCCCGAACCTCGTCGCCGTCGCCGACTCACTGGTGGACGTTGACACGCCGCTCGCGGTGACGTTCCAAGCGCCCGGTGAGGACGGCGAGCGCGTCGTCATCGTCGAGGAAGGCGGCGACCCGGCAGCCGCGGTGCTGGAGATGGGCACCGGTGATGGCTCACCTCCGAGCGGTACGGTGACCTTCGACATCTCTGAGCAGCCAGCTGCCGCCCACGAGGTCGTGCTCGTCGATCCGGCCGGCGCCGAGCTCGCGTCCACCCCGGTCTGGTTCCAGGAACCGGGCGCGGGCCCGACCGTCGCAGCGGCCAAGCCGTCGTATCGGCCGGGTGAACCCATCATGGTCGAGTGGTACGGCGCACCTGCGAACCGTTGGGACTGGATCGGTATCTTCCATCGGGGCGACAAGCCGGGGCAGTACCTGCAGTGGCGCTACACGAAGGCCACCGTCGCCGGTGAGGGACGGATCGATGCGAGCTCACCCGGTCCGTGGCCGCTCGAGCCCGGTCCCTATACCGTGCGCCTTCTGCTGGACGACGGTTACAAGGTCGCGGCTGAGAGCGACTTCGTCGTCAAGTAGCCTGTGGCCCCGACGGGATCGTGTGGCGAAGTGCGGCATGGCTGACCAGGCGGTCGATGAGCTGGAGCGCGCGCGGCTCGCCTGGTCAGAAGCTCCCGATGTCTTCGCGGCGTTCGCATGGGGTCGAGCGATCGGCCGGAAGCCCGGCTGATCTCGGGAGACCGGCGCTCGTCTTGCGGCCGCGGTGCGGGGGAGCGATAATCGCGACCCGTACCAGCGGGAGGGCCCCCGGGTCCAGACCGGGGAGACGGATATGCGGATCAACGTGGTGTTGCCGTCGGGAGAAACGAGATCTCTTGACGTAGGCGAAAGCGGGATCCTCGTCGGCAGCGCATCCGGTGTCGACCTGGCCCTGCCAGAGCCGGGCGTCGCCGAGCGGCATGCGTTCTTCCACCCCGACCCCTCCGGTGCGCCGACGGTCCAGGATCTCGGCTCACCTGCCGGGACGACGGTGAACGGGGAGCGGATCACCGGCACGACCGCGCTGAAGGCTGGCGACGAAGTCCGGATCGGGTCAACGCTCATCACGCTCGCGCCGGTGGTCGCGCCTGCAGCCCCACCGGCCGTTCCCACGCCCGGAACCCCCTCCGGAACCCGCGGCCAACTCGCAGCCTTCAAGAACCCGCTGGTCCTGGTGGGGGGCGGCGTCGGCGTGGCGATCGTGATCGTCCTCCTCATCGTCGTGCTCGGTGGAGGCGACGAGCGTGCACCGCTGTCACCGGTTCCCGTCCCCTCCCCGATCTTGCCGTCCCTACCGCCGAGCATCGCCTCACCGACCCTTCCGAGCCCGACCGCCGTGAACCTTCCGCCCATATCGAAGGCACGGGTCGATGGCTTCTACGATGGTCCCAAGTACGACATCACGTTCAAGGCCCAGTGTGGGTCTGGTCCGTGCGGTGGCTCGGCGCAGAGTGGCGCGCAGTTTCAGATCCCCTATACGGGGGTGGGGGGCAACTATCGCGGGCGTTCAACGATCCGCGACACCTGTGCCGACGGGGGTGTGCATGTTCAAGCGCCGCTCAAGGTGGATATCGCCTTCCGCCCGGTCGACGCCGGGCTGATCGGTGACGAGTGGATGGCGACCCGGATCGAGATCAACCTGCGCATCAGCCGGAACGCGTTCCAGAAGAAGGTTCGAACGAGCCCGACGATCATCACGACGTTGACGTGTCCCGGATTCCACCAGGACTACGATTTCACGGCGGTGCTGACGGCGTAGGGAGGCCGCGGGACCGGAAGCGTCCGCAGGAAGAGAGGAGTGGCCCATGTTCGGAACGGTTGGGATGTGCAAGGTGAAGGCCGAGAATCGCGAGGCGATCACTGCGGTCTTAGAGAAGTACGGGGACATCAAGGTGCCCGGCTACCGGGGGGTCGAGATCATGTTCCCGGAGAACCACGACGACACGATGATCATGGTCGTCTGGTTCGAGGATGCGGAGTCCTACTGGAAGAACGCGAAGGACCCCGAGCAGGACAAGCGGTATCAGGAGTACCGGGTTCTCATGGACGCGGATCCCGTGTGGTACGACGGCGACTGGGTGCACGGCCCCTGGGGGAAGTTCTAGGGTCGGAGGACGGCACCCCACCCCTGGTGTCTTTCGGAGCCTGCGCGCGACAAGCAGGGGACATCTATGGGGGAGTTCGGGATGATTCGGACCATCTGTACGTGATGTTGCCCATCTGAGGGCGGTTCGATGCGAGGAACTAGAACGCCTCGGCGCGGACGACGGGCTCGGGATGCTGCCCAGGTGCATCGGTGTGGGAAGCGCCTCCGCTGCATTCGCCGTTCATGTCCACACCAGGGAGTTCCCCGGTCGTTCGCAACGACGCGAGAACCTCGGACGCACCGGCCCCGGGATGACCTGCGATATAGAGGGCGGCCGCCCCGGCGACGTGCGGCGTCGCCATGCTCGTTCCGGACAACGAGGCATAGCCGGCGTTCTTGTACGTGGAGTAGATCCCCACGCCGGGCGCGGCCACCACGTGGTCCAGGTCGGCCCCGCTTCCCGTGTTCGAGAAGGAGGCGAACGTGTCGTCCACTCCGTACCCCGTCGGGGAGCCCAGACCGCACGATCTGCCGTCGGAATCGGCCAACGCCGTGACGGTGACGACCTCGTCGTAGGCCGCCGGGACCGATCCGGCGAGGTTCACCCCGTCGTTTCCCGCCGCCACGACGAACGTGACCCCATCCGCCGTCGCCGCACAGATCGCCGCGTGCATCGGATCGCCGTTGGACGTACCGCACGCACCGTCATCCGACCCCGAACCTCCGAGACTCATGTTGGCGACGGTGATCGGACCACCGTGTGCGGGGGAAAGCGAGTCAACGAAGTCGATGCCGCACACGACCGAGGATGTCGAGCCGGACCCGGCGTTGTTGAGGACCCGGACCGCCCACAGGTTCGCCAGTGGGGCCACGCCGACCACGCCGAAACGGTTCGCGCGCGCCGCGATCGTGCCGGCGACATGCGTCCCGTGTCCGTTCCCGTCCTCGAACGTGGTCCCCGACGAGCAGTTGACGCCCCCGGCCAGGTTCGGCGCGAGATCGGGGTGATCCGAGTCGATCCCTGTGTCCAGGACCGCCACGTCGACCCCGTAGCCGCGGTTCGCCGTGCTGTCCGCGTTGATGCGGTTCACGCCCGTGGGGAGCACCTGTGTCGACAGGCGCCGGATCCGTTTCGCGATCGAAACCGGCTCGTCCGGAGCGACCATCAGCACACTGGCGTCGGCACGGAGTGCGTCGAGTCGCGCAGTTGGAACAGATGCCGCGTACCCTCCGAACACGGAGCGGTAGACGGGTCCGACCTCGAGCCCGTACGCGCGGCCGTGCTGGGCCGCCACGTCCCCTGGGTCACCTGCTCCATCTTCGAGCACAACGATGACTGCTCGGCGGCCGGACGCAGGCGCCGCTGTGGCTGCTACCGGCAGTAGCGCCGGCAGTGACAGGAACAAGAGCACGGCGAACAGGGATGCGGACGCTCGGAGGTCCGGGCGCATGGAACCACCTCCAGGTCCCAAGCATAGTCCCACGACAGACGGTGGCCCAGCTCTATTCGGGTACTCCCTAGTGCTTCTCGCAGTTCCTTCTGATGTCCACCCCGGGGCCGCCGTTGCAGCCGTCGACACCCGTCCCGCCGTTCAAGATGTCGTTACCGTCATTTCCCATGAGGAAGTCCATCCCTCTTCCACCCTTGAGCGTGTCACCGAACTTGCCGCCGTTGATTGTGTCTGAGCCAACGCCACCATTGACGGTGATGCTGTCGAGACTCGGTGCGGAGACGTCATCGAAGAAGATGCTGACCAGATCGTTTCCGCCCGCAGCGGAGATCTTGATACTGACCACATCGCTGCACAGGACGGCGCCGGTGTCGGGGTTGAATGTGTTGATCACCACATTGTTGCCGACGCAGTCGACGTGGATCGAGTCATCGCCCGACGTGCCGTTCACCGTCAAGACCCCGGCCGCGAAGGATGACGTGATCGTTCCGGCTGAAGCCGGGATAGCCATGGTGACGACAACCGCTGCGGTCATCGCGAGCGCGAGCAGAATCGTTGGGAGGCGCGTGCGCATATGTACCTCACTTATCGATCAGTGGACGACTCAACCTAGTGCTACCGATGCGAAAACACAATGGCTCAGCTCTCGGAGCTCAGCCCGCAGGTTGCCAGAGCCGGTCCATCGGAACGGCATGGATGCCTGCTTTTGACTTCAACCGCGACCACGGCTCCATCGTCGCGCTCGATGACGAGGTCGACGCCATCATTATCGTGGGTTCGCCGGTGTCCGAGACCGGCGATGCCGACCAACCACGAAGCTTGCTTCAGGAGCTCCAGCACGACGAAGCTTTCCAAGCGATGGCCGAACTCGTCGGTGACCGCCCAGGACCCGCAACGGGGGAGCGACGACGACGAGCCCCTTTTCGGGAACGACTCCATCGCGTGAGGGCGCGGCGCCGATGCGGTGGATAGGCGCAATCCATGTAGCCTGTTCGCGGAGGTGGGGACATGCGACTACCCACGAGCTTGGTCCTGCGGCACATCGCCGCCACGGCGACCGTCCTGACGCTGCTGCTCCCTCCCGCTGCGCCGTCGATGGCCTCGACGGCTGGCGCGAACGGCAAGATCGCCTTCATGCGCAATCCCGGTGACGCTGACATCTGGTCGATGAATGCCGACGGTACCGGACAGGTCCAGCTCACCAACGCGGTCGGCACGGACTCGCGTCCGAACTACTCCCCGGACGGAACCAGGATCGCCTTCGTCAGCTACCGCAACGGCGATGCCGACGTCTTCGTGATGCGGCCGAACGGCTCTGACGAGCAAGTGCTGGTCGGCGGAACCGGGTCCCAGTCCGACCCCTCCTGGTCTCCCGACGGCGTACAGCTCGTCTACCGCAACGACACCGGACTTGCCAAGGTGGATGCCGACGGGACCGGCAAGGTCCAACTGACCACGAACCCGTCGGATTCCTCGCCCGACTGGTCCCCTGATGGACGTACGATCGTCTTCGAGTCCCAAGGCTCCGGAAACTTCGACATCTGGGCCGTGAATCGCGCTGGAGGAGGCCGCACGCAGCTCACCTCGGTTCCCGAGACCGACGGCGACCCTTCCTACTCTCCGGCGGGGAACCGGATCGCCTTCTACAGCGACCGCTCCGGCAACTCCGACGTGTGGAGGATGAACTCCGATGGCTCGGCGCCGTTCAACCTCACCGGCAACCCGTTCGCCGATCTCTCCCCCTCCTGGTCGCCCGATGGGCTTCAGGTCGCGTTCGGGTCTAGTCGCGATGGGAACCTGGAGATCTACACGATGACTTTAACGGCCTCCCAGACCCGACGCACGAATAACTCCGTGATCGACGGGTTCGCCGCGTGGCAGCCGGCGTGCACGATCACCGGCACCCGGCAGGCGAACGACATCACCGGCACGCCGGCTGCCGATCTGATCTGCCCGGGGGGCGGTGACGACATCGTGCACGGTGGCAGCGGGAACGACGTGATCTTCGGGGGTGGGGGCTCTGATCGGATCGTCGGTCAGGATGGCAAGGACGTACTTGTCGGCCAGGGCGGCCCCGACCAGCTGGAAGGGTCAGGGAACGACGACCTGCTGAACTCCGAGGATGACATCGAGGGTAACGACGATCTCGACGGTGGTCCGGGTAGCGATATCTGCGCGAGGGATCCTCAGGACTCGGCGCAGCAGTGCCCGTAGACGGCGGGCGCGGGAACCCACCTTCGGACGATGCGCCGGAGTGGCCTACCTTCGTCTCGCCCGACACGTGCATCGGTATGGGCAGCTCTTGCTCCTGGAACAGCCGTTCGATCAGGTTCTCCCTCGTTCCCTCGATCTCGCCCGATGGCGATGGGATCCCGATCTGCCACTCGGTCCGTAGAATGGTGGAAACGCCGGGGTAGCTCAGTTGGCAGAGCAGCGGTTGGTAGACCCGTTCCCCCATCCTGGGGCGCCAGATGCTTTCGACCGGCATCATCCTGATCCGTTCGTCGGGAGCATGCGAGCGTTGGCCGGTATGCAGGGCAACGCCGGCGAGGAAAGCGTCGCCGGCTGCACCGCGGAGTCGCTTCAGACCGCGGAGCGCATCGGCCGTCACCCGAGAGGTGGCCTTGACTTCGAACGCGATGATGGAACCGTCGTCTCGTTCGATCACCAGGTCTACCTCCTCCCCGCCGTGGGCTCGCCAGTGACCGACGCCCGCGATCCCGTCGAGCCATGATGTCTGCTTGATCAGCTCCATGACGGCGAAGGTTTCCAGGAGGTGGCCGAACTCGCTGAGCGCGGCCCGGCTCCAGGCGCTGGAGCCGATCGGGCGATAGCCGCATGAGGCGCGCGGCGATCGGGAGATCGACGATGTGGATCTTCGGCCGGCCGGCGACGCGCGACCGGAGCGCCTTCCCCCATTGGCTGCAGTGGTTCGCAGAGCATCAGCCGGTGTCCGTGATCGCGTCCGCCGTCCGGGCGCTGATGGTCGGGGGGCCGACGACGTCCTACGTACTGCAATCGCGGCGTGGATCGTGGGTACCGTGGTCGTCTCGATCCCGCTTGGCGTCGCCAAGTACCACCGAGCGGTGTGAGGCCGCGACTGCTGCTGTGCCCGCGCACCCGGAACTCCTGCCGCTCGCCGTCGCGCCACCTCCTGATGCCATCCCGCCGCGCGACGAGGGGATCCGCCAGGGGCGGTTGAGCCTGTGTCCTGTAGCGGTGCTTCGGCAGGCTCAAGGAAAAGGAGGCGTGGTGTCTAGGATGACCCGATGGATCGCGCGAGGACCGTCGTCCTGCTTGGCCTCTTCGCCGTCTCGGGTGCCCTCGATGCCCTTTCCTTCCTGACCTACAAGGCCTTCGTTGCCGCTCAGACCGGCAACCTCATCTTGCTCCCGCTCGCTCTCTTCGCCGGTCTGCCGGCGCTCGCCTGGCAGGCGTCGGGGGCTTCGATCGGCGGGTTCATCATCGGTGCTGTGGCGGGCGGTCGCATCGTGCGGGGCCGCGACCGCGACGGTGCCTGGAGGACGATGACCCGCGTGATCTTGCCGATGGAGAGCGTGCTTATCGGCCTGGCTGCACTCGCGTGGGTGCTGACGAACCGGCGCGGCCCGAACCCCTGGCTGGTCCTCGGGATCCTCGCGATGGGCCTGGGGCTTCAGGCTTCACTGGCGCGGGCGATCAGCCACGACGGGTTCAACTCGCTGGTCGTCACCGTCTCGCTCACCTCGCTCACCGCCGGGTCTCGTCTTGGCGCCGACGACGCCGGCTGGCGAGCCGGAGCCATGCCGGTCGCGATGGTGCTCGTCGGCGCTTCGGTGGGGGCGCTCGCGTTCGCGACTCATGTGCCGCTTGGGGCGTGTCTGGCCGCGATCGCTATGGCCGTCGTCGTCCTTGCGGTCGTCGGAAGGTCGATCGAGGCCGGCACCTGATCGGACGGATTCGCCCGCCACGATCGATAGGTTCCAAGTCCCGGAGGCATCGGCAAGGTCACGTTTTGACGGTAATCCGACCTCCTAGGTAGGATTTGGCCGCGCAAGGGTTCGACCGGTCGAATCCAGGCCCTCGGTCCACCTAAGCGCACCGAGGGGATCGACGCCATATGAACCATTTCCACAGGATGCAAGGAGGAGAACACTCATGAAGATCTGGACGAAGACCGCTGCCATGGCCCTGCTGTTTGCCTTGGCCGCGGCAGCCTGCACGAGCGAAGCGGAGCCGGCCCCCGACGGATCCACCACATCCGGAGGGGGCGGCGGCACCGTGGTCATCTACTCCGGTCGGGAAGAGGAGATGGTGGCCGACCTCATCGCCAAGATGGAGGCCGATACTGGCTTGGACCTGGATGTCCGTTACGGCGATTCGGCGGAACTAGCCGCACAGATCCTGGAGGAAGGCCCGAACTCCCCGGCCGATGTGTTCTGGGCGCAGGACGCCGGTTCTCTCGGGGTCGTCTCCGGTGCCGGGCAGTTCGCGCCATTGGACCAGGTGGTACTAGACCGAGTGGATCCGCGGTTCCGCTCCAGCGATGGAACCTGGGTCGGTGTTTCGGGCCGTGGCCGCGTCGCGATCTACAACACCGACGAGTTGCAGGCATCCGACCTGCCCGACACCGTGTGGGGCCTCACCCAGTCCAAGTGGAAGGGCAAGCTCGGCATCGCGCCGACCAACTCGTCGTTCCAGGCGTTCATCGCCGCGATGATCGAGAGGGAAGGCGAGGAGCGCACGCGCGAGTTCCTCGAGAAGCTGAAGGCCAACGACCCCAAGTTCTACGAGGACAACGGTTCGACGACCCGTGCGGTCGCCGCCGGTGAGGTGCTCGTCGGACTCGTGAACCACTACTACAAGTATGAGGTCGAGGCCGAAGACGGTCCGATCTCCGCCGAGAACCACTTCTTCAAGGCGGGTGATCCGGGCGCCCTGATCAACACGGCGGGTGTCGGGGTCCTGACCACCGCGGCCAACCCCGAGGGCGCGGCGAGGATCGTCGACTACCTCACGGGCGAGCCCGGCCAGACCTGGGTTGCCGAGGACACCTGGGAGTATCCGCTCGCCCCCGGCTACGAGCCGTCCGTGGACCTAGTGCCGCTGGACCAGGTACAGGGCCCCGACATCGACTTGTCGAAGCTCGGCGACACCTTGCAGCCGGCCCTCGTGTTGCTGGCGGAGACCGGCTACGTGTGATCGAGACCCCGACCCACAATGGGCAGGAGCGAGGGACGGCGCGCACGCGCCGTCCCTCGCGCTTCCCCAGGCCGCGTGCGTTGCCCGCCGCCTCCGCGGTCGTGTGTGCGCTCCTCCTCCTCCCCCTCCTCTATCTGGTGATCCGTGGGACGCAGGCCACGCCCGCCGGATGGCGCCTGATCCTGCGATGGGAAACCGTTGAACTGGCGCTCCGGTCGCTTGGCCTCGCAGCTGCGGTGACAGCCGCGAGCACCCTCCTCGGCGTTCCGGCCGCATGGCTCGCGACTCGGTCGGATCTTCCGGGGCGGCGGATCTGGGCGGTGCTGTTCGCCCTCCCCCTGGTGATCCCCAGCTACATCGCAGCCATGACGTTCCTGTCCTCACTTGGTCCCAAGGGGCTCTTCCAGCAGCTCCTCGAACCGCTCGGGATCGAGCGGCTGCCCGACATCGGTGGGTTCGTGGGCGCAGCCATCGTGCTGACGGCGGTGAGCTATCCCTACGTCTACCTCGTGACGGCCGCGGGGATCCGTGGGTTGGACCCGTCGCTGGAGGAGGCGGCACGAACGCTCGGGCGAACACCCATCCAGGTATTTCGCCACGTGACGGTCCCGATGTTGCGGCCGGCGATCGCCGCGGGCGGCCTGCTGGTCGCGTTGTACACGCTGCACGACTTCGGCGGGGTTTCGCTGATGCGCTTCACCACGTTCACGCAGGCCATCTACCTGCAGTACAAGGCTGCCTTCGACCGTGCCCCGGCGGCGATCCTGTCGATGATGCTCGTGTTGATCGCCCTGGTGGTCGTCGTCGCGGAGCAACGCCAACGGGGCCGAGCGGCGTATCACCGATCCGGCGGTGGCAGCAAACGCCCCCCGGGAGTGGTGCCACTCGGCTCGTGGCGGACCCCAGCGTTGCTTTTCGCCGCCGGCCTAGTCGCATTCACCTTCCTGCTTCCAGCCGGGGTCCTCCTCTACTGGGCCATCCGGGGGCTGCTCCGAGGCGGACCGCTGAACCTCACGTTGTCTGCGGCGGGGAGCTCAGTGTTGGTCTCGGGGATCGGCGCTGCGTTGGCGATCCTCGCCGCGGCGCCCGTGGCTCTCTACACCGCACGGTCCCGCTCCCGCGGCGCCCGACTGGCGGAGCCGATCAGTTACGCGGGGTTCGCCCTTCCGGGCATCGTCGTGGCGCTCGCGCTGGTGTTCATCACGGCCCGGTTCGCGCCTGTCATCTATCAGTCTCTCTTCCTCGTCGCGATCGCCTACGTCATCTTGTTCTTCCCCCAAGCGAGTGAGCCGATGCGCATGGGGCTTCGACAGCTCGACCCCCATGTGGAACAGGCGGCACGGACCATGGGCGCCCGGCCGGTGCGCGTCGTGCGCTGGATCACGCTCCCCCAGATCCTTCCGCCGACCCTGGCGGGCGCCGCCCTGGTATTCCTGACCGCGATGAAGGAACTCCCGGCAACGCTGCTGCTGCGCCCCACCGGCTTCGAGACTCTCGCGACGCGGGTCTGGACCTCCGCATCCGCGGGGCTGTTCTCCAAGGCCGCCGTGCCTGCCCTGCTGCTGCTCGTGCTGTCGGCGATCCCACTCTTCTTCCTCGCGGGACGTATCGACGTCGAGGAGGTGCGACCCGACTGATGAACACCATGGTCGTGGCCTGCGAGGGCCTGTCCAAATCGTTCGGGTCGACGAAGGCGGTGAGTTCTTTCGGCCTCGAGGTGTACGAGGGCGAGCTGATCGCGCTGCTCGGGCCGAGCGGGTGCGGCAAGACGACGGTCTTGCGGATGATCGCCGGGCTGGAACGCCCCGACGCGGGCACGATCCATGTCGCCGGTACGGTCGTGAGCGGGGGCAGGACGTGGGTGCCGCCGGAAGGTCGGCGCGTCGGGATCGTGTTCCAGGATTGGGCGTTGTTCCCGCACCTGACCGTCGCGGCGAACGTCACCTTCGGCGCCACCGACCCCGAACGCGTCGAGGAACTGCTGACCCTGCTCAGCATCGGCGACCTCGGTGATCGGATGCCGCACGAACTCTCCGGCGGGCAACAGCAGCGGGTCGCGATCGCGCGAGCGTTGGCGCCGGCACCGGACGTGCTGCTTCTGGACGAACCCTTCTCCAACCTCGATGCTGCGCTCCGCGCGCGGGTGCGAGCGGAGGTCAGGGAGGTCCTCCGGCGCGCGGGGGTCACCAGCATCTTCGTGACGCACGACCAAGAGGAGGCGCTGTCCATCGCCGACCGGGTGGCGGTGATGGCCCGCGGCCGGCTGCAACAGGTCGGTACCGCTTGGGATGTCTACGAGGAGCCCGCATCGTTGGACGTCGCGTGGATGGTCGGCCGGGCCAACGTCCTCGCCGCGCAGATCCAGGACGAACATGCGAAGACGCCATTGGGCGTGCTGCCCGCACCCGGCCAGCCCGACGGGAGCGCGGTAGCCATGATCCGTCCCGAGGCCCTCGAGGCCCGCCTCGACGTCGCCGGTCCCGGGCTGATCACGGCGTGTGAGTTCTACGGCCACGACCAGCTACTTCGTGTGCGGATCGACGGCGGCTCGACGCTTGAGATCTACGCGCCTGGGTCGGCCCCCGACCTCGACGCCGGGAGACGCGTGCACATCGGCCTTACCGGCGATGTGCGCTACTACACGCCCGGCGGGACCCACTGAACCCGCGATAGCCTATCCGCCAATCACAGCCGGCTCATAAGGAGTCAGGGCATACGAGAGTCTCCGCCGAACCAATCCAGCGCCGCCTTCGCTAAGATCAAGGTGATCCTGAGGGACGAGGTCCGCGCTTCCCCAGGCAAGCCGGGGTAGCTAAGTTGGGAGATCAGCGGTTTCGTAAACCTGTCACCCGAGCCTTCCCGCCGCTATGTGAGCCAGAGCCGGTCCATCGGCACCGCATGGATGTTGCCTTCCATCGTGTAGGCGTGCTTGCCCGTGTACAGAACGACCCCTGCACGCCGGAGCATGGTTTCCGAAAGTCGAGGCCTAGAACCACCGGAATCCGAGGCCTCCGGGCTCCGTGACTCGAGCCCTGGATCTGCCGAACAACGTCTCTCTCAGGTCGCCCCTCCGTACATGGGGACCGCAGCAAACTGAAGGAGGCGATTCGCCGCGAATTGGTATTTCGATGCTGGTGTCTATCCGGGTGCGTTCTTCACCGGAGCAACGAGGGCAAGCGGTTTGGCGCTCCGCAGGCCCGACCCGCTCCCCCCTAGTGGGCGGGCGAGAACCGCCGCTACAATCAAGGCGATCCTGAGGGACGAGATTCGCGTTCTTGCAGGTCACGCGCCGGGGTAGCTCAGTTGGCAGAGCAGCGGTTTCGTAAACCGCAGGTCGTCGGTTCGAGTCCGACCTCCGGCTCAAAGC
>JBBDIK010000007.1:111641-126459 GCA_040880465.1 Actinomycetota bacterium | reverse complement strand
CGTTGCAGGACTGGCCGCTGTTGTCGAGGCGCGCGTCGACCGCGTTCTGCACGGTCGTGTCGAGGTCATCGGTCGACAGCAGGATGAAGGGGTCCGAGCCGCCGAGCTCGAGCACGACCTTCTTGAGGTGCCGGCCGGCGATCTCGGCGACCTGGGCGCCGGCTCGCTCGGAGCCGGTCAGCGAGACACCCTGCACGCGCGGGTCCGCGATGATCCGCTCGATCTGGTCGTGTCCGGCGTAGAGGTTCACGTATGCGCCGGCCGGGAAGCCGGCGTCCAGGAAGATCTGCTGCTGTGCAGCGGCGGACTCGGGGCATTGCGCGGCGTGCTTCAACAGGATGGTGTTGCCGACGATGAGGTTCGGTCCGGCGAAGCGGGCGACCTGGTAGTAGGGGAAGTTCCACGGCATGATGCCGAGCAGCACCCCGAGCGACGAACTGCGAACGACTGCCGAGCCCTCGCCGTCCAGGAGTTGGATCGGCTCATCCTGAAGGAAGCCCGCCGAGTGATCGGCGTAGTACCCGTAGATCGCCCCGGCGAAGTCTGCCTCGCCGAGTGCCTGCTCGATCGGCTTGCCCATCTCGCGAACGATGAGCTCCGCCAGCTCCTGGCGACGCTCGACGTGGAGTTCGCCAACGCGGCGGATGAGGGCCGCGCGCTCTTCGGCCGTCGTCGACTTTGACCATGTGCGGTGCGCATCGTCGGCCGCGGCGATCGCCCCGTCGAGTTCGGCGTCCGTGATGGTGTCGAAGGTCTTGACCGTCTCGCCTGTTGCGGGGTTGGTCACGGCATAGGCCATGGTGCGGTCTCCTTGTCAGTCGGCCACCACAGGATGATGGCGGGTTCATTGGACATCATGACAGTGTTGGACCAAGCCAGCATCCTGCGGAGTCAGAGAGCCACCGGGAGCTTGCGGATCCGCTGTCATCCACGACCCTACCCCTCCTTCGTGCCTTGGCGACCGAAGTCGTCCTTGACCTCATGGAATCGCAACGAGAGTCGCTTCCCAGCGTGGGTGACAAGGATCTTGCCTACGTTGGAGTCCGCGAGTGGAGCGATTCGGGCGGAACGAGGCCGTGGTTGCGCGATCGGTCACACGGGACTGCCGTTCCGCCGTCCCGAGCTCGCGCTCCTGGAGGTGGCGGCTTCGCCGACACGCCCCCGTGAGGAAGGCGTGGCGTCATTGCGGTAATCGTCCGCAGACCCCCATTCGGCTTGAAACGAGTGGCACCTCGACCTCGCCGACCTCGCCGGGCCGGTTGAAATGGTGGCGGAAATGCTGAACTGCCGTCCTTCCAGGCTTCTGAGCATAGCGAGGTCGGCGCCGTAGGTGTCCGGCCGCTTGGTTCCCCGGGCTGTGTTGACTAACTCAGGGCTGGCTTGGACTCGCCGGTCTCCAGCAGGACTTTGAGCTGCTCGAGGATCTTTGCCCACGTCATGGCGATGGTGGCGAACTCCCACTCTGGCTGTGCATCGGGGAAGCCCGTATGGCGGAAGAAGACACGGGTGCCCCCGTGCTCGGGTTCATCACTCAAGCCCCACGACACACGCGTTCCTTCCCAATAGGGGAACTCGCCGAGACACGTCCACGCGACCTCGGTGTCGTCGATGGCATCGACGGAAAAGCGCAGCGGTATCGGCGCCCCTTGGAAACCGAATCGGGCCTCGGACCCAACCGCCGGCTCCGCGGACGCATCGGAGGTCCAGAAGGATGCCAACCCCGCCGAGGTCGTGAGCGCCTCCTTGATATCCATCCTCGTGCCGTGGATCTCGATCCCAAGCAAGATGTCTCGACTCATGAACGCGCCTTCCTCTCGAAGCGTGGGCCGGTGGCCCGGGGACAACCGTATTTAAGTCCATGCTTAAGGTTGTGTCAAGCTAAAGTGTTTGCTTAAATATAGGGGTGGAACAGGATGTCCTTGCGTGTCTCGCCAGCCCGACCCGACGAGAGATCGTGCGTCTCGTTTGGGATGAAGAGCGAAGCGCCGGAGATATCGCTTCGCACTTCTCGATCAGTTGGCCGGCGGTGTCCCAGAATCTCGGGCGATTGCGCTCCGCCGGGCTGCTGGCGGAGCGCCGTGACGGAACACGTCGGTACTACTCGGCGGACCGCACGGCGTTGCGCCCCCTGGAGGGATACCTGGAGCAGATGTGGGGCACACAACTCGACAAGCTGCAGGAGGCGATCGAGACTGAGCGCTGAGAGGCCATTTCAGGTCGAGGTCGAACGTCGGATCAAGGCTCCGCCCGCTGACGTGTTCCGCCATCTCGTCGACCCTGAGCTGTACGTACGCTGGATGGGGACAGAAGCCATGATCGATGCCCGCCCCGGTGGCACGTTTCGGATCGTCGTTGGAGGCGGACCGGTCGCGGTCGGGGAGTACGTGGTCGTCGAGCCGCCGGAGCTCCTCGTCTACACGTGGGGCTGGGAGAACGATGAGGCCGTTCCTCCAGGCTCTTCGACCGTAGAGATCTCGCTTCGCGAAGACGGCGAGGAAACGCTGCTGACCCTTCGTCACGCGGGCTTGCCCGGAGACCCCATGATCGCGGCCCACCGTGAGGGGTGGACCCGATACACCGAGCGACTTTCCGTGGTTGCCACCGGCGGAGATCCAGGGCCGGATGAACCGATGGGCGGTAGCGATGGCCGTTGACGTACAGACGGAGATCTTCATCGAGCGCCCTCGTAGCGCCGTGTCGGAGTTCGCCGTTGGATCCTTGATCCCAGGGCGGGGGAATCCGGGGCTGCCGCCAGGCGTCGAACCAGGTATGAGGCTCCGAACGCTTAACCAGGTATGAGGCTCCGAACGCTTATCGTGGGGCTCCTTGTGCTCCTAGTCGTTGGCGTCCTCGTGAGCCTGGGGCGCATCGGGGGGCGAGAGCGCGCCGAGACGCTTGGCGAGCCGCGGCGATCGTCACCCTCCCCGCTGATCGACGAGGACCGGATCCTTTCAGGAGGCCCGCCTCCTGACGGGATCCCCCCTATCGACGATCCGAAGTTCGCCCCCGCTTCCGACATCGATTTCCTGCAGGGCCGAGAACCCGTCCTCGCGCTCAGCGTGGAGACCGAGTCGAGGGCCTACCCGTTGCAGATCCTCACCTGGCACGAGATCGTGAACGACACCGTGGCCGGCACGCCCGTGGCCGTGACCTACTGCCCGCTGTGCAACACCGGGATCGCTTTCGTTCGCCCGAGGATCGACGGACAACTGCTCGATTTCGGAACCTCGGGCAAGCTCTACAACTCGAACCTGGTCATGTATGACCGACAGACCGAGTCCTACTGGCCTCAGGCGATGGGCAAGGCGGTGACCGGACCGCTCACCGGCTGGGAACTCGAGTTCGTCCCGACGCAGATCCTCTCTTTCGCGGACTGGCGAAGCGAGCATCCCGATGGCCTGGTCCTGACCACCGAGACGGGCTTTTCCCGTCCCTACGGTGAGAACCCGTACCCGGGCTACGACGGCAGCCGTTCGCCGTACCTGTTCGACGGGACGCCCGATGATCGGCTGCCCGCGCTCTCGCGCGTCCTCGGGCTCGTCGGCGAGGACGGGGAAGTCGCCGTGCCCTTCGAGCGTCTCGCCGGCCAGGCGAGGGAGGGATGGGCCGTCCTCGAACTCAGTCTCGGAGCCGAGCCGGTCGTCGTCTTCTGGCATGCCGGAACCGCCTCGGCGCTGGATGCCGAACAGATCGCTCAGTCACGCGATGTCGGGGCCGCCTCGGCCTTCACCCCCGAGGTCGACGGCCGGGCCCTTTCCTTTGGCATCGGCGAAGAAGGGATCACCGACGAGGAGACGGGCACGACCTGGAGCATCCAGGGGCGAGGCCTCGACGGTCCCCTGGAGGGGGAGCAACTTCCTCGCGTCCTTGCCATCGACAGCTTCTGGTTCGACTGGGCGGCGTTCCACCCCGCGACCCGCATCGCGGGATAGCCGGCGCGGCGGCGCTTACGTCCCGAACGAGTTCGCGGCAACGACCGGGACGGGGCAGTTCACCGTGAAGACGGTCCCGTCGGTGTCGGGCGTGCCGGGGAACTTGTCGAGTTCCCCGCCGTCACGCGCCTCGTGGATCTCCGCTTGAGATCGGAGGACGCGTGCCCCCTGCTCGCTCGCCCAGGCATAGGTCATGTGATCCCAGTACGGGCTCCAAGCAGGGTCGCCTGCCGTCGCGTCGAAGACCGAGGGCTGGAAGCCCATCGGGCCGCTCCCCGGGATCCCGTTCATGAACACGTTCACGAAGCCGGTCGCCCCGGCATCGGTGGCGCCCTCCAGCTCCGGCGAATAGGCGACATGCATGCCTTCTGCCATCGGCTCCATCGAGGTGTCGCAGACGATGTAGCGCGAGGCCGGGAAGCACTCGTGCACCTTGAAGGTGACCGTGCCTGCTGCGATATCGGGCGGCTCGATCAGCTGCCCGCCGCCGAGGTACTCGACGAGATCGGGGTCAACGGGCAGCTCCCCTCCGGCCCACGTGACGGCGGGAGCGTTGATCACGCCGCGCGCCCGGATGGAGAGGTCTCCGGCCTTGGCTGCGTCCGCCACCTGCTTCAACGACGTGAGTGGTTCGGCCCTGCCGCTCCACCTCGCCTCGTGGATCCGCCAGGCCGGCGTGTATCCGGGGGCCGATGGGTCCGAAGACAGCACGACCGGCTGATCGGGGACTCCGTTGGTGATGACGTAGGCCTCGCCGGAGAGACCCGTGGTCTGAAGCGCCGCGAGTTTCGGAACGTAGACGAGTCCTTCCTTCGATGCATAGTTCTGATCGGAGGCGTCTGTCCGGACGAAATAGACATCGGCACCGTCGACGATGCCATGGTGAAGTCTCAACATGACGGCCCCGAACGCTCCCTGCCACCCATGCGGGGAGAGCGTGAAGTCCATCACCTCTCCCACGATGGCCGTGCCCTTGTCGGCGCCGCCAGCCGGGGCGATGCTCGTTGCAGCCGCCGGGGCCGGCGAGTTCGTGCTCCTGGTACACGCCGCGAGCAGGGCGGGCGCCAGGGCCCCGGCCGCGCCGATCCGCAGCCCGCTACGCCCTGCCCAAGCTAGAAATGCGCGTCGGTCTAGATTTTGCATCGTCCCTCCCGGATCTTGAGTGCCTACAAGCTCTGGGACTCCACGTGGGCCGCCTGATTCCCACGTCGCGGGAATCTCACGGGTGCTTGCGGCGTCGTAGGTGAAGGAAGCGATGAAATGAGCCGGATGGACGAACGGATCGAGTTCGAGCAGGCCACGATGGGTGCGATGGATCTGGTGTATAACCTGGCGAGGCGAAGCGTTCCGACCCGCGAAGACGCGCAGGATCTCGTTCAGGAGACGTACCTACAGGCGTTCCGCGCCTGGAAGGCGCACCGGCGCCCGCGCAAGGTCGAGCCCTGGCTCGCGACGATCTGTCTGAACCTCGTCCGGTCTCGCTATCGGAGGCTGTCCCGGCGGCCGAAGGAGCTCCCCTGGCTCGATGAGGCGGGGGACCCGCGCGATGTTCTTTCCGAGGCCGATCCCGATCCGGATGATGTTCGCGCCCTTCACGAGGCGCTTTGGAAGCTGAGCGACGATCAGCGGATCGCGATCACGCTCGTGGACCTCGACGGGTTCTCCGTCGCGGAGACGGCGGCGATCATGGATACCCCGAAGGGGACCGTGCTCTCTCGACTTCACCGCGGGCGGCGGGCGCTCGCTGGGCTGCTGGAGATAGAGGTGATGGAGACGACCGATGAGAACCCGTAGGCAACACGATCCGGAGCGAAACGCCGTGCTGTTCCTCAGTGGCGAGCTCCGCACGAGGGCGCGCAGGCGCCTGGAGCGACACCTGCTTGATTGTGAGGATTGCTGGGAGGAATTCCTGCTCGGCCGCCGGGGCAAGCTTCTCGCGGAACGGGCGCGCGAGATCGCGCCATCGTGGCTCCGCGAGCGTGTCCGCGCGTCGGTGGCCACGGCAGAGGTCGAGTGAGTCGCTCCACCGAGGCCAAGCGCGCCCGTCGGGAGGCGGCCCGGATGGAGCGCGAAACGGCCAGGCGCCGCGCGGATCGGCGCAAGCGGGTCCGTTCCTCAGGCGGAGGGATCGGGGTCGTCGCCGTATTGTCACTGCTCGGGTGGTTCGTCGTCGCTGGCGGGGGCTCGGCGGTGGCCTACTCGGGGGACATCCGCACGGGCGGGCGCCTGGAGAGCCTCACGCTGCCCGCGCTCGAGGGCGGTAGGACGATCGACTACGCGGACTATCGGGGCAAGCCACTCGTGATCAACTTCTTCGCGTCGTGGTGTCCGAACTGTATCGCCGAGATGCCCGATTTCGAGCAGGTTCATCAAGAGATGGATAGCAACGTCGCGTTCATCGGCATCTCGCAGCAGGATGCCCCCGGGGCGAGTATCGAACTGGCTCGTCAGACCGGCACCACCTACCCGGCGGGGATCGATGCGGCCGGGCGCTTCTTCAACGCCACCGGCAGCCAGGGCATGCCGGTCACGATCTTCGTTCGACCGGGAGGTGAGATCGCCCATATCCAGCAAGGTGCGTTCGATGCCGAAAGCCTCCGGCAATCGATCCAGACCTACCTCGGTGTCTAGCTCCGCCCCTGCCAGGGTGAGCGGGCTGCTCGGAGGCTGGGTCTGCCCCCACGCCGGTTGACTCCTTGATGTGCCCGCTCGGCAAGGATGATGGCGTCCGATGTAGGCTCTCAAGACCCGGAGTCGATGAAAGAGGGTAGTGATGCGGCGCTGGACCACGTTCTTGCGTATCAGTGTTGTGGCGTCGATGGTCATCGGTGTCGGGCTGACCCCTGCTCAGAGCCAAGCTGGTGCGCAGACCCCCGTATTCGTCGACAAATGGGGGAGCTTCGGAACGACGAATGGTCTGTTCAATTACGCCTATGCCATCGCCTCGGACCCAGCGGGGCACGTCTACGTTGCCGACGCGGGCAACAACCGCATCCAGAAGTTCGACTCCCAGGGCAACTTCCTCAGGAAGTGGGGTTCGACCGGCTCGGGCGACGGTCAGTTCAACTTCCCCAACGGCATCGCTGCTGATGGCTCCGGGCATGTCTACGTCGTGGATACGCAAAACAACCGCATCCAGAAGTTCGACTCCCAGGGCAACTTCCTCAGGAAGTGGGGCTCGACCGGCTCGGGCGACGGTCAGTTCAGCAATCCGCGCGGTATCGCCACCTATGCCGGCGGGCACGTTTACGTCGTCGACTACCAGAACGTCCGCGTTCAGGAGTTCAACGCCCGAGGCAACTTCATCACCGAGTGGGGATCTGCCGGAACGGGCAACGGCCAGTTCAATGCTGCCTTCGGCGTTGCCACCGGTGGCAACGGGAGCGTGTACGTGACCGATATCGGTAGCCACCGCGTTCAGAAGTTCGACGCCGACGGCACCTTCATCACGAAGTGGGGATCTGCCGGAACGGGCAACGGCCAGTTCGATGCGCCCTACGGCGTCGCCACGGATGACTCCGGGAACGTGTACGTCACCGATACATACAACTTCCGCATTCAGAAGTTCCACCGCAGGCCGCGCCACCGCTAGGCCGTTCGGAACCCGTGCTTGGCCTGACCCGGGCCAGCATCCAACTAGGGTGAGCCGATGAAGAAGTGGACCCCCGTGATCCTGCTCGGGATCGCCCAGCAGGTCGAGTCCCTGCGGGTGTCGGCGTTCTTCTTGCTCGCGCTCGCCGTGCTCGCGCTGCTGTTCCTCTCCCGTTCGATCCCGGCGACCCGGCCCGAGCAGGGCGCCGCCTGGACGAGCCGAGATGGTTGATCTCGTGGACCCCTATTACGACCCGACGCCGACTTGCTCGGGGGCAGCATGCCGCCCGACATGAAGATGGGGCCTGAGGACATGAAGAACTTCGAGATCTACCCACCGGTCCCCGAAGACAAGCCTCCCGAGCCCGAGGAACCCCACCAGGTCATGTAGCCCCAGGCGTGGCGCTGGCTTGAGGAACGGAGCTGGACTCGCGTAGCCTCCTACGACCGGATCTAGGAGGGATGATGCGCAAGATCGTTCTGCTCGCCATCGGAGCCGTCGTGTTCTTCACCAGCCTGCCTGCGGAGGCCGCGTTCCTCGTCACGGACCTCACGATCATGAAGGGTTTCGCGACGACCGGCGAGGATGTGTTCAACGGCGGAGGGATCGTCAACACCCAGAAGGTCACCGCGAAGGTTCGCACGCGGAAGACCTTCATGATCTGCGCCCAGAACCAGCCGGGGTCCGGCGGTCCGGATCCGAACGACTTCTACGTGCAGGGCAAGGGCGACCAGCGGGGTTGGAAGGCATCGTGGATCGATCCGAACGGCTCGCCCGTATCCGACCAGGTGATGGAGAACGGCACCGTGAGTCCCGTCATGCTCGCGGAGGGGGAGGGGGCGTGCTTCGAGCTCAAGATCACGCGCACCCGGAACGCGTCGCGACGGGTGGTCTGGCAACTGCTCGCGAACGCGACGTCCGAGGCCGCCGCCGATGGGGATCACGGGACCCTGGTCATCAAGCGCGCGCACTAGCGGCTGTCCGCGGCAGCTACCTGAAACGGGGTAAGTAAGAACGGCATCCCTCTACCCGAAGACGTGCCGGTTGCGGTGGGGTCAGCCCGGGGTGCCGAACGCGCGGAAAGGCTCGGGCGCGAACGTGCTGAGGTAGTCGGCCCACTCAGGGATCGCCTCGCCCACCGCCCGGTCGTCCTTGATGAGCCAGGCGAGGTGGCGGCATGCGTGTTCGATCACCTGCGGCGTGTCGATGCTCGGGGGCGGTTCGAAAGCGCTCCCGCGCGCCAGGTCCGAGCGGACGACCGCTACTTCGGTCAGGTACTCACTCAGCTGGGCGGGCTGGCGAACGGCGGCGATGTAGGTCAGCACGACCGCTCCGCTCTCGAAGCGCCACGACGTCGAATGAGCCAGGATCGGCTCGAGGCCGTAGCGTCGGGCGGCCGCCAGCACGATCTGGTTCGCGTCGTAGTCGGGGCGCCAGCCGAGCCGGACCGCCTCGCCGTGGATCGGACGGAGCAGCTTGACCTCGCCGTCCCGCAGGCACAGCAGCAGCACCTCGATGGACTGAGCGACCATCTCGGGGGACCAGGCGGTCTTGGACAGCGCCGCGTCGCGCGAGACCTCCGGAACTCCCGGGAGGGCCTCGCCGTCCGCCAGTGGTCCGTCGTCGGGAGCGCTGGGAGGGTCGTCGACCGTCAGGGCTTGACCTCGATGGGAACGGCCTGCGCGAGGATGTCCTCGCGCGAGCTCTCCTGTCCGTGGTCACTGACCCCGTGCGCCTTGATTGCCGACACGACCTGGTCCTCCGTCCCGCGGACCATGAACCCGCACATGCACGTCACTTCGATCATCCGAGACTCCTCCGTTCGCGGCGGACGTCGTTCCTGGGGCGCCGGGACCCGAGGCGTCCGACCTGCTCGTTGGAGTGTAGCGAGAGCGGGCGACCCGCTGCCTGACCGGCCGATCCCTATTCGCAGTTCGTGAGAGTGTCCGCGCCTCGCCCATCCGCGCAGTCGTCGGTGTCGGGCCCGCCATCGAGCGAGCCGTCCCCGTCCATCCCGCGCAGGGTGTCGTTCCCGTAGAAGCCCGTGAGGTCATCGGCCTTCGGTCCCCCGATGAGGACGTCCGGGCCGGTGTCCCCTTGGAGGGTGACCCTCTGGAAGTAGGCTCAGGATTCGCGATGATCAGGAACACCGCGAGCGGGATGAGTCCGAGCCACCGATCCTTCTTCCGGAACTGCGGGTGCGGCCTCCGGTGGTGCTACGGGCGGCGGAGCGGGTGGCTGACGTTCCGCCGGCGGCGGCTGTGTCGACATCGGTTTCCCTCCCTGTCCTCGGGGATCCTAGTGCTTCGAGGCTTGGGGCGGAAACGCGGTCCCAGAAGCTGCGAAGCGACGCAACGCGACTCCGCACCAGATAGCCTCGACGACCCCGAACGGCCAGGCATCGGCCAGGAACCCGTAGGCGCTCGACAAGGCACAGCCGAGCGCGAATGCAGCGATGAAGCCGCGTCCCCGTTGCTCCAGCGCGTACATGACCATCATGAACGTGAGCGCGATGACGCCGAACAGCGTTATCCAGTCCATCCTTCGCAGTCTATGAGGCGGCGACCGGGTCGGCCGGGGGAACCTCGGTGTCGAGTTCGGCTTCCTCTTCCGCGCCTTCGGCCTTCCATGAGGCCTTCTGGAACAGCGCGAAGATGAAGGGCGGTGCCGAGAGCAGGATCACCCCGGCGGCGAGGATCAGGACGTAGGTGAGGGGGTTGCCCGTCTTGAGCTGAGACGGGGGCACGAACCCGAGGTAGAGCGAGGTTGCGCACCCGGCGATCCCGATGCCCGCGACGAGCCACACCCCCAGCTTCCCGCCGGGGATGCGGTAGGGGCGTGGCGTTCCGGGCTGCGTGTAGCGGAGGCGGATCACGGAGGCGAACATCAGGCCGTACATCAGTACGACGACCTGCGCGGTGATCGCCGACAGCATCCAGTACGACGTGCTGACGCTCGGGATGAACAGGAACAGCAGGGCGAACAGCGAGCCGCCGATGCCCTGGATGATGACCAGGGATACCGGCACGTCGCGCCGGTTGGTACGGCCCAGCCGCGGGGGCGCGTAGCCGCTGCGCGCGACGGCGCCGACGCCCTTTGCCGGCCCCAGGATCCACGGGGTGATGTGGGCGAGGCCGCCGATGGTGACGAGCAGCGCCACGGGCTTGACCAACCAGCCGACGTTCAGCTGATCGAAGACCTTGCGGAACATCTCCATCGTTCCCGAGACCAGGCTGATCTGCTTGGCTGGGAGCACCAACGCGACGGCGAGGGACGCCACCACGCTGAACGTGATGATGATCACGACGCCGAGCAGGAACGCGCGCGGGATATCGCGGCCGGGATCGCGCATCTCCCGGCTATGGAACCCGGCCATCTCCATGCCGGTGAACAGCAAGATGATCCCGCCGAGGAACGCCAGGTTGTGGATGTTGAGATCGGGCACCAGCGCCTCGGCCGAGAACGGGATGGCCGAGGGGGTGCCGCCACCCAACAGGATCGCGGCCAGGATCACGACGAGTACGCCCGGCAGGATGGAGCCGATGAGCGTTCCCACGGTGCCGACCGCCGACGAGGTCCGGACGCCGAACAGGTTGACGATCGTCGCCGTCCAGAAGAACGCCAGCATCGTCGCGACCAGGAAGAGCTTGTTGGACGCCAGTGCCGGATCGAAGACGTACGCGAGGCTGCTCGCGATGAACGCAAGTACCGTCGGGAACCACACGAGGTTCTCGGAGTAGTCGCACCAGACCGCCAGGAACCCCAGGCGTCCGCCGAAGGCCTGCTTCACCCAGGCGTAGATGCCCCCGTCGCGCGGCCACGCCGTCCCGAGTTCCGCCGCGGCCATGGAGATCGGGATCAGGAACACCAGGATGGAGAAGGCGAAGAGAGCGATCATCGACCATCCGTAGATGGCCATGATGGGCAGGTTGCGCGCCGAGACGATCGCCGCCACGTTGATCATGGCGAGCGCGAATACGCTGAGCTTGACCACGCGGGCCTTCGTGCCGCTGCTCACGTCGCCCCGCTCACGATGCACACGTCCCCCACTCAAGTGGCACCCAGCCCCGCCATCGCATCGACCAGTCGCCGCATCGCCTCATGCCCTGTGCTGCCGTGGGCGAAGATCGTGAAGGTCCCGTAGGTCCAGACCGCACCCGAACCCCTCGGCCGGGAAAGGACACGGAACTCGTCGGCGGCCGCGTCACGGTCGGTCATGTCGGCGAAGCGGTCGACGACGACCTGGGACGGGGGGGTGGTCTCGCAGTTGGCGGATACCTCGAACACACGCGCGTCGATCGCACCGGCGGCCAGGCCTTCGCCCTCGACTGAGGAGGCGCAGATCAGCAGGCCCGAACCGGTGATGGCCTGTTCGATGTCGTCATAGGAGGGGGTGATCGGTTTCGGCGCGATGCCGGAGCATGCGGCGAGCGCCAGCAGGAGTCCCGCACCGATCCGAACGCCCGCGGTTCTCACGGCGCCAAGCCTACCCCCCATGATCGCCCATATGGCCACGGGTCGGGACGGAGCCTCGTGCGTCGGTTCGCCCGGGTGATAGTTCCTTTGGACTAGTCCCGATAGTGCTCTGATCAGGCCCGATATGAGCGACTAAAGGTATCCGCTCCAGAGGCCGAAGCCATAGGTATGGGACTTAAGGCTGAGGTCGAACGGACCTGGCGGGAGGGCGTTCGGCGAGCTTCGCTCGCGTGCTTCCTCACGCTGGCCATCACCCTTTCCGCCGTGTTGTCCGTAGTCCCGGCCTCGGCCGCCGTCTCCTCCCGTCCCGGCTCCCTGAACGCGGCGATGGAGCGCGGCATCCTCGACCGCGGGGTCGTTCAGCGGATACGCGAGCGCGGGTCCGTCGATGCATTGGTGACCGTAGATGGAACGCAGGCGCTTGCGGACGCGAGGTCTCGTGCCGCTCATGTCGCGGTGCCGGAGCGCGCGGCCCGGTCGGTCCTGTCCGTGACGACATCGGCGTACGAGGCCTTGAAGTCCCATCTCCCCGAGACCGGCACGGTGGTCGAAGACTATCCCGCGCTGCCGGTGTCGCTGGTCAGGTTCGACTCGGAGCAGGATCTTCTGGTCGCGTCGCGGGATCCGGCCGTCGTGAGCATCCAAGTCGATGGGAAGGTGCGCATCGACATGGCGCAGAGCCTGCCCCTCATCCGCCAGCCCCAGGCTGTCGCGGCCGGGTACAGCGGGACCGGCACTGCCGTCGCGGTCCTTGACACGGGCGTCGACTACACGCGGCCCGCGTTCGGCGCCTGCTCGGCTCCCGGAGGGTCCTGCAAGGTCGCGTTCGCGCAGGACTTCGCCCCGGAGGACGGCATGCGCGACGTGGGGGCCCAGGGTGGGCACGGGACGAACGTGGCCGCGATCGCCGTCGGTGTCGCTCCCGCCACGAAGATCCTTTCCCTCGACGTCATCGACGGTGCGTACGGACACGACTCGGACATCATCGCCGCGATCAACTGGGCGATCGAGAACAAGGCCACGTACGGGATCGCGTCCGCCAACATGAGCTTCGGCGACGCGACCTACCACACGACCGAGTGCACGAACTCGCCCTACACCGCGCCCTTCGCCAACCTTCGTGCCGTGGGGATCCTCCCGGTCGTCGCCGCCGGGAACCACGCGTACGAGCAGGGTCCGTTCCGCGACGGGCTCAGCGGGCCGGCATGCGCGCCCGGCGCCGTCCGCGTCGGGGCTACCTATGACTCGAGCCTGGGGAAGGTCGATTGGGGCGACTGCGTCGACCGCTCGACGGCCGCCGACCAGCCGACCTGCTTTTCTCAGGGCGGTCCGCTGCTCTCGGTCTGGGCGCCCGGTGCGAATATCGCCGCCGGCGGGCTGACCTACTCGGGAACCTCTCAAGCCACGCCGCACGTCGCAGGCGCCGTAGCCGTTGCCGCGTCCGCGGATCCTGGAGCGGCTGCATCGGTCATCCAGTCGGCCATCGAGAATAGCGGGCCGATGGTGACGGACGACCGGGACGGCGTCTCGAAGCACCGGCTCGACGTCGCGGCCGCGGCGCAAGCGCTCGCGGCGGGTTCGGTTCCTCCCACGCCGTCACCGGACCCCACGCCGCCTCCGGACCCGGATCCCTCACCCTCACCGGACCCGGATCCCTCACCCGACCCGTCCCTCGGTCCAACGCCACCCCCCGGCGGCGATGTCCTGGTCTCCGGGAGGATGACGCACTACCGGGGTAAGCGCGGCGAGTACTACCTGATCGGGTCTCGGAAGGATGCTCGATACGAGGCCGAGCTGGCGCCCGCTGTCGAAGGTCAGCAGGTGACGCTCGCGGAGGGCGAGCAGATGACGTTCGACCTCGAGCGCAAGCGCGAGGACGGCACCTGGGCCATCATGCAGACCCGGTCCGTCACGATGGACGAGCGAGCGACGGCAGCGGTGCCGATCCACCGGAGGGACCTGCGACCCGGCGGGCGCTATCGCGTCCACGCCTCCTACGACGGGGACGCCTCGAACCCCCCCGCGAGCTCGGAGTACAGCATGTTCCGCCCGAAGCGGTCCAGGCGGTCCTAGGCCGTACCGCCTTCCTCGGGCGCGGGACTCTCCGCAGGAGCTGGCGTGTCACTGGGCTCCGGTGTGGGGCTCGGAGCCGGTGACGGGCTCACTGTCGGTGACGGGCTCACGGTCGGTGACGGGCTCACGGTCGTCGTGACCGGGGCCTTCGAGCAGTCGTGCGACTGGCCGATCTTCGACTGGATCATCGTTCCGTTGAGGTACAGCTTGACCAGGGTGCGGTAGTTCGTCGTCACCTTCGCCGTGTCGACCACGACGCCGTCGACGCGGAACTTCGCGATCATGTAGCCACAGTGTCGGATCAGCCGGCCCCTAACCACGGATGTCACCGGTGCGTCGAACCCCCCGGACCTGACCTTGTTCGGCATGTTGGTCCGGATCTCCCAGGTGTTCAGCGCCTCGAGGATCTGAGGCAGCGCGACGTTCCAGGTATCCGAATCCTGGATGTCGTTCGGGAACCCGTTCGGGTGGTAGTGCACCGTCGCGGTGTTCACCAGCGGGTTCGGGTCGGACTGCAGTCGCGTGTAGGTGTAGCTGAACGAGCAGCTGGCCCCCGAGGCCAGGTCGTCGCAGGCCGAAGGCGGCGTGACCCCGGCCACCAGGGAGTCGGTGAACGAGTCCAGCACCAGGTTCGGCGCGTCGGCCGAGGCGATGTTCTCGATGGTGATGTCGTAGATGACCACGTCACCGGGCTTCGCCGAAGCCGGCCCGGTCTTGGTCAGCTTGATCCCCGGCTGGAACAGCT
>JBBDIK010000007.1:5392-111541 GCA_040880465.1 Actinomycetota bacterium | reverse complement strand
GGCTTCGCCGAAGCCGGCCCGGTCTTGGTCAGCTTGATCCCCGGCTGGAACAGCTCCGTGGTCCAGCTGTCGTCGTCGCTGACGGAGGCCTGGGTTCCGGCCGGGTGGTAGCTCACCGTCGCGGTGTTGACCAGCGGGTCCGGATCGCCCGGCTGCACGGTGTAGGGGTAGCTGAACGAACAGCTCGCCCCGGGAGCCAGGTCGTCGCAGGCCGCAGGCGCGGTGGCGCCGGCCACCAGCGAGTCGCTGAACGAGTCCAGCACCAGGTTCGGCGTGTTCGCCGACGAGGTGTTCTCGATGGTGATGTCGTAGGTCGCGTCGTCGCCGACCTTGGACGACTCGGGTCCGGTCTTGGTGATCTTGACCGACGGACGGAAGACGTCCACGTTCCACGTGCCGGCATCGGAGATGTCGTTCGGGAACCCGCTCGGGTGGTAGTGCACCGTCGCGGTGTTCACCAGCGGGTTCGGATCCCCCTGCTGAACCGTGTAGTCGTAGCTGAAGGAACAGCTCGCCCCTGAGGCGAGGTCGTCACATGCAGCGGGCGGGGTCGCGCCTGCCACCAGGGAGTCGCTGAACGAGTCGAGCACCAGGTTCGGTGCGTCGGCCGAGGCGGTGTTCTCGATGGTGATGTCGTAGGTGACCACGTCACCCGGCTTCGCGGCCGCCGGCCCGGTCTTGGTCAGCTTGATCCCCGGCTGGAACAGTTCGACGCCGTGGCTCGACTGGTCCGATGCGACGACCGATTGCAACCCGGGGTAGTGGCAGGTGGCCGTAGACGTGTTCGGGAACGGATCGTTCGCGCCTGCGGGGATCGTGAAGGGAGCGGACGACTGGTCCGACCCACCCGGTGCCAACGTCACGGTCCGACTGAATCCGATCGTCGGATCGCTGATCGTGCAGTCGAGGCTGGGGGCCCCTGCCGCTACACCTGCAGAACCGGTGTTCTGCAGGTTGAAGTCGTAGGTGACCGGGTCGCCGATCTTGCTGAGTCGGTTGCCGCTCTTCGTCAATTCGATCGAGGGCTGGTAGGTGTTGGTGAACACGCAGTCGAACGCCTTCCCGGTATCCGCGGGAAGGTTCACCGTGAACGAGCAGTCGGCGTTTCCACCGTCGCTCGACCATCCGGACTGGGAGATCTCGGTGATCGTGTACGTGCCCTCGCCGAGGACCGTCGTGAAGGCGATGGCCCCGGCGCCCGTGGTGGTGACCACCTCCGGTGCGATCGGGCCGGCCGGCGTCGTGCCGGTCAGGGTGAAGGTCCAGTCCGCCGAGAAGCCTGCGGGGTCGGTGACCTTCCGAACGCTGGCGGATGCCGCGGGGCTTTCGTTCCTGAACGTTGCGGTTCCCTCGCAGGCATCACCCGAGAGGTCGACGACCTGGTCGGACTGCGCGCTCCACCCAGCGGCCGGATCCTCGGAGACCGTGTACACGCCGGGGACGAGCCCGCTGACGACGGCCGAATCTGCCGTATCACCCGCCGAGAACGTGATCACGCGGGTCGCGACCTCGGTATCCGACGCATCCTTGACCCGGAACGTGAACGACGCCGTTTCCCCGCCCTGGAGCACGTCAGGGATCGACTTGTCGATCGTCAGGGTGGCCTTGGTGTCGACGCTGATGCCGACATCGAGCGACGCGTTCGCGGTGAAGCCGTCGGACCCCGTGAGGGTGGCGGCATCGTGCAGGTTCCCGTTCGGTGTGATCGTGCCCTGCGCTGCGTACACGGTCTTGTTGAACGTGATCGAGCCGGAGCCGCTCTGGCTCGCGGACGTCCACGTGACCGGCCCGGTGGTGTGGGTGCCGAGCGTGTACCCGCCGCCGAACGTTCCACTCGCCCCCGAGGTCGAGTCCACGGAGAAGGTCAGTCCCGCTCCGGTGATGGACTCGGTGTCGGAGATGACTGCGGTCGCGTTCTTGGCCGCGCCACTCTGCTGAACGCTGGCCGACGCGGTCGCGGTCGTGCTCCCCGGAACCGGGACGCCCGTGACGAGGTCGGTGTAGGTCCCGGTCGCGACGTCGTTGAGGTTGCCGGTTCCTTCCGGAACCTGGGTCGTATGGGTGAGCATCAAGAAGTTTGCCGTGTTGGCCGGTACGTCCTGGGTCACGGGGCCCGCGGAGTCGAGGATGGTCGTGCCGGACCGGATGTCGTCGGTCACGGTGGTCGTGATCACCCTCGCCGACGGGTTGGTGGCGTACACGTGGGTCAGGATGGTGATGGGGCCGCCCTGCACGGCGGGCAGGCGCTCCCAGGACACCGTGATCCCCACCTGCGCCTGCCGGGCGTTCGGCCCGGTGTCGCACGTGTTGGGGATGTTCAGAGATACGGGTGTCGCATCCTTCGTGATGTTCCAGATGTGGCGCGAGCCCTGGGTGGCCGTCATGTCCTTGGCCAGGCTCTGCGGCAGGATCTGGTTGACCGGGATCGAGATCGTCTTCTTGCTGCCGCCCAGGTCGGGAGCGGAGCCAAGGTAGGACTGTAGCGACGACCCCGGGTACAGGTGTGAGCCCAAAGCCAGCCGTTCGTAGTAGTCGAAGACGCACGTCGTCCCCTTGGACTGATGGATCGTCAGGTCGCGGTAGATGACGGTGTCGGTGCCTCCGCCGAAGGGGTTGTTGGCGTCGCCCTGCAGGGTCTGAGCGCCCGCCGTGACCGAGCACGATGCATCCGACTTGGCGGCGTTGACCTCGGGAACGGAGATGACGTCGTATCCGACGTCTCCGCCGGTGATGCCGTCGGCCATGATCGAGAGGTTGTAGTCCGTCGTTGCGGCGGCCTGGGTGCCGAGGGTGGTGGTCACGCGGTGAGGCACCAGGTCGAGTTCGTTCCATCCCTTGCCGAGGTTGCCGGTCGTGTACGCCGCGTCGGCGCAGATGAACTTCCCGCCGATGGGCAGGGTGATCCCTCCGTTGTTCCTGCATCCCTCGAACGTGGTGTTCACGTGGACCGCCTCGGTGCCGGGCGGCACCGAGTAGGCCTGTGCGGGCGCCAGGGGCAGGACCCCGAGCGCGAGGAGGAAGGCTCCGAGCGAGGCGATGAACCCGCGCGAACCCCAGCGGCGGACGGATGAACGTGGCATGGTCACTCTCCTGGTCCCCTCGATTGCCAGGGCGGCCTTGAAGGGTCGTTTGGCCCAAAGGTCCTAGCCCGTGCGGCCTAGCCTATTCATCCGAGGGGCGTATGTGCAAGGTGGGGCATTCAGGCGACAGTCAAAAGCGGCAGAAATAGTCCGAAAGTCCTAGATATCCCCACCGGTGAGTCAGGGGGAGGCCGCCTCCGCCCTCGGTGCAGGTTGGGTTGGCGACACCCGAACGGGGGCGACGCCGGTCTCGGCCAGGCGGGTGATCGCGGCCTCGTCTGACGAGGCGAGGTCGTCCAGAGAGAGCTTCCCTGCCTGGGGCTGGGTTCGCTCTAGCAGGTCGTCGAACCGTCCCTCGCCATCCGCATCGGTGATCACCGTCGTGAAGTGGAACGTGCGGTCGGCGAACCACGCCTCCCCGGGGTCTGCGGCCACCTCGATCCCCTCGGCGAGGAGGTCGTCGGTCGCCCAGCCGTCGCGGTCGATGGCCTCGGCCGCCGCGATCGTGACGCGCGCTCGAGGCCACCGTGACCGGAGGAACGACGCAACCTGTTGGCCGGCATCTCCGGGCTCGGGAACCCGATCCAGGACGATCAGGAACCGGTCGAGCGCCTCGGCATCGCGCGCAGCGATCGCTCGGTTGAAGCGGTGCTCCCAGTCGTCCAAGTAGGGGCGCCGGTTCAGGTTCCAGCTCCATCGGGAGCGCAGGAAATCCGTCGACCGGGTGACCATCTCCTCGATCTCGTCCGGCGAACTCGTCACTCCTCCCGCGTGCTGCACGGCCGATGCCGGTTCGTAGACGGTGCGAAGCCCGGCCTGAGCGAAGCGCAGACACAGGTCAACATCTTCGGCGTACGCGGGGTAGTAGGACTCGTCGAACCCGCCCACCTCCTCGAACCGCGCCCGATCGACGAGCAGGCATGCGCCTGTGCCGTAGTCGACGTCGCGAGCGAACCGGTACGCCGGATCGTCCGGGCTGCCTCCACGCCCGAGGGCGACCGTTCGCCCGTCGCGGCCGAGCAGCGAGCCGGCATCCTGGACGAGGCCATCGAGGTCGAGGAGGAGCGGCGTTGTGGCCGCGACGGCTGGGCCTTTGAGGCGCCGAACCAGCGGATCGAGCCATCCGGGCGTCACCAGGACATCGGGATTCAGGAAGCAGAGGAACGGGGTTCTCGCCCGGCGGGCCCCGATGTTCGCTGCGGCGGCGAACCCCATATTCGTCTCGTTCCGAACGAGGGTCACGCCTCCGACATCACTTGCGAGGCGGTCGCCGGTGTCGGCCTGCTTCGGATGGGGGTTGTCTACGACGATCACGTCGATCTTCGCGTCGGTGTGCTCGGCGAGGGCCGCCAGGGTCCGCTGCACCCAGTCCCATCGTCCGTACATCACCATCACGACGGTGACTTCCGGATCGGCGGCGGGGGAGAACCTGATCACGGCTGGTCCTCCCCCCGCTTGCGCCGGCCGAGCAACCTTCCGTACACCCCGCGTAGCGCCGCGGTGTACCGGAAGGTCTTCGTCGCGAGCAGCTGCGCGATCTGCTCCTCACGGACCGCGATCTCGCGCTCGTAGCTCCGGTCGGACGCGACGGCCTCGCGGCGGAGCCGGTCGAGCTCCAAGCGGAGATCCTGCTGGCGGTCCGCGAACGCGGCCCAGGAATCGGCCGACCGCCGACGGAGCGCGTCGTGAGCCGTTCGGAGTGCCGGTCCGTCCTCGAGCTCGGCTGCTGCGGCATCGCCGAGGTAGGCGTCGATCGATCGGCCGAGTGCCGCGCGAGCGGAGCGTGCACCCTCGTTGGGCCCTACGGCTTGATCACTCGCCGGACCCGACAAGACATCCCCGACGCGCTGCACGTACCGGCCCCAATCGGTGAGGCCGCGAGCAGCCCGCATCGCTCGCTCGGACAGTCGAGCCAGCCGCCCCGGGTCGGCCAGCAGGTCGTCCACGGCCCCTACCATCTCGTCGAGTGAATGAACGAGCACCGCGCCGGTGTCCTCGTTCACGTCCCGGAGGAAGGGTGTGTCCAGCACGACCGGAACGGTCCCCATCGCCCTCGCCTCGTTCATGAAGCGACTCGTCGTGTCGATCGGTGCCGGCCACGGCAGTACGCGCGCCGTTCCGAGGAGCCGCAGCATCTCGGCGTTGCCTACGGCGTCGATCCGCTGGATCGAGTCTGTCTGCAGGCGGGCCTCGACATCCTCGGCCATCCCGGCCCACCGGTTCGAGCCGACGACGACGACGTCATGCGTCTTGACCTCGGCCGGCGGGTACGGGAGTGGGGTCCTGCGGCCGACGTATGTGCAGGCAACGCCAGCCGCCCGGGCTGCTTCCTCCAGAGATACCGCATTGGTGAGGAGTTCGAAACCGAGGGCATCCATCCCGCGGAAGGACTCTGGACGCGCGAGCGTACGGGGGTCGACCGTCAGGATGTCGGGTGCCACCCACCGATCACGGAAGTCCCATCCGACGAGTCCCGGCGGACCCAGGATCAGCAGCAGCGCGCGAGCGGGGGAGAATGCGACGCGCCCATAGGCGAGCGGGTCCGTCCACCCTTCAGGAACGACCAGGATGTCGTCGGGCTCGGGGCGGCGGGGATCGAGTCCGACGGACACCTTCGCTCCGGCTGTCTCGGTCATCTGGTCGAGGGCGGAAGCCACGATCTCGCCTCGCAGTTCCACCTCGGCGCCGGCGGCCGCGGCCGCGGTCGCGAACTCGTACAGGCTCCGCTCGCCTCCGTGGATCCACGTGCGCTCGACGATGCCGGACGCCGGGAGATGCCAGGGGTCGAAGTCCCCCCCGAGTGAGCACACGACGACGCGGCCGTCCATCCCGCAATCCTATGCGCCACCCCCCAGGGGGTACCCCCGGCGGCACCTCCCCCGGCGGCGTTCCCCGGAGCGGTCCGAGCACGGACGAGGGGAGGGGTATCCTTCCTCGTGATGGAGCTGATCCCGACCCTCGCCGGGTGAGCAAGCCGCAGGCGACCGGACCGGAACGTCCGGCGCTGGTCCTGGTGACGCTGATCGCGGTCGCTGGTGTGGCCAACATCAACCTCGCAGTCGCGAACGTGGCCCTCCCAACGATCGGGAACGCGTTCGATGCGTCGCAGACGCAGCTGAACCTCGTCGCCGTCGGGTTCTCGCTCGGACTCGCTGCGTCGGTCTTGTACCTCGGGGCTCTCGGGGATCGGTACGGACGCAAGATGATGCTCCTGCTGGGGATGGGGATCTCGATCCCGGCATGTCTCTTGGCCGCGTTCGCGCCTCGGATCGAGATCCTGATGTTCGCCCGGTTGCTCGGGGGACTCGCGGCGGGGATGGCGTTCCCGACCACCCTCGCGCTGATCACCGCGTTGTGGTCGGGACCGGCGCGAACCCGCGCGATCGCGCTGTGGTCCGCGATCGGTGGGGCCTTGACGGCGCTTGGTCCCTTGATAGCCGGCTGGCTGCTGCTGCACTTCTGGTGGGGATCGGTGTTCCTTGCAGCACTCCCTCTGGCGGTGATCGCCCTCGTGGTCGCTGCCCGGGTGGTGCCCAACCACGTCAACGAGTCATCCGGGACGGTGGATCACCTCGGCGGCATCCTCTCGATCTTCCTCGTCGCTTCGACCGTGCTGGCGATCAACCTGCTCCCGGTTCCCGAACGTCGGACGGCCGTCGTCGTGCTCGTCATCATCGCCGTCGTCACCGGCATCGCTTTCCTGTCCCGCCAGCGTCAGCAGCGCCGGGTCGGGGATCCGCTCTACGACCTCGTGGTCGCCGCGCGCCCCACGTTCTGGGTGGCGGGGTGCGCCGGCATCATCGTCTTCGGCACCCTGATGGGCGGCATGTTCATCGGCCAGCAGTTCATCCAGAACGTCCTGGGGTACTCGACGCTGGTCGCGGGGACCGCGATCCTGCCCGCCGCTCTCTGCATGGTGCTGGTCGCTGGGCGCTCGGCGAAGCTGGTGGAGTCACGCGGCTCGCGCTTCACGCTGCTGCTTGGGTTCTCGTTCTGTCTCCTCGCGTTCCTGGTGATGCTGCTCCTGTGGGATCGAGGGACCTCGTATCTCGAGATCGCGCTGGCCTACGTGCTGATCGGCACCGGCGTCGGTTTCGCGGGAACACCCGCCTCCCATTCGCTCACGAGCTCCGTGCCGGTCGCCCGTGCCGGGATGGCATCGGGGACGGCGGACCTGCAACGAGACCTCGGTGGCGCGATCATGCAGTCGCTCATGGGGGCGGTATTGACGGCAGGATACGTCGCGACGATGGCCGCGGCGATCGCGGGTTCGTCGGCAGTTGCCGAGGTCACGAGCACCACGAGGGACAGCTTGGTGATGTCGTTCGCTGGGGCGGAGGCGATCGCCGCCCAGCACCCCGCGTATGCGAGTCAGATCGAGGCGGCCGCCAAGGCATCGTTCCTGGCTGGGGACAAGTGGGCCTACCTGGCCGGGATCGTCACGATCGTCCTCGGTGCGGCGCTCGTGTTCTTCCGGTTCCCGAAGAGGGACGAGGAGCGCAGGCTGCTTGCGGAGTACGGCGCCACGGACGCGGAGGGCGGCTAGATCTCAGTTGTACGTGTGGCAGTGATCGATCGTGGCGTGGAGCTGGTTGGTACCGGGATCGGACTTGAACACCTGGGTATCGATGGTCTTGGCCCGGTCGCCTCGGATGAACGCGCCAGCGAAGCCGGTGCCGACGGCCGTGTTGTTGTCGTCGCGTCGGATCGTGAAGCCGCAGCCGATGTCGCGCTTCTTCCGCGCTCGGTTCTTGATGCGCACCCTGACGTCGACGGTCATGGTCCCACCGTTGACGCTGGTCCCCGTGATGGTCGCGTTCGCGTTCGCCTTCACGTTGTGGGCGTCGACTGCAGGTGCGTCGAGGAGGAGCAGCCCGAGGCCGGCGGCGAGTGAGATGGCGAGGCGAGCGACACGCATCAGCAGGGAGAGTAGGAAACCCTGCCGTCGCGGTCAAGGGGCTGAGGGGGCAGTCAACTGGCCCCGTCCCTTCCGTGCGGGTAGCCTTCATCCTGTCGAGGACCCGGGTGGGCGATGCAGTGGGATCGCGGGTCCCTTGGTCATGGGGGGGTAACGATGTCCAGGCAGGCGAACATGCGGATGGGCGGATGGGTGCTGTTCGCCGGGGTCATCATGGTTCTCGTCGGGGCGGCGAACGCGTTCGCCGGACTTATCGCGCTGATCGACCCCGAGGCCGCTACCGCCGGCGCCAGCGGGGCGCTGATCGCCGACGTCTCCACGTGGGGGTTCGTCCAATTGGTCCTCGGCGTGCTGATCGCCCTCGCGGGGATCGGTGTGATGGCGGTGCAGACGTGGGCGCGCGCGGTCGGCATCGGGCTGGCGGGACTCAACCTGCTCGCGCACCTCGGCAACGTGGATGCCCACCCGCTCTGGTCCCTCGTCATCATCGCCTTGGATGTGGTCGTCATCTACGCGCTTGCTGTGTACTACGACCCGTACGCCGCCGAGTCGTAGCCAGGGCCTCAGCGCCGAGTGGACACATGGTGGCGGTCCCGACCGGATTCGAACCGGCGATCTCCGCCTTGACAGGGCGGCGTGTTAAACCTGACTACACCACGGGACCATAGCTTTCCGTGCCCCCAACGGGATTCGAACCCGTGTCTCCGCCTTGAAAGGGCGACATCCTAGGCCGCTAGACGATGGGGGCGGGTTCGCACCACAAGGGGCAGCCGCGCACAAGTATAGCGAGCGCCCGGCCGGGTCCAGACGCTGGCCGGCTCATGACCGCCGGGCGTCCGGGCCGACCCGGTCACCCAGGGCGAGGGGCGAGTCCTCCGCGACTTCCAGCACGTGGCGAGCGCGAAATCGCGGCCGGCCCAGCCGGTTCGGTGGCATGCGGACGACCTCCAGGATGCGCAAGTCGCGGTCGAGGTAGGCCACCGCGATCGGGAAGCGCATCCCGAACGTGTGGACCGCTCGGCAGTTGGGGATGAGCAAGGCTTCTCCTGGTTCAAGGCCGGCTCGACTTCTGAGTCCTCGCATCCGCTCCGCCCGCGTCCTCGCAACGCTGATCGAAGTCACCCCCCGATCCTACTCACGGGGTCCGACACGCAGGGAACGCCCGGTCGGTAGGATTGGCGCTATGAGCTCCGAAGATCTGCCTGGGATCGGGGTGACGGACGGGTTCACGCTGGCCGCGGTCGGTGATTGCATCACGTCGCGACCGCTCGTGCCGACGCTCCAGCGTGACGCGGGGTTCGCGAACGCGATCGACATCCTGCGCGACGCGACGACGACTTTCGGGAACCTCGAAACGTCGGTCATCGACATCCGCGGATTCCGGGGAAGCCCACGGACGTGGGGTGACTGGGACATGGCCGCGCCGCCCACGGTGATCGAGGACCTGATCGCCCTCGGATTCGACATCGTGTCGCGCGCCAACAACCACGGCCTGGACTGGGGGATCGAGGGGTTGCGCGAGACGGCGCGTCATCTGGACGACGCCGGACTCGTGCACGCGGGAGCCGGAGAGGTGCTGGCGTCGGCGCGAGCCGCACGATACGTCGAGACGGCGGGAGGGCGCGTCGGACTGGTGTCCCTCGCACCGACCGGACGGTTCGATCCGGCGGCGGCGCTCGATCAGTTCGGCGAGGTTCCCGGCCGCCCGGGCATCAACGCGCTGCGAGTGCGGCAGACCTTCACCGTGCCTCCGGACCAGATGACCGGACTCCGCGAGCTCGGACGGTTGATGGATCCGGCCGCGATGGGTCAGGACCTCGCGACGCGCCCGGGCGCCGACCACCTGAGCCTGTTCGAAGCGAGGTTCGAGCCCGGGGACGAGCTTTCGCTCCGCTACGAGGTCGACGCCGGAGACCTCGCGGCGAACCTCCGGAGCATCCGGCTCGGAAAACAACATTCCGACCTGGTAGTTGTCTCCGCACACGTCCATGAAGAAGGCCCTGGCCCTGACAGGCCGCCGCCGTTCCTCATCGACGTCGCCCACGCGGCGATCGACGCCGGGGCCGACGTGTTCGTCGGACACGGGATCCACCGGATGTGGCCGATCGAGATCTACGAAGGCCGGCCGATCTTCTACGGGCTCGGCAACTTCATCTTCAGTGACATCCAGGAGCCCGTCACGCGCAGCCTCTACGAGGAAGGACGGGATCTGTTGGAGAAGGCGGGCGTCGACCCGTCACGGGCCACCGATGCCGACGTGAGCGCGCTCCTGAACGCCCAGGGGTTCGACGACGACCGCTACTTCGAGTCGATCATCGCCCAGGTGGCGTTCGAGGGAGGACGCGCGGCGAGCCTGCGGTTGCACCCGGTCGACCTGGGTCGGGGCAAGCGCCTGACCGAGAGCGGGATCCCGCGCATCGCCGAACCCGAACGCGGCGCCGACATCCTGAAGCGTCTCGCGGCGATGTCCGAGCCGTTCGGTACGTCCGTCGCCGCCGACGGCGGAGTCGGTGTGGTCACGATCCCGTAGCGGACCGGCCGACAGTGGGGGATCATCCCCGACGGCGTCGTCAGATCGTGCTCTCCCACCGAAGGCGCGAGCCGTCGGCGGTTCGCTGCAGCGTGTAGCGAACCGTGTCGTCTTCGGGACCTGGTGTCGTCACCAGGAGGTCCGCCCCCGTGGTCGTGCTGGCCGTCGCTACTTGCACACCGCTCGTCCGCCCGGCCCCGCCGGGGGCCAGTGACGCCATCTCCTGGAACGTCGCTGGTTCCATGGCATCGGGGCTGTCCAGGTACATCGTCGGATGTCCGTCCATCGCCGAGCCGCTGGAGAACACCCTCACACGACCGGGTGCTGCGGCCTGGCCGACGACGATGCGCTCGGCGCCGCCCAGCTCTCCGGCCACCCAACCGGTCGCCAGCGACAGTCCGCCGGTGTAGCCGGGGAAGGGCTCGAACGCCGCGGCGGTCTGCTCCGGTGGCGCCTGGGGACCAGCCGTCGGGGCCCCGTTCTCGGTGAACAGACTGAAGGTGAACACCTTGACCACGCCGGCCGTCCCCGGCCCCGGCACGGTGACGATGCCGTTCCGGCCCGTTGCCAGATCCACCAGGCCGGCGGTCACGTCGGTACCGTGCGCGTCCGATCCATTCGGGGAGAAGCTCGAGAAGAGCGCGGGCGCGCCGCCGGGCTCGGGCAGAGTCGACGCGAACACGCGCACCTGCGAAGGCGTGCCCGGGCCGTTCCCGACGATGATGTTGTCGGCCAGCGAGTTGCCGTCGATGTCCGCGGCCGCCACGCTGATGCCTCCCGTCTGCGCGTCGTCGAACGCATCGAATCGCGCCAGCTCCCGGGTGAACGGCCGTTCGCCGGCGCCGGCGTAGGCGACCACCTGTGCGTCATCGGGAGAACCCGCCAGCAGGTCCAGCACGTTGTCCCCGTCGACGTCGCCCATCGCCAGGCTCGGTGCTCCCGTCGCTCCTTGGAAGGGCGTGACCTCGGCGACGGGTCCGGCCTGGTCGCGGACCTCGATGACGGGCCCCGGATCGGTTCCCGTTCCGCTCGTTGCTACCGCGTAGGTGGAGCGTGCTGGGATCACGTTCACGATGGCCATCAGGCCGTTGTCCTCGTGGTTCAGCCGATGGCAGTGCATCACGTATGTGCCGGTATAGCGATCGAAGTGGGTCCGCACGGACAGGATCCCGGGGGCGAGTATGTTGCCCGCCGCGTCCATGCGGGGCGCGGGTGTATTCGCGTTGTCCTGCCCCCACGGCTGGAAGCGGACGTGCGTGCCTGCGACCGGGTCGACGAGGTCCGTCACCTGGAAGTCGTTCACGTGGATGTGGATCGGGTGCTGATCGTTGTTCCGGTTCACGATCGTCCACTGCTCGACGGACCCCACGCGAGGCTGCAGCAGCGGCATGTACGGGAAGATGTTGCCGTCGAACTGGTACGTGAAGGCCTTCGGGTCCTGGATGCTCGCGTACTCGTCGTCGAAGCCTCCGGAGATCACCAGGCGTCGCCGCACGTCGGGCTCGATGCCGCGCGTGTCGTAGAAGGAGGTGTAGGCGTCCAGCACCTGGCCTTCCGCGAACGCGACGGGTGTTTCCCGGCCCGGTGCCGGGGTCATCCGGACCAGCTCCTGGGTCGGGAACAGGAAGAAGCCGTCGACGTAGCTGATGGCCTCCCGCGGCACGTCGATCGTCCCGACGGCGGCCGGCGGGTGACCGGTGCCGTCGTTCACGTAGGAGATCCCGGGACCGTGCGCACCCATGCCTTTCCGCATCGGGGGCATCTCCAGGACGAGATCGCCGTGGTCTGGCATCGTCACCGCGATCGCGTAGCGGGAACCTGGCGGGATCAGCAGTTGCGCCCCGCCCGGGGTGTCCGGGACGTGGACGGCCGGGTAGGGGTTCCCGTCCTGACCGACAACGGCGATGGGCGGGTGTTCGCCGGTGGCGGTTTCGGTGAGCGTGACGTTGATGTAGGCGAAGTCGCTGACGTTGGCCAGGACCCAGATCTCGGTCTGGCCCGGGGCCGCGGCGATCCGGGGTTGGAAGTCGCCGTTGACGGTGAACTGGACGTCGCGCCGGTCCGCGGGGAGTTCCGGCTCCGCCTCGACCGGAACCGCAGCCACCCCCGTCGCCCCGGGTTCCGGAGTGAATGCCAGTTCGTTGCTCGGCAGGAACTGGAACCGTCCGCGGTCGTTGTGAACCGACAGTTTTCCCGCGTACCAGTTGGTGATGGACTGCGTTCCCCGGGCCGTCTCGCCGAAGTTCACCGGTGTCAGGAGCGGCTCGTAGGTGCCGTCCGCGAGCTGCCCGTCCTGCGGCTGCGTCCGGGTGCTGACGTACTGGGGCCAGTTCGCGTCGTTCAGCTGCGCCGATCCGCCGGCGCGATCGAAGACGTAGTTGTACTGCAAGGCCATCGTCCGGACCGGCAGGTCGTGCTGCTTCACGAGGGGGATGTCCCCGCTCGGTTCGCCGATCTCCAGGAGTCCGGCCAGACCGAGGTACGTCTCCTGCGCCGTCAGCGTGTGCCGGTGTCCGTGGTACCAATAGAGGCCCTGCGGCATGTCGCCGGGGATCCGGTAGGTGTAGGTGTTGGTGTAGCCCGGGGGGATGTCCAGCAGGACGTTGTCAGAGTTGCCGGACGGGCTCACGTGCAGGCCGTGCGTGTGCAGGTTGAAGGGCGCCTCCGTCAGTTGCTGTGGGTACAGGGGAACCTGCGTTCCTTTCGGAGTGAAGGCGGGGTCGTAGAAGTCACGGATCGACAGGCCCTTGAGGTCGTTCGCCAAGTGGACGATGAGGGTCTCGCCGGGTGCGACGTGAAGGGTCGGAGCCGGGTAGTTGGAGGCCGCCGACCGCTCGCCGTTGGAGGCGCTGCCCTGCTGCAGCTCGTAGGCGAACACCAGGGCGTTCGTCACGGGCCGGTCGACGGTGTCCAGCGCGATCGTGTCCTGGTGGGCCGTCAGCGTGACCTCGAGGACGCCGTCGTCGCTCGACAGCCGGACCGGCTCGCTGAAAGAATCCGTCCGGACAGACTCCTCGGGTGGCCCGTGGGGCGTGCAGGCAGCCAGGGTTGCGCCGATCGTGACGACGACACATGCGATCGCGATGGCGACGATATGCCTGTGGTCGCCTCCCAATCCAGCCTTCCTTCCATGCCAGGGGTGGGCCGGGCGGGATTCGAACCCACGACACGAGGGTTAAAAGCCCCCTGCTCTGACCAGGCTGAGCTACCGGCCCCGCCTGGATTCTATGGAACCCTGGAGGCGCAGGGGCCGTCCAATGGATAGTCCTTCCGGAAGGGGTCGTGTCATGGGCAAGTCTGCTGGTGTCGTCGTGCTGGTCGTGGGTCTGATCGCGGGTGTCGCGCTCGCGAAGGTGCTCGGCGGTGATGGAGATGGCGCTGGACCGGGGCAGATCCCCGAGACGATCACGGTCTCTGGCACCGCGACCGTCAGCTCCGCACCTGATCAAGCGATCCTGAACCTCGGAGTTCGTAGCGACGGCGAAACCGCCGAGGAGGCGTTCGCGGCGAAGGCCGAACGTACCGACGCCGTGTTCGCCGAACTGAAGGCGGCGGGGGTCTCCGACGACGACATCGCCACCACCGACCTGCGGCTCAACAAGCGCGTGGCGGATCGCAACACCCCGAAGGAGCGGACCTACTTCACCGCTGAGACCGAGTTCGACGTGACGATCCGGGAGTTGAACGACGCCGGCGAGATCGCTGCCCGGGCGGTCGGCGCCGGCGCAAACGTGGTCGGTGGCATCGAGTTCCGGCTGGGGAACCAGACCGGCGCTAGAGAGGAGGCGTTGACCGAGGCGATCGAAGGTGCGCGCGGGAAGGCGGAGGCCATGGCGACCGCCGCCGACGCCGAGGTGGGTGAGGTCATACTGATCGACGAGACCAACGCCGAGTTCCAGCCGTATCGCCAGCAGCTGGCGAACCAGGGCATGCTGCTCGCCGGGGCCAGCTCGGATTCCTATGAGGAATTCAAGATCTCACCCGGGGACGTCGAAACCCGCGTCACCGTGACCGTGGTCTACGAACTCGATGACTGATCAGCGGTTCTGCCCGTAGCGGTTGGTGATCGGCAGGCGCCGGTCACGGCCGAACGCCTTCGGCGTGATCTTCACGCCGGGAGGCGCCTGCCGCCGCTTGTACTCGGCGCGATCGATCATCTGCACGACGTACGCGACCAGCGCCGGGTCGAACCCGTCCATGATGATCTCGTCGGGCGACCGGTCGTGCTCCACATACGCTTCGATGACCGGGTCGAGCTCCGAGTAGGGCGGCAGCGAATCCGTGTCCTTCTGGTCCGGGCGCAGCTCCGCCGACGGGGCCTTGGTCATGACGCGTTCGGGGATCGCCGACCCACCGACGCCGTTCTCGTTGCGCCACGCGCACAGCTCGTACACGAGCGCCTTCGGCACATCCTTGATGGGTGCGAATCCGCCGGCCATATCGCCGTAGAGCGTGCTGAAGCCGACCGCGTATTCACTCTTGTTCCCCGTCGCCAGCACCAGGGATCCGAACTTGTTCGAAAGGGCCATCAGCAGGTTGCCGCGGATGCGCGCCTGGACGTTCTCCTCGGCCAGTCCTTCAGGCGTTCCGCCGAACATCGGCTCGAGCGTCTGGAGGTACGACGTGAACACGTCGTCGATCGATACCGTGTCGAGCTTGATCCCGAGGCGAGCTGCGACCTCCGTCGCGTCCTCGAGGCTCTCGGGTGACGAGTAGCGCGACGGCATCGCGAGCGCGTGGACCGACTCGGCACCGAGTGCATCGACCGCGAGGGTCGCGACCAGCGCCGAATCGATACCTCCCGACAGCCCGAGGACGACCTCCGCGAACCCATTCTTTCGGACGTAGTCGCGGAGCCCGAGCACCAGCGCGTCGTAGACGTCTGCGGGCTCGTCTGGCCAGGCGAGGAAGCCCGGATCCGCGAGTCCGCGCTTGTCCATCGCCGGGGTCCCCGATCCGGGGAAGTGATCCGATGCGGCCGGAACATCCAGATCCACGATGAGGAGGTCCTCCTCGAACATCGGAGAGCGCCACGTGACCTCGCTGTCCGGCGCGACGACCATGCTGCCGCCGTCGAACACCAGCTCGTCTTGGCCGCCGACCATGTTCACGTACACGATCCATGCCCCCGTTTCGGCGGCGCGGGCTCGGCAGATCTCGATCCGTTCGGAGATCTTTCCGCGGTGGTAGGGCGAGCCGTTGATGTTCACGATCACGCGCGCGCCCAGGCGGGCGTACTCATCGAACGGCGGTCCGCCCTGCCACGCGTCCTCGCAGATCGACACGCCGAACGCGGCCGACGCGATCCTGACCGGACACGGCGCTTCGCCCGCGGCGAAGGTACGGCGTTCGTCGAATACGCCGTAGTTCGGGAGTCGCATCTTGTGATAGCGCTTGACGGTGCCCCCTCCGTGCAGCAGGGCGGCCGCGTTGTGGACACCCGCGAAACTCCGATCGACGAAGCCGACGAGGATCGGACTGCCGTATCGGGTCTCGAACGCGAGCCGGTCCAGCGCGTCGAGGTTGTCCTGGACGAACTCGGGTCGAAGGACCAAGTCCTCGGGTGGATAGCCGGTGACGGCGAGTTCCGGGAAGCAGATGACGTCGGCACCCTCGGCCGTCGCCTTCGCAGCCCATTCGATGATCAGGCCGACGTTGCCGTCGAGGTCTCCGACCGTCGGGTTGATCTGCGCCAGCGCGACCCGAACCATGGAGCCAGCCTAGCGCTCCCGGTTCGTCAGGAGCCCGGCTTGTACACCATCAGGAACAGGATGAGCAGCAGGCCGCCGAGACCGACGGCGGCGATCAGCATCGGGCGGTTCGACGCCTGGAGCGTCGCCAGCCGCTCCGGATCCGGCGCGGAGGGCTCGATACCCTTCTTCTTCTGCTGGTAGGTCTGGACGCCGACCGCCTCTCGAACCTGGTTGAAGTAGCCCGCAGCCAGCGGCGTCATCACTGCCGACATGAGGATCAGGAGCACGAGCGAGCTCCACAGCCACCACTGGCCCCAGAGTTGATGCAGGAACGCCGCTACGACGCCACCCACCAGTAAGAGCAGGAGCGATACGCCCATGACGGCCGTGGTCGACCCGGAGAACTCGAGCAGCGCGCCGAGCTTGGCGGGGTCGGATCCCTTCCGGACACGGAACGTGAGCATCGTCGAGGCGCCGTGCGCCGTCAGGAACCCCGCAACCCCGATGATGTGCAGCAAGACCCAGCCGTTGTACGCCTCCATGATCCCTCCCCGATCCGGGTGCGGGCGAGGCTACAGGATGGGGAGGTAGCGTTCCAGTTCGTACGGGGTGACGTAGGTCTTGTACCCGTCCCACTCCTCGCGCTTGTTCCTGATCAAGTACTCGTGGACGTGGTCCCCGAGGGCGTCGCGCAGGACCTTGGATCCGTCCGCGAGCCCGATCGCCTCGTGCAGGTCCTCGGGCAGCGATGCGATCCCGGCGAGCCGCCGCTCCTCTTCGCTCATCTCGAAGATGTTGTTCGACGCCTCCGGCGGGAGTTCGTAGCTGTTCTCGACGCCCTCGAGGCCGGCGGCCAGCATCGCCGCGAACGCCAGGTAGGGGTTGCAGGCCGGGTCGGGGGAGCGGTACTCGATTCGGGTCGCCTGTTCCTTGCCCGGCTTGTACATCGGCACGCGGACCAAGGCGCTTCGGTTCCGGCGCGCCCAGCAGACGTACACCGGCGCTTCGTATCCAGGGACCAGACGCTTGTACGAGTTCACCCACTGGTTGGTGACGAGCGTGATCTCGGGCGCGTGCCGAAGGATGCCGGCGATGTAAGCCTTCCCGGTCTCCGAGAGGTGGCACTCGTCGTCGGAGTCGAAGAACGCGTTCCGGTCGCCGGTGAACAGCGATTGGTGCGTATGCATCCCACTGCCGTTCACTCCCGCGACGGGCTTCGGCATGAAAGTGGCGTACACATCGAACTCGGCCGCGACCTCCTTGACCGTGAGCCGGTAGGTCATCACGTTGTCGGCCATCGTCAGGGCATCGGTATACCGGAGATCGATCTCGTGCTGCGAGGGCGCGACCTCGTGGTGCACGTACTCCACGGGGATGCCCATCGCCTCCAGGTACTCGACCGTCCGGCGCCGGAAATCGGGGGCGACGTCGAGCGTCTCGTCGAAGTAGCCGCCCCGATCCAGGAACTCGGGCTTCTCGGCGCTGCGGAAATAGAAGTACTCGAGTTCAGGGCCGACGTAGAAGGTGTATCCCAGGTCGGCGGCGCGCTTGAGCTGGCGTTTCAGGACGTGGCGCGGGTCGCCGTCGAACGGGTCGCCGTCGGGATCGATCACGTCGCAGAACATCCGGGCGACGGTGTCTTCACCTCGCCACGGGACTACCTGGAACGTCGATGGGTCGGGGACGGCGATCATGTCGGACTCCTGGATACGGCTGAATCCTTCGATCGACGAGCCGTCGAACCCCATGCCGTCGGCGAACGCCGCCTCGAGTTCTTGGGACGGGATCGTGAACGCCTTCAAGAACCCGAGCACGTCGGTGAACCAGAGACGGATGAACCGGATCCCTCGTTCCTCGACGGCGCGCAGGACGTACTGCGCTTCTTCGGTCAGGGCCATGCGAGCCAGGCTAGCCGCGCCTGACCCGCCTTCGGTTACGCCCGGGTTAATTCCGCCGCGGGACGGTGTGAGAGGATTCTCCTCATGCCATCCGATGAGCGCGGGGACGAGCCCGAGGCGACCTCCGAGCCCTCGGCTCAAGAGTCCGAGGCATCCGGAGACGACACTCCTCCCGAGGCTGCGGCAGACCAGGACACGCCGACCTCGCGTCTCGCGGCCTTCGTACCCGCGGCGATCGGTGGCGCGATCGGGGCGGCACTCGGTGCGATCGCCCTCCTCGGATGTGCGTCCCTCAAGTTGTTGATCCCCTACGCCGTGCTCTTCGGCACCTTGCCGGCGTGGACGGCTGCGGGAGCCTGGATCGCCCTTCGGCGCGCGGGCGACCGCGGCGCCGTCACCGGTGGATCGTGGACCTTCGTCTTCGCCATCGTGCTCGTCTTCGGGCCGGCATTCTTCCTGCCGACGCTCTCCGCGGGCCTGCTCGCGGTTCCCGCAGCGGCCGTCGGTGGCGCGATCGCGGGCCTGGCCGGACATGCGATCGAGCGTCGTACGAAACACGCGAAGCGCAAGAAGAAGGGTGACGCCGCGACGAGCATCGTCGTGGTCGTTCTGATCAGCGTGGCCATGACGGCGGCGCTCCTCCTCTTCTTCTCGCAGGCGACTACCTTGGCGGCCAAGCTGAAGGACTTCTATTCCGGGAAGCAGGTTGCCCAGTCGGCGGTCATCTGCCGAGACTCGATGACCGAGGAGTGCGCGCAGAAGGCGGCCGACCAGGCGCAGATCGTGACCGCGTGGATCCCCGATACCGACGCGTATCACCTCGATTCGATGATCGTGATCCCCGGCCGTGCGTTCCAGGGGTCGTCGGTCGATGGCGATCCTTACGGCTTGATCGAGGTCAGCACCCGGCCGACCGAGATCCCGCGAGGAACCAAGGTGTCCGGCTTCCCGACGACGGACAAGGCCGAGCTGTGGAAGGAAGGGGTCGCCGGGCGGCTGTCGTGGTACACGCTGTACTGGACATACGACGAGGTCGTGTATCGGATGTCGGTGTCGGGCTTCTGGGAGCCTCCTACTCAAGCCGACATCGAGAAGGCGTGGGAGCAGGTTCGCTACACGGCGCCCGTCGCTCCCCCCGACGAGGCGACCGGCGGCGAAGCCAACACCGACAGTGCGACGGAAGCACCGAAGAGCGGATACCCCTCTCCGGAGGCGGATCAGTCGGACTGACGCTTCGGGCGCCGCCTCCTGGGTACGATTCGCACGGTGAGCGGAGGCCCGGGGTCTGAGGAGTTGGACGGCGCCCTCGTCGTCGCGCCCGATCCGGAACGTGCCCGAGTCGCGCTCTCGCGCGTTGGCGAGGATCCAGAGGCTCGGGCTCTCCTGATGTCGCCGGAAGTCCTGCCGGCCGCTACCCGGCTCCTCGGCTACTCGAGCGCCGCCGCTGACTTCTTGGTCGCCCATCCCGATGAGGTGCACGCGCTGGCGGATCTCGCGCCGCGTTCTCGCGCCGCTCTCGAGGAGGAATCGCGGCGCGACGCAGAGTCGTATGCCCTCGAAGACGCGCTCCGCCGATTCCGCCGCCGAGCGATGATGCGGATCGCGGCGCGGGATCTCCTCGGCGCCGACAGCTTGGAGAGCATCGTCGGTGAGATCAGCGATGTCGCCTCTGTCTGCTTGGCTCGAGCGGCCGCCGAGACGGCTCCGGATGGGGGGTTCGCCGTCATCGGTCTCGGCAAGCTGGGCGGTGCGGAGCTGAACTACTCGTCGGACGTCGACCTGCTGTTCGTGCACGACGGCTCGGGCCCCGAACGTCAGCAACAGATGGAGTCCGGAGCGGCTCGCCTGATCCGATCGCTGTCCGAGCCGACCTCGGAAGGCATCGCGCTTCGGGTCGATCCTGCGCTGCGCCCCGGCGGACGCGGCGGTGCGCTCTCGCGTTCGCTCGAGGGAACCCTCGCCTACTACGAGGAGGAAGCGGCGACCTGGGAGCGCCAGGCCATGATCAAGGCCCGGCCGGTCGCGGGCGATCGTGCGCTGGGCGATGCATTCATGGCGGGCGTGGCCCCGTCCGTGTATCCGGATGAGTTGGCCCCGGCGGCCATCGAAGAGGTCCGACAGACCAAGGTGCGTCTGGAGGAGTACATCCGCGCACGCGGCAAGGCCTCCATCGAGGTGAAGCGCGGTCGCGGCGGGATCCGCGATGTCGAGTTCGCGGTGCAACTCCTGCAGTTGGTCCACGGGCGTCGCGACGAACGCCTGCGGGAGCCGAACACCCTGGCGGCGCTGACCGTGCTGGCCGCCGAGGGCTACGTCGCGGAGGACGACGCGGAGCAGCTCGCGGAGGCGTATCGCTTCCTACGGACCCTGGAGCATCGATTGCAGATCGTGCGCGACCTCCAGACCCACGATCTGCCGACGGACCCCGCCACGTTGAGGGTGCTCGCGCGTTCCCTGGGGATGGATGGTCCGGAGTCGCTGACCGCCGAGTTCGAACGGCAGACGTCGCTCGTGCGGGGGCTCCACGAGCAGCTCTTCTATCGCCCACTGCTCGAAGCCTTCGCCGGCGCCGCCGCGTCGCGGTCCGGACTGGATCGGGTGCCGACCGAGGAATTGCTCGGCAGTCTCGGGTTCCGGCAGCCGGACGCCGCGTACGGCTCGCTCGAGGAACTTGTCGATCCCTCCCTGCGGATGGGCAAGGTGCTTGCCCATGTCTTCCCCGTGATCGCTCCGGTCCTCGCCCTGTCCGCCGACCCCGACGCGGCGCTCCGCAGGTTCCAGCGCATCATCGGGTCCGTCGCGGCCGATAGTCGGCTCGCCGACGACATGGCCCGCGATCCGTCGTCGGTCCGACGGCTCGCGCACGTCGCGGGTGCCTCCTCGTTCGCGACCGACCTGCTCGTTGCCGAACCCGACCGGGTCCGGGCCGTCGCCATGGAGGAGCCCGAGGGTTCGGCAACCCGGCTCGTCTCCGTCGTAGCGGCCTATTCGGCCCGGGAACTCGACGCCCCCGGTGTGGGACGGTCGCTGGCCGATATCGCCGACGACGTGATCGCTGGGGCCCTGGAGGCGGCGTCTCCCGCTATCCCCTTCGCGGTCATGGGATTCGGGAAGCTCGGTGCGCACGAACTCAACTTCGCGTCGGATCTAGACGTGATGTTCGTGTACGAGGGCGAGGGAGGCGAGGATCTGCGCCGGGCGCGGGAGATCGCGGAGGCGGTGCTCGTCGGCATCCGGGCGGCCGGGTGGGAGCCGGACGCCGACCTGCGGCCCGAGGGGCGCAATGGTCCGCTCGCGCGCAGCCTCACCAGCTATCTCGAGTACTGGCAGCGATGGGCCGAGACCTGGGAGTTCCAGGCGCTCCTGCGGACGCGAGCGATCGCGGGTGACGAGGGCCTCGGCCGGCGCTTCGAGTCCAACGCGGCCGACCTCGCGTACCCGGAGGTGCTTCCGGTCGAGCGCGCGGCTGAGATCCTGCGGATGCGCGGCCGTATCGAGAGCGAGCGGGTGAAGCCGGCCGATGCGCGCCGGTTCCACTTCAAACTGGGCCACGGTGGGCTCGCAGATGTGCAGTTCGCGGTCGAGGTCTCGCTGATGCGCCACGGGGGTCGGCTCCCGGAGGTCCGGGCGCGCGGAACGCTGGAGGCCATCGAGGCACTGGCGGCTGCGCATGTCCTGGAAGACGGGGCGGCCCACGCCCTGGCGCGGGCGTTCGTGTTCCTGACCGAGGTCAAGAACGCTTCCGAGATGGACCGGCGGATCCCCGCCGAGGCCCTCCCCGCGTCGCCGGAGGAACAGACGGCCCTCGCCCGGAGGCTCGGGTACGAGGAGTACCCGCGTCAGAGCTTCCTCGAGGACTACCTCCGGATCACGCAGCGTTCGCGGCGCGCGATGGAGCGGGTCTTCGCAGAGGTCGAAGAGTTCGATGAGGGTCCTACGGTGTGAGTCCGTGCTAGGTTTGGCGCATGCCGACCCGTGAAGAATTCGACGAACTCTCCTCCGAGGAACTCGCCGAGCGCGCCATGTCCTTGGCCAAGCATCGCGTCGACGTCGGGTTCTTCTGGAGCCTGTTGAAGGCGATCCCCGCAGCGGAGGCCGCCGCCGGCAACGTCGACGAGGCGACGATGGACGTGCACAGCCTGATGGAGCGGGTCCGCGACCTCCTGCATGCCGACGAGGGTGACCTAGCGGACGCCTTGCGCCCCATCTACATCGAGTACCTAGACGAACACCAAGGCGGCGAAGCGAGCTGGAAGGCCTGACCGACTAGGGCAGGCTAGAACCGGGTGGCGGTGGGACGCACAGCTGTGCCAGTCGGGCCTGCATCGCGGAGAGCGTCGCCGCGTACCCAGGGTCCGTCACGATGTTGTCCATCTGCAGCGGATCGGCGGCGAGGTCGTAGAACTCCTCGTCACCGTTGTCGTAGTCGACGTAGAGGAACCCTTCGTTGCGGACGGCGCAGTAGGTCGGGACCACGTGGTTGATGTGCTCGATGAGGAAGTCGGTACGCCACCCTCCTGCCGGTGGCGAAAGGAGCGGCACCAGGCTTGCGCCGTCGACCCCCATCGTGGGCACTCCCGCCAGTTCGGCGAAGGTCGGTGTCAGATCGATGTTGGCGACGAGGTGGGTGTCGGTTCCCGGCACGGACGTCAGGGGGTCATAGCGCACCACCAGCGGTACGCGGATACTTTCCTCGTACGGAGCGAGCTTGCCCCGCCACCGATGCTCGCCCCAGAGCATGCCGTTGTCCGACGTGAACACGATCATGGTGTTGCCGAGACGTCCGGTGTCCTGAAGTGCGTCCACGATGTCCGCGACGGCCCGATCGACAGCCAGGAGCGAGCGATATTGGGACTTGCGGAATCGGTCGATCACCCGGCTCGCCTCGGCATCCAGGACCGGGAGCTGCTGAACCCACGCCGGCTTGTCCGACACATCGAGCTCGTTGTAGCTCGCCGGACGCCATGTCCCGAGCCCTTTGAAGGCCCGCTTGTCCGTAGGCGCAGGGGTCCCCGGGTCGTGCGGCGCTTTCGGCGCGAACATCAGGAACAGGGGGCCTGCGGTATCGCGTATGAAGTCGGTCGACAGCCGGCTCCACGCGCGGGTCGAATAGTCGGCGGGATCGGAGCCGTAACGGACGATCTTCCCGTCGATGTTCATGGTGTAGTCGTAGTACTCGACGTCCTTCCCATCCCATTGCACGGCCCAGTGGGACCAGCCGGGGGGGATCCGCCTCCCCGCATAGCGGTTGAGGTACTTGCCGATCAGGGCGGTGTCGTAGCCGTCCGCACGTAGCCATGTGGCGATGGTTTCGTCAGGATCGAACGCCTCGATCCCGTACGGGAACTCGTTGCTGTAGACACCGCTCGAATGTGAGTACTGGCCGGTCAGCATGCTCGTGCGGCTGGGGCAGCACACGGGATTGACGACGAACGAGTTCTGGAAGGTCAGTCCCTGGTCGACCAGCAGTTCCTGAACGCGCGGCATCGCCCACAGGGTGTCCCAGCGCTGGTCGTCGGTGACGATCAGGACGATGCTGGGTTGGCCGGAGACGCGCGCACTCGGCGTCGGAGGGGCCGCCTGCGTGGCGCCCATCGACGATGCGGTGACCGTGGCCACCAAGAGGGTGGCGGTGAGGCGAGCCCGTCTGGTCATGGGACGATGCTACCGGCACACCGGGAGATGCGCGCGGACCGTTCCTCGGTCTAGAGGTCGTAGTACAGGTAGAACTCGTACGGGTGCGGCCGCAACCGGACCGCATCGAGTTCATGCACCCGCTTGTACTCGATCCACGTGTCGATCACGTCCTGCGTGAACACGCCGCCCTCCAACAGGAACTGGTGGTCGGCCTCGAGCGCGTCAAGGACCTCCTCCAGAGAACCGGGGACTTGCTTGATGCCGGCCTTCTCCTCGGGCGGCAGGTCGTACAGGTCCTTGTCCATCGGATCCGGCGGCTCGATCTTGTTCTTGACCCCGTCGAGCCCCGCCAGGAGCTGCGCCGAGAACGAAAGGTACGGGTTGCACGACGGATCGGGCGTCCGGAACTCCAGCCGCTTCGCAGCCGGCGACGTGAAGAACAGCGGGATGCGGATGCACGCGCTGCGGTTCCGCTGCGAGTAGACCAGGTTGATCGGCGCCTCGTAGCCCGGCACGAGCCGGCGGTACGAGTTCGTCGTCGGGTTCGAGAACGCCAGGATCGCCGGTGCGTGCTGCAAGAGGCCACCTATGTACCAACGGGCCGTGTCCGAGAGCCCGGCGTACCCGTTCTCGTCGAAGAACAGGTTGGTGCCATCGGCCCATAGCGACTGGTGCGTGTGCATGCCCGACCCGTTGTCCTGGAAGATCGGCTTCGGCATGAAGGTGACGGTCTTTCCGGCCTGCCACGCCGTCTGCTTGACCACGTACTTGTACTTCATCACCTTGTCGGCGGCGGACAGGAGCGTGTCGTAGCGCATGTCGATCTCGGCCTGGCCGGCGGTGCCGACCTCGTGGTGGTGGACCTCGATCTCGATGCCGACCTTGTCCAGGTTCAGGATCATCTCACTGCGCAGGTCCTGGTAGTGGTCCATGGGCGGGAGCGGGAAGTATCCCTCCTTGTACCGGGGCTTGTAGCCACGGTTCGGGGTCCCGTCACCGCCGTCCTCGGAACCGGAGTTCCACACGCCCTCCACGGCGTCGATGAAGTAGTACCCCTCGTGCTGGTTCTGGTCGAAGCGGACGGAGTCGAAGATGAAGAACTCGACCTCGGGGCCCCAGAACGAGGTGTCGGCGATGCCGGTCTGCTGCAGGTACAGCTCGGCCTTCTGGGCGATGTGGCGCGGGTCGCGGCTATACCTCTCGCCCGTGACCGGGTCCTTGACGAAGCAGTTGATCACGAGGGTCGGGTGCTGGGTGAACGGGTCGATGAAGGCCGTGTCCGGGTCGAGCGTGAGGAGCATGTCCGATTCCTGGATCTCCTGGAAGCCACGGATCGAGGAACCGTCGAATCCGATCCCTTCGGCGAACAGGTCTTCGTTGAACTGGCCGATCGGGATCGAGAAGTGCTGCATCAGGCCGGGCAGGTCGCAGAACCGCAGGTCGACGATCTGGGCGTCGGCATCGGCCGCCATCGCCAGGACCTCACTGGACGTGGTCATCGAGGTTTCCCCTTTCCTCTCGCGCGTGGATGTCCGTCAGCGTAGACGGGGCTCGGTCGTGCTTGGTTTCGCTCGCGTTAAATCTGCGCGTCCGATCGGACGGGGATCAGATCGATCGGGGTCAGACGGAGAGGCGTTGTAGCTCCCGCCAGTCCTCCGGTCCCGATGTCCCCACGTCGTACAGTCCGCCGCCGATGAGGGCGTCGTCCAGGACGGCATCAACGAATCCCTCGGTCTCCCCATCGGAGGACTTGTGGGCGATGCCGCCGAGTGGGTGGATCTCGACCGCCGGATCGACCTCGGCGCGGAGGATCTGGGTGTTCAGACGGGTGTAGTCGTAGGCGGCCTGCTTCCCGCTGTAGCGGTACGTGTAGTAGCCCATCGGTAGCCAGACGTCGTAGAACGGCTCGATCTGCTGATAGGGGAAGCGCTCCCAGTAGTGCTCGACGAGCTGCATGCCTCGCGGCGACGGGATGATGGCGCCCAGCGCGTAGGAGGCGGGTGTGTGCGCATCGATCCGCCGGGAGAGAGCGATCAGGCGGCGGGAACGGACATCCTGGGACTTGACCAGGGGTGACTCGATGTCGAGACCGAAGGAGTCGAACCGCTGGCCGTTCCGGTGGAACCGGATCGCGGCCATGCTCCGCCGGAAGTCGAACGCCACGTTCTGGAAGCCGGGGAGGTACCACGCGACGACCTTCATCCCGCGGGTGTGCGCGCCCTTGATCAGGTCGGCCATGTCGTCTGCCCGGTACACACCGCTGCTGCTCGCGTAGTTGCCCGTCTCGATGAAGACCGTGTCGACGCCGTGTTGCTTCAGCCGCTTCATGGTGGCGGCCGGGCTGTTGAACGCCCAGCCGTCGTAGATGTCGATCCACGCGCCGAGGCCCCGGTAGGGGAGCAGACTCGGGGCCGCCGGCTCGGGCGCGGGGTCCAGGGCCTCTCCAGCCACAGGCTCCGCAGCGGAAGCACCGGGCATGGGGGCCGCGGCCAGCGTCACGATGAGGGCGAGTCCTGCGGCCGCGGCCCCCATCCGCTTCAGACGAGGAGGTCGGACGCCCGGTAGCCGACGCCGCGCACCGTCTCGATCAGGTGCTCGTGCTCCGGTCCGAGCTTGGCGCGGAGCCGCCGAACGTGGACGTCGACCGTCCGGGCCCCGCCGTAGAAGTCGTAGCCCCAGACCTCGCGCAGCAGCGATTCGCGCGTGAACACCCGCCCCGGGCGTGAGGCGAGGAACCTCAGGAGTTCGAATTCCTTGTACGTCAGATCCATCGGGCGTCCGTCGACCGCCACCCGGTAGGTTTGTGTGTTCAGCGTCAGCGATCCCAGGCGGACGTCGCCCTCGTCTCCGCCGCCGCCGCGCCGGCGCAGCAAGGAGAGCCGGAGGCGCAGTTCCGACTCCGTGGCCTCGGGCCGGATGAGTTCGTCCGTGACTTCGTGCCATGGGTACCGTTGTATCTCTGGGTCGGCCGCGATCACCGCGGACTGTAGCCCGGGGTCTCGGGTTCGCAGGTCGCTGAGCAGGGAGAACGCAGCGCCGGGGTCGGCGGTCGCGTCCACGAGCACCGCGAGCGGGGCCACCTCGACGATCCGCGACGGGGGCAGCGAGAGCGGCTCCACCTTGATGTCGGCGCCTGCCGTTCGGCTCGCGGGGAGTGCCGTCTCCGCCGATCCATCGGTCAGCAACAGGTACGCGGCCACGCTCCTCCCTCTCGGCCGAGCCTAGCAGCCCGGGTAGGCTGACCCGTGATGACTCAGGTTCGTCTCTTCGCGGTGCTCCGGGAACTCGCCGGTTCCTCCGAGGTCCAGGCCGACGGCGACACCGTCGAGCAGGTCGTTCAGCAACTCTGCGATCGGTTCGGGGAGCGATTCACGGCGATCGCGGAGCGAAGCTCGGTGGTGGTCGATGGCGAGCGGGCATCGCTGGATGTGGAGCTCGCTGGCGGCGAGGAGGTCGCCATCCTTCCTCCGGTGTCCGGCGGATGAGCCCTCGCCGGGGCTCGAGTGCCGCTCGTCGCCTCCTCTTCCTGGTTAATCCTCGCGCGCGGAGCTACTCGCGTTCGACGGTCGAGGTGATCCGGCGAGCGCTCGCCACCGATTTCGAAGTGGAGCTGCGTCACACCGCGGGCCGGGGGCACGGCGCTGAAGTCGGCCACGAGGCCATCGACGCCGGGTTCGAGATCGTCGTCGTCTTCAGCGGCGACGGCACCATCAATGAAGTGGTCAACGGCCTGTCCGGTTCCGAGGTGGCGCTGGGGATTATCCCGGGCGGCGCCACGAACGTCTACGCCCGCATCCTGGGGATCCCGAACGACCCGATCGAGGCCACCGGGCAGCTGATCGAGCTGGCGATAGCCGGCCGGGCGCGGCGCATCCCGGTCGGAAGCGCCAACGACCGCATCTTCGTGATGAACTGCGGGATCGGGCTGGACGCGGCGGTCATGCGCAAGGTCGAGCGCCGCGCGCCGCGGTCGAAGGTCGGGCATGAGCGTGAGGCGTTCTTCGCTGCGATGACCGAGGCCAACCGCTACATCGGGCGGCAGTCGCGGGACCTGACGTTGCGGATCGACGAACATCTCCAGCTCACGGCCGTCTCGGTCATGATCGCCAAGGCGCATCCCTACGCGTTCTTCAAGAGTTGGGGCCTCAAGGTGCACCCGCGCGCGGAGCTCATGAAGGGACTCGATGTCCTCGCCATCCAGGAGTTGCCGCGGATCGCGGGCCCGAAGATCACCTACGAGCTGTTCGTCGGCGGCAACCTCGAGCGGAGCCGGTACGTCCAGTACGAGCACGACGTCGAGCGCATCGAGATCGCCTCGCCACGCGCGTTCCCGGTCCAGCTCGACGGAGAATACGTGGGCGAGTTCGAAGCCCTCGATGTCCAGCTCGTCCGCGACGCTCTTTGGGTCGTCGCCTAACCGGGAGTGTCGTTCGCCCGGTATGCTGACGGTCGAAACCCGACCCGAAAGGCGTTCAGGCATGTCCGCGTTCAACCCGAACCTCCCCATCGAGCCGCACGGCGGCACCCTCGTTGACCTGCTCGTTTCCGCCTCCGACGCAGACGCACTCAGGGCCGAGGCCGGCAACCTGCCGAAGCTCACGGTGAACGAGAGGGAGACCTCCGACCTGGAGATGCTCGCGACCGGCGCCCTCTCACCCCTGACCGGCTTCCAGAACGAAGCCGACTACCGCAGCGTGCTCGAAACCATGCACCTGACGAGCGGTCTCGCCTGGGCGATCCCCGTGACCCTGAGTGCCACCGACGAAGACGTGAAGCGCATCGGAGGCTCCGAGCGGGTCGTGCTGGTCCGTGAAGGGTCCGACGAGCCGCTCGCCATCATCACGGTCGAAGAGATCTACAAGCGCGACCGTTCCTCCGAGTCGATCAACGTCTATCGGACCGAGGACCAGGAACACCCCGGGGTCGCGGCCGTCTACGCCGCGGGCGACTACTGCATCGCCGGGCCGCTTCAGGTTCTGTCCCTCCCGGTATACGAGGACTTCCTGGAGTACCGGATGACGCCAGCTCAGACGCGGGCGGCGTTCCAGGAGCGAGGCTGGAGGACCGTGGTCGGGTTCCAGACGCGCAACCCGATCCACCGCGCGCACGAGTACCTGCAGAAATGCGCGCTCGAGATCGTGGATGGGCTCCTGGTTCATCCGCTGATGGGTGCGACCAAGTCGGATGACGTGCCACCCGACGTGCGGATGCGCTGTTACGAGGCGCTCTTCGAGGGCTACTACCCGAAGGACCGTGCCATGGTCAGCGTGTTCCCAGCCGCGATGCGTTACGCAGGGCCACGTGAGGCTATCTGGCACGCGATCGCCCGCAAGAACTACGGCTGCACGCACTTCATCGTGGGTCGTGACCACGCGGGCGTCGGCGATTACTACGGTACCTACGACGCACAGCAGATCTTCGAGGAGTTCGAGCCCGGTGAACTCGGCATCCAGACCCTGAACTTCGAGCACTCCTTCTGGTGCAACAAGTGCGAGGGCATGGGCTCGGCGAAGACCTGTCCGCACGGCGCCGAGGACCGCGTGTTCCTGTCGGGCACCAAGGTGCGCGAGATGCTGGGCAACGGGGAGCGTCCTCCGCAGGAGTTCAGCCGTCCCGAAGTGGCCGACATCCTCATCGAGGCGATGCAGAGGAAGTAGCCGGCAGGACCTTCTGGAGGCTGCGGACTGTCCGCGTCGATAGGCGAATAGCTATCATCGGGTATAGCGTAAGTGATATACTTCCTGCACGATGGGCATGAAGGTCGACCGGATCCTGAACATGGCCCGGCGTAGGGCCGGGCTCACCCAGCGTGAGCTCGCGGAACTGGCCGGCGTGCCGCAGCCCACGGTGTCCCGGATCGAGCGCGGCAAGACGGTCCCTACGTTCGACACACTTGACCGGTTGCTGGAGGCATGCGGGATGGAACTGGTGGTCGAGGACCAGGCCCGAGAGGACGACGTTGACCGGTCCCTGATCCGGGAGTGGCTTTCGTGGACGCCCGAGCAGCGCGCGGTTCGGGCGGCTGAGGAATGGGAGCGGACGGCTCCGTTCAGGAGGGCCGGATGACCTCGAGTTTCGATCCGATCGGCATGCTCCTGACGCTGCTGGATCACAAGGTCCGGTTCGTCTTGATCGGCGGATATGCAGCCGCCCTCCGTGGCTCGCCGATGCTCACCGGTGATCTAGATATCTGCTACTCCCGGGAGACGGAGAACCTCAGTCGCTTGTGCGACGCCTTGATCGAACTGCGCGCGAGACTTCGAGGCGTCGACGAGGAGGTGCCGTTCCAACTCGACCGGAAGACGCTTCTCGCCGGGGACTCGTTCACGTTCGTTACTGACAAGGGTTCCCTCGACTGTCTCGCGACCCCCAGCGGCACGTTCGGCTTCGATGACCTGAACGCCGGGGCGAGCGACGAAGGGATCGGGGTGGCGACCGTCAGGGTGGCCTCTCTCGATGACCTCGCGCGGATGAAGCGCGCGTCACGCCGGCCCAAGGACATGGTGGCGCTCGAGTGGATACGGGGATTGCAGGGCGAAACCGAGGGGACGAGGGAGGCTTAGGCTTCGCTGGTCCCCTCGCGACCGAAGTCGTCCTCGACCCTGACGACGTCGTCGAGTTCCGGCGTCGAAACCTCCGCGAGTTCCGTGCGCTCGATGGCCTCGTATCGGTGAACGGCTCGGGGCGGAACGTGGCGTGACTCGCCCGGTCCGAGCACGGTCACGGCAACCTCGCCGGCCTCGCCGCCCTCGTCGGCCAGGTGCAGCCGGAGGCGTCCGGAGATCACCAGGATCGTTTCGTCCTTGACCTCGTGGTACTGCAGCGAGAGTCGCTTGCCCGCTTCGATGACCAAGATCTTCCCGACATAGGCGGGCGTATCGGCCCAGATGACCTCATGGCCCCACGGCTTGTCGACGCGCCTCGGCTCCATCGGTTGCCTATCCATCGGATTCGTGCTCGAGCAAGCCCATGACATGCGTGTCGATGAACCGTCCGTCGATGAAGTGGTCGTCACGCTGGGTTCCTTCCTTCACGAAACCGACCTTCTCGTAGGCGCGTATCGCCCTAGGGTTCGTTGAGTGAACGAGGAGCCAGATCCGATGCAGGTTCAGTTCGCCGAACCCCCAACGGCAGAGCGTGCGCATCGCGTCGGTCCCGGCACCTGCGTTCCAGTGATCCCGGGCGATCCAGATCCCCGCCTTCCCTTGGCGGGAGTGCCGGTCCAGATCCATCAGGCCGCAGATGCCGATCGGGCAGCCGTCGAGGGTCTCGATGACGAGATGGATCTGGGTGTCGTCCTCGCTTTGGCGCCGGACGAACTCGCGGAACCCGTCGAGCGATTGGGGGAACGGGATCTTCCCGAGGCCGAGGAGCACGTCCAGGTCACTGAACTTCGGGTTCAGGGGTTCGGCGTCCGCCTCCGTCAGCGCGCGCAACCGGATCAGTTCGCCGTCCAGCGGCGAGCGGCGGGCGGACGGTCCCTCGGCAGGCATGCGCGCATCCTATCCGGGGTTCCCCGCACGCTGACCGGGGTCTTTGCCCCTTCCCAGGTCCGCTAGTAGCCTTGAGGGACCGTGAACGCTCCCCCATGAGAGGGATGTCGTGAAGGTAAGCCCCCGAAAACTCCCCATAGTTCCGCTCGTGCTGGCCCTGGTCGCCGGGGCGATGATGGCAACCCCCGCCGCCGCGATCACCGAGGCCGACCTCGAGGCCAAGCGTGCCCAGATCGCGGAGGCGCAGGATGCCCTGGACGCCGCGACCGCGGCCTATTCGGACGCGGAGGCGAGGCTGGCCGAGATCCAGGACCAGCTCAGCGAGACCAAGGCCACCGTCGATGAAACGAGGGAACGGCTCGACGGGCTGGAGCAGCAGCTCGGTGACCATGTCCGGGTCGCCTACGTGAACGGCCCGGGGACGACGCTTTCCGCGATCTTCACAGGCGGAGACTTCAACGAGTTCTCGGATCGGGTCTTCTTCCTGGACCGTCTCGCGGAGGCGGATCAGGGGTTGGTCACCCGGACCGCAGATACGCGTCAAGAGCTCGAGTGGCGCCAAGATGACCTCGCCGCCCTGACGGCCGAACAGGAGCAGGCTCTCGAGGACCTCGAACAGCAGAAGCAGGACGTCGCCGCGAAGATCGAACAATTGAACGCCGAGTTGGAGGATCTCGAGCAACGGTACCGCGAGCAGCTCGCCGCCGAACGTGCCGCCGAACGCGCAGCCGAGAAGGTTGCCGCGCAGGCGGCGGCTGAGGAAGAGACGTCTGGAGGAGGAGGCGGAGGAGGGGCACCTCCGCCATCCGGCGGGAGTCCCTTCGGGGCATGTCCGGTGGCGGGCGGCAACTCCTTCACCGACTCATGGGGCGATCCGCGTTCCGGGGGCCGCACGCACGAGGGGACCGACTTGCTGGCCGCCAAGGGTACCCCCGTCGCCGCCGCTCAGTCGGGCTCGGTCGCGCACGGCGGCGACCCCCTCGGAGGGATCACCGCGACGGTTACGGCGTCCAACGGCGACCGCACGTACTACGCGCACATGAACGGATATTCGAACGCTTCCGGCTCGGTCTCGGCGGGCACGATCATCGGCTACGTCGGGGACACCGGGAACGCCGCTGGGACGAACCACCTGCACTTCGGCTACTACCCGGGTGGGGGCGGCGCCGTGAATCCCTACCCATACCTGCTCCAAGTCTGCTGAGGTTCCGGCTCCCGGCGCGGTGGGCTCCGGCTCGGTCGCTCAAGGATTCGCCGTCGCCTGCCGAACCAGACATACTGTGGGCGTGAACACGGACGACCAGAGGCGGCGCCGACTCGACCGGATCCTGGAACCGGGGTTCGGGGACGGGCTTGGAGACCTCCCCATCGAGGAGGTTCGCGAACGCCGAGACGATTGCCTCGCCGAGCGAGAGTTCCTCTCGTACTTGCGCCGGCTGCTGCAGGGGCGGCTCGAGATCCTCAAGGATCAGCATGCGGCGAGGGCGGAGGGACGCAGCCTCGATGAGCGGCCGATCGAGGAGAAGCTTGCCGAGCTCTTCGCCCAGGAAACCCCGCAGGGGCCGGGTCGCGGCGAGGCCCTCCGTGTCGAGTTGCCCGAGGAAGAGATGACGCTCGCCAGGCGGCGCGTCGAGCGGATCCTCAACACCGCCGCTTTCTCTAACCCGGGAGCGCTCTCGGACGACGACCTGGAAGCTGCCATCGAGAGTCTGGAAACCGAGGAGCGGGGCGTGTCGGACACGCGTCGCAGGGTGCTGGACCTTCACGACGCTCTCCAGGAGGAGGTCAAGCGCCGCTACCGGGACCGGCTGGCCGCCGAGGGGCTCCGCGGATAGGGCCAACGGCCGACGCTTCGTCCCCCGCTTGACCACGGCAGGCTCGCAGTCCGGCCGACCCGTTCCTGGTCACGTTTCGCCACGCAGAACTCATCCGGACTGTCTATGGACCGCACCATCCGTTCGGGCCAGGCTGAAGCGCAACCGCATCATCCCCTTGCAGGGCGACCGGAGACAGGGTGCCTCCATGGACGACCCCACCGCATACGGACCTGAACAACCGCTGCAGGAACAGCTTGTCGTGTTCGCGAAAGAGTTCGGGGATCTGTATCGGTCCCAGCGACTCCACAGTGATGAGCTGAAGCGGGCCCTGAGGGAACTCGAGGAAACCCATGCGTCCACGATCCAGACGCTGGCGTCGTTGGTCGAGGTACGTGAGCCGTCGAAGGAAGGGGGGCACCTCGAACGCCTACGCGATCTCGCGATGGAGCTCACCCGGCAGGTCGAGCCGGAGCTCGCCGATGCAGCCGACCTGAGCGCCGGGTTCCTCCTCCATGACATCGGGGTCATGGGGATCCCGGAGCAGATCCTCGCGAAGGAGGGACCCCTGACCGACGAGGAATGGTTCGAGATGCGCCGGCATCCGTTGCTCGGAGCCGAGCTGGTGCGGCCGATGACGTTCTTGGGCGACGCTGCGCAGGTGATCATGTACCACCACGAACGGTTCGACGGTACGGGCTATCCGTCGGGCCTGAACGGAGAGTTGATCCCCCTACCGGCGCGGATCTTCTCCGTCGTCGACGCGTTCGACGCGATGACCAGCGATCGCCCGTACCGCCGGGCGATGGCCGAGGGAGAGGCCTTCGAGGAGCTGACACGGGGCAGGGGTAGTCAGTTCGACCCGGGGGTCGTTGATGCGTTCCTGCGGCTGACGAAGGACGGTTCACCGGCCCCCGCTGCGGCGGTCGGTTCTGCGAAGGGCAGCTCAGGCACGGGTTCCCCGGTCCGTGCTACGCGGATCTAACTCCGACCCAGGGGTACAGTTCATGGGATGGAGCAGGACGGCAAGCAGCGCAAGCACGAGCGGCCGCGTGCGGCGATCATCAGCTTCCACACGTCGCCCCTGGATCAGCCCGGGACCGGTGACTCCGGCGGGATGAACGTCTACATCCGCGCCGTCGCCGAGCGGCTGGCAGGCCAGGGTATGGAGGTCGACGTCTTCACGCGGGATGGCGGTCAGGCGGGCCCAGAGGTTCTCGAGGTCGGCCCCGGCAACCGGATGATCAAGGTCGTTGCAGGTCCTCGCGTGCACGTACCGAAGCCCGATCTTCCCCGGTTCCTCCCGGCGTTCCTCGGCGGGGTGCTCGAACATGAGCGGCGCGAAGGGGAAGGGTACGACATCGTCCACAGCCACTATTGGCTGTCCGGATGGGTCGGTCGGAGTACGAAGGAGATCTGGGGGGTGCCGTTGGTCGCGTCCTTCCACACCCTCGGCAAGGTCAAGAACCATCTGCGTGGGCGGGCCGAGTCGGTCGAACCCGAAGCTCGCTTGGTCGGGGAGGAGCGCATCATCCTCGGGTCCGACCGGATCCTGGCCCCGACCCCGGCCGAGGCCGCGCAACTCGTCGGCCTCTACGGCGCCGATCCGGAGCGGATCCGGGTCGTGCCCCCGGGGGTGGATCACGAGCTGTTCTTCCCGCGGGACCGTGAGAATGCCAAGACCCGGCTGCACCTCGCCGGCGGCCGGCTGGTGCTCTTCGTCGGGCGACTCCAAGCGCACAAGGGTCCGGATATCGCCGTGCGCGCGATCGCCGAGGCCATCGCGACCGATCCGGCAGGCACGCAGGATCTGATGCTGGCCATCGTTGGAGGCCCGAGCGGAACCGAGCACGGGGCCGAGGTTGCCCACCTCATGGATCTTGCCTCGGCACTCGGCGTCGCAGAGCGAGTGGTCCTGTTCCCTCCGCAGCCCCAATCGCGATTGGCAGACTTCTACGCAGCGGCCGAGGTCGTTCTCGTGCCCTCTCGATCCGAATCCTTCGGATTGGTCGCCTTGGAAGCGCAGGCCACGGGCATCCCGGTCGTCGCGTCCGCGACGGGAGGTCTCAGGCACGTCGTCGTGGACGGCGTGAGTGGGTTCCTCGTGCAAGGGCATGATCCCGGTGACTACGCCGACCGGATCTTGTCACTCTTTTCGGATCCGGTTGGGGCTCGCCGGATGGGCGAAGCCGGCGTCGTTCACTCGATCAGATTCTCGTGGGATGCGACCGCGAGCGAGATCTTGTCGGTCTATCGGGAGATCTCGGCGGGAGGAAGGGCGGCATGATCCGCGGCCGGAACGTGGTCCTTCGGCCCGTCGAGGAAGACGATTATCCGCTGATCGTCGAGTGGCAGAACGAACCGGACGTGTTCTTCCAGATGGACTACGAGCGTCCGTTCACGATCGATGACATCAAGGTGAGCGAAGCGAGCGCGCGACTCGAAGGGCACCCGTTCGTCATCGAGGTCGACGGCGTCGCTATCGGTCGCATCGGGTTGAATCAGTTCCGGCGCCGCGATCGCATCTGTTCGCTGTACGTCTTCATCGGCGATGCGCCGTATCGGGAGAGGGGGTTCGGGACCGACGCGATCATGACGTTGCTCGCGTACGCGTTCGACCGGCTTGACCTGCATCAGGTCGAGTTGTGGGGACTTGTCGGCAACGATCCCGCGATCCGCGCGTACGAGAAGTGTGGGTTCGTCATGGAGGCTACGTTGCGTCAGCGTTCCTTCAAGGAAGGCCGGTGGGGCGACCGGTTCTTCATGAGCGTGCAACGCGCCGAGTGCCTTGCAGCGCAAGCCCGATGGGTGGTTGAGGCGTAGCAGCGGTCCGTTCCACACGCCCAGCGTCTGACGGACCCGTGATGTCGATCGGCCGCGCTTCGGCCGGGGCGCGGCGGCATGTGGATCGCCGACTTCGACCGCCCGCGGCGACGGGGGCGCGCCCGGACTCTCTCAACGCGTGGCTGTCGTTGTCGTGCCGCGCAGTCCCTCGCGACGGTGTTCCCACACCACGACGTCGTTGCGCGCTGCCGTGCTTCCGGTGGACGCGAGCGATGACGCGGCGCGCGTTGTCCGTGACGGGTCACGAACCGGTGATGCGTTCGTGTCGCGTGTTCGCACGCGATCTCTTTCGCGGATCGTGCGCGACGATCGGCACTCACCATCTGCGTCGCGGCGATGGTGATCCGGGTGACGGAAAGAAGCCGAGTTCTTGTCACACTTCTTCCTAGGCCCTCTACCTGGGCATATGTACTCTGACCTGCGGGTTTGCAGGGTTGACCCGGCCTAGGCCGGTCGGTAGATTCCGTCTCGCTCCAAGCAGCCGAGAGCGGCAAGGAGTCAGGGAACCGAACGGGGGCCCCTGGGAAAGCCGTAAGGCCGACTAGGCGCACCTGCTCGTACGGTTGGGAAGGCCAACTAGCTGTGCGGGTGGAGAGGCTTGGAAGGCCCCAAAGCCCAACGAAAGGGCCTACCGGTCGGGGCGCACCCCGACCCGCCGCCGAGGTTGCTTGGGGCACCTAGAGCCCGAGAGGCCAGAAGGTGGTTGGTGGCTTCGGTCACCAACGAGCCGGAAGGTCTCTCGGGTTCTTTCTTTTCCACCGCCCTCCCCGCTGGCCATGCTCGCGGCCCGCCGAAGGCCTGTGGCGCCTGCCACCGTCCGACTTCGCTACCCTAGGGGCCCAACGGGTTCGGAGGAATCTCGGATGATCGGACGCAAGGTCGCCTTCCTGGGTGGCGGCAAGATGGGCGAGGCCCTCGTCTCGGGGCTCATCCGCTCCGGCGGATGGACCGAGGACGAGATTATGGTCACCTGCCGCCGTGGCAAGCGGGTGAACGAGCTGGCCGATCGATACGGCATCGCGGCGACCCTGTCGAACCCGGAAGCCGTCGAGTGGGCCGACGTGCTGGTCCTATCCGTGAAGCCCCAGGACATGGACACCCTGCTGGAGCAGATCAAGGGCTCGGTCCGCGCCGACCAGCTCGTCATCTCCTTCGCCGCCGGTATCCGGACGTCGTTCGTCGAGGCAGCCTGCCCGGATGGCACGGCGGTCGTCCGCGTCATGTCGAACGTCGCCGTCTTGGTCGACGAGGCGATGTCGGTGATCGCGACGGGCTCGAGCGCCGATGATGAGCACCTGACCATGACGGAGGAGCTGCTGTCGAACGTCGGGCGGGTGATGCGCCTGCCCGAGAAGCACCTGGACGCGATCACGGCGACCAGCGGCTCGGGCCCCGCGTATTTCTTCCTGCTGGCTGAGGCGATGATCGACGCGTGCATCCTGCTGGGCCTCTCGCGCGACGTCGCGACCGAGTTGATCATCCAGACGATGCTCGGGTCGGCCAAGATGCTCCGTGACACGAACAAGCACCCCGTGATCCTGCGTGAGATGGTGACGTCGCCCGGCGGCACGACCATCGAGGCGATCCGGGAGTTGGAGAACGCCGGCATCCGTGCGGCGTTCCTGAACGCAATCTCCGCCGCCCGTGACCGCTCCCAGGAGCTGGCCAAGGGCGCCGAAGCCGAGGACGAATAGGAGCCGACTGATGGGTCGAGGAGATCGCAACAAGGTCCGCTGGTCCAAGGACCGCATCCGTTCGAAGAAAGACCGGGAGAAGCGCAAGGCGCTCGCCAAGGGCGAGGGGCGCAAGGCCGCCAAGTAGCGATGGACCACGGGCGGGCGGGTGCGGAGGCGCACCCAGCCGTCCTGGCGCTGCACCACGAGTACGGCTGGATGGACGAAGCTGTCTCCGGCGGCGAACTCTGGGTCGCACGAGATGGCGATGAAGTCGTCGGCGCCGTGGAACTCATCGAACTCGACTCGGCGCGGGTCGTGGTGGCGGTGGCGGTTGTAGGGGAGGCCCGTCGAGGCCAGGGCATCGGTTCCGAGCTGATGAGCCATGTGCTGGGCTCGCGGGATGCCGAGTGGTGGACGGAGTGCCGGGACCAGCGGATCGGCTTCTACGAACGCCTCGGGTTTCAGGTGGTACCCGCCGTTGATCTGCCGGCCGACGTCCTGCCGTTCCTCGACCACCCTTCGACGACCGAGCCCGAACGTCCTCTCAACTTCCTGCGCCGCCCCGGGAGCGGGACGTTGTGAGCGGCTCCTGAGCCAGCGTTCGAGTTGTTCGCGATGGACGACCAGATGGCCAGTGAATGAGCGCATCTGTTGCGGGATCCCGGTCAGATGGCACATGCTTCGGTCCGTGGGTAAGGAGCGTCGGGTCGAGAGCCAGTCCGTCCTTGTTGGCGGACTGGCGGTCCTTGCCGTTGTGAGCTTCGTGATTACCCTCTCGGTCATCCTGGCATTCTTCTTCGCCCTCATGTTCGCGATCCACGGGGGTCGCACGACACGCATCCTGTTGGATCGGGCACTGTTGATGTGGCCGGCAGCCCCGGTCGCCGCGGTCTCGGGAACAGCGCTGCTCATCGTGGTCGTCAGGAGAGCATCGAGGGGCCGGGACCCGAAGGTCGTCCAGCCGGCAAAGACTTCCGCCGAGAGCTAGCTGGCGGCGCGGCGCCGGACCCGGGGACCGACGGTGTTGGTCAAGGTCCCGAGGCCCTCGGCGGAAAGCTCGACGACGGAACCTGAACGTGGTGCCTTGGCCAGTTTGCGCCGAGGGCCGAGGACGCCGGACCAGAACACATCGCCTGACAGCAGCGGTGCTTGCTTCGCCGCCGCCCACACCGTCTCCCCGAACGACGCCTCTGCATCGTTCAGCGTTCCCTGGGCCCACAGTTTCCCGTTGACCCGAACCTCCAGCTCGGTCTCGGGATCGAACTCGTCGGCCGTCACGATCCACGGCCCCAGCGACGCCGCGAACTCGTCTCCGCGGGACCAGTACGTCATCAACGTGTAGCCGAAGATGCACTCCGCCGCCTCGCGCTTCTTCAGTTTCTTGTTCGGCGAGAACACCACCGCCGCGATGGACGGTTCGAACACGACGTCGCCGTTGCCGGGCGGGCGGGGGAGCTCAGCGTCGGGCCCGACGACCCAACGGTGCTGGTCGGCGCCGAGCGAAGGCGGCAGGATCGGCGCGACGACGTGCGGGTTCCGCGGCATCCACTCCTTGACGTCGTAGCGGTCCAACGACGCACGTGCGGCATCCAGGACGGTGCCGCGCGGTCGCGCGACGAGGGCTTCCATCGTGGAGGGGAAGGCGGGATGTCCGACAGCTCCGGACAGATCCACGATCCTGGTGCCGGCGACTGCCCCCAGACGCCGGTGCCCCCTCCGCTCGAACGTGACAAGCCTCACCGGGAGGGCGATGATACTCCCACGCGGAGGCGGATTCAGCAGAAACCCCTCGCCGAAAATTCACACCGTCGGCAGGGGGTTTGGCCCTTGAATCGTCGGCGCGTTACCATAGGGAACCGAACAGGCCACAGCTTTCAGGGGGCGATCTGAGATGGCAGAAGGCTTCCGCGTTACGTACGCGACCATGTCGGCGGACGACGAGGAGATGCACAAGCTCTACGACGAGGGCATCGAGAAGGCTAAGGCGTGGATCGGCCGGAAGCATCCGTTCTACGTCAACGGCGAGGCCCGTGAGGGAACCGGGTATCACGCCGAGGTCAGCCCGGTCGACAGCGAGCTGATCATCGGCGAGTTCGCGCAGGGAACGCGCCAGGACGCCAAGGACGCCATCGCTGCGGCGAAGGACTTCGCGCCGATCTGGGCGGCGACGCCGTGGGAAGAGCGCGTCCGCATCCTGAACAAGGCCGCCGACCTGATCAGCGAGAACCGCAACGAACTGTCGGCACTGATGGCGATGGAGGTCGGCAAGAACCGCCTCGAGGCGCTCGGCGACATCGAGGAGTCCGCTGACCTCATCCGCTGGAACTGCCACGCGATGGAAGAGCACAACGGGTTCCGCGAGCCGATGCAGCAGCTCGGGGCACCCGGTGAGTACTACGACGTCATGCGGCCCTATGGGGTCTGGGCCATCATCAGCCCGTTCAACTTCCCGATGGCGCTGTCGGCCGGTCCGTCCAGCGCGGCGCTGGCCGCTGGCAACTGCGTGGTGTTCAAGCCCTCCAACGCCGGTGCGGCGACGGGCATCCGGCTCTTCGAGATCTATCGCGACGCCGGTGTTCCGGCCGGGGCGTTCCACTACGTCAGCGGTCCGGGCAGTGAGGTCGGCGACGAGTTCGTCAGCAGCCCCGACGTCGGAGGCCTCACCTTCACGGGCTCGTACACGGTCGGGATGTCGATCTACAAGAACTTCGCCAAGGAGTACCCGAAGCCGGTCATCTGCGAGATGGGCGGTAAGAACCCGACGATCGTCACGAAGAACGCCGACCTGGACAAGGCGACGGACGGCGTGATGCGCAGCGCGTTCGGCTTGCAGGGTCAGAAATGCTCGGCGAACTCCCGGGTCTACGTCGAGCGCGAGGTGTACGAGGACTTCGTCGCCCAGCTCAAGGACAAGACCGACAGGATCAAGCTCGGGAACCCGCTGGACAAGGACGTCTACCTCGGTCCGGTCATCAACGAGGCGGCGCTGAAGACCTACGAGGAGGCCTCGCAGGAAGCTCGCAACAGCGGCGAGATCATCACCGGCGGTGAGCGCGTGACCGACGGCGACCTCGCGCGGGGCAACTACGTGAAGCCGACGGTGGCCGCGGTCCCGCGCGACTCGTGGATCTGGAGGCGCGAGCTGTTCGTTCCGTTCGTGGCAGTAGGTCCGGTGGACTCGCTCGACGAGGCCCTGGAGTTGGCCAACGATACGGAATACGGTCTGACCGCAGGCTTCTACAGCGAGGACGACAAGGAGGTCGACCGCTTCCTCAGCGAGATCGAGGCCGGCGTCGTCTACGTGAACCGGCCGGCGGGGTCGACCACCGGCGCGTGGCCGGGCGCGCAGCCTTTCGGTGGATGGAAGGGCTCCGGAACCACCGGCAAGGCGTCGGGCGGACCGTACTACGTGCTGCAGTACATGCGTGAGCAGTCCCGGACGGTGATCGAGTGACGACCGCCGAACTCAGTGTCGAGGAACTCGCGGCCGTTTCCGAGCCTCGCGTTTCGGGATCGCTGCCGGGGCCGGAGGCACAGGCAGTCATCGCTCGCGACGCGTCGGTCACGTCCCCGTCGCTCCCGCGGGCGTACGAGTTCGTGCCGCGGCGCGGCAGTGGCAGCGTGGTCGAGGACGTCGACGGGAACCTGTTCCTGGATCTGAACGCCGGCATCGCCGTGAACTCCACCGGCCACTCGCATCCGAAGGTTGTCGAGGCGATCCAGCGGCAAGCGGCCGAACTGATCCACTATTCGGCCTCGGACTTCTTCCTGCCGATCTACAGCGAGGTCTGCGCGCGCCTCGATTCGGTCGCGCCGATGTCCGGTTCGGTCCGTGCGTTCCTGACCAACAGCGGAACGGAGGCGGTCGAGGCGTCGATCAAACTGGCGCGGTACGTCACCGGGCGGCAGAACATCATCGGGTTCTATGGGGCGTTCCACGGACGCAGCTACGGCAGCGTCTCGGTCACGGCGTCCAAGACCATCTACCGCGCGAAGTTCGGCCCGATGCTCCCAGGCATCTTCCATGCGCCCTACGGCGACGGTCACGGCTGGGGGCTCGAGTTGGCCGACGCCAGCGGCGAGTACGGGTTTCCGACGATCGGCTACATCGAGAAGATCCTGTTCAAGCGGGTCGTCGCGGCCGATGAAGTGGCGGCGATCATCGTCGAGCCGATCCTGGGCGAGGGCGGCTACATCGTTCCGCCGGACGGCTGGCTCCAGGCGCTCCGTGAACTGTGCGATCGCCACGGGATCCTGCTGGTCGCCGACGAGGTGCAGTCGGGGATGGGGCGCACCGGCAAGATGTGGGCGATCGAGCACTTCGGTGTCGAGCCCGACGTCGTACTCTCGGGCAAGGGCATCGCGTCGGGGATGCCGCTCGGCGCGATGATCGCCAAGGAGCATCTGATGAGTTGGGAGCTCGGTGCGCACGGTTCGACCTACGGGGGTTCGCCGACCTCGTGTGCGGCGGCGTTGGCGTCGATCGACCTGATCGAGAATGGGCTGATGCAGAACGCCGAGAAGGTCGGCAACGTCATGCTGAACGGCTTGCGGGACATCCAGTCCCGGCAGGACGCGATCCGCGAGGTGCGCGGGCTCGGCCTGATGATCGGGATCGAGTTCCCCGACCACGACTCGGCCGACGCCGTCGAGAAGGCGGCGTTCCGCCGCGGGTTGCTGATGCTCGGATGCGGCGACGACGCGATCCGGATGTCTCCGCCGCTGGTGTTCCGGGAGGACCAGGCCGAGACCTCGCTTCGCCTGTTCGAGGACGCGGTCGCCGACGTCGCGGGCCGGTAGGCTCCGGCCATGACACGCAAGGTCGTCTCGATGCGCGATGCGGTCGCGGAGCTGGTCGGCGACGGCGACACGGTTGCGATCGAGGGCTTCACGCACCTGATCTGCTTCGCCGCCGGCCACGAGATCATCCGCCAGGGCCGCAAGGACCTCACGCTGGCCCGGATGACGCCCGACGTCATCTACGACCAGATGATCGGGGCGGGTGTCGCGACCAAGCTCATCTTCTCCTGGCTCGGGAACCCCGGCGTCGGCTCGCTCCACGCCATCCGGCGCCGGATCGAGAAGCACGACCCCGCCCCCCTGCAGATCGAGGAGTACAGCCACTTCGGGATGGTCTCGCGCTACACGGCCGGAGCTGCGAACCTGCCGTTCTTCCCCTTGCGGAGCTACGAGGAGTCCGACATCCCGAAGGTGAACCCCAAGATCCGGACGGTGGACTCGCCGTACGGGGATGGGCCCATCGCCGTGGTGCCGCCGCTCAACCCGGACGTCGCCATCATCCACGCGCAGCGCGCCGACGACGAGGGGAACACCCAGATCTGGGGACTGCTCGGTTCGCAGAAGGAGGTGGCGTTCGCCTCGAAGCGGGTGATCGTCGTGGTTGAGGAGGTCGTCGCCGGCGACGTCGTCCGCGCCGACCCCAACCGCACCGTCATCCCCGGCATCAAGGTCGATGCGGTCGTCGAGGAACCGCTCGCATGCCATCCGAGCTATGTGCAGGGCTATTACGACCGCGATAACCGGTTCTACCTCGACTGGGACGCGATCGCCCGCGACTCGGAGGCGTTCGACGGCTGGCTGAAGGAGTGGGTCTACGACCTGTCGAGCCACAAGGACTACGTCGAGAAGTGGGGCGACGCTCATTGGGACTCGTTGCGCCCCACGGGCGAAGCGCTGTCGGGCGAGGTCGACTACGGGGAGTACGCATGACCGACCTGGGTTTCTCGCGGAACGAGATGATGATCGTGCAGAGTGCGCGATGGCTCGAGGGCGAGAAGATCTGCTTCGTCGGCGTCGGTATGCCGAACATCGCGGTCAACCTAGCCAAGCGAACGGTCTCGCCCGACATCCAGATGGTCTACGAGGCCGGCGTTTTCGGCGCCGAACCGATGCGGCTGGCTCTTTCGATCGGAGATCCGACGCTGGTGACGGGCGCGACCGCGGTCACGAGCCAGTTCGACCTGTTCGCGTTCTACCTGCAAGCCGGGCTGATCGACGTCGGTTTCCTGCAGGGGGCCGAGATCGACCGTCACGGGAACCTGAACACGACCGTGATCGGGGACTACGCGCGTCCGAAGGTACGGTTGCCCGGCTCGGGTGGCGCGGTCGAGATCGCGATGAACGCGCGGCGGGTGTTCATCATCATGCCGCAGAAGAAGCGCTCCTTCGTCGAGGAGCTGTCGTTCCAGACATCGCCTGGCCATGCATCCGACCCGGCGGTGGAGCAGGCCCGCGGCTGGCTGGGCGCGGGGCCGTACGTGGTCATCACCGACCTCGGGGAGTACCGGTTCGACGAGAAGAGCGGTGAGATGACGCTGGTCTCGATGCACGCCGGCGTCACGCTGGGGGATATCCGTGAGAACACCGGTTGGGAGATGAAGGTCGCCGACGATGTCCGTGAGACGCCGGCCCCTACCGACGAGGAACTCCGTCTGATCCGCGAGGAGCTGGACCCCGAGGGGGTCTACTCGCGATGAGCCACGTCTTCCCGCGTGTGGCCGGAGCCCTCCCCAAGGCCGTTAGTGCGGAGGGCGTCTGGATCGAGGACGAGGGCGGGAAGCGGTATATCGACGCCGCCGGTGGTGCGATCGTCGTCAACATCGGTCACGGAGACGGCGCCGTCGCAGCGGCCGTCTCGGAGCAGATGGCGAGGTTCTCCTACGTGCATGGCTCGCAGTTCACCGCCGAACCGTTGGAGCGGTACGCCGATGAGCTGGCACCACTCCTGCCGATGGACGACCCGATGGTCTACCCCGTCTCGGGCGGAAGCGAGGCCGTAGAGACCGCGTTCAAGATGGCGCGGGCGTTCCACCTGGCGCAAGGTGCCGACGGCCGCCACAAGATCGTCTCGCGCTGGGGTTCGTACCACGGCAATACGCGGGGGGCGCTCGACGCCAGCGGCCGGATGCCGCTCCGGGCCCCCTACCAACCGTGGCTCGACAAGTCGATCCACGTGCCGCCGGTGTACGAGTACCGCTGCCCGATGAACGAGCACCCGGAGTCATGCGGGCAGGCGCACGCGGAAGAACTCGAGCGAGTGATCGAGGCCGAGGGACCGGAAACGGTCGCCGCGTTCATCGCAGAGCCGATCGCCGGTGCGACCCTCGGCGCGGCCGTTCCGCCCGACGACTATTGGCCCGCGGTGGTCGAGGTTTGCCGCCGTCACGGTGTGCTGGTGATCGCCGACGAGGTGATGACCGGGTTCGGCAGAACCGGGATGTGGTTCGGGGTCGATCACTGGGGGGTGCGGCCCGACATCATCACGGCCGGCAAGGGCGCGTCCAGCGGCTACTGGCCGCTCGGGCTCGCCATCGCGAGCGGCCACGTCGGACGGGCTGTGGCCGAGTCCGGATTCGTGCACGGGTTCACGTATTCGCACAATGCGGTCGGGACGGCGGTGGGGCTCGCGGTGCTCCACCAGCTGATCGAGGGTGACCTGGTCGAGGCGTGCCGCGCGAACGGCGAACTGCTGATCGATGGGCTCCGTGACGCGCTGGCCGACGATGCGATCGTCGGAGACATCCGTGGGAAGGGACTGATGATCGGCATCGAACTGGTCCGCGATCGCGCGACGAAGGAGGCCTTTCAGCGGGACCAGCACGTGGCCGAACAGGTCGTTCGGACGGCGAGGGATCTCGGACTCCTGCTGTACCCGAGTACCGGGTGTGCAGATGGGGTGAACGGTGACCTCGTGATGCTGGGCCCGCCGTTCGCGCTCTCCGGCGAGATCGTGACCGAGATCGTCGAGCGAACGGCGGGGGCCATCCGCTCGGTCGGATGAGTGAGCGCGTAGGTTTGTACGTGTGCCGCGAGGCCGGAGCCTACGACCACGGCCCACAGCACCCCCTCAGGCCCGAGCGATTCCTGCTCACCTGGGACCTGATCGAGGCCCTTGGGCTGGACCGTCTTCCGAACGTCGACGTGATCGGGTGCCGCTCCGCCTCCGACGAGGATCTGCGGCTGGTTCACTCGCCGGAGTTCCTCGAGGCCACGAGGAACGCAGGCCACGGGGTGCCCGGCGACTACGCTGCGTTCGGGTACGGGCCGGGCGATAACCCGATCTTCCCGAACATGCACGAGGCGGCGGTGCTCGGCGTCGGGGGAACGCTGGCGTGCGCCGAGGCCGTCTGGTCGGGTGCGGTCGAGCACGCCTTCAACGCCGCGGGCGGCCTTCATCACGCGATGCCGTCTCGTGCGTCCGGCTTCTGCGTCTACGACGATGCCGCGGTCGGCATCGCCCGGCTGCTGGAGCTCGGGGCGGCGCGGGTCGCATACGTGGACATCGACGTACACCATGGGGACGGCCCGGAGGCCATCTTCCAGGGCGACGACCGTGTCCTGACCGCGTCGATCCACGAGTACGGCCCCTGGTTCTTCCCGGGGACCGGCGGTGAGAGCGTCGGGACTGCGATCAACGCTCCTCTCGATGCCGGGACCAGGGATAACGAGTGGCTCGATGTGCTGCGGTCCGAGGTGCTTCCCGCGGTCCGGGGCTTCGAACCCGATGTGCTCGTCACGCAACTGGGGTGCGACACCCATGTCTCGGACCCGCTTGCTTCGCTTTCGCTGACGACCGCAGCGTACCGCGCCGCCGGCAAGGAACTCCACGCCCTCGTGCACGAGCTCACGAACGGGCGCTGGGTGGCGACCGGCGGAGGCGGCTATCAGTGGGCGCGCGTGGTTCCGCGGGCCTGGACCCTGTACTTCTCTGAGATGTGTGGTGAGGCCGTTCCCGACGAACTCCCGAGCGCCTGGGTTGAGCGGGCGGAGGCGCGTGCAGGTGGGTCGGTTCCATCGACGTTCTCCGATCAGCCGGGATGATCGGCAGGATCATCGTCGGCCAAGGCTGGTCACTCGGCCACCCCTTCCCCGTTTGAGGTATCCGCGCTTCCGTGCGAGAGTGGGGTCACCTGCTTCCCGCAAGGAGGGTGGTTGCGAGTGAAGAGGATCTCCATCGTCGCGCTGCTTGCCGCGAGCCTGGTGCTCATGCTGCCCAGTACTGCAGACGCAAGGCAGGTTATCCGGGCCCGGAACTCCAATACGTTCAGCCCGTCGTCGGTGAGCGTGAATCGCGGGGAACGCGTCGTGTGGAATAACGTTAGCTCTCGACGGCACACGGTGACTGCGACCAGCAACAACTGGAACAAGAACTCGAGTATCCAGGCAGGCGGGCATACGGGCTTCACGTTCAACTCGAACGGGACCTACCGGTACCGGTGCAACATACACGCGGGGATGACCGGCCGGATCAACGTTGGATAGCCGACGCCTCTAGGGGGAGCGCCTGATGCGGGACGCGCGGGCGTGTGCAGGGAGTCCCTCCGCCTCGGCGACCGCTTCGATCTCCGGTCCCAGTGTCGCTGCCCCTTCCGGGGAAGCCTCGGTGAAACTGGAGATGGTGACGAAGTCTGCGGCGCGCAGACCCGATGCGAATCGCGCGTTCCCCATGGTTGGGAGCACGTGGTTGGAGCCGACCCCGTAGTCGCCGAACGAAACCGGCGTCGACGATCCGAGGAACGCGGCCCCGTACGCTCGGACCCGGGAGAGCGTGGCCGGGGGGTCCGCCGTCACGATCTGGAGGTGCTCGGGGGCGATGCTGTCGATAACAGCCGCCGCCTCGGTCTCATCACGCGCGATAACGATCGATCCGTGCGCCATCGCGGTCTCGACGATCTCGCGACGGGGGGACGCCATGACTTCGTCCGCCAGCCGGTCGGCGACCGCGGCCGCCAGGGACCCGTCCGTGGTGACGAGCACCGCACGCGCCATCGGATCGTGCTCGGCTTGCGCGACCAAGTCGACCGCGAGTGCGGCCGGATCGGCGTTCGCATCCGCGATGATGACCAGCTCGCTGGGGCCGGCCAGCGAGTCGATCCCGACCGTGCCGACCAGGAGTGCCTTCGCCGCCGTCACCCACACGTTTCCGGGTCCGACGACCTTGTCGACGCGCGGCACGCTCTCCGTTCCGTATGCGAGCGCGGCGATCGCCTGTGCCCCGCCGACCCGAAAGACGGCGTCGACCTCCGCGACCCGCGCCGCGTACCGAACGGCGGGCGGCACGTCCGTATTCTCATCGCAGGGGGTCGTCACCACGACGCGCTCGACCCCGGCCACCCGAGCGGGTATGACGGTCATCAACACCGTCGATGGGTACGACGCCCGTCCGCCCGGCACGTAGCAGCCCGCCGCCGATAGCGGCTTGACGATCTCGCCGTAGCGGACGCCGTCGCGCTCGGCATCCCAGGCCAGGGGGAGCTGTCGCGCGTGGAACGCTCGCAGTCGGTCGGCCATCCGGTCGAGCGCGTCGCGGAGCGCCGGGTCGAGTTCGCCTGCCGCCGAGTCCAGTTCGTCATCATCCAGTGCGATGCGGCCTGCGATGTCGGCGCCGTCGAACTCGCGCGTGAGCGCAACGAGGGCTGCGTCTCCCTCGCTGCGAACACGTTCGATGATGGCGCGGGTTCCGGCCAGGACGTCATCGTCCAGCGCGACCGGGGATGGACCCGGTAGCTCCTCGCCTGCTCTGAGGTTGATGATCTTCAGCATGACCCCGGCACGATAGCCGACCGCTAGGCTGGGCGGGTTGGCGACGGGCGCGAGCGCACCTTGATCAGCCTGCGCATGCCCCACCAGTAGAGCGGTCCGAGGATCCGGAACACTTCCAGGGTGCCGGCCCACCGCGGGACGGTGATCTGGGGTCCGGCATCTCGTTCCACGGCCCGGACCACCGCGCGAGCGACCGTTCCTGCCCGCATCACGAGATGCCTGGGAAGGTCGCCCTGTGGGAACCCTTCCGTCGCGGCGAACCCCGGGTTCATCGACGTGACGAGGATGCCGTGGTCGATCAGCTCGTGCGAGAGCGACTCGGAGAACGCGCTGACCGCGTGTTTGGTCGACGAGTAGAGGGCGGCCGTCGGCGCCGCGTGACGGCCGGCGATCGAGGCGATGTTCAGGATGTGGCCGCGCCCCGCCGCCAGCATCATCGGGAGGAACACGCGGCACCCGTGCATCACGCCCAGGATGTTGACGCGGACCAGGCGTTCGATCTCCTCCGGCGTCCGGTCGGCGAACAGGCCCCCGCCGGGCAGGCCCGCGTTGTTCACGAGGATGTCGCACCGGCCGAACGCGCCGTCGACCTCGGCGGCGAGTGCCTCGATCTGCTCAGGCGCCGCGACGTCGCACCGGACCGCCAGTGCCCGCCCGTCGCGCTGCTCGATGTGCTGGACCAACTCCTCGAGTCGATCCATCCGGCGGGCCGCGACGACGACCGTGGCGCCCCGGTCGGCGAGGGCAAGTGATGAGTACCAACCGAGGCCTGACGAAGCCCCGGTCACGACGGCGATAGTTCCGGCGATCTCCACGGTCCGCACAGCCTACCGGCCGGGTTCCGCCGGATGCGGGTCCTGCCCGAGCGGGTCCGGCGGTAGCGGGCACGACTGAACGGCCCACGCGGGTCCGGCGTACAATCAGCGGCCCGAGAGGGAATATGACGAGAACCCGACGATGAGACGCTTCGTTCGTGACCGTGTGTGAGGCAGGACCGACCACCAGGAGGACCCGGAACGCGCCGGCGATCGCCGGATAGCGCACGCGCGAGCTGAACGACGTCTCGGGGCCGAGGCCCGGAGGCGACATGGACGACCACGACGCGCTCGTCGAACGAGCGGCTGCATCGGCGCACACGGTTGCGCTGGTCGGTGGCTTGGACGCGGGCAAGACCACGATCGCGAAGAGCATCCTGCGCGCGGCGGCCGAGGCCGGCCGCATGGGCGCCCTCGTCGATGCCGACGTTGCACAGCCGGCCAGCGGCCCCCCGGCGACCGTCGGACTCAAGCTGATCCGCTCGCCGCATGACATCGAGCCGGAGGGGCTGGCCCATCCCGATTCATTGCAGTTCGTCGGCTCATCCTCGCCCCAGGGTCATCTGCTGCAGGTCGTCGCCGGGACCGGCCGTTCGGTCGCACGCGCGAAGCAGGCAGGCGCGGACATCGTCGTCGTCGACACCAGCGGTCTCGTCTCCGGCTTGGAGGGTCAGTCGCTCAAGTACCACAAGTTCGAACTGATCCAGCCGGACCTGGTCGTGGGGCTGCAGCGCGGCGGCGAACTAGAGCCACTCCTGGGGATCGTGCAGCGCTTCTTCGACGCCGAGGTCGTCTCGCTCCCTGTCCATCCCTCGGTCGTGCCGACCACCCCGGACCAGCGCGTCGCGGACCGGGTCGCCGCCTTCACGACGTACTTCTCGGGCTCGCTCCAGCGTTGGCGCGTCAAGCCGACCGTCTTCATGCCTGCCGTTCCGCCCTTGTTCGACCTCGCGCAGCTCGACCGGCTCCTGGTGGGTCTCTCGGACGGAGCGGGCGCCTACCTCGGTCTCGGGTATCTTGAGTACGCTGCGGACGAGGGGGTCATGCGCCTGGTCTCGCCGGTGGCGGAGGCGCCTCGGGCCCTTAGACTGGGGAGCGTTCGCCTGGATGAGGGGTTCGACACCAGGCGGGTTGACCTGAACGGTCTGTTCGGAACCACCTGACATCGAAGAGGAAGGAAGCGTGTGCCGTCGCTCGTCAAGAAGCGTCGTAAGAAGATGCGCAAGAAGAAGCACAAGAAGCTTCTGAAGAAGACGCGCTGGGCGCGCCGACAGCAGGGTCGCTAGACCCTCCCGTTCTCAGGTCCGTTTCACGCCGGCCAGTTGCCCGCCGTGGCCGATGATGCGGCGCGACCGGTGCACGGCGATCCCGCCCCGTAGGAAACCTGTGGCTCGTCGCCCGCGGCCTCGACCGCTACCTTGATCCAGAAGCAGCTCTCCGATCCTGAGGCCGCCGCCGCGGACCACTCGGTGTCGGTCGCGTACACGCTGATGTCCTGAGGGTCGGTCGAATCTCGGATCGATTCCTGGTACGTGAAGCGCGGGAACGCCTGAGCCATCGAGAAGCTGTCCGCCGCCGAGAAGTCGCCACCGTCCTCGTAGATCTTCGTAGCGGCCCCGATCGCCTCCTCGAGGTTGTCCTTCGTCTCGCGATCCTGCTCGGCGGTGTTGGGTTCGGGTGCGGCGGTCGGGCTCACGCTGATCGCAGGTCGGGGCGAGTGCGTGGGCGCCGGGGCGGTAGCCACATCCGCAGGGCCGCGCGAGAGGTAGATCGCGATGGCGATGAACAGCCCGGCGATGACGATACCGCCGGCGATGATGAGCGGACCTCGGTCCTGCGGATTCATGAGCGCCTTCCCAGCTGCTGTAGCTGCTTCACTCGCATTCCAGGGTCGTTCCCGGCGCCGGGAGGGCGGTCGGGTTCGAGGTCGGACCGGGGCACGTCGGGCCTCCCGAAGAACCCAGGGACAACTGCACGAGCGCGACGATGGCGATGGCCGCGAGCAGGACGATGAGCGTGATCAGGGTTCCTCGGCGCACGGCCGGAGGCTACCAAACGATTTTCACGCCAGCGCGGGGAGGCGGCGTTCGCAGGTGCGGCGGTTGGCGACGAGGACTTCGTGGAGCGCGGAGGGGTCTGCGAGCCAGCGGCGGAGGTCGAGTTCCAGGGAGATGCTCCCGGTGAAACGCTGGTCCGCGAGGGACTCGAGGAACTCGGGGATGGGGAGCACGCCCTCGTCGACGGGGAGGTGCGAGTCCCATCCTCGTCCGCGGTTGTTCGATAGGTGGATGTGGCGGAGGCGTTCGCTGTGGTGAGTGGCGACGTCGATGAGGTCGAGGCCCGAGACGGCGGCGTGGCTCGTGTCGAGGGTGAGGTCCGGGTAGCGGGCCAGTTCGTCCATCCGGTGATGGCCGTGGAACGCGAACCCGAGCGGGAACATGTTCTCGACTGCGACGGTCACATCGCGTTCGTGGGAGATGCGGGGAAGTTCGGTGTCGAGCCAGCGCCGGTAGTGACCCTGCCAGCGATAGGGGGGGTGGGCGACGACGATCGGAGCGCCGACGGCCTCGGCCAGATCGACCGACCGCTCGACCTTGCGAACAGGGTCGGTGCCGAAGACGCGGCGGGTGAAGACGAGGAACGGGGCGTGGATGGCGCCGATCCGCAGGTCGTAGTCGTTCGCGAGTTCCGAGAGCCGCTCGGCGTCCTGCGTGTCGGGGTCTTTACTGACCATGACCTCGACGCCCTCGAAGCCGGCGCGAGCGGCGGTCTCCATGGCTTCGCGGACCGGCCGCCGGAAGAAGGGGGCCGTCGAGAACACGAGTGAAGGGGCAGGGAAGTCCATGGGTCGCGGAAGGGATGCTACACCCGGGATATGCTCCGGGCGATGAACGGCACGGAATCTCAACGTAACGGGGGCGGTGCGTGATCGGGATCTTTCCGCTTGCGGCAGCGATCGTGGCCGGGGTGTTCTGCGCGGCGCTGGTCCGCCGGTTCGTGGCTCGCAGGCAGACGTACCAGCTCCTCTGGGCGATCGCGATGGGCATGTACGCGCTGGCGTCCGTCGCGCTCTTCGCCGGGGTCTCGTTCGGTTGGAGCGTGGAGCTGTTCGCGGCCTACTGGCTCTTCGGCGCGATCCTCACGGTTCCGGCCTTGGCCGCGGGCGAGTTCGTGCTGCTGTTCCCCGGGCGGCGCGCCGTGACGGTGACGGCGCTCACGTTGTTGGCGCTGGGTGCGGCCTACGTGGTCTACCTCGAAGCGTTCGGTGCCTTCAGCGACCCATTCACCCGGGCAGAGGGCCACGTCTTCGTCCCGTTCACGCTTGACCTCCCGAGAGGGGTGGATGTCTTCGGCCCGCCCGCGGTCGCGATCACGCTCGCCAGGGTCTCCTCCTACACGGCGTATGCGATCCTGCTGGCCGGCACGGGGTGGTCGGCGTGGAAGATGCGTAGGGCGCCGGACCTGCGCGGCCGGTTCTGGGGAACGCTGCTGATCGCCCTCGGCGCGACCATCGTCGCCGGCGGGTCTGCGTTCGCGGCGACGGGCATCCTGGTCGGATTCTCGCTGACGCTGTTGGCGGGGATCAGCGTGATGTTCCTCGGGTTCCTGAAAGCGTCCGCGTCCGGGCCGGCACCTGCACCCACACCGGCCGCCGAGCCGACCGCCTAGGTAGCGAAGACGTTCCCGCTCCAGCGGACGGTGCCACCCGGTGCGAACGTCGCCGAAGCGGAGCCCGGCTCCTCGGTGATAACGACCTCGTCGAAGGTCGACAGGTCGATGTTCGACTCGATCATCACGACACCTTCGGACGGGACGAAGTCCGCGAGTTGCGTGGAGTCGCCGTGGTCGATCAGCCAGACGCGGTAGACGTGGCCCTCGGCCGGATCGGGAACGTTCACTCCGACGAAGCGGGTCGCCGGGTAGCCGGGCAGGTAGGAGATGAGCATCGTCGGCTCGTGGTCGGGATCCTCCAGCGAGACCATCCGTCGGCCGTCGTCGCCCGTCATGTCGGCGAGCATGCTGGCGAGTTGCTGCTTGTGGCCGGACTCATCGGAGATGCGCCCGTTCAGCAAGACGTTCCAGCCGGCGAGTGCGAAGATCGCAACGATCGATGCGGCGACGGCCAGGAGCGCGAGCTTGCGACCGCGGCCCACCGGCTCCTCGCCCATCGAACGCCGGATCTGCGGCCACAGCAGGTCCGGAGGATCGATCGGGTCGGCGGCCAGTGCCAGGTCGCCGGTTACCGCCTGGAAGGCGGCGAGCGTTTCCTTGCACACGGCGCAGTCGGGAACGTGTTCGACCAGGAGCCGATCGGCTTCGCGGGCGTCGTCGCCTTCCAGGCCCTGCAGGACGTAGCCTGCGAGCAACTCGTCGATACGATCGTGGTCTTGGATCATGCTTCCACCCGTTGCAGCGTTCGCCGGAGCTTGCGCATCGCCGCCAGGGTCCGTGTCTTCACCGTTCCCAAGGGGATACCGAGCTCCTCTGCGATCTGGACCTGTGTCCTGCTTCCGAAATATGCCATCTCCAGCACCGTTCGCTGGTCGTCGGGGAGCGTCACGAGCGCCTCTCTGACCTCCTTGCTCCTTTGGTCGAGGAGGGCTCCCTCGACCACGTCCTCCGCTACATCTTCGCCCTGACGAGGCTCAAGGTTCGATGCCCGGATGTTGCGCTGGCGCAGGCGTTCCTCCCTACGGACCGCGTCGACGGCCCGGTGGTGGGTCAGGCTCAGAAGGAAGGTCCGCAGGCTGCCCCGGGTTGGGTCGAAGGCCTCCGGGGCTCGCCAGAGAGCCATGAAGGCGTCGTGCACGACCTCCTGGGCGATGCCGTCGTGACCGGCCACCCGCAGCGCGATGCCGTAGACAGGGCGGGAGTAGATCTTGTACAGCTCCTCGAAGGCCCCGGCGTCCCCGCCCTTCAGGCGCCGGTGCAGCTCCAGGTCACGGCCAGCATCCTCCTGCACGCGCTCAGTTCTACAGGACACGGGGGCGCGCCGCCATGCTCGGCGTTCCCGCCGTCCATACTGGGCGCGGAATGGGAGAACAGGCGCTCGTGACGATGTACTCGCGCCCGCGGTGTGGGCTGTGCGACGAGGCGAGGGAGGTCATCCTCGCCGAGCGCGTACGCAACCCGTTCGAGTACGAAGAGATATCGATCGAGGGCGACGACGACCTGGAGCGTGAGTACGGCATCCGGATCCCGGTGGTGCTGGTCGGCGGCGAGGAGCTGTTCGAGTACAACGTCGATCCTCGGCTCTTCGCCAGAGCGGTTCGCTCGCGTGCCTGAACGCCCTCACCTTGTGCGGTTGTGAACGATTTCACATATGCGCTAACCTCGGTGAACCTCACGGCTCCCGACAACGCCGTGCCGGATCCATGAGCAAGCGGCCCATCCCCGAAGCCACCGTCGGACGCCTCCCCGTGTACCTGCGCGCGCTCGTGGAGATGGCCGAGGATGGAGGCAGCGTCGTCTCGTCGGAGACCCTCGCGGATGCGTCCGGGGTGAACTCGGCCAAGGTCCGCAAGGATCTGTCCCACCTCGGCTCGTACGGAACCCGCGGGGTCGGCTACGACGTGGCCTACCTGATCCATCAGATCCGCCGGGAGTTGGGCCTGACCCAGCACTGGCCGGTCGTGATCGCCGGCGTCGGGAACCTCGGTCACGCGCTCGCGAACTACAAGGGGTTCGGCGAACGCGGCTTCGAGGTGGTTGCGCTGATCGACGCGGATCCGAAGAAAGTGGGGGAGAAGGTGAACGGGCTCCCGATCGAGGCCGTGGAGAACCTACCGCGGATCGTGCGAGAGCACGACGTGGCGATCGGGATGGTGTGCACGCCCGGGCAGGTGGCCCAAGAGGTGGCCGACCGCATGGTCGAGGCCGGCATCCAATCGATCCTGAACTTCGCCCCCGCGGTGATCACCGTTCCCGACGACGTATCCCTTCGCAAGGTCGACCTCTCCATCGAACTGCAGATCCTGGCGTTCTACGAACAGCGCAAAGCCGCGCTGGACGACGTGAAACAGGGCCGGGCGAAGACGATGGCGGTGGTCTGAGCTCGGCATGGCGATCCTGTCCTCGGTGTCTCGTCCCGATCCGCCCCGGTCGAGCTGCTCGAGCAGCTCGGGTTCCCGGAGGAAGACCTTCAGAAGGCCTACGACCATCTCACCCGGCTGCCGTCGGTCGACGGCGCGGTCATCCTGTCGACCTGTAACCGTGTGGAGATCGTGGCGGACGTGGAGAGCTACCATGCCGGGTTCCAGGAACTGAAGGGGTTCCTCGCGGAGTCGCGCGAAGTAGCGCCCGAGGTGTTCGCCGAGCCGCTGTACTCGCACTACGAGGACCAGGCCGCTGAGCATCTCTTCGACGTCGCTGCCGGGATCGATTCCATGGTCGCCGGTGAGCCGCAGATCCTGACCCAGGTTCGGGCGGCGATCCGCGAAGCTAAGGCGGAGGGTGCCGCGAGGCCGCAGCTCGATTCGCTGTTCCGGCACGCGGTACGCGCCGGACGCAGGGCTCGGGCCGAGACCGGGATCTCCGCCGCCCCCGGGGCGTTCATCGAAGCGGGCCTTGCGCTGGCGGAGCGAACCCTGGGTGATCTCGCCGACATCGAGCTCCTGGTGCTCGGCGCGGGGCAGATGGCGACCCTTGCGGCGCAAGCACTTCAAGAGCGTGGTGTCGTTCGCGTGAAGGTACTCAACCGGAGCCTCGGCCACGCGCAAGCGCTGGCTCGCCGGACGGGCGGGAGCGCCGAGCAGCTCGCCAACCTACCCGACGCCCTTGCACGTGCGGACTTGGTGGTGTGCTCGACAGGGGCGAGCGGCACCATCGTCGATGCGGAGACGGTCGCATCCGCGCTTGCCGGCCGACCCGACCGACCATTGTTCTTCCTGGACCTGGCGGTCCCCCGTGATGTGGAGTCGGCCGTCGGGGACCTGCCCGGGGTCGATGTCGCGAACGTCGACGATCTCGGGCGGTCGATCGGCGGCGGCGACGAGGGGGAGATCACGAAGGCCCGCGCCGTCATCGCGGAGGAGGTGGCGAACTTCGCCGCCTGGCGCCGGAACGCGGCGCTCGCGCCGTTGCTCAAGGCGTTGCACGATCGGGGCGAACAGGTCCGGGTCGCCGAACTCCGCCGCATGTCGGGCAAGCTCCGGGATCTGACCTCGGAACAGCGCGAGGCGGTCGAAGCCACACTCCGGGGCGCCGTCAACAAGCTGCTGCACGAGCCGATGGTGCGCGCGAAGCAGAGCGAAGCCCAGGCGGATGCCTTGCGCGCACTCTTCGGGCTGGATGAACCGACCCCCCGTTCGGGCCAGGAACCGTAGACACCGGAACCGCCCGTTCGTGCTATCGGTCCGGCCTCCCTGGATGCCGACCATTCAAGTGAGATGCGCGTATCGGTGGTCCTCATCATGCTGGCCTCGGTTCTCGCGGGGATCGCGGGTCCGGTTGCGCAGCCGGCGGGGGCCACCCTTCCCGGCGGCAACGGGCTGATCGCCTTCGACCGGCAGTTCGACCTCGGCAACTACGAGATCTACGTCGTCGATCCGGTGACCGGAGATCAGACGCGGCTGACCGACAACCTGGTGGACGACTTCGGGGCGGCATGGTCGCCCGACGGAACGCGCATCGCGTTCTCCCGCGACGTCGGCGGCGGTAACTACGAGCTGTTCGTGATGAGCGCCGACGGCACGGCGCAGGACCGGATCACACGCTCGCGGGGGGTCGATACCCGGCCGTCGTGGTCGCCGGACGGTACCCGGCTCGTGTTCCAGCGGCAGATGAGCAGAGACGTCGATCTGGCCGTGGCGAACGCCGACGGCTCGGGGAAGATCAAGTACCTGACGGACAACAAGGTGGACGACGACGCGCCCGACTGGTCGCCCGACGGCACCCAGATCGTCTTCTCGAGCAGCCGCACCGGCCGGCGCGATCTCTACTCCCTGCGCTTGTCGACGGGCAAGGCGAAGCAGATCACCAGCGGGAAGCGCCCTGACGCCGCGCCGTCGTGGTCGCCCGACGGCACATCGGTGGTGTTCGAGGCCTACGGCGCGGGGGATCGGGAGCTGTACATCAGGAACCTGCTGACCGGCGTGGAGACCAAACTCACCGAGAACAACAAGGACGACGTTCAGGCGGTCTGGTCGCCTGACGGCACGCGCATCGCGTTCTCCAGCGACAAGGGCGGCGGCGACCTGGAGATCACAACCGTTGCCGCCGACGGGACGGGCCTGGTGCCGGTGATGGAGAACGGCCGGACCGACGAGCTGCCCGATTGGCAACCGGTCGCGCCGGTGCCGCCGGCTCCGGCTCCGTAGCGCCGAGCGACCCGGCCGCGGACTCAACCCGGACGAAACCCCCCACTGTTAGGCTCACCGCTCGTGAGCAGGTCAGATGAGTTGTTCGATGAAGCGCGCGCGATCATCCCCGGCGGGGTGAATTCACCGGTCCGAGCCTACGGATCGGTTGGCGGCGTTCCGCGCTTCCTGGCATCCGGCCGTGGCGCCCTCGTTACCGACGTCGACGGCCGGGAGTACGTGGACTACGTCCAGTCCTGGGGGGCACTCCTGTTCGGCCACGCGCGCCCCGAAGTCGTTGCCGCCATCGAAGCGGCAGCTCGCCTGGGCACTTCCTTCGGTGCCCCGACCGAGGCGGAGATCCGTCTCGCCGAGCGCATCGTCGAACTCGCTCCGACCGTCGAGCGCGTCCGGCTCGTGTCCTCTGGGACGGAGGCATGCATGAGCGCGGTCCGGCTGGCGCGTGGAGCCACCGGGCGGCCGGGGGTCGTGAAGTTCGCAGGCTGCTATCACGGTCACTCGGACGCGTTGCTCGCCAAGGCCGGATCGGGGCTCGCGACGTTCGGACTGCCCGACTCGCCGGGCGTAACGGGGGCGGCCGCGCAGGACACGTTCGTCGTGCCGTTCAACGACCTCGAGGCGGTTCGCGTCCTGCTGGCCGAACGCGGCGGCGACATCGCCTGTGTCATCGTCGAACCCGTCGCAGCGAACATGGGTGTGGTTCCTCCGGCGGAAGGCTTCCTCGAAGGTTTGCGCGAGGCATGCACTGCCCATGGCGTGCTTCTGGTCATCGACGAGGTGATCACGGGGTTCCGGCTCGGCGAGGGCGGCGCGCAGGAGCGGCTGGGTGTGGCGGCCGACCTCACGACGATGGGCAAGGTGATGGGAGGCGGGATGCCGTGCGCGGCGTTCGGGGGACGCGCCGACATCATGGAGGCGCTGGCTCCGGAGGGTCCGGTGTATCAGGCGGGGACGCTCTCCGGGAACCCGGTCGCCGTCGCGGCGGGTCTCGCCGCGCTCGGCCTCGTCGGAAGCGAGCCACCGTACGCAGGCCTCGAAGTTTCGGCCGCCGCACTCTGTCACGGTCTCGGCGAACGACTCACCGAACGAGGCATCGACCACCGCATCAACCGCGTCGGATCCCTGTTCTCCCTCTTCTTCACGGGAGACGACGTGACGGACTATGAAGGCGCGCGCGCGGCGGACCACGAGCGGTACGCGAAGTTCTTCCACGGGATGCTCGAAGCCGGCATCCTGCTGCCGCCGTCGGGGTACGAGGGTTGGTTCCTCTCGGCGGCTCATGGCGGCGCCGAGGTCGAGCGAACCCTGGATGGGGTGGACACGGCGTTGGATCGGGTGTGAGGACGCCGCAGCGGACGTCGCGACGCGCGTGGCCTACTTCGCGCTGGTGGATCTCAGCACGATATAGGTTGCGATGATCATCACGCCGAACAGGATGAACTGAACGCTTCCTTGGTCGAGCAGTCCCAGTCCCAGCATCGTCTCCGCTCCTCCTCTTGCCTAGGCCGGCCCGCGCCACACGGGCGCCGTGCCGCCGGTAAGGATGTCCTTGCGCTTGGCCTCGACCCGGTCGAGGAACGGCAGGTGCACCAGCAACCCTACGATCGACAGGGCCAGGAAGATGTACGAGTAGATCGGGACGTTCCCGCTGTCGTGGTAGGCGACGACGGTGAACTCCGGCCCGCCGTCCTGGTAGAAGACGCGCGCGGCCGCCAGCGACGTCTCGCCATCTTCTGCGGTGGCGAAGCGTACGTCCTGCACGATGAAGTCCTCAGGGATGAACATGTGCTGCCCCGACTCGATCAGTTCGTCCTCGACCCTCTGCGCCTCGGTCTCAAGGGTTCCGCTGGCGTGTTCAGGGACGGCTTCGACCGGCTCGATGCCGGCCTCTTCGTTGGCTTGAGTGGCGAGGAACTCCTTGATCGACGTCGAGACCGGGTCGACCGAGCTTTCCTCCTTCTCGCTCGGGACCCGCCACTCGCCGCCCGGATAGGCGTCCGCCAGCGGGTAGGTCGCGGAGGCGGCCTCGAACCCGCCGTCCACCGGTAGCCAGTGGGGCTCGACCCCCTTCGGGCCGAGGTTGACCGGGGTTTCGAGACCCTGCGAGTAGAACCCGAACGCCCAGATCGCCGAGAGCAGGACCATCCATCCGAAGAACGACACCGCAAGGACGAGGTAGCCGAGCTTCTTGCCCATGACCGCCGAGAGCAGGAGGTAGACGCTGCCGATGAACAGGATGAAGGCCATGATGACCGTCAGCGTTCCCTTGATGAACAACGGCCAGTCGAAGAGCGCGAGCGTCCGCATCACGGCGCCTCCGTCGGAGAAGCTTCCGGCGATGGTGCCGGGGCGGGCGAGGCGGCTTCCTCGTTGATGCACTTGTTCTTCTCGAACGGTACGGTTTCCTCGTTCACCGTCACGAGGTACTGCACCACGTCCATGATCTGTTGATCGTTCATCGCGCCCTTGTACTCGACGCTCCACGAGGGCATCCCGGCGCTCTCCCGGCCCTCTGCGATCGTCTGGAACATCTCCTCCATGGTGAGGCGCTCACAGACGGTGGTTAGGTTTGCCGATCGGAAGATGTCGCCGCCGCGAACGAACTCCTGCCCGCGTAGCTCGGGGCCGTGACACTGGACGCAGCCGGCGCCGGCCGGGTTGGAGTGTTCATCGAAGAGCTCGACGATGTGGGCGCCGTGCTCGGTGGCCGATTCGACGCGATGTTCCTCCTGCTTCTTGTTCGTTCCGGGCTCGAAGAACCAGTACGCGGCGATCCAGACCGCCATGAACGCGACCAGGATCACGCCCCATCCCTGGAGACGTTCGAGGATCGGCTTCTCGAGGTTCGGATCGGATGGTCCGGGACTCATCGCCGGGGGGATGTCCGGCCCCTTGTCCTCGGCGTGCCGGACGCGGGCGACGACGAGGGCAACGATGACGACGACGATGGCCAGGCCGATCCCGGCCATCACGATCCCCGCGGTTTGTGAAAGGGCAAGCATCAGACGCAGAACGGTCCTTCCGGGTTCTGGTTGGTCGTGTCGGTGCCTCGTGGCGGACCTAGCTGCACGACGGAGGTGTCGACCATCACCTGGCCGCCGTCAACCTTGATCGTGAACCGGTCGAGACCACGCGGGGCCGGGCCCTGCTTGTACTCACCCGCGCGGCTGTACTTGGAGCCGTGGCACGGGCATTCGAACCACTGGGAGACCTGGCAGAACGGCACCCGGCAGCCCAGGTGTACGCACCGCTGGTAGAGCGCCATCAGCCCATCGGCCAGCACTTCTTGCGTTTCGTAGTCGACGCCGAGATCTTCGTCGACCCCCGTCCCGTCGTACTGAACGATGTAGAAGCGTCCGGCGCCGTAGTAGTAGGGCTGGCCGGTCGCGTTGATCTGCGAAACGATGTCCTCGACGGTCCCCACCTCGAAGGTTCCGCCGAAGCCACCTTTGAGGTTCGGCCACAGGAACGCGATCGTCGAAGCTCCGAATGCCGCCGCGAACACGCCGAGCGATGCGAGCCAGGACTTGCGGAAGAACTCCCGGCGCGAGACGAGCTTGGGAGCCTTCGCGGCTGCCGGAGCGGCGAGGCCCTGCTCGGCGTCCGGAAGCGGGCCACCCGCGGCCGCCTCCTCCATGGCGCGCGCCGCCCGGCGGGCGCGCAAGAACGACACCGCGAGGACGACCACGAAGATGTCGAAGAGCACCACGACGACGATCGCGACGAGGGTTCCCGTGGACAGAGCGGCGAGCATCGTCATAGGTCGAAGTAGACGCCTTGGGTCCATGGCCAGATCCAGTTGTAGCCCGGGCCCCGGAAGAACGAACCGATGATCGTCAAGGTTGCCCCGAACATGAACAGGATCGTGAACAGGGTGATCGCGAGCTTGCGGTCGCCCGGACGGGTGCTGGGATTTCGGTCGACGTAGGGGACGGCGCCGAGCCCAACCAGGATGAACGTCGGGATGATGATGCCGGCCACCATGGGGTGGAAGTAGCGGAGGAGCTCTTGGAGGCCCATGAAGTACCACGGGGCCTTCGAGGGGTTCGGGGTCAGGTTCGGGTTGGCCAGTTCCCGCAGCGGCGCGTTCAGGAACGTGGAGTAGATCGTGAGGAACGCGAGGAGGACGAACAGCGCGATGAACTCCTCGATGAACAGGTGCGGGAACGTGTTCGCCCTGTCGCCTTGGTCGCGTTCGACGGCCTGGACACCTTCGGGCTGGACGAGCGCCAGCAGCCGATGCTTGTCGGGCGCACCGGGCTTGGCCGGCGACGGTGGTTTCCCGGTCGGCGGCGGGGCCTGACGCGGAACCCCGGGGGCCGGAGCGGCTACGGCGACCGCGGCGGCGGCAGCAGCGGGCGCGGGCACTGGAGAGGCGGCTGGGGATGGGACGGCACTTCCCGCGTCCGGCGTCGAGGGGACGGCCGAAGTCGCGGCCGGCGCGGCGGCTCCCTCACCGCCTCCGTGGACCTTCCGGTACGCGCGTATCCCGGCCGATCTCGCGCGCCCCTCGGCCACGCGGCGGTCGGTACCCTTGGCCAGCTCGGCCTCGAGCGTCGACTCGAAGACCCCCTGGTCCATCTCCGGCGCTTCTGCCATCCCGCTCCTTACAGTGGTCCCGAGATGCCGCCGTCCTTGCGGATCCGCCAGAAGTGCACGGAGAGGAACAGGACGGTGACGAACGGCAACGCGATCACGTGCAGCACGTACCAACGCAGCAACGTCTCGGGGCCGACGATAGCGCCCCCGAGCAAGAGGAAGTTCGCCTGCTTGGCGATCAGCGGCGAGTACGCCGCGAGGCTCGTCCCGACGGTGACCGCCCAGATCGAGAGCTGGTCCCACGGCAGCAAGTAGCCGGTGAACGACAATCCCAAGGTCAGGAACAGCAGGACGACACCGACGACCCAGTTGAACTCCCGGGGCGGCTTGTACGCGCCCGTATAGAACACCCGTGCCATGTGGAGTGTGACGGTGAACACCATGAGGTGGGCGCCCCACCGGTGCAGGTTGCGGACCATGTCGCCGAAGAACACGGACGTCGTGATGTTCTGCATGTCGGAATAGGCCTGTGATGAGGCGATCGTGGCCGTCGGCCGGTAGAAGAACATCAGATAGATGCCGGTGATCGTCAGCAGGATGAACAGGAAGAACGACAGCCCGCCCAGGCAGAACGTGTAGGTGAGCTTGAGGCCGTGCCGCTTCACCTTCACCGGGTGCAGGTGGTAGAGGACGTTGTTCATGGCCGCCATCGCGCGGTCGCGGCTGGTGTCCTTGTACCCCTTGCGGAACAACGATCCCGGCCGGAAGATCGACTTCCAGAACTCCGACTCGCGCACGCGGTCGAACATGTGGCTCGGCGATGGCGGCTTGATCTTCACGTCGCTGTCGTTCTCCTACTCCGCGGCGGCCTGGGTTGTCGGAACGGACCCCATCTCACGCTTCCCGCCGGTGTCCTCCGGCAGCCGCGCATAGTACAGGCAATCGCTGGGGCAGCGCTCCACGCATACGGAGCAGCGGGTGCAGGCGTTGTCGTCGACCACGAAGATGGCGGTCGCACTGTGGACGTCGGCGCCGACGGTCGGGTCCTGCGTCCCCTCGACGATCCCTGGGTCGAGCATGAAGATGCAGTTCCACGGGCACACGTCTTCGCAGGCCCGGCACAGGATGCAGGGCTCCGGGTCGAGCATGAGGTGCTTGGGTGACCTGACGCCCTGCTGCAGCCAGGCGGCGTCGACGCCCTCGACCAGGTAGTCGCCGTGGATCTCGACCTCAGTCTTCGTGAAGGGCACCTAGCGGTACCCCCCGGTCGGACGCTTGTCGGATCCGCCGCGGAGCTTGCGTCGCTTGTTCTGGAGGATGGTGGCGATGACGAAGGGCATCGCGAACGCGACGGTGGTGACCCCCATCGCGACAGCGTCCCTGACCTCCTTCATCATCTCCGGGTTGAAGGGCCCGTCGGAGACGAGCTCGTTGATGAACCCCTCGAGGTCGGTGGCGCCGGCCCACCCGAACTGCTGCTCGGAGAAGTAGATGATGAACGACGGGACGATCACCGCGCTGATCAGCATGATGAACGTGAGCCCTAGGGACGCGAGGACGGCGGTCGTCCAGGTCCATTCGAATTCCTTGAGGAACGTCTCGACTCGTTCTTTCATAGGGCGGGCCTCATCCTAAACCCCGGTCACGCACGCTGACACGCGTGCGTATGACCTGCAGGTTTCTGCTCCTTCCCCGGCCACCTTGTGAAGCGCTTCACAAGGGCCGCGGGCAACGATGGCCCCTGGGGGGTCCGTGCGCGTGAGGTCCGTACACTTGCGCCGTGGTCGCCGACCTCGTACAGACGGGCCTCACCTCCTGGTGGGCGCCGGCATTGGCGTTCCTGGCCGGGATCGTCTCCTTCGCGTCGCCATGCGTGTTCCCGCTGGTCCCGGGCTATGTCGCCTTCGTGACCGGCTCTCAGACGGAGGAGGAACCGCGCCCGCTCGTCCCGGTATTGCTCTTCATCGGTGGATTCTCAGCCGTGTTCACGGTGATCGGGGCTGCAAGCAGAGTCTTCGTGCCCATCTTCCGCTCCGAGTGGGGCCTGCGCCTAGCCGGCCTCGTCATCCTCGGGTTCGGGGTGGTCATGATCTTGTACGCCCTTCGCCTCGGGAACCCAGGCCTCTACGCCGAGCGCCGACCCTTCTTGGCGAAGGTCAAGCCGGGGCGAGCCGGGGCGTTCCCCTTGGGGATGGCGTTCGCTGCAGGTTGGACGCCGTGTATCGGACCCGTTCTGGCGGGCGTCATCGCGATCGCAGGCGCGCAAGGCGGTTCGGTGCGGGGCGGGTGGCTGCTCTTCGTCTATTCCGTGGGGCTCGGACTGCCGTTCCTGCTGGTCGGGCTCGGGCTCGGCAAGATGGTTCGCGGTCTGAGCTGGATCAAGCGCAACTACCGATGGATCGCCGGGGTCTCTGGTGGCTTGATGGTGTTCATCGGTGTCCTGATGGTTGCGGGTCTGTGGCTGGAGCTCCTCAATCCGGTCCTTCAATGGGTCCGCGGCTTCACGCCGGCGCTCTGAGGATGGCGGTGACCGAGTGAGTGCTCGCCCGACGGTCCGGCAGTCGGTTGCCGTCGTGTGGCGATCCTTGCGATCGATGCGAACGGCACTGATCCTGCTGCTGCTGCTGGCGGTGGGGGCCGTGGCCGGTTCCCTCATCCCGCAGGTCGGGATCTCGGACGACAAGATCAGCCAGATGTTCGTCGATCACCCGCTGCGCGCGACGGTCTACGAGGCGACGGGGCTCTTCGACGTGTACGGCTCCTGGTGGTTCACGCTCATCTACGCGCTCCTGTTGACCTCGCTAGCAGCGTGTCTCTTCCCGCGGACCCGCGCGCTGCTGCGCACGCTCCGTACCCGTCCGCAACCGGCGCGCGAGTTGGATTCCATGCGGCTCTACGTGGAACGATCGGTCGCGGTGCCGCCGGGGACGGTCCTCGACAGGTCCGCGAACATATTACGCCGCAAGCGGTTCCGGGTGGACCGCGTCGGTGGGGCGGTGCCGCAGGTCGCGGCGGACAAGGGTATCGCCCGTGAGGCGGGTAGCCTGCTGTTCCACTGGGCGTTCTTCCTCATCGTGATCGGCATCTTCTACGGGAAGGGGACCGGGTTCACCGGGTATGCCGTGATCCCCGAGGGGACGACCTGGACCGAAGCCCACGCGAACTATGACGGCACCGCGCGAGAAGGCCGGTTCTTCAACGAGAACCACACAGGGGCTCAAGTGCGCGTGGAGGAGTTCACCGTTGTCTACGAGCCCGACGGGACCCCACAGGAGTTCACGACGACGGCCGAGCTGCTCCACGGAGACGGGACGAGCGCGGGGACGGCCGACATCGAGCTGAACGCGCCGGGGTCTGTCGACGGTGTCGACTTCTACCAGTACGGGTACGGGTGGGCCCCTGTGATCGAGGTGACCGATGCCGACGGGGAGATCCTGTTCTCGGGGCCGGTGATCTTCGAACAGGATCGAGCGCCGAAAGGGATCAGCCAGGCGGCGATGCCCTGGACCGGAGCGGTCAAGCTTCCGTCACTGCGTCCGCAGGTGGGGGTCGCGTTCCGGTTACTGCCCGACCCCGAGACGGCGCTCGTCTCGGAGATGACGGATGAACCGATCCCCGTGCTGAAGCCGAGCCACCCGGTCCTGGCGCTCCGGGTATTCGAGGGTGACCTTCGCCTGGATGTCGCCCAGCGCGTGACCGAGCTCGATCCCGTCGGGTTGCAGGAGCGAAGATCTGGCATCGTGCCACTCGGGGAGGACGTCAGGATCGGGGGTGGGGTCACGGTGTCGTTCCCGGAGCTGCGGGAGTACACGGTCCTGCAGGTAGGGCGCGATGCCGGCGTCGGTATCATGCTGCTGGCGGCGATCCTGATCCTCGGCGGTCTCCTGCCTGCCCTCTATTCCTCGCGGCGCCGGGTCTGGGTTCGGGCGGACCCTGCACCGCATGGTTCGGTGTTGAAGGTCGGCGGGTTCGCGCTCCAGCGGCGGTCGGAGTTCGAAGAGGAGTTCGCCCGCCTCGTGGAGGCCATGGCGCGCGCGACCGACCACGCGAGCGCGATCGAAAGCGAGACCGAGAGGACCTGACGTGGAGCAACTCTCACAGATCTCGAACATCGCGTTCTGGACCGCGCTTTGCCTCTACGCCGTCGCGATGGTGTTCGACTTCTACTACCTCGGTTTCCGACGGGAAGGCGCCTGGAAGATCGCGAACGTCCTGTCGTGGGCCGGGCTTGCGGTGCAGGCGGTTTCGGTCGTCACGCGCGGGATCGCGGCGGGTCACCTGCCGTGGGGGAACATGTACGAGTACTCCTCGATCGTTGCGCTGATCATGGTGGCTGTCGAGAAGCTCGTTGTGGAGCTCCGATACAAGGTCAGGACGGTTGCCGGCTTCGTGCTGCTGGCCGCCGTCGCCACGATGTTGATCGCCGGCACGGCGCTCTACCGCGACCCGGGACCGCTCGTTCCGGCGCTCGACTCCGCCTGGCTGATGATCCACGTGATCCTGGTCATCACCGCTTCCGCATTGCTCATGCTCGGTGCGGGGGTACTGAGTCCTCTCTTCCTGGTCAAGGTTCGACAGGAGCGGAGGGGGGCAGCGGCGATCGGTGCGACCCGGGTGCCGCGAGGCGAGTCCGAGGGGGCAACGGCGGACGACCCGCCGGGATTCGAGCCCGGTGCGGACGAGCCGGTCGGGTCTGCATCGATGGCCGCAACGGCGACGGCTACCGTGGCCGCGGCCGCCACAGCTCCGCCGGGCGCGGGTTCGCCGCTGCTCGCGAAGCGCGGGATCCTGCCCCCGTCCGAGACTCTGGACCGGCTCGCGTACCGGACGATCGCCGTTGGATTCGTCGTCTGGACGTTCGCGGTGATCGCAGGCGCGATCTGGGCTCAGCGGGCCTGGGGGCGGTACTGGGGTTGGGATCCGAAGGAGGTGTGGGCATTCATCACCTGGGTCGTGTTCGCCGGCTACCTGCATGCGCGCGCGACGGCTGGGTGGAAGGGAACCCGCGCGGCTCTCCTCGCCTCGGTCGGGTTCGTGGTGGTCCTGTTCACCTACTACGTGGTCAACATCTTCATCGTCGGGCTCCATTCGTACGCGGGGGTGTCGTGAGCGGGTCGTGCCTGGATCGGGCTGCTATCGTGTGCCCGCCTGAGCCCCAGGGAGCGCCCGGGGCGGCGCCCGGGGCCACGTTCGGGGCCAAGGTTGGGGCCACGTTCAGGGAAGGAAGCATGCCGTGCGCAAGCTGAAGCTCATCGGAGGCTCGATCGTGGCGGTCCTCCTGCTGGCCGCGTGCAGCGACTCCCTGGACCAGAGCACCCTGAACCCCGCCGGTCCCGTTGCCCAGAAGCAGGAGGACCTGTTCCAGTTCGTCTTCTGGCTCGCGGTCGCCGTTTTCGTCGTGGTCGAAGGGGCGCTCGTCCTCTTCGTTTGGAAGTACCGTCACCGTCCGGGCGCGAAGCCGTCCGGCGTCCATGGCAACACCAAGCTCGAGATCGGGTGGACGATCGCGCCGGCGGTGTTGCTCGCCGTGATCACCGTCCCGACTATCACCGGCATCTGGGACCTCGCCGAGACGCCCACGGGACCCGACGTCATCCAGGTTGATGTGGTCGGTCACCAGTGGTGGTGGGAGTTCCGGTACCCGGACCAGGAGCTCGTCACAGCCAACGAACTGGTCATACCGACCGGGACGCAGATCTCGATCCGCCTCTGCGCGGCTGGCGCGAGCGGCGCGGCGAACCCGAAGACGGCGAACCCCGATGGAGGCGTCGGTCCGCAGGCGAGCGGCCCCGCCCTGGGCGCTCCGTGCGTCGACCCCGCCCCGAACCTCGGGAACGCCGTGATCCACGCCTTCTGGGTGCCGCGCCTGGCCGGCAAGCAGGATGTCGTCCCCGGCCGCACGAACGAGATGTACCTCAGCGCGGACGAACCGGGTCTGTACCCGGGTCAGTGTGCCGAATATTGCGACTGGTCGCACGCGAACATGCGGTTCCAGGTCAAGGCGGTGAGCCCGGAGGAGTTCAGCGCCTGGCTCACGGAGCAGCAGGCCGAAGCGGCCGTGCCGGGGGCCGGGAGCCTCGCTGACAAGGGGATGCAGGACTTCGCGAACGGCTCCTGTATCGGCTGCCACGCGATCAAGGGCGTCGAGGGCGCGGCCGCGGTGCAGGGTCCGGACCTGACTCATTTCGCGAGCCGCGATTGCTTCGCAGGGTGCATGTTCCCGACGTACAACGAGGACGGCAGCTTCAACGCCGAGGCGATGAAGGCGTGGCTCGAAGACCCCCCAGCCGTCAAGCCCGGCTCATGGATGCCCAACTATCATCTGAAGCCCGACGAGGTCGAGGCGCTCATCGCCTACCTCCAGAGCCTGACGTGAGGACGTAGATGTCGACCGCAGCGATGCCGAACCAGAGGTCCGGGGGTCTGTTCCGTCGGCCGACCGCCACCGGCGGTGTCTGGGGCTGGATCGTCACGGTCGATCACAAGAAGATCGGCATCCTCTACGGCGCGACAGCACTGATCTTCCTGATCGTGGGCGGCTTCGAGGCGATGTTGATCCGCGCCCAGCTCGCGCAGCCGAACGGACAGGTGCTCGACGCCGCCACGTACAACCAGATGTTCACGATGCACGGACTGACCATGATCTTCCTGGTCGTCATGCCCCTCGGCGCCGCGTTCACGAACTACCTCGTGCCATTGATGATCGGCACGCGGGACGTCGCGTTCCCGCGACTGAACGCGTTGAGTTACTGGATCTTCTTGTTCGGCGGCATCTTCTTGTACTCGAGTTTCGTTCTCGGCGGGGCGCCGAACGGCGGGTGGTTCGGCTACGCGCCGAACAGTGTCGCTACCGCGGGCGACAATATGAGCTTCTACGCGATCGGCCTGATCATCCTGGGGATCGCCTCTACCGTCTCGGCCGTGAACCTGGCCGTCACGATCATCAACATGCGCGCGCCCGGGATGACGCTGATGCGGATGCCGGTGTTCATCTGGATGACGCTGGTGGTGCAGTTCCTGCTGATCTTTGCTTTGCCCGTCATCACGATCGCGCTGGTCGAGCTCCTCTTCGACCGGCAATTCGGAACGTTCTTCTTCGATGCGGGGCACGGCGCCGACCCGATCCTGTGGCAGCACCTGTTCTGGCTCTTCGGACATCCCGAGGTCTACATCCTGGTGCTGCCGGCGATGGGGATCGTCTCCGAGATCCTGCCGGTGTTCTCGCGGCGTCCATTGTTCGGATACGCGTTCATCGTGTTCTCGGGGATCGCGATCGGGTTCATGGGGTGGGGCGTGTGGGCGCACCACATGTTCACGGACGGGCTCGGACCGGTCGCGAACTCCGCGTTCGCCATCACGACGATGTTCATCGCCGTGCCGACCGGCGTGAAGATCTTCAACTGGCTCGGAACGCTCTGGAAGGGCGACATCCGATTCCCGACACCGATGCTGTTCGCGATCGGGTTCGTCGCGCTCTTCGTGATCGGCGGGTTGTCGGGCGTCACGCACGCCGTCGTGCCGTCGGACTACCAGCAGCACGACACGTACTACGTCGTCGCGCACTTCCACTACGTGCTCTTCGGCGGCGCCATCTTCGGGCTCTTCGGCGGCGTGTACTACTGGTTCCCGAAAGCGTTCGGGCGCCTGCTCAACGAGAAGCTCGGGAAGATCCACTTCTGGTTGTTCTTCATCGGCATGAACCTGACGTTCGGGCCGTTCCACCTCCTGGGCATGCAAGGGATGCCGCGACGGATCTACACCTACCCGGCCGGTCACGGGTGGGACTTCATGAACATGGTCGCCACCGTCGGTGCGCTCCTGATGGCGGTCGGCATGGCCGTCTTCACCTGGAACGTGATCGCCACGTTCCGAAAGCCGAAGGACGCCGGCAACGACCCCTGGGACGCACGAACGCTGGAGTGGACCACCTCGTCGCCGCCGCCCGAGTACAACTTCGAGGAAGTGCCAGTCGTCCACTCCCTGGATGAGTTCTGGTACCGCAAGTACGCGCACTCGAAGGACGGCGAACTCGTCCCGGTGCAGTCGGGGGCATCGGACGCCGCGGCCAAAGGTTCGTACGGCGGCGGCCATGCGGGCGACCACGGCGAGGGAGCTGATGCGGATCACGGAGGTGGCCATGGGATCCATCTGCCGAGTCCGTCCTATTGGCCGATCGTCGCCGCGGCCGGACTCCCCTTGATCGGCTACGGCATCCTGTACGGCTGGTGGATGGCGTTCCTCGGCGGTGCCATCATGATCGTCGGACTCTACGGCTGGGTCCTCGAGCCGTCGGTGGAGGAGTAGCGGTGGAAGAGGCCAGGGTCCTGTCGGGTGAACACGAGGAGCACACCTCCACCGGCTTGCCCACCACCAAGATCGCGATGTGGATCTTCCTCTCGTCCGAGTGCTTGCTCTTCGGCGCGCTGATCTCGACGTACCTGCTCTACCGCGGCCGGAGCACGGTCGGGCCGTATCCGCACGACGTCTTCGACATCCCCTACACGTCGGTCAGCTCGTTCGTCCTGCTGTTCAGCTCGCTCACGATGGTGCTGTCCCTGTCCGCCCTCCAGCGAGGCGAGATCCGCAGGTTCCGCATCTGGACGCTTACGACCGCGCTGCTCGGGGTGACCTTCATCGGTGGCCAGATCTACGAGTTCGCGACGTTCGCCAAGGAGGGCCTGAAGCTCAACACGAACCTGTTCGGAAGCACCTTCTTCACCCTGACCGGTTTCCACGGGGCGCACGTGACGGTCGGAATCCTGATGCTGCTCACGCTGGTCGGGCTGTCGTTCCTCGGGAAGCTGCCGAAGGAGAAGGCACTCGGTGTCGAGATGGTTGGGCTGTACTGGCACTTCGTCGACATCGTCTGGATCATCATCTTCACGGTGATCTATCTGATCCCCGATCCTTCCAGCGGGCAGGTGACGTTCTCATGATGCGGCAGGAGCCCGAGAAGACGAAGCCGCCGGCGCCCGTCGCCGAAGAGGAAGGTTCGGGGGTCGGGACCCCGTTGCGGGCCCGAGAGCACACCGAGACCCATCATCCGGGCCCCAAGCAGTACGTGACGATCGCCGCGATCCTCGGCCTGATCACCGCCGCGGAAGTCGGTGTCTATTACGTCGAATCGCTGCGCGACCTGCTGGTCTTCCTGCTGCTCGGGATGATGGTCGTCAAGTTCGCGCTCGTCGTGCTGTGGTTCATGCACGTGCGGTTCGATAACCCCGGCTACGGCCGGATCTTCGCGACCGGACTCGCACTGGCCGCGACGGTCTACGTCATCGTCCTGTTGACGTTCGGCGTGTTCTCCTGATGGGACTTCCCGGCTGGCACCTGCACTGGGACGTGTGGCTCGTGATCGGCGGGCTGTATGCCGCCTACCTGCTGGCCTGGCGCGCGCGAGGGAAGACGGTTCCCCCTGCGCAGGATCCTCACCGTCGGCGCAAGATCGCTCTCTTCTCGGTCGGGGTCGGGCTGCTGCTCCTCGGCGCCGACTGGCCGGTCCACGACCTGTCCGAGGACTACCTGTTCAGCGTCCACATGTTCCAGCACTTGCTCTTCTCCCTCGTCGGTCCGGCGTTCATCCTGGCCGGCGTACCCGACTGGATGGCCCGCGCGCTCCTGCGTCCGGCGTGGCTCCGCCATGGGTGGCGGTTCGTCACGCGGCCGCTCCTGGCGTTCATCATCTTCAACGGGTTCCTGCTCCTGTCGCACTGGCCGGCGTTCGTCAACGCATCGGTGTCGAGCGAGCTGTTCCACCTGGGTGCCCACGTCGCGCTTTTCGGGGCCTCGATCGTGATGTGGTGGCCGGTGCTTTCGCCGCTTCCGGAGATGCCGCCGATCTCTCGGCCCGCCCAGATGGTGTACCTGTTCCTGATGTCGCTCGCGCCCACCGTCCCCGCGTCATTCCTGACCTTCGGCGAATCGCCGATGTATCACGCGTACGAAGCGTTCCCGCGGATCTGGGGCATCTCGGCGATCGACGATCAGCGCATGGCCGGCTTGCTGATGAAGCTCGCCGGCGGGTTCATCCTCTGGGGGATGATCACGGCGATCTTCTTCAAGTGGCACGCGGAGGAGGAGCGCAATGACGGGTGGGATGCGCTCAAGGTGCAAGACGTCGACCGCGAGGTCACGACGGAGGTGACCCGATGAGCAGCGAGAACCCCCGCGACCGGCTCCTCCTGCCCCTGCTGATCCCGATCGTGGCGCTCATGGTGATCGCGGCGTTCGCGATCGGCCTGGCGAAGATCCTCCTGTCGGTGTCGGCCGAGGCCGCCACGTTCATCGCGCTGTCGGTGGGCATCGCCGTCCTGCTCGTCGGTTCGCAGATCGCTCGGTTCCGGAAGGGGTCGGCAGGTCCGGTCGTGCTGATGTTCGCGTCGTTCGCGGGGGTCGCGATCTTCGCGGGTGGCACGATGCTGGCCCTCGGCAGGGGGTACGTGCCGGAGCACGAGGAGGGTCCCGAGGTCGAACGCGCCGAGGTCTCGATCGTGGCCGAGGGCCTGAAGTTCGTTCCGACGGACGTACCGGTTCCCGCCGACGAGCCGCTGGCGATCGACTTCGACAACAAGGATGCCGGGACCCAGCACAACATCGAGATCTTCGACGGCGAAGCGGACAGCGACCCGGTGCTGTTCGACGGCGAGATCATCACCGGCCCGGCGCAGGTGACCTACGACGTCGAGCCGCTGAAGGCGGGGTCGTACCTATTCATCTGCAAGGTCCACCCGACGATGACGGGCAAGCTCGACGCCGGTGAGGGTGGAGGAGGGTCGAGCGGGGGCGAGCCCGTCACCATAGCGCAGTCGGCGAAAGGCCTGAAGTTTGCGGAGTCCGATCTGAAAGCGCCAGCGGAGTCGCCCATCACGATCGACTTCGACAACCAGGACACGGGGATCCAACACAACGTGCGGGTGTTCGAGGGTGAGGACGCGGAAGGAACGCCAGTGTTCGACGGCGAGATCCTCACGGGGCCGAAGAAAGCGGCCTACGACGTCGGGCCGCTCGCGGCTGGGGCCTACTTCTTCGACTGCGTCGTTCACCCGACGATGACCGGGAGGCTCACGATCGAGGGTGCGGGGAAGAAGGAGGGCGGTGGCAAGCAGGAACCATCGAAAGAACCCGACGAGCCGCCGGGCGGGGGAGAGCCGCCCGTGAAGCCTCCCGATGGGTCCGGGGGCGCCGGTGCGCCGGTCAGCGTGAGAGAGGCGGCGCACGATCTTCAATTCGTTGAAGGCCAGCTGCAGGCGCCCGCCGAGGCCCCCCTGACGATCGACTTCGATAACCAGGACTCTGGCGTGCCCCACAACGTACGGGTGTTCGAGGGTGACGGCGCCGACGGGACGCCGCTCTTCGACGGCGAGGTCATCACCGGGCCGGCCACGGCGGCCTACGATGTCGGGCCGCTCGCGGCCGGTTCCTACTTCTTCGATTGCAAGATCCACCCGACGATGACCGGGACGTTGAAGGTCGGCTAGTTACGAGGCCCCCTGCTAGCGTGGTTCGCATGCGCTCCATCCGCGCCACCGCCTCTTCGGTGGCTCTCGCCCTCCTCGTTGCGTGCAGCTCGACGCCCGCGCAAGTCTCGGGGCTCACCCGGCTGGACGAGCCGATGCCGGCGCTCGCTGGACCAACCCTGGACGGGGGTACGTTCGGCCCGCAAGACCACGCCGATTCGGTGATGGTCGTGAACTTCTGGGCGTCGTGGTGCGCTCCGTGCCGCCGCGAGCAACCGATGCTGCAGTCGCTCTCCGAGGAGTACGCGTCCCGGGGAGTCGTGTTCGTCGGGGTGAACTCACGCGATCAGGAGGCGGCGGCGAAGGCGCATCTGGATGAGTTCGGCGTGACCTATCCGAGCGTCCAGGACCCTGACGGGAAGGTGGCCTTCGAGTGGGGGATCAACCAGGGTCTTCCGGCGACCGTCGTCGTGGATGGTGCCGGGATCATCCGCTACCGCCGCCAGGGTGAGATCACTCAGCCGACCCTCGAGACGATGATCGAGGACACGCTGGCGGCGCCTGCCTCGCCCGACCCCTCGCTGGTGCCCTAGCCTGCGATCTCCGACAGGACGTCGAGGATCGCGTCGTTCGACGGGTTGTCGGCCGCGTTCGCGTTGCGGTGAGCGAATCGGATCATGCCGTCGGTATCGACGACGAACGTGCCCGGGAGCTGGCGGAGGTCGCCTCCGCGTAGTCCGCGTTGGCGGACACCCGGCGTGCGATGCGCCTTGAGGAATGGGACCCACACCTGCGGGCCGGTCGCATCCATCAGCGAGCCCCGGTCGAGGCCGAACGCACGGTACGCGGCCCGCGTAGGGTCGAAGAGGGCCCGGAACGGCGCGAGATGCTGGCCGAGTTCGACGGCGCGGCGTTCCCCGTGGCCGATCAGCGCCACCCGCGCTCCGGCGTCCATGAAGCGGCCCCGGTCGCGAACCAGACCACTGATCTGGTCCTGACAGAAGGGGCATCCGAAGTAGCGCTGGAAGACCAGGACCGCGGGGCGCGTGGCCCACGTCCACGACAAGGAGAGCTTCTCCGAGGTGTCGTAGTCCTCGACCAGGGCCTCCGGGGCCTCGTCCCCGACGTTGCAGGACATGATCAGTCGGCGGGGTCCTCGGTGGGTTCGGCCTCGGCCCCGTGTTCCAGCGCGCGCTGGATCGATGACCCCTGGTCCTTGTGTCCCGGGCCGAAATAAAGGCCGATGAGGTCCGTGCCGTTCCGGACGACCAGCAGCAGGGATCCGTCCACCCGCTCCTTGTGCCGGCGGAGGGTGCAGGCCGAGCGGCGATGCGCCGATGACACCTTCCAGCCCCACGGCCAGGCCGGCTTGAGGATCAGGAGCTGCCGGTCCGTGAGCGCGACGTAGCTCTTCTCGAAGAACCCGAGCGCGAGGTTCCGCAGCGCCTCTGCCGCGACCTCGATGTGCTCACCGGTCTCGAGGTGGTCGGCGATCACGGCTTCGGGACTGTTGCGGCGCACGGCACCGCGATCGACCGAGGCCCCCTCGTGTCCACCCTCCAAGGCCGCCTTCACCGCGAACAGGAGGTCGCTCAGGTCGTAAGGCTTGGGAAGGAACCCGTCGGCCCCCTTCTCCCTGGCCTTCTCGGCGGTGGCGCCGGTGTCGTGGGCCGAGAAGACGATGACCCGCAAGCCGTCGAGCTGTGGGTTGGTGCGGAGGCGGTCGAGCACCTCCCACCCATCCGTGTGCGGCAGCCGGATGTCCAGGAGTAGGAGATCGGGCGGGCTCTCTGCCGCGAGCTTCAGCGCCACCTCTGCCGTTCCGGCCTCCAGCACCTGGTAGCCCTCGACCTTGAGGGAGATGCGAGTGAGCGACCGGACATCCGGGTCGTCGTCGAGGATCAAGATCGTCTGGCTGCGCGTGGGCTGATCCTTCGTCGCCATGTACCCGAGGCTACGGCGTGGCGGCCGTGGATGTCAGCCGCGAGGCTAGGCCCGCGTTCCCTGTCCCCACAGGAAGAAGTCGCCAGTCGCGCGAACGTCGAGGTCCCAGCCGAGGTCCAGGAGGACCTTCCGCAGCTCGTCGGGGCGGAACAGGACCTTCCACACGCGGTACATCCGTCCATCAGGAGCCGGGCGCATGACGCTGACGTCGTCGTCGCCGGGGACCTCGGGGTCCAGTGCCTCGGCCTCGGGGCTCGGCAGGTTGTCGATCAGGAACACCCGCCCGCCCGGCTTCAGACACCGATCCACCTGCCGCCAGAACTCCTCGAACCGCTCCGGCGGAACGTGGGAGAGCCAGTACGAGAAGAACACCACGTCGTAGCGTTCGGGGGGTTCCCACGTGAAGACATCGCTGTGGTGGTACTCAACCATCTTCGTGTGCTTCGCGGTCCGCTTCCGGTTCTCCTCGAGCGCCTCGGGCGCGGCATCGATCACGGTGACCAATGGCGTATACCGGATCAGGCGCTCGGTCCATTGGCCGGTCCCACCCGCGATCTCCAGCACGTTCCCCGTCGGCCAGAAGGCCGCGAGGGCCGCTGCGAGCCGACGCTTCTCCGCGTGCCAGGCCTCGTTGTGGTGCCCCCGGTCGAAGTCGTCCTCGCGGTTCGCCCAGGCGTCGTACTCCGGAGCCCGTGCCCGGTAGTACTCGACCTGCTCGGCGAGGCGCTCCTCGAGGGGGTTTTCCATGGCCAGCACCCTACTAAGTGGCGGGGACAGGCGGTTCAGGGGGCTATCCGGTGAGCAGGGCGTCGAGGGCCACGGCAAGGAAGAGCAGGCCGAGGTAGGAGATGGAGAACCTGAAGAGCTTCCACGCCGCAGTCTCCGAGTAATGTCGCCAGAGCTGCAGGCTCCTGTAGACGAACATCCCGCCGAGCGCGACCGAGGCCACCAGGTAGAGGGGCCCCATGTGCCCGACCGGGTACAGGACCAGCGTCACACCGAAGAGGCCGACGGAATAGAGCAGGATCTGACGGAGCGTCTCCCGCTGACTCCGGACGACCGGCATCATCGGGACGCCGGCCGCCGCATAGTCGTTCTTGAAGCGCATCGCCAGCGCCCAGAAGTGCGGCGGCGTCCACACGAAGATGATCGCGAACATCACCAGCGCGGGCACCTCGACCGTCCCGGTGACGGCGGCCCAGCCGACAAGCACGGGCACCGCTCCGGCTGCGCCACCGATCACGATGTTCTGATCGGTCGATCGCTTGAGCCAGAGGGTGTAGACGAAGACGTAAAAGGCCAGGGCCGCAAGGGCGAGCGTCGCGGCGAGCACGTTGACGACGATCGAAAGGAAGAAGAACGAGATAGCGCCGAGGAGGAACCCGAAACGTAACGCGGCATCGGGGGAGACCTCATGGGTTGGGAGCGGGCGCCCGCGTGTTCGCCGCATGATCTCGTCGATGTCGCGGTCCAGGTAGCAGTTGATCGCGTTCGCCCCAGCAGCGGCGAGCGTTCCGCCGGCCACCGTCGCGAGCATCAGCCAGATGGACGGGATGGCATCGGCGGCCAGGATCATCGCCGGGATCGTGGTGATGAGCAGGAGGACGATGATGCGGGGCTTGGTGAGCCGGAGGTAGGCCGTGAGGGTCTCGCGGAGGGGTGGTGGATCGGCGGCCGCCGCGGAGGCGTGGTCGGTCGCGGCTGCTCCGAGCGGGGGTGTGAGCGTGCGCGCGGCGGCCGCCAGCGCTACGAGGGTCGCCCAGATCAGGACCGAGCCCGCTACGTGCAGCACGACCCACAGCGGCGCCAGCCTGGTCCACACGTTCGCGGCTCCGATCAGGATCTGGGTGCCGAAGAGGATCGCGGCGAGGGTCGACAGGACGACGAGCGGCTTGGAGCGATCCGCCATCGTCCGCGCGCGGATCGTCATCCACAGGACCAGTAGGAGCGCTGCCGCCGCCAGCACCCGGTGCAGGAACATCGGGGTAGCGATGCCGCCGAGCGTCGGCACGAGCCGTCCGTCCATCAACGGCCAGTCGGTGAAGGCGAGTCCGGCGTTCGACGCCCGGACGAAGGTTCCGACGACCAGGAGCGCGCCCGTGATGAGGGCGGTCGCGAACGCCAGCCGCGCGAACGGGCTTCGACGTGCCGCGGGGCGTTCCGGGAGGAAGGACATGACGGCGAGGTAGACGACGTCTGCGACGAGCGCCATCGCCAGGGCGAAATGGACGCTCACCCACCAAGGGTCGAGTTCGGTCAGGACGACGACTCCGCCGATGCCGGCTTGAGCCAAGACCAAGGGGAGCGCGAGGATGGCGGGCCACAGGATGCGGGGGGTGCGCCGATGCTTCTTCAGCGCAACGAGGAGCGTCGCCGCGATCAGTGCCGTGACGACGATCACCATCAGCCGGTGAGAGGACTCGATGTAGGACTGCAGGTTGGGGTACGGGAGCAGACGACCCGGGCCGCAGTGCGGCCAGTCCGAGCAGCCGAGGCCGGAACCGGAACCGCGCACGAGGCCACCGACGCTGAAGAGCAGGATCGTCGTGGCCGCGTTCGCGATCGTGAGTTTCTGGAAGCGAGTCACCGCATCCGAGTGTATCGAGGGGTTCGCCCCGCCTCCGGCGTCCGGAGGCCGCGACCGGCTCAGCCGCTCCGGCGGGTCCGGCCGCTCCGGCCACCGCATCCGGATCGCTTGTCCCTTCTGGCCGGCGCCCTGCCGCTCGTGCCTGAGAAGATGGCTGCCGGGCACGGTTTGTGAAAACCTTCACAAGCTCGGTACGCTGGCTCGTCGATGGAACCGGGAACGGAGGAGAGAGCGCAGTGACGACCGATGTCGACGTCTTGGTCGTCGGTGCCGGCCCTGGTGGTTCCGCGGCCGCGTACCACCTGGCGCGGCATGGCGTGGATGTTCTGGTCGTGGAGAGGAGCCGGTTCCCGCGTGAGAAGGTGTGCGGCGACGGATTTACTCCGCGAGGTGTGCGCGCCATGCAGGACCTCGGGATCGACGCGACGGAGCCCGGCTTCACACGCATCGACGGACTGCGCGTGTACCGCGGCGCGCGGCCGTTGCTCGAACTCCGCTGGCCCGATCTGAACGACTATCCCTCCTACGGCGTGGTCCGCACGCGCCACGACTTCGACGACCTGCTCGTGCAACGCGCGGTCAAGGCCGGCGCGGTGCTCTGGGAGGAGACCGAAGCGCTCGGCCCGATCATCGACGACGGGTGGGTGACCGGCGCGAACGTTCGCCGCGCCGCGGACACAGACGCAGAACCGGAGACGATCCGCGCGAAGGTCGTGATCGCCGCCGACGGCGCAGCCTCGCGCTTCGGCGGGCAGGCCGGCGTCGAGCGCGATGCGAACCGTCCGCTGGGGATCGCCGCTCGCCGCTACTACACGACGACCCGCGAGATCGGTCCGTGGTTCGAGTCGTGGCTCGAGATGCAGGACGACGAGGGCCGCAGTTTCCCAGGGTACGGATGGATCTTCCCCGTCGGGGTGGGCCGGATGAACGTCGGCGCGGGGCTCCTGAACACGTTCGTCGGCTTCAGGGATCTATCGGCGAAGCGGGTCTTCGACGTCTTCGGCGGGATGCTGTCTCCGGAGTTCGAGGTCACGCCGGAGCACGAGGACGGACCGGTCCTCTCGGGACCGCTGCCCATGGGGTTCAATCGCCGACCCGCCGCGCAGCCGGGGCTATTGCTCGTCGGTGACGCCGGTGGCGTCATCAACCCGTTCAACGGCGAAGGCATCGCGTTCGCGATGGACACCGGCAAGCTCGCGGCGGAACTCGTGTACGGATCGCTCGCGTCCGGTCACGAGGGGCTGGCACAGATCTACCCCGCTATGTTGCAGAAGCGCTACGGCCAGTACTACTGGATCGGCCGCAAGTTCGTGGGCGCACTCGGACACCCCGAGATCATGCGCCTCGCGACGCGCTACGGGCTGCCGCGGCGCGGGCTGATGAAGTTCCTCCTCAAGCTGATGACCGGACTCACGGACGGTGACGAAGGTGACTGGCAGGATCGGTTGCTCCACGTGCTGGAGAGGATGGCGCCGGCGGCGTGATCGCGCAGGAGCAGGCGGCCTCGCTGGTGGAGTACCTCCCGATCTTGCTGATGGCCGTGCTGGCTGGGGCGTTCTCCGTCGCCTCACTCCTGGTCTCGTCCTGGCTCCGTCCGCACAAGCCCAATCCGGCGAAGCGTTCGCCCTACGAGTGCGGCATCGTCCCGGAACACATGCCGCGAACCGAGCGCTTCCCGGTGAAGTTCTACGTCGTCGCGATGCTCTTCATCATCTTCGACATCGAGACGATCTTCCTGTTCCCGTGGGCGGTCGCGTTCCGGGGCCTCGGGCTGTTCGGCCTGATCGAGATGGTCATCTTCATCGCACTGGTGTTCGTCGCGTATGTGTACGTGTGGAAGCGCGGGGGCCTTGACTGGGAAGAGGTTTCGGTACGGGGGCGACGGGCGTCAGCCGCCGTCGACCGCGAGGTCTCGATCCGGCGAGAGGTGACCCGTGCCCGTTGAGCGGCTTCCCGGCATCCAGACCGCCAAGGGCGGTCCGGACGATGCCGCCGACGTGGAGGAAGAGGTCAAGCGCGGGATCCTGCTCGGGACCCTCGACAAGGCGGTGAACTGGTCCCGCAAGCAGTCGATGTGGCCGGCGACCTTCGGGCTGGCGTGCTGTGCCATCGAGATGATGTCGACGGGCGCCGCCGACTACGACCTGGCGCGGTGGGGGATGGAGGTCTTCCGTGCCTCCCCGAGGCAAGCCGATCTGATGATCGTGGCTGGGCGCGTCTCGCAGAAGATGGCGCCGGTGCTGCGCCAGATCTACGACCAGATGCCCGAACCGAAGTGGGTCATCTCCATGGGCGTGTGCGCCTCCAGCGGGGGTATGTTCACGAACTACGCCCTGGTCCAAGGCGTCGACACGATCGTGCCGGTCGATGTCTACGTTCCCGGCTGCCCGCCTCGGCCGGAGATGCTGATGTACGGGATCCTGCGGCTTCAGGAGAAGGTGCGCACGGAGGGCCGGTTCAAGTGAGTATCGAACGGGTCGCGGCGCGCTTGGAGCAGGAGCAGTACATCGACACCCTCGTCGCGCGTGGCGAGGTGACGACGATCGTCGAGCCGGGCGGGTTGCTCGAGAGCCTCGAGTGGTTGCGGGACGAGGACGACCTCTCATTCGATTCGCTCTCCGACATCACGATTACCGATTGGCCGAAGCGCGATCCGCGGTTCTGGATCGCGTACCACCTGTATTCGCACGAACACCGGCACCGGGTACGGCTGAAGGTCGGACTTCCGGCGGACGCTCCGGTCGTCCCGACCGTCACCGGTCTCTTCGCCCCCGCGAACTGGATGGAGCGGGAGGTCTTCGACATGATGGGCGTTACCTTCGACGGTCATCCCGACCTGCGCCGGATCCTGATGCCCGAGGATTGGGAGGACTTCCCCCAGCGCAAGACCGAGAGCCTGGGCGGCGTCCCGACGCGGTACAAGGGCGCGTTCATCCCGCCCGTCGACGAGCGGATCGGCGAGGCATGAGCGACGACGCCGACCTGATCTCGCGGGAGCCCGAGCTGGTCGAAGAGACCATGGTCATCAACATGGGACCGCAGCACCCGTCGACGCACGGGGTACTCCGCATGGTCCTCGAGCTCGACGGAGAAACGGTGGTCTCGTGCAAGCCGGTGATCGGGTACCTGCACACGGGGATCGAGAAGAACACCGAGTACCGGAGCTGGCAGCAGGGCGTGACGTTCGTGACGCGTGCCGACTACCTCTCGCCGTTCTTCAACGAGCACGCGTACTGCCTGGCCGTCGAACGGCTCCTCGGTATCGATGCGCCCCCGAGGGCCGAGTGGATCCGCGCGATGGTCTCGGAGATGAACCGGATCGCGTCGCACCTCGTGTGGCTCGCGACCGGGAGTTTGGAACTCGGCGCGGTGTCGATGATGCTCTACGGTTTCCGCGAACGCGAGACCATCCTGGAGATCTTCGAGATGATCACCGGGCTCCGGATGAACCACGCGTACATGCGGGTGGGCGGTCTCGCGATGGATCTTCCGCCGGGCGCCGAGGAGAAGATCCGCGCGTTCCTCAAGGTCATGCCAGAGCGGATCGGTGAGTACGAGGGGCTGCTCTCGAAGAACCCGATCTGGCTCGAGCGCAACGAGGGTGTCGGCGTCATGTCGAGGGAAACGGCGCTGGCGTTCGGCGTCACGGGCCCGGCGGCGCGGGCCTCGGGCATCACGAAGGACGTCCGGAAGGACGAGCCGTACGGCGCGTACCCCGAGTTCGACTTCGACGTGCCGATCGCGACCGAGGGTGACTGCTACGCCCGCTACGCGATCCGCATCGAGGAGATGAAGGAGTCGCTGAAGATCATCGAGCAGGCCTTGGACGGGATGCCGGGCGGGGACGTCATGGTTCAGGACCCGAAGGTGAAGTGGCCGGCGGTCCTGGAGGTCGGTCCCGACGGGATCGGGAACTCCGAGGCGTATGTGAAGCACATCATGGACGAGTCGATGGAGGCGCTCATCCACCACTTCAAGATGGTGACGGAGGGGTTCGCCGTTCCCGCCGGCGAGGTCTATCAGCCGGTCGAGTCGCCTCGCGGCGAGCTGGGGATGTACGTGGTCTCCGACGGCGAGCACCGGCCGTACCGTGTGCACATCCGCGACCCCAGCTTCGTGAACCTGCAGGTCCTTCCCGAGATCATCGACGGTGGCCTGGTCGCCGACACGATCGCCTGCGTCGCGTCGCTGGACCCGGTCATGGGCGGGGTGGATCGCTGATGGCGCCGGTGCTGACTCCGGACCTGCGAGAGGAGGCCGAACGCATCAAGGCGCGCTATCCGCGCGAGCGCTCGGCGATCATGCCGCTGCTGTACCTGGTGCAGTCGGTCGAGGGTCACATCTCGCGCGAGGGACTGCGAGAGGTCGCCGAACTCCTCGGCATCACCACCGCCGAGACGGAGGCCGTCGCGACGTTCTACACGATGTTCCGGAAGGGCCCGACCGGCAAGCACCTGATCTCGGTGTGCACCAACCTGTCGTGCAAGCTGCGGGGCGGCGGCGAGCTCTACGAGGACGCGAAGCAGGCGCTCGGTCCCGGGTGCGAGGGCGTGACCGAGGACGGGATGTTCACGCTTCACGAGGAGGAATGTCTCGGCGCGTGCGAGACGGCGCCGGTCGTCCAGGTGAACTTCGCGAACTACGACAACGCGACCCCGGAACTGGTCGCCGAGATCGCTGCGAAGCTGCGGGCCGGCGAGCAGTCGCCTTCGCCGTCGCGTGGTGAGCTTCCGGCCGATCTGCGGGCTGCCTCGCGGCTGCTCGCCGGTCTCGAACCCGAGGAGGTCGCGACGTGACGGACTTCCCGCGGATCATCACCGCCCGGTGGACCGAGCCGTATCTTCCGGTCTCGCTCGAACGCTACCTGGAGACGGGCGGCTACGCGGGACTGCTGAAGGCGCTGGCGATGCAGCCCGGTGAAGTCATCGAGACCGTCAAGGAATCGGGCCTTCGCGGACGCGGTGGGGCGGGGTTCCCGACCGGAACCAAGTGGTCGTTCGTCCCGCAGGACACCGGCAAGCCGACCTACGTCGTCGTGAACTTCGACGAATCGGAGCCGGGGACCTCCAACAACCGCGAACTCGTCGAACACGACCCGCACCAGTTGATCGAGGGCGCGGCCATCGCCGCGTACGCGGTCGGGTGCCACACCGTCTTCATCTACTGCCGGGGCGAGTTCCTGTATCCGGGGGCGGTTCTGACGCGGGCGCTCCGCGAGGCCTACGAAGGCGGGTTCCTGGGGTCCAGGATCGCGGGGAGCGACTACGACCTCGACATGGTCATGCACCGCGGCGCCGGCGCCTACATCTGCGGCGAGGAGACCGCACAGCTCGAATCGCTGGAGGGGTTCCGCGGTCAGCCTCGCTTGCGGCCGCCGTTCCCGGCGATCGAAGGGCTCTACGCCTCGCCGACGGTGATCAACAACGTCGAAACGCTCTCGAACGTCCCGCACATCATCGAGCGGGGCTCGAAGTGGTTCACGTCGATCGGGACGGAGAAGTCGCCCGGGACCAAGATGTTCACCGTGTCCGGGAAGGTGCAGCGTCCCGGCAACTTCGAGGCGCCGATGGGAACGACGGCCCGGGTGTTGATCGAGGAACTCGCCGGTGGCGTGCTCGGCGGGAAGGCGCTCAAGGCCTGGACGCCCGGCGGTTCGTCGACACCGCTGCTGACCGACGCCCACATCGATCTGCCGATGGACTTCGAGGACGTGATGGACGCGGGCTCGCTCCTTGGGACCGCCGCCTTGATGATCATGGACGAGAGCGATTGCGTCGTGGACGCCACGCTGCGCATGTCGAGGTTCTACGCCCACGAGTCCTGCGGCAAGTGCACGACCTGCCGCGAGGGGAGCTGGTGGATCACCCGGATCCTCGAGCGCATCGAAGGCGGGTTCGGCCGTGACGAGGACCTGGACCTGCTCGACAACGTGGCGGGCAACCAGCTGTTCAAGGGGTTCTGCGCGCTCGTCGACGGCGCGGTCTCGCCCGTAGCCTCGTCACTGCAGTACTTCCGCGACGAGTACGCAGAGCATGTGCGGCTCGGCGGCTGTCCGTTCCGCCCAGCCCCGGTGCCGGCGGAGGTGGGCGCATGAGCGAGACGGTCACGCTCACGATCGACGGCAAGGAGGTCACGGTTCCGAAGGGAACGTTGGTCATCCGCGCCGCGGAGCAGCTCGGCGTCGAGATCCCGCGGTTCTGCGATCACCCGTTGCTGGATCCCGCCGGCGCGTGTCGGCAGTGCCTCGTCGAGGTGGAGGGCCAGCACAAGATGCTGACCTCGTGCACCGCGACCGTGACCGACGGCATGGTGGTCAAGACCCAGAACACCAGCGAGGAAGCCCGCAGCTCGCAGGTCGCGAACCTGGAGTTCCTCCTGCTGAACCACCCGCTGGACTGTCCGGTCTGTGACCGGGGCGGCGAATGCCCGTTGCAGGATCAGGCGCTGGAGTTCGGTCCCGGCCGCAGCCGGTTCATCGAGGCGAAGCGCACCTACCCCAAACCCATCTCACTCTCACCGCTGGTCGCGCTCGACCGGGAGCGCTGCGTCCTGTGCGCGCGATGCACGCGGTTCTGCGACGAGATCTCCGGTGACCGGCAGATCGAGCTGTTCGACCGCGGTGCGGAGCAGCAGGTCGCGATCGCGCAGGGGGAGGAGTTCGACTCTCCGTTCTCCGGGAACACGATCCAGATCTGCCCGGTGGGCGCGCTGACCGCCACGACCTACCGCTTCGCGGCGCGCCCGTTCGACATCAAGCATGTGGACACGACCTGCGCGCATTGCGCCTCGGGGTGTTCGATCCGGGTCGACGCGCGGCGCAACAAGATCGTGCGGGTCCTGGCCCGCGATGACGACGAAGTGAACGAGGCCTGGATCTGCGACAAGGGTCGGTTCGCCTTCCGGTCGCCGGACGCGGAGAACCGGCTGACCACTCCGCTGCTTCGCGGGAAGGGGATGGAACCGGTCTCGTTCGGCGAGGCGTTCGAGTGGATCGCTCGGGAGTTGGAAGGGAAGAAGGTCGGGTTCCTCACCGGCGGACGGCTGCGGAACGAGGACTACTACGCGCTGTCGAAGCTTGCGCGCACCGTCTTCAAGACGAACGACCTGGAGGGATCCGTCCCTGTCGACCCGTGGACGCAGGGGTGGGCGGCGGCCGGGGGGGACGGGGTCACCTATGAGGATGTCGATTCGGCACCCGTGATCGTCGTCGTAGGGCTCGACACCGAGCAAGAGTCCCCGATCTTGCACCTTCGGATCCGCAAGGCAGCCTCTCGAGGAGCGAAGGTCTTCGTGGTTCACCCCCGTCGTACGAGGCTCTGGGATGTGGCCGAGCATGTGGGTTGTCGCCCGGGAGGCGAGGTGTCTGCTCTGACTGGTCATGCGGGAGTCGAGCGGAGCCTCACCGAAACGGCCAGCGGACGGGCAGTTGTCCTTGCCGGAACGCAGTTGCCTGTGACGCTCGGTGGGTCCGTAGCGGTGTGGGCAGGGGCAGCACATGTGCGGAAGTTCGCGGGGGACCACGCAGCTCGGTTCGCACTTGCCCCCCGACGGGCTAACGATATGGGCGCTATCCGTGCCGGTGTCTCGTCGTCGATCTTGCCGGGGGGCCGCCCGATCTGGGATGCGGACGGGCGAGCAGAGGTGGAGGCGGCGTGGGGGGCGGTCCCTGTCGAGAAGGAGGATACCGCGCCTCCCGGCGGCTTCCGGTTCACCTCGGCTGCTCGGATCCTGGCCCGGGCCGCTGACCGAGACATCGACGCCCTTTACCTCGTCGGCGTCGACGTCCTGCGCGACTTCCCCAACGCGGCCCTGGCCGCGAAGGCACTTGAGAACGTTCGTTACCTCATCGTGCAGGACACCCACCGCACCGAGCTGGAGCTCTACGCCGACGTGATGCTTCCGGCAGCAGCTCACGCCGAGGTCGACGGGCACATCACCGACTGGGAGGGACGGGATCGGCGCGTCCGCCCCATCCGGGGTCCGATCGGATCCAGCCGCCCCGACTGGGAGATCTTCGCGGGTCTCGCGGAGACGATGGGGGCCACCCTGGGGTTCGCCACTCTCGACGAACTCCGAGGTGAGATGGCCGGCCTCATGAGTCCAAGGAAGGAAGGGTTCCCTCCCGGTGAGCCGCGCGGGCCGGAGACCCCGTCCCATGGTTTGACCCTGTTCACCTACCCGCTGCTCGTCGACGAGGGACGGCTTTCGGAAGGCGCCGACGAACTCAAGGAGGCTCAGGAGCAGCCGGCGTTCGTTGAACTGCACCCGGACGACGCCACCGAGGCCGGCGTCGAGGACGGCGCGATGGCTCGCATCCGGACCGAGGCCGGCGAGGCGACCCTTCCTGCGCGCGTGACCGATGGCATCGCCAAGGGCGCCGTGTTCGTTCCGTTCAACAACCCGGGCCTGCAGGCCAACACCCTCCTGTCGGGCAGCTTCACCACGCCGGTCGAGATCGAAGCCGCTGAACCCGCCGCCCCGGCGCCGAGCGCGGAGGAGGGCGAGGCCTGATGGACTGGCTCGACCTCCTGCTCGTGGTGATCAAGGTGGCGTTCGTCTTCTTCGGGCTCCTCATCACCGTGATGTTGGTCATCTGGATGGAGCGCAAGGTCGTCGCCGACATGCAGAACCGACCCGGGCCCCTGCGCGCGGGCCCGCGCGGCATCCTCATCTCATTGGCGGACGGGATGAAGCTCTTCTTCAAGGAAGGCATCACACCGGCCGACGCCGACCGTCCGGTCTTTCTCATCGCCCCCACGATCGCGCTGATCCCCGCGTTCCTGGCGTTCGCGGTGATCCCGTTCGGCGCGCCGGTCGAGCTGTTCGGCCGCACGGTGAACCTGCAACTCGCCGACCTGAGCGTGGGCATCCTCTGGGTCCTGGCGATGAGTTCGGTCTCCGTGTACGGCGTAGTGCTGGCCGGGTGGTCGAGCGGCTCCCGCTACCCACTGATCGGATCGATCCGGTCGTCCGCGCAGATGATCAGCTACGAGGTCGGGATGGGTCTCGCGCTCGTCGCGGTGCTCATGTGGACCGGAACGCTCTCGATGTCCGGCATCGTCGAGTACCAGCGCGAGAACGTGTGGAACGTGATCCCGCAGTTCCCCGCGTTTGTCATCTACATCATCGCCGCGCTGGCCGAGATCAACCGACCGCCGTTCGATCTCCCCGAAGCCGAGACGGAACTCGTCGCCGGGTACCACACCGAATACAGCGGGATCAAGTTCGCGATGTTCTTCCTGGGTGAGTACGTGAACCTGGTTACCGTGTCGGCGATCGCGGTGACGCTGTTCCTCGGCGGGTGGAGCAGGCCACCGTTCATCCCGGCCGTCGACTTCCTGCCATGGCTCTGGCCGATCGTGTGGTTCGCGCTCAAGCTGCTCGTGGTCATCTACTTCTACATCTGGGTTCGCGCGACACTGCCTCGGCTGCGCTATGACCGCCTGATGAACTTCGGCTGGAAGCTGCTGATCCCGATCGGATTGCTGTGGATCCTGGCGACCGGCGCCGTCATCGTGGTGTCCGATCAGCTCAACCGAAACCTCGTCTTGACGTGGGTCGGGGTCGTCGCGGGGATCGGGTTCATCCTCACCCTTCTGTGGCCATCGAAGAAGCCGGTCGAGGGTCTTGCCGAGGATGCGAAGTCCGGGGAGTCGGTCCGATGAGCGAGCGGACACGCACCGACGCCGGGTTCTTCGGGGTTCTCGGGCACCTTGCCAAGGGCATGAGCATCACGTTCAAGCAGATATTCCGCAAGGACGTCACCGAGCGCTATCCCGAGGAGATCGTTCCACCACAGGAGCGCGCCCACATCGGCCGCCACCTGCTGAACAAGCATCCGGGCGGCCTGGAGAAGTGCATCGGGTGCGAGCTGTGCGCGTTCGCGTGTCCGGCCGACGCCATCTGGGTCGAAGGTGCCGAGAACGATCCGGAGCACCCGGTCTCGCCCGGCGAACGCTACGCGAAGAACTACCAGATCAACTACCTGCGATGCATCATGTGCGGGCTGTGCGTCGAAGCCTGTCCGACGCGCGCGCTCACGCTGACCTCGAACTACGAGATGTCCTATCTCTCCCGCGAGGAAGCGGTGCTCACCAAGGAGCAGTTGCTGGAGCCTCCGGGCAAGCTCGGGACCGCCCCGGGAACGCAGGAGGGCTGACGTGAGCGCCGACCAGATCGTCTTCTGGATCCTCGCGCCCATCTCGGTCGCGTCCGCGGTGCTGATGCTGCTTCAGCGCAACGCGGTGCACTCGGCGTTGTTCCTGATCGTGAACTTCTTCTGCCTGTCGGTATTCTTCCTGGTCCTCGGCAGCCCGTTCCTGTTCGTCGTGCAGATCGTGGTCTACGCGGGCGCCATCATGGTCCTGTTCCTGTTCGTGATCATGCTGCTGGGCGTCGACCAGCGCGAGAGCCTGATCGAACGACTGAAGGGCCAGCGGTTCTTCGCCATCGTGCTGGCGCTGGCGGTGGCGGCCGAGATCACGACCGCGGTGCGTCTCGCAGCGGGTCTCGCGAAGGCACCCCCGGCCGGGTTCGATGCCGTCAACGAGGGCGGCAACGTGAGGGCGCTGGCCGAGGTCCTGTTCAAGGACTACTTCCTGCCGTTCGAGGTGACGTCGATCCTGCTGATCATCGCCGCGATCGCCGCGATGGTCCTGACGAAGCGCCGCTTCTCGGCACCGGAACCCGAAGGCGCGGACGCCTCCGTGGCCGGAGAGACGGAGGAGACTGCGGCATGACGACGCCGATCGGCTACTACCTCGTGCTCTCCGGGATCCTGTTCTCGATCGGGACCGTCGGCGTGCTGGTGCGACGCAACGCGCTGGTCATCTTCATGTCCATCGAGCTGCAGCTCAACGCCGTCAACCTGTCGCTGATCGCGTTCTCGCGCCAGCTCGGGGATCTCCAGGGACAGGTGCTGGCGTTCTTCTCGATGGTGGTCGCGGCGGCCGAGGTAGTCGTGGGCCTCGCGATCATCGTCGCCATCTTCCGTCGGCGGCGCACGGCCAACGTCGACGAGTCCAACCTCCTGAAGGGCTGACATGCCGGCGACCATCTGGCTGATCCCGTTGCTGCCGCTCGCCGGCGCGCTCGTCAACCTGTTCTTCGGCAAGCGCCTCGGGCGGTACGCGGGCTGGCTGGCGTCGGCGACCGTCGGGCTGGCGTTCGCCATCTCGCTCGGGGCGTTCTTCGCGCTGATCCGGCTCCCGGAGGAGGGACGCGAACTTACAGCGACGGCCTACGAGTGGATCACGTCCGGTTCGTTCCATGTGGCGATCGAGATCCTGATCGACCCGCTCTCGATGACGATGTTGCTGGTCGTCACCGGCGTCGGGTTCCTGATCCACGTCTATTCCAACGGCTACATGAAGGGTGACCCGCGTTTCGGTCGGTTCTTCGCCTACATGAACCTGTTCGTCTTCTTCATGCTCGTCCTGGTCATGGCGGACAACTATGTCCTCATGTATGTGGGCTGGGAGGGCGTGGGGCTGTGTTCGTACCTGCTGATCGGGTTCTGGTTCGAGAAGAAGGCTGCGTCCCACGCCGCGAAGAAGGCGTTCATCGTCACGAGGATCGGCGACACGCTGATGCTGATCGGGCTCGCGCTGATGGTCTTCCAGTTCGGGTCGCTGGCGTTCGGGGACGTGTTGACCGTGGCCGGCGTGAGCGGAGTCTCCGAAGGAACCATGACCGTGATCGCGGTCCTGCTCTTCTGCGGAGCGATCGGCAAGTCTGCGCAGCTCCCGTTGCATGTGTGGCTCCCCGACGCCATGGAGGGCCCGACGCCGGTATCGGCTCTGATCCACGCCGCGACGATGGTGACGGCGGGGGTGTATCTGGTCGTCCGCTCGCACGCGCTGTTCTCGCCAACCGCGATGACGGTGGTGGCGGTCATCGGACTTGCGTCCGCGCTCTACGGCGCGCTCGCCTCGGTCGGGCAGGACGACATCAAACGCGCGCTGGCGTACTCGACGATGTCCCAGCTCGGATACATGTTCTTCGCGGCGGGCCTCGGTGCGTACAGCCTCGCCATCGCCTTGCTTGTCGTTCACGCGTTCTACAAGTCGCTGATGTTCCTCGGATCGGGGAGCGTTATGCACGGGCTCGGCGGCCACGAGACGGACATGAGGGTGATGGGCGGCCTCCGCAAGCTCATGCCGGCGACCGGCGGGATGTTCGTCATCGGCGCGTGGGCGCTCTCCGGACTGCCGCCGATGTCCGGCTTCTTCGCCAAGGACCCCATCATCAGCTACGCCAACGGGACGGGACACGTCCTGATGTGGATTCTCGCGATCGCGGCGGCGTTCTTCTCCGCGCTCTACATCAGCCGGATCCTCTTCCTGACCTTCTTCGGTGCGTACCGGGGCGACAAGCACCCGCACGAGTCGCCGAAGGTGATGCTGATCCCGATGGGGGTCCTGGCGGTCGGCGCGGCGTTCGGCGGACTCCTGACCCTCTCCATCAACGGCGCCATCGAGCACTTCCTCGAACCCGCGACGGGCGCGCTGCATGAAGCCGGCGAAGGCCTGCCCGAACCGCTGCTCATCGCGATCTCCATCGTCGTAGCGCTGGCCGGCGTTGCGACCGCCTGGCTCATCTGGGGTTCGGGACGCGTCGACTGGGTTGCGCTCCGGGAGCGCAACCTGCCGACCCACGAGATGCTGGCCCACGGGTTCTACGTCGATGACGCGTACGCGAACCTGCTGGTGCCGACGCTCCTCGCCGGCTCCCGCTTCCTGTCATCCGGCATCGATAGCGGCCTCGTGGACGGCGCGGTCAACGGTCTCGGCCGTCTGACCGAACGCACCGGCGGACTGATGCGTCACCTGCAAACGGGGATCGTCCGCACCTATGCCCTCGCGATCCTCGTGGGGGTCGCCGCGTTGCTCCTCATCCTCGAGGTGATGCGCTGATGCGGTGGCTGACCCTGACCGTGTTCCTTCCGCTGCTCGGCATCCCGTTCCTGCTGATCCCGGAACTTCCGGACCGGGCCGCGCGACTCATCGCGCTCGGCGTGACGATCGCGACGTTCCTGGTCTCGGTCGGGATGTTCGTGAAGTTCCAGAAGGGCGTGCCGGGGTTCCAGTTGGTCGAGGACGTTCCGTGGTTCGAGGGGGTCGGGCTTCGCTACACGCTCGGTGTCGACGGCGTGAGTCTGTTCATGGTGATGCTGACGACGCTGGTGATGCCGGTCGCGATCCTGACGTCGTGGAGCGTGACCGAGAAGGTCAAGATGTACGTGATGATGGCCCTGTTCATCGAGGCGGCCATCCTCGGAACCTTCCTCTCGCTCAACCTGCTGATGTTCTTCCTGTTCTTCGAGCTGCTGCTCCTGCCGATGGCGCTGACGATCGGGATCTGGGGCTCGAAGCGACGGGTGTACGCGGCGATCAAGTTCTTCTTGTTCACGCTCGTCGGGTCGGCGTTCCTGTTGGTCGGCATCCTGGTGCTGTTCGCGCAGTCGGCCGACGTCCTCGGTCAAGGAACGTTCGACTTCCGCCGGTTGCAGGAGCTGCCGATGACCGTCGAGGTCGGCCGGTGGCTGTTCATGGCGTTCTTCATCGGGTTCGCCGTCAAGGTGCCGTTGTTCCCCCTGCATACGTGGCTCCCCGACGCGCACACCGAGGCGCCGACGAAGGGCTCGGTCGTCCTGGCCGCGCTGCTGCTCAAGACCGGCACGTACGGGCTGGTGCGGTTCAACCTCGGCCTGTTCCCCGAGGCCTCGGATCATTTCGCGGTGTTCGTCTCGATCCTGGCCGCGATCGGGATCGTCTACGGTGGCATCGTCGCGATCATGCAGACCGATCTGAAGCGGTTGGTGGCGTACTCGTCGATCTCGCACCTGGGTCTGATCGTCATCGGAACGTTCGCGTTCACCGAGCAGGCGCTGACCGGCTCGGTCCTGCAGATGGTGAACCATGGTCTGTCGACCGGCTTGCTGTTCATCGGTGTCGGCATGCTCTACGAGCGAACGCACACGCGAGAGATCTCGGAGCTGGGAGGTATCGCGAAGGTCACGCCATGGCTGGCCGGGGTCTACCTCGTGGCGGCACTTTCCTCGCTCGGGTTGCCCGGCCTGAACAACTTCATCGGGGAGTTCTTGGTCATCGTCGGAACGTTCATCTCGAGTCACGTCTTCGGTGTGCTGGCAGCGGTCGGCGTCGTGCTGTCCGCCATCTACTTGCTCTGGTCGTACCAGCGAGCGTTCCAGGGCGATGTGCCCGAGCGCTGGAAGGGGATCAAGGACATCAACCGGCGTGAGGTGCTGCTGGTCGTTCCGATGATCGCGGTGATGTTCCTGATCGGATTGTTCCCGAAGCCGTTCCTCGACCGGATCGAGCCGACGACGAACGGCATCGTGCGCGAGGTGGAGGCAGCTGGTTCCGCCGACCTCCAGACGGGAGAGGCGCCGTGAAGACGCAGAACCTCCTCGCCATCGCGCCGGAGCTGTTCCTGGTCCTCGCCGGCATCGCCATCATCCTGATCGACTCGATCTTCAAGGGCGTCAAACGGGAGTGGCTCGCGATACTCGCTGGCGTCGGGATCGTCACGTCGGCAGTGGCGACGGTCACACTCTGGAACTGGGACGGCGGCCAGACCGCGTTGCAGGGCATGGTCGCGACGGACCGGCTCGCGGTCGTCGGACGCTTGATCATCCTCGGGGTCGCGTTGATCGGCGTGCTCCTCGGGTACGACTACTTCAAAGGTGAGGAACGGGGCGAGTTCTACGCGCTCCTGCTCTTCGCGACGACGGGGATGACGCTCCTGGTTTCGTCGGCGGACCTGCTGATGGTGTTCCTCGGGCTCGAGATCCTGTCACTGGCCCTCTACGTCCTGTGCGGCTTCACGTTGCGCCTCGGGTCGGGGGAGGCCTCGCTCAAGTACTTCCTGTTGGGGGCGTTCTCGTCCGCCGTGTTCCTCTACGGGCTCGCGATGACCTACGGGGCCACCGGGACGACCAAGATCAGCGGCATCGCCCTCGTGCTCACCGGCCAGACGAAGGTCTCATCGCTCGCGCTGGTGGCGATCGGTCTGCTCGGCGCCGGGTTCGCGTTCAAGGTCTCTGCGGTCCCGTTCCACATGTGGACGCCCGACGTGTACCAAGGTGCTCCGACCGCGGTGACGTCGTTCATGTCGGCGGCGACGAAGGTCGCGGCGTTCATCGCGCTGATCAGGGTGCTGGACGTCGCCTTCCAGCCTCTCACCTGGAACTGGGTGCCGGTCGTGCAGATCCTCGCGGTCGTCACCATGATCGTCGGCGCCCTGCTGTCGATCGTGCAGAAGGACGTCAAGCGGTTGCTCGCGTATTCCAGCGTCACGAACGCGGGCTTCATCCTGGTCGGCATCTCGGCCGGTCCGGAGGGGATCATGCCGGTACTCTTCTACCTGGTTTCGTACGCCGCGATGGTGATCGGCGCGTTCGCCGTCGTGATGGTCGTGTCGGGCCGCGACCGGGAACGCAGCTCCATCGAAGGCTTCGCCGGTCTGGGCCGGAGGGCCCCGCTGCTCGGGGCGCTGATGACGGTGTTCCTGGTCTCGTTGACGGGGATCCCGCTCACGGCCGGGTTCCTCGCGAAGATCCTGGTGTTCGGATCGGCGGTCTCGGTGGGGCAGTGGCCACTCGTGCTGCTGGCCGTTCTGGCGTCCGTGATCGCGGCGTTCGCCTACCTGCGGGTCATCGTCCGGATGTACATGCGCGACCCGGAGCCCGATGCCGAGGTTCCGCGACTCTCGCCGGTCGCGGCCGTCGCCATCTGGATACCCGCGGTCGTGACCCTCCTGTTCGGCATCTTCCCCGCGCTGATCGCGCCCATCCTCGAGCAGGCGTCGGTGCTGCGTTGGTAGCCGGAGGTCGTTCCCCGGTACCATCGCTGCCGATGGCCAGACTCGATTTCCCCGGGCTCGAAGGCACGGATGCCGTGCTGGAGAGCGAGATCCGCATCCGCCTCGATGATGTCGAAGCCGCGCTGGCCAAAGCGGTCCTGGCGGACTCGGAGCTCTTGGCCCAAACCTCCGGGTATCTGCTCTCGGCCGGCGGCAAGCGGTTCCGTCCGATGCTGGTGCTGCTGTCCGGGTACTTCGGCGACCCGGCCGACCAGCGGCTGGTCCCCGGTTCGGTCGCGATAGAGCTCACCCATCTGGCGACGCTGTATCACGACGATGTGATCGACGAAGCCGATTCCCGCCGTGGCATCCCGAGCGTGAACACCCGTTGGACGAACACCGTCGCGATCTTGACCGGCGACTACCTGTTCGCGCGAGCCTCGGAGATCTCATCGGATCTGGGGACCGACGTGACCCGTTTGCTGGCGCGCACGATCGCGACCGTCTGTGACGGGCAGGTTCGGGAGGTCTCCGCGGCAGGCCGCACCGATCAGACCGTCGAGTCGTACCTCGGTACGATCCAGCGCAAGACCGCCTCGCTCATCGCGACGAGCTGCCGGCTGGGCGGGATGCTCTCCGGCGTCCCCGAGGGATACCTCGACACGCTCGAGGAGTACGGGGACGCGGTCGGGATGGCCTTCCAGCTCTCCGACGACGTTATGGACTTCGTCGCGACGGCGGAGCAACTTGGCAAGGAACCCGGGATCGACATGCGAGAGGGCGTGTACACGCTGCCGGTGCTGTACGCGCTGACGGGCGGGCCGCGCAAGGAGGAACTGCAGTCGCTGTTGTCGATGGGCGCCCCCGATGGCCGGGCCCTCGAACGCGCGCTCGCGGTCGTCCTGGGTGACAGCGCGATCGATCAGGCTCGCGAGGTCGTCTCCGAGCACGTGAACCGGGCCCGGAAGCTGGCGGCGACCCTTCCTGAAGGTCCCGCGGCCCAAGCGATGGGCCGCCTCGCCACGTTCCTATCTACTCGCTGCGGCGCATCCGGGTAGCGCCCAGGGAATCTCGCCGCTGACCTGCGGGTTCCGGGGCCGCCTTTAACCCCGGCCAGGCACGAGGCCCGCTGCTAGAATCCGCGCTCGGGAAAGGATTCACAAAGTCTCAGCGTTGGGGGCCTAGATCTACTACCAGTCGTATGCCGTCGTGCTCGCAGTTGCGCTTGGGGGCGCTCTGCTCGTAGCCGTTGCATTCCTCGGGGCCCGCGTCGTCGCCCCCCGCCGCCCCTCGGTCGCCAAGCTCTCCACCTACGAGTGCGGCATCGATCCCGTCGGCGAGGGTTGGGCGCACACCCAGATCCGCTACTACGTCTACGCGTTCCTGTTCGTCATCTTCGATGTCGAATCCGTGTTCCTGTTCCCGTGGGCGAAGGTCTTCGTCGGGCTCGGGATGCAGGGGGTCATCGAGATGGCCATCTTCATCGGCATCCTGGCCGTCGGGCTCCTGTACGCGTACAAGAAGGGCGTGCTCCGGTGGGTCTGATCGAGAACGGTCCCATCCCGCGGATCAAGCCGGTCAAATTCCTGCTCAATTGGGGGCGCCGGTACTCCCTGTGGGTCATGAACTTCGGCCTGGCCTGCTGCGCGATCGAGCTGATCGCGACCTCGACGTCCAAGCACGACTTCATCCGCCTCGGCGCGATCCCCGTCGCCCACGGTCCGCGTCAGGCGGACCTGTTGATCGTCGCCGGCACGCTGACCGACAAGATGGCGCCGGCGCTCAAGCGTGTGTACGACCAGATGCCCGAGCCCAAGTACGTCATCTCGTTCGGCTCTTGCTCGAACTGCGGTGGCCCCTACTGGGATTCCTACGCGGTGACCAAAGGCGTCGATCAGATCGTGCCGGTGGACGTCTTCGTCCCCGGGTGCCCGCCCCGTCCCGAGGCGCTCCTGCACGGCATCATCAAGCTGCAGGAGAAGATCAAGGACGAAGACATCCAGGAGAAGTGGAGTGGCAAGCTCACCGCGCCCGCTGCCACCCGCTGACGTCGAGACGCGCCTCCGGGCGCAATACGGCGAGGACATCCTGGACTTCCAGGACCAGTTCGGGCACGCGGCCGCGACCATCACTCCTCAGCGCTACCGCGAGGTCGCGACGTTCCTGCGCGACGATCCCGCGCTGGATCTGGACTATTTCGACTTCACCGGGGGCGTGGACTTCGGCGACGACGGTATGCAGGTCGTGACGCATCTGTACTCGACCACCCATCACCACCACGTGCGTCTCAAGGTGCGCCTGGCCAAGGACGAGATGACCTGTCCGACGCTCTCGGATATCTACCCGGGCGCGAACTGGCACGAACGCGAGGCGACCGAGATGTTCGGGATCGCGTTCGAAGGGCACCCGCAGCCGGTCAAGCTCCTGCTCTCCGAGGAGTTCGAGGGGAACCCACTGCGCAAGGACTTCCCGCTCATGACCCGCGAAGCCAAGATCTGGCCCGGCGACCAAGAGATCGAAGACTGACCGTGACCGAGATGCTCGCTCAGGCCACCAGCATCGTCGACTCGACGTTCTCCAACTTCTGGCTGGTCTTGATCGTCAAGGCAGCCGTCGTGGTCGGATTCTTCCTGGTCGCGCCGATGATGGTCGGCTACGCCGAACACAAGACACTGGCGCACATGCAGTCGCGGCTGGGACCGATGGAGGCCGGGAAGTTCCACGGCTGGGCGCAGCTGGTCGCGGACGGGGTGAAGTTCATCCAGAAGGAGGACATCATCCCGAAGGCTGCCGATCCCGTGGTGTTCACGATGGCGCCGGCGGTCGCGATGATCCCGTACATCGTCCTGTTCGTCGTGATCCCGTTCGGACCGACCATCTGGGCGTTGAACCTGGATGTCGGCGTGTTCTTCGCGCTGGCGATCACGGGTGTCTCGGTCATCGGTGTGCTGATGGCCGGATGGGCGAGCGCCAATAAGTTCTCGCTGATCGGCGCGATCCGTGCGGCTGCCCAGCTCATCGCCTACGAGTTGCCCCTGATCCTGGCCACCGCTGCCATCGTGATGCAGGTGGGGTCGATGTCGATGGTGGACATCGTCGAGGCGCAGGGCGAGCCGCTGTTCACGGGGCTCGGCGACATCCTGCCCGCCTGGAACATCTTCTACCCCTGGCAAGCCCTCGGGTTCATCATCTTCATGACCGCGGCCCTGGCGGAACTCACGCGTCCGCCGTTCGACATGCCGGTCGCCGATTCCGAGATCATCTTCGGCGCCTACACCGAGTACACCGGATTGAAGTTCGCGTTCTTCCTGCTGGCCGAGTACGGGGGGATCGTGGCGCTCTCGGCGCTGGCCTCGATCCTGTACCTCGGCGGCTACGAGGGCATCGCGGGCATCCCCATCCCGCCGCCCATCTGGATGCTGGCGAAGATCGGGGCCCTGTCGTTCTTCATCATCTGGCTGCGCGCAACCTATCCACGGTTGCGTGAGGACCAGCTCCAGAGGTTCGCCTGGGTCGTCCTGATCCCACTGGCGCTCGCGTTGGTGCTGGTCACAGCGGTCATCAAGGTTCTCTAGGGGGAGCGAGTGACGGACGAGACGAACGGACGGCCCGAAGGCGACGGTGGCAGCAGTTTCAAGCCGGGCTTCGGACTGCTCAAGGGCCTCGGGGTCACGCTCAAGCACGCTCTGAAACCGGCCATCACCCAGCAGTACCCGCACGAGAAACCGGACCTTCCGCCTCGCACGCGTGGGGTCATCGCGCTGAAGGAAGCCAACTGCACCGTCTGCTACATGTGCTCGCGCGAGTGCCCGGATTGGTGCATCTACATCGACGCGCACAAGGAATCTCACGAGCCGGCGAGCGGCGGCAAGTCACGGTCGGTCAAGATCCTCGACAAGTTCGACATCGACTTCGCTCTGTGCATGTACTGCGGCATCTGCGTCGAGGTCTGCCCGTTCGACGCGCTGTTCTGGAGCCCCGAGTTCGAGTACGCCGAGTACGAGATCGCGGGTCTGTACCACGACAAGGAGAAGCTTGAGGAGTGGACGACCGGCGTGCTCCCGCCGCCGGCGCTCGAGGAAGGCGCGGAGCCGGAACCTGAGCCTGAAGTGGACGAGCATGGCGGGGCCGAAGCCTCTGCGGCTCCGATTCCCTCCGTATCCGCTCCGGTCATAGTCGCCGCGCCGGCTTCGGCACCCGCCCCTCCGACTGCCCTAGCCCCTGAGGCCGCGGCAGTCCCACCGCCGGCGAGTGCCCCGGCGCCGCACGTTGAACCGGATCAGGAGACGCATGACCGCGTACTGGCGGAGGAGCTGGCGAAGGGGACCGACGCGCGGGTCGCGGAGGGCAAGGCGAAGCGGGCCGCGATGATGGCCGCGCGGAAGAAGGCAGGGTTGTGAGCGGACTCGACATCGCGCTGATCGTGCTCGCGGTTGCCGGGACCGCCGCTGCGCTCCGTGTCGTGACGACCCGCAACGTCGTTCACGGCGCGCTCTTCCTCGTCGTCGCCCTCTCCGCCGTCTCCGGTGTGTTCCTGGTGCTCGGGGCCGAGTTCGTCGCGTGGGTCCAGGTGCTGATCTACGTCGGCGCCATCGTCGTGCTGCTGCTGTTCGCGCTGATGCTGACGAAAGCGCCGATCGGGCGCGAGGCACTGGACAACCAGCAGCGTGGGCTCGCGGCCGTCGTCGGCCTCGTTGTGTTCGGCGGCATCGCCTGGCTGCTCTGGAACGCCTTCGGCGGCGCCGTCTTCACCCCCGAGCCCGCATCGACCACCGAGATCGGCGCCCTGATCTTCGACAAGTTCGTTCTGCCCTTCGAGGTCGTCTCGATGCTCCTGCTGGCGGCCCTGATCGGGGCGGTCGTGATCGCCAGGAAGGACGAGTCGTGATCCACCTTCCGATCGCACTCATATTCGGTGCTGCCCTCTTCGCGATCGGCATCTACGGCGTACTGGCGCGCCGGAACGCCGTGATGGTCCTGATGTCGATCGAATTGATGCTGAACGCCGTCACCGTGAACCTGGTCGCCTTCTCCCAGTTCCTCAAGGACATGTCGGGCGGGGTGTTCGGGCTCTTCGTCATCGCGGTTGCGGCCGCCGAGATCGGCGTCGGGCTCGCCATCGTCATCCTGATCTACCGGAACCGTGAGTCCTCGAACGTCGACGACGTGAGGTTGCTCAAGTGGTGAGTTTCCTCGCCGAAGCCGGCGAACACGCGTCCGAGACCGTCCACGAGGCCGCCGCCGTGGTCCCCGGTCTGATCCGCTACACCTGGATCATCCCCGTACTGCTGTTGCTGTCCGCGGCGGCCACGCTCTTCCTCGGCAAGCGGGTTCCCGGCAAGGGCGCGCTGCTCGGCATCGGGGCCCTGGTGCTCGCGTTCGGCCTCTCGCTGGGGGTCCTCTGGCACTTCGTTCAGGGCGGCGAGACGTACACCAGCGCCGTACCGTGGTTCTCCATCGGCTCGCTGGACGTTGGCCTCGGCCAGTACGTCGACGGCCTGACCGCGATCATGCTCGTCGTCGTCACGTCGATCTCGCTGTGCGTGCACGTCTATTCGTTGGGGTACATGCACGGCGACACGCGGTTCACGTGGTTCTACGTCGTGCTCTCGTTATTCACCGCCGCGATGCTCAACGTCGTCATCGCCGACAATCTGATCCAGTTGCTGGTCGGGTGGGAGGTGATGGGGGTGTGCTCGTACCTGCTGATCGGCCATTGGTACGAGGAGAAGAAGAACTCGAACGCCGCGATCAAGGCGTTCATCACGACCCGGATCGGCGACATCCCGTTCATGTTCGGGGTATTCATCCTGATCGGCCTGACGGGCTTCACCACGGCGAACATCGCCGAGATCGGCCACGTCATCGCCGGTGAGAACGGCGAGACGGTCTCGCGCCTAGCTGTTTCGATGGCCGCCATCCTGCTGTTCGGTGGAACGATCGGAAAGTCTGCGCAGTTCCCGCTGAACACGTGGCTGCCGGACGCGATGGCCGGTCCGACGCCGGTATCCGCGCTGATCCACGCCGCGACGATGGTTGCAGCCGGCGTCTACCTGGTCGGACGCCTCTTCGAGGTCTTCCTGCATGCCGAACAGTGGGTACTGACCACCGTCTCGGTCGTGGCGGCCATCACGATGCTCGGGGCCGCGTTCCTGGCGGTCGTCCAGGACGACATCAAACGCGTCTTGGCGTATTCGACCGTCTCGCAGCTCGCGTTCATGGTCGCGGGGCTCTCGATGGGGGAAGCGGGCTACACGGCCGGCTTCTTCCACCTATTCACCCACGCCTTCTTCAAGGGGTTGCTGTTCCTTGCGGCCGGGGCGGTGATCCACGGGGTCCACTCGAACAACATGTCCGAGATGGGCGGCCTGTGGAAGAAGATGCCGATCACGTTCTGGACGTTCCTCATCGGGGCGCTGGCCCTTGCCGGGTTCCCGGGGCTGGCGGGCTTCTGGTCCAAGGACGAGCTGCTCGTCGTCGCGAACCACGAGGGCTCCTGGCTCTTCTACGCACTGCTAGGGACCGCCGTCCTGACGGCGTTCTACATGACCCGCTGCGTCTTGATGACCTTCTTCGGGACCTACCGCGGCCACGCTCATCCCCACGAGAGCCCGCCGTCGATGACCGGCCCGCTGATCGCGCTGGCCGCGGCGTCCATCTTCGTCGGGTGGATCGGCTCGCCGGTCTTCCAGGGGCTGTTCGGGCAGTGGGTCTTCTTCGAGGAGATCGAGGAGGCCAAGCTCATCCCGTGGATCGCGCTCCTGTCGACCGCGGCGGCCTTCATCGGGATCGGTGTGGGCTACGCGCTGTACCGGCGCTGGCAGGAACGCGACCCGACCCGGGCACTGGGGCGCGTGTATACGGTGCTGGAGCGCAAGTACTACCAGGATGAGCTCTACGACTGGGCGTTCGTCCGCCCGGTCCGCGACAAGCTCTCCGTGTTCGCGAACTGGACGAACCAGCACATCTTGGACGGCATCGTGAACGCGATGCCGATGATGGCGCGCGGACTCGGCGTCGTCACGTATTGGTTCGACCAGAAGGTGATCGACGGCGTCGTGGACGGCGCGGCCGAGACGGTCGCCGAGGCCGGCGGCATCCTCAAGTACCTCCAGTCCGGGCGGGTGCAGCGCTACGCGGCGCTACTCATCCTTGGGCTGGCGTTGTTGACCATCATCATCATCACGATCCAACCGTAAGGGAGAAGAGGACCGATGACCTGGGAGAACTCAGCGATCACGATCGCGACGTTCCTGCCGATAGCGGGAGCCGTCGCGATCCTGTTGATCCCGAAGGAGAAGGACCGGACGATCCGCATCGCGGGGATCCTCGTCACAGGGCTCGCGATGCTGGCCGCGCTGGCGATGCTCCCCGGCTACGATTTCCACGCGACCGGCCTGCAGTACGAGCTGAGCGTGCCCTGGATCCCGGTGATCGGGGCGAACTACCACGTCGGCATCGACGGGATCTCACTCCCGCTGTACGAGCTGACGTTCGCGCTCTCGTTCCTGTGCGCCATCTACACCTACCGGTACGTGCCCGACCCGGGCAAGACCAAGGCGTTCCTGGCCCTGATGCTCCTCCTGCAGACCGGGATGGCCGGCACGTTCATCGCGTTCGACCTGATCCTGTTCTTCGTCTTCTGGGAACTGGTCCTGGTCCCGATGTACTTCTTGATCGCGGTGTGGGGCAGCGCGAACCGCCAGTACGCCTCCATCAAGTTCTTCCTGTACACGCTGTTCGGGTCGGTGTTCATGTTGCTGGCGTTCCTGGGGTTGTACTTCGCATCGCCGGGCCCACACACATGGGACATCGTGGACCTGACGAGGCTCGGCGCGGACGGCGCGTTCGGCCACACGTTCCAGCTGATCGCGTTCGGCGGCATCATGCTCGGGTTCGCGATCAAGGTGCCGATGTGGCCCGTCCACACGTGGTTGCCCGACGCGCACACCGAGGCGCCGACGATCGGCTCGGTCTTGTTGGCCGGGATCATGCTGAAGATGGGGACGTACGGGTTCGTACGTATCGCGTTGCCGGTCCTGCCGGACGGAGCCAGGGCCTACGCTCCACTCATCGGGATCCTCGCGGCGATCGCCATCATCTACGCCGCGCTCGCGTGTCTGGCGCAGAAGGACCTGAAACGGCTGATCGCCTTCTCGTCGGTGGGTCACATGGGGTTCGTGATGCTCGGCATCGCGACGCTGACCGAGATCGGTATCAACGCCGCCATCTTCGGGATGGTGGCGCATGGGATCATCACCGGCATGCTGTTCTTCTGCGTCGGGTCGATCTACGACCGCTACCACACGCGCGAGATCGCGCAGATCGGAGGCGGGATGTCGCAGAAGATGCCGTACCTGGGTGGGGTGTTCGCGTTCGTGGCGATCGCCTCGCTTGGGTTACCGGGCCTCGCCGGGTTCTGGGGTGAGGTGATGGCACTGCTGTCGGCGTTCAACCCCGCGCCGGGGTTGTCCGTCGGCCTGTTCCGCTGGCTGATGGTGGCGGGCGGTATCGGGACGGTGCTCACGGCCGGCTACTTCCTGTGGATGTTGCAGCGGGTGAACATGGGCGTGCTGCCCGACCGCTGGTCTGAGAAGCGCTTCAGCGACGTTCTGCCGGTCGAATGGGTTGCATGGCTGCCGCTGCTGGCGGCGACGCTGATCCTGGGCCTGTTCCCGAAGCTGATCCTGGGTGTCACGAATGAGGCCGTTTCCAGCCTGTTCGCCCTGTTCAAGTGAGGAACTGAGATGCAGCAACCGTCCATCGATCTGCACCTGATCCTGCCGGAGGTCATCCTCTCGGTCACGATCCTGGTCGTGCTCGTCGTCGATCTGTTCCTGCGGGAACAGCGCAAGTTCCTCGCGATGCCGCTCTCGGCCGTCGGTGTGCTCGCGTCGTTCATCGCGCTGCTCACGTTGATCGGGACCGACGCGACGACCTTCGACGGTGCCTACGTCGTGGATCCCTTCGCGCTGCTGTTCAAGGGGTTCTTCCTTGCGGTGGCGTTCGTCGTGCTGCTGCTCTCGTACGGCTACCTGCGGGACGGCGACTTCTACCAAGGCGAGTACTACTTCCTGTTGCTGATGGCGTTCCTGGGTTGCATGCTGATGCCGTCGGTGCGTGACCTGCTGATGTTGTTCATCGCGATCGAGCTGGTGTCGGTCCCCGGCTTCCTGATGGCCGCGTTCAAGAAGAAGGATGCCCGTTCGAACGAGGCGGGGCTCAAATTCTTCGTGATCGGGGTGCTGTCCTCGACGATCATGCTCTACGGCATGAGCCTGATCTACGGGCTCACGGGCTCGCTGAACCTGGAGACGATCGCCCAGAAGCTCGGCGGACCGGCCGGCCAACAACCGCTGGCACTGGCCGCCATCCTGTTCGTGGTGGGCGGGTTCGCGTTCAAGGTCTCGGCGGTGCCGTTCCACTTCTGGGCGCCCGACACGTATGAGGGCTCGCCGGTCCCGGTGGCGGCGTTCCTGTCGGTGGCCTCCAAGGCAGCCGGATTCGTCGGGTTGCTGGTGCTGATGTTCGTCGGCTTCATCCATCAGGCGAGCTTCTGGGCGCCCATCTTCGCGGTGCTGTCGGTGGCGACGATGACGCTGGGGAACCTTGTCGCGCTGAAGCAGACCCAGATCGTGCGCCTGCTGGCCTACTCGAGCGTGGCGCAGGCGGGGTACATGCTGTTGCCGTTCGCGCTGGCCGGCGGAACGCCGGAACAGAACGCGACGGCGTTCGCTGCGGCCGCGACGTACATCTTGATCTACGCGATCATGAACCTCGGCGCATTCGCGGTGGTCATCCTGATGTCACGCGAGCAGCCCGGCGCCTTCCTCACCGACTACGCGGGACTGATCAAGCGTGCGCCGGCGATCGCGGTGTCGATGACGATCTTCATGGTGTCGCTCGCGGGCATCCCACCAACCGCCGGCTTCTGGGCCAAGTTCGCGGTGTTCTTCGCCGCGATCCAGCGGGGTGGGATGGGGCCGTGGCTCGCCGGATTCATGGTCGTGAACTCGGTGATCAGCGTGGGGTACTACTTCGCCGTCGTGAAGCAGATGATCTTCGTCGAAGGGGAGGTCCGCCACCGCATCCGGGTGCCGGTGCTGCTCGGTGCGGTGGTGGCGGCGTCCGCGGTCCTCATCCTGGTCCTGGGGATCTTGCCGGCGGTGCTCACCGGCCTCCCGCAAGACGCAACGCTCGCGCTTCCGTAACGATGCGGCCCCCGTCAGGGGCGCATGTTGACGAACTGCAACGGCAGTCCGAAGTCCTGCTCCTTGAGTGCCGAGATCACGGCCTGGAGGTCGTCCTTCTTCTTGCCGCTGACGCGGATCTGATCCCCTTGGATGGCGCTCTGGACCTTCACGCCGAGGCCCTTGATGAACTTGACCATCGTCTTGGCCTTCTCGTCGGTGATGCCGTTCGAGAGGGTCAGGGTCGTCCGGGATGTGCCCTTGGCAGCGTCCTCGATGGCCCCTTCGGTCAGGGCCTTCAGCGAGACCCCGCGCTTGACCATCTTGTCCTTGATCACATCCACTGCTGCCTTGAGGCGGTCCTCGGTAGCCGACTGGACCTCGATCTTGGTCTCCTCCTGCTTGATCTCGGTCCCGGTGTTCTTGAAGTCGAACCGGGTCGAGACCTCGCGGCGTGCCTGATCGAGGGCGTTGGCGACCTCCACCATGTCCACCTCGGAAACGACGTCGAATGAGAACTGATCCTTGGCCATGGTTGCTAATCTTATCGGCGCGGCGGAGCGTTGTGGCGCCCCGCAGCACGGGAGGATGCCCGAGCGGCCAAAGGGAGCGGTCTGTAAAATCGCCGGCGTAGCCTACGGAGGTTCGAATCCTCCTCCTCCCACCGACCGAACCGACCGTTGATCGGTCGATGCCCCGGCGGCGCCCCCTGGCTCGCATCGCGCATCGAGGATCTCGCCTCTGTCACGAACCGGTTGACAAGCATCAGCTCTTCGCTGATCCCGACGTCGTCGGCGGCGTGACCGGCGTTCTCCACGACGATCCATGGATGAACCCACATCTCTCCCCACGCGCGAAACGGACCAGGTCACCCGGCCGATGTGCCGCCGAGGTTGCGCCGAACCGGCCTTGTCGACCCCCTGCCGCGAGCATAGTATCGCTCGAGATGAACCGCCGCGAACGGCTCGCCTCCGCCTGCCTTGTCCTCGTCGTATCGCTCTTTCCTGGCCCGTTCCCCGCGATCGCCAGCGCGCCCAGGGCCGCGTGCGCTGGGAGATGGCACCGGGTCTCGGTCGAGATCGATCGGGAGTTCGGCTATCTGACGGGGGTCGATTCCCTTTCCGGATCCGACGCGTGGGCCGTCGGGCATAGCTGGAACGAGACGACGGACCGAGCTCCGGTGCGCGATGTCGGCGTGGCGATCGCGGGGCCTCTCCGACGATCGGAGACAATCGAGCCCGCGGCGACGGCCCCGATCCGTGGCGCCAAGCGATCGAGCCCGCTGTTGCTCCACTGGGATGGCGCATCCTGGTCTGAGGTTGCCGCGGACCCGATCCCGGGCTGGTCTGACCTCGAAGGAATCTCGATGTCATCGCCGACCGACGTGTGGGCGGTCGGCGCCAGGCCACGTGATGCTTCGGTCGCGCCGCTTATCCAGCACTTCAACGGCACGGACTGGAGCGTCGTCCCCGTGCCCGATATCGGGGCCCCTTCCTGGCTCAGCGCCGTGCATGCGCTCTCGCCGACCGACGTGTGGGCGGTGGGCGGCTGGGATGACCGGCGGAGCCAGCGGGGACTCCTGATGCACTATGACGGTATCGAATGGACGGTGTTCCCGGGTCCGAAGACGTGGGACGCCTGGTTCGAGGCGGTCGACGGGAGTGGGCCGGGCGATGTCTGGACGAGCGGGCTCGCGAACCGGATCAGTGGGCGCCAGAGCCTGTACCTGCAGCACTTCGACGGAGGTGCCTGGACATCGACCCCCACCGGAGGCCACGACGGAGGAGCGGAGGGCTCGGGCCTCGCAGCGTTCGCCCCCTCGGATGCCTGGGTCGTCGGGAGCATCTGGGGGTGGCGGAACTTCAAACCCGTTGCCCAGCACTGGGACGGCTCCGTGTGGACCGATGTACCCGTTCCCAATCCCGGGGAGCGTGGATCGGTCCTGTCTGATGTGGGCGGCAGCGGCGGCGACGACGTCTGGACCGTCGGCGGGAGCTACCGCGATTTCCGGGATGGCTGGCAGGTTCCGACCGCTGCGGGCTTCATGTGGGACGGGTCCGCGTGGATACCCGTCGACGTGCCGACGCCCCGGGAGATGAGCTACCTGGCCTCGCTGAGCGTGACGCCGGATGGCGCCCGGTTCGCGGTCGGAAGCGCGGCCCGCCGTCCCCTCGGGTCCAAGGTCCTCATCGCACACGCCTGCTAGGTCGGGGAGTCCGTGCCATGTGCGCGTCGGCACACCCGTGACGGTCACGCTCCTGGGTTGCGTTCGCGGGACGGGACCCTGACGGTCCCCCGACATGGGAGGAGGCCCCCCCCCCGACCCCCC
>JBBDIK010000007.1:0-5382 GCA_040880465.1 Actinomycetota bacterium | reverse complement strand
CCCCGGGGCTGCGCGGGGGGGCCTCCGTCACCAACCGTCTTACATGTCTTCCCACTTCTTGCCGTTGAAGTGGTGGACGAGCGTCTTGTAGCCGGTGACCGGGGTCTTCGTGTCCGAGAGACCGCCGCCGACCGCGTAGATGTCGTCCTTCGCGATCCGCGCCACACCGAACAGGGCGTCGCCTGCTCCGGTGAAGCGGAGCGTCCGCCTGGCGATGTTCCAGGTGGTTCCATCGAACCGCATGATCAGGGTTCCGTTGCCAGACTGTCCGACGGCCACGATGTCCGTCGCGGAGCGGGCGCTGATGCCCCACAACTCGTTGCGGCCGCTGCCCAGGTTCGGGCTCGGGATGATTGTCCAGGCTGTGCCGTCGAAGTGCAGGACCAAGGTGCGGTCCATGTCCGCGGCACCGGTCTCGTTCGAGTAGCCGACCGCGTAGATGTCGGTCGCCGAGACCGCAGCGATGGAGGAGAGCATGTTCCGGGTTGCCCCGCCGTTCGGGCTGGGAACCACGGTCCATGCCGTGCCGTCGAAGTGCATGATTAGTGTCTTGAATCCGCCGTCGTTGACCGCGCCCACCGCGTAGACATCGTCGGGGGCGATCGCCGTGACGGCCGTCAGCATGCCGTTCGGGACTTGACCCGGCATGACCGTCCAGGCCGTGCCGTCGAAGTGCATGATCAGCGTGCCGCCGAAGTCGCCTCCGACCGCGTAGATGTCGTTGGCGCTCAGAGCGTCAACGCCATCGAGCCATCCCTGCACGTCCGGAACATCCACGATGCTCCAGGCCTGTCCGTTGAAACGCTCCACCAGCGGGGTGACCGTCGGGTCGTACTCGTATCCCACCGCAAACGCGCGGGTAGCCGAGAGTGCCGCGACGCCTGCCAGGCCCGATTCGGTGCCCGGATCGTCGGCCGCGGAGGCGACGAACCCCTTGTTGGTGAGCTGTTGGATCGACGGTCGGCTTTCGCCACCGACGAGGGTGTCGCCGACCGCGAAGGCGCCGCGGTTCGACGGCTTCGTGCCGAACGTGTCGACCGCGTTGAGGTATGTGCTGCCGGCCGGCGCGGCGAGCCGCATCTGAGGGCTCCGAGCCCCTGCGACGCCTGCTCCTGGACCGGACACGACGAGCGCGGCCGCCAACGTCGCTGCGAGCGCGACGATCACGAGCCTCGCCTTCCGCTTGGTTCCTGTTCCGATGGTGTCCATGACCTAGCTCCTTCTCTCATGTTTCTCCCAACTCCAGGTTCGACCGGGGTCGTCAGGCACACGTGCGCGGATGCTCAGGAACTGCTCAAGGTTGCTCGCTGCCCGGAGCCTCGTGCGGCGTGCCAGGCACGATCTTTCCCGCGTACGGACGCGCCGGGAGTTCCCGTGCCCTCGGCTACACTCCCGAGCTCACGAGGCAGGGAGGAGGGGGCGGAAGAGTGGCAGGGATCGCGGGGGCCTGGAGCATGAGAGGGCGTCCGGCCGAGCCCGAGGTGCTCGCCGCGATGGGGGCGAGGATCGAGCACCGGGCCCCCGACGGCATCCACCTCTGGGCGGAAGGTTCCATCGGTCTGATCAGTGCCCTGTCGCGCATCACCCCAGAGTCGCGCTCGGAGACGCAGCCGACCGAGCACCCCTCCGGAGTCGTGATCGTGTTCGACGGGCGCCTGGATGACCGGGACCGGCTCATCGCGGCGCTCGGTCCTGTGGACCCGGCCATGCCCGACGCCCGGCTCGTGCTCGAGGCGTACCTGAAGTTCGGGGACCGCTTCCCGGAGCGACTTGAGGGAGACTTCGCGCTCGCGATCTTCGATCCTGCCCGGCAGGAGCTGTTCCTGTGTCGTGACTCGATGGGGATGCGGCCGTTGTTCGTGTATCGGTCGTCCGAGCTCGTCGTCTTCGGGTCAGAGATCAAGGCGATACTGGCCCACCCCGATGTGCCGGCGGCCCCGGACGAGGAAGAACTCGCGGTGTACGTGCTTTCCGGGGCCGCTCAGGGGAGCGGGATCCGTACCTTCTTCGCCGGGATCGAACGCGTGCTCCCTTCACACGTCATGCGTTTCACGCCGCGCGGGGCCGCCAAGCGGATGTACTGGGATTTCGATCCATGGCGGCAGGTTCGGCGCTCGTCGTTCGAGGAGTACGCGGAGGGGTTCCGTCACTATTTCGAACAGTCGGTCCGCCGACGACTGCGGAGCGCACTGCCGGTCGCGGTCTCGGTCAGTGGCGGTCTCGACTCATCCTCGATCTATTGCTTGGCCGAGACACTCAGACGCTCTGCGCCGGGTGAGATCCCTGAGATAGTGCCGATCACGTTCTCGCCCTCGGACGGAACGGTCGCCGACGAGTGGCCGTACATCGTTGATATCGAGGAGCGCTATGGGATCACCATGATCGACGTTCCCCCCAAGGCGGTCCGGCCGACCACGGTCGCCCGTGAGGTCGTCTGGAGGGCCGAGATCCCTGGAACGGAGACCTTCTGGGACTGCATGAGGAGCGTCCACCAGCGGGTCAGACAGGAAGGGGCTCGCGTGCTGATATCCGGTCACCTGGGGGATCAGTACCTCTTCGACCGAGCTTATCTCGTCGACCTCTTCGATCGCCTGCGCTGGTTCAGGATCATCTCGGATACACGGGAGTGGCCACGCTGGAACCTCGAGGGAGATACGTCGCCCCTGCAGCGGGAGTTCTTCCGGCGCGTCGTTCGCGATCATCTTCCGCTTTCCCTCCTTCCCGCTGCGCGGTGGTCGAGGGCGAAAGTAGAGCGCCCCCTGTGGGACCGCCCATGGTTCACCGAGCGCTTCCGGCAGCTCGGATCGCAGGCCGTCACCACGAGACCGCTCGTGCGCTGGCAGTTCGCCTCGGCGCATGCGTACTCCATCTACTGTCAGGCGCGCGGACCTGCATCGATGCTGGCGCTCGAGGCGTGCGATCGGGCCTGGGCCGCGTACGGCCTCGAGTGCGTGTTCCCGTACGCAGACCGCGACCTGGTCGCGTACCTGATGGCCATGCCGGGCGACATGGTGACGTTCGGCGGGGTGCCTCGAGCCATCTTGCGTGAGTCCGTCCGTGATGTCCTGCCTGAAAGCATCCGGCTCCGACGGTGGAAGGGGTCGTTCGGACACATGATCGATGATGCCGTCCTCGCCGATCGGGACGGACTCGTCGAGGCGGCCTCCCGATTCTCGGCCTCGGTCGATATGGGCTACGTCGACGGCCGAGAACTTCGCCGTGCGGTTGCGACGCTCCGGGAGGGGCCGGTGGACGAGATGGCGCTGGCCGGCCTGAATAACACCCTGGCCTTGGACGCGTGGTGTTCAACCTTCTTTCCGCAGGGAAGGGGGTCGGATTGACCGTTCGCCCGTGAGCGGTATCATCTACGGGATGTCACGCACGAGCTCGTCCGAACTGCCCCGCCGCCGGAAGCCCTACGAGACCCCAAGGCTTGCGGTGTACGGGGACATGCGTCGCCTGACCGCCGGGGTCAAGGGCGGTGTCAAGGGCGATGGGCCCGACGATCCCGGAGGCCCCAGCACCCGGATCGTGTCCTAGGCCCGGCCACACCGGGGTGGTACGCAGGTACCGGCTCCTCGGTCTTACCGTCCAGAGCGAGTGGCCCCTCGTCTGTCCTCCCGCTGGTCCTCGAGCGTCGCCCGACATCCACGTGGTGTGGGCTCCGGCCCCCCGCTTCGCGGACCTGGCTGCGGAGGCGCCGCCCGGATGGTTCGCCCGCGTCGGGCGGCCGGACGGTTCGGAGTACCTCCGCTGGACCGATCTGTTCGAGTTCCTGATCTCTCCCGACGGTTCGCGGATCGAGGGGCGGGCGCTCGAGAAAGCCAGTGACGAGTCCTTCCAGACCTATCTGCTCGCGCAGGTGCTCTCGTTCGCCCTGCTCAAGAAGGGCGTCGAACCGCTCCACGCGACGACCGTGGTCGTGAACGAGCGGGCGATCGCGTTCGCGGCGATGCCCGGTCGTGGGAAATCGACGCTTGGCGCGGCGCTCCTCGGCGCCGGCGCCCGCATGCTGACCGATGACGCCCTCGTCCTGCAGCCTTCGGACGAGGGATACATGGCGCAGCCGAGCGTTCCCAGGATCAAGCTGTTCCCCGCGACCGCCCGGGTCCTCCTGGGGGCCGACGCGAGCGGAGTGGCGATGAACGAAGACACGCCGAAGATGATCATCCCTCTGGACGAGGCTCGCTTCTGCGACGAGCCGATGCCCCTGCAGACCATCTACGTGCTGGCAGATACCTCGCGCGCGGAGAAGGTCTGGACCCGGCGGATGTCTGCGCGGCGCGCGTTCGTGGCCCTGACGCGTCACACGTTCAACTCGGTCGTAGTTGATGAGGGTCGACTCCGTCAGCAGTTCGCGTTCGCGACCGACGTGGCATCCGCCGTGCCCGTGAAAGCACTGTCGTACCCCCGGGGCCTTGATGAACTGCCCGCCGTGTGCGACGCGATCCTCGAGGACACCACCGCTTAGTCGACGGGCGGGCCGCTGTCCCAGGTGACGATGTCACCGACGCGCACACCGTGTTTCCGGAACCAGCCCTGGTTCATCTCGATCGCTGCGACGTACTCGGTGTCGGGGGCGTATTTGGTGCACGGCTCGGCCGGGCAGGGCTCCATCTCCTGGATGGAGATGATCCGGTCGTCGGCCGCGACGAACGCGATCGACAGGGGTATCAGCGTGTCTTTCATCCAGAAGAACCCGGTCCTCGGCTCGTCGTAGAGAAAGATCATCCCGGAGTCCTGAGCGAGGGAGGCACGACCGGAGAGCCCAACCTCGCGCTGTTCATCAGTCCACGCGACCGGCAATGGATCCGTGGCGACCCCTCCGCCGGAGGTATCGAAGAGCGCAACCCGGGCTGCAACGTCATCGCCGGCGCCCTGATCCCGCGCGATCACGAACTCGATCAGGAGCAGCGGGACGGCCACTCCGACCAGGAGCGACCCCGCCGCGATGATGGGGAACGACCATCTGGCAGGGGTCGGTCTCCGCAAGAGCCTGGTCATGTGGTCATCGTCGCACAGGCGTGCGGAGGCACGTTGGTAGGATGTGGGCCGTCGCTGGAGTAGCTCAGTCGGCAGAGCACGGCCATGGTAAGGCCGGGGTCGTGGGTTCGATTCCCACCTCCAGCTCGAGAGGAGCCCGGCCGCAGGCTCGGAGTGCCCGATAGACTGTTCTGCTGCACGGCGGGGTAGCTCAGTGGCAGAGCAAGCGGCTCATAATCGCTGTGTCGGCGGTTCGAATCCGCCCCCCGCTACCAGCACGGGACGGACGCCCGGTAGGGATAGGAAGGGAAGAGGAGATGGCCAAGAAGAAGTTCGAGCGGAATAAGCCCCACGTGAACATCGGCACGATGGGCCACATCGACCACGGCAAGACCACGC
>JBBDIK010000006.1:0-31233 GCA_040880465.1 Actinomycetota bacterium | reverse complement strand
GGTCAGGCATGAGCCAGCCCCCGATTAGCGTTCGTGGTGACAGGGAGCCTAGGGTTCTCCGAATGGCCAGGGTCGCGGTCTACCTCGACGGGTTTAACCTTTATCATCGTCGGCTGGAGAACTCCCCGTACAAGTGGCTCAATCTGGAAACCCTCGGGCAGTGCCTTTGTCCAGGCGACGACCTCAAGCAAGTCAGGTACTTCACCGCAAGGAGCGTAAAGCTCCCCTATGGCGACCCCAACCGCCCCCAGCGCCAGCAGTTCTATCTTCGTGCCCTGGAAACACTCAAGCCCCGCGTAACGGTCCACTTTGGCCGGTTCAAGGTTCGCAAGAAGCCGAGGCACCTCGTCCGAGATGTGAAAATTGTCGAAGACGTCTACATCCCCGAGGAAAAGGGCTCCGACGTGAACCTCGGTACGTACTTGCTCCTCGACGCGGCGAACGATGTGTACGACACGGCACTGGTCATTTCCAATGACTCCGACCTCAGGCAACCCATCCATGTGGTCCGAAGGAGATTCAACAAGACTGTTGGCATCGTGCCGCCACAAACACGCAAGTCGAAAACGTGGGTTGTGCTTCACGCTGACTTTGAGATCAGAATCAGTGATCACATGCTTCACAGGAGCCAATTTCCGGTGAACATGACCGACCAGGATGGGGCGTTCCACAAGCCGCCAGCCTGGTAGCCCGAAACGCAACAGGGACCGCCTAAGCGATCCCTGTGCACCTAGACCGCCGAGGCGGCTAGGCCAGTGGGGTAATTCTGCCACACCGTTGTGAACTCTGTCAAGGGCATTTCCGCAGGTCAGGGCCACTATTAGGTTGCCACCGTGCCCGGCCAGTGGCACCCGCGACCAGGCGTCATAAGGGGACTTGACGGCGGTACCGCCCTGTGCTACTCTTACCCCATGCCCAAGACAGACCGAAACAACCCGACGCGAGGATCGGCCTCGGAGTCGCGCTACTCCCTCATGGAATTCGAGCGCGAGTTCCCCGATGACGCCGCGTGCCTTGAATGGCTGCTGCAGCACCGCTACCCGGATGGGGTCTACTGCCCGACGTGCGAGCGCGTGACGCGCCATCACCGGGAGCGCAAGCGGGCGTCCTACTCCTGCCAGTTCTGCGGGCACCGAGTCCACCCGCAGGTCGGGACGATCTTCGAGAACTCGGCCACGTCGCTCAAGCTGTGGTTCTACGCCGTGTATCTGATGACCAGCACTCGCTGCGGGGTATCGGCCAAGCATCTGGAGCGCGAGCTTGGCGTGACCTACAAGACCGCATGGCGCATGGCGAACAAGATTCGAACGCTGCTCGAACAAGGCGACGAACAGCTCGGCGGGACCGTCGAGGTAGACGAGTCCTACTTCGGCGGCAAAGACAAGTGGAAGCACGAGAACAAGCGTCCTCGTCTCGGTCCCGGAGGGGTATCGAAGACCCCCGTCCTCGGCATGGTTCAGCGTGCCGCCAGCGGGGAGCAGGGCAAAGTCATCGCTAAGGTGGTGGGCGGCACCGGAAAGAAGCACCTCATGCCGACCACCAAAGAGCGCATCCTGCCGTCCTCCACGGTCTACACGGACGAGTCCTACGCCTACCGGGACCTGGGGGACCTGGGCTACCGCCACGACCGCGTGAACCACGCCCAGGGCGTCTATGTGAGCGGGAATGTCCACACGAACACCATCGAGGGGTTCTGGGCGACCGTGAAGCGCGGGATCGGCGGGAACTACCACGCCGTTTCGACCAAGTACCTGCAGTCCTACCTGGACGAGTACGCCTTCCGCTACAACAACCGCAAGGCGGCTACTCGTCGCGGGGTGTTCGGCGTGGCTCTTTCTCGGATTCCCCAGGCTTAGGAGCGGCCTTCCCGAGGTCGCGCAGGAAGTCCCCACGCTTGGGGACAGGAATCTTGAGCCCCTTGTCGGTTTCCTGCTTGGGCTCTCCCTTACGGGATAGATCGTCGCTTGCCTTCTTCGGCATCGTTCCTCCATTCTACGTCACATATGAAGGTGGAGCGGTGCATCCTCTGTTCGGCAAAGCCACCCCCGCCGCTCACCAAAGAGGACATCTGGCCGACCTGGTACTCGAAGATGCGCCCAGGGGCCACCTTCCAGTTCGAAGGAACTCTCGCCGGTCGGGGACACATGAGTTGGCCCGCTAAGAAGCTCAACCTCGCGCCGCACGTCTTGTGCGGAGAATGCAACAACGTTTGGGGTAGTGACCTCGAAGATAGGCAGGTCAAGCCGTTCCTCTCTCGCATGGTCGACGGCAACGCTCACAGCCTGGTCCTTCGAGAGATGCAGGCGCTGGCCGCCTGGCTGACACTCAAGCTGATGGTCACCGAAACCATGGGCAAGGACCGTCCGTGGTTCTTTACCCAAGACCAGCGAGAGCACCTGCGGCGCAAGACTAGGGCTCCCCAAGATGCGGCGATATGGATAGGCGATTACGGCGGAGCGAGGCGTCGGTCCGGTCGGTTCAGCGACCATCGCTCACACCTCGCCCTCCCCGAAAATCTCACCCAGGCCCACCCAGCGCTCTTTTGTGAGTTCACGATCGGCCAAGTCCTGCTCCAGTTCTTCATGATTCAGGGGATGGCCGAGCGGTTCGCGTCGGGCGTGGTCTTGCCCCCGTCGCTTCTTGAGCGAGGGAATTGGTCCACGGCCCTCGATCAGATCTGGCCCCTGCCGAGTCGCCCAATCGGGTGGCCGCCTAAGGATGCGATTGGAGACAAGGCCTTTGAGGCGCTGGGAGAGCGTTGGAACCAAGACGAGCCTGAGTGAGGGAAGGCGCCGCACAGTGACTAGTCGGCGGTGTGACATTATGACCGCCCCCTACCGCCCGGGAAGGGATAGTTCCCCTTGCTAGACTCGGCGTGTTCGCATGGCTACCACCGCCAGGACCGACCGAACCACCGTCCGGACGTCCGAGTCTCCACGACTGCGTCCGCTCGCTCGCGCGCGCGACGTTTGGGCCTACCGCGAGATCCTGACGAACCTGGTCCGCAAGGATCTCAAGGTCAAGTACACGCAGTCGATCCTGGGTGTGGCGTGGTCGATGCTCAACCCGATCCTGTACCTGGCCATCTTCTCGTTCGTCTTCACGTTCGTCCTCAAGTCGGACATCCCCGCGTTCCCGGTCTACCTGTTGTCGGGGATCATCGCGTGGACGATGTTCTCGGGGTCACTGACGCTGGCCGTCAAGTCGGTCGTGGACAACACCAGCCTCGTCAAGAAGGTGTACTTCCCCAAGGAGATCCTGCCGCTGTCGTCTGTGGGCACGTCGTTCGTCGACTTCATCCTGCAGACGATCGTTCTGCTGATCGTCATGATCGCCTTCGCGTATCCATTCCTCGGTCTGAACGTGCTGCTGTTCCCGCTGGCGCTGGTCGCGCTCATCACGTTCACCGTGGCGATCAGTCTGTTCGTGGCCGCGCTGAACGTTCGGTATCGCGATACCCAGCACCTCTTGGCGAACGCGCTCCTCGTCTGGTTCTGGTTCACCCCGCTGGTGTATCCGGCAGGGTTCCTACAGAAGACCCTCTCCGACGTAGGAGGGATCAACCTGTTCCCCGTCTACATGGTGCTGAATCCCCTCGCCGACATCGTCTTCGGGTTCCAGCGGGCGTTCTACGCGGAGGTGCAGCCGCCGGGTGCGCCGAACCCGATCCTGATCGACATGAGCATCGGCGGCCTCGCACTGTTGCAGGTCGGTGTGATCGTGGGGTCACTCCTGCTGCTCTGGTTCACGTGGCGCGTGTTCTTCAACCGGTCGGCGGACTTCGCCGAGGAGCTGTGATGGGCGAACCGGCCGTTCAGATCGCCGACGTGTCCAAGGCGTTCAAGATCGTCAAGGAGGCGCCGACGTCGCTCAAAGCCCGGATCATGCACACCCGGCGCCGAGCCGACGACTTCTGGGCGCTCCGCGACGTCACCTACGACATCAGGCCGGGGACCACGGTCGGCCTCATCGGTCCGAACGGCTCCGGCAAGACCACGCTGCTCAAGATCATCTCGGGTATCCTGCGGCCGACGCGGGGGACGGTGACGACCCGGGGCCGGATCGCCGCCCTGTTGGAACTCGGAGCCGGTTTCCACCAGGAACTGACCGGCCGCGAGAACGTCTATCTGAACGCGTCGATCCTGGGGCTCACGCGCAAAGAGACCGACAAGGTCTTCGACGAGATCGTGGCGTTCGCGGGCCTCGAGGAGTTCATCGACACCAAGGTCAAGTTCTATTCTTCGGGCATGTTCGTACGGCTCGGGTTCTCGGTCGCGGTCCACGTGGATCCGGACGTGTTGCTGATCGACGAAGTGCTGGCGGTCGGCGATGAGGGGTTCCAGAAGAAGTGCCTTGATCGGATCACGCACTTCCAGCAGGAAGGGCGCACGATCGTGTTCGTGACCCACGTCGTGGATCAGGTCCTGGCCATCTGCACCGAGGCGATGATGCTCGTGGAGGGCCGGATGCATGTGGCGGGGAGCGCCCAGGAGGCGGTCGACGAATACCGGCGGGTGCTGTTGGGCGACGAGGTCGCCGTCATCGAGTCGCACCCTACCGGCGAGGTCGAGATCATGTCGGTGCAGACGTTCGCGACGGATGGCCGGAGCCCGTTGGCGATGGCGCCCGGGGACGACCTCACGATCCAGGTAGATGTTCGCACCGCCGACTCCATCGACGACCCGGTCGTCGTGATCCGCATCCACGACCAGCACGAGATCCTCGAATACTCGGAGAACACCGCGAACCTCGGGGTGAACCTGGGTCGGTTCGAAGGCAAGCGGCGGTTCCGGTTCACGCTCCATGCATTGCCCTACACGAGCGGGGAGTACACGCTAACGGCTCTGGTACGGTCCCGCGACGAGCAGACCGTGTACGGCATCAAGGAGCACCAGGAAGGGTTCGCCATCCCGGCCGCTACCGATCGTCCGGCGGTGGCCTACATCCGAACAGACGTGGACGTGGAGGACCTGTGAGCGTGCGGATCGTGGTCGACGCGACCTCGGCGGTCGATAGGCGCAAGACCGGCATCGGATGGTACACGCGACATCTGATCCGCTGGTTGCCGGAAGTCGACCCGGAGGCGACCTACGTGGCCTGGTACCTGCATTTCCGGGGCCTCATGAACAAGCGTCGCTACTTCGAGGATCAAGACACGCCGAACCTGGTTGAGCGCGGCGTCGCGTTCCCCGGCCGGATCTATTCCCGGCTCAACAACCGCCTCGAGATCCCGAAGGTTGAGTGGTTCACGAAGTTCGACGCGCTGTTCGCGCCGAACTACCTGCCGCCGGCGACCAACAGCAAAGGTCTGGTGCTCACCGTGCACGACCTGGCGTTCAAGATCTTGCCGGAGACGGCGCCGCACGTGAACACGTACTGGCTCACGTACTTCGATCGCGCGCTGAAGAACGCGGCCGAGATCGTCACGGTTTCCGAGGCTACCCGCCGGGATCTGATCGACATCTACGATGTCGCTCCCGAGAGGGTGACCGCGGTTCTTTCCGGTGTCGACATGGACGCGATCAAGCCGGCCGCGCCGGAGGATGTCGAGACCACGCGCACGACCTACGGGGTCGACGGTCCGTACTTCCTGTTCATCGGCGGGCTCGAACCGCGAAAGAACCTGCGGATGATGCTCCGCGCGTTCGGAAAGGTGCCCGACGATGTTCGCCCGAACCTCGTCCTCGCCGGCTCGCCCGTGCCCTGGGTCCCCGGCGGCAAGGACATGGTCGATTCGGCCGTGCGGGCCCTGCCGCCGTCGGCGCGCGACCAGGTCATCCTGACGGGGTACGTATCCGAGGCCGAGAAGCTCGCGTTGCTCACGGGTGCAGAGGCGCTCGTCTATCCGTCGGTCTACGAGGGGTTCGGACTTCCGGTGCTCGAGGCGATGGCCTGCGGGACCCCGGTCCTGACCTCCGATCTGTCCTCGCTGCCGGAGGTCGTAGGCGACGACGCCGTTTTGGTCGACCCCTACGAGAGCGGTTCGATCGCCGACGGCATGGAGCGTCTCATGCGCGACGCCGAACTTCGGGCCCGGCTCCGCGAAGCAGGACCTCGTCGCGCCCGCACGTTCAGCTGGGAGGAAACGGCCCGGCAGACGGCCAAGGTCCTGCACCGAGCGGCCCAGCACTGATGTCGGACATCCCGGAAGTCGATGCCCCCGAGGCGAAAGAGAGTCACACGATGCTGATCGCAACCATCCTCCTGTCGGTCGTCCTCGCTGCGGTTGCCCAGATCATGCTGAAGCAGGGCATGATCCAGGTCACGACCCGCAGCGGCGCCTTCACCCCCACGTCGGTCATGTCGCTGAAAGCCGCGGCTATGACCCCGCTGGTGTGGATCGGGCTCTTGACGTTCGGCCTGTCGGCGCTCGTGTGGTTGGCGGTCCTGTCGCGAGCACCGCTGTCGTTCGCCTACCCGTTCGCGTCGCTCACCTACGTCATCATCCTGCTGTACGGCAAGTTCATCGCCGATGAGCCGGTGAGCCCGACGCGCTGGGCGGGGGTCGCGCTCATCATCGCGGGGATCGTGCTGGTCTCCCGCGGTCCCGCCTGAGCGAGTCAGAGGTCCCGGCCGTGGCCGATCTCGACGTCGTCATCGTGAACTACAACGCCGGGGGGCATCTGCTGGCCTGTCTCGGGGCGCTCGATCGGGCGGCGGCCGGGACCGATCTCGACGTCGTCATCGTGGACAACGCATCGCGAGACGGGAGCGCGGAACGGGCGCTGGAGGTCCATCCTGCGGTTCGACTGGTCCGCAACGAAGAGAACGTGGGGTTCGCCGCGGCAGCCGACCAGGGCATCCATGCGACGAACGCACCCTGGGTCTTCGTCGTCAATCCTGACGCGATGGTTATCGCCGGCACGTTCGCAGAGGTCCTGACGTTGGCCGACGCCCGGTCGCGGGTCGCGATCATCGGGCCGCTGGTCCGCGAGACCGACGGAACGGTGTATCCGTCGGCACGGCGCATCCCGAAGCTCGCCGATGCTCTGGGCCACGCGTTGATCGGGCCTTTCTCGAAGGACAACCGGTTCACGCAGGCCTACACGCTGGCCGACTGGGACCGCACCAGCGAGCGCGAGGTGGATTGGGTCTCGGGGTCCTGCATGTTCCTTCGTCGGGACGCGGTTGACCGGGTGGGCGCCTTCGATCCCGGATACTTCATGTACGCGGAGGACGCCGACCTCTGCACCAGGATGCGCCGGGAAGGGTGGCGGGTGCTGTTCACGCCGGTCATGGAGGTCCGCCACGAGCGCGGGGTGTCGACGCGCGGCAACCCGAGGATGGTGTGGGAACATTCGCGGAGCATCTACCGGTACGTTCGCAAGTTCGTGCTGACGGGGTGGAAGCGACCACTGCTGCCGGTCGCGTGGCTCGTGGTGATGGCCCGGGCCGCGCTGGTGACGAGGGGGAGGACGCGATGAAAGCCGTGGTGTTGGTCGGCGGCGAGGGTACGCGCATGCGTCCGCTCACTGAGACTCTGCCCAAGCCGCTCCTTCCCCTGATGGGCCGGCCGTTCCTGCACCACGTGCTCGATCACCTCGTCGCGCACGGTGTGCACGAGATCATCCTGTCCTCCCCGTACCTCGGCGCGAACTTCGCCAGCTTCATCGAGGAGCGTCACGGCGACCCCAAGATCACGTGGATCACGGAGACGGAGCCGCTCGGAACGGGCGGGGCGGTGCTGAATGCTCTCGACCAGGTGGGCGGGGACCCGTTCTTCGTGCTGAACGGTGACATCCTGACGGACCTCAACCTCACTGAGATGCTTGCGGCGCACCACGAACGGGGCTCGGTGGTGTCGATCTCCACCTTCCACGTTGACGACGCGCGCGCGTTCGGCTTGGTGATCACGGACGACGGTGGTCGCATCCTTGAGTTCCGAGAGAAGCCGGAGGATCCGATCCCAGGTGACGTGAACGCGGGCACGTATCTGATCGATCCGGTCGTGGTGCAGGACTTCCCGCGCGGTGCGAACACCTCCATCGAGCGCGAGATCTTCCCCGTCTTGATCGAACGGGGACTGGCGATGACGGCCTTCGGCTCCGACTGCTACTGGCTGGACCTCGGAACGCCCGAGAACTACCTCCGGGCCCACTTCGACATCCTCGAGGGCCGCGTCGGGTTCGAGTCCGAGGTGGTAGCACCGTTCATCGACCCGACGGCCGAGGTCGACCTGCGCTCGCAGCTCGGTCGCTGGGTCGTCGTCGGCGAACGGGCGGTGGTTGCCGAGGGTGCCGAGATCGAGGATTCGGTCGTGCTTGCTGGCGCCTCGGTCGGGCGGAACGCGAAGGTCGTCGGAACGGTGTTGGGTCCCTCGGCCTCAGTGGGTGAGGATGCGAGGGTCGACGGCTGTGTGCTCGGAGAGGGTGCGTCGGTCCCGGCGGGTGCGGTGATGGGTGGCGAGAAGATCCGCCGGGCAGGCGCGTCCGGCTAGATCGGGACGCCGGCCTCGGGCGCGTTGCCGATGTAGTCGCCTCCGCCGAGCGGCGGCGCCCGATACGAGGAAAGGAACGCCGTCACGGCGTCGAGATCGAGGGTCTCGCAATACTGCACGTGCTCCCAGGCGACCAACGCGAGCGACGTTCCTTCGGGAAGCGTCCCTTCCGACCCCGCGTCCGGGTAGTCATACGGCGCCATGATCGTGTGATCGCCATCGGTGGCGACGAGGTCGGCGATCGCTGCGAACCCCGGCTCAGCCGTCACGCTCGGCGCGTACCAGATCACGGCGGTCCCGTGCTCCAGCGAGTGGATCACCGCGCCGAGCTCGGGAGGCGTTTCGCTGACGCCGGCCGGTTGCGGGGTCGCGGTGTGCGGGCCCGACGCCGGTGGTTGGGACGGGTACGTCGACAGCGGTGGCAACTGTTCGACGTGAAGCTGGTTCTCGTCGGCCGGATCGTACGGCCCGACGTTCTGGACCTCGGTGCAGCCCGCGCCACCAGACCCGGATGAGGTTGGACTCGCGGGAGCGACGGCCGATGTGGGGGCGGGCGCCGGGGGCTTCGGGCTTGAGGTGCATGCACCGATCGCGACGGCGGCCGATGCCAGCAGGGTGAGCGTCCGGCCACCCATCAGATGACGGCCCCCTTCTCCGGAGCGATGCCCTCGTACGGGAGGTCGCCCAGGGTCGGGTATCGGTACTCGGACAGGAACTTCGCGACCACCGGCAGGCTGAGTTCCTTACAGGTCTGCACGTGGTGCCACGCGACGAGCACCATCTGGGTGCCGTTCGTGAGCTTGCCGGCGTCGCCCTCATCGGGGTAGTCGTAGGGAGCCATGATCGTGTGGTCGTTGTTGGCCTTCACGAAGTCCGCGATCTCCTTGAACTCCGGGTCGTCCTCACCGCCGGGCTTGTACCAGATCACCGCGGCGCCGTGCTCGAGTGAGTGGAGGACGGGCCCGAGCTCGGGCGCCTTCGTCTCCACTCCGGCCGGGAACGTGAAGCCGGCGTGGGGCCCAGAAGCGGGCGGCTGCGACGCGTAGCTGCTGAGCGCCGGCATCTCGTCGACGTGGATGGCGTCGGAGGCCTCGTCCGAATAGCCGCCGACATCCTCGACCGGCGAGCAGGAGGCCGCCTTCGTCGCCGCGGCCGCCTGCGCGATGAGTCCGGAGAACTCGGACTTCTTCTCGGCCTGCTTGCGGGTAAAGAAGAGCACCCCGCCTGCGATCGCGCCGACCACGACCAGGAAGATCAAGGCCTTGCGTACGAACTGCCGGCGCTGCCAGCGCTTGAGCTCCCGCTCCTTCGCCCGACGGACCTCGTCCTTGCGTTCGCGGCGTTCGGGGGCAGCCCCGCCGCGCGGCGGTGGGGCGGGTTTGACGCTCTCGGGCGCCTCCGGATCGCCGCCGGCTTGCGCGGGTGGCGTGTACGGGCGCTTGCGCTTCTTCTTCTTGGTCATGCGGGGCGAGAGTCTAGCGGGTCGGACCGCGATACGGGCAGCGTGGTGCGGGCGGCCCGGAGAGGTATGGGAAGTCCTACCCGCCCCCGTCCTTCGGGGCCGGGTACTTGAACTCGACCGGCTCGGCGTCCAGCCGGGCCGCGAGCTTGCTCAAAGCCACGATGACCGATACGCCGATGATGGTGATCGTCACGGCGTAGATGAACAGGGCCAGCACCTGGGCGCCCGGCTGGTCGAGCACCACCTTGAAGAACGTCGAGAGTGTCTCGTTCCAGGCGAGGGCGACCACCACACCGAACGCCGTCGTGAGCAGCGAGATCAGGGTGGCCAAGAACGTCTTCGACAGGTGGGTCGCCTTGCGGGCGACCTTCTGGGCGGGGGGTGGCTGGTTCTCGTTCATCGGGTTCCTCCTCGAGGTCGGACCGTCCGAGCATAGATGGGTCCTTGCCCCGGGCGGGAGCCGGTGCGAGGATTGGGCCAGCGGTCCCCGGGGGTGAGATCATGGCGTCCACGGGTCTCGACACGAAGCTCGACCGCTACTTCCGGATCTCCGAACGCGGCTCCTCCATCCGAACCGAGGTCCTCGCCGGACTCACCACGTTCCTGGCGATGGCCTACATCCTGTTCCTGAACCCGGTGATCCTGGTCGGCCTCCCGCCGGCCGCCGTCCTGACGGTGACTGCCCTGGCGGCCGGGGTGATGACGATCGCCATGGGTTTCTATGGGCGTGTTCCGATCGCGATGGCGGCCGGACTCGGGCTGAACACGTTCGTCGCCGTCACACTGGTCGGGGCGTACCACCTGTCGTGGCCCGCGGCGATGGGGGTCGTCGTCCTCGAGGGGATCGTCATCACCCTTCTCGTCCTCACGGGCTTGCGCGAGGCGATGCTGCACGCGATCCCGAACGATCTCAAGCGGGCGATGGCGGTCGGGATCGGTCTGTTCGTCGCCTTCATCGGATTGCAGGGCGCCGGTATCGTCTCGGGTGGCGTACTCGGATCGAACCTGCTCGGTTCCCGGACGCTGGTGTTCGGCGTTGGCCTGATGGCGACGATCATCCTGCTCGCGCGCAAGGTCCGGGGGGCGTTCCTCCTGGGCATCCTCGCTGCCACCGTCGTCGCCGTCATCGCGAACCAGTTCACCCACGTGTGGGGTCGCGGTGTCACGGCGGACCTCCCGGAGCGTGTCTTCGCGACGCCGGACTTCTCTCTGGTCGGCGACGTCGACATCCTCGGGGTCTTCGATGTGGTGCCCTTCGTCACGGCGATCGGGCTCATCGTCGCCTTGATGCTGGCGGACTTCTTCGACACGCTCGGTACCGTCGTGGGGGTCACCTCGCTGTCTGGCGACATGTCCGATGACGGGAAACTCCCCGGGATCCGACGCGTCCTGCTCGTCGACTCGCTGGGGGCGGTTTTCGGTGGCCTGACCTCCTCGTCCTCGAACACGACTTTCATCGAGAGTGCCGCGGGGGTGTCCGACGGCGGGAGGACCGGGCTGGCCTCGATCGTGACCGGTGCTCTGTTCCTGGTGGCACTCTTCCTCTCGCCGTTGGCTGCCGTGGTTCCGCCCGAGGCGACGGCGCCCGCGCTGGTGGTGGTCGGGTTCCTGATGATGCGCTTCGTCGTGGACATCGATTGGCGCGATCCCAGTGTGGGCGTGCCGGCACTGCTCACGGTCCTGCTGATGCCGCTGACGGGCAGCATCGCGAACGGGATCGGCGCGGGGTTCATCGCCTACGTGGTCGTCGCCGTGGTCCGCGGTCGCGCGTTCAAGGTGCACTGGCTGCTGTACGTGGTCTCGCTGGTGTTCGCGTGGTACTTCGCGCGCGGGTTGATCGCCTAGCGGCCTAGAACTGGAAGGGGGAGTCCTGCGATGACGGTTGAGGGTCCTCGGGCACCCGGTCCCCGGCAACCCAACGGAGATGTTCATCGATCCGGAGCGCCGGACGAGGTCCCGGTGCCTCTGCCGCGGGCCGCCCGATGGCGACCGACCCCAATGGGATCCACTCGTGGTCCAGGCCCAGCGCCTGCCGGGTCTCCTCCTTGCAGAACAGCGTGGACGATACCCAGCACGTTGCGAGCCCTTGCGAATGGAACGCCACCAGCAGGTTCTCGATGGCGGCGCCCGCAGCCAGCAGGAACATCTGCCGCTCGGCGCCGATGCGGTCGCCATCCGGGTAACTGTGGGCGCCTTTGAGACGAACCAGCGGCACGATCAACAGGGGGGCCCGCTCCAAGAGCGCGTTCGATCGGTCGATGCGTCGCTGGATCTCTTCGTGCGGGGTCCCGTCTCCGGTGAGGTCGTTCCGCCACGCGCGGGCCATCGCCGCGAGGAGACGTTGACGCGCGGAGCCGCGTTCGAGCGCGACGAACATCCACGGTCGTGTGTGGTGCGGCGCGGGCGCGGTGCACGCAGCCCGGACGGCTTCCTCCACGGCCTGCCGTGGGACGGGGCCGTCTCCGAACTCCCGGATCGAGCGGCGGCCCGAAACCGCGGACAGCGGTGATTCGCGGAACAGATCCTCGTCGGCGGGCCGGACCAACTCGCGGGCGGGCGACGGCTTGGCCGACGGCTTGAGGCCCCGGACGATCGCCGCGGGGATCCCGTCTGCCTTGCCCATCACCAGCCCGGCCGCCGCCGCCACCTGATCGGCGAACGCCATCACGGTCGAATCGAGCTTCCGTCCCTGCATGTCCTTCGTGCCGCGCAGGTCGATGAGCGCAGGGATCCCGGCAGATCCGATCGCGACGTCGACCAGGCCTCGCCGCCACGCGCGGCCGAACGTGTCGGTGATGATGACGCCGACCTGTGCGTTGCCGCGGGTCAGGACCTTCCGACGGATGCGATCGGCCGACGCATCCGGATCCTCCGGAAGGAGCGTGAGATATCCCTCGGCGACGTTCGACGTGTCGACCCCGGCGTTGGCGCAGATGAAGCCGTGCTGGGTCTCGGCGATCACGAGATCTCCACGCTGCGCGACGATCCGTGTGGCTTCCCGGTCCACCCACTGCGCCTTGCCACCGTCCTCCTCGACGATCATGCCCTCGGACTTCGAGACGACCTTCTGCGTTACCGCGACGATGTCGCGCGAGCGAACCCCCGCTTCCTTGAGCTGGCGTCCGAGGATGCCGGGCAGGTCGTCCCCCGCCCGGATCTCAGGTATCCCGGTGACCGGGATGATCTCGACGCTCATGCGAGCAGGTCCAGGGCGAACGCCGCGAGCGCGGCGGCCTTCGTGTCGTCGGTCATGATCGTGTCGGTGACGCCCACGCGGATCCCCAGCTCTCCCTCGATCCGTGGGGCGAGATCACGGTCTCGTTCGTCGATGACCCAACCCCCGAGCAATCCATCGTAGGCCTTCGCGGCTCCAAGCGCGCTGACCGCCATCCCTGCCGCCGGCATCAGCTTGTCTGCCATCCCGCGAAGGGGGGCGCCACCGACGATCGGGGACACGCCGACGACGCGGCTCCGGGCAGCCGCGACTGCCTCGGCGATGCCCGGGACCGCCAGGATCGGCCCGATGGAGACGACGGGATTCGACGGACAGACGAGGACCGCCCTGGCCCCGCCGATCGCCTCCAGCACTCGCGGTGCCGGGCGGGCACCCTCGGCGGAGTCGAGATGGATCGCCTTCACGGTGTCACGAGCCTGGCGCCGGACCCAGTACTCCTGGAAATGGAGGTCCTGGGCGGCTCCCTCGTCGTCCACCACCTCTATCCGGGTGGGCGCGGGCTCATCGGTCATCGGCAGCAGCCGGGCGGTGACCCCGAGGGCGTCGGACAACGATGCGGTCGCCGCCGACAGGGTCGCACCTTCACCGAGCAGGGCGGTGCGGCGCAGGTGCGTCGCGAGGTCGAGGTCCCCGAGGTTGAACCACGCGTCTGCCGCCCCGAAGCGGTCGCGCAGTTGTTCGGTCGTGCGGAAGGTCTCGCTCTCTCGTCCCCACCCGCGCGCATCGTCGTGCAGACCGGCCAACGCGTAGAGGACCGAATCGACATCGGGGGACACGTGGAGTCCATGGATCCGGATGTCGTCGCCGGTGTTGACGATGACGGTGAGGCGTGTGGGGTCGACGACCCGAACCAGTCCCCGGAGGAACTTACCGGCCCCCACCCCGCCCGCGCGGGCGACGACGTCCATGGCCACCTAGCGTAGTAGCCTCGGGGGCATGCCCGACGCGACCGCCCACCGCGTGCGCAGAGCGATCGTTCGCGCGGAAGCAGGCAAGTCCCTCTCGCTGGACGACGTCACCGCCTTGCTGGGGAGCCGCGGCGAGGACTTGTCACGGGTCATGGTCGTCGCGGCGCAGCTGCGAAACCTGGGCCACGGGTCGACGGTCACCTACTCGCGCAAGGTCTTCATCCCGCTGACCATGCTGTGCCGGGACCACTGTCACTACTGCACGTTCGCCAAGCCGCCGGCGAAGCTCGATCAGCCATACCTGTCCCCGGACGATGTCGTCGCGATCGCGGAGGCAGGCCGTCGACTCGGATGCAAGGAGGCGCTGTTCACCCTCGGCGACCGTCCGGAGGATCGATATCCCGAAGCGAAAGGCTGGCTCGAGTCGCGGGGCTACGGGTCGACCCTCGACTACCTCCGGGCGGTTGCGATCCGCGTGATCGAGGAGACGGGTCTGTTGCCCCACCTGAACCCGGGGGTCATGTCGTACGAGGACCTTGCCCGCCTCAAACACGTCAGCGCGTCCATGGGGATCATGCTGGAGACGTCCTCGGCGCGGTTGTCCGCCAAGGGCGGCCCGCACTTCGGATCGCCCGACAAGGTTCCGGCCGTCCGGATGCGCACGATCGAGGACGCCGGGCGCTTGGCCATCCCGTTCACGACGGGGATCCTGGTGGGGATCGGCGAGACCGAGCGCGAACGAGCCGAGTCACTGTTGGCGATCCGTGACGTGCACCGTTCCTACCGGCACGTTCAGGAGGTGATCGTGCAGAACTTCCGGGCGAAGCCCCGCACGGCGATGCAGGACGCGCTCGAGCCATCCGACGAAGAGTTCCTGGCCGCCGTGGCGACCGCACGCGTCGTGCTCGGTCCCCGCATGCACGTCCAGGCGCCGCCGAACCTGTCGGACCCGGACCAGCGTCTTCGGCTCCTGGATGCCGGGATCGACGATTGGGGCGGGATCTCGCCGTTGACGCCGGATCACGTGAACCCGGAACGACCCTGGCCGGCCATCGAGGCGCTCGCGGCGACCACCGCCGAGCGCGGGCTCGAGCTGCGCGAGCGCCTGGCCATCTATCCGGAGTTCGCCCTGCGGCCCGACCCGTTCCTCGCCGGCAAGATGCGGGCGCCGGTCGGGGCACTGATCGACGAGGACGGACGACCGCGCGAGGGAACGCAACCGACGGCGATCCCGTGGCAGGACCCCGACATCGAGTGGAAGCCGCGCCAGATCGGCCTGACGTTCGCCAAGGGTCCCAACGCCGGCCTGCGTGACGACTCGGGAGTGATCTACGGGGACTTCGAGCCGGTGGCGGCCACCCGGGAATGGGCCGAGCGCACGGTGGATCTGCCCCGGATCGACCGCCGTGTCCGCCGCGCGCTCGCGAAGGCGGAGGCAGGTCGTGCCACGGACATCAGTGACGAGGAGGCGATCGCGCTCTTCGAGGCGACGGGCTCGTCGCTCGAGGCCGTCGGCGAGGTGGCGGACGGGCTGCGACGGGATGCCGTCGGCGAAGCCGTGACCTACGTCATCAACCGGAACATCAACTTCACGAACGTGTGCTACGTCGGGTGCCGGTTCTGCGCGTTCGCGCAGCGCGAGATCGATCCGGAGTCCTACACGTTGACGCTCACGGAGGTCGCCCATCGCGCCGAGGAGGCGTGGGGACTCGGGGCGACCGAGGTCTGCATGCAGGGGGGTATCCATCCCGACCTTCCGGGTACCTTCTACTTCGATCTGCTGGACACCGTGAAAGCCCGTGTGCCGGATATCCACATCCACGCGTTCAGCCCGATGGAGATCCTCGCCGGCTCCTCGAAGCTGGGGATCTCGTTCCGGGAATTCCTGACCGAATGCCGTGCTCGCGGGCTCGGTACCATCCCCGGAACGGCCGCGGAGATCCTCGATGACGATGTTCGATGGGCGTTGACGAAGGGGAAACTCCCCGCCGACACGTGGGAGGAGGTCGTCACCACCGCGCACGAACTGGGGATACGCTCCTCGTCGACGATCATGTACGGGCACGTCGACGCACCTCCGCATTGGGTTTTCCACATCCGGCGGCTCGCGCGTATCCAGGCACGGACGGGAGGGTTCACCGAGTTCGTGCCGCTGCCGTTCGTGCACCAGAACGCGCCGATCTACCTCGCCGGGCGTGCGCGGAGCGGTCCGGCGCCTGTGGAAAACTTCCGGATGCATGCCGTAGCGCGCATCTTGCTCGATGGATCCATCCCCAACATCCAAGTTTCGTGGGTGAAGATGGGCATCGAAGCGAGTCAACACCTGTTGAACGCCGGCGCGAACGATTTCGGCGGAACATTGATGGAAGAGACGATCTCGCGGATGGCCGGCGCGGAATGGGGGATCGCACTAACGCGAGAACAGATCGAAGACGCGATCCGCGCGATCGACCGTGTTCCTCAACAGCGTACGACGGAATACCTTGCGGTGCAAGGTGTTCCAGATGCAGTGACCCCGCATCCTGCGTAAACCCTGGCGGTGGAAAACCCGTTATCGTCAATGTCCTTGACCACTATCGTCAATGAGATTGACCATGGAAGTTTTCCGTGAAAACTCTTGCAACGATCGGCGCGACCAGGGACGATTTCCCTTCGTGGATACGGGGGCAGAAACTTTTCGGGCTTTTCCCTTGCCATCGGCGTCCCGATTCCGGCAGAATCACACCCATGTGATTCTGGGGAGGGATCGGGAGTGCACCACTTCATGCCCTGGCAAGAGAGTGCTCGCTGCCGGGATTACGACCCAGAGATCTTCTTCCCTGAAAAGGGTGGGTCATCCCGGGAGGCAAAACGTATCTGTGCTGAGTGTCCCGTCCGTATCGAATGCCTCAACTACGCCCTGCGGCGCGATGAGCGCTACGGGGTCTGGGGGGGCATGAGCGAACGGGAGCGTCGACGCCTGAAACGCATGGCGTCGTAGATCGGCCGAAAGGGGGTGTCGGATGGCCAAGAGGAAGAAGTCGACAGCGAAGCGGAAGTCTTCTGCCAAGAAGTCGGGGGCGCGACGGAAGTCGCCCGCCAAGCGGAGGAAGTCAACCGCGAAGCGCAAGTCGCCGGCGAAGAGGAAGTCAACCGCCAAGCGGAGGAAGTCAACCGCGAAGCGGAAGCCGGCGCGGCGTAAGTCGACGGCGAAGCGCAAGTCCACTGCCAAGCGGAGGAAGTCAACCGCGAAGCGGCGGCCGGCGCGGAAGAAGTCGTCGGCGAAGCGTCGGAAGTCGACCGCGAAGCGGAGGAAGTCAACCGCCAAGCGGAAGTCGACCGCCAAGCGGAAGTCACCCGCGAAGCGTCGGAAGTCGACCGCCAAGCGGAGGAAGTCTCCCGCGAAGCGTCGGAAGTCGACCGCGAAGCGGAAGGCTCCTGCCAAGCGCAAGAGCGCGAAGAGAAGGACGGCGAAGAGGCGCTAGCCTCTTGGACGTTCGTTCGTGTTGGAAGAGGGGGGCCTCGAGCCCCCCTTCTCCTTTCCGAGGATCAGCGGCAGCTCCTCCCTGCTTGAGAGACCGGCCCGCGCGGGCGGCATGCTAGGCTCGCCCCGCTCCGACTATGGCGACCGAGTCGACCGACCTTCCGACCCCGTCCGTTGCGGACGGAACCGCATCCCCCAGCGTGCTGGTGGTACTCATCGTGCGCAACGGGGGCGCGTGGCTCCGCGATAGCCTCGCCGGCATCGCAGGCCAGACCTACGAGCGCCTCGGCGTGATCGCGGTCGATTGCGCGTCGACCGACGGGAGCGGCGACCTGCTGGTTCAGGCTCTGGACGAGGAACGGGTTATCCGCCTTGCCCACGACGCGGGCCTCTCGGGTGCGGTTCAACAGGTTCTGGAGGATGAGCGGGCTCAGGAGGCCGATTACATCCTGACGGTGCATGACGACTCGGCCCTGGCCCCCGAAGCGGTCGCGCGTCTCGTCGAGGCCGCTGAGGGGATCGACGTCGAAGACGTCGGGGTGGTCGGATCCAAGGTGGTCGACTGGGATCAACCTCGTGCGCTCGTGGATGTGGGCTCGTCGTCAGACCGGTTCGGACACCCGTACTCGCCACTGGAGTCGCATGAACTGGATCACGGCCAGCACGACCGGGTTCGGGAGGTCCTCTGGGTTTCGTCCGCGGCGATGTTGATCTCGCGAGCCGCGTGGGTGCGCATCGGGCTTCCGGATGAGCGGCTGGGGTCGAGTTCCGAGGACCTGGACTTCTGCTGGCGGGCTCGGATCGCCGGGTTGCGCGTCCTGTGGACGCCGCTCGCCGTCGTTCGACACGTCGGGGCGTCCGGCAAGAGCGCACGAGTGGGCGAGTCGCGTCGCCCACATCGCCGCTACGACGAGGAGCGAGCGGCCGTCGCAGCGATCCTCAAGAACTACCGTCTGGTCTCCCTCCTGTGGATCCTTCCGCTGTACGCGCTGCAGAGCCTGGCGAAGGTGCTGGGGCTGCTGGTTTCGCGCCGTTTCGATGAGATCCGGCAGGTGGGCGGAGCATGGTTGTGGAACGTGGTGCACCTCTTCGGAACCCTCCTCCGCCGCCGCCGGGTGCAGCGGGTGCGCCGCGTCCGCGACGGACAGGTGCATCGATACATGGTTCCCGGCAGCATCCGCGTCCGCCGCTGGTTCGAAGCGCTCGGTCGCATCGTCCCCGGGGACGTGGATGTCCCGGACGACGAGGACCAGCAGGAGGCGGCCGTGCCGCTCCGGACGATGGCGTCCTCGGCCGTCAAGACCCATCCGGTCGCCGCGGCTTGGGTCGCCGCGATCGTGGTCGGGTACTTCGCTTCGAAGCATCTCTGGGGAGCGGGTCCCCTGAGCGGCGGCGCGGTCCCGGCGATGCCGGACTCCGCGGGGGACCTCTTCCGGGAACTTCTCGCTGGGGTTCGGACCACCGCACTCGGGGGAGCGCAGGCGGCCAGTCCTGCGTTGGCGGTGCTCGGTTCCATATCATGGGTCACGTTCGGCAACCCGGATCTGGCCGAGCGGTTGTTCCTCGCCGCTCTCCCGCCGATCGCGGCCGTCTCCATGTATCGATTCCTGTTGCGCACGACGGCGCGACGGGTACCCGCGCTCCTCGGGGCTGGGCTCTACGCGCTCTCTGCGGTGGCGATGTGGGGGTTCTCTGAAGGGCGCATCGACTTCCTCGTGGGTTTCGCGGTGCTCCCGCGCCTGGCCGATCGGATCGGGGTCGCGCTCGGCCCGGGAACGCCCAAGCGCCGGGTCCGTTTCATGGTCGGCACGGGTGTCTTCCTGGCGGTAGGACTTGCCTTCTGGCCGGGCATCGTGCTGGCGTCGGCCGTCCTCGTGGTCGTCTACCTCGTTGCTCCGGAGCAGCGCCGGCGCAGGGCACCGGGAATCGGACTGATCATCGGGGTCCTCATCACCGGGGCGGCGCTGGTCTTCCCGCTGATCGTGGATCTCGTGCAGGGAGGGGCGGTGGGGCTCGGGTCTCGGGTCGGGGCGCCGGTTGTTGCCGATCTGCTCCGGCTCGTCCTCGGACCGGCGACGGGCGATTGGCAGGTCGCGTGGCTCCTCCCGGCGCTGGCGTTGGCCGGTTTCGCCGTCGTCGATCGTGCGCGCAGGCACGGGGCACTTCGGTTCCTTCTTATCGCGCTGGCCGGTCTGGCTCTCGCGTGGGCGTCGGCCGCGGGCTGGCTCCCGCAGCAGTTCTCGAACGCCCCCGCCTACCTCGCGCTGGTCGCACTCGCCTACGCATCCCTGGCCGCCATCGGGCTCGTGTCCGTGCTCGGGAAGATGCGCGGGACCTCGCTGGGGCTGCGGCGGCTGCTGGCCGCCGTCCTCGTCATCGGTGCGGCCATCTGTCTGAGCCTGCAGTCGCTCCTCGCGGCGTTCGGGGGATGGGCGGTGGGCGACAACCAACTCCCCGCGGCCTGGCCGATCGTCGCCAAGGACACGCCGCCGGGCTATCGCGTGCTCTGGCTCTCGGGCCGCCGCGGGGAGCCGTTCCCCGCGCCCGGAGGCGATCCGAGCGGTGTCGCCGGCGACGGGGACGCGACGCTGTGGTTCTCGATCACGGACCGCGAGGGGGTCTCTGCCCTGGACATCGGTCGGAACGAACAGGGCGCGGGGTACACCTATCTTGAAGATGTGCTGGCGGAGTTGCAGGACGGTTCGACCACGCATGTCGGCGCGCTTCTGGCGCCGCTCGGGGTGCGGTACGTGGTCGCCGAAGAGGACGTATTGCCGGCCGGGGTCCGCAGCCGCTTGGGTGTTCAGGTCGACCTGGATCGCCAGCCGGCGGGTGGACTCGAGGTGTATCGGAACGTCGATGCGATCCCCGACGCGGTGATCTTCTCCGACGAAGTGTTCGCCGAGGCTCGCCGGAGTGGGGATCTGAGCGCGGCGACGGCCATCGAGGTCACCGACGTGAGTCAGCTCACCCCCGTCGGGATCGGTTGGGACGGCGAGACGTCCGCCGGAGGCGACGTTTGGATCGGCGACCAGTACGCGCCGGGGTGGAGACTCACGGCGGGCGGGGAAAGCCGGCCGCTGGAGCGGTCGTTCGGATGGGCGCTTGGGGCCAGCGCCTCTGGCGGGGGGATGGTCGCGGTCCGATATGAGGACCAATGGATCCGCACCGCGGAGATCGCGGGGCTCGCGTTGCTGTGGCTCGCCGCGGTCTGGATCACCAGGAAGCCGGCGCGCCGGTGACCGACGCGGGGCGAGCGAAGGAGAAGCGCGCGCGTGGTCAGGGGTTCTTTGCGCTGGTCGCGCTTGGCGGCATCATCGTGGCTGCCGTCGCCCTCGGCCGACTCGGGACGGCGCCGACGTCCGCCGCTGAGGGAGGCGCCGCTCGGTCGGGGTCGTGGTACTGCCCGCATGGGGGGGGCGAGGGATGGGAGGTTCGCCTGCAGGTCGCCAACCCCGGCGAGGAACCGGTCCGCGTCCGGGTCGCTTCGTTCGGAGAAGAAGGCCCGGCGGGAGAGCCTGCCGAGTTCGAGATCGGTGCGCGCTCGGTGCGCTCTATCAACGTCCCCGCCGACGCGCTCGGCGCAGGTGCGATGGTGGAGTACTTCGACGGGTTCGCGGCCGCCGGGTGGGTGACGGAGTCGGCGGATGAGAAAGATGTCCCCGGCGGTGTCGCGGCCGAGCCGTGCACCCGAGATGTCGGCACGCGGTTCCTCCTACCGGATGGCACCGCCGCGCGGGGGGAGGACGCGTACGCGGTCATCCTCAACCCCTTCGCGCAGCCGGCCGTCTTCACGGTCCGCTTGTACACGCCGGGTGAGCGTCCGGTCGAAACCCCCGAGCAGGTGCTCCGCCCGCACCATGCTTCGGCGATCCACTTGAACGAGTTCGGCGTGCTGGGGCAGCCGACGGTGGCGGCCGAAGTCAAGGTATCGGTCGGCCGGGTGTCGGCGGCGACGCTCGGCCAGACCAAGGGCGGAGGGCTCCGAGCCTCTGTTGGCGTCGTTTCAGGTTCCCCACAGGGTCGCGTACTCCCGGGCGGACTGGACACGGGGACAGCCGACCTGGCGGTCATGAACACGACGACCGAGCGGATCGAACTCGAGGCCCACTCGTTCACCGGGAGCGGGGACCGCACGACGGCGGGCGCACAGGGGCAGCCGGTCTCGCCCGAGTCTGCCGCGACCTTCCGGCCGCTGACCACGGACCCGACCACCCTGTACGTCGCGGCTGCGAACGCGGCGATCGTGACGGGCCGCCGGACGTCCGGGACGGATGGGGATCGGGCCTCGACCGTGGGCGTCCCGTACGGGACCACCGGGCCGTGGGTGGTGTTGCCCGCCGTCGGTGGCAGGCGGCCGTTCGATACCCGCCTGTACATCTCGAATCAGAGCCCCGACGTCGCGGCCGAAGTTACGGTGACGCTTCTGGGTGCGGAGGGGGTCTCCCTCGGACGCGATCAGCAGCGCCTCAGCCTCAAGCCCAGGGTGACCGCCTACGTCGAGCTTCCTCACGAGGCTCCCCACGCCGCGGTGCTCGTCGAGTCCACCGGGGCAGAGGTGGTTCCGGCGTTCACCTCCTACTCCAACGACCGGACGGGGTACGCGGTTTCCGTCGGCGTGCCGAGTCCCGGATAGCCGGGGGTATCTCTTCCCGACGACGAGTGCCCGATGAAGGTGATAAATGGCTCCGCCTGGCTATCATGGGGTGACCGCAGGAGAACCGGATACCCCCTCATGGCCAATGGACGTCACGTCGCCTCTACCAAGCGCCGGCGGAGCTATCGCTGGCTGATCGTCATCGGCATCGTCGTGTTGATCCTGGGCCTCATCGCCGGCGGGACCGCGTACGCGGCGTACCGATACGACCAGGGCAACCTCCACCGCCTCATGCCCGGGGTCCGGGTCATGGGGATAGATGTCGGCGGGATGACGAGGGAGGAGGCCACCGAGGCCGTCCGGGCCAGGGTCGAAACGGAGCTCTCGAAGAAACTCACGGTCGAGGCCGCGAACAAGGAATGGGAGACGTCGTCGGCCGATCTGAATACGAAGGCCGATGTGGGGATCGCGGTCAAGAAGGCGTTCGAGGTGAACGAGCAGTACACGTGGACGTCTCGTGTCTATCACCGGCTCATGGACTCACCGGTCGTCGCGGACGTCGACGTAGGGTTCCGTCTGGACAAGAGCGTCATCGACTCCTTCGTCGGCAAGATCGGCGGCGCGATCGGGGAGGCCCCGGTGAATGGTGGCCTGCGGCTCGAAGGCAGCCGCCTCGTGTACGTGAATTCGCGGCCGGGCCGCGAGCTGGTTCAGGCCGCGGCGCTGGCGAAGATCCGCGCGGGCCTCCGTGACGACAGCCGGGTCGTGAAGGTTCCCGTTAAGAAGGTGGCTCCGGAAACCGCGGGCGACGATCAGCAGACCATCGTCATCCGGCTCGGCGAGAACAAGCTCTATCTCTACCGTGGCAAGAAGATCGTGGAGTCCTATCCGGTCGCAACCGGCGCGCCGGGGTTCCCGACGCCGGACGGTTCCTTCCAGATCGTCGAGAAGCGGAAGAACCCGACATGGGTCAACCCCGACCCCAACGGATGGGGCTCGTCGATGCCGGCCGAGATCCCACCGGGTCCCGGCAATCCTCTGGGCACGCGAGCATTGAATCTGAATGCTCCCGGGATCCGCATCCACGGCACCTACGACCTCGCGTCGCTCGGGACGGCGGCGTCGCACGGGTGCATCAGGATGTCCATCAAGGATGTCGAGCAGCTCTACGACATCGTTGACGTCGGGACGCCGGTTCTGATCATCAAGTAGCCGGAGCCCACCACCTTCGCGGATCGGGTATCACCCGTTGCTCGCCATGGCATACCCCGGATGGGGGATGCCATGGGATGGGCCGATTGAGCCGAATGACGGTGACCGGAGGACCTAGGAAAGGGGTCAGTTAGCTATGGCCGAACGGTCCCGGAAGGCCGATGATGTGGGAGATGGAATCGAACGCAGGGAACTGTCCGAGTTGCACCAGGGGCGACCTCATCACGATCGTTATCGAGGTGGCCGGCCGCGACCTGTCGTTCACCACGTGCCACTTCTGTGAAGCCAAGTGGTGGTACCAGGACGGCGAGCTGGTCTCGCTGACGTCCATCCTGGACCTCGTCGCAGCCGGCTGACCGCCGACTGCCTGCTCCTCCAGCCGACCGCCTCCCTTTCAGGCACACATCGCGCAACCCGCGGGTAGTATCCGGGCATCGTGCGAGACCTCAGCCATATCTTCAAGGCCTACGACGTCCGCGGCGTCGTGCCCGATGACCTCGACGAGGACGTCGCCCGTCGCGTCGGTGCGGCGTTCGCCGAGTGGTTGGGGGAACCCGCCTTGCTCCTCGCACGGGATTGCCGGCTCTCCTCGCCACCGCTCGCCGCGGCCTTCATCGACGGAGCGACCTCGCGCGGCGCCGACGTCATCGACATCGGTCTCGCTTCGACCGATCTGCTCTACTTCGCCGCTGGGTCACTCTCGATGCCGGGAGCCATGCTGACGGCGAGCCACAACCCGGCCGAGTACAACGGGATGAAGTTCTGCCTCGCCGGGGCGGCCCCGGTGGGCGAGGAAACGGGCCTGCAAGACATCCGCGAGCTGGCCGAACGGGACGACGAGCCGTCGGCGGTTGCGGGACGCGGCAGCGTGCAGCAGCGCGACCTACTCGACGCCTACGTCGATCACGTGCTCACGTTCATCGACGCGGACCGTATGGCGCCGCTCTCGGTGGTGGCCGACACGGCGAACGGGATGGGGGGGCTGGTGGTTCCGGCCGTACTCGCGAAGCTACCGGTAAGCCTGGAACTCCTTTACGGCGAACTCGACGGGACGTTCCCCAACCATCCGGCGGATCCGATCGACGAGGCGAACCAGCGCGACCTGAAGGCGGCCGTGCGGGCCGGCGGTGCGGATATCGGGCTCGCGTTCGACGGGGATGCCGACCGCTGCTTCATGGTTGATGAAGACGGTCGGGGCGTGTCGGGTTCGCTGATCACGGCGCTCGTCGCCGAGAAGATGCTGGAGACGCATCCCGGGTCGACGGTCGTGCACAATGTGATCTGCTCCTGGACCGTTCCCGAGGTCATCAGGGAGCACGGTGGTACCCCGGTCCGCACGAGGGTTGGTCATTCGTTCATCAAGAAGGTCATGGCCGACACCGACGCGGTGTTCGGCGGCGAACACTCGGGGCACTACTACTTCCGCGATCACTACCGGGCCGATTCCGGGCTGGTCGCCGCGATCGTGGTCCTGCAGCGGATGTCCGAGACGGGCAAGTCGCTCTCCGAACTGCTTGAGCCGTACCGGCGCTACGTCGCCTCCGGCGAGATCAATTCCGAGGTCACCGACCAGCAGGCGAAAGTCGAGGAGTTGGCGCAGGCGTTCGCGGACGGGCGCCAGGACACGCTCGATGGGCTGACCGTCGAGTACGACGATTGGTGGTTCAACGTTCGACCGTCCAATACCGAACCGCTGCTGCGGCTGAACGTCGAGGCGCGCACCGATGACCTGCTGCAGGCCAAGACCGACGAGCTGCTCGGCCGTATCCGCGGCGGCAGCGGGGAAGGAGGGATCTAGATGGCGCTCGATGCGGACCTGCTCGCGATCCTGCGGTGCCCGGCGGATCGCGGGGAACTCGACTATCTCGAGGAACAGGCACGCCTGGTGTGTGCGACCTGCGGGCGCCGGTACGAGGTGCTCGACGGTGACATCCCGAACATGCTGATCGAGGAGGCGGAGCAGCCGTCGTGAGCGTGCTGGACGATCCGGACGCGCTCCGCGCGGCCGATCCGTCGGGCATGCTGGATTCGGTCGGCGCATCTGCGGACGACTGCGAGACCGGCTACACGGCGGGCTTGGCCGCCGGAGGCCTCCCCGTGACCGGCGACCTCACGGGCGTCACGTTCCTGGGCATGGGCGGTTCCGCGGTCGCCGGCGATCTTACCCGCGCGCTGTTCCGCCAGCGGCTCGGGGTTCCGCTCGACGTCGTGCGCAGCCCGGAACTTCCTGAGCACTGTGAAACGCGTTCGCTGGTCGTCGCGACGTCCTACTCGGGCGACACGGCCGAGACCCTCGCTGCGTTCGAGGAGGCCGTCGAGCGCGGATGCCGGATCGTCGCGGTCACCTCCGGCGGCCGCTTGGCCCGCCGGGCCGCGGAGGAAGGGATCCCGGTCGTCTCGATCCCCGGTGGGATGCAGCCGCGCGCGGCCCTGGGACACCTCGCCTTCACGACACTGGGGGCGCTGGAGGCCGCCGGCGTGCTGCCTCGGCTCGGAGGCGAGGTCCGCGAGACGGTCGGGTTGCTGCGCGCGCTGGCGGCAGAGTTGGGGCCGGAGAAGCAGGGGAATCGCGCGATGCGTCTCGCCGAGCGGATCGGCGATCGCTACGCCGTCATCTGGGGAACCGAGGGGATCGGCTCCGTGGCGGCGATGCGCTGGAAAACACAGATCAACGAGAACGCGAAGCGTCCGGCGTGGTGGGCGTCGATGTCCGAACTCGACCACAACGAGATCGTCGGCTGGGTCGACGGGGCCGGGGCCGATCACTTCCTCGTCACGTTGCGACACGACGGCGAGGCGCCGAGTATCGCCCCACGGTTCCCGCTGTCGGTGGACCTGGTCGCGGCGTCCGGCCTGCACCATGAGGAGGTTCAGGCGGTGGGCGATTCCGCCCTGGCTCGAGCGTGCTCGCTGATCCTGATGGGCGACTTCGTCAGCGTGTACCTGGGGCTGCTCCGACGGGTCGACCCGACGCCGGTCGAGGTCATCGACCGGTTGAAGAAAGCCCTTGGCTGATCGCCGGGAACTCGCCGGCATCCCCGGCGACACGTTCGTGGACGAGGCGCTGGCCGTCATCGGCCGGGCGGCTCCGACGCCGCAGGTCGCCCTGGTCCTCGGGTCGGGCTTGTCGGCCGTCGCGGAACGTATCGAACCGGCGGCGGAGTTCGCCTACGAGGACCTTCCGGGGTTCCCGCCGCCGAGCGTGCCGGGTCATGACGGTCGTCTGGTGCTCGGCCGTCTCGATGGTGCCGCCGTCGTGGTGTTCTGCGGCCGGGTCCATCTGTACGAAGGGCACGGGATGGCCGCGGCGACGTTTCCCGTCCGGCTGGCGGCGGCGATGGGTGTTCATACGGTGGTCGTCACCGCGGCGGTGGGCGGGATCGACCCCGCCATCGCACCCGGCACGCTGACCGTCCTCTCGGATCACCTCAACCTGATGGGCGAGAATCCTCTCGCCGGCTGGCGGAACCCCGACGGCTCGCCGCCGTTCGTGGAGTTGGCGGGTGCGTACGATCCCGCGCTGGCGGCTGAGGCCATCGAACGCGGTGGCGACGTCGGGCTACGGATGACCAGGGGTGTCTACGCGGCGCTGGCAGGCCCGAGCTTCGAGACGCCGGCCGAGATCGCGTTCCTGCGCGCCGCGGGAGCATCGGTGGTCGGGATGTCGGTGGTGCCGGAGGTGGTTCCCGCCCGTGCGCTCGGACTTCGGGTCTTGGCGATCGGGGTGGTCGCCAATGCCGCCGGGGTTCCGGTCGCGCATGCTGACGTCCTCCGCGCGGTGCAGGAGTCGGCCGGGGGGCTGGGGCGGCTACTGGAGGAGCTGGCCGCCAGGCTCGCGGCGCCCCCCGCGTGAGAGAGTAGACGGAGCTTGCCGGCGCAGGGATCGAACGGAAAGGGACAACCGATGGCTGATCACGACGTGAAGGACCTCGACCTCGCGGACGAGGGCCGCCAGCGGATCGAGTGGGCGGGCGCCGAGATGAGCGTCCTGAAGCTGATCCGCGAGCGCTTCGACAAGGAGCAGCCGTTGGCCGGCGTCCGGATCGCTGCGTGCCTGCACGTAACCACCGAGACCGCGAACCTGATGGAGACCTTGGCCGCCGGTGGCGCCGAGGTTGCGCTCTGTGCGTCCAATCCGCTCTCCACGCAGGACGAGGTTGCGGCCGCTCTCGCTGTCGGCGGGATCAAGACCTACGCGATCACCGGCGAGGACAACGAGACCTACTACAGGCACATCAACCAGGTGCTCGATACGCATCCCCAGATCACGATGGACGACGGCGCCGACCTGGTGAACGTCCTGCACACCGACCGGCGCGAGCAACTGGCCGAGGTGCGCGGGGGGACCGAGGAGACGACGACCGGCGTGATCCGGCTGCGGGCGATGGCGGCCGACGGCGCGCTCGGGTTCCCGATCGTCTCCGTGAACGACGCCGACACCAAGCACCTGTTCGACAACCGGTTCGGGACCGGGCAGTCGACGATCGATGCGATCATGCGGGCCACCAACTTCCTGCTGGCCGGCCGCATCGTGGTCGTGGCCGGATACGGGATGTGCGGCCGAGGCGTCGCGTCGCGCGCGCGCGGCATGGGCTCGCACGTCGTCGTCACGGAGGTGGACCCGACGGCCGCACTCGAGGCCGTCATGGAGGGCTTCACCGTGATGCCGATGCGCGAGGCCGCCCGGATCGGCGACGTCTTCGTTACCGTGACGGGCGACACCACCATCATCGGCCGCGAGCATTTCGAGGTCATGAAGGACCGCGCCGTGGTCGCGAACTCGGGGCACTTCGACGTCGAGATCGACAAGGGCGCCCTCGAGGACCTGGCGACGTCGTCGCGGCGCATCCGGGAGTTCGTCGACGAATACACCCTGGCGGACGGTCGCCGGATCAACCTGCTGGGCGAGGGGCGGCTGGTCAACCTCGCGGCTGCCGAAGGTCATCCGGCCGCGGTGATGGACATGTCCTTCGCGAACCAAGCTCTGTGCGCGGAGTGGGTGTCGAAGCAAGCCGGGCTGACCCCGGGGTGCTACCCGGTTCCGCCCGAGATCGACCAGGAGGTCGCACGCCTCAAGCTGCAGGCGATGGGGATCGAGATCGACACCCTGAGCGCCGAGCAGAAGGATTACCTGACGTCGTGGGAGCACGGCACGTAGATGGCGGACGACCTTCGCGAACCGCTCTCGGTCCGGGCTCGCTTCGAGCGGTTCCCGGCAACCGTCAAGGGGGCCTTCGTCGTCCGCGGCGAGGACGCGAACCCGCATCTGGTCACGTTCCGGGAAGCCAGGATCGTGCCGGTCGGTGGCCGTGGCGGTGAGGTCATCGCGATGAAGGCCGGAACCCTGGACATCCCACCCCATCAGGACACGTTCCTGCCGTTCGAGTTCTCGATCGCGGATCTGGAAGCCGGTTGGTACGGCTTGGAGTGCGAACTCGAGGTCGATGGAACCCCCCAGACCTTCGACGGCGGGCGCCGGTTCTCGGTGCCGTGGCCCCGTGGGGCGGTGCGCCGGGGCACGGTGACCGTCGGACAGAAGGTCGAACTGGGCGGGGCTACCGTCGCGCTCGACCAGATCGAGGTGACCGGTGAGCAGTCTGCGCTGCGGTTCACCGTGCAGCCGCCCGATGACGTCACGGTCAAGTTGATCGCGGACGGCGACCGCCTCCCAGAGCTGGAGAGCGCCGCGGACGGCGACAGCGGTGAGGGGCGGCACGTCGCCTTCCCGCTGCTGCGCGCTCACTCGGAGCTGGTCATCGTGGTCAGGCGCGGTCGCGACGAGGGTTCGGCGGACGTCCGGCTGACCTGATCTGTCAGAGGCGGTCGGTATCGTGAGCCGCCATGTGGGACCGCCTCCTGGATGTGCTCTACCCCCGGACCTGTGCGGGATGTCGCCGTGGCCCGTGGCCGTTCTGTCCCGATTGCATGACAGCGCTTGTCGCCGTGACCCCGCCGCTGTGCGACCGGTGCGGCCGACCGCTGGTCCGTACTGCCGACACCTGTCGCGACTGCCCGCCGTCTCTGCATCGGGCTCGCGCCGCGTTCGTCTACGAGGGGCCCGTCCGCTCCGCCGTCCTCCGGTTGAAGTTCGCCGGCGATCGGTCGGTCGCTCGCGCGTTGGGTTCCGCGATGGCGTCGGCCTGGGCGCCTGCTGACGCATCCGGATCCTCGACGGGCGCCGACGTGGTCACCTGGGTGCCGCTCTCGCCGAAGCGCCGGGCGAAGCGGGGCTATGACCAAGCCCGGGCCCTCGCCGTCGTCGTGGCGCGCGAACACCGGCTGCCCACCAGGCCGTTGCTCCGCCGGGTGCGCGACGTGGGTCCTCAGGCCCGCCGCGCTGGTGCCGATCGGCGCCAGGTGATGGAAGGGGTCTTCCGCTCGATCCGCACCGACGTCCCCGAACGTGTCCTGCTCGTCGATGACGTCCTGACGACCGGGGCGACTGCAGCGGCCTGTGCCGACGCCCTTCGTAGCGCCGGTGCGTGCGAGGTGTCGCTGCTGGTCGCCGCTCGTTCGGTCCGCGGAAGGGCCGGTGCTATGCTCGCGAGCGGGTCCGGTCCGGGTCTGTGGTTGCCCGGGAGATCTTCTCCCGGTAGTCGAAGCCAGTCGCAGGCGAAACGACCCACGTAAGGCGGCTCTTGGTCGCTGAGCATGGTGCGGTTTAGACGTAAGTCCTGCCCCGGCGGGGGCGACCTCGCCGGGAGAAGGTGCTAAGCCCGCCCGCGAGGGCGGGGAAACCCCTCGGCAGGCGAGTGTGGGGTCAAAGACCAGGTCAGCCGGACCGGGCCCCTACTCGACGCCTCGCCCTCTAGCCCCAACCGCGTACCTGTGGCATGGTGAACAGGCATGGACATCGTCGTGAAAGGCCGGGGCGTACGGCTCACCCGCAGCCTCCACGCAGTCACGGAAGAGAAGCTGGCAAAGATCCCCCACTGGGAACCCCGTGCGACGCGCGCCGAGGTCCAGTTCATCGCCGAGCACAACCCCAAGCTGGACGGGGTAAAGCGGGTCGAGGCAGCGGTCGATACCCCTAAGAAGAGGTTCCGGGCGCACGGACAGGGCCCGGGTTACGAGGCTGCGCTCGACCAGATGGTCGAGCGTCTTGGGAGGCAGATGCGCGAGCATCGAGAGAAGAAGCGGAGAGCCGTGATCCACGGAGCCAATCGACTAAAATCAGCGCAGGCCGGGGACGGGTTGTCTTCCCGGCGAGCCCGATGAGCGGAGCCACCGTGCCGAAGCCCACAGAAAGCGATGTCGAGATCCTGCGGGTCATGATCGTCGACGACCATGCCCTGTTCCGCCGGGGCATCCAGATGGTGCTCGAGCAGGAGCCCGATCTCGAGGTCATCGGCGAGGCGGCCGACGGTTTGGAAGCGATCCAGAAGGCGCAGGAGCTGATGCCCGATGTCGTACTCATGGACGTGCGCATGCCGCGCCGCACCGGGATCGAAGCGACGCAGGAGATCAAGGAACTGCTGCCGCACGCGAAGATCCTGATGCTGACGATCTCGGACGAAGAGGCCGACCTGTACGACGCGATCAAGGCCGGTGCGTCCGGCTACCTGCTGAAGGAGATCTCGATCGAGGAGGTCGCCGACGCGATCCGCTCGGTGTGGGCGGGGCAGTCGCGGATCTCCCCGTCGATGGCATCGAAGCTGCTGACCGAGTTCGCGGCGATGAGCAAGCGCGCCGACGAGCGCCGCCAGGTGCCCGCGCCGCGGCTCACCGAACGCGAGATGGAGGTCCTCAAGCTGGTCGCGGAGGGCATGAACAACCGCGAGATCGGCCAGGCCTTGTTCATCTCGGAGAACACCGTCAAGAACCACATCCGCAACATCCTCGAGAAGCTGCACCTGCACTCCCGGATGGAGGCGGTCGTCTACGCCGTGCGGGAGAAGATGATCGAGATCAAGTAGCTC
>JBBDIK010000005.1:0-143564 GCA_040880465.1 Actinomycetota bacterium | reverse complement strand
ATGCACGCGAGCAGCGAAATCCAGCGTAGCCTCTTCATGGCGAGCACCCATTCCCCGGACCGGCGTCCGGTCCCCGGCGAAGACAGGAGGAAGTCTAGGAACCAGGAGGGGGGGGGGCGACATCGGGCGAACGTCCGGTTTTCCTGTGGGCCGGTGAGCCGACAGGCTCGGGGGCCAGGGCCCAAGAGGCTGTCGAGCGCCGTCAAGACGTGAACGCCGGCTCAGTCCCCCGACCGGGCCAGCTTGCCGGTCAGGTGGCGAGTCAAAGGCACTTCACCCGTTGACAGGCTGATCTCGTAGAGCAGGTCCTCGCCCTCAAGCCGGTACGAACGCAGCAGCCCGGTCACGGGAAGACCCGTCGTCGCCTGCATCACCCGGGTAGAGACGAGCCTGATCGAATGGTCGGACACCTCACCCTCGCCGATCTCGGTGACGCCGATCGGGTGTGCCAAGGTGACGTCCACCCGGTCTCCGCCGTACCGCCAGAAACCGCGCTCCTGGTGCATCGTGACGCCCGTCTCCGGATCCCACGCCCGCTGCGTGTACTCCAGGAAGGGGAAGTCCTCGCCACCGCCTCCGGACGCGAACCGCATCTCCTCCAGGTAGGTGAACCGCCCGACGGTGGGCCAGTCGCCCTCACCGCCGCCCGCCCATGTGCCGAGCAGGAACTCGAGCGGCCGGAGTGCCTCGGTCACCCGGTCCTCGGGTGCAGCAACCCGTACACGATCGAATCCGTCAGGGCTTCCCACGATGCCTCGATGATGTTCTCGGAGACGCCGATCGTGGTCCACTCCCGCTCGCCGTTGGACGAATCGATCAGCACGCGCACCACCGCGCCGGTCCCGGACTTGGTGTCCAGCACGCGCACGCGGTAGTCGGTCAGCTCGATGTTGGCCATCTCCGGGTAGATCTCACCGATCGCCTTGCGGAACGCGTTGTCCAGCGCGCCGACCGGACCGGGGCCCTCGGCGGTCGCGATGTGGCGTTCGCCACCGGCCTGCACGCGCACCGTTGCCTCGGCGAGCGTTCCCGCGCCCTCCCACTGGTCCACCGTCACGCGGAAGCTCTCGATGTCGAACCACTCCTGCTCCCAGCCCTGCGCCCGTCGCATCAGCAGCTCGAGCGACGCATCGGCTGCCTCGTAGGTGTAGCCGCCGGCCTCCTTGTCCTTAACCACGTCCAGGATCGTGCCGGCGGCGTCCTTGTTCAGTTCGATGCCGAACCCCTCGGCCTTCATGTGCAGCGTGGAGCCGCCACCGAGTTCGCTGACCGCGACCGAGCGCAGGTTCCCCACCGACTCCGGAGGGATGTGCTCGTAGGCTTCGGTCAGCCGCGAGACCCCCGACGTGTGGAGCCCGGCCTTGTGGGTGAACGCGTGCCGGCCCGCGTACGGCTGGCGCGGATCGGGGATGACGTTCGCGACCTCGGACACGAAGTGCGCGACCTCGGTCAGCCGCTTCACAGAACCTTCGGGCAAGACGTCGATCCCCATCTTGAGCGTCAGGTCCGCGATGACGGGGACGAGGTCGGCGTTGCCGGTGCGCTCGCCGTAGCCGTTTATGACCCCTTGAACCTGCAGGGCCCCCGCCTCCACCGCGGCCAGCGTCGACGCGACAGCGCACCCTGCGTCGTTGTGCGCATGGATCCCCAGCGGAGTGAGCGTCCGCTCTTTCACCTCGGCGACGATACGCGCGACCTCCGAAGGGAGCGCTCCCCCGTTCGTGTCGCAGAGCACGAGCCGCTCGGCGCCCGCCTCCTCGGCGGCCGCCAGTACCTCCATCGCGTACTGCGGGTTGGCCTTGTAGCCGTCGAAGAAGTGCTCGGCGTCGAAGAAGACGTGCCGGCCCTCGGCGGTGAGGAACCGGATCGAGTCGCGCACCATCGCGACGCCCTCCGCCAGGTCGGTCTGGATCGCCTCGGTTACGTGCAGATCCCAGGACTTGCCCACCAGACACACCGTCGATGTCCCGGTGTCGAGCATGGGCTTCAGGACGATGCTTGCCTCGGCCTGCTCGCCGGCCTTGCGGGTCATCCCGAAGGCGACGAGCGTCGAGTTCGACAGCGGCTCCTTGGCCGCCACCTCGAAGAACTCCGAGTCGCGCGGGTTGGAGCCGGGCCAGCCTCCCTCGATGAACGGCATGCCCAGTTCGTCGAGCTTGTGCAGAATCCTGAGGCGGTCCTCGACCGAGTAGGAAAGACCCGGCGCCTGCGCGCCGTCACGCAGCGTGGTGTCGTACAGCTCGACGGCGCGGTCGGAGGGGTCTCCGCCGCTCACGAGGACGCCCCCTCCACGACCAGGTCGCCGACCTCCTGGGTCCGGTACCCCATCTTCCCGGCCGACATCGACTCCATCTTGGACACCGCGAAGCGGATGCCGCGGTCGACGTTCGCCGCCGCCTCCGTCTCACCGAGTTGCGCCAGCAGCATCTGCCCCGCGCCGATCGCCGCGATCGGGTTGATCGTGTCCTTGCCGACCTCCGTCGGGGCGGTCCCGCCGATCGGCTCGAACATCGAGACCCCCTCGGGGTTGATGTTCCCCCCGGCAGCCACGCCCATCCCGCCCTGGATCATCGCGCCGAGGTCGGTGATGATGTCGCCGAACATGTTGTCGGTCACGATCACATCGAAGCGTCCCGGCGAGTCCAGGAAGTAGATGCAGCAGGCGTCGACGTGCACGTACGCCGTTTCGACGTCCCGATAGTCGGCAGCACCCAGCTCGTTCACGACCCGCTGGTACAGGTCGCCCGCGAACGTCAGCACGTTCGTCTTGTGGACCAGCGTCAGGTGATTGCGGCGCGTTCGCGCCAACTCGAACGCGTACCGCACGATCCGTTCGACCCCGTGGCGCGTGTTGATCGACTCCTGCACGGCGACCTCGTACTGCGTGTCCTTGCGGTGGAACCCGCCGGCGCCGCTGTACAGCCCCTCGGAGTTCTCGCGCACGACCACCATGTTCACGTCGTCGTCCGATTGGGACGGCAGGAGCGTCTGCACACCGGGGTAGCGCACGATCGGTCGCAGGTTCACGTACTGGTCGAGTTCGAACCGCAGCTTGAGGAGCAGCCCGCGCTCGATCACGCCGGGTGGTACGTCGGGATGCCCGACGGCGCCTAGGTAGATGGCGTCCACCGCCCGCAGTTCGTCGAACGTCTCCCCCGGCAGCACCACGCCGTCGCGCAGGTAGCGTTCGCCCGAGAGGTCGTAGTCGACCCAGTCCAGCGCGAACCCGCCCGCGGCGGCCTGCACGTCCAGGACCTTGCGGCCCTCGCGGATCACCTCGGGCCCGGTACCGTCACCCGCGATGACCGCGACCCGATACGAACGATCGCCCCTGCTCACGGGGTCACATCCGCGCTGGAGCCGGGTCCCTCGCCTTCGGCCGCAGCGACCTGCAACGAACGGTTGATCGCGGCCAGGTACGCCAGGCCGCTCGCCTCGACCGTGTCCACCGACACCCCGCGGCCCGTCACGCGCCGCCCGTCGATCTCGACCTGCACGACCACGTCGCCGAGTGCATCGGTACCGCCGGTGATCGCGGCCACGTTGAACGAGATGAGCTTGGCGGAGACCCCGGTCGCACGCTGCACGGCCGAGCAGACGGCGTCGATGGGCCCGTTGCCCTCCGCGGAATCCTCGACCACAACCTCACCGCGCCGCACGCGAAGCGTCGCCTGGGGCAAGACGGCCGAGCCACCGGTGAACTCGATGGATTCGATGACCCACTCGTCCGCAACGGTCCGCTTGAACTTGCCGACCTCCTCCGAGACGATCGCCTCAAGGTCCTGGTCGGTCAGTTCGATCTTGCGATCGGCCAGCTCCTTGAACCGCGCGAAGACCAGGTTCAGCGCGTCCGCCGACAGGTCGTAGCCCATCTTGTGCAAGGCGTCGTCGAACGCGTGCCGCCCGGAGTGCTTGCCGAGCACGATGCGGTTGCCCTCAAGGCCCACTTCCTTCGGATCCATGATCTCGTAGGTCGCGCGGTTGGAGAGCACGCCGTGCTGGTGGATGCCGCTCTCATGCGCGAACGCCGACGACCCGACCACGGCCTTGTTCTGCTGCACCGAATAGCCCGTGGTCATCGCCACCAACCGCGAGGTACGCATGATCTCCTTGGTGTTGAGCTGATGCTGCAGATCGAGCGTCTTGCCGCGCGTGCGGATGATCATCGCCATCTCTTCCAGCGAACAGTTACCGGCGCGCTCGCCGATACCGTTGATCGCCACCTCGACCTGCCGCGCGCCGTTCACGACCCCGGCCAGCGAGTTCGCGACCGAGAGCCCGAGGTCGTTGTGGCAGTGCGTCGAGATCGTCACGTGGTCCGGCGTCTGCTCGCGCACGATGCGCACCAGCTCGCCGAACTCGTGCGGCATCGCATAGCCGACCGTGTCCGGAACGTTGATGGTCGTTGCACCGGCCTCGACCGCAACGCGGTAACACTCGAGCAGGAAGTCCAACTCGGTGCGCGTGGCGTCCTGCGCCGACCACTCGACGTCCGGCGTGTAGCCAACCGCGTGCTTGACCCCGTCGCGGATGGCGTCCAGCACCTGGTTGTTGGACATCCGCAGCATGTCCTCCATGTGGATGTCGCTCGTCGAGATGAACGTGTGGATACGCCAGTTCTCGGCGCCCTTGAGCGCCTCGGCCGCGCGATCGATGTCACCCAGCGTTACGCGCGCCAACGAGCAGATCACCGGTCCGCGCACCGACGACGCGATCTCACGGATCGCCTGGAACTCACCTTCGCCGCTGATCGCGAACCCGGCCTCGATGATGTCCACGTTGAGGCGGGCGAGTTGCTCGGCGATCTCGACCTTCTCGGAGCGCGTCAGCGCGATCCCCGGCGCTTGCTCGCCGTCGCGCAGGGTCGTGTCGAAGAACCGTACGTGGTTCTCGCTCACCTCAGTTCACCTCCTGGCATGAAAAAACCCCTCGGTGTGAGGGGTTCAGGCGCAGCGGGCTAGAAGCCGCCGCGCCTAGACGATAAGCAGCAGGCTGGCGGCGCTCGTGCGTGTGGCGGAGCCGTTGGCCTGCATAGTCGTTCTAGTCTACGCGGCTCGTGGTCGGCGTCAAGGGCTCGTCCTTGAAGGGCTTGTCCAAGACCTAGCCTTCATCCGGCCATTCGACGCGGGAGAGGATGAAATCGCGAGTCTGATCGTCTTCGAAGTAGACGTAACAACCTTGAAGTCCCCTTGTGAGGAGGACGCGGTAGGTGTTCTTGACGAGCGCCGTGAATGTCGCGCGATCCTTCGTCGCACCCCGCTTGACGATGCTGTCGTGTGAGAACTCGGGCTGGCCGATCCATCCTTGCCGCGGTCGCCAGACGAGGTCGCGACCGAAGATGACCCCGGCGAAGTCGTACTCGAAGCCCTGAGCGGTGTAGACACAGCCGACCTGCTCGACCCCTCTAGGATCGCTTGCCCAGTAGTTGGACTTTGGGATCCCCGCGGCGAGTTTGCCCGAGTCGGGCTTCGCGTTCCAGGGCATCGCCCAGTCCTCGATACGGACGTCCTCCCTAAGCGTGCCGTCGGGGCGCGGCGCTGACCACGGCCAGCAGAAGCCTGCCGTGAGTCTGGCCGTGAATCCCTCCTCCGACTTCGCTCGAACCATCGACTCGAGTTCCTGGGGACTATCGACTACGTCGAAGGCGAACTCCTCTTTGGGGTCCCAGAGGACGTATGGATTCTGCAGGATCTCGAGTGAGTTCTCCACCCAGCCGACGAATGCCTCCGAGCCGCCGCATCTGAACTGCGTGTCGAGTTCGTGCTCGAACAGGTCATGGCCGAGACGGCTCGCGGTCTCCCGGATCAAATCCGAGCTGCCCACTTCACCCGGCCGCACGACCTGGTGGTCATCGATGAAGAAGACGCTCACCTTGGCGACCTTCATCAGCTCCTCGACCTGCGGAAGGTCGGAGCGGTCCTCCTTCTTCATAAAGCGGTTGTTGCTAGAAGCGCGGATGCGATGGGCTTCATCACAGACGATCACGTCGAGGAGCTGTTCGTCCGCCTTCGAGAAGCTGTTGAAGTAGTTGAACTGGGCCTTGGCGCGGCTGCCGACGATCTTGCGGAGGTTCTCGGTAAACGCTTTCGATCCTGTCGCGTGCTGACTCGTGAACCCGTCGCCGGAAAGTTCAGCAAGGGCGTTCACTGCAATCACCGACTTTCCGGTGCCTGGACCGCCCCGGACAAGAAGCACACTCTGACCCGTCCCAGCCTGTCGCTTCCGAACTTCGCCGACGATGTGATTCATCGCGACTTGCTGTTCGTCCAAGAGCGTGTAGGCAGGCTCGCGCTTGATGACCCGCGCGGTGTGCTCCAATAGTCGTTTGTGCGGCCGGTACTTCCCCTTCAGGACTTCCTGTAATACTGGCAGGCCGTCACCTTCGCCAACCTGCGCTGTGAGGAAATCGGCCAGATCCCCGATCCGGTCGCCTGTGAACAGCGGGTGTCGATCGAGGAGCACGCTGAACTTGCCGGAGAACGCCTCAGCGGCTGGATCGAAGGTCATGTTGTGCGCGAAGCCGCAGGATGCGAGCCCCACGTCCCCGTCGCTGAACGTGGTGTGCACATCACGGAGATATCGCTCGTATCCCCCAACCTGAGACGAAGGATGGAGCACATCTCGTATCCGACCAGCCATGAACACGGTGACGCAGTCGTCGATCTCGGAAGGGCCGACCTCCTCCCACTGCTTGAGTTCGACGATCGCCGCCTGCGGGCGGTCGGCGGAGTCGTGTCCCGTGATCATGCAGTCCAGTCGTTTCGAGGACAGCGGAAGTTGCAGCTCAACGACGATCCCATGGTCCTCGAGCGCGGCAAGCTGGATCGCGTCGGACATCGCACGGAGAGAGTTGCGCCATGAACGCACTTCGCTATCAGCGGGGTCGAACCTGAAGTACTCCCAGAACGCGGTCTTCAGCTTCTCTGCGATGCGATTGTGTGTGGCATCACTGATGAAGTCGGTCGTAGCGCCGCTGTAGAGGTGCACCTACTCGGCCCTCCTCGACGCCTTGGTCGCGTCCCCCTTGGACAGTTCAACCGGGTACTTCTCTTCGTTCAGCGAGATCTTGTCTTCCACCGCTGTCGGGAGATCGACATCGAGCACATGCGCAAGCCTGATCAGATAGATCTGGATGTCAGCCAGTTCTTCGGCTGCCCGCTGAAGGTCCGCCTCACTTAGGGACTTCGACTGATCCTCGGTGAGCCACTGAAAGACCTCCAGCAGTTCGCCGGCCTCGCCCGCGAGGGCCATGGCCAGATTCTTAGGCGAATGGAACTGGCCCCAGTCACGCACTGCCGCGAAGTCAGCAAGGCGCTGCTGGATCGACTCCAGGTCCAAGCCCTTGCTCACCATGTCCCTAGCCTCGACTCCCCGCCGACCATCTGCTCGAAGCTACCTGGCCTTGGGGATCTGACGCAATCCGACATCGGAAGCCTGTTGCGGTCCGGATGACTTGCCTCCGAGCTCATCTCCCCGCACAGTAGCCCAGTGAAGGCGTTTCTCGGGGTGACGGACAAGGACTGGTTCCGGTTCCTTGCGTCCGAGCATGCTCGAACCGCGCTCGACGAGGTGAACTTCTGGCAGCCTTCGCCACACACTTTCAAGGCACTGAAGCCCGGCGAGCCCTTCCTGTTCAAGCTCCACTACCCGGACAACTCGATCGCCGGCGGCGGCTTCTTCGCCGGACACTCCCGCCTGCCCCTGACCATGGCGTGGGAAGCCTTCGGTCCCAAGAACGGCACCGACACCCTCAGCAACATGTTGAAGCGCATCGCCCACTATCGGAAGGTTCCAGTCGATACGCTCGACCTCGACACGGAGATAGGCTGCATCCTTCTCGAGCAGCCCTTCTTCTTCCCGCCAGACGAGTGGATCCCGGCGCCCGAGGATTGGGCGTCGAACATCGTGGTCGGCAAGACCTACGACCTGGCCGAGCGGACGGATCTCTGGGAGTCGATTCAGTATCGGCTACTGGCTCTGGGGGTTGCCCAGGAAGCGGCCAAGCGCGATAGCGACGAACTCTTCTCGGAGCGCTGGGTGAAGAGTCGACTCGGCCAAGGATCGTTCCGAACGCTCGTCACGGAGGCCTATCAGCGACGCTGCGCCGTCACGCGCGAGAAGATCCTGCCCGTGCTCCAAGCGGCGCACATCCGGCCGGTCACGAGAGACGGGCGACATCGGGTCGACAACGGTCTCCTGCTCCGCTCCGATGTCCACACCTTGTTCGACCGTGGCTACCTCACGGTCGAGCCCGACCACCGCCTTCGAGTGAGCCGCCACCTGCGCTCGGACTTCAACAACGGCGATTACTACTACGAGTTGAGCGGCTCACAGATCCTCCTCCCCGACAACCCAGCAGACCGCCCGAACCCGGAGTTCCTCGCCTGGCACGCCGACAAGGTATTCAAGGAGTAGCTGCCTGCTGAGTATCGGTCGAGTCCGGGGGCGGCCATCAGCTCGCCATCGCCGCGATCGATGCCGGCGGAAGCACCAACCTGTCGGGAGGCTGGCTCAAGGGGCTCGAGGTCCTTCGCGAGCTTCAGCGACCACGCCCCGATCGTCGCAACCTTCGACTCCTAGGAGGCGTCCTCCCGTCGCACCGCGGAATGTCAGACCCTTGTGATTGCATGTCCCGATGGCGAGCAGGCGCAAGGACATCCGCGACCTCCTGCGCGATGCTGAGGCTCAAGGATGCTCGGTCGTCGATCCCGGCCGCGGGCGCCCATTCATGGTCAAGTGCCTGTGTCCTCTGATGCACATGACGCGAGTGCATCAGACGCCGAGCGGGATGACCTATGCTGGGCGCAAGCGCAGCGAGATGAGGAAGTGGAGCTGTTGGGATCCGAGCCGATGAACAGGTTCAGCATCATCCGCGAGGGCCGCATCGTCGATGCAAGCGGCGAGCCGCTGGTCGGAGATGACCTCGAAGGCCTGCTCGACGGCGTCCAGGAGCACTTGCTCACCCTGACCGGCATCGACGACCCCGATCTGGGAGCCATGTTGGCCACGGGCGACGTCCGCGTGTGCGTCGACGTCGAGGCCGCCGACCCCGCGGAGGCCGTCCGGCTCGGCGACGGCGCCATCCGTACCGCCCTGCACGCCGCGCACATCGCCACTCCCGCATGGGAGGCGCCCGCGGTCACAGATGATGCGGTGGCCGTACTCGAAGGCGGCACCCTCACCGTCCAGCCCGCGTAGCCGACCGACGACCTGCAGAATGCCGCGAGCGAATCTCGCTCGCGATCCCCCAGGTCCTCGACCTGCGCGGCTACGTCGCGCGCCAGGTTCTCGACCGCAGGTGCTATCTGCTCGGGCGCGATCCCGAGGTTGCGCTCGGTGGCTCGGTACCTGCCCGCCCACTCCCAGACAGCCTCGAACATCCGTCGGTGGAGAGCCTTCAGCCTCGCCTGGGAGATGTCGCCGGGTTCCCATCTCCGTCCGCCGGCCCACACGGCAGCAGCGGCGATGTTGTCGCGCTCCACGGCATTCAGATCGTCGCGGGTCACGACCCACGTGGCGGACCGGCGCATCACCCGCGCCCTACACTGGGCGACATGCTCGAAGGGACCGACGGGACCTACGAGGCGGGCCTCGCCGCCGCCTATGACGACATGTTCCTGGACGCGTTCCGGCTGGACACTGCGGGCGCGGTGGCGTTCCTGCGGAGCCTGGCCGAGGACCGGCCGCTGCTCGAACTCGGTGTCGGGACCGGGCGCGTTGCGATCCCGCTGGCCGACTGGGGCAATGACGTGGTCGGCATCGATACCTCCGAGCCGATGCTCGAGATCCTGCGCTCCAAACCCGGGAGCGGGAAGGTCCACGCCGGGATCGGCGACATGGCCGACTTCGACCTGGGTCGCACGTTCCCGGTGATCTACGCGGTGTGGAACACCTTCTTCTCGCTGCTCACCCCAGAGGCGCAGGCGTCCTGCTTCGCGTGCGTGGCGAAGCACCTAGAGCCCGGCGGAGCGTTCGTGATGCAGTGCTTCGTCCCCGACGCAGATCAGTTCGACCGGGACCAGCGCCTCGACGTCGAGTCCTCCGGCCCGGACGACCTCGTCGTCGACGCCTCGACCCACGACCGCGAGACGCAGCGCGTCGACAATGTCCACATCCAGGTCTCAGGCGGCCGAGTAGCGATCGCGGCGGTCAAGATCCGCTACGCCTTCGTGGAGGAGCTGGACACGATGGCGGAGGCAGCCGGCCTCACGCTCGCCGAACGCGTCTCCGACTGGGACCGCACGCCGTTCCCCGGCCCCAAGGGCAACCACATCTCCGTCTGGCAGAAGCCTGCCTAGGCGCCGACCCGGCCGGGGCGACGTCGTCAGGGAAGGAGCTCGACCCTCGCGCGCACGGTATCGGTCTCGGCCGGCGCGTTGGAGGACGAGACGACGACGTCACAGAGGATCCTGGGCTTGGCGTCGGCGGTGGCCTTGACCCTCAGATGCAGTCCGCCCGCCACACCCCCCGACGACAGCACGACGCTGCGGAACGTGCCGTTCCGAACGGCCTTGGTCACGCTCTCGCCGCCGATCACGTAGCGAACCTTGTACCCACGGCTCGAGGCGCAACCGTCGAAACGGAACCGATCGGCGAATGCCCCATCGTTCTCGACCGCAAGCTCGAAGTCACCCACGCCACCGACGGTGATGCCCAGATATGCCTCCTGGTCGGCCCCGTCGGTGCCGATGACATCCTGGCCGACCCACCCGACCATCGCCGGGTTGATCATGGCGTCAGGCTGGTACGGCTCGATCGCGGCCGCGGGGGCGGCGGTCAGGGCGATGGTTGCCGCCGCGGCGACGGCGAGGAACGGTGCGGTGCGCCTCATGTCGGTGCCTCCTCCTGATCGGCGGGCGGCGTCCGCCACCCGACATCAACAGTATCGGCCGCCTGATGCGGCGGTCGTGTCCGCCCGCAGACAGGCGTCGTGTCGTCTCGCCGACAGCCGGCGCAGGGTCGCGCGGCATCCCCCGAGATCCGCCGGGGGGCACCTTGCGTTTCGCTTGCGCTTGCGTTCCGCTTGCGCTAGTCTTGGAGGCATGAGCGCCAAGCCCGAGACCAGCGGCCGCAAGCAGCGGCTGATCCGTGAGCTCATCGATGACGCACGTGAGGATCCAACGTCCCCGGGCGCCGACGAGCCGCTTCGCGCATACGCCGATGCGCTCGAGAACCTGACGCGCTGGCTGTTCGAAGCCGCTCGCGAGGAGCTCCCCGACGTCCTCGGCCCGGAGGACTTCGACCGGTTCGCGTCGATGGCCGCGGGCGCGCACCCCGGCTCCGTCGCGCACCCCGGCACCGTCGCGCTCGACCGGATCGAGCGCCTGCTCGACCTCAGCGAAACCGAGGTCGGCGCCCTCTTCGGCATCTCCCGGCAAGCCATAACGAGCTGGCGCGCAAAGGGCATCCCACGATCCCGTCAACGGCGGCTGGCCGACATCATGCGCATCGCCGACCTTCTGCATCTGCGGCTCATCCCCGACCGGATACCGGGCATCGTCCGCACGCCGTCTCCCGCCTACGGCGGGCGAACCATGCTCGAGATGATCGCCGACGGGGAGGAGCAGGAACTGCTTGCCCAGTTGCGCTCGACCTTCGACTGGGCTCGCACCGCGTGAGGTTCCGCCACGTCCGAAAGGGTGGCCGCTACCTGCGGGTCGCCGACCCAAGATGGTCCGACCCGCTCGATCCCGAGCCGAGCATGTCCGGCGGTGGACGTTGGAACCCTCCAGGGTCGTTCCCGGTCACCTACCTGGTGAGCGACATCGCGCTCGCTCGTTCGTTCGTCGACGCCCGGTTCGCCGGCCAGCCCTTCGATGTCCTGGACCTGCGAACCGAGACGGCTCCGGTCCTGATCACCACCGGGATCCCCGCGGCCTCGTTCGTCGATGTGCTCTCGGATGGAGGGTGTCGCGCCGCCGGCTTCCCGGTCACCTACCCGGCCGATGTCGGTTGGGACGGGACCCAGCCCGTGGGGCAGAGAGCTTGGGATAAGGGCGAAGCCGGGATCGCGTGCCGTTCGGCCACTCCCTCACCCTCGGCACCGGGCGGGGCCCATGAACTCGCGTGGTTCGCCCGCGACCGCAAGCTCGAGATCGAAGACCGCCGCGGGTTCGGCTCGTGGTTCCATCCGATCGCCGACGAGTAGGAAGCAGAGACAGCGCAGGTCGTGCTCAGGGTTGGCAGGGCGGGGGGAGCGTCGCGTTGCCCGGGCGGTGCTCCCAGGTCCGCATCCTGATCCACTCATCCTGGTCGGCTGCGTAGAGGTTCTGCAATCCGAAGTGCAGCACCTGCCGCCATGTCGTCGGGTCGTCGGGGTCGACGTAGATGTCCGCGGAGGCCAGCGGGAACGGCGGCGCCACGAAGCCCATGCGCCAGTGCTCAACCGGTCGCCGCCACGGGGTGACGAGGATCTCGGAGCCGACCGGCTGCGCGTTCGTCGCGACCAGCGAGTTGAACTGCGCGAGCGTGAACGCGCCGAGGTTGGGCAGACACGGAACGGGCGTCGTGATGCCCGGCCACTGGTAGGTGTACGTGTAGAGCTGTCCGTCGTGGATCAGGTTCGTGAACCAGATGAGATGGTCGGGACCACCGGCCACCATGCGCATGTCCCCGTGGTCGGCGTTCCAGACGAACGGGACGTCCACCCCGAGCGACGGAACCACGTAGCGCCCACGGCCGCGGAAGTTTCGAGGGAGCTGCGGGACGTCGGGTGGGAAGCCCGCCGACGGCGTCACCTCGACCTCCGGAGCCGCCGGCAACGAGCGCGGCGCCCCGCCTTGCGACGCCGAGGCACCGGCGAGCAGAGCAAGCGCCGTCACCAGGACCGCGCCCACCACGAGCATCCCGAGGAACCGCCGGGGAAGCTTCACGGGGCCAACATAGTCGATGCGCGGCGACGACTACGCGTCCGGAGCCTTCTTGCCCTCCAGCCACGGCATCATCCCGCGGAGCTCGGCCCCGACCTCCTCGATCTGTGACGCGCGTGCCTCGGCCCGCATCTTCAGGAAGTTCTGGAACCCACCGTCGGCCTCGGCGATCCACTCCTTGGCGAACTGCCCGCTCTGGATCTCGTCCAGGATCGTGCGCATCTCGCCGCGCGTGCGGTCATCGACCACCCGAGGCCCGCGCGTGTAGTCGCCGTACTCGGCCGTGTCACTGATCGAGTAGCGCATGTAGCCCATGCCGCCCTCGTAGAGCAGGTCCACGATCAGTTTCATCTCGTGCAGACACTCGAAGTAGGCGACCTCCGGCTGGTACCCGGCCGCGACCAGGGTCTCGAACCCCGCGCGGATCAGCGACGTCGACCCGCCGCAGAGCACCGCCTGCTCGCCGAACAGGTCGGTCTCGGTCTCCTCCTTGAACGTGGTCTCGATCAAGCCGGCGCGCGCGGCCCCGATGCCCATGGCGTAGGCCAGCGCCCGCGCCTTCCCCGTACCGGTCTCGTCCTTCTCGACCGCGATCAGCGCGGGCGTGCCAATGCCCTCTTCGTAGGTGCGGCGCACGAGGTGCCCCGGTCCTTTCGGCGCGATCATCGTGACGTCGATGCCCGCGGGCACGTCGATCGTCTCGAAGTGGATGTTGAACCCATGCGCGAACATCAACATGTTGCCGGGCTGTAGTCCGGGCTCGATCTCCTCCCGGAACGCCTTCGCCTGCGAGGTGTCCGGCAGCAGCACCATGATGACGTCGGCCTCCGCCGCCGCAGCGGCCGTGTCCATGACCGGCAGCCCCGCCTTCTCGACCTCAGCGCGCGAAGCAGACCCGGGCCGCAGCCCCACCCGCACGTCGTAGCCCGAGTCGTGCAGGTTCAGCGCATGCGCGTGCCCCTGCGAACCGAACCCGAGGATCGCGATCTTCTGACCGGCCAGCGCGGAACCGTCGATGTCCTTCTCGTAGTAGATGGTCGTCATGTCGTGTTCTCCCTTCCTCTGTCGGTCGCGTCTACTCGCTGGATGCGGCCTTGAGCGTGCGTTCGCGGATGCCTTTCTCGTCACGCGAGAGGGCGATCCTGCCCGTCCGCGCCAGTTCGACGATGCCGAACTCGTGGAGCAACTCGAGCAAGGCCTCGACCTTGTCGGGCGTGCCGGTGGCCTCGACCGTCACGGTCGATGACGTCACGCCGACCACCCGGCACCGGAAGATGTCGGCGATCTCGATCACGCGAGCCCGCTGGTCGCCCTTCGTGCGGACCTTGACCAGGGCCAGTTCGCGTTCGACGGCGTCGCGGTCGGTGTACTCCAGAACCTTGATGATGTTCACCAGCTTGTTCAGCTGCTTCACCACCTGCTCGAGAGACTTCGCCTGCAGGTCGACCACGATCGTCATGCGGGAGTAGTCGGGGATCTCGGTCTCACCGACCGCGAGGGAATGGATGTTGAATCCGCGCGCGGCGAAAAGACCGGCGACACGCGTGAGCACGCCGGGGCGGTTCTCGACGAGGACGGACAGCGTATGGAGGCTCATGCGAGGCTTGCCGCCTTCGGGTCGTCCATCGGTTTCTCCTGACCCGGGCCGAGGATGATGTCGTCGTTGGACGCCCCGGCCGGCACCATCGGGAACACCATCTCCCGCTGATCGCAGCGGAAGTCGATGACCACCGTACGGTCCTCCACGGACAGCGCCTTGTCGATCACGGTATCCACCTCTTCAGGCACCTCGGCACGCAGGCCGACGCAGCCGTAGGCCTCCGCGAGCTGCACGTAGTCGGGGACGTCGTGCGTCAGGTACACCTGCGAGTAGCGCTCGTTGTAGAACAGCTCCTGCCACTGGCGCACCATCCCGAGATAGGCGTTGTTCATGATGGCGATGACCACCGGGATGTTCTCGGTCGTCATCGTTGCCAGCTCCTGGGCGGTCATCTGGAAGCAGCCGTCGCCGTCGATGGCCACGACCCGCACGTCTGGCCGCCCAACCTTCGCGCCCATCGCGGCCGGCACCGCGTAGCCCATGGTCCCGAGACCTCCTGAGTTCACCCAGTGACGTGGCTCCTCGAACTTCCAATACTGCGACGCCCACATCTGGTGCTGACCGACGCCGGCAACCAGGATCGTGTCCTGGTCTCGCGTCGCCTCGTACAGACGTTGCGTTGCGTATTGCGGTTTGATCGGACCGTCGTCGGGCTGCTCGTAGGCGTAGGGGAACTTGGTCTGCCACTCCTCGAGCTGTCCCAGCCACGCGGACCGGTCGGGCACACCGCCTAGCTCCTCCTGGCGCTTCACCAGTTCGTCGGCCAGCATCCCGATCACGACCTTGCAGTCTCCGACGATCGGCACGTCGGCCTTGCGGTTCTTGCCGATCTCAGCCGGGTCGATGTCGACATGCACGATCTTCGCGTCGGGCGCGAACGCCGTCAGCTTGCCCGTCACTCGGTCGTCGAAGCGTGCCCCGAGCGACACGAGCAGGTCTGCCTTCTGCAGGGCCGTCACGGCCGTGTAGTTGCCGTGCATCCCCGGCATCTCGAGGCACAATGGGTTCGAGTCCGGGAACGCCCCGCGCGCCATCAATGTCGTAACGACCGGCAGCTTGCCCTCGGTCGCCAGCCGGAACAGTTCCGGCGAGGCGGCCGTCTTGATCACGCCCCCGCCGACGTAGAGCACCGGCCGCTTGGCCTCCAGGATCAGCTTGACGGCTTCGCGCACCTGCTTCGGATTGCCCTTGGTCACCGGCTTGTAACCGGGGAGATCCACCTGGGAAGGCCACACGAACTCGGTCTCGGTCTGCAAGACATCCTTGGGGATGTCCACGAGCACCGGGCCCGGACGGCCGGTTTCGGCGATGTAGAACGCCTCCTTGATGGCGGACGGGATCTGTCCGACGTCGGTCACCAGCATGTTGTGCTTGGTGATGGGCATCGAGATACCCGTGATGTCCGCCTCCTGGAACGCGTCGTTGCCCACGACCGGGGTCGGGACCTGGCCGGTGATGCAGACCATCGGCACCGAATCCATCTTGGCGTCGGCCATCGCCGTCACGAGATTGGTGGCCCCGGGCCCGGAGGTCGCCATGCAGACCGCGGCTTTGCCCGTCACCCACGCGTACCCGGATGCGGCGTGACCGGCACCCTGTTCGTGGCGGCACAGCACGTGACGCACGGACGAATCGAGGATCGGGTCGTAGGCCGGCAGGATCGCCCCACCGGGCACCCCGAAGATCACGTCGGTGCCCTGCGCCTCGAGAGACTTGACGAGTGACTCCGCTCCGCTGACCTTTGCCATCTGGTGCTCCTTCCCGCCGGCTTGCTCCGGCTTCGTCGGTCCGTCCGTTCCCTCGTGAGGAACCCGGAATCGAAAGAACCCCTCTCGTGGAGGGGTTCGGCGCGCACAGGCCGAGATGGCCCGCCCGCGCCTAGTTGATAAGTACCAGGGCTTGCGTGCTGCTCGTCTGCGTTCCAGCCTTCGAGTACATGGTCTTCTGAGTGTACGCAGCTCAGCGGCCGTGTCAACCTCGGCCGGACGAGCCCGCCCGGATGGCACAGCGATCAAGGTCCGGTGGGCCCTCCCGGCGAGCACGTCCAGCCGCGGCGACACCTAGACTCCTCTTCATGCGGATCCTGCTCATCGGCTCCGGAGGCGTTGGTGCAGCCTTCGCGGCCATCGCCCGCCGGCGCGACTACTTCGCAGAGATCTTCGTCACCGACATCGACGAGGAACGCGCGCGCGCGGTCGTCGCCGGCCTCGACGATGAGCGGTTCTCGGCCGCGAGACTGGATGCCACTGACCCCTCGGCGATGGCCGCGTTCGCGCACGAACGCGGGGCGGACGTGTTCATGAACGCCGCCGACCCGCGGTTCGTCCCGCCCATCTTCGAAGCCGCGCTGGACGCCGGAGCTACCTACGTCGACATGGCGATGTCCCTGTCCGAACGGCATCCGGAGAAGCCGTACGAGGAGGTCGGGCGCATCCTCGGCGAGTTCCAGTGGGAGCGCGCCGACATCTGGGAGCAGCGCGGCCAGCTTGCGCTGGTCGGCATGGGCGTGGAGCCGGGCCTCTCGGATGTGTTCGCGCGCTATGCCTCCGACCATCTGTTCTCGACGATCGACGAGATCGGCGTGCGCGACGGCGCGAACATCGAGGTCGCCGGCTACGACTTCGCGCCGACGTTCAGCATCTGGACCACGATCGAGGAATGCCTGAACCCGCCGTACGTCTACGAGAAGGAACGCGGCTGGTTCTGCACGGACCCGTTCTCCGAGCCCGAGACATTCGTGTTCCCCGAGGGCATCGGTCCACTCCAGTGCGTCAACGTCGAGCACGAGGAGGTCCTGTTGATGCCCCGGTGGCTCGACGTCGGCCGGGTTACGTTCAAGTACGGACTCGGCGAGGAGTTCATCGACGTCCTGAAGACGCTCCGCATGCTCGGATTGGACCGAACCGACAAGGTACGCGTCGGCGGCGTCGAGGTCTCTCCACGTGACGTGGTCGCCGCGACCCTCCCGAACCCCGCGACCCTCGGCGAGAAGATGAGCGGCAAGACCTGCGCCGGAACCTGGGTCCGCGGTGCCGGTCAGGACGGCAACCCGCGCGAGGTCTACCTGTACCACGTGGTCGACAACGAGGAAACGATGGCGCTGGATGGGTCGCAGGCCGTCGTCTGGCAGACCGCGATCAACCCGGTCGTGGCGCTCGAACTGATCGCGACCGGTGCCTGGAAGGGAGCCGGTGTCCTCGGTCCCGAAGCGTTCGACGCAGGCCCGTTCCTGGACCTGCTGAACGACTACGGCTCGCCGTGGGCGATCGAGGAGCGCACGCCCTCCCGGTAGTCCGGCCGACACGGTCGGACGTTCTCCCCACTCCCGCCCTCTACCTCCTCCGGAATAGGCTGATTCGGTGCCTGCGAGGGGAGAGACGTGAAGCGGAGTAGGGTGCGCGTCTTCCGGGTGACGATCGTGGTCGTCTCGCTGGCGATCGTGTACGCCGTCATCGGTGCGGTCCCGGCCCCCGGACAGACCCCACCGCCGAGTTCGCCACCCCCAACATCCCCGCCGCCTTCCTACTCGCCACCGCCCTCCTCTCCACCGCCTTCGTCTCCACCGCCTTCGTCTCCGCCTCCCAGCTCGCCGCCACCGAGTTCACCACCGCCTTCCTCTCCGCCACCGAGTTCACCACCGCCTTCGTCTCCGCCTCCCAGCTCGTCTCCGCCTCCCAGCTCGCCGCCACCGACGTCGCCACCGCCGACGATGCCCCCGCCGATCGCGAGGTTCACCTGGTCGATGCCGGACCGGTACGGCATGGACGCCAACGGCGACGGGCTGACGGACCCCTACTGGAAGATCGATGTGACACCGGCCGGCTGGACGGTCCACTTCAACGGCTGCGCGTCCGTGGGTGGTGATGGGAAGCGGTGGTCGATCACCAAGTTCATGTGGAACTTCGGCGACGGAACGCAGTCCACCAAGACCCCCTGGACAGACTGCAAGGTGAAACACGACTTCGCCACCGAGAAGACCTACATCGTGACCCTGACAGTCAGGGATCAGTACGGAGGTATCCACTCCGTCGCACAGGACGTCAAGATCGACGACCTCTTGATCATCGGACTCGGCGACTCGGTCGCCTCGGGCGAGGGTAACCCGGAGATCACGAAGGCGAACGGCGGCCCGAAGTGGAACGACAAGCAGTGCCATCGTTCTGCGCTCGCAGGTCAGGCGCGAGCGGCGCAACGCATCGAAGGTCGCGACGCGCATACCTCCGTGACGTTCGTACATCTGGCCTGCTCCGGGGCCACGATCCTAGAAGGCCTGCTCGGCCGCTACGAGGGGATCGAACCGGTAAAGGGGTCGGTCAAGAAACCCCAGATCACGGTGGCGCGCACCGTCGTCAAGAACCGCACCATCGACGCCGTGTTGCTCTCGATCGGCGCGAACGATCTGGACTTCGGGACGATCGTGCGGAACTGCTTCTACGGCCCCTGCACCGACCCTTCCAACAAGTACGACGTCACCAAGGCATTCGCCCGGAAAGTGGCCAACAAGGTCCTCGAGAAGCGTTACGCGCGCCTCGCCCAGTGCCTGACGAAGATGGCGACCGCGTGCGAGTTGGCGAACGGTGGCCTCGATGTCCTAGCGAGCCGGATCTACCTCATCGAGTACTTCAACCCGACGCTCGACGAGGATGGCGTGACCTACTGCCTGGGAGATGGTCCACTGGGGTACAACATCCAACCCAACGAGATGAAGTGGGCGGATGAGAACGTCATCACCCATCTCAACGGCGAGGTCGGCACCGCGGCATTCAAGTACGGCTGGACACTCATCGGTGGTATCTCGACGATGTTCGAGAAACACGGCATCTGTGCCGGGCAGCAGCGCTGGATCGTGGATTACGACGATTCGGACGCCGTGCAGGGCGACGTGAACGGCATCATGCATCCGAACAACACCGGACACTTCGCCACCGGAGTTCGGATCGCCGAAGGGACGAAGAACAACCTCCCGTAGCAGCAAGGCAAGGACGGGCCTCGGCCGTCCGCTACCGGCCTTCGAGCTGGGCCATGAAGTCGTCCAGGTCCGGTTCGACCGTCATGGTCGGTGTGAGGTCCGACTCTTCGAGCGCCTCGATCGTCTTATAGCCGTTCCCGGTGATGATGGCGACCGTCTCCTCGTCGCGCCGGATGATGCCTTGCTCGCGGAGGCGCTTCAGGACCGCGATCGTGACGCCCCCGGCCGTCTCGGTGAAGATGCCCTCGTGACGAGCCAGCAGGTGGATGCCATCGAGAACCTCCTGCTCGCTGCAGTACTCGATCGCGCCGCCCGTCTGGCGCGCGGTCTGGATGGCGTACCAGCCGTCGGCGGGGTTCCCGATCGCCAGGGACTTGGCGATCGTGTTCGGCTTGACGGGCGTGACCTCGTTCGCGTTCTCCTTGAACGCCGTGGCCACTGGGGCGCACCCTTGCGCCTGGGCACCTGAGATGCGGAACGGGTAATCCTCGACCGCGCCGACCTCGGTCAGCTCGCGGAACGCACGGTGGATCTTCGTCATCAGCGCTCCGCTCGCGATCGGCACGACGACGTGGTCCGGCAGCTGCCAACCGAGCTGTTCGGCAACCTCGAACCCGATCGACTTCGACCCCTCCGCGTAGAACGGCCGCATGTTCACGTTCACGAACGCCCACGGGAGCGCGTCGGCCACCTCACTGCACAGCCTGTTCACGTCGTCGTAGTTGCCTTTGACCTTGATGACGTTGGCGCCATACGCCGATGTGGCGATGATCTTGGCCCGCTCCAGATCGTGCGGGATGAAGATGTAGGCCGGGATGTCCGCCTTCGCCGCGTGAGCCCCCGTTGCGTTCGCCAGGTTCCCCGTCGACGCGCAACCGACCGCCTCGAACCCGAACGCCTGCGACATCGTCAGCGCGACCGAGACCACCCGGTCCTTGAACGAGTTCGAGGGATTGACCGTGTCGTCCTTGATCCACAGGTTCCGGATGCCGAGCGCCCGGCCGAGGTTGTCGGCACGGCGGAGCGGCGTGAAGCCGGCGCCGAGATCCACCTTGTCGACGCCAAGGCCCGGCAGCAACGGCTGGTAGCGCCACAGTGTGTCGGGGCCCGCCTCGACCTCCTTGCGGAACGCGTCACCGGAGATCGCGGAAAGTTCGTAGTGCGGTTCGAGCGGGCCGAAACAGTCCTCACAGATCGACAGCGCCTCGACGGCGTACTGCCGGTGGCACTCTCGGCACTCCAGCGCCTGCGGCGTCTGCGGCGCCTGCGGCGTCTGCGGCGTCTGCGGGACCTGATTCATCCGGTGACGGCTCCTTCCGACGCCGAACCGACGAGCTTGGCGTACTTGGCGAGGACCCCAGTCTCGTACCTCGGCGCCCGGGGCGTCCACCCCTCGCGCCGCTTCGCCAGTTCCGCCTCGTCGACCTCAAGGTCGATCGTGCGGCCGTCGACGTCCAGCACGATGGTGTCACCCTCGGCGACGAACGCGAGCGGGCCGCCGAGGACCGCTTCCGGCGCGACGTGGCCGACGCTGAATCCCTTGGTGGCGCCGCTGAAACGCCCGTCGGTGATGAGCGCGACGTCCTTCCCGAGCCCGGCACCCGCCACCGCCGCCGTGGTCGCCAGCATCTCGGGCATCCCCGGCGCGCCCACGGGGCCCTCGTTGCGGATCACGATGACATCGCCCTTCTCGACCTCGCCTCGCAGGACCGCCCGGAACGCGTCCTCCTCGGACTCGAACGGCCGCGCGCGTCCGCGGAAAACCTTGCCCTCCATCCCCGCCGCCTTGCAGACGCTGCCGTCGGGCGCGAGGGACCCGCGCAGGATGACGGTCCCGCCCCATGGATGGATCGGGTCGGACATCGGATGCACGATCTCGCCGTCGGGCTTCGCGGGGTTCAAGGCAGCGAGGTTCTCGGCGATGGTCTTGCCGGTGATCGTGAGGCAGTCGCCGTGGAGCAAGCCGGCGTCGAGCAACTCGGCCATGACCACCTGCACGCCGCCCACCCGATCCAGATCGCTCATGACGAACCGGCCGGCAGGCCTCACGTCCACCAGATGCGGGACCTTGCGGGCGATGCGATCGAAGTCGTCGAGTTCGAGGTCGACCTTCGCCTCGTGGGCCATGGCAAGCAGGTGAAGGACGGCGTTCGTCGAACCGGCGAGTGCCATGGTCACGGCGATCGCGTTCTCGAACGCCTCGCGCGTCATGACGTCACGCGGCTTGAGGTTCTCTTTCAGACACCGGACCGCAGCCTCGCCCGACTCACGGGCCGCGACCTCACGGCGGTAGTCGACGGCCGGGGGTGACGCGCTACCAGGCAGCGACATCCCGATGGCCTCGCCCACGGCCGCCATCGTGTTCGCCGTGTACATCCCCGCACACGAACCCGCACCGGGGCACGCGGCGTGCTCGACGCCGGACAGTTCCTCGTCGGTGATCGTTCCCTTGGCGTGCGCACCGACCGCCTCGAACACGTCCTGGATCGTCACGTCCCTGCCCTGATATGACCCCGGCAGGATCGTGCCGCCGTACAGGTACACCGACGAAAGGTTCAGTCGCGCCATAGCCATCAGCATCGCCGGCTCGCTCTTGTCGCACCCGGCGATGCCGACCAACCCGTCCAGGCGCTCGGCGTGCATGACGACTTCCACCGAGTCCGCGATAACCTCGCGCGAGACCAGCGAGGCCCGCATCCCCTCGTGGCCCATCGCGATCCCGTCGGACATCGCGATCGTCGTGAACTCGATCGGAACGCCGTCCGCGGCGCGGACGCCCTCCTTGGCGAACGCCGCCAGCTTGTTCAGGTGGTAGTTGCAGGGGGTGACCTCGTTCCACGACGATGCCACGGCGACCTGTGGCTTGGTCATGTCCTCGTCGGACAGCCCTACGGCGCGAAGCATCGCCCGCGCGGGGGCGCGCTCGGGACCCTCGGTGACCTCCCAGCTCCGTGGCCGGCCGTCCTTCTCGCTCATCTCGGGGAACCTCCTCGACGCGGTGTGGCTTGGGTCCCATATCCTCGCATGCCCGCGCGAACGGCGACCGGCGGGACGGGCAAGGCCGACCGGCCCGCCGCCGCCTTGCCAGGCTCCGAAGGCCCCGAGTAGGATTAGAACGATGTTCTAACCACGGGACCGGCGCCGTTGCCCGGGATTCCCATCGACCCGCACATCGAGAGATATGCACACGACGCGACAACCGACGGACAGGCCCGAGGGAGGGGCCGGGATGCCCGCACACGCCGGAGTACCACCGCGCAGTTGGTGGCTCACTGAGGCGCTCACCGACGACCCCGGTGCGCCCGCGCCCGCACTCGCAGGCGATACGGAAGCCGACGTCCTGATCGTGGGCGGCGGCTACACCGGCATGTGGACGGCGCACGCACTGAAGCGTGCCAAGCCTGACCTGGACATCGTCCTGCTCGAGCAGGACATCTGCGGAGGAGGGCCCAGCGGACGCAACGGCGGTTTCGCGAACGACCTCTGGGAGGACATCGATGCGCTCATCGGCCTGTTCGGGGAGGAGGCCGCCATCGAGACGGCCCAGATCTCCGAGCGTTCGATGGACGAGATCGGCCCCTGGTGCGACGAGCACGGCATCGACGCGTGGTGGGAACCGGCCGACCACATGGGGGTGTCCTGCTCCCCCGCCCAGGACGGTCTCTGGCGCGACTGGATGGGGACGATGCAGCGACTCGGTGTCGCCGACGGTCATGCCCGAGAGATCACGCACGAAGAGATGGACGGCATCTGCCGCTCGCCGGTGTTCCGGGAGGGCTACCTGCTGACCCACGTCGGGATGGTGCAGCCGGCACGGCTCGCGCGAGGAATCCGGCGGGTGCTGCTCGAACAGGGGGTTCGCATCTACGAACAGACCCCGGTCCGACGCTTCACGGAAGGACCGCCTGCCGCCGCCGAAACGCCGGGAGGATCGGTGCGCGCGGCGCAGGCCGTCCTCGGGATCAACGCGTGGGCTCGGCAATGGAAGCAGTTCCACCGCACGATCCTCCCGCGTGCGAGCTACATCGCGCTGACGGCGCCGGCGCCCGATCGCCTCGAGGAGATCGGTTGGACGGGCGGCCAGGGCATCTACGACCTCCGATCCTCGCTGCACTACCTGCGGACGACCCCCGACGGAAGGATCGCGTTCGGCGCAGCATCCTCGCGCGCCGGGCTCGGAACCGGCATGGGCCACCGGCTCCACTACGACGAGGCCTCGGTCCGGAACCTCGTCCGCGACCTGCATCGCATGTTCCCGAACTTCAAGGATGTGCCGATCGAGGCCGCGTGGGGCGGACCTATCGACGTCTCGGGCTACCACGTCCCCTTCTTCGGGTCGCTGGTCCAGGGCAACGTCCACTACGGACTCGGGTTCACGGGTGGCGGCGTCGGACCGTGCCACATGGGCGGCAAGATCCTGGCGGGCTTGGTCCTCGGCACCGACGACGAATACACCCGGCTCCCGTTGGTCGGTTACCGGCCGAAGAAGTTCCCGGTCGAACCGTTCCTGTCGGTCGGCGCGTTCGTGGCGCACGAGGCCATCGTGCGGACCGACGACGCGAACGACTTCGGCCGGCGACCCAACCCGCTCCTGCGAGCGATCACGACGCTCCCGCGGAAGTTCGGCTACAACATCGGCCACTGATCCTGATGACCCCGAGCAGTGCGGCCGGCGACCCGACCCCCCAGGCGGTCGCCGCGGCGGTCGATGCGGCCGACGCGCGCATCCGCCCGTACGTGCGCGAGACCCCACTGGAGCGCTCCCCGTTCCTCTCCCGCGAGGCGGGCTGCGAGGTCTACCTGAAGATGGAGAACCTGCAGGTGACCAACACGTTCAAGGCGCGCGGAGCATTCAACGCGCTGCTCTCGCTGAGCGATGAAGATCGTGCGCGCGGGGTGGTGACGGCATCGACCGGCAACCACGGGAATGCGATGGCACACGCGATGACGTTGCTCGGCATCGACGGCGAGATCTTCGTCGCATCCTCGACCTCACGGGCGAAGCTCGACCAGCTGGAAGCGCGCGGCGCGCGGCTGCGGGTCCTCGACGCCGAAACCTTGGCGGTCGAGACGGCGGCCCGGAGCGATGCGGAGGCGAGCGGGCGCGTGTACATCTCGCCCTACAACGACTCCGATGTCGTGGCGGGGCAGGGAACGATCGCGGCCGAGTTGCTGCGTCAGCTCGACTCCTTCGACGACGTGCTGGTGCCGGTCGGCGGCGGCGGTCTGATCGCCGGCCTGGCGGGATTCCTGAAAGCACGCGATCCAGGCGTCCGCGTCACCGGATGCCTGCCCGAGAACTCGCCCGTGATCTCCGAGTCGGTCGCGGTCGGCGAACTCCGCGAGATCCCGTGGACGCCGTCACTCTCGGACGCCACCGTCGGATGGGCCGAGGTGGGTTCGATCACGTTCCCGATGTGCCGGGACTGGGTGGACGGCTGGATCCTGGTGAGCGAAGCCGAGATCGCCGCTGCCATCCGAACCGTCATCGGATATCAATCCGTGCTGGTCGAGGGCGCGGGCGCCTTGTCCGTCGCCTCGCTGCTCCGCGAACGGGACCGTTTCGCCGGACGCACGGTGGTGCTCGTACTGAGCGGCGCCCGGATCCCGCTCACGGTCCTGGCCGAAGTACTCATGGACGGGTAGCGGAAGGAGGCGAGGGTGCCGGAGGAGGAACGCCGCGCCGCGGTTTGCCGTGCCGCGATGGAACTGATCGCCGAACGCGGACTCGAGGAAACGACGCTGCGCGCCATCGGCGAACTCGCCGGCATGAGCGCCGGCCACGTCCTCTACTACTTCGGTTCTCGGGACGGCATCCTGGTTGAGACGCTGGCCTGGAGCGAAGCGGAGTTGACCGAACGCCGCCGCGCGACGCTGGCGAAGATCAAGGACCCTTGGAAGAAACTCCGCAAGCTCGCCGACCTGTTCCTGCCGGACGAACGGCGCGACCCTCGCTGGGCTCTGTGGATGGAGGTCACGCGGCTAGCTCCCGATGACCCCGACACGCTCAAGGCCATCGACGCCCTCGAACAGGAATGGGTCGACGATCTCGCGGACATCATCCGCTACGGAACGGCGTCGGGAATCTTCAGCACGGACGACGCCGACGGGGCGGTCGAGCGGATCTCGCTGCTCTGGGAGGGACTCGCGACGCAGGTCTACTCCGGTTCGCCCTCGTACCCGCGTTCCAACGCGCTGCGGATCGCCCTGGACGCGACCGACCGCGAGCTTAGCTAGGCTCGAGCGGGCTACCGGGATCGGCGCGGGGTCGTTCCTTCTTCGGGTCGTCGATCGGGTACCCGGTCGCCATCTTCTCCTGATACTGACGGTTGAACTCCCAGACGTACCGGTCGTTGAAGGGATAGACCCCGCCGTTCGCGTACGCGCGGGAACGGACGCCCGTCTGCGCGCGCGCGCACACAGCCCAGTCCTGCATGCTCACCAGGTCCCAGAAGTCCCCGATGTCGCGCGGGTTGAAGTCTGGGTCCTCGATGGCCTCTGACCGGAACAGGAAGTCACTCACGATCCGGGTGTGGGTTGGGCCCGACGGCTCGAGCCGGTAGACCATGACGCAGTCGGTGTGCATGTTGAACATCAGGTTCGGGAACTGCGTGATGCCGAAGTACGCCCCGATATCGCGGGCCTCGAGTCCGGGCAGCGCCGAGCGGTTGCTCTCGCCCGTCGCCGTCAGCGTCGTCGCGCCCTCGATCAACTCGGCACCGGTCCAGCCCTGGTCGTCCTCGACCTTGCCCTTGCGGAACAGCGGCACCTTCTGCACCAGCTCGGGGTGAACGCTCGGACAGTGCAGGCACTCGTTGAAGTTCTCGACGATGATCTTCCAGTTCGCCTCGACCTCGTAGACGATCTGCAGGCCGATCCGCAGGTCCTGCATCCCGTAGCGCTCGAACTGTGTCAGGTTCCCATCGAAGTTCCGCGTGAACGACTCACGCAACGGCATCGGGTCTTCGGCCATGCTGATGAAGATGAACCCTGCCCACGTGTCGACCAGCATGCGCGTCAGCGGAACGGTCGAACGATCGAACCCTTCGTCCTCGTGGACGTTCGGCGTGCCGACGCACTCGCCTTCAAGGGTGTAGGTCCACGCGTGGTACGGACACTTGATGACGTTGGACTTCGCGTGGCTCTGACCCTCGTCGCAGAGGCGCGTCCCGCGATGGCTGCAGACATTGAAGAACGCGCGCAGCTCGCCGTCCTTGGCACGCGTCACGATGACGGTCTCCTCCGCGACCGGACGCACGAGCATGTCCCCGACCTCGGGAACCTCCTCCTCACGCCCGACACAGAACCAGTCGGCGGCGAAGATCCGCTCCCGCTCGGCCTCCCAGGCCTCGGGCAGGTGGTAGGACCCACCGCCCAGCGTGGGCTTGGGCTCCCAGCCGTAGTCGACGGGGCTCTCGAGTTCCTTCGGGTCGGCGCTCATCGTGCCCTCTCTCCTTGGTGGGCCCAAGCGTAGCCCGCGGATGCTACGAGTCGCGATACTTATAGGGGTGCTTTTCCTACGGGATTCGTGGTTTCTGACATCGGATTCTGCGAGAATCGGGAAATCGATGGCGAAACCACTCCTCGACGCACTGGACGTGAAGATCCTGGAGCTGCTCCAGGTGGATGGCCGCATGCCCTTCACGCAGATCGCCAAGGAGGTCAGCGTCTCCGAGGCGACCGTGCGGGCGCGGGTGAACCGGCTCACGCGCAGCCGGATGGTCAAGTTCGTCACCGACATCGACCCGAACGACCTGGGACTGGTCTACGTGTACGTCGGCGTCCGGATCCAGGGTCCGGCGATGCAGCGTGCGCTGGACGCGATCAAGCAGATCCCCGAGATCATCTACATCGTGGTGTGCACGGGGACATTCGACGCGATGTGCGAGATCGTGTGCCGCAACAACGACGACCTGATGCGGCTGCTGCAGGAGATCCGCAAGACGCCCGGGGTCTCGCACGTCGAGACCATGACGGTCCTCAAGATCGAGAAGGACGAGTGGCGGTACACGGCGCTCACCGTTGAACCCGCCGAACCCCAATACCGTTACGCCAAGATCGACCCCCGGAAACGCTAGGTCGCGGTGATGGTCGCCTCCATGCCGGCCTGGCGGTGCCCGGCGATGGTGCACCAGACCTGGTACGTCCCCGGCGCGAGCGTGACGACCAGCGTGGCTCGCTCACCGGGGTCCGCGTACGCGTGACCCCCTTCGACCTGAGTACCGTCCACGTTGTGCACGGTGTAGTCGTGCCCGGCGCTCCCCTCGTTCTCGAACGTGATGGCGACCGGCCGACCGGTCTCGACGGCAAGCGCATCCGGGTCGAACGCGAACTCGACCGCACGGACGGTCTCGCGCTGAGCGCCCTTGGGAACGACGACCGGTGCCGATGACGAGCCCCCGCCGTGATCCATCTCGCCGCCGTTCATCATGCCCGACGGCATCCCACTTGGCATCTGGCCACCCGGCATCTGGCCACCCGGCAGGTTCGCGCCATCGTCGGCGCAGGCCGTTGCGAGGACCCCCAAGAGGAGTACGCCGGCGATCAGCACAGGTTTCTTCATCCGCTCACCTGCCGCAAGACTAACTCCGCGATGCTGCGGGTCGGCTAGGCCAACCGACCCAGCATCTCCGGGCCTCATCCTTCCCTTGCCGCTCCGGAACCCATCACGCAAGATGGGGGCGATCCCATGACCCACCTCTTCGACCGGCGTAAGTTCCTCAGGGCTTCAGCAGCGATGGCCGCGGGGATCGCCCTGCCCAGCGCCCTGCTCGCGGCCTGCGCAAGGGCTGCGACGACGGCCGGTAGCGGGCCCGCTGCGCCAGGCGCCACCGGTGCGAGCGGCATCACCTGGCCCATGGACGATGACCACCTGCCGGTCCCGAGCGGACTGGAGCCTGAGAAGGACGCCACGCTGAAGATCTACCAATACCGCGAGTACCTCTCGAAACGGGTGCTCGACGACTTCGAGCGCAAGTACCGGGAGCTCGGGGTTCGTGTCGAAACCGAGAGCTTCCGCTACATCCAGGAGGCGATCGACACGATCACTCGGGATGGCTCCGACTTCGACGTGTTCTTCCCGACGATCGACACGCTGGGGCGCCTTGCGACAACGAACGTGCTCGCGCCGCTCAACCACGACTACCTACCGAACATCAAGAACCTCTGGCCGCAGCTCCAGCCTCCGGACGGTCCCGCCTACGACGTCGGCTTGCGCTACTCGACGCCGTACACCGTCTTCACGACCGGGATCGGCTGGCGGAGCGACTTGGTTCCGCGGTCTCATGCGCCCGATCGGCTGGACAACCCGTACGACGTGTTCTGGGATCCGGAGCTCATGGGCAAGGTCGGCCTCTACGACGACTACCGCGAGGTCCTGGGGATGGCCCTGCTCCACGACGGCAACGCCGATCTGGGCACCGCCGATCCTGCGGTCCTCGACCGCGCGCGCGCGAGCTTGACGGAGATGGTCGAGGTGTCCGGGGCGAGGATGAGCTACGAGGGCGCGTACGAAGGTCTCCCCGAGGGCGAGTTCGCGGTCCATCAGGCTTGGTCCGGCGACATGATCTACGGGGTCTACTACGCGAAAGAGGGCGGGGACGACTTCAAGCACCTGCGCTACTGGTGGCCCGAGGATGGCCGCGGGGTGATCGGCGTCGACCTCATGGCGATCCCCACACAAGGGAAGAACCCGGTCCTCGCCCACCTGTTCCTCAACCACCTGCTCGACTACGAGGTGGCGATGAACAACTTCGCGTGGAACGGCTACCAGCCGCCACTCGAGGGAGCCGGACGCGAGGATCTCGCGGCGTCGAAGTGGGGCAAGCTGGTGCCGCCGGCGCTGATGAACGCGATCGCGCAGCCCGAGGATCTGGAGACCGGGTCGATGCTGCTGGGCCTGGATCCCGCCACCGACCAGGCGTGGAGGAACGCCTGGCCGACGAGTTCGTACTAAGCCGACTTTCTACGCCGTCGCCGCGGTCTCCCTCGCGTTCGCCGGGGTCCACGACTCCGAATCGTCGAACCCGACCCACGAAAGCGCCGGCTCTCCGCTCTCCGCGTCCACCGACACGATCGCCAGGTTCTTGTCGGTGCAGGACTCGCCCACCGACCCCGACCGGGCGGGCGAGACGAGGTCCCCCTTCGCGCTCGGGTAGCACTGGTTGCGCGCGATGAACACCCAGTCGGGTCGCACGTCCGCTCCCGAGTAGGTGTCGTTCACCACTGCGAGCGTTCGATGGACGCGGCTCTCGAGCGGTTCGTCCCAAGCGATCTTGTACGCCTCCTCGGGCGTAACGTTCGGCCGGAACCCCTCCGGCGACGGACGCAGCTCGAGCGTCATCGTCCCGGGCACCATCTCCTGTGCGGTCTGCCGGTACTCGTCGTAGGTCGGTCCGCGCCCGAATAGCACCCACGCCCAGGCGGCAGCCCCGGCCACGAGCAGGCCAACAACGGCAAGGACGGTGTGGGACGGCGCGCGACGCTTCACGGCCCCCACTCTGCGGTACCTCCCCGGGTCCGGCAACCGAAGGGCCGTACGGCCCGCGCCGGCCGGGACCGCCGGGTGGACGCAGACAGGCCCCGTGGTCCTACACTGAGTCTCGCATCAGCCCGAGACGAACCCGGAGGAATGAACCCAGATGGACCTGCGCCTGTCAGCCGAAGACCGCGAGCTCCAGCGCCGCGCCCGCGAGTTCACCGAGAAGTACCTATTCCCGCACGAGCTCGAGACCGAGGAGGCGCACGGCAAGATCTCCGACGAGAGCCGCGCGACGATCCGCGCCGCGGTCCTGGAATACGAACTCAACGCGATCAATCACTCGAAGGAGGACGGCGGCCAGGGCCTCACGACGTTCCAGCAGATGCTGGTCGAGGAGGAACTCGGCAAGGCGACGAACTGCCTCTGGGCGCTCGTCTGGCATCCGTCGAACGTGCTGGCGTTCGGGAGCGAGCAGCAGAAGGACGAGTACCTGCGGCCGGCGTGCCGCGGCGAACGCGAGGACTGCTACGCGATCACCGAGGAAGGCGCGGGCTCGGACCCGTCGATGGTGCAGACCACTGCCCGCAAGGACGGCAACGGCTGGATCATCAGCGGAACGAAGTGGCACGTGACCGCCGGTGACCGGTCGGACATCATCCTGGTCCACGCGCACGTCGACGGTGACCCGGAGAAGGCGACGGTGTTCATCGTTGACAAGGACCTGCCCGGCATCGAGCTCGTGCGTACCCCGAAGTACACGCACACGTCCTACTTCGAGCACCCGATCTATTCCTTCGACGACGTACGGGTCGGTGACGACAAGGTCCTCGGGGACGTCGGCCAGGGGTACGACCTGACCAAGGACTGGTTCGTCGAGGAGCGGCTCATGATCGGGGCGCGCACCGTCGGCGCGTCACAGCGCGCGCTCGACCTGTCGCTGGCGTTCGCGAAGGAACGCGTGCAGTTCGGGGAGCCCATCATCGATTTCCAATCGATCGAGTTCATGCTGGCCGACATGGCCGCCGAGATCATGGCGGCGAAGGCGCTCCTCTACCGGGTCGGCTGGGAGTCCTCGCAGCCGGACATCCCGCGCAAGCAGATCCACGCGATGGCCTCGGCGGTCAAGCTGATCTGCTCCGAGACCGCGAATCGGGTTGCCGACAAGGCGGTGCAGATCTTCGGCGGTCGTGGCTACATGCGCGAGCAGCCCGTGGAGCGCCTCTGGCGGGAACTGCGGGTCGACCGCCTCTGGGAGGGCACCTCCGAGATCCAGCGGCTGGTCATCGGGAACGAACTGCGCAAGCGCGGACCCGGCGTCTACACCGACTGGCCGGCGTAGCGGTCACTCGGGTGAGTTAACCCTCGTCCCACAGGACGTGTGCGCGTTCGGCCGCCTCGTGCAGGACGGCGCTGTCGAACGGTACCCGCGTCAGCGGGACCCCCTCCGACGGCCACTCGCAGAAGAAGTTGGCCTCGCCATGCGGCGGGAGCGGCCAGATCCAGTACTGCACGTCCACCCGCCAGCCGGTGCCCTCTGCCCCGAGCGAGATCATGCTCGGCGTCTTCGGCCGGCGCGTCGGCATGTCTCGGAACGACAGGTTGTCGACGCGAGCACCGTCGGGGAACTCGACGCCGACCCGTAGCGCCCGCGGGGAGAGTTCCGGGATACCCGAGCCGGACCAACGGTGCTGCCAGCTCACCGCCTCGAACCACTTGTCCGCGCGCGGCGCGCCCCTCCGCCGGAGCGTCACCGTCATCCCGAACCCGCTGGGATGCGCGACCACGTCGGAGATGGCGACGAACACGCTGGTATCGGTGACGGCCAGCACCGTCCCGAGGTCGACCGGGGCGCCGATCACCGAGTCCTCCGGTCCCTTCCACGGCTCCGATGGGCCGATCGTCGACTCGCCGTACCAGGTGCCCGACGTGACGGGCATCTCCTGATCGGCTTCGGCCTGCTCGCGCGTTCCCATGTTCGTGCGGAGCGCACGCTCGATGTCAGAGGCCATCGCGACGACCGGCTCGACCTGGCGGTTCGTCATGACGCGGATGTCGTCGATCGCGTGGTTGTCGGCCGGGTTGGACATCGCCAGCAGCAGCTTGCCGCCGCGCTCGCCGATCGCGATCACGTGGTGACGCCACGCCGCCGCGGGTGGGATGAGCTGCACGGCCCACGGCTCGACCGGGAACTGGTCCAGGTCCACGAAGTCCATCCCGATCTGGGTGGCCAGGGCTCGGACGAGATCACGTTCCTCGATGAGGCCGAGGTCGATCAGCGCGCGGCCGAGCAGCTTGTCGCGCGCCCCTTCGAGTGCCTCCTCGAGCTGGGTCTGATCGACGGAGCCCTGCTCGACCAGGATCGACCCGATCTCCTTGCCTGCCGTCTTCTTCGCGGCGCCGTCCTCCTCCTTCTCCGTCGCTTTGAGCTGCTGCATCACGGCGGGCCGGACGGCCTCGGGATCGACACCGAGCTTTTCGAGCAGCATGACCGCGCCACTCTCGCGCTCCTGGAAGATGGCGAAGACGAGGTGCTCGGCGCCGACCGTCTGCCGGCCGAGCGCGGCGGCCTCCTCCGACGCCTGATCGAGGGCGGCCTTGGCCTCGAGGTCGAACGGGACGGCGTCGTCGGTCGCCTTTCCGGTCCCGAGCGAGTCCTCGATCTGGGCGGTAACGGCCTCATCCGTGACTCCGAGATCGGCGAACGCTGCTTGAGCCGGCGACGGCTCACGCACCAAGCCAAGCAGCAGATGCTCGGTCCCGATGTGGTCGTGCCCGAACCCGCGGGCCGCCTCCTGCGCGGCCACGACGGAGCGTTTGGCCTGGTACTTGTAGTTGTCGAGCATCGCTCGAGCACGATATCGGGTTTCCCCGGCCCGGGGCTAGCGGCCGTTCGGGGGATAGGTCGAGAACAGCGGCGCACCGGAGCACGATCACCAACACCACCGGGACGAGGAGTGAGGGGGCCGGTCTGCAGCCCGGCCCCTCGTCACGCGGCAAGCGCTAGCAGCCGGACGGGCAGCCGTCCGGGCAGCAAGGATCCGTCGTCATCTCGGTCACCTCCCTCCTTAAGCCATACATCGACATCTGTCGATGTGTTATCCTACGCCCATGTATCGACCTCTGTCTATATGAGGAGAGACGGGTGATCCACCCATGAAGACCGCCCTGCCGATGATCGAATGCTGTGCCCCCGTGAGCGCGCCCATCGCTGAGGACGAGGCCAACCGGCTGGCAGCCGCGTTCGGGGTGCTGGCAGATCCGACACGGCTACGCCTCATGAGCCTGATCGCCGAGGAAGGCGAGGCCTGTGTGTGCGACCTGACCGCGTCCGTCGGCCTCGCGCAGCCGACCGTGAGTCATCACCTCAGGCTGCTACACCAAGCCGGCCTCGTCGAGCGCGAACAGCGCGGGAAGTGGGCGTACTTCCGGTCGTCCGGCCGCCCCCTTCGGGAACTCGTGAAGCTGTTGCGGACCTCATTCGGAGGCTAGATCGAGCGGGAAACCACCAACGCGTCCACGGCGACGCATCCCTTCGGGGAAGCGATCACCGGGTTCGCGTCGAGTTCCTGGATCAGGTCGCCGAGATCGAACGCGAGCACCGACACGGCGACGATCGACCGCACCACCGCGTCGATGTCCGACGGCTGTGCACCGCGGACCCCGTCCAGGATCGGACGCGACCGCAGTCCGTCCAAGAGCCCCCGCGCGCGCACCTCGTCCAGCGGCGGCAGAGCAAGGCGCCGGTCTTTCAGGAGCTCGACCAGGATGCCGCCGGCCGCCACCAAAACCATCGGCCCGAACTGCTCGTCGTGCACGATCCCGAGCGCGAGTTCGACGCCGCTCTCGGCCATCGGCGCGACGACCACTTCGGGACCGAGCCGGTCCGCGAGATCCTCGTACGCGACGGCAGCGGCATCGGCGTCGGCAAGCCCGAGCTTCACGCCGCCGGCGTCGGACTTGTGCATCACTCCGGTCGCCGCGGTCTTGATCGCGACCGGGTACCCGAGCTTGCCGGCCGCGGCCAACGCTTCGTCGAGTGACGATGCGAGCTCGGTCGGGCTCACCGGAATCCCATAGTCGGCCAGGAGCGCCAATCCCGCGTGCTCGGGCAGCGGCTCGCTTCGAGACAGGCGTTCCCGCCAACGCTGCCGGACCTCGTCGGAGGGGAGCGTGGGATCGCCGACCGGCGGCAACGCACGGTAATCCCGGTACGCGAACAGGTGCCGGAACGCGTCGAGCCCGGTGTTCGTCCCCTCCAGGACCGGGATGCCCTGGTCGCGCATGCGCTTGGCGTCGGGGGGATGGATCGTGCTCGACATGTTCGAAAGCATCGCGAACGGCTTCGTCGACTCGGGGAAGACCTGCTCGGCCATCCACGTGTAATCCTCTTCGTTCCCGTGGTCGTAGGTCATGTCGACCGCGAACGCCACCCCGGCAGTGTCCGGGTCGTCACGCAGGGCCTTGAGACAGTCGATGAAGATCTGCTCGGCGTCGTTCCCGGTACCCCAGGCATCGAGCGGGTTCACCGCCGGGAGCCCCTCCTCCAAGGTCTCCTCCAGTTTGCGCGTGGTCTCGGCGTTGATCCGCGCGAACTCGACGCCGGCCTCCGCGGCGGCATCGATGAACATCGCCCGCTCGCCGCCGGAGTCGTGGATCGACGCCAACCCACCCGGGCCCGCGCGCCGGTCGTTCCGCGTGAACAGTTCCAACGTGTCGCACATCCGCTCGAGGTTCTCGACGCGGAGGACGCCATACCGGGAGAACAGCGCCTCGTATGCGCCGTCCTCGCCTGCGAGCGCGCCGGAATGCGCGGCCACCATCTCGCGAGCCTTCGCCTCCCGTCCGACCTTGAGCGCCACCACCGGCACGTCCTTCTCGGCAGCGCGCCGGAGCGCATCGACGAACGTATCGGGGTCGCGGATCGTCTCGATGAACAGGCCGATCGCCTTGGTGGTGTCCTGATCGAGCGCGTAGTGCATGTAGTCGGCCGTCGTGGTCGCGATCTCCTGGCCGGCCGACACGATCACATTGAACCGCAGATCCCGGTCGTTGAACGCCATCGCTGAGAACACCGAACCGGAGTGGGAGATGAACGTGATCGGCCCAGGTTCCAGGTCCGGCTCGACGAACCCGCATACCCGGAGCTTGCGGTCGACGTTCAGGAACCCCATGCAGTTCCCACCACAGATGGCAAGTTCCGCTGCACGCGCCTTCTCCGTCAGCCGCTCGAGCAACGTCGGCTCTCCCGCGGGTGTCGACGTGTAACAACTGGCGAAGATCGCGGCTGACTTCGCACCGGTTTCGATCGCAAGATCGAGCTGGTCCTCGATCAGGTGGTTCCCGACACCGAGGAGCGCGATGTCGACGGACTCGGGAACGTCGGCCAGCGACGGGTACGCCTTCAGCCCGAGGATCTCGTCGTACTTGGGGTTGACCGGGTAGATGGTGCCCTCGTAGCCGCTGCGGAGCGCCTCCAGCACCATCATCTCGCCGAAGGAATCCTTCCTGGGACTCGCGCCGACGATGGCCATCGAGTTCGCTTCGAGCATCGTGCGAACGGCGCCCCTGCTGCCCACCCTTGCTCACCCTCCTCGGCGTTTGACCCGTAACTCAGGCCGGACGCCGGTCATCATACGAGCCGCAACACCCGCCGAGCGTGCCTGCGACGCGCCTGACGCACCCGGATCCAGCCCCACGTCGGCAACCCGACACATCCCCTGTCGCCCAGGTGACGAACCGCGCGTCCAGCCGCGCCGAAGATAGATACATGGAAGCACCCGAGTACCACCCCGGAAGGGCCCCGACCGAGGAGACCGTGGAAGGGCCCAACCGGAAGGACTGAGGACCCCGTCCGACGAGACCGTGACGGGAACCGAGATCCAGGAGAACCGAGGCAGCCTCCCGCCGCCTCGGTTCTTCGCTTTCCGAGCTTTCCGGCCCGGACACGTCCGGGTGACATCGGCACCAGGGCGGACGCTACTTCCGCGACAGGGCACGATCCTCCTTGATCGCCTTCGCTGCGTGCCAGCCGGGGATCCCGTTCACGCCACCGCCCGCATGGGTGCCTGACGAGGCCTGGTACAGGCCCTTGATCGGCGTTCGGAAGTCCGCGTAGCCCGGCGCCGGGCGCATGTGGAACAACTGGTTCGCCGAGAGTTCCCCGTGGAAGATGTTGCCCCCGATCATGCCCAGCTCCTGCTCCATCTCGTAGGGCCCGAGCACCTGGCGGGCGATGATCGAGTCCTTGAAGTTCGGCGCCAGATCGTTGTACACGCCGATCGTCCGGTCCGCGTAGGCCTCCAGCTCGTCATCCCTCGGTTCGGCCGCCCACTCCTGCGGACACCACTGCGTGAACAGCGACATGATGTGAACACCCTCCGGAGCCAGCGTCTTGTCCACGACCGACGGGATCACGCCGTCCGAGAACGGCGCAGTCGCCCCCCGTCCCGCCTTCGCGTCCTGGAAGGCCGCTTCGACGTATCGCGGCGAGAACGACAGCTCGACCGAACCGGTCAGATGATGCGGCGTGCTTCCGTCGGCGGGGTTCGGATCAGCCGTGAAGTTGGGGAGTTCGCTGAGCGCCAGATTGATCTTGACCGTGCCGCTCCGCGTCTTGAAGTTGCGGATGTCCTGAACGAAATCGGCCGGCAGTTCCTCCTCGTCGAGTTGCTCGAGGAACGTGATCTTCGGGTGCACCGCCGTGATGACGACCGGCGCGGAGAGCTCCTCTCCGCTTTCCAGCGCGACGCCGGTGACACGTCCATCCGAGGTCAGGACCTTCGCCACGGGCGCCTCCGTGCGGATCTTCGCACCGAACGCCTCGGCCGACCGGCGGAAGGCGTCCGAGACGGCGCCCATCCCGCCTTCCGGGAACCCCCAGTTCCCGAGCTGGCCGTCACCGATGTCGGTGATGGCGTGGTGAAGGAGGACGTAGGCCGTGCCCGGCTCGTCCGGACCGGCCCAGGTGCCGATGACGCCGTCGACGGTGAGGACGCCCTTGAGTTCCTCGGACTCGAACCACTCGTCGAGGAAGTCGGTCAGGGACATCGTCATCATCCGGGTGAAGTCGGCAACCGTTCGCTGATCGATGTGCTTGCGCAGTTCCCACGCGAGACGGCCCTGGTCCAGGAGGTCCCCGAACTTCTTCGAACCGACGTTCGGGGGTGTCTTGAGCAACAGCGGCCCGAGGATGTCCGCCAGCTTCTCCAGCCACGCATCGTACTTCTCGATGTTGACGGCATCCTTCTTCGAGAACTTCTCGATGAACGGGCGGTTGACGTCGGTGAGCCCGCTCTCGAACGACATCGAACGGCCGTCCGGCCACGCCTGGTACACCGGACCCATCGGGTGGATCTTGTAGCCGTGGCTCTCGAGCTTGAGTTCCTGCACCACCGAGGGCGGAATCAGGCCCGATACGTACGAGTAGGTGGTGACCTTGAAGTCGGGATGCTCTGGCCACGGCGCGCTGGTGTCCGCGGCCCCGCCGGTCTTGTAGCGCTTCTCGAGGACGATGACGTTCGCGCCCTCCTTGGCCAGGTAGGCCGCCGCGCACAATCCGTTGTGCCCGCCGCCGATCACGATCGCGTCGTACTGGTTCGCCATGCCGGGAACATCCCCTCCGGGTCGCCGCGGAACCCTGCTGGCTCCGGGTCCCTGACGCACGCGCCAGGATGTCTCATGGTATAGACTGGCTGGCGTGCCAGTCAACCCCTAGGGAGGGGTAGCCCAGGCGCGCTGGGAGCGGGGAGCGAAGACCGGGAGGCCCGTTGGCGGAGGACCGACGTCCAGAGATCCTCGACGCGACGTGCCGAGTCATCGCGAAGGTCGGCCTCCACGGCATGTACATCCGCCACGTCGCCGACGAGGCAGGCGTATCCCGCGCGCTCGTCTCCTACTACTTCCCCACGCGCGACGATCTGCTCGCCGCCGCTCTCGAACACGCCGAGCTCCGGGCGATAAACGAGATCGGGTCCCGCACCCGGGCTGGCTCCGCGCGCGAACGCATCACCGAGACCTTGCTCTTGGAATTCGACGATTCGCCGGCTGTCCGTGACAACTGGGTCATCTGGAGTGAGCTCACGGAGGCCGCCCTCTTCGATGGATCGTTCCGCGGCCCGATGAAAGCGTGGTCCGAACGATGGAACGAAGCGATCGCTCGGATGATCGAGGACGGCCAACGAGGCGGCAGCATCGCGACGACGGTACGCGCGGCTGACGCTGCCGAACGACTCACCGGCCTCGTCGACGGGCTCGGCTCGCGATGGTTGCTCGGCGAGGTCTCCCAGGAGCGCGCACGCGAACTCGTCCGCGAAGCGGTCGCCCTCGAACTCGGCCGGAGCGCGTCGACGAACTAGCCCGCGCCGACTCCGACGACGACTACGTGCTTGAGCGGACCTGCCCGTCCTTCTTGGCCTGCTTGAACGCCTGCCAGCCGGGGATCCCGTTGATCCCGCCGCCACCGTGGGTCGCGCACGAGCCGTGGTACAAGCCTTTGATCGGCGTTCGGAAGTCCGCATAGCCCGGCGCCGGACGCATGTGGAACAGCTGATCGACGGAGAGTTCGCCGTGGAAGATGTTCCCCCCCAGGAGTCCGACGCGCTGCTCCATGTCGTAGGGACCGATGACTTGGTAGTCCACGATCGAATCCTTGAAGTTCGGCGCCATGTCGTTGTAGAGATCGAAGATCCGGTTCGCGTACGCGTCCAGTTCTTCGGTGTGCGGCTCCTCGTTCCAGTCGTCCGGGCACCACTGTGTGAACATCGAGAAGTTGTGGATCCCGTTCTTCTTGTCGCCGAGGCCATCCACCAGCGTGGTCGGGATGACCCCGTCCACGAACGGCGCCGTCGCCGCCTTGCGATCCATGTGCGCGTCCTGGAACGCGCGCTCGGCGTACTCGGTGGAGAAACACAGCTCCACCGATCCCGTCAGGTGCTCCGGGATACCGTCGGCGTTGGTGTCGTTGTAGTCCTTGGCCGCCGTGAACTTCGGCAGCTCCGACATCGCGACGTTCACCTTCACCACACCCGAGCGCGTCTTCCAGTTCTCGATGTCGCGGACGAAATCGGCCGGCAGGTCGCCCTGGTCGATCAGGTCGAGGAACGCGATCTTCGGATGGATCGACGTGACGACGGTCGGCGCGGTCAGCTCCTCGCCGTTGTCGAGCACCACGCCGGTCACGCGACCGTTCTGGGTCGTGATCTTCGACACCCGCGCGTTCGTGCGAACCTCGCACCCGAACGACTCGGCGGCGTCCCGGAAGCACTGCGAGACCGCCCCCATGCCGCCCTCCTGGAAACCCCACGACCCGAGGTGGCCGTCGCCGACGTCACCGATCGAGTGGTGCAGCATGACGTACGCAGTCCCGGGCTCATCCGGTCCGGCCCAGGTCCCGATGACGCCGTTGACGGTCAGCATGCCCTTGACCGCGTCGGACTCGAACCACTCGCTGAGCAGGTCGCTCACGGACATCGTGAAGAGCTTGGTCACGCTCGCGACGCCGCGAACGTCCAGACCGCGCATCTTCCATCCGGACTTGGCGGCATCCAAGAGGTCGCCGACCGACTTCGATCCGAGCTTCGGAGGCACCTGCAGGAGCAGCGGTCCGAGGACGTCGGCGACCCCCTTGAGCCACGCCTCCCACTCCTCCATCGCATCCGCGTCCTTCTTCGAGAACTGCGAGATGGATTCGTGCGACTTGCTCGCGTCGTCCGGGTACACGCGGACCGCGCGGCCGTCCGGATACGCCTGGAAGTACGGACCGAAGGGGATGATGTTGTACCCGAAGCGCTTCAGACCGAGGTCGTTGATGATCGTCGGAGGAACCAGGCTCACGACGTACGAGTAGGTCGTGACCTTCACATCCGGATGGTTGGGGAACGGCGCCGACGTATCGGCCGCTCCCCCGGTGTGGTCGTCCGCCTCCAAGACGACGGTGTTCGCACCCGCTCGCGCGAAGTACGCGCCCGAGGTCAAGCCGTTGTGCCCGCCGCCGATAACGATCGCGTCGTATCGGTTCGCCATCATGTCCATCTCCTCGCTGCCGCTCTGCCGGCTCCTCGCCGGACGCTCGGCCCGCATGCCGATCGGTCGGACCCAGGCCCCACGCCGGACGCCCGCCCTGCATGATGCCTGATGATTGAACAATCAGTCAAGTCCGAACGGCGGGCGGGCGACCCCCCAGGCATTGACATGGCTGCCTCAGACCGTAGAGTGAACTGAACAGACGTTCAAGGCGTGTTGCGAACGGACGGAGGGAACCAAGCGTGGCCAAGGCACGACCCGACCGGCGGACCGAGATCCTCGAGGCGGCCGCGAGAGTGATCACCGAGCGCGGCCTGGCCGAAACCAGGATCGCCGACGTCGCCGCCGACGCCGGAGTCTCCCCGGGGCTCGTCATCTACTACTTCGAGACCAAGGACCGACTCCTCGCGGAAGCGCTGGCCCAGCTGAACGACCGCTTCTACCTGCAGGTTTCGCGAGACATCCGCGGCCTCACGTCGGCTCGCGAGCAGCTCGAGCGGCTCATCGACCTCTCGGTCCCCGGCCTGCTGGGAGAGGAAGAGGATCGCCGCGAGGAATGGTCCCTCTGGGTCGAGGTTTGGGGCCGAGCTTTGCGCGACCCAGCGATGGCCAGCGAACGAGAGGTCCTCGACCGGCGATGGCGAGATGCGATCGCGGCGGTCATCCGCACCGGACAGGCGTCGGGCGAGTTCCCCGCAGGGGATGCGGACGAACAAGCGCTCCGCCTTGCCGGCCTCATGGACGGCCTGGCGATCCAGGTCGTGCTCAACGACGCGATCGTCACCCCCGAGCGGATGAAGCGGACGTGTATGGAAGTGTCGGCGCGCGAGATCGGCTTCGAACTCTTTCCGGCGAAGGCCTGACGGACGGACCCGGAAGGGCTCACCCTCCACCTCCCCTTGTTCGTTCGACTCGGGGGGGACTCTAGCGGTGTTTCCCCGGCCAACGATCGACATGTCCGAACGCCATCCGGCTCGCACCACCCACCTACCCGAGACCGAGTAGGGGCCCGGCGGGAGGGCCACAGACCGAACCGACGGTACGTGGGTTGCGCCGCTGTTCCCTACTGTGATACTCAGACGCAGCCGGTGGCGCCCCACGCGTCGGCAACGACCCCGGAGCGGGGTTCCCGAGGAACGTTCTCTACGAGGAGGAGCACGATGGCGCTGCACCCGCGCGAAGGCGGACGGAAGCACCCACTGGGTATCGGAGACAGCCGGATGAACCGGCGAACCTTCCTCAGGAACACCGGTCTGACCGCCGCCAGCATCCCGCTCGCGAGCGCGATCCTCGCCGCGTGCACGAAGAACACGGGAACTCAGGTCGGCGGTGAAGGCGGCCAGGTCCTCCAGAACCCCGCGCGTCCGGACAACCCCGTCACCCTTCCGACCGAGGGTAACCCGACGATCGCCGACGGCCTCAAGCCGGAGGCCGGCCCCCTCGAGCTCTACAACTGGGAGGAGTACATCAACCCGCGGATCATCAACATGTTCGAAGAGCAGTACGGCGTGAAGGTGAACGTCAACACCTTCAACACCGAGCAGGAGTCGCTCGCGACCCTGACGACGGCCTCGGACATCAACTACGACGTCTTCTTCCCGACCACCAACATCCTGTCCAAGCTCGCGGTCACCAAGATCCTGATGCCGCTGAACAAGACCTACCTCACGAACCTCGCGAACGTGTGGTCGGTCTACCAAGGCACCGAGGCCAACTCCCCCTTCTACGATGTCGGCGCCCAGTACACCGTTCCTTACACGGTCTACACGACCGGCGTCGCGTGGCGGATCGATCAGCCTCGCGGCTCGGCCATCAAGGGGCCCTCGGCAGACTACGTCCCCAGCCTGGACAATCCGTACGACGTAATGTGGGATCCGAAGTGGAAGGGCAAGACCCACATCCTCGACGACTACCGCGAGGTCATCGGCATGATCCTGTTGAAGAACGGGGTCTACGACGTGAACACCGATGACTCGTCCACCAGGACGCAGAACCTCGCCACCGCCCAACAGCAGCTCGTGGACCTGGTGAACGCGGTGGACGTCAAGGCGGACGTGAACGACTACACGGACATGCCTGACGGTGCCTCGCTCGTGCACCAGGCCTGGTCGGGTGACATGGTGTCGGCCCAGTACTACTTCCCGAAGTACCAGGAGAACAAGGACGTGATCCGCTACTGGGCCCCGACCGAGAACATGATGATCGGACAGGACTTCATGTCGGTCCTGAACACGGGGAGCAACCCGGTCCTGGCCCACCATTTCCTGAACTTCATGCTGGACTTCGACTCGAAGGACAACAGCGGCAACTCGATGGTCAACTTCCAGTGGAACGGTTACATCCCTCCGATGAAGGGCGTCGTCAAGGAGGACCTCATCAAGGGGGCGGGCCCGTGGCAGACGGGACGTGTCGTCCAGCCGAGCCTCGAAACGTGCATCCCCACCGAGGAGGACTTCACCGTCGGACACCAGCTCTTGGAGCTCACTCCCGAGGTCGACTCACAGTGGAAGGACGCCTGGGAGACCTTCCAGACGACCGGGTAGACTCTCTGCCTCGTGGATAGACCGGTAGGGCTACTCGAAGAGACCGCGCCGCCCAGCGAGCCGGGCAAGCGGCCTCCGCAACGCAAAGAAGAGGGCGTTTGGTACCCCCGTTGGTACTGGCCCTCCTTCGCCGGACCCGCCTTCGCGTGGCTGATCCTGCTCTTCATCCTTCCGTTCTACGTCATCCTGTCCGTGGCGATGGGGACCGTCGATCCGGTCTTCCAGACGCCCATCCCCGTATGGCAGCCGTGGTACTGGAGCTTCGACACCTTCAAAGAGGTCGTCGGCAAGATCTTCGGCGTCTTCGGCGAACTCCCGCTCTACCAGCCATCGTTCGTCCGCACGATCGTCTACGTCCTCATCGCCTCCAGCATCTGCGTGCTCCTCGCCTACCCCGTTGCCTACTACGTTGCGCGATACGGGGGACGCCGGCGCACCCTCTTCCTGGCGCTGCTGGTGGCTCCGTTCTGGGTCAGCTACCTGATGCGGATGCTCGCCTGGACGAACCTCCTGCAGAGCGACGGGTTCGTGAACCGCGTACTGGGCGTGATCGGGTTCGGCGAATACCAGTGGCTCGAGGGCAAGAGCGTGACGGTCGTCCTGGGACTCATCTACGGATACATCCCGTACATGATCCTGCCGCTGTACGCCGGCCTCGACCGCATCAACCAGAGCCTGATGGAGGCCTCCCGCGACCTCGGAGCGAGCCCCTCGAAGACCTTCTGGAAGGTGACGCTCCCGCTCTCGAAGCCGGCGGTGCTCGCCGGCATGGTGATCGTCTCGCTCCCGATGTTCGGTGACTACTACACGACGTACCTATTGTCCTCGCGCGGTCGAACCTCCATGATCGGCACCCTCATCGATCAGAAGGTCCACACCTCGGGAGACGGACCGGCCCAGGCGGCAGCCCTCGTGATGATCCTCATGCTGATGCTGATCCCCTTCATGCTCTACTACCTGCGCAGCACGCGCTCCGAGGAGATCTGAGGCTCGATGGACGTCGCGACGCGCCCGCCCGGAGCCGCCCTCGGCCTCCGCATCCTGGGCTATGCCCTGCTGATCCCGCTCCCCGCCACGGCCGTCGCTCTGTTCTTCGGCACGGGGACCGGCGTGATCCTGCTTCCCGGGATCATCGCCTGCGTCATCTCCATCTTCGTCTTCCGGGCGGCTCGCAAGGTCGAGGGCAAGCCCCTCTACCGCTTGTCCGACCCCTGGCGGCTCCCCCGCGTCCTCGAGAGCATCACGTGGGCCTACCTCGGCTGGTCGATCATCCCCGTGTCGATCGCCGTCCTGTTCTCCTTCAACAACGGACTCTCGCGCTCGGTCTGGCAGGGATTCTCCACGGGCTGGTACTGCGGCGGGGCGCCGGCCGGGACCCACTTCTCGCTGTGTCAACGCCCAGAGTTGACCGCTGCGATCATCCAGACGGTCATGCTGGCCGTCATAACGGTCCTCATCGCAACGCCGCTCGGGGTTGCCTTCGCGATCGGTATCGACCGCTGGAAGGGCCGCCCCGCACGCGCGGCCAACTTCGGGATGCTCCTGTCGTTCGTCACCCCCGAGCTGATCGTCGCTGTCGCGCTCTTCCTGACCTTCGCCAACCTCCTGAGGTTCATCGAGATGGGCACGATGGCCCAGGCGGTCGGGCTGGTGGCGCTCCAGATGTCCTACCCCGTGATCATCGTGCGCGCCCGACTGTCGACGATCGGCAAGGAATACGAGGAGGCGGCGATGGACCTCGGCGCGCGGCCGAGCCAGGCCTTGCGCAAGGTCCTGTTGCCGCTCCTGTACCCCGCGATCTTCGCCAGCGGGATCATCGTCTTCGCAGACGTCATCGATGACTTCGTTCTCGTGCGTGCGGTCTGCCAACGCGCCGCCTGCGAGACCATCTCCATGAAGATCTACAGTGGGTACCGGTCGTCCCCGACGCCGGCACTGAACGCGATGGCGACCATCATGTTGTTCGGCACCTTCCTGGCGGTCGGGGTCGGCTCCGTCATCTACAAGCGCATCGCACGCAAGCAAGAAGGCGGCAAGGTAGACGCGATCTCCGACTTCGCGATGCAGATCTAGCCGGTCGTTCGACGGATCGGCCATTCTCTCCGCTCAACGCTTCGGCGACAGCGAAGTTGCCGCCTGCAGATGTTTCGCTTCGTGAAGACCGATCCGTCGTAGCTAGCAGAGCAAGCGGAGGACCTCGGGGATCGCGGAGATGACTTCGCCGGTCCAGTCGTCACGTTCGCCCGGTCGGTGCACGTCCGGGTCCTGGTCGGGCCGGCGGAAGAGCGCGGCGGTCATGCCGGCCTCTTCGGCACCATGGAGCTCACCGAAGCTCCCGTCGCCGATGTAGAGGCAGGCTTCCGGCGGGACGCCGAGGCCGTCGGAAGCGAGCAGGTAGATCCCCGGATCCGGCTTCATCAGCCCGACCTCGCACGAGAAGACCGTCACGTCGAAGTACGGCGCCAGCGGACACTCCTTCCAGAGTCCCGGCACTTCTTCCATGCAGACGCTGACGAGGGCGAGCCGCAGTTCCTTGTGCTCACGGATGACCTTCACAGTCTGGACGATGCTCTGCAGCGTATCGAAGAAGTACGAGCGGGACCACGCGAGACGTCGGTCGAGCGCCTCCTGAACTTGTTGCGGCGCAGGAGTGTTCCCAAGATCACGGCATGCCATGGCAACGTGCTCCGCGAGCGACCCCCCTCGCATCCGGTCCATCGAGCCGGCGTCCCAACGCTCCCTGAACTGGTCCACCGGCACCTCGAGGGCGTCAGCCATCGCGGTGAGCATCGGGACGCGGTCGCGCTCGATGACGTCCGGCGTGAGGGTGCCGAAGAGATCGAAGACGACGGCCTCGTAGTCCATCAGTCGGGATGCCAGGAACCCTGAGTCAGCCTAGGCGATGGCTTCGTCGATCTGGGCCTGCTGCTCGGCCGAGGACGCGACCACCCGGAGCGCGTCGATCGGGAACACCGCCTTGATCGCTTGGCCGGCCTCGAACTCGATGTGATCCCCGCGGTTCTGCACCATGACCTGGATCGCGTCGCCACTCGCGAGGTGCACCATCACCTGGGTGGCGTTGCCGAGGTAGACACTGCGCTCGACCATCCCGGGTACGAAGTTCTCGCCCGTGGTCTCCTGCGGCTGCAGGTGCACCCGCTCGGGTCGGATCGTGATCTTGACCTCGCCGCGGGAGTCCGTCGCCCCCCGGCCCGCCTTCAGCTCGAACTCACCGAGCCGAACGGCGCAGGTCCCGTTGACGAGCCCGCCCGCTTGCGCGCTCATGAGGTTCGACACGCCCAGGAAATCAGCGACGTAGGCCGTCGCGGGCTCTTCGTAGACCTCCTCCGGCGTGCCCAGTTGCTCGATGCGGCCGCTGGACATGACGGCGATCCGGTCGGACATCGTCAGGGCCTCTTCCTGGTCGTGCGTCACGTAGATGAACGTGATGCCGACCGCTTCCTGGAGGGCCTTGAGTTCGATCTGCAACCGCTTGCGCAGCTTGGCATCCAGGGCCCCGAGCGGCTCGTCCAGCAGCAGCACCGTCGGGTTCAGGATCAGCGCACGCGCCAAGGCGACCCGCTGCTGTTGTCCACCCGAGAGCTGGGTGGGGCGCCGCTTCTCGTAGCCCGAGAGCTGCACCAGCTCCAGCGCCTCGCCCACCCGCCGCCTGGTCTCGTCCTTGGACACCTCGCTCTTGAACTGCAGGCCGAACGCCACGTTCTCGAACACGTTCAGGTGCGGGAACAGGGCGTAGTTCTGGAACACGGTGTTGACGTTCCGCTTGTGCGGTGGCGTCTCGGACATGTCGACCCCGTCCAGCTGGATCTGTCCGGACGTCGGCTGCTCGAAGCCGGCGATCATGCGCAGCGTTGTGGTCTTCCCACACCCCGACGGTCCGAGGAGCGAGAAGAACTCGCCCGCGGGCATCTCCACGTTGATGCCGTCGACCGCGACGACCTCATCGAACTTCTTCACCAGATTGACGAGTTTTACTTCTCCGCCGGCCATCTACTCAGCTCCTCAGTGCCTTGGCATACGCCGCGAAATTGTCGACGAACGTCTGAACATCATCCTGCGTGTGCTGAACGGAGAGCATCCACTGTTCGACCTTGCCTCCGTTCGGGAGCATGACGCCCCCCTTGTGTTGGTAGAACCAGTGGGCGGCGCTGAACCGGTTGTCCCACTCCAGGAAGTCCCGGTAGTTCCGGTTCTTCTGCTCCTTGAAGACCACGCACCCCTTGAACCCGATGGACTCCACGTAGGCCGGCAGCTCGTACTCCTCGATGATCGCCTCGATCTGCCCGACCATGTTCTGCCGCAACGTCTCCACGTGCGCGTAGGCCTCCGGGGTCAAGACCTGCGTCAAGGTCGCCTTCGCTGCGGCCATCGCGAGCGGGTTGCCGTTGAAGGTCCCGCACTGCTCATAGACGCCTGTATCGATCTTGCCGATGACCTCTTCGACACCGCCGATGGCGCTGACCGCCACGCCACCTCCGAGCGACTTCGCGAGGGTGATGAGATCCGGCGTCACGCCGTAGTACTCGGTCATCCCACCCGGGCGCGTCGCGAAGCCGGTCTTGACCTCGTCGAAGGTCAGGAGCGCCCCGTGTTCGTGGAGCAGCTCCTTGAGCTGCGCGAGGTAGTCGTCGTCGGGGAAGATGATCCCGATGTTCATCATCACGGGTTCGATGATCATGCCGGCGATCTGACCGGGGAACTGCTCCAGGCGCTTCCGAACCGACTCGATGTTGTTGTACGGCACCACTTTGCACAGGTCCAGGACGGCGTCCGGGATCCCGCCTTCCTCGTGGTTGCTGGTCGGAAGGTCCGGATCTCCGAGCTTCTCGAGGTCGTCCTCGTACACGCTCACCTGCACCGAGTCGTGATGCCCGTGGTACGAACCCTCGACCTTGATGAAGTACGGGCGGCCGGTGACCGCGCGCATCAGGTGGATGGCGTCCATGGTCGCCTCGGTGCCCGACTGGCCGAACCGCCACAACGGGATCCCGAAGCGGTTCGCCAGTTCGGTGGAGACATCGATGGCGTCTACCACCGGGGAGGCGAAGTGCGTGCCGCGCGTCACCCGATCCTGGACGGCCGCCACGATGGCGGGATGACCGTGACCCGCGGCGCCGGCGCCATAGCCGCCGTGCAGATCCACGAACTCGAGACCATCCTCATCGAAGAGATGGGAACCCCGGCCCTCCTTGATCCAGATCGGTTGCGGGTCGGAGCCTTGCCAACTGGACGTGACCCCGGAGACCAGGTGCTTCTTAGCGGTCTCCCAGAGCTGCGTGGAGACCGGTTGGCGCTTGAGGAACGCCTCGCTCTCCTCTTCGATGATCTGGTCCAGGCGCCCGGCGAACGTGTCGGTTGCCGTCGTTCCCATCAGGTATCACGTCCTGTCTGCTATCCGATCAGAGGAGCCAGCCCACGCTTGTAGAGCTGGCTCGCAATGATAACCCGTTGGACCTCCGAGGTGCCTTCCCAGATCCGGTCCACCCGCACCTCGCGCCAGAACCGCTCGGCCACGTTCTCCCGCATGTACCCGCGTCCCCCGAAGATCTGAACCGCCCGATCCGCGACCCTTCCCGCCATCTCCGAGGCGTAGAGCTTGGCCATGGAGCACTGCGCATGCTGCACCTTGACGTCGACCCCCCGGTCGATGCCCTTGGCGAGCTCGTAGGTCATCAGTCGGGCCGCCCACAGTTCCGTCAACGAGTCCGCCAGCATGAACTGGATCGCCTGGAACCGGGCGATCGGCTCGCCGAACTGGACCCGTTCCTGAGCGAAGGACGTCGCCTCCTCGATCAAGCGCTCGGCGGCCCCGCAGCACCGGGCCGCGATCATCTGCCGCTCGTACCGGAACCACTCGTAGGTGAAGTCCATCCCGTCGCCCTCAGCCCCGACGAGGTTCTCAGCCGGCACCCGTACGCCGGCGAACCGGACGATCGGGTGGTGTTCTGAGTATGTATGCGTGTAGGCAGGCGTTCGCACGACCTCTATGCCGGGGGTGTCCCGGTCGACGATGAACATCGCGTGCTCGCCCTCGTGTTCGCCTCCGGCGAGCTTGGCCTGGAAGAAGATGTGGTCGGCCGTGTTGAAGCTGGTCACGTGCCATTTCTCGCCATCGAGGACGTAGTCATCCCCGTCCCGGCGAGCGGTGGCGGTGATCGCATCGACATCCGACCCGGCTCCCTCCTCGGTGATCGCGTAGCACTCATGGCGCTCACCCCGGATGGTCGGCTTCAGGTACGCCTCGATCTGGTGGTCGGTGGCGACAGCGGGCAGCCACGCCGCGGGAGTGTGGACGACCCACCCCAACGCGTTGGTGACGCGGCCGAGTTGCTCGGAGACAAGGGTCTGCTGGAACATGGTCATCCCGGAACCGCCGAGGTCCTTCGGCATGTTCATCGCATACAGGCCGAGGTCGTGGGCCTTGCGGGTCCAGGTCCCGACCAGGTGGGGATCGACGTCGCCGCCGTTGTACTCCGCCTCGACCTCGTACGGGATGATCTCGTCGATGAAGGCGCGCGCTTGGGCCTGGATCGCGCGGTCTTCGTCGGACATCGGGTAGTTCATGCGGGCAGCTCTTCCTCGGACGCGGCGCTGATGCGCGGGTCAGGATATCGCGACGGCCGGGGCTGCGCATCCCCCTGACCGGGGGTCACCCACAGTGGGCGACGAGAGCCCCCAGACAACCGACGGTCCACCTACGAGCCCATCCCGAGCGCGACCAGCCCGCCGGCGACGACTACGATCCCGGCGATCTGTGAGGGCGCCGGCCGTTCCCGGAACATCACGAACCCCGCGACGACCGGAATCACGATGAACGCGACCGAGGCCGCCGTCACGATCGAGATGTAGCCGAGCTCGGCGCCGCGCGCGTACGAGATGACCCCCAGGATGTCGGTCATCCCGACGAAGAAGGCAAGGGTCAGGTCCTGAGCACCGAGCCGCCGGCCGCGCATGCGCCGCCGGAGCACCACACCCACCAGGACGATGACCGCGACGTCTCCGATGCGCGAGTAGACCGTCGGTGCAGCCCATCCGATGTCCTGGGAAACGCGACCGAGCACGAACGTGGCCACACCGAACAGGAGCATCGCCGAGATGCCCCACGGGATCCCGCCGCCACCCAGGAGACTGCCGCCCCGTCGAAGCGCCCGCGGATCCGTGGCCGTGAGGACCACCCCGACGAGCGCCAGCACCGTCCCGAGGAGCGCGAGTCCAGTGAGACGTTCGTGCAGGAACACGACGGCCAGCACGATGGTGATCGCAGCGTAGGCGGCGACGATCGGCGAAACGAGGGCGACCGGACCCAGGGCGAGTCCCTTGTAGAGGGAAAGGTAGGCACCCGCGCCGAGGACCCCGCCAACCAGCAAGATGGCGATCTGTGTCGAGCTCGCCCCCATCGGCGGCCGGAAGATCGCAACCACTACCCCCAGGACGACGAGACTGGCGAGCTGGGCGATGACGACGGTTCGGAGACTGCCGATCCGGCGGCCCGAGACCGCAGCGGTGACGTCGGCCAGGCCCCAGCCCAGCGCCGCACCGAGGCCGTAGATCATCGCCGGCTCCTAAGGGGCGCTGCGCGCTTCGGCGAGCGCGTCGACGGCGATGGCGGCCTTCGGGCCGACGAGCAACGGGTTCGCCTCGAGCGAGGCGAGGCGGTGCCGCAAGTCGTGTGCCGCGCGCGCGATGCCCTCGACGGCCTGGGCGAGGGAGCCAAGGTGGTGGTGTCGTTCGTCGAGCCCGCACCGATCCGCCTGCTCGTCGACGAAGGCCCGGGCCTGCTTCCGCGTCAACGGTGCCGCCACGAACGCGGCATCGCCGGCCTCGGCGAGCGCGCCACCGGGGCGCATCGTGACGGCGGCGCCGAAGCGTTCGTCGATGACGGCGCCGACGAGGATCTCGTGACCGGCCACCATCCGCTGGACCAGGACCCGCGGCGACCGGGCACCGGCTCGCTTCGCGGCGGCGAGCACCTCGCCCGCCGCAGCCTCGACGTCCGCAGGGGTCGCCAGCCCCAGCAGGACTCCACCGAGCTTCGCCTTGTGCGGGAGTTCCGGTGCAAGAACCTTCACCGCCACCGAACCGCCGACCTTCCGAAAGGCGGCGGCGGCGGCTCCCGGCGTGCGGACCGTCGCTTCCTTCGGCCTCCGCACGCCGTAGTACTCGAGGACCTTGGCTCCCGTGGTCTCGTCGACCGGGCCGACAAGGCCTTTGAGAACGCGCAGGGCCTTCGCGCGGTTGCCATGCGGCGGAAGGTCTTTGACGAGCCGGTCCTTCGACGACTGCAGGTCGACGAGTGCCCGGATGGCGCCGGCCGCCGCCCGGTGCCCTTGCAGGAACGGCAACCGCGCCCGGTCCACGAAATCCCTTGCGGTCTGCGAATACGACAACGCACTCATGGCAACCGAGGCGAACACGACACCCGTTTCCTTCTCTAGCGCACGGGCTTTCGCCAGCACCGGATCAGCCCAGACGGCGTTCTCCAACGCGTCGCCGCGCGGGGGGAAGGCGTCGAAGGCTACGAACCCGATGTTGGGATCCGACGCAAGGGCTTCAAGGGCCCCTTCGTACATATCCGTCTCAACGGCTGCCTGGCCGGTCACGTCGAGCGGGTTGTTCAGGTTCGCGAAGCTGGGCAGGACCTTGCGGAGCTTCGTCTCGGTCGTCTTCCGGAACTCGGGCAACTCCAGCCCCGCTTCATCGGCGGCCTCCGCGAACAGCGTGCACGCACCGCCGGACTGCAGTGCTGCCGTCACGCCGGTCGCGCGGAGCTTTCGGTGGTGGGACAGCAGCACAGCGGCCTCGTGCATCTCCACCGGGTCCTCGGCCAGGGTCGCCCCGAGCCCCCGGAGCCAGGCGTCACGCAGCGCGGTGTTCCCGGCGAGTGCGCCGGTGTGCGCGACGATGGAACGCCGAGCAGCTTCGCTCGTGCCGGCCGGAGCGCACACCAGGATCGGCTTGCGCGCGTCGCGAAGGGCACGTAGCCCCCTGCCGATGCCGTCGACATCGCGCATCGTTTCGATGTAGGTGCAGACCACTTCCGTCTTCGGATCCTGCGCAGCCCACTCGAACATGTCGCCGAGCCCGATGACGGCCTCGTTCCCGACGCCGAGGATGATCCGCAAGCCGGTGCCTCGGTCCGAGGCGATCTGGTTCATCGTCCACGCGACGGTTCCGCTCTGGGAGATCACCGAGATGTCGCCGGCCACCGGTTCGGGCGGCGGGGTCGTTCCGTAGGCCGCGACGCGATCGACGTAGTTCACGAACCCCTCGACGTTCGGTCCCAGGACGGGAAGGCGACGGGCACGCGCGATCTCCGCAAGCCGGTCTTGAAGTTCGCGACCCTCGTCCCCCGTCTCGGCGAAGCCGCTGGACACGACCATCACGCTCCGCACGCCGGCGACCGCAGCCTCTTCCGTGAGTGCGACGGCGACCCGCGCCGGCACCACCATGATCGCCAGATCCACACCCTTGGGCAGGTCCGACGGCGAGGCGACGCACGGGTGGCCCCACACCTCGTCGTACTTCGGGTTGATGGGGTAGATCGTGCCGGCGAATCCCAGATGCTGGAGGCTCGAGTAGATCTCCGGCGCCCACGAGTCGGGTGATTCGGATGCACCGACGATGGCGATCGACCGCGGCGCGAGCAGCGGGCGCAACGAAGCCGGGTTCACCGGTTATGCCTCGCCGCGGAACCGCGCGTCACGCCAGGCGATCGCGGCCTTGAGCCCCTGTTCGTTCGTGATCTTGCGGAACTCGTCACGGGCCGGGAGGTTCGCGGTCTCGATCTCGACGTCGATATCGACGTTCGCGTCGAGCGCGGCCTTGATCCCCTGGCCCTCCCACACGGAGTGGATCGCGCGTTTGGTGGCTTGCACGACGAACGGCTCGTTCCTTGCGATCGACTCGGCCAGCTCCAGCGTCGCATCGGCCAGCTCGTCGGCCGGCACAACGCGGTTCACGAGCCCCATCCGCAACGCGTCGTCTGCAGGGATCCGGTCTTCCCCGGTGAAGAGCAGTTCCTTCGCCTTGCGAACACCGACCACCCACGGGAGCAGCATCGTGACGACGCCCGAGCCGAACCGGATATCGACGTAGCCGAACTTCGCGTCGTCCGAACAGACGCAGAGGTCGCAGGCGAGCATGAGGTCGGTCCCCCCGGCGAGGCAGTAGGACTGCACCTGCGCGATCGTTGGCTTGGCGTTCGTGAGCTGCGCGAACATGCGATCACTGGCCTCCTGGAGCTCGTCCCGCCAAGCGTGCTCATCGAGCTCCCCTCCCTCGGCGTCCTCCTCGAGGTCGTAGCCGGCGCAGAACGCGCGCCCCGCGGCAGCCAGGATGATGACGCTGACGGAATCGTCACTCCCAGCCTCCTCGATAGCCTCCTCGAGCCGGACGAGCAGATCGTGGTTGAGGGAGTTCAGCTTGTCCGGCCGGTTCATCGTCAGGCGACGGACGGGACCGATGTTCTCGACGAGCAGGATGGGTTCACTCATGGGCAGCCTCGGAGGTCGGGTCGACGCGCGGCATGATACACAAGGTGCGGAACGGCCCAGGAGGGCAGCGTGGGAGAGGTCACCGCGATCCGTGACACGGAACGTGGCATCACACCGCTCGCCGCCACCTACGTGGTCTTCGGCTGGTTCTGGGGCAGCATCGCGGTCCTCCTGGCGAACCTCCAGGCAGCGAACGACCTCTCCTCTGGCCGCCTGGGCCTATACCTGAGCTTCACGAGCATCACCGGCATCGTCACGATGACGGTCGTCGCTCCCCGGCTGGAACACCTGGCCCGCCACATCACGATCCCCGTATCGCTGGCGTTGCACGGATCGGGCGCGCTCCTGCTCGCGACACTCTCACCGACCCTGCTCCCCCTGGCGTTCCTGATGATCGGCCTGGGGACGGGGATGGTCGACGTTCTGGTGAACGCCGTCGGCTACGAACGCGAGGTGCGCTCCGGGCGGGCGGTGCTGCAATGGGTGCACATGTCCTACAGCATCGGTGCGGGGGTCGGCGCGCTGGCCACGGGCGTGATCCTGACCGCCGGTGCCTCGTTCCGGACCGCACTCATCCTTTCATTCACCCTCCAGGTTTTGGTCGCGGCCGTCATCGTGACGTCGAGATCGCTTCGCTCGGTCCCGGCGCGCGAGCGGTCGGAGACCAAGGTCTCGCTGACCGCGTTCCGGAAGTGGCCGTGGCTGCTCGTTCCGGCGCTGATCGTCGGAAGCGCGTTCTTCGTCGAAGGATCGATGGACGTCTGGTCGGGGGTCTATCTCCGCAAGACCCTCGGTGCATCGGTCATGACCGCGGCGATCGGGTTCGCCGCGTTCGCGTTCGCCACCTCGGCCGGTCGCGCGCTCGCGGCCAAGATCCTGTTCGGCTTCGGGTACCGGGCGACCGTGATCGCGTCGGGTCTCGGAGCGGTCCTGGCCGGTGCCGTCGCTGCGACCGCGCCCAACACGACGGTCGCCGCCTGTGCGTACCTCGTCCTCGGCTTCTCCCTCTCCGCGGCTGCGCCGGCTGCATTCGGCTCGGTGGAAGGCGGGAACGCCGGACTCGCGATCGCGGCCGTCACGACCGTGGGATACGCCGGGTTCGTCGTCGGGCCGCCGTTCATGGGATGGCTCGCCGACGCGACGGGGAGTTTCCGCATCACGATGTTCGTGATCACCGCGGCGACGCTGGGGGTCCTGATCGGCGGACTACTCACCCGGAAACGGCGGGAGGCGGTGCTCTGATGACCGCTGCACCGCACCCGTTCCGAGGCGACGCGCGGTGAGCGCCGCACCCTCCGACCCGACGTTGGAGCAACGCAAGCAGCAACTCATGGAAGAGGCCGCGCGGTACCAAGCCTTGGTCGAGCACATCCCGGCGATCGTCTACCTAGACCTCCCGCAGGAAGACGAAACACTGTACGTCAGCCCCCAGCTCGAGCAGATCCTCGGCGTCACGCCTCAGCGCTACGTCGAGGAGGAAGACGACCTGTGGGTCGCGATGTTGCACCCCGACGACCGCGATCGTGTCCTTCGCGAGTACGAGGGGTTCCTCGAACGGGGCGGCCCCGATATCGGGGACTACCGCATGGTCCGTCCCGATGGGCGCATCGTGTGGATCCGGGACCGCTCGAAACCCGTCCGGGACGAACACGGCCGGGTCGTCATCGAGCAGGGCGTCATGTTCGACATCACGGAGTTCAAGGAAGCCGAAGCGACCCGGGAACGCGAGGTGCGGCTCCTCACGCGCGTCGAGGAGATCGGGCGCGACTTCACGGAACTGGTGATGCGCGAGGCGGGCATCCGCGCGATCCTCGGCCGTCTCTCGGACATCGCTCGCAACCCGGTTGTCCTCGAGGACGCCGCCCACCAACTCGTCGAGTTCACGGCGCACGACACGCCGGTCGACGAAGTCCTGGCCACCTGGGAGACCCATTCGCGCACCGGCCACGAGGACCGGGCCGGCGTCGGCGGCGCGAGGATCGAGGAGGGCGACCCCGTGTGCGCGTGGGTACCCATCGCGCTGCGCGACGGCGCATGGGGCCGGCTGCACCTGCTCGAGATCGAGGAACCATCGGACGAGGTCGACCTGCTCGCACTCGATCGGGCCGCGGCATCGATCGGGCTGTCCCTCCTGCTCCAGCGCGACGCTGCGAACCGAGCCGAACGGGCCGGGAGCGCGTTCGTCGCCGATCTCGCGGCGGACCGGTACGGCTCGGCGGCCGAGATCCTGCAGCGGGCGCGGGCGCTCGGAACCGACCTGTCCCGGCGCTCGCTGGGTGCGCTTGCCGTGCAACCGCGCGATGCCTTGCCCGCCGAACGTGAGCGCCAGCAGCTCCGCTGGAACCTCCTCGAGGAGACGCGCGCCGCTGCAGCGACCGAGGGAGCCGCCTGTCTCGCCGCGCTCGAGGGCGACCAGGTGCTGGCGGTGATCGGCGCCCGTCACGATGACATCCGGGAGGCGTTGGACCGGATCGGCTCGGAAGCGTTGCAGCGCATCGAGGATCGCTTCGGGATAGCGGCCGTTGCGGGGGCCAGCGCCGCGGAGGGACCCGCGGATCTCGGACGATCACTCCAGCAGGCGGGCGAAGCTGCCCTCTACGGCGGCCGCACCGGCGGCGGCGTTCATCACTTCAGTGACCTCGGCATCCACCACCTGCTGGCGCAACTCTCCGAAGGTCCCGCCCTCGCGCGGTTCGTCGAATCCGAACTCGCGCCGCTGCTGACCCACGACGCCCGGAGCTCGTCACCCCTGGTGCCCACGCTCCGCGTCTACCTCGCGAACGGCGGACGCAAGTCCCCCAGCGCGCGGGACCTGCACATCGAACGCCGCTCGCTCTATCACCGGCTCGCGCGCATCGAGAAACTGCTCGGCAGGAAACTGGACGACGCTGAGACGCGCGTCAAGCTCGACGTCGCGGTTCGCGGACTCGACCTGTTGCGCGCGCGATCGCGCACCTGAACCCTTCCGCGTATCCTGCGACGTCGTCATCACCCGCGTCCGCGTGCTATACCCGACGGGTGAGCCGGCCTCAGCCCGACACCGCCCGTGACCCCAACGACGATTCCCTGCGCCGCCAGTTGCTCGAGACGCAGGCGCGCTATCAGACACTCGTCGAACAGATCCCCGCGATCCTCTACGAGGACGTTCCTTCGGACGAACCTGGCTCGTTCGAGTCGACCTACGTCGGACCACAGATCGAGCGCATCCTCGGGATCACACCCGATGCGTACATCAACGACCCGGTCGACCAGTGGGTAACCCACCTCCATCCGGACGACCAGGCGCGGGCGATCACCGAGTACCGCGAGGCGGTCGCCGCGGGCGGTCCCCTCGTGCAGGAGTACCGCTGGGTACGCGACGATGACCGGACCGTCTGGATCCGGGACGAGTTCACGATCGTGGCCGACGACGCGGGAGGCACACTCTGCATCCAGGGAGTGATGTTCGACATCACCGAGCTGAAAGACGCCGAGACCGCGATCGGCCGGCAGGTCGCCCTCCTGGAGAAGGTTCACGCGGTCGGCAAGGAGTTCACGGACCTCGTGCTGCAGGGTGCCGATCTCGGGCACATCTTGCGCGGCGTGTCGGCGATCGTCGCCGCCCCGGTGGTCCTCGAGGACGCTGCGCACCAAGTCGTCGAGGTCGCTGGCGATGCGGACGAGCTCGCCGACGTGCTCCGGACGTGGGACGGCCACTCTCGCGGCGGACATGAGGAGCGTGACCACGGGGCGGTCCATGTGGAGGACGGTCCGACGCTCTGCACCTGGATCCCGATCGCCCTGCGGAACCGCGCCTGGGGCCGGATCCACGTGCCGGAACGGGTCCTCGACGATGTCGACCGCCTCGCGCTCGACCGCGCGGCGGCTGCGGTCGCACTGACCCTGCACTCCGAACAGCACGTCGCGCACCTGACCGACCACGAACGCGGCGCCTTGATGTCAGACATCTGGGAGGGACGGTTCACCTCGGCCGCAGAAGTCCTGCAGCGGGCGCGCCGGCTCGGTGCGGACCTGGAGGGACGCACGCTGGTCGCCATGGTGATCGAACCGGTCAACATGGGGGCCGACAACCGCGACCTCGCGGAGGATGATCGCCGGCGCGCCCGCACGGTCATGATCCGGGAGACCCGCGCAGCCATCACCGAGTTCGGCGCGACCGGCCTGTCGGCGCCGGTCGGCGATCGGATCCTCGTCATCATCGGGATGGACGCGGCCGATCCGGCGGCGGTCCGCAGGATCGGCGAGCGGATCTGCGAGCGCCTGGAGGAGCAGATATCCGCCTTCATCGTCTCGGTCGGTCTGTCCGCGGCTGCGGATACCGGATCGCTCAGACAGGCCCTGGCCCAGGCCGACGAAGCGGCAGCGTACGGCGCCCGCGACGCCCGCCGCTCCGGCGTGAACCCCTTCGAGGATCTCGGGATCCATCACCTGCTGCTACGTCTCTCCGACGGCCCCGAGCTGGCGCACTTCGTCGAGTCCCAGCTCGCCCCGTTGATGAACCACGACGCGAAGTCGTCGTCTCCGCTGCTCCCGACACTCCGGGCGTTCCTCGCAAACGGGGGCCACAAGGCCGAAACGGCGCGCGTCCTCCACCTCGAGCGCCGCTCGCTGTACTACCGCCTCGAGCGCATCGAGAAGCTCCTCGCGAGCGACCTCGACGATCCCGAAACCCGCATCCAACTCGAGATCGCCGTCCGCGGCCTGGATCTCCTCCGGCAGCGAAACGAGCCTGTTTCCGGATCTTGACCCGGGTTCGCACCTGCCGCTTCCCGACTCGAGAGAAACGCCGCCGAACGTTCTCACGCAGCGCGCGTGGAACCCGGTCACCGCCGACGCGCAGGATGGCCGGTGGTCATGCGTACCCGCCGCGATGGATCTGCTCCCCCGCTTGCCGACGAAGCAGGCGTCGCCCTGATCACGGTCATGCTGGTGACGATGGTCCTGATCTCCCTTTCCGCCGCGGTGGTGCAACTGGCCATCCACTCGTCGGAGAGCGCGGCATACGATGGCAAACGGATGGTCGCGATCCACGCGGCCGCGGAGCGGATCACGACCTACGTCGCGGAACTCGACTCCATGGCGTCCGTATGTCCGGACGCCGAGCCGGTCATCACGTCCGAGTCACCCCGTACCACCTCGACCCTCACGGTCGCGCTCGTCGACGCCGCCGGTGACGCGATCGCATGTGACGGCTCGTTCGGACCAGGAGACATCCCTGAGCGCGCGCTCGTCACCTCGTCCGCGATCACCGGAACAGGACAGGAGGCGGCCCGGACCCTTCAAGCCGAGATCCCACTGGAGCCGTTCTACGGCGGGCTCGACAAGGCGATCTTCGGCAACGCCTCGATCGAACTGAACAACAACAACGACATCACCCACGACCTCGAGACGAACGACGCCGACATCTACTCGAACGGCGACATCACCAACAAGGGCTACTTGATCATCGAAGGCGACGTCCTCGCCCAGGGGAACGTGGACGTGACGGGGTGCATGGAAGGCAACATCTGGGCCCGTGGATCCGTCAGCGTCAAGGCGTCGTTCGTCGGCGGCTGCAACAGCGACCCGCAACCCGGGGCGACATGCTACTCGGGCGTGTGCATCTACCCCGACGCGGGACACATCACCGCGTCCGACCCCGGCAGCACCATCACCATCGCATCGACGTTCGCCTACGGTGACTGCCGGGCCGGGGGGACGGTCTCGATCCCCTCGAACTCGGCCTGCTCGTCGGTACGGAATCCCGAGAAACCGCAGGAGCCAGTGAAGTGCTCGCCGGAGTGCGGGTACCCGAACGAGATCGGCCTCGAACCGCCGCCCGCGGTCGCGATGCCTCACATCACCTACGACGCCGCAGACTGGGCCGACTGGCGCATCACCACGTACACGGACTGCACCGCAGCGGGTTCGGCGATCCAGTCCTACCTCTCGGGCGGGAGCCCATCCGGCTGGGATACGGCCAGCGACAACCTCGTCAGGATCTCGCCCGCTTGCACACTCACCATCGCAGCTGGCAGCTACACGGTCCGCGACGATCTATCGATCGTGACGGACGGATCGATAGCCTTCGACGGCTCGCACAACTGGTCCGCGGCCCCCGACGCCACGACCGTCCGGCTCATCCGTCCGTGGACCGACAACCTCGTCTGCGGTGACACGGGAACCTTCGGCCCCTACGACATCAGCTTCAGCCAGCAGACCGATCTGTCGGGGCTGAGTGTCTTCGCCTACACGCCCTGCGAGGTCCTCTCCAGCCAGCAGAACCGCGATTTCAAAGGCCAGGTCATCGCCGGCCAGGTAACGATCTCCAACTCGATGTCCCTCGCCTATTCGCCGATCCTGGTTCCCGGCATGGTGCCTACAGGATTCGTCGGCAGGATCGATGTCCTCCGCGAGGTGGCCGCCGGCCTGCAGGCGTAGGCACGGATCCGCCGGGGATCAGGCTGATTACACGTTCTGTGAAGCGATACCGTGGATACCTGCACGCCTCGACCGTTGCCGTATCTCGGATCCGGACGCACGATAGAGAGGAGAACCCGGCACGCGGCGAGGAAAGGGAGGCTTCGTTGCCCGAGGGCGACGCCAGCGACACCAGAGCGACCTCGCTCAAGGAGCGCCATCAGGACCTCGGCGCCCGCTTCGTCGAGTTCGCCGGCTGGGAGATGCCGGTCCGGTACGGGAGCCTCCTGGAGGAACATCGGGCTGTCCGCGAGCGCGCCGGCCTCTTCGACGTCTCCCATATGGGCGAGTTCTGGATCACCGGTCCCGGCGCAGCGGCAGGCCTGTCGTTCGCGCTGGTGAGCGACCCCGCTTCCCTAGCCGCGGGGAAGGCCGAGTACTCGATGATCTGCGCTCCCGACGGCGGGATCCTCGACGACCTGATCGTGTACCGCGCCGAGCCCGAGCGGTTCCTCGTCGTCGCGAACGCCGCCAACCGTGAAGTCGTCGGCCGCGAACTCCGCGCCCGGATGGCGGGACGTGATGCGACCGTGGAGGACTCCAGCGACGAGACCGGGATGATCGCCATCCAGGGTCCGCGGTCGCGCGAGATCCTGTCCATGCTGACCCGCACGAATCTCGCCCGGCTCCGCACCTACTGGATCATCCCGGGACTCGTGGCCGGACGCCGGACCCTGATCGCTCGGACCGGGTACACGGGTGAGGACGGGTACGAGCTGTTCACGAAGTGGGAGGACGGTCCAGTCGTCTGGGACGCGCTGCTCGAAGCCGGCGAGCGCTTCGACATCATGCCGGTCGGCCTCGGCGCGCGCGACACCCTCCGGCTCGAGGCGGGGATGCCGCTCTACGGCAACGAACTCGACGCCGAGACCACACCCTTCGAGGCGGGCCTCGGCCACGTCGTGAAGTTCGACAAGCTCGGCGACTTCGTCGGACGAGACGCACTGTTCGGTGTGCGCACGCACCCGCGGCGGGGGCCGATCGGACTCGTGTTGCACGGACGCATGATCGCGCGGCACGGCGAGCCGGTGTTCCTCCCCGGAACCGAGACGCCGTGCGGCCACATCACGAGTGGCGCACCGTCGCCGACCCTTGGCGCACCCATCGCGATGGCATCGCTCAACATCGACACGCCCGAGCCCGGCACGCTCTTCGAGGTGGAGATCCGCGGCCAGCGTGAGCAGGCCGAGACCGTTACCCTGCCCTTCTATCGCCGGACGAAGGAGGAGCAGGCATGAACATCCCTGAGGAGCTTCGGTACTCGGATGATCACGAGTGGGTGCGGGTCGAGGGCGGCGAGGCTGTCGTCGGTATCAGCGCGTTCGCCGTCGAGCAGCTCGGCGACATCGTCTTCGTCGAACTCCCTGACCCGGGAGCAATCTTCGGCGCGGGAGACGCCTTCGGCGTGATCGAATCCGCGAAGGCCGCGAGCGATCTGCTCCTGCCCGTCGGCGGCGCGGTGATCGCCTCGAACCCGGCGCTGAATGATTCCCCGGAGCTCGTGAACGACGACCCGTACGGCGAGGGCTGGTTGGTGCGCATCACCCTCGCCGACGCAGCCCAGGTCGACACCCTGGTCGACACCTTGAAGGACGCCGCCGCCTACCGAGCCATGATCGCGGAGGAGTAACGCGTGCCCTACGGACCCCATACAGATGCCGACCGCGAGCGGATGCTCGCCACGATCGGCGTGGCCACCGTGGACGAACTCTTCGCCGACATCCCCGTCGCGGTGCGGGAGGGCGGCCTTGCACTGGGCCCCGGCGAACCAGAACAGCTGCTCATGCCCGCGCTCGAACGGCTGTCAGCCCGGAACGACGTGGGACGCGTGAGTTTCCTGGGTGCCGGAGCCTACCGCCACCACATCCCGGCAGCGGTCGACGAGATCATCCGACGCGGAGAGTTCATGACGGCCTACACGCCGTACCAACCAGAGGTGAGCCAAGGAACCCTGCAGACGATCTACGAGTACCAGTCGCTGATCGCTGAGCTCACGACCATGGATGTCGTGTCGGCCTCGCACTACGACGGGGCCTCAGCCGCCGCGGAAGCCGCCCTGATGATGCTCCGGGCAACGCGCCGGGAGCGGATCCTGGTCAGCGAAGGCGTTCACCCCAACGTCCGCGAAGTGATCGCCACGTATTTCGCGGACCGGTTCGCGCTCGAGACCGTGGCGGTTGGCGAGGACGGGGCGACCGATCTGACCGCGCTGCAAAGGGCCCTGACGGACGGAGACCCCGTCGCCGGCGTCATGCTGGCGAACCCGAACTTCTTCGGCATCCTCGAACCGATGGCCGACGCCGCCTCACGAGCCCACGAGGCGGGCGCGCTCTTCACCGCGGTCGTCGAGCCGACGTCACTGATGCTCCTCGCTCCCCCGGGCGAAGTGGGGGCTGACATCGCCACCGCCGAAGGACAACCCTTGGGCATGCCACTGCAATTCGGCGGCCCGTACCTCGGCATCCTCGCGGCGACACAGACACTCGCCCGCCAGATCCCGGGCCGCCTGGTCGGAAGCGCGCGCGACGCGGAGGGTCGTCCCTGCTACGTGATGACGATGCGCGCCCGCGAACAGGACATCCGCAGGGAGAAAGCGGCCAGCAACATCTGCACCAACCAGGCCTTGTGCGCGCTGGCCGCGACCGTCTACGTGTCGACCGTCGGACCGGAGGGACTTCGCAACGTCGCCGCTCAGGGGGCGGAGCGCGCCCGCGAACTCGAGGCCGCGCTTGCCACGACAGGCGTGCTCCGGACGCACACCGGCCCGTACCTGAACGAATTCGCTGTCGACGTTCCCGATGCGGCCCGCGTCCATGCCGACCTGCTGCGCCGTGGGTTCGTCGCGGGACTCCAGCTGGGACCGGCGATCGACGACGAACGCTTCCGCGACTCCCTCCTGCTGTGCACGACCGAGATGACGACCTCCGACGACGTCACCACGTTCGCGGCGGCAGTTGCCGCGACGCTCGCTGAGGTGGCCGCATGACCCGCGAAGGAGAGCTGGAGCCCACGATCTTCGACCTGTCCGAGCGCGGACGGGGCGGTGAGAACGTTGCGCCCGCCGGTAGCGACGTGCTAACGGCGATCCCGGCGGGATACCGGCGCAGACGCCCCGCCGCGCTCCCAGAACTGTCCGAGCCGCAGGTGGTCCGCCACTTCACGCGACTCTCGCAACTGAACTACAGCATCGACACGGGCTTCTACCCGCTCGGTTCGTGCACGATGAAGTACAACCCGAAGCTGAACGAGCACGCGGCTCGGCTCCCCGGGTTCGCGCGGCTGCACCCGTTCGCGCCAGAGCAGGCCGCGCAGGGAACGCTCCAGATGCTGCACGAGCTGGAGCAGATCCTGTGCGAGATCAGCGGCTTCCACGCCGCGACGCTGCAGCCGGCGGCCGGGGCGCACGGCGAGCTCACCGCGATGCTCATGATCCGCGCCTACCACCGTGACCGGGGCGACGAGGGACGCACCGAGGTCATCGTTCCCGACTCGGCGCACGGGACCAATCCCGCGACGGCGTCCATGGTCGGATTCACCACCATCACGATCCCCTCGGCCGAAGATGGGAGCGTCGATCTGGCCGCTCTGCGCGGAGCGCTCGGCCCCCGGACCGCCGCCGTCATGCTCACCAACCCGTCCACCTACGGACTGTTCGAGCGCGCCATCGTCGAACTCCTGGCGGCGACCCACGCTGCCGGTGCCCTCGCCTACATGGACGGGGCGAACCTGAACGCGATCATGGGCCGGTTCAAGCCCGGGCAAGCGGGGTTCGACGCGATGCACTTCAACCTGCACAAGACCTTCTCGACGCCCCACGGCGGGGGCGGCCCGGGCGCCGGGCCGGTTGCCGTCGGCGAGCGACTCGCGCCGTACCTCCCTACGCCGCGCGTCCTCGCCGAGGCAGCTGGCTACCGGTTCGAGCGCCCGGGCGAACGCCCCACCGCGATCGGCCGCATGAGTGGCTTCCATGGGAACGCCGGCATCCTGCTGCGTGCATATGCCTACATCCGCACGCACGGCGGTCCGGGACTCCAAGAGGTCACCGATGACGCGGTCCTCGCCGCGAACTACCTGAAGGCCCGTCTCGGCCACGCCTTCGACATCCCCTTCGACCGGCCATGCATGCACGAGTTCGTCGCGTCCGCGGCGAGCATCAAGCGCGAGTCGGGCATCCGCGCGCTCGACATCGCGAAGGCGCTTCTCGACCACGGGTTCCACCCGCCGACGATCTACTTCCCCCTGTCGGTCGAGGAAGGCATGCTGATCGAACCGACCGAGACCGAGTCCATCGAGACGATCGATGCGTTCGCCGATGCGCTCCTGGCGATCGCCGCGGAATCTCACGAAGATCCGGACGTGGTCAAGCGGGCGCCGGTCACCACGCCGGTTCGGCGGATCGACGAAACCGAGGCCGCCCGCAAGCCCCAGCTCCGCTGGCAGCCCGAGCTCACGAACTCCAAGGGGTGAGAACCGGTATCGTTCGCTCTGCATGAACCGCAGTGAGCGATCCACGCGGTGAGTCGGCCAGTCAGGCAGCATCGAACCCCCGGAGCGAAGGAGATCAGCCATGACTCGACACCCACGCGAGGGCGGCCGGAAACACCCGCTCGCCCCGATCGACCGGCGGACGTTCATCAAGCGAACGGGACTTGCGGCGGCCAGTGTGCCACTGGTCAGCGCCTTCCTGGCCGCCTGCCCGCGCCCCGAAGGGTCGACGAAGCCGACCGCTGCACCGGCCCGGCCCGAATCCCCGCAGCGTCTCCCCTCCTACGACGCCCTGATGATCGGCGACGACCTGAAGCCCGAAGCTGGACCGCTCGAGATCTACAACTGGGAGGAGTACATCAACCCACGCGTCGTCGGGATGTTCGAGGAGCAGTACGGCGTCAAGGTCAACGTCAACACGTTCAATACCATGACCGAGGCCGTCGGGGCCCTCACCACGAGTGACCAGACCTTCGACGTGTGGATCGCCGACATCGACGTGCTCGGCAAGCTGGCGGCCGCGAGTCTGCTCCGGCCGCTGAACCACAGCTACATCCCGAACCTCGCGAACACGTGGGAACGCTTCCAGGGCACCATGGAGAATCAGCCCTACTACGACCTCGGGGCCCAGTATTCGGTCCCGTATACGACGTACACCTCCGGTGTCGCGTGGCGGATCGACGAAGGTGGCCCCTCCGAGGATTACGTCGCCGGGCTTGGGAACGGATGGGATCTGCTGTGGGACGAGAAGTGGAAGGGCAAGATCCACTACCTCGACGACTACCGCGAAACGATCGCCGCGGCACTCCTCAGGAACGGCATCACGGACATCAACACCGACGACGCAGCCGCGAGAGCCGCCAACCTCCAGAAGGCGCAGCAGAGCCTCATCGAAGCGGTAGAGAGGCTGAACGTGAAGGCCGACATCAGCGACTACTCGGATCTGCCGCAGGGCGAGTCGCTCGTCCACCACGGGTGGTCCGGCGACTTCATCGCCGCGAAGTGGTACTTCCCGAGAGGGACCGTCGACAAGGACGTCATCCGCTATTGGACGCCGACGGAGGACGGACCCGCCGGGAACGACACGTTCACGATCCTCGGGAGCGGGAAGAACCCGGTACTCGCGCACCACTTCCTGAACTTCATGCTCGACTTCGACAACGCGATGGTGAATTTCCAATGGAACGGCTATATCCCGCCGCAGACGCAGCTCGACCCGGAGAAGCTCGTGGTCGGCAGCGGCGAGAGTTACTCGATCCTGCTTCCCGGCCTCAAGAGCACCGTCGCCACCGAAGCGGACATCGAAAAGATGACCGAGCTCGCGCCGCTCTCGCCCGAGGTCGATTCCCAGTGGAAGGACGTCTGGGAGTTCTTCCAGACCGCTTCCTAGGCAGCTTCCTAGACACGAACCAACCTGCTCGCCTCCAGGGGCCCCGTCTCTCGGGGGACGCCAAACCGTGCCTTGACTAGTCCGTTCGGTGGCACAGGTTGGCCCTCAGTTGGGCACGGCACGCCGCCGACAACCTCAGTAAGAGGCGGGATGAGGAGCAGGGAGCGGCATGAGATCCAACCCGATGCGAGAGAAACTCCACCGGTACCGGGCAGCCGTTGCGGCCGCGCGGGACACCGGCGCCGATCCGGACGAGGTGTTCGGGCAGGCTGAGGAACAGCACCGGCGGGGGGAAGCCATCTCCCTCGAGCGTTCGCACGCGCTCCAAGATGACCGAGAGCGCGTGATGGACGCTATCCACGGCGGCATCTCCCGCCGGCAGTTCCTCCGGCAGAGCGCGCTCCTGGGGATGGCGTTCGCCGGCGCCGGGGCCCTGACTGCAGGACCCTTCGCGCGACGAGCGGACGCGGCTGCACCGCGGATCGTCGTTGTCGGCGGCGGGCTGGCCGGAACCACGGCCGCCTACCGCATCAATCGCCTCAAGGGATGGATCCCGGAGATCTACGAGGCCCAGGGTCGGATCGGCGGTCGCACGCGCACGATCCACGGACTGTCGAACGGGCAGTACGCCGAAGCGGGCGGAGGAGGGATCAACACGCGCGACAACAGCATCAAGGCGCTGGCACAGGAAGTCGGACTTTGGCCGCTCGTCGACACCTGGGACAACTACCCGGGTGGGGGTAGCATCTACGTCTTCAACGGCCGACGCTATACGTGGGATCAGATCAAGTCACAGGCCAACGCCAACTACAGCGTGTTCTGGAAGAAGTGGGTCGAGATCGGCAAGAAGATCCCGACCTACCGGAACGCGACCACGGCGGCCAAGAAGTACGACAACATGAGCGCCCTGCAACTCCTGAACAACCACTGCCCGAACGGCACGAACACCGTCGCCGGGGAACTCATGGCAACGTGGTTCGGCGTCGACTACGCGGGGCTTCCGTCCCAGGCCAGTGCCATCCACTTCGTCCTGGAGGAAGCCGGCATCTGGGGCGGCGGTGGCTGGGACGAGCGTTACGCGATCCCGGGGGGCAACGAAGAACTGTCCCAGGCGCTGGCGAACGCCCTTCCCGACGGCTCCGTGCACCTCGACCACGCGCTGGTCGCCATCGTGGCCAACGGCAACGGGACGACGACCCTGACATTCGACGACGGCAGCTCGCTGATCGACGTGGTTGCCGACAAGGTCGTGCTCGCTATCCCCCCGACGGCCCTGGATGATGTGGATCTCTCGCAAGCCGGGTTCAGCGCCGTCAAGATGCGCTCCATCAGCCGCGAGAAGCTCGGGCCGAATGCCAAGTACAACCTCCAGTTCTCGCCCAAACCATGGTCGGCCGTCGGCGATGCCGGCGACGGGACCACGGACAACGGGCTCGGCGAGTTCTGGCAGGCCAACTTCCTCTCCGCGAACCCGGGCGTGCTGATCGGGATGAACAACGTGAACTACGGGGCGCACCCGGCTCATGGGACCGCGTCATCGGCCGCGCGCACCCAGATCCTGGGCTGGATCGAGCAGCTCTGGCCCGGCGCAAGTTCCAAGTTCATCGCCGGCCAGGCCTACCTGGACTACTGGCCGAACGACCCGTGGGCCAAGGGTTCGTACTCGTACTACCCCGTCGGCGGGTTCACGACCTTCGGCGGCATCCAGCCCAAGCGTCAGGGCAACGTGCACTTCGCCGGCGAGCACACCGCTAGCTACATCGAGCGCGGCTACATGAACGGCGCGGTCGCGACCGGCGAGCGCGCCGCCAGGGAAGTCGTGTCCTAGAGCGCCTTGTCCTTCTTGATCTCGCGGACCACGTGGTGGCCGGGGAGCCCGGTCGCACCACCGCCGGCGTGGGTCGCGGACGATGCCTGGTACAGACCTTTGATAGGGGTCCGATAGTCCGCGTAGCCGACCGCCGGCCGCATGTGGAACAGCTGGTCCACGGTCAACTCACCGTGGAAGATGTTGCCACCGATCAGGTTGAACTCGTTCTCCATCTGCCACGGACCGATGACCTGGCGATGCAGGATCGAGTTCTTGAAGTTCGGCGCCACCGCCGTGAAGCGGTCGATGAGCCTGTCGGCGTAGGCCTCGAGCTCATCCTGATGCCGCTCCTCGCTCCAGGTGTGCGGAACCCACTGCGTGAACATGGACATGATGTGCTTGCCCTCGGGCGCGAGCGTCTTGTCGAAGACGGTCGGGATCTCGGTGTCGGAGAACGGCAGGTCGGCCGCCTTCCCGCTCCGCGCCTGCTGGAACGCCGTCTCGAGGTACTCGATGTCGTCGAGCACCTGGATCGCGCCGCCGTGGATATCCGGGTTGAATCCGGGATCGGCAGTGAACTCCGGCAACTCGGCGAGCGCGAGGTTGATCTTCACGGTTCCCGACCGCGAGCGCCAGTTCTCGATGTCGTTCACGAAGTCCTCGGGGAGCTCGCTGCGATCGATCTGGTTGAGGAACGTGAGGACCGGGTGACAGGACGTGACGACGATCGGCGCGTGGAACTCTTCACCGCCGGCGATCGCGACGCCGGTCGCTCGGCCGTTCGTGATCAGGACCTTCTCGACCGGCGCGCTGACACGCACCGTAGCCCCGAAGGATTCAGCCGAGCGGCGGATGGAGTCGGCCACCGCGCCCATGCCGCCCTCGGGGAACCCCCACGAGCCGACCTGGCCCTCGGTCTCCTCACCCACCGAGTGATGCATCAGGACGTAGGCGGTCCCGGGCTCCATCGGACCGGCCCATGTGCCGATGATGCCGTCGACGGCGAGCAGGCCCTTGATGACGTCGTTCTCGAACCAGCGATCCAGCAGGTCAGCAGCGCTCATCGTGAACAGGCGCGTGATGTCGGCGACGGTCTTCTCGTCGATCTCCTTGCGGAGGGTCCAGCCGAGCTGCCCGACATCCTTGATGTCCTTGAACTTCTTGGACCCGAGGTGCGGTGGGGTCCGGTCGAGCATCGGGTGCAGGAGCTTGGCGATGCGACCGATCCACTCGTAGTACGGACCGAGCGCGTCGGCGTCCTTCTTCGAGAACTGGCCGAACGATGCAACGGTGTCGTCCCAGTCGTCGCCCTGCAGGATCGAACGCCCGTCGGGGTGCGGGAGGTAACCCATGCCGAGCGGGTTGATCTTGTAGCCGAAGTCGCGGAGCCTGAGGTCGTCCAGGATGTAGTGGGGCATCAGCGACATGACGTAGGAGAGCGTCGTCACCTTGAACTCGGGCGCGTCGGGCCACGGCTGCGAGGTGTCGGTGGCGCCACCCGTCTTGTCGCGCGCCTCGAGGACGATCACCTTCTTGCCGTACTTGGCGAGGTACGCGGCGGCCACAAGCCCGTTGTGACCACCGCCGATGACGATCGCGTCGTACTGGTTCGCTGCCACGTTCGGAACCTCCTGAGTCGCTGAGCCTGCAGCCTGAGTCACGACTCAGGGCCGATGCAGCATGGTACCCGACGCCGCCCAGCGGCGACTATCGGTCACTCAGGGGAAGGCCGCTACGGCGAGCTCGACCGCCCGGCGCGCTAGTCCTCGTCGAGGTTCACGTAGATGTGCTTGAGCTCTAGGTAGTCGTCCATCGACCACGGACCCAGTTCTCGTCCGATCCCCGACTGCTTGTAACCCCCCCACGGAGCCTCGGTCGGCGCCGGCTGCGTGTCGTTGATCCAGACGGTGCCCGCCCGCAGCGACTTCGCCACGCGGAACGCCTTCTTGATGTCCTTGGTCCAGACCGCGGCGGCCAGTCCGTACTCGTTGTCGTTGGAGGCCGCGACGACCTCCTCGACCTTCGTGAACGGGATGACCGTCATGACCGGCCCGAAGATCTCCTCGCGCGCGATGGTGATGTCGTTGGTCGCGTCCGTGAAGATCGTCGGCGGCACGAAGTAGCCGTTCGCCAGCTTCGGGTTCGACGGGGTCGAGCCCTTGCTCGCGAGGTTCGCCTCGCCCTCACCGATCTCGATGTACCGGAGTACGCGTTCCTGCTGCTCCTTGGAGACGAGTGGCCCCATCGAGGTCCCCTCGTCCATCCCGTCACCGACCACGACGGACTTGGCCTGCTCGATCATGGCCGAGACGGCATCGTCGTAGATCGGCCTCTCGACGAACACGCGGGTCCCGGCCGAGCAGATCTCGCCCTGGTTCCAGAACACACCGTTGCAGGCCCCCTCGACCGCCGCGTCGAAGTCGGCGTCGGCGAAGAAGATGTTCGGCGACTTGCCGCCGAGCTCCAGCGTGACCCGCTTCAACGTGTCGGCGCCGCTCCGCATGATGATCTTGCCGACCTCGAGCGAACCGGTGAACCCGATCTTGTCGACGCGCGGATCGGCGACGAGCGGTGCGCCCGCGTCCTCGCCCATCCCGGTGACGACATGGAACACGCCCGCCGGTACGCCGGCCTCCTCGAGGATCTTGGGCAATTCGAGGCAGGTCAGTGGCGTCTGTTCCGGCGGCTTGAGGATGATCGTGCATCCGGCGGCCAGCGCCGGCGCGATCTTCTGGACCGCCATCAGGATCGGATAGTTCCACGGCGTTATGGCAGCCGCGACCCCGATGGGCTCCTTGACGACGAGGCTGAGGGCATCGTTGCCGACCGGTGGGATGTCACCGGAGATCTTGGTCGCCCATCCCCCGTAGTACTCGAACATGTACGCGGCCTCGGTGATGTCGTCCCGCGCGTCGCTGAGGGGCTTGCCGGAGTCGAGGGTTTCGAGTTCGGCCAGCCGATCAGCCTCACGGGTGATGATCTCGGCGGCCTTCATGAGGATGCGGCCGCGCTCGCGCTCCGACGTACCCGGCCACCAGGTTCCCTCGTCGAAGGTCCGGCGTGCGGAATCGACCGCGCGTTCCACGTCGGCGTTCTTGGCCGCGGGAGCGGTCGCGATCACCTCGCCGGTCGCGGGGTTGAAGATGTCGAAACGCTCGCCGTCGAGCGCGTCGACCCACTTGCCATCGATGTACATCTGCCTAGCGTCAGCCACGGTTCCCACTCCTCTAGAGGTGATCAGCTCCCTCTAGTGTCTCGAAGACCCGAGGGTTCAGTCAAAGACCGGCGATGTGGTCCAGCACGCCGAGGGAGAAGCCATCGAGCGTCGGAAGGACATGATCCGCCGAACCGAGGTCGAGACTGACCGTCACAGAGTTCGGGACGGCGATGCAGCGGATGCCGGCAGCCTGCGCGGCCGCGATGCCGTTCGGCGAATCCTCGAACGCGAGTGCATCCTGCGCCGCCACGCCGAGGACACCCAGCGCCTCCAGGTACATCGTCGGGCGCGGTTTGGCGCGCGCCACGTTCCCCTCGGCGCAGATGATCGCCGCCCAGCCGTCCGCTGCGCCGAGGCGGCCCAGGTTTTGGCCGATCCACTCCTGGTCGCTGCTCGAGACGATGGCGCGAGGGATGCCTGCCGCGTCGGCCTCCGCGAGTAGCGCGGCGATGCCGGGGCGAAGTCCTTCCGCGTCGAGCAACGCGCCCGAACGCGCGACCATCCGCTCGAGGATCTCATCGTGGATATGTCCGTCGGTCAGGCGCTGCAGGTCGGCGACCGGATCGAATCCGCCGATCGTTCCGATGCACGCCGCCCAGGTATGGATCGGCAGGGAGTGTCCGTGCGCCTCGTAGGTCTCGCGCCAAACCGTGAACTCGGGCGTCTCGGTATCGACGATGAGTCCGTCGAAATCGAACAGCAGCGCCTTGACGTCCACCTGTCACTCGCTTTCCGGAGAAGACCGAAGGCGGGGCTCTCGCCCCGCCTTCAGCGTCTCTTGGGATCTACTGGGCCATCGGCCCGAGACCTCACGATGGGAGAAGTATCGCACAACTCACCGACAGGGAGATAGATCGCCCCCGGAGGGGATCGATCCCTCGTCCCAAGATTCGTGAGGTCTCGGTCTGCTTCCAGCAGCGGGGGCGCTGCGGCGGAGTCTAGGGAGAGGCTCTGACAGCTTGGCGCGAGAACGCCAGAACTACTGGCCGGCGTTCTGGTCCGCGTTGTGGACCCAGGCTTCTTCCGGCGTCAGCGCGTGATGCGCGGCGGGCCGGATCTTTCGGTACACATCGCCCGGTTCGCGAACGACGCCGTCGACGGTCAGCAGCCGCTGCACCGGGATGCCGAAATGCCGCTCGTTCTCCTCGAGGTAGGGGCGGATCAGGTCCCAGTCCGCCACCGCGAGCGGGGCGAACTCGCCTGCATTGAGTTGATCCACGCCGAGCAGCCCGCGCGGATCGCGCACGTAGAGTGCCCCGCCCGACGCGAGTGAGAACAGGTTCCCGCCCGGATAGGGCGTGTCCATCTCGATGAGCGTCCCATCCTCGTCGAACGTCACGCCGTTCACGATCGCGAACCCGCCGTCGGTGAGCGGGTCACCGGCCATGAACGACTCCGCGAGGTAGTCGAGCGCCGTTCCGTTGATGACGACGTGCGGCCGCCCGACCGCGTTGATCAGTGGACGGCCGGCCGCGCTGCCGAGGATGTAGACGTCGCCGCCCTTCATCGCGTACCCGAACGTCTGCCCGACGTCTCCGTGCACGACGAGCTTCCCCGCCTTCATGATCTGCGCGAGCTGGTCCTGGGCGTTCCCGTGCACGTGGATCTGGAGACCGTCCATCCCTGAGGCGAGGTAGTCGCCCGATGAACCGAAGAGGTCCAAGCGAACGTCGTCGGTGTCCACCCCGAAGCCGCTCCCGATGAACCGCTGCCCGCGGAGTCCCGTGACGACGATCCGTCTCGCGCCAACTTCCACCAGTTCCACCAGCTGGCGAGCGAGCGAACGCGGCCCCTCCGCATCCGATCCCGCCGCATCGAAGACGACGACGACGTCCCCATCGACCGACCCCGCGAGAGGCGCGCTGGCGGAAGCCCAGACGTATCGATCCGACGGCGCCCCCCTGATCCCCGCCGCCAGCTCGTTCACCGCGTCCTCGGTCATCGACCCGATCACGCTCGGCTTCATGCGACCGGTCGGATAGCGCCGGTCCAGAAGAAGGGCGAGCACCGCGAACGCGCGGTCACGTGCCTCGTCGGTACCGGCGCCGGCCACCAGCGCGTCCAGGAACGCCCGCACATCGCCGTAGCCCCAGCCGGCCATCCGCCCACGGACTTCCACGAACACCTCGCCGGCATCCAGGCCGCCCGTCGCCAGCGCCAGGGCCTCCGTCTGGCCGCGGTGCGCATCCTCGGACTCCTCGCCGGGCGGCAGCTTCGAACGATCGACGTCGAGCACTCGGCGGAACTTGTCTGTGCAGACCAGCGTGGGCGTCGCACCGTTCTCGACGCCGTGCACCGAGAAGATGAAGGCGCCGCCGTCCGTGTGGCTGCCGCCCCGGGCGTTCCAGTACCGGTCGGCGCGGCTCCAGAAGCGAGGATCATCGGCCGAGAGCGAGTCCAGCATGGCGTCGATCGCCTGCTTCTCGGACGCTGCGACCCCGATACCCGCCTGTCCCTGTTGCATCGCGAACACCTGCGGCCGCAGCATCGAGGTATCGGTGATGCCGATGAGGCGGCGTTCGTCGGCCAGCGACTGGGCGATCAGGAAGAACCACGGCCCGTCGGGAGAGCCGTGGATGTGCGTGCGCTGGATCAGGTCGTAGACCCGCTGCTTATCGGCCGGCAGCAGCGCGAAGTCGCGTTCCGTCGTCGGCGCCAGCGCTTCGATGACGTACTCGATCGGGTAGTCGTACACGCGGTGCAGCAGGTCGAAGACGAGCACGGCGACCTCGGTGTCGGTCAGGAACAGCGGGTGCCGGTTCGACTGCTCGAGGTAGCTGCACACCGAGGCGTAGTTCGCGAAGTCGCCGTTGTGCACCAGCGCCTCGTGCATCCCGCTGAACGGATGCGCACCGCCCGGATGCCACACCGTGCCTTTCGTCGGGTACCGGTGGTGGCCGATCCACACGTTCGCGCGGAGATCCTGCAACTGATAGTGCCGAATCACATCGTCGCCGTACCCGACGAGCTTGAGCACCAGCAGATCCTTGCCGTGCGAGAGCACGAACGCCCTCTTCTCGCCGGTGGACGCGTAGTACGCCGTGTTCAGCTCGTAGGAGTTGAGATAGACCATCTCGTCCTCGACCGCCGCCACATCCGCGCCCTCGAGACCGTGTGTTCGCGCGAACGCCTCGCGAGCGTCGGCCCGGACCCGGACGAAGTAGCACCGGACGTCCGGCGGCCGGACTCCCTGGATGTCGCCGGCCATCGCCTTCACGTCGAAGGTGTGCGCGACCTCGAAGAGTGGTTCGACGTACTCACGTTCGACCCCTTCCTGGACCGATGTGTCGAGGTATGCGACCGCGAGCAGGTGGTGAGTGTTCAGGACCTCGGGGCCCACGCCGAGGAACGCCGGATCCAAACCGCTGACGGCCACGCCACCGCCCTTGCCGTTCCCGCGGTTGGCCATCTGCTCGAGTGACCGCAGGAACACGCTGCCCGAGACGCGAACGCTGGACGCAGCACCGACGACGCCGCACCCGCCCTCGGCCGCCTCAGTCCGGGAGGCATCCGGGAGCGGTGTGCGGTCGGCTGCCGCGCGTCGTTCGGCTTCGACCAGCAACTCGCTCAGGCGGCCTCGCTCCATCAGGCCTCCTTCGTGTAGCGCAGCAGGTCGGTCCGTCCGCGGAGTTCGCGGATGGACGCGAGGCCCAGCGCGCGCAGGATCTGCTCGAGCTGTCCCTTGAAGGAGGTGTAGAGGTTGTCGAGGCGCTCGACGGCCCAGTCGTGTTCGACCAGCAGCGACAGTTCCGGGTCCGTCGTCGTCAGACCGAACGGACACCCGCGGCCGCGTTCGCAGTTGGAGCACCGCGTGCACCCGAGCGCGATCAGCTCCGTGGTTCCCAGGACGCAGCCGTCCGCGCCCAGCGCGATGGCCTTCGCGATGTCGTCGGCGGTCCGTACGCCGCCTGAGGCGATCACGACGATCTCGTCGCGGATCCCCTCCTCGCTCAGGAACCGGTGCACCTTCGGCAGCGCCAGCTCCACCGGCATCGCGATGTTCTTCTTCGCGACCTCCGGCGCGGCGCCGGTCCCGCCGTAGGCCCCGTCGATGTGGATCACGTTCGCGCCGGCGTAGTAGCTGCCGACCGCCACCATGTCCACGTCGGTCGGCGTCGAAACCTTCACGCTGACCAGCGCCTCGGGGTTGACCTGCTTGGCCCAGTCGATGTGCTTCTTGTGGTCCTCAACCGAGTACACCGAGTGGAACGGGAACGGGGAGAACAGGGACACCCACGGGACGGCCTCGCGCATCTCGGCGACCGCGACCGTCGCCTTGTCGCCCAACAGATGCCCGCCGAGTCCCGGCTTCGCACCCTGCGCGTACTTGAACTCGACCATCGGCGCCCACTGGATCGTCTCCTCACGAACGCCGAACATCCCCGTCGCGATCTGCGTGATGACGGAATCGCGCAGCGGGTAGAGCCCCATCGGGTAGCCGCCCTCGCCGGAGGACGTGAACGTTCCCCACTTCTTCGCGGCGGCGGCGCGCGCCACCATCAGCCGTTCGCTGATCGAACCGAACGACATGCCGCCGCCGTACCACGGCACCGGGATCTCGATCTCGCGGCCCGCCCCGCGGCGGTTAAGGGGGATCGACAGGTCGACGGGAGCGTCGGGCGCGAGCTGCGAGCCGCCCGGGAGCGTCTTGAAGTCCAGCAGGTCGAACCCGCCGCCGGACTCGCCGACGCGGTACTCACTGCCGTCGGTCGGTGGTGCACCGGTCTCAGCCTGCGTCCACACCGACAGGATCAGGTCCGCCGGCCAGCGCTTGTCGCCCATCGCCGGCGGTTCGAACCCCATCTCCGGCCACCGGTGGTACCCGTCGTGCAGCGCGTGTTCGTGCTTCTTGACGTTGAGCTCGAGATAGGTCCGGCTCATCGCGCCACGAACCCTTCGATGTCACCGAACGCATCAGCTTCCAGGTCGGTCTGGAACATGCAGCGCCCGATCTCGCCGCGGAGACGGCGTACCTCCCGGATGCCCATCGCCCCCATGACCTCCAGGAGCTGGTCGCGCCAGGCGACCGTCAGGTTCGTCAGCCGCTTCACTCCCCATGCCCGGTCGAACTCGGGGAACGTCACCGGCGCGGTTCGCGGATCGTGCGCCTCGCCCTCGAACCGCCCGTGGAGCGCGACCCAGGTCGCGGAACCGACGACCACGGCGTCGAGCCCCGCAACGATGGCCTTCGGGACGTGCTCGGCGGCCACGATCCCGCCACTGGCGATCAGGGTGACCTGCTCGCGTAGACCGACATCGACCAGCGATCGGTGCGTGCGCATGATGAGGTCCAGGATGAACTCGCCGCCGGACCGTCCGTGCAGGTCGGCAGCCAGGTGGATGACCCGCGCGCCCTCCTGCGCGATCGGCACGACGTCGTAGTCGGCGGGGATGCGGATCCAGATCTGGCTGTTCGGGAATCGCTCGGACGCCTTGGCGAAGCGTTCGGGGCTCCACCCGCGAAGCTCGATCGCCTTCGGCGCCCACGGCAGATCCATCAGCGCGTCCCACTCTTCCAGCGCGGCGACCGGGACCGCGTGCGAGTCGGGATGGCGAGCGGCGATCTCGACGGGAACGAGCGCCAGGGTCTGCACAGCTCCGGCCGCGCCGACGAGCACGTCCGCAAGCCGGTCGAGCGCCGGCCCGACGGGCGGGGCGCCGAACAGGAACGGCACCTGCAGCTTCATCGTCTTCGGGACGTCACCGACGGCCTCTCCGTCCTCGTCGAACCGAAGGAACATCGGTTTCTCGCCGATGTCGACCGCGGTCGAGATGTACTCGCGGCCATGGATGCCGTCGCGGGTCGGCCGGACGATCTCGGACATGTCCAGCCACATGCCGTCGAAGCCCTCGCCGCCGAACGCCCCCCGGTAGCCCTGGCCCTTGACCGGGACCCGTCCGCTCTCGGCCTCGTACAGGATGGTGTCGACGAACTCCGGACGCAGGTACGAATCCCCCAGCTGTGCGCGATCGGGGTTCCGGTAGATCTGCACGACGTCCGGGTATTCGACCGTGCAGCGCAGGCACCCGACGCACTTCTCCTCGATGGGCGCGAGGCCGCCGACCACCCGGCCGAAGACCCCGTACATGCACGGCCGGGACATCGCGACCTTCGCGTTGCCCTTGAACTCGACCAGCTCCTTGAGGGCCAGCGCGATGAGCTTGTGCTTGCGGGTCTTGACGCGGAACCGCGGCGGGACCTTGACGATGTCAGGCGCCGATTCGGCCTCGATCTCGTATCGCTGATAGCTGCTTTCGGTCATCCTGCTCCTGCGTGACGCGAGCCTCGGGGGAAGGCTCCATATGTTCTCACCCTCGCAGGCTCGCTGCCTCGGCCCGATAGGAACCAGTTGGAACGGCAGCGCTACTTGAGGTCCGAGAGGATCTCGCGGGCGGCGTTCGCTCCGGGAGCACCGGTGATGCCGCCACCCGGATGCGCGCCCGACCCCGCGAGGTACAGGCCCGGCAGACCGAACCGGTACCGGCCGTGGCCGAACAACGGACGCCACAGGAAGAAGGAGTCGAGTCCGTGCTCGGCGTGGTAGATGTGCCCGCCCGGCAGCGAGTAGTCCCGCTCCAGGTCGACCGGCGTCAGCACCTGACGCGCCGTGATCAGATCCCCGAGCCCCGGCGCGTACTGTTCCATCGTCTTGACGGCGATGTCCGCGAGCCGGTCGCGTTCGGCATCCCAGTCGCCGTCGCGCAGGTTCCGCGGCGCCGACTGGACCACCATCGACATCACATGGGTGCCGTCCGGCGCCAACGACGGATCGGTGAGCGTCGGGATCGTGGCCTCGATCAGCGGTTCCTCGGCGATCGCCCCGTACTTCCATGAGTCGAAGGCCTTCTCCACGTAATCGATCCCCGGGGCGATCACGATGCGGCCTTCGAGCCGTTCCTGCTCCGGGTTCCCCGCGAACGCCGGCATCCCGGAGAGCGCCAGGTTGACCTTCGCGGTGTTGCCCGGGGTGCGGATGTTGCCAGCCTCCCAACGCAGGCGCGGCCCGATCGCCATCGGGTCTACCAGGTCGAGCAGCGTGTGCTTCGGACTGGCGGCCGTCACCACGGCACGGGCCCCGATCTCATCGCCGGACGCCAGCACGACCCCGGTCGCGTTCCCGTTGGTCGTCGTGATCTGCATGACCTCAGCTCCGGTGCGGATCTCGGCGCCGAACGCCGCGGCTGCGGAGGTCAGCGCATCGGCCACCGACTTCGGACCGCCCTTGGCGAACACGGTCTGCCCAGCCGCTCCGCCGTCGTTGCCGGCGGAATCGTTGAGCAGCACGAACGCCGTCCCGGCGGACCAGACCCCCATCCCGGTGTAGAGCACACCGCGCGTGGCCATCGCACCCCGGAGCGCCTCGGATGAGAACTCGTCTTTGACGAAGTCGGCCACGGCCATCGGGATGGCGCGCGTCAGCTCGCGCGCGGCCTCAGGCCCCAACCCCTTGTACGCCTTGCCGACCTTCAAGAGCTGCATCGCGTCCTTCGCACTCTTGTTGTCGATATCGGGCGGCGTGGTCGCGTTCAGGTACGCGAGGAAACTGGCGAGCGTCTTCACCTTCTGGTCGTAGGCGGGGTAGGACGTCGCGTCTTCGGGTGAGTACCGCTTGAGCTCCTCCGCGGTCTTGCCGGCATCGCCCCAGAACGTGCGCGCACTGCCGTCGGGCTGCGGGGCGTACACGCGGACCTTCGGGCGGATCAGTTGCAGTCCGTGCGCCGCGAGGCCGAGGTCGCTGATGACCGAGTCGCGGAGCCGCCCGACCGTGTGTACGATGCCGGGCGCCTGCACGCCGCCCCCGAGCTGCACGTTCGCCAGGATGCCGCCGGTCTCGTCGCGCCTCTCGAGGACCAGGACCTTCCGTCCCGCCTTCGCGAGGTACGCCGCCGTGACCAGCCCGTTGTGGCCGCCGCCGATGATGACTGCGTCGTAGGTCCCCATCTAGGCCACCTGCCTCTTCTTGCCACCACGTTGGGACTTGAGTACCTGCAACGCCGCGAGTCGTCCGTTCGCGCCCATGATGCCGCCACCGGGATGCGTCGCCGACCCGCAGATCCAGAGGTCCTTGATGGGTGTCTGGTAGCGGGCGTACCCGGGAACCGGCCGGTTGAAGAACAGCTGTTCCAGGGAGAGTTCGCCCTGGAAGATGTTCCCTTCCGTCAGGCCGGTCGTCGTCTCGATGTCTTTCGGCGTGATGAACATCTTGCCGACGATCTTGGACCGGATGTCCGGGAACCGCTCCTCCAACGTGTCGATCACGTTCTCACCGAAGCGTTCGCGGTTCTCGTCGGTCCACTCTTGCCCGTCGGCCAGATGGTAGGGCGCGTACTGCACGAAGCAGCTCATCGTGTGACCGCCGGGAGGCGCCATCGACGGGTCGACGAGGGTCGGGAAGATGGCGTCGATGTAGGGACGCCGGCTGTAGCGGCCGTACTTCGCGTCATCGTAGGCGCGTTCCATGTAGTCGACCGAGGGACTGAAGCTGACGGCTCCCCGGAGCCACTCGCCCCGGCCCGGTTTGCAGGCGAGTTCCGGCAACCCGCTGAGCGCCAGGTTCACCTTGCCGGAGGACCCGCGGTACTTGTAGCGCTTGACCTCGTCGATGAAGGAGTCGTCCAGGTTCCCGGGCTCGATCAGCTTCACGTACGTCAGGTTCGAGTCGACGCTCGACATCACGACGTCCGCCTGGATCTCCTCGCCCGACTCGAGCGTCACGCCCGTCGCCCGGCCGCCCTTGACGTCGATCCGCGCTACGGCGGCCTCGGTGCGGATCTCGGCGCCGAGCGCACGCGCAGCGCTGCCGATGGCGTTGGAGATGCCGCCCGTCCCGCCCTTGGGGATCCCCCACGCGCGGAACGCCCCGTCGATCTCTCCCATGTAGTGGTGCAGCAGGACGTAGGCCGTCCCGGGGGACCGCGGCCCCTGGAACGTCCCGATGATGCCGGAGGCCGACATGGTCGCCTTCAAGGGGTCGGTCTCGAACCACTGATCCAGGAAGTCGACCGCGCTCATCGTCATGAGCTGGACGAACGTGGACTGAAGCTTGCGCGGCAACGCTTGGAAGTCCTTCAGCAGACCGCCGAGCGCCAGGAAGTCCTTCCATTGACTCGCCAGGTCGAACGGACCCATCTTGCCCTGATCGATCGGGACCGCCGAGAGGATCGGCTTGATGAACCGGGCCATCTCGGCCATGAGCTGACCGTACTCCTCGTAGGCCTCGGCGTCGTTCAGCGACCAGCGACGGAGTTCGCGCACCGTCTTGCCGTGATCGTTGACCCGCCAGACGGAGTCGTTCTCGAGCGGGGTGATGGTTCCGTCGAGCGGCAGGATCTCGAGGCCGTGCTTCGGCAGCTCCAGGTCGCGGATCACTTCAGGACGCAACAGCGAGACGACGTAGGAGAAGACGCTGAAGCGGTAGCCGGGAACGATCTCCTCGGTCACGGCCGCGCCGCCGAGGAGGTGTCGCTTCTCGAGGACCAGGACCTTGCGTCCGGCCCGAGCCAGATAGGCCGCCGAGATGAGGCCGTTGTGACCTCCTCCGATGATCACCGCGTCGTATCGCTGCGCCACCGTGGTTCCCCTTTCACCGTCTGAACCGTGACCGCCGGTCAGTTCCGCCTGCTCACCATGACCCGAGTCCGGGACGTCGGCCATGGTAGACGGGCCGAACGGTGGGTGACCATCCCCCGACTGACCTAAAGTCAATCCCCACTTTCTTCGGGGATGGCAGCCATCCGCCGAATATCGCATACTCTACCCCACCGGAAACCGGATGAAGGAGGCGAAATGAGCGTCGGAACCGCGTTCTTTCCGCGAGAGAGCGAGCTGAACTCGAAGTTGGCCTGGGGCGAGTGGGCCGGCTACTTCTCCGCCGCCGTCTACGCCGACTTCCACGACATCGAGTACAACGCGCTCCGCGAAGCGGTCGGCGTCATCGACGCGAGTCCCTTGTTCAAGTACATCGTCTCGGGCCCCGACGCCGAGGCTCTCCTGAACCGGGTCCTGACCCGCGACGTGACCCGCCTGGCCGTCGGACGCGTCTACTACTCGCCGTGGTGCAACGAACGCGGCAAGGTGATGGATGACGGAACGATCGCGCGGATCGGCGAGAACACCTTCCGCGTCACCTCGGCCGACCCCTGCTACCGGTGGTTCACGCTCTGCGGCGCCGGCCTGGACTTCACGATCGAGGACGTCTCCGAGAGCGTTGGGGCGCTTGCCCTCCAAGGACCCAAGTCCCGTGACCTACTCGAGACCGTCACCGGCCAGGACTGGAGCGACGTCACGTACTTCGGTCAGCGGCCGGCCACCATCGCCGGCGTTGACCTCGACGTCACGCGGACCGGCTACACCGGCGACCTCGGCTACGAACTGTGGATCCCCGCCGATGGCGCCCTGGCCGTGTGGGATGCGCTCTTCGAGACGGGGATCGACTACGCGATCCGGCCGGTCGGCATCCGCGCACTCGACGTCACCCGCGTCGAAGCCGGACTGATCCTGATCGAGGTCGAGTACACCAGCGCCGCGCACGCGCACAACGCGGAACAGGAGTACTCCCCGTTCGAGATCGGGCTGGGCTCCTTCGTCGACTTCACGAAGGATGACTTCGTCGGCAAAGCCGCGCTCCGAACCGAACAAGCGGCCGGCGGACCGGCGCGGCGACTGGTCGGCATCCAGATCGACTGGCTCGGCATCGAGGCGGCGTTCGCCGAACACGGACTGGCGCCCGAAGTTTCGCCGATGGTCGTCCGCGATCAGATCCCGCTGTACAAGGGTGGCCGTCAGATCGGGTACGCGACGTCGACGACCTGGTCGCCGACCGCCAAGAAGATGGTCGCGCTTGCCACGGTCGACAAGGAGCACGAGCGGGTCGGCTCGACGATGCAGATCGAGTGGACGGTCGAGGGGCAGCGCGGGAAGGTGAGCGCCGAGGTGGTCCCGCTGCCGTTCCTTGACCTGCCCCGCAAGCGTTCCTAGGCACGGGCCGACCCGACCCGTCCATCCGGCTTCCCCCACCCGGCGCTGACCATCGGTCAGACCGGCGATGGCAGCCACCGGCGGCGGGCGATTAGGATTCCTGCGCCGTGCCCACCGAACAGCTGGTCTTCATCCCCGTCTCCGACGGCATCCGCCTCTCCGCCAAGCTGTACCTCCCCGACGGGGACGGCCCGTTCCCCGCGGTCCTTGAGGCGCTCCCGTACCGCAAGGACGACATCACCAACTACTACGAGGCCGAATACCGGCGCCTCCGGGATGAGGGTGGGTACGTCGTCTGCCGGGTCGACGTTCGCGGGACCGGCTCGTCCGAGGGCATCGCCGAGGACGAGTACCTCCCCCTCGAACAACAGGATCTGTGCGAGGTCATCGAGTGGCTCGCGTCGCAGGACTGGTCCAACGGCGCCGTCGGGATGTTCGGGACCAGCTACTCCGGGTTCAACTCGCTCCAGGTCGCGATGCGCCGGCCGCCGGCGCTGAAGGCGATCATCTCGATCTTCGCGACCGACTCACGCTACACCGACGACGTGCACTACGGCGGCGGCGTGAATCGCGGGATCGACCTCGTCGACTACCCGCACTACATGGTGGCGCTGAACGCGCTGCCGCCGGCCCCCCACGTGTACGGCGAGGGCTGGCGCGACGAGTGGCAGCGGCGCTTGGACGGGATCGTGCCGTGGGTCATCAAGTGGCGCGAGGAACAGAGCGAGTCCGACTACTGGCTCCAGGGCTCGCTCAAGACCGACTACTCCTCGATCGCTTGCCCCGTCATGGTGATCGCCGGCTGGGCCGACGGGTACCACAACATGGCGTTCCGGACGATCGAGAACCTCGAGGTCCCGTCACACGTGCTTGCCGGACCGTGGAGCCACATGGACCCGAACACCTCGATCCCCGGGCCGCACATCGACCATGTTCCGGAGATGATCGCGTGGTGGGACCGCTGGCTCAAGGAGGACGAATCCTCACCCGCGGCGAGCTGGCCGAAGGTCCGCGCGTTCATGCGCCGGGCGACGACCCCGGAACCGGACCTCGCGATCCACAACGGCGAATGGTGGGGCGAGCCGGTGTGGCCTCCGGCACGGACGGCGGAACGCGAACTGTCGCTCGGCGCGGGCTCGGACGAGTTCCCGATCCGCGGCGACGTCGGGTTCTACGGTTCGATCTGGTGCGCCGCCACGATGCCGTGGGGAACGCCGATGGACCAGCGGCTCGACGACGCACTCTCCTTGACCTACGAGTGGCCGGTCGAAGAAGAGTTCGGGATCCTCGGCCACCCGAAGCTCCAGGCGACCGTCCGGTCGTCGGTGCCGGTGACGTACCTGTCCGCGAAGGTCTGTGACGTCGCACCGGACGGAACGTCGATGCTCGTGTCCCGGGGACTGTTGAACCTCACCCACCGTGACTCGCATGCCGACCCGAAACCGCTTGAGCCCGGCGAGGCGTACACCGTGCCGATCGAGTTGGACGCGACATCGTGGATCTTCGAGCCCGGTCACACGATCCGGCTCTCGATCGCCACGTCCGACTGGCCGTCGAGTTGGTCGCCGCCGCTCCCCGGCACGCTCACCATCGAACGCGACGAGTCTTCCCTGTCGCTGCCGGTCTTGGAAGGGGGCCGGTTGGGCGAGCCTCCCTCCTTCCACCCCGCGCAGGGCAGCGACTCGAAGGGAGGCGCGATGGACTCTCACGGGCCCTCGAACCCGGTCGTGTGGCAACTGGAACATGATGTCCTCGCCCGCGAACGACGCATCACGGTCGACTACGGCTACATCGAGCCGACATCAGGTGACCCCCTGCAGATGGTCGACCACAGCCGAGGAACGCTTCGGGTCTCGACCACCGACCCCGGGGCCTCGCGGCTGGACGCGACGTACTCCATGTCCATCACCTGGCCAGAGGTCACGGTAACCAACGCCTCCAAACTCACGATGGTCAGCGACGCCGAGACGTACACCCTGCATCTGGAACTCGAGGTGCGCGAGAACGACGAGGTGAAGCTCTCCCGTTCCTGGGACCGAACCCTCCCCCGCGAACTGCAATAACCGTCGGCCCTCGTACCATTGGGTCCATGGGTTGGTTCCTGCTCGTCGTAGTGCTGCTCCTGGCGGGGCTCGGGGTCCTCGGGCTCGTCATCAAGCTCACGCTGGTCCTCGTCCTCGCGATCCTTCTGGCCATCGCGATCGTCGCTGCGATCGGGTGGTTCTCCTTCAAGGCCTGGGTCCGCGACGCACAACGTCGGGCGGCTTCGGGCCCCGGCGCCGAGACCGGCGGCCCCACGTACGACGTCGAGGGATGGGTTCGCCGCGATCCCCACGAACTCCCCCCGCCCGACGATCCGACCTGAGAGCGGGACCTGAACGCCGCGAGCGGCCGCTCGAACCGTGTGAGTCACCGCTAGAATGGTCGAGTGAACAGCATGACGAGCACCGCTCCCCAGATCCCCATCGAAGACATCGTCGGTCCGGCCGCCGAAGCGGCCGCCCAGCGCGCCCGGGAGTCCGGCCGCCCGGTGCTGGCCTCCGTCGGGATCCCCGTCCAGGCAGCCGACCCCCTGTCCTTGATCCGTGGAGCGTCTCCCGCGATGGCCGGATGGTGGTCGCGTCCGGGCTTGGTGGCCGCCGGGACCGACGTTGCGTTCAGCCTCCACACTGACGGGCCCGCCCGGGTGGTCGAACTCGCGGACCGGCTCTCGCGTTGGTTCGCGGACGCGGTGATCATCGGGCGGGAGCCGCTGGCGTTCGCCGGCTGCGCCTTCGCAGATGCCGAACCGACGGGAGCCTGGGCCGGTTTCCCGACGGCTACCGCGTGGGTCCCGGAAGTCTGCGCCATCCTCGATGATGACGGCTCGTGGCTCGTCGCCGCGACGCCGGTCCTGGCCGGGGAAGCCGAAGCCGCGACCGAGTACCTCGCGTCGTCGCTCACCTACGCCGCGCACACGCTGCCTTCCGCGGGGATCGTTCCGCAGGCCGCCGGGATCGAACCTGCCGGCGACTTCACACCGGACGATGACGCATGGACGTCGGCCGTCGCGGACGCGCTCACGCGGATCGGCGCGAGCGAGCTGACGAAGGTCGTCTTAGCTCGGAGGCTACGGTTGCCGGCGGGCGGCGATGCGTGGGACACGGCGGTTCGCCTCGCGCTCAGCTATCCCGAGTGCTTCGGATACGGCATCTCCTTCGGTGAAGCCACGTTCATCGGCGCAAGTCCGGAGCTGTTGATCGAACGCCGCGGTTCCTCCGTCCGGTCGGCACCGGCCGCGGGAACCATCGCCCGCGAGGCGACGACCGGCCTGGGATCCGAGAAGGAGCGCATCGAGCAAGGATTGGTCGTCGAGGCCGTCGTCGACTCCCTTCGGCCGCTCTGCGACGAGCTCGAAGCCGGCGCGCCGCGTATCACCGCTGCCGGTCCGGTACAGCACCTCTCCAGCGAGGTCACCGGCCGTTTGACCCAACCGCGTCACATCCTTGAACTCGTAGCCGCGGTCCACCCCACTCCCGCCGTCGCGGGGATCCCGCAGCCCGAGGCTCTCTCGTTCCTTCGGAGTGCAGAGGGCTTCGACCGTGGCTGGTACGCGGGCCCGGTCGGGATCGTCACACCCGACGGTGACGGCGAGTTCGCACTCGCGCTCCGGGGCGCACTCTTCCACGCGGACGGAACCGACCTGTACGCCGGCGCCGGCATCGTGAACGGATCCGAACCCGACGGGGAACGCGGGGAGATCGCCCTCAAGCTCCGGGCGGCTGCGGCTGCACTCGGCTGACCGCGTCCCAGGCCGCTTCCAGCGCCTGCCGGTGCGCACGGACACTCGCCTCGCGGTTCACCTGTACCCGGACGAGCTGCGGCGTACCGGAGGTGAACGCCCACTCGAGCGCCCGCTCCAACGACGCGGCGTCGCGGGCTGCGGCGAACCCCGTGTCGAACATCTCGGCCGCGCGCATGAGGTCGAGCCGATGCGAGGTGACGAACAGATCCTCGAACTGGTCGCGGTCGATCGCGGCCGATTGGGGGAGGAACTCGAAGATGCCGCCGCCGCCGTTGTCGATCACCACGATCACCAGTGGAACGCGATGCCGGGCGATCGTCAGCATCGCCCCCACGTCGTGCAGGAACGCCAGGTCGCCCGTCAGGCACACGGTCGGTCGGCCCGATGCCGCCGCCGCTCCCAGCGCCGCTGAGACCGTCCCGTCGATGCCGCTCGCCCCCCGATTCGCGAACGCATCCAGGCGCGCTTCGGCTTGCGTGAACGCGTCGAGCGCGCGGATCGGCAGGCTGGTCGCGACGTAGCACAGTCCTCCCGACGGAAGCGCGCGCGCGACCGCGCGGGCCGCGGTCCCCTCGAACATCACGTCGGAGGCGTCGAGGAAGGCATCGATCGCCTCGCGTGCAGCAGCCGACGCGGCGCGCCACCCGGCTTGCCACTCGGGATTGCCACCCTTGCCGGAGACCGCCGCGACCAGCGCTTCACAGACGAGGAGAGGATCGCCCGCCAGGACCGCGTCGGCATCGCGCCCCGGATCGGGCCACAGACCGTGCGGCGAGATCACCACCTTCTCGGCATCGAGCCCCGCGAACCACTCGCTCATCGCCCGGGTCAGCGGCGCGCGACCGATCCGCAGGATCACCTCCGGCCGGTGAGACCCTGCGAACGCCTCGTCCCGGATCAATGCTTCGGACGCATCGACGGCTGAGACCGCGTCGATGGTGCCACGCAGGCGAGACGTCGCCTCCACGATCACCGGGTATCCGGTGGCTCGAGCCAACTTGGAAACCGCCTGCGCGAGGCCGGGGTGCGCACCTTCGAGGTGCCCGATGTGGATCAATCCCCGCGCGTGACCGTCCAGATGACCGGCGACGCGAGCGACGGCGTCATCGGCGGGCGCGAGGCGTCCCCGGCTGCGCCGGACGCCCGTCTGGTCGTCGGGTGCCTCGCTCCGCGCTTCCGATGAAGGGGTCAGCGGCTCACGGAACCGCAGATTCACGTGAATGGGACCCGGCGGCGGGCCGGACGCGACCGCGACCGCTTGGGAACCCGCGTGCGTCACGGCGCGCACTGATCCCGCATCCCAGGCCGGCAGGTCGGTCGTCCACAGGGACCGAAGCAGCCCGATCTGCTCGACGGTTTGTGTGGCACCGACGTCGTGGAGCTCGCGTGGACGGTCGGCGGTGACACAGATGAGAGGAACACCGGCGACCTCGGCCTCGACACATGCGGGAGCCAGGTTCGCGACCGCTGTGCCGGAGGTCGTGACCACGACCGCCGGCTTGCCCGATACGCGCGCGGCTCCGAGCGCGAAGAACCCGGCCGAGCGTTCGTCGACGTGACTGAAGATCCGGAACCGGCCGTCGTCGGCGAACGCCAGCGCCAGCGGCGTGGACCGGGAGCCTGCCCCGAGCGCGACGATCCTGACACCAGCCTCGGTGAGCGCGGCAACGAACCCCCGCACCGCCCGGTACTGGGTGTCTGCGGCACTCACCGGATGATCACCCCGAGGACCACGAACCCCGCGGCGGTCAGGAGCGCGAACACGGCCTGCAGGAGCGCAACCTTCGCGAGGACGAGGTTGAGCGGCCGGCCGGAGTCGCCTCGCGCCAGGGTGCGGTGTGCCGAGAGTGCCAACGGGATGGTGAGCATCGGCGCCAACAGCCAGGGGATCGAGATGACGAGGACCGGCATGAGGGGCAGGATCACGAACACGTACGCGCCGATGAGGAAGGCGGCGAGCAGTATCCGAGCCCGGCGGTCGCCGATGCGCACGGCAAGCGTCACCTTCCCCGCCTCGCGGTCCGTCGGTGCATCGCGGATGTTGTTGACCTCCAGGATCACCACGGCAAGGAACCCCATCGAGCAGCCCACCGTGATCGCGAAGATGGAGATCAGGGGATCTACCGTCGTCCCGGCGACCTGAACGAACACCGTTCCGGCCGTCGCGAACAAACCGAAGAAGGCGAACACGAAGATCTCGCCGAGGCCCAGATAGGCCAACGGTTTCGGACCCGCGGTGTAGGCGATCCCCGCGAGGATCGCGATCCCACCCGGGATCAGGAGCCACCAGCTCGATACGGACGCCAGCCACACGCCGACCCCGCCGGCCAGAACGAAACAATCGAGCGCCGCCGACCACACGACACGTGACGGCAGCAGCCCGGAGGCAACGGCGCGTGGCGGCCCGAGGCGGTCCGCCGTGTCGGCGCCGCGCGCATGATCCGCCGCGTCGTTCACGAAGTTCGTGCCGATCTGGATCGAGACCCCAACCACAAGGGCGCCCAGCGCGAGAAGCGGCCTGAAGGAACCCGCCGCGAACGCGATCGAGGAGCCGACCAACACCGGGGCCGATCCGGCAACCAACGTCTTCGGGCGCGCCGCAAGAGCCCACGCGCCGACGGAGCCGGGACGGGGAAGCGGCTTGGCGGGGGCCGGCGCCGTCGCGTTCATCTCAGGCGGCCATCTCAGGGGAGTCTCGGGAACTTCCCGAAATCGGGGTCGCGCTTCTCGAGGTAGGCGTTGCGGCCTTCCTGCGCCTCCTCGCTCATGTAATAGAGGAGCGTCGCATCGCCCGCGAGCTGCTGCACCCCGGTCAGCCCGTCGATATCCGCGTTGAACGATGCTTTCAGCATCCGAAGCGCGAGCGGCGACATCGCCAACATCTCGCGGCACCACCGGACGGTTTCCTCTTCCAACTCCTCGAGCGGGACCACCGCGTTCACCAGTCCCCACTCCAACGCCCGCGCCGCGTCGTATTGACGACACAAGAACCAGATCTCCTTCGCGCGCTTCAGTCCTACCTGCCGCGACAGCAGCCCCACACCGAACCCGCCGTCGAAGGACCCGACGCGCGGGCCGGTCTGGCCGAACCGCGCGTTGTCGGCTGCGATCGACAGGTCGCAGACGACGTGCAGGACATGACCGCCGCCCACCGCGTACCCCGCCACCATCGCGATGACCGGTTTCGGTAGCCGTCGGATCTGCACTTGAAGGTCGAGAACGTTCAGCCGAGGGACGCCTTCATCGTCGGCGTAGCCGGACTCCGCGCGAACGCGTTGGTCTCCGCCCGAGCAGAACGCCAGCGGACCCTCCCCGCACAGGACGACGACGCCGATCTCGGCATCGTTGCGCGCCCGCTCGAACGCGTCCGCAAGTTCGAAGAGCGTCTGCGGTCGGAAGGCGTTCCGGACATCGGGCCGGACGATCGTGATCTTGGCGATCCCCTCTGCGGTCTCGTAGCGGACATCGCCGTATCCGCCGTCGGCCCGCCACGCCAGAGCGGGACGGATCGTGCGGCTGCCCGTCTGATCAGCGACGGAAAGGGCCTCGACCATCCTCGGTAAACCTCCCGGAAGCTCACTAGAATCGTATGAGTGACTACTCATAACATTATGGCCTACCCGGAGGTCCGGTGACCCAGCCCGATCTCGCCGCGTACCAGGCGTCACGACGCCCGGCTGCGCCTGCGCTGGCGGCCGGTTCCCTCACGCTGACCTGGACCGATCTCGACGCCCGCACAGCCGACACGGCGTCCCGGCTCGCGGCCTCGGGGGTGCGTCCGGGGCAGCGCGTCGCGATCCCACTCGGCACGAACCCGGATTCGGTCGCCGTCCTGTTCGCCCTCTCCCGGCTGGGAGCCATCATGATCCCCCTCGCGCCGCAGGCGCCCGGGGCGGAGCACGACGCGCTCGTCGGCCGGGCTCACGCGGACCACGTGCTGACGCTCGGCCGGCTCGGTAAGGCCGACCCGGACGGCGGGTTCGTCACCCGGCCGGTCGCGGGGCACGAAGCACAAGCGATCGTCTTCACGTCGGGAAGCACCGGGAAGCCGAAGGGAACGATCCTGACCCGTGCGAATCTGGAGGCCGGTGCGCACGCATCTGCCGACGTCCTGCACCTGACGGCCGAAGACCGGTGGCTCGCGTGCCTGCCGTTCCATCACGTCGGCGGGCTCTCCGTCTTCATCCGTTCCGGGCTCATCGGGTTCCCCGTCATCACGGTTCCGAACTTCGATGCGGCCACCGTCTCCACGGCCATCGATCGGAACGAAGCGACCGTCGTCTCGCTGGTGCCCACGATGCTCCACCGGATGCTGGATGACGGATGGAAGGGCGCGCCGACCCTGCGCGTCGTCCTGCTCGGTGGGGCGCCGTGTCCCGAGCCGCTCCTCGACGAGGCCCTGGCGCGCGACATCCCGGTCGCGCCCACCTATGGACTCACCGAGGCCGCGTCGCAGGTAACGACCCTGCCCCCGTGGGAGGTCAAGGCTCACCGCGGAACCTACGGACGTTCGCTCCCGGGGACGCTCGTGCGGATCGGGGAGACGCCGGAGTCGTTCGAGGCGCCGGGCACCCCCGGGCCCATCTGGGTGGCAGGCCTCTCCGTCGCCCGCGCCTCCCTCGAGGGACCGATCACGGACGAGCGCGGCTGGCTGGCCACCGGGGACATCGGGGCCGTCGACGCCGACTCGTACCTGTCCGTCATCGGACGCGCGGACGACGTCATCCTCTCGGGCGGAGAGAAGGTCGTGCCGTCGGAGGTCGAGGCGGCGCTCGTCGAGCATGCCGACGTCCGCGAGGCGGCGGTCATCGGGGTTGCCGACCCCGAGTGGGGAGAGCAGGTCGTCGCTGTCGTCACGCCGACCGAAGGCTCCCTCCCCGACGGCGACGATCTGCGCGCCTATCTCAAGGAGCGCCTCGAGCCGCACAAGGTTCCGCGGCGGATCATCGTGATCCATGACGAACTGCCCCGGACCGGTCCCGCGAAGATCGACCGAGTGACCCTGAAGCGGCTCGCCTCTTCGGCGGACGAGGGGGACTGATGGCAGCCGGCCGCTATCGGGTCGAGGAACTTGCCGAGCAGGCGGGCACCAGCGTCGACACCATCCGCTACTACCAGCACCGTGGGCTGCTGGCCGCTCCAGCCCGCGAGGGCCGGGTCGCGTACTACTCGGACGCCCACGCTGAGCGGTTGCAACGCATCCGGGAGCTGAAGGACCAGGGCCTGTCGCTGGCGACGATCGGCCGGCTCCTCTCCGGTTCGATCCACCCGGCGGACGCGGCCTTGGTGACGGCCGTGGCGGAGACCGGTGCGCGCGGAGGGATGACGCTTCAGGAGCTAGCCGATGCGACCGGTGTTGCGATGCCGCTGCTCGAATCCCTCATCGGCGAGGGGCTCCTCGTCCCGGAGGATCCCGAGGCCGAGCGCCCGTTCGGCCCGAACGACGTGGCGGCCGTTCGGGCAGGCCTGACCTTGCTCGAGGCTGGCGTTCCGCTGTCCCGGCTGCTGGAGCTCGGCCGGCGCCACAACTCGGCGATGGACGCGGTTGCCGAGGAGGCGGTCTCGATCTTCGATGAGTTCATCCGGCGACCGGCACGCGACGAGGAGGACCCGGAACAGGCTCGCGACCACGTGATGCAAGCGTTCGACCGGCTCCTCCCCGCCGCCTCCGCCCTGGTCCGCCAATCGTTCGAACGCGCCCTCCTACAGGCCGCCCGGCGGCGGATCGACGAGAGCGCCCGGACCGAGTAGCGTCGCCGCGTTTCCCGTGGCACGACAGGTCCGGTCGGCGTAGCATCAGGTCCCCCATGGCCGACACGGGGAAACGAGCGACATCGTGGTTGCATCGCATCGGCACGCTGCCGGTGCTGTTCCTGAGTGCCATGACGGCGTGCACCGGTTCGCCTCCGCCTACGCCCTCGGTCGCTCCGTCACCGCTGACGATGGCGGTCACCATCAACGGCGAAGACGCGACCGTGCCGACGAACGTCACGCTCGGCACGGCTCTCAAGCAGCTCGGCATCGCGGTCCGCGACGGACGGTTACTCGACGTCGAGGGGGGCGTCCTCGAGACGGGCCGGTTCCCCGCCCGCTTCTTCGTGAACGACAAGCGCGCGAGCCGCACGACGCTCCTACACGCCGGCGACGTCGTTACGGCCGAGAGCGGCAACGATCACACCGAGGGGACGCGTGTCGTACGTGAGCGGATCGACGGCACGCAGCCGCACAACCCTCAGTACTTCCTCGGGACCGCGCCGGGCGAAACGGTGACGACCGTCGGGGAGGTGTCCGGGCTGACCGAGTCGGTCGTCTTCGATCCGGCGGGTCGCGGGGATATCCCACGTGCCGTCGCGCTCACGTTCGACGACGGTCCGAACCGCAACTACACCACGAAGATCCTCGCCATCCTGAAGCGGTACAACGTCGCTGCGACGTTCTTCGTCGTCGGGTACGAGGCCGAGAAGTTCCCGAACCTGATCGAGAAGGAGATCGGGCAGGGGCACACGGTCGGGAATCACTCGTGGAGCCACCCCTTGAGCCCCGGCTTCGCGTCCCTCGACGACAAGCCGCTGGCGAACCAGCTCAACCACACGAACGCGGCGCTGACGAAGATCGGCACGCCGGCGCCGTTCGTGTTCCGTCCGCCCGGCGGGAGCTTCGACGCGAAGGTGGTCGAGGAGGCGCGCAAGCTCGGGATGCGCACCGTGATCTGGACGCTCGACACCCTGGACTATGAACCCGGCGTGAGCCCGAAGATCCTCGTCCGGCGCGTCCTTTCGCAGGTCCGGGCCGGCGACATCATCCTGATGCACGACGGTGGCGGCGACAGGAGCGCTACGGTCAAGGCGCTCCCGGACATCATCGAAGGCATCCGCAAGCGCGGCTACGACTTCGTCGCGCTCACGCCCTGATGGCGAGCCGCAGAGAACTGCTGGTCTCCGCGGCTGCGCTCGCGCTGGCGGCATGCACGAGGGTCGTGCAGCCGAGCCTCCCACCGCCGCAGCGCGGAGGCAGCCAGATCACCGTGGTCGTCAACGGTTCCGAGGTGCAGCTCGCCAGGGGCGCGTCCGTTGCGGATGCCCTCGCCACCGCGGGCATCACGCTCCGACGTGGACGCCTTCTCGACGTGGACGGGGATCTGCTCGAGCGGCATGCCGTCCCTCCCACCCTGCGCATCGACGGAGCCCCCGCCGAGCCGGATGCAACGCTTCCGGACGGGGCCGTCGTCGTCGCCGAAGACGCCGGCGATCGCCGCGAGGACGTCATCCGGGAGCGGGCGAAGGCCACGCGCCCAAACAACCCGCAGTTCATCCTCGGTGGGGAGGACGGGGTCTTGGTCACCGCGGTCGGCGAAGTCTCCGGCAAGGTCGTCTCGGCCAAGTTCCACGTGACCAAGGGACGCTCACATCCCAAAGCGCTCGCCCTCACGTTCGATGACGGACCCGATCCGGACGGCACCCCCCAGATCCTGCGGATCCTGAGGGAGGAGAAGGTCGAAGCGACCTTCTTCGTCGTCGGGATCTACGCCCAGCGCTACCCGAACCTCGTCCGCGACATCCTCGAGGCCGGCCACACCGTCGGCACACACTCCTGGAGCCACCCGATCACGCCGCCGTTCAAGGACCTGCCGACGGGCGAACTCGAGCATCAGGTCACCGCCCCGATCAAGATCCTCGAGGACCTCGGCGTCCACCCCTACCTCTTCCGCCCGCCGGGCGGCAGCTATGACGATCAGGTCGTCGAGATCGCGGAGCAGGCGGGGATGCGGACGGTGATGTGGTCGATCGGAACGGGCGACTTCATCGAGGGCATCACACCGCACCACATCGTGAACGCGGCGATCAACCGTCTCCGGCCGGGCGGGATCGTGCTCCTGCATGACGGCGGCGGTGACGCACGCGCAACCATCTCGGCACTTCCGGATCTGGTCCGCGAGATCCGGCGGCACGGCTACGACATCGCGCCCGTGGAGTCCGACTTCCTGTAGCGGGCCTCCGCCTACGCGAGGACCTGCTCCAGGGCGCCCAGGAGCGCGGCGACAGAGCCTTCACGGGCGTTGTGCCCCATGAGCCCGATGCGCCAGATCTTGCCCGCGACGTCGCCGAGCCCGCCACCGACCTCGATGTTGTAGTCCATCAGCAGCTTCTTGCGGGTTCCCCCGTCATCGAGTCCCTCCGGGATCCAGACGCTGGTGAGCTGCGGCAGGCGGTAGCCCTCCTGCGCGAACGGCTTGAGGCCGAAGCGGGCGAGGTTCTCCGCCAGCATCGCCGAGACGCGAGCGTGCCGCTGCTGTACGTTCTCCAGGCCCTCGTCCAGCACCACCTTCAAGCCCGCGTGCAACCCGTAGACCATCGAAACGGGCGCGGTGTGGTGGTACTTGCGGTCGCTGCCGATATAGGCACCGATCATGCCGACGTCCAGGTACCACGACTGCACCGGCTTCTTCCGCTTCTTCGTCGCGAACTCGACGGCGCGCGCGCTGAACGTCACCGGCGACAGACCCGGGGGAACGCCGAGGCACTTCTGCGTACCGGAGTACGCCGCGTCCACCCCCCAGGCGTCGATCTCGAGCGGCAGACCACCGAGCGAGGTCACGCAGTCGATCAGCAGGAACGTGTCGGTGTCCTGGAGCACCTTCAGGGGTTCGATGTCGCTGCGCACACCGACGGACGTCTCGGCGTGTACGACGCCGACCAGTTTCGCGTCGGGGTTCGCCCTCTGCGCGTCGAGTAGCGCCTGGGGGTCGACCGGCGTTCCCCAGTCGAAATCGATGCGGATCACCTCAGCTCCACAGCGCTCGGCCACCTCGCACATCCGGCCGCCGAACACACCGTTCACCCCGATGATGACCTTGTCGCCGGGCTCCACGAGGTTGACGAAGCAGGCTTCCATGCCCGCGGAACCGGTCGCCGATACGGGGAACGTCACCGCGTTGTCCGTCTTGAATGCCGTACGGAGCATGTCGCAGGTCTCGTCGAGGAGCCCGAGGAACTCGGGGTCCAGGTGTCCGAGCATCGGGCGCATGAAGGCTTCGTAGACCTCCGGGTAGGGATTGCTCGGTCCGGGACCCAGCAGCAAGCGGTCGCTGTGCATCGTTCCTCCTCTAGGCACGTTTCGGGACGCCCATGGTAGCGGAATCGGCGACGGTCCCCGAGGCCGGGTCGGCCGGGGCCGGCCCTGTCGGCCCTTACCGGCTCTTGTCCGCCGGTGTGCCTTACGATGTAAGTATCCGGAGGAGTCCCCCCCGGTGGAGGAAGCAGGTTCCCGGATGAGCCAACCGCCGAAGTCCACGACCCGCGAGCCGCTGACCCGTGACCGGGTCGCCGAAACCGCCGTCCAGGTCATGGATGCGGAGGGGTACGGCGCGGTCACGATGCGACGCATCGGACGGGAACTCGGCGTCGAGGCGATGTCCCTGTACAACCACGTCGCGGACAAGGACGACCTGGTGACCGCCATGATCGATGCCGTCTTCGGCGACTTCGCGCTGCCTCCCGGCGATGTCGGCGACTGGGAACAGCAGATCCGGCTCCTCGCCCGCTCCTACCGGGCGGCCCTCCTGGCCCACCCCGACGTGATCCAGCTGCTCGCAGAGAACACGCAACCGTCGACACGGATGGAATCGCTCCTGCCTCTGGACACTGCGCTCGCGACGCTGCGGTCGATCGGCCTGTCCGACCAGGAGGTCGTCACCGCATACCGGATGTTCGGGGGGTTCATCATCGGCTACGTCATGATGGAGACCCGCGGCATCATGTCGCTCGGCGACGACATCGACGTGGATGCCGTCACCGCCGTGATCCCCGACGAACTTCCCAACCTCAAGCAACTGGTGCCGGAGATCTGCGCCCCCGGCACGGAGGCGGACTTCGATTTCGGGATCGAGGTCATGATCCGCGGCCTCCGCGGCCGCGTCCCGGAGGGCCGCGACGTCGGCTAGCTACGTGAGAGCGGGCGCGAGTTCGCGGAGCTCCTCGATCGGGAAGACGGTGGCGTCCTCACGGACGATCTGCAACGCGACGTGATCAGCCCCGGCCTCCCGGTGTTCTCCGACACGCTGACGGATCGCCTCGACATCGCCCCACGCCACCAGCGCATCCACGAAGACATCCGGATACGGCGGGGTCATGTCTTCTTCGCTCCACCCGAACCGCTTCAGGTTGTTCGCGTAGTTCGGGAGCGTGAGGTAGTGACTCATGAACTCCCGTCCGATCGCGCGGGCCTTCGACGGATCGCTCTCGAGTACCGCCAGTTGTTCGGGGGCAAGGAACCGATCGGGACCGAGGGTGTCCCTCGCACGTGCGGTGTGCTCGACCGGAACGAAATACGGATGCGCACCGGAGGCGCGGTCGCGGGCCAGCTCGAGCATCTTCGGCCCAAGCGCGGCCAGCACGCGGGGACACTCCGGCGTGATGTCCGGATGCGGCGCTCGGTCCATCGAGTCCAGATACGCCTTCTTCTTCGAATAGGGCTTGCCCCAGACGTGCCCGCGCCCCTCTGCACGGACCTGATGGGAGACCCCGATCCCCAGCAGGAACCGTCCGGGGTAGGCCTCGGCCAGGGCGCGAGAGCCGTTGGACATCGCCATCGGGTCGCGGGCCCAGATGCTGGCGATGCCGGTCGCGACGACGATCGATCGGGCCCCGGCCAGCAGCAGGCCCGCGTGGGCGAACGCCTCCTTGCTCCCGAAGCCCTCGGGGATCCAGACCGCACCGTAGCCCAGCTCCTCCAGCTCGGAGACCAGCTCCTGGGATCGGCTTGCCGGGAGACCGTCGAGCTGGAACGTCCAGCAGCCGACCGGGCCGAGCCGAGCCGCGAGTTCGGCCCGGGCCACGGGATTCCCTTCCAACACCATGGGAGATAGCGTAGCGGGCATGGACCCGGGCACGGTGGGCCTCATCGGCGGCTTCATCGGAGCGACGTTCGGCATCGCGGGCGGGATCTACGGGAGCGTGAGATCCCTTCGCGCCACGACCACCCCCGAAGAACGCCGGTTCGTGATCCGGGTCACCGTTGGCGCCTGGGTAGCCATCGTCGGACTCATCGCCATCCCACTCGCCCTCTGGCTGACCGGCGTCGTCCCGGCTTGGGTCTATTGGGCGTGTTTCATCCTCTTCTTCGCCCTGCTCGGGCCGGCGATCCTCTGGTCGAACCGCCGCCAGGCGCAGCTCCGAGGTGGCTAAGGAGATGAGGCCTAGGGCCCGAAGGCGCCCGCATGGATGGCGTTCTGTAGGATGCGGACGGATGGGCCCAAGTCTGGGCCAAGGGAGAGGGGGGACCATGCTCAGGAACGCACCGATCGCCCTCGGAGCTGTAGCGATGATCACGCTCGCCGCCTGCAGCGGCGGGTCCACGCCCGCGCCCGCGCCGGCACCCGCCGAGACCAGCGCCGCGCCGGCTCCGAGTGAAGCGGAACCCCACAGCGCACCGGTGGCCGCGACCGAAGCCGACTTCTCCATCACGCTGGACAGCAGCGACCTCGTGGCCGGGGAGACAACCTTCAACGTCACGAACGACGGCCCGTCGACGCATGAATTCGTCATCCTCGAGACCGACGCAGCGCCGGACGCCCTGCCGGTGAAGGACGGTATCGTGGACGAAGGCGACCCGAGCATCAAGGCGAACCTCGGAGAGGTCGAGGACGTCACGGCCGGGAGCTCGAAGGACCTCACCGCTGCGCTCGAAGCCGGGAAGTACGTCGTGATCTGCAACTTGCCCGGCCACTACGAAGCGGGCATGTACGCAGGCATCACCGCCTCCTAGGGAACACGACCTTGGACGAAGATGGAAGCCGGCCTGACGCGGGGCCGGCTTCCGTGTCTCCCGAGCTGGACCAGCTCTGCATCAACACCATCCGAACGCTCGCCGTAGACGCAGTCGAGAAGGCGAAGTCGGGCCACCCCGGGACCCCGATGGGGCTCGCGCCGGCCGCGTACGTGCTGTGGACGCGCCATCTGCGCTTCAACCCGAGGGACCCGCATTGGCCCGATCGCGACCGGTTCGTCCTCTCGTGCGGTCACGCGTCGGCACTCCTGTACGCGATGCTCCACCTGACCGGCTACGACCTCACGATCGAGGACCTCCAAGGGTTCCGCCAGTGGGGATCGCGAACGCCCGGACACCCCGAGTTGGGTCACGCTCCCGGCGTGGAGACGACGACCGGTCCGCTCGGCCAAGGGTTCGCGAACGCCGTCGGCATGTCGATGGCCGAAGAGTTGATGGCGACGGACTTCAACACGCCCGAGCGCACCATCGTCGACCATCACACGTTCGGGTTCTGCTCCGACGGTGACCTCATGGAGGGGATCTCCCACGAGGCTGCGTCGCTGGCCGGCCACCTCGGCATCGGCAAGCTCATCTTCCTCTACGACGACAATCACATCACCATCGACGGCCCGACCGAACTCGCCTACACGGACCAGGTGGCGGAACGGTTCGCGGCGTACGGATGGCACGTGCTCCGCGTCGCCGACGGCAACGACCTCGAAGCCATCGACCGGGCGTTCCACGAAGCCAAAGCCGAGACCGCGCAGCCATCGCTGATCATCTGCCGCACCCACATCGGGTACGGCGCGCCGACCAAGCAGGACACTGCCTCCGCCCACGGCGAGCCCCTCGGGCCCGAAGAGACGGCGGCGTGGAAAGCCTCGATCGGGTGGCCGTCGGATCCGTTCCACGTACCAACGGAGGCCGCCGACCATATGGAGCTCGCGGTCTCGCGGGGCGCAGGGCTCCAGGAAGCGTGGCAGGCCAGATTCGAGGAGTGGGCAACCGCGGAACCCGCGTCCGCAGCAGAGTGGCATCGGCGCCTTGCCAGAGAGCTCCCTTCCGATCTCGACGAGCGGCTCCCCACGATCGAGGGCGAGAAGATGGCGACCCGCAAGGCGCAGCAGCAGACCCTCGCCGTACTAGCCAACGCCGTCCCGGAACTCGTGGGGGGTTCGGCGGACCTGACGCCGTCGAACGGCACCACGCTCGGCACGGTCGAAGCCTTCGCCCGGCACAAGCCGGGACGCTACATCCACTACGGGATCCGCGAACATGCGATGGCCGCCACGATGAACGGCATGGTGCTGCACGGCGGACTACGGCCGTACGGCGGCACGTTCCTGATCTTCTCGGATTACATGCGCAACTCGGTACGCCTGGCCGCGCTGATGGAGATCCCGACGATCTTCGTGTACTCGCACGACTCGATCGGGCTCGGCGAGGACGGACCGACGCACCAACCGATCGAGCACCTCGCCTCGCTCCGGGCGATCCCCGGACTGGCGGTGATCCGCCCGGGCGACGCGAACGAGACCGTCGCCGCGTGGCGTGTTGCCCTCGAGCGGACGGACGGACCTTCCGCGATCATCGTCACCCGCCAGGACCTACCCATCCTTCCCCGGCCGCCGTTCCCCGCAGCGTCTTCGCTCGAGCGCGGGGCCTACGTACTCGCCGAACGGGGACCGGACAAGCCCCTGCCGGACCTCGTCCTCATCGGAACCGGCTCCGAGGTATCGGTCGCCCTCGGCGCGGCCGACATGCTCGCAGCGGAGGGCGTTCGGGCCCGCGTGGTCTCGATGCCCTGCTGGGAGCTGTTCGCGGCGCAGGACCCCGAGTACCACGACGAGGTGTTGCCGCCGGACGTCACCGCCCGCGTCTCGGTCGAGGCGGCGGCGTCGCTCGGATGGGAACGATGGACGGGCGACGGCGGAGCCATCGTGAGCGTGGACCGGTTCGGCGCGTCGGCACCGGGCGCGACGGTACTGACCGAGTACGGATTCACCGCGGAGCACGTCGCCCAGGTCGCACGCGAGCTCCTCTAAGCGTTCCCGCTCACACCATCGGCAGGCCGGGTCGCCAAGAAGTGCTCGGCCCCAACGTCCTCGTCCGCGTTCGGCACGAACGAGCGAGCCAGGAATCCCGCTTCGGCAAGCAGCCGGAGCCAGCTCGCTCTGCGGAACGCCCCGCAGACGTGACGATCGTGCACCGCCTCGACACGTTCGCCCCCACGGAGCAGATAGGCGAAGTCCACTACGTAGGTCTCGTCGGCCGGATCCGGGTCCCACATCCACTCGACGTACCGCAGGCCGCGGTCACCGGCCGGATCGTCGTGTCCGCCCCAGCCGGTCCGGTCCCGGTAGCGTTCGCGGACGAAGTCGGGGATGAACAGCGCCACGCCGCCCGGCCGCAGATGCGCGAACGCCGTCACGATCGCGGCAGCAAGATCGTCCTCAGACGTCAGATAGGACACCGCGTCGTGCACGAACACGGCATCGAACGCACGGTCCAGCCGGAGCGTTCGCATGTCCCCCACGATGTGTTCGCACTCCGGGTTGATCGTCCTGCTCTGCGCGAGCATCGACTCCGACGGGTCGGTCAGCGTCATGCGGACGTGCGCCTTGAGGTGTGACGCGCTGTTCCCGCCCCCGGACCCCAACTCCAGCATCGTCTCGATCGGCCCCTCGGCAGCCTCGCGCATCGCGGCCAGGGAGACCGCAGCCTCGTCCCCGTAGTCTTCCGGTGCCGTCAGCAGGTGGAACCAGCCGGCGAGTTCCCCATAGAGGAGTGGCTGGTCCGAACCGCTCTGTTTCGGCCCGCTTCCGCTCATCTGCGCGCCAGGATCTCACCCAGCGGCACCATGAAGAAGCCATCGGGCGCATCGGCCCACCGTCGCCATGCATCCGCGATCCGCCGCAGCTCCGACGTGTCGGTGATGCCGTACTCGACCGCTTGGCGGGCGAGATCCGATTCCGTCACGCGCTCCGCCCACAGACCGCCCCACCAGGCTCGGGACTCCGCGTCGGCGAACGTCCACGTCGACGTCGACACCCGCACATCGGTGAAGCGGGCTCGCAGGGCCCAGGAGAGCAGATACCGTCCGGCGTCCGGCTCGCCCTTGTTCTCCCGCGAAACTTCGAGGTAGATCTCGAGCCAGCGATCCAACACAGGATCGTCGGGCGTCCAGGTCTTCGCGGTATAGAGACTTTCCCTGACGGCGAAGATCCCGCCGGGCGACAACACACGGCGTGCTTCGCGCATCGCCGCAACCGGATCCCCGAGATGCTGAAGCACTTGGTGCATGTGTACGACGTCGAAGGTGCCATCACCCAGATCCAGTCCGCTCGCTCGCAGATCGTAGGCATCACCGACCGAGAACCGCACGTTCGATACGCCCCGGCCTTCGGCGTTCCCCCGCGCGACCTCGAGCACGCTCTCGACGCGGTCGATGGCGAGCACCTCCTCCGGAGCCACGCGCTCGGCCAGGTCCAGGGTCAGGGTTCCCGGCCCGCACCCGATGTCCAGCAGCCGCTGCCCGCCGACAAGTTCGGGCAGCAGGTAGGCGGCCGAGTTCGCCGCGGTACGCCACTCATGGCTGCGCAGGACCGATGGATGGTGTCCGTGTGTATACGTCTCGCTTCCCACGGCCGGATGCTCTCACACGTGGCGAACCTCCCGGACCGAAGGCCGATCCCCGCCCGAGGCCCGTTCCACCCTCCCGTACCTGCGCAGCTGGGCCGACGGGTGATCTTGAGTCATGGATGCCGAATATCCTTCGGCAAACAGGCGTTGCGTCCGTATAGAACGAGCGTATACTCGCTCTAGAATCCCATCCGTTCGACGTGAAAGGTCGCGTTGCGATGAGCGAGATCACTCCGCAGCCCCTTCCCAACAAGGAGCGCCCTCACCGCGAGGTCGGGCACGCGCACGCGGCCCATCAGCCGTTCGAGTACCCCCTGAAGCGCGAGTACGTCGAGCCGGACTGGACGCGGATCCCCGCGTACAAGGATGTGACCATGCAGGAGTGGCACACCGCTCAGTGGCAGCGGGCTCACACCGTCAAGAACCTGAAGCAGCTCAAGGAGACACTCGGCGACCTGATCAGCGACACCGACCTGAACGACATCGAGAAGGACCAGCACGAGCGTTCGACCATGGCGATGCTCGTACCCCCGCAGATGCTGAACACGATGGCGTTCGGCGACGGTTTCAAGACCGACCCCGTCCGCCGGTACATGATCCCGATGTTCTCGGAACGCGAAACGGAATGGACCTCCCACCCGATGGCCTCCCGCGACTCCCTCCACGAAGCCGACATGTGGGCGGTCGAGGGCCTCACGCACCGATACCCGACGAAGGTTCTCGCCGAGCTACTCCCCACCTGCCCGCAGTACTGCGGTCACTGCACCCGGATGGACCTGGTCGGCACCGATACCGAGCAGGTGCTCAAGTACAAGTTCGAGATGAAGCAGAACGAGCGGTGGGACGCGATGCTCGAGTACCTGCGGACGACCCCGCAGGTCCGCGACGTCGTGGTGAGCGGGGGGGATGTCGCGAATCTTCCGATCGCCCGCCTCGAATCCTTCGTCATGTCGCTGCTCGACATCGAGAACATCCGCGACATCCGCCTGGCGACCAAGGGCCTGATGGGCATCCCGCAGCACTTCCTCCAGGACGAGGTCAAGGCCGGGTTCGAGCGGATGGGAGCACGCGCCGACGAACGGGGCGCACAGATCGCCGTTCACACCCACGTCAACGCCGCCCAGCAGGTGACGCCACTGGTCGGCGACGCGGTCCAGATGGTTCTCGATGCCGGCTTCCGCGACGTCCGCAATCAGGGAGTCCTCCTCCGCGGCGTGAACACGACCCCGAACGAGCTGCTGGAACTGTGCTTCATGCTCTTGGATCACGCGAAGGTGATGCCTTACTACTTCTACATCTGCGACATGATCCCGAACGCCGAGCACTGGCGAACCAGCGTCAAGGAGGTTCAGGACCTGCAGTACGCGATCATGGGGTACCTCCCCGGCTTCGCGACGCCTCGCATGGTCGTGGACGTACCGTTCGTGGGCAAGCGATGGGCGCACATGCTGTCCGACTACGACCACGCCAAGGGCATCTCCTACTGGACGAAGAACTACCGGACCGGGATCGAGGACGACGATCCGGACGCGCTGACCCGCCGCTATCCGTACTACGACCCGATCTACACGTTGCCCGAGGAGGGTCAGGCCTACTGGCGCGAGATCGTGAGCCAAGGCCGCCTCGGCGAACTCGAACTGACCCCGGCGTAGTCCTGCGCGATCCGGTGGCAACGCGTAGACTCCCTCGACCATGATGCCCGGCCGTCGGATCCTGCTATCGCTCACCGCCGTCGTCCTCGTCGCGACGGCGTGCCCGAAGGGAACCGCTCCGAGCAGTCCAGCGGCACGCTCCTCCGCCACCTCGCCGCCGGCATCGCCCGGGAAACACTCGGCTTCGGCCTCGGCGTCCGCGACCGGCTCGCCGGAGGCGAAGGGGATCGAGAAACTCGATCACCTCATCTTCATCGTGATGGAGAACCGCTCGTTCGATCACTACTTCGGGACCTACCCCGGCGCGAACGGCATCCCGAAGAACGTCTGCGTCCCGGATCCGGCGTTCGGCGGGCGTTGCGCACGGCCGTACCATGACACCGACACCAAGGACGTCGGCGGGCCGCATACGAAACCGGCATCCGACACAGTCGTGAACCACGGCAAGATGGACGGGTTCATCCAGGCAGCCATGGACCAGACGGACAACGTCTGCGCGAACAACCGGCACTTCGCGAGTTGCAAGGATCGCCTCGGGCCTCAGCAACAACCCGAGGTCATGGGGTATCACACCCGTGCCGAGATCCCCGTCTACTGGGAATACGCGGACAACTTCGTCCTGCAGGACCGGATGTTCGCTCCGACCGACTCATGGACGCTCCCGGCACACCTGTACCTGGTTTCCGCGTGGTCGGCGGTCTGCGCCAACCATCGCAAGCCGATGAGCTGCCGCTCCGAGATCGGGGGATACGGGGGAGAGGTCGAGACGCCGAAGAGCCCGAAGGACACGCCGTACGCCTGGACCGACATCACCTGGCTCATGAAGAAGCACGGCGTCAGCTGGAGCTACTTCGTCGCCCCCGGAGGCACCTGTTACGGAACGGCGTGCGACAAGGCCAAGAACAGCGATCTGACGACCGGGTTCCAGAACGTCCTGCCGGGGTTCCTCACGATCAAGGAGACCAACCAGGAGAGGTTCATCCGCCCTTACACCGAGTACGTCAAGGAGGCCGAGAGCGGCGATCTGCCGCAGGTCTCATGGGTGATGCCTTCTATCGGACAGAGCGAACACCCCGGGCACAGCGATCTGCGCGCGGGACAGCGATTCGTCACGCAGATGGTCAACGCCGCGATGCAGGGTCCGGACTGGGACTCCACCGCCATCTTCATCACCTGGGACGACTGGGGTGGCTTCTACGACCACGTGAAGCCGCCGAAGGTGGATGTGAACGGCTACGGGATCCGGGTCCCCGGACTGATGATCAGCCCGTACGCCAAGGAGGGCTACATCGATCACCAGACCCTCACGTTCGATGCGTACCTCAAGCTCATCGAGGACCGATTCATGGACGGCCAACGGCTGGACCCGAAGAACGACGGCCGGCCGGACCCGCGCCCCACCGTCCGCGAGAACGTGAAGATACTCGGCGATCTCGCCAAGGAGTTCGACTTCACGCAGCCGCCGCGACCACCCTTGATCCTCAAGGCGCCCTGAACCCCTCGTGGGGAGCCAGGATGGCAGACTCCCGATAGACTCACGCGTCGTGCGGAATCCCTCCTCCTCCATCCTTGCGCTGGCGTTCGCGCTGCTGTTCGTGCTCGCCGCCTGCACGCCCAGCGGTGCCCCGACGTCGACCCCATCGGCGAACGCCGGGTCCGGATCGCCGTCCGCGTCCGCATCTGCGACACCCGCGACGGAGAAGAAGGGGATCTTCAAGCTCGAGCACCTGATCTTCGTGATCCAGGAGAATCGGTCCTTCGATCATTACTTCGGGACCTACCCAGGCGCCAACGGTCTCAAGGGCGGCGGCAAGGACTGCGCGATCCATCCCATCCTGGATGATCGCTGCCTCGGGACCTACCACGACACCTCCCTGGTGGATTACGGGGGCCCGCATTCCAAGCCGCAATCGGACCTAGACATCAACGGCGGGAAGATGGACGGGTTCATCCAGGCCACGCTGCTGCAGCCCGACAAGATCTGTTCGTTCAAGCCGACGCTCAAGAAATGCGATGCGTTCACGGGACCTCAGCGCCAACCCGACGTCATGGGGTACCACACGCGGCAAGAGCTCCCGAACTACTGGCGCTACGCGGACAACTTCGTGCTGCAGGATCGCATGTTCGCGCCGGTCGACTCGTGGACGCTCCCCGCCCACCTGTTCCTGGTGTCCGGCTGGTCGGCGTTCTGCAAGGACCATGATCGAGCGATGAGCTGCCGAAGCGAGATCTACGCGGGGCTCGAGAAGGCCAAGCGGGACGCCGTTCCGTATGCCTGGACCGATATCACGTACCTGCTCCACGAGAACGACGTGAGCTGGGCGTGGTACGTGAGTCCGGGCACCTGCTGGAGCAAGGACTGCAAGAAGGGCCCCGAGGGCACGTCCAGCGCGATCAACGTCATGCCCGGGTTCCAGACGGTCCACGAGAATGATCAGGTGGACAACATCAGATTCCACCCGTCATACCTGGCGGCCGCGGAGAACGGCACCCTCCCATCGGTGTCCTGGGTGCTGCCGGGGAACGGTTTCAGCGACCATCCCGGCAACGGCGCGCCGATCTCCAAGGGTCAGGAATGGGTAACGAAGGTGATCAACGCCGCGATGGAGGGGCCCGACTGGGATTCGACGGCCGTCTTCGTCGCCTGGGACGACTGGGGCGGCTTCTACGACCACGTGAAGCCTCCGCGGGTCGACGAGAATGGCTACGGGCTCCGCGTTCCCGCCTTCATGGTGAGCCCCTACGCCAAGAAGGGATATATCGACTCGCAGACGCTGTCGTTCGATGCCTACCTCAAGTTCATCGAGGACATCTTCCTCGACGGCCAGCGTCTGAACCCGAAGACCATGTCACGGACCGACCCGCGGCCGACGGTCCGCGAGAACGTCAAGATCCTCGGCGACCTGCGCAAGGAATTCGACTTCGACCAAGAACCGCGCAAACCGATGATCCTGGATCCCACCCCGTAGGCGAGATGCGGCCGTAGACTGAGGCGCATGCCGGGCCTACGCCGAGGTCGCGCGCTCCTCCTCGCACCCGCAGTCCTCACCGTCCTGCTAGCGGCGGCATTCACCGATCAGGGGCCGCGCCGAGCCGACCCCGGCTCTGGCAACCGACCTGAGGAGGGACGCGCCCCCACCGGGATCGAGAACCTCGGACACCTGATCTTCATCGTCCAGGAGAACCGTTCCTTCGATCACTACTTCGGGACCTACGAGTCGCCCTCAGGCGCCCCCGTGAACGGGATCCCCCGGAACCTGAACGGGAGCTTCGCCGTCTGCATCCCCAACCCGGCGCAGGGGAAGTGCCAGACGCCGTACCACAGCACGACGCTCGCCGATAACGGGGGTCCGCACGGCCACGATGCGTCGGTGATCGACGTCAACGGCGGGAAGATGAACGGCTTCATCCGAGCCGCGATGGATGACGACCGGGCTCGCTACTGCATCGAGCATCCCTTCAAGCCGGCATGCCGGCACAAGACCGGCCCCAAGGGGCAGCCAGACGTGATCGGGTACCACACCAGCGAGGAGATCCCGAACTACTGGGCGTACGCCGATTGGGGAGTGTTGCAGGACAACATGTTCGCGCCGGTCGACTCATGGAGCCTGCCCGCACACCTGTACCTCGTCTCCGCCTGGGCGGCCACGTGCCGGAGCGGACCGATGACCTGCCGCTCGGAGGCCGCGACGCCGATCCAGGACGTCTACCCCTGGACGGACATCACCTATCTGCTCCATGAACAGGGCGTGCCGTGGGGCTACTACGTCAGCGACGAGACCGACCTTTCGTGCGGGCTCCCCCTGACCCGCCGGGACTGCACTCGCCGCGACAACATGTCTGAGGTCAGCTGGAACCCGCTCCTGTGGTTCCGAACGGTGAAACAGAACGGGCAACAAGGCAACGTGCGGTCCACGTCCGACTTCCTTGAGCAGGTGCAGGATGGAACGCTCCCCCCGATCTCCTGGGTGATCCCCGGCGAGTTCGAGAGCGAGCATCCCAATCACGGCTCGCTGCGCCCGGGCGAGCGATACGTAACCGGCCTGGTGAACGCGATCGGCCAGAGCACGATCTGGGACGACGCGGCGATCTTCATCACCTGGGACGACTGGGGCGGGTTCTACGACCACATGAAGCCCCCGAGGGTGGATACGATGGGCTACGGGATCCGCGTTCCCGGACTGGTCATCAGCCCGTACGCCAAACAGTCGTACATCGACCACCAGAGCCTCTCGTTCGACGCGTACCTCAAGCTGATCGAAGACCGGTTCTTAGGTGGGGAACGGCTGGATCCGACGACCCTCTCGCGCCCGGACTCGCGAACGAGCGTGCGCGAAGCGAACCCCGGCCTTGGGGACCTGGCGGCGGCATTCGACTTTGGACAACCGCTGCGGCCCGCCCCCATCCTGCCGACGTAGCCACGGGGTCCAGGCACGATCGGCAACGACTGGGTAGACTCCCCGTTCGTGCGCCGCTCCATCCTCACCGCCGTGCTCCTGCTGACCGCCACTGCGTGCTCCCCACCCTCCGGCGGGAACGCGCCGACCCCGAGCTCCGCAGGCGGGGTGACGGTCGCGCCGCCGGCCACGCCTTCCCCGAGCCCGATCGCCGACGCCGACCGGGAAGGCATCTTCAAGCTCGACCACCTGGTGTTCATCATCATGGAGAACCGGTCGTTCGATCACTACTTCGGAACGTATCCGGGTGCCGACGGGATCCCGAAGAAGGTATGCGTCCCCGACCCCGAGTACGGCGGGAAGTGCTCGACCCCGTACCACTCGACCGCCCTCGTGAACAACGGCGGCCCGCACGGTCACCCGCATTCGGTCGCCGATATCAACGGCGGGAAGATGGACGGATTCATCGAGGCCGCCATCTTGGGAGGCGACAGCTGGTGCCTCCTCCACCGTGACAGCCCCGAGTGTGCGAACTCGTTCGGGCCGAAGGGTCAACCCGACGTGATGGGCTATCACACGCGAGACGAGATCCCGAACTACTGGGCGTACGCGGACTGGGGAGTCCTGCAGGACCACATGTACGCATCCGTCGACTCGTGGACCCTGCCCGCACACATGTTCATCGTCTCCGGGTGGGCGGCTCGGTGCCGGAACGAGAACCCGATGAGCTGCAAGAACGACTCTGTCCAGGCTGCCGGCGGTCAGAAGTGGCATCCGCGCAAACCCCCACCCTACGCCTGGACGGACATCACCTACCTGTTGAACGAACGTGATGTGAGTTGGGCCTGGTACAACGCCCCGGGCACCTGCAACATCGCACCGTGCGGGGACAGCGAGAACCACAACATCGGGACGCCGAAGGCGTTGAACCCGTTGCCCGGATTCGTGACCGTGCACGAGAACGAACAACTCGGGAACATCCAGACCCATCAGGCGTTCTTCAAGGCGGCGGAGACAGGCAACCTCCCATCGGTGACGTGGGTGGTCCCCGGCCGCGGATTCAGCGATCACCCCGGCAGCGGTGCACCCATCACCGCCGCGCAGAAGTTCGTCACCGAGGTCGTGAACGCCATCGGCGAGGGCCCGGATTGGGACTCGACCGCCATCTTCCTCACGTGGGACGACTGGGGCGGGTTCTACGACCACAAGGAGCCTCCGAAGATCGACATGAACGGGTACGGCCTCCGGGTTCCCGGCCTGGTGATCAGCCCGTACGCGAGGAAGGGCGTCATCGACCACCAGACCCTCTCGCACGACGCCTATCTCGCCCTCATCGAGGACCGTTTCCTCGACGGCCAGCGTCTGAATCCCAAAACCATGTCGCGCCCGGACCCCCGCCCGACGGTGCGAGAGACCGTGAAGGCCCTCGGGGACGTCACCAAGGCATTCGACTTCAGTCAGGAGCCAAGGGAAGCTCCGATCCTGGATCCGACGCCGTGACCAGGCACCGGGGGCACCGTAGACTGGTCGCCTCATGACCAGCAGGATCGCTCGCCTCCTGTCCGCCGGGGTCGCCGCGCTCCTGATCCTGTCACTGGCCGCGTTCAAGGACGACGCGCCCCCCGAACGCGATCGCGAACGGTCCGCACGAACCCGAGGCCCCGTGTGCTCTCCGTGGCCGATCTGCAACATCAACCGTGTGATCTTCATCGTGCAGGAGAACCGCTCCTTCGATCACTACTTCGGCACCTACGAGCACCCGAGCGGCCAAACCGTCCTGGGGCTCCCGCGGAAGCCCAGTGGCGCATTCAAGACCTGCATCCCCCACCCGTTCATGGAGCGATGCTCGAAACCGTTCCACAGCACCAGCCTGAGCAATCTCGGCGGGCCGCACAGCAATACCGCCTCCATCATCTCGGTGAACGACGGGAAGATGGATGGGTTCATCCGCGCGGCCAAGGGCTCGCCACAGAGCGGCCCCTGCATCCAAGAGCCCGCCAAGAAGTCGTGCAACAAGCACAACGGTCCCGGGAACCAGCCGGACCTCATGGGCTTCCACACGGACGCCGAGATCCCGAACTACTGGGCGTACGCAGATTGGGGGGTGTTGCAGGACAAGATGTTCGCGCCGGTCGACTCATGGAGCCTCCCGGCGCACCTGTATCTGGTCTCAGCATGGTCTGCCACCTGTACGAGCAAGACCAACCCGATGAGCTGCACATCGAACCCCCGCACAGAGAACGCCGGCTCGTATCCATGGACGGATATCACCGACCTGCTCTTCCAGAACGGGGTCACCTGGGGGTACTACGTGGGGGAGGAGACGACCCTGACCTGCGGCTACCCGCAGACGCCGAAGGACTGCCAACGGGGAGAGGGGGCAACTCCGCCGGGATGGAATCCCTTGCTATGGTTCCGGCGCCCGTACCTGAACGGACAGCAGGGGAACGTCCAACACGTCTCGTCGTTCATCTCCCAGGTCCAGAACGACACGTTGCCCCAAGTCTCATGGGTCATCCCCTCGGGCCGCAACAGCGAACACCCTGGACACGGTTCCCTCAACCCGGGCCGCGCCTACGTCGCGAACCTGATCAACGAGGTCACGCAGAGCGCGGTGTGGGACGACGTCGCGATCTTCCTGACGTGGGATGACTGGGGAGGGTTCTACGACCACATGCAACCGATCCGCGTTGACGCGATGGGTTACGGCATCCGCGTCCCCGGGATCGTCTTGAGCCCCTACGCGAAGTCATGTGGAGGGGGTGACCCCACGATCGGATGCGTCGATCACCAGACCCTCTCCTTCGACGCGTACCTGAAGTTCATCGAGGACCGCTGGCTCAACAGCGAGCGCCTGGACCCGGACACGCTCGTGAATCCCGACTCGCGGCCGAACGTGCGGGAAAACGAGCCGGACCTGGGAGACGTCTCCGCGGACTTCGACTTCACCCAGCCGCCGAGGGACCCAGCCCCGCTCATCCTGACCCCGTAAGGACCCCCAGACGCACCCGAACCGCGTACCCCTCGCTACACTGACCTCCTGATGGGTACTCGGCCGCGCCGCCGGAACCGGACACGGATCGTTGCCGTCCTGGCAACGATCTCGCTCGTCGTAGTCGTGCTCGCCGTCGTCGCCGCCGTCCCTCGGAGTTCGGCGGAGACGCCCGCCGCCGTACCGTTGTTCCGTGGCCCGGCACCGTGCACGCCGGACCCCCTCTGCAGGATCGAACACATCGTCATCATCGTCCAGGAGAACCGGTCCTTCGATCACTACTTCGGAACGTACGTCCCGCCGGATGAGAGCCAGACGGCTGAGGGACTCGCCCGCAAGCCCGATGGTCGGTTCGCCTCCTGCATCCCGAACCCGGTCACCGGTCGATGCGTCCGGCCGTATCACACGACGAGCGACCGCAATCAGGCCGGCCCCCACGGCCACGCCGCCTCGCTGATCGACGTCAACGGCGGCAAGATGGACGGGTTCATCCGAGCCGCGCTCGGGTCGCGTCACGCCTCCCGATGCATCGAGGATCCCAAGCTCGCCTCGTGTGAGCCGTACGTCGGACCGAAGGGCCAGCCCGACGTCATGTCCTTCCGGAACCGCAGTGACATCCCGAATTACTGGGCGTACGCCGACTGGGGCGTGCTGCAGGACCACTTCTTCGCGTCCGTCGACTCCTACAGCATGCCGGCGCACATGTTCCTGGTTTCCGCGTGGTCGGCGACGTGCCGAACCGGACCGATGAGCTGCGAGGGCGATCCGACCCCCGACGGATACCGGTACCCGTGGACGGATATCACGTACCTGCTCAACGAGGCCGGCGTGAGCTGGGCCTACTACGTGGGCAACGACACCGACGTCTGTCCGCGGTGGCCGAAGTGCGCCTCGGGGGATCAAGGAGATGCCACCCCGTTCAACTGGAACCCGCTGCCGGGCTTCAGCACGGTGCGCACGGCCGGACAGCTCGATCACATCGCCCCGTACGACGACTTCAAGGCGGGGATCGCGACCGGCGATATCCCGGCGGTTTCGTGGGTCATCCCGGCCGCCCGCGTGAGCGAGCACCCGGGCAAGGGGACGATGCGCCCCGGCTACGCGTACGTGACCAAGACGATCAACGCGATCGCTCAGAGCCCGGCTTGGGAGAACACGGTCGTCCTGCTCACCTGGGATGACTGGGGCGGGTTCTACGACCACGTCAAGCCGCCCCGGATCGACCAGCTCGGCCTCGGCATCCGTGTTCCTGCGATCGTCCTAGGACCGTACGCGAAGCAAGGCATCGTTCAGCACGACGTGCTGTCCTTCGACTCGTACCTCCGATTCATCGAGGACGTATTCCTAGGTGGATCACGGCTGGATCCGGACACGATGAGCCGGCCGGACTCCCGCCCGAACGTGCGCGAGGAGGAGCCGGCGCTCGGCGACCTGGCCGCGGCGTTCGACTTCTCGCAGCCTCCGCGGGACCCGGCGGCCCTGGTCCTTTCGCCGACGCCGCCCAGCCCCAGCCCGGAACCGTCTCCCTCCCCGAGCCCGAGCCCGTAGCCAGCTCGGCTGGGCAGACTTCGGCCTGGCACGGTACTCTCGTCCCCGATGGCCCCCAGAGCTCGCCGCTTGTCTATCCTCGTCTTGACCGCGTTGGCCTTGACCTTCGCCGCTGCCAACCCGGGCGACGCCGGTCAGGGCGACGTCGGTCAGAGCGACGCAGGACCCGACCAGCAGCCCCGTCCGGCCACCCACCGGACCAGCGGCTGCGTGACGGCTGACCTCTGCAACCTGGACCGGCTGATCTTCATCATCCAAGAGAACCGGTCCTTCGATCACTACTTCGGGACCTACGAGAATCCCAACGGCGCGACCGTCGCGGGCATCCCGAAGAAGCCGGGCGGTGGCTTCAAGCCCTGCATCCCCCACCCGGTACTCGGCAAGTGCGTGAAGCCCTTCAAGATGACGAACCCGGTCAACTTCGGGGGACCGCACGCGCATGAGCACGCCCATATCGATGTCGCGAACGGGAGGATGAACGGGTTCATCGAGGCCGCCTATCGGACACAGCAGTCCGGCGCCTACCGGTGTGTCGCCGATCCCTCCGCCCGCAGTTGCCGCAAGCACAACGGTCCGGCGAAGCAGCCGGATCTCATGGGCACGATGCAACGCGGCGTGATCCCTAATTACTGGGCATACGCCGACGAGTACTACCTCCAGGATCACCTGTTCGGGGCGACGGATTCCTGGAGCCTCCCGGCGCACCTGTATATCTTCTCCGCGTGGTCGGCCGAGTGTAAGGCAGGCCCGATGAGCTGCAAGACGAACGTCGAGACCCATAGCTCCGGCCCGTACAAGTGGACCGACATCACCTACTTGCTCGAGGAAGCAGGAGTGACCTGGAAGACCTACGTCGGCAACGGCACGGATCTCTCCTGCGCTAAGTGGCCCTGCGCCCCGGACAATAAGCGGACCTCTACCCCGTGGATCTGGAATCCCCAGCCCAACTTCCAGACGGTCAGGGAGAATGGGCAGGTCGACCAGATCGTCCACGTCAGCAAGTTCTTCGACGACGCGCAGAACGGTACGTTGCCCCAGGTCTCGTGGCTCCTCCCGGGCGAGTCCGAGAGCGAGCACCCGAACCACGGGTCCCTCAAGCCCGGACATGCGTACGTCACCAAGGTCGTTAACGCCATCGGGAACAACCCGGCGATGTGGGCCGACAGCGCGGTCTTCCTCGCCTGGGACGACTGGGGCGGGTTCTACGACCACATGAAGCCGCCGAAAGTGGATCCGTGGGGCTACGGCCTCCGCGTGCCGGGCTTGATGATAAGTCCGTACGCCAAGACGTGCGGGCCAGGACCCAAGGAGGGCTGCGTCGACCACCAGACGCTCTCGTTCGACGCATACCTCAAGTTCATCGAGGACGTCTTCCTGAGCGGAGACCGACTGAATCCCAACACGATGTCGCGACCCGACTCCCGCCCGAACGTCCGCGAGAACCAGGACAAGCTCGGGGACCTCAGTTCCGAGTTCGATTTCGCGCAGACGCCGCGGCCGCCGCTGATCCTTCCACCGAGCGGCTGACCGCCCACTCGGGTACGGCCGCCCCAAGCAGGTCCGACAGTCGCACCCTTGTCTCCTCGTAGTCCGGTTCCTCGACGACGTTGCCCAGAGCCCACGGATCCTGCTTGAGGTCGTAGAGCTCCTCTTCCCCAGTGGTCGGGTACCACGTATACAGATAGCGCTTCGTGCGATACGCCCAGAAAGCGGGGATCTCGGCGTCGCCCGCCCACTCGATCACGACCCCCGGCCGGGCCGGGGCCGGCGACGCTCCTCGCACCAGCGTGGAGACATCCAACCCGTCGCTCCGGATCCCGGGGTTCGTACCTGCCAGCGCGGTGATGGTCGGAGCGAGATCGGCGTTCGATACGACGAAGTCCTCGTCCCGAGCCGCCTGACCGGGCATCCGGACGAACAGCGGAACACGAGCGCACTCGTCGTACGGACAACGCTTCGCCAGGACGCTGTGCTCTCCGAACGAGTAGCCGTTGTCCGAGACGTAGATCACCACGGTCTCGTCCAGCACGCCCTGGGCCTCCAACGCCTCCATGATCCGGCGCACGCCGTCGTCGACGCCGAGGAGCGTCTCATAGGCGTTCCGATGCTGGTAGTCGAGCTCGTCCTGTCGACGGTCAGTCACCTTCGGAAGGTCCTGCACCCACTGGGGTTTGTCCTCCAGATCGGACTCCGCGACGCTCGGCGGATGGTCGAGCTCCGCGTCCCAGAACGCGCCCTCATGCCGCGGCGGCGGGACGAACGGCGCATGCGGCGCGGTCGGTGCGTAGTACAGGAAGAACGGGCGGCCCCCCGGCGCATCCTCGATGAAACCGACCGCCTGCTCGGCGAGCACATCGGTCATGTAGTCCTGCGGTTCGGCGCCGAAGTACGTCTGCCGTCCGTCGCCGTATAGCGTGTAGTTGAAGTACACCGTCTCGATCCCGCCGTGCATCTTGGCCGCCCACTCGTCCCAGCCCGGCGGGACGAACGGCTGCTGTTCGAACGGGTATCGGTTCATGTACTTGCCGAACAGCCCGGTGTAGTACCCGACGTCATGCAGCCAGGTCGCGAGTGTTGACCGATCCCGGAACCGTTGCCCGTCGCCGTTGGCCAGCACGCCGGTCCGGAACGCGTACTGCCCGGACAGGATGGTGGCCCGCGACGGACAGCACAGCGCGGTGTTCACGAAGGCGTTCGGGAACTGTATCCAATGGTCGCTCGGGTCCTTCAGGCGGCTCTGCAGGTAGGGCATCACGGCGGGCCGGCGGGGGATCGACTCCCACGACTGGTCGTCCGAGACGATCATCACGATGTTGGGACCGTCGGACACCGGCCTTCCCCGGTCCCCCATCACGAGGCCGGACAGGAACAGGAACCCGATCACCCCGGCCGCGATGAACCGAAAGAGCGCGGGCGCCGGCCCAGAGGTGCGCTCCCACCAGCGGGGTCCAGGCGGTCCCGTGGGACTTCCTTCGCTCACGCGCCACCCAGCCAGCCACCATCGCGACCGGTCCTGGCGGCGACCAACCCGGCGGCGATCGCAACGGCGATCTCGGCCGGGGTCCGGCTCCCGATGTCGAGCCCGACGGGCGACTGGATCCTGGCGAGGTCCTCGGGGCCGAACCCGAGGGCTTCGACCGCCGCTCGATGGGGAGCGACGTGCCGCTGCGAGCCCATCACGCCGATGAATCGGACCGGCCCACGCAGGAGGACCGCGAGGGCCTCGGAGATCCTCGGAGCGTCGTGATCCGTGAACACGGCATCGGTCGGCGGATCCTGCGCGGAGAGCACCGGGGCCTCGGCCGTCACCATGTTCGCCGCGCCGCGTTGCTCGTCGGTCACACGCTCCGTGCGGGACTCGACCAGGGTGGTCTCGTAGCCGAGGGACCGCGCGATCGGAAGGAGCTCCGACGCCACCGGCGACGCCGAGAACACCAGGAGTCGCGCCGGTGCAAGCCGCGGTTCTAGATACACCTCGACGTCACCGAGGTCGTGCCGGAAGGTCCGCGTCGTCGGAACGCCCGCGTCGAGTACCTCCGGCGCGGCATCTCCAGCAGCGGTATCGAACTCGGCGCACCCGAGCGTCCCGTCGACCGGGCCGTCCGGACCGATCACCAAGCGGTTACCGACACGGCACGGAGGATCGCCGTGCACCTTCACCGCGACCGCCGAAACGTAGGGGGGTGCGATCTCACGTTCGGCCGGCGCCGGATGCGGCTGCGCGTGACCGGTCGGATGCTCGCCGGTGCCACCCGCCAGGAGTTCCAGCGCGTGCGGAACCACCGGAAGGATCGCTTCGAGCCCTTCACGGACCCCCGTCGGCGATCCGGGAAGATTGACGATCAGCGTGGACCCACGCGAACCGGCAGCCGGACGCGAGAGCGCGGCGTTCGGCGTATGGCTAAGCCCGGACTGCAACATGAGCTGGACGAGCCCCGGTGCTTCACGGTCCATCACCGCACGGGTCGCCTCGGGCGTGACGTCCCGAGGCCCGAACCCGGTCCCCCCCGTCGTCACCACGAACGCCAACCCAGCCTCGGCCAACGAGACCAGCACCGCCTCGATCTGATCTCGCTCGTCGGGGACCACCCGGCCCTCATCGACCTCGAACCCCCGCTCTTCCAGGAGAGCGAGTGCGAGCTGCCCGGAGGCGTCCTCACGCGTCCCCGCGGACACGCCGTCGGAGACGGTCACGATCGCTGCTCGCCTGCCGGTCATGGACCCTATTGTCCCAAGTCGGCCGCCGACCGCTCCGCTACGCTCAGGAGGCCCACGACGAAGGAGGAGCCGATGGCCGACTGGACCGACACGCTTGCAGAGGCGCTCCACCGAGACCCACTCGACTCCCGGGACACGAACCGGCTGCTCTTGGCCGCCAAGGATGTCGCGCATCGCGTCGAACGCAAGCAGACGCCACTCGCGGCCTTCCTCGTTGGGGAGTTCGTCGGCTACCGGATGACCGAGGGCGCGTCCCGGATGGACGCGCTCACCGAAGCGATGACCCAGCTCCACGGCCTCCTCCCGGAGTCATCGCCATCGGATGAGTCGTAAGCTCGCGTCGAGGAGGTACTCCCCATCAACGTGACCCCTTTGGCCCCGCCGACGCGCGGACCGCTCGTCGATACGTTCGGCCGCATCGCCGACGACCTGCGCGTCTCGGTGACCGACCGGTGCAACTTCCGCTGTACCTACTGCATGCCGGCGGAGGGCCTGGAGTGGCTCCCCAAGTCCGACATCCTCTCGTTCGAAGAGATCACCTCGCTGGTCCGCGTGTTCGTCGACCTCGGCGTCCGCTCGATCAAGATCACCGGCGGTGAACCCACCGTTCGGACCGACCTGCCGGTCCTTGTCGGGATGCTCCGAGACCTGCATCCCGACCTCGAGATGTCGATGACGACGAACGGGGTTCTCCTCGACCGGCTGGCCGTCCCGCTCGCCGAGGCGGGGCTCGACCGCGTCACGGTCTCGTGCGATTCGCTCCTGCGGCACCGGTTCGAGGAGATGACGCGGCGGGACGCACTGGAGCACGTGTTCACGGGCATCCAGGCGGCACAGGATGCCGGGCTGATCCCTATCAAGATCAACTGCGTGGTGATCGGCGGGACCAACGACGATGAAGTCGTCGACTTCGCCCGGTGGTCACGCACGACCGGACACGAGATCCGGTTCATCGAGTACATGCCGCTGGACGCGGATCAGCGCTGGGAACGCGACAAGGTCGTCCCCACGCACACGGTCCTCGAACGGATCACCACCGCGTTCCCCCTGGAGCCCGTCGCCGACGGACCCGAGCCCGCCACGAGCTACCGCTTCGCGGACGGCGCCCCGGGTGGCGTCGGCATGATCGGCTCGGTCACGGAGCCCTTCTGTGACACCTGCAACCGTCTGCGGCTTACCGCCGAGGGCCAGTTCCGGTCGTGCCTGTTCGCCTTGGAGGACACCGACCTGCGAGGACCCCTCCGCGAGGGAGCCGACGGCCAAGACTTGGGCCAGCTGATCCGGGCCGGCGTCTGGTCGAAGTGGAGCGGACACCGCATCAACCATCCGGACTTCGTGCGTCCCGACAAGAGCATGGCCCAGATCGGAGGCTGAGCGGCGCCTCGGCCGACGCGCTGCAGGGGTCGGCGTGGGCGGGCGCCGCGACGCTCAGACCCGGCCGGTGATCACCCGGGTGACCTCGAACCCCTTGTCCTTGCGGCTGACCACGTCCGTGAGGCCGGCCTTCCGCAGCACGCTCATCACCGATCGTGCGCGATCCGGGCTCACCTCGACCAACAACACCCCGCCCGGCTTGAGCCAGTCCTTCGCCTGTTCCGCGCTCCCACGAACCAGGCCGAGTCCGTCATCGCTGCCGTCGGTCAGCACGATGACCGGCTCGTAGAGACGGATCTCGTCGGGCAGGTCCTCCATCTCCTTGCGTGCGACATACGGCGGATGGAGCGTAACCACGTCGACGGAACCCCGAAGCCTCTTCGGCAGCCCGGCGAACAGATCGCTCCGGACGAACGTCACGGTGAGCCCGAGCTTCCGGGCGTTCGCCCGCGCGGTCCTGACCGACCCCGGATCGAGATCAGCCCCGTAGACGGTCGCGCCCTTCACCTCGTTCGCGATCGCGAGGGCGACCGGGCCCGTTCCGCACGCCATGTCCACAGCCACCGGCAGCTGCTTCCGCTTGAGCCTCCGGATCGCTTCCGCCGCAAGGAATTCGGAGGAATCCCGCGGGATGAACGTCCCCGGCTTCGCGATGAGGTCCAGGCCCCGGAACTCCGCGATGCCCACGATCAGTTGGTTGGGCTCTCCCTTGGCACGTCGAGCGATGGACTTCTCGAACTTCGCCTGCACCGCGAGCGGTACATCATCCTCGAGATCGAAGTCCTGGCCCAGGACGTGCGCGAGGAGTTCCTCGGCCTCGATCCGCTCGCGTTCCTTCTGCCAGTGATCGATCGCCTCGGAGTCGAGCAGCACGCGCTCGGCCCAGTCGATGAGTCCTTCTGCGTCCATAGGCCGACGCATGATACCCGCGCGAGGCTAGGGCGCCCCCGCCCGGTAGAATCACCTCATGGCGCGCACCGCACACCTGCAGCCCGTTCCGGAGGGCAAGCCGAAAGGGATCAAGCTGACCGGCGACCGCATCGTGGTCGCCCACCCTGAGGCCGGCGAGCGGAAATCCCGGGCCGGACTGCTGATCCCGGCGACCGCCGCGCATGCCCCCAAGCGCTGCGTCTGGTCCGAGGTGCTGCTGACGGGGCCCGACGTTCGCCTGGTCAAGGAGGGTGAACGCGTCCTGTTCCTCCCCCAGGCCGGTCTCGAGGTCGAGATCGACAACGAGGACTACCTCCTGCTCCGCGAGCGGGACATCCAGGCGGTCGCCACGGGCGACGGCCAGGAAACGGTTCCCGGCCAGTACCTGTAGGCGGGGCGGGGTCCTACCCGCTCTCAGGCCGCCCGGAGATGAAGGTAAGCCGGACCCTTCGCTCGTTGTTGTCCTTGTTCGGATCGACGACCACGATGCGCTGCCACGTCCCGAGCAAGAGCCGTCCCTCGTCCGAGGGGATCGTCAGGGACGGCGAGATGAACATCGGCAGGAGATGGTCGCGTCCGTGACCTGCGGAGCCGTGAACGTGTTCGTATCCAGCATCGGCCGGGAACAATCGGTCGATGACCGCGGACAGGTCGGACTCGGAACCGGAGCCCATCTCCATGATGCCGAGGCCCGCCGTCGCGTGCGGAAGGAACACGTTGACGACACCGCTGCCCTGGATCCCTTCCGCGAAGCCCGCCACGTTGTCCGTGATGTCGGTGATGCGCTCCCCGGTCGTGTCGAGCGTCAGTTCCGCCCCGGGCATCCTCCCCGGCAGCCGGCGGATCGTACGGCCGGACTTCTCTTCGGCCGCGGGACCCGTTTGGCTGAGTACCCGGCCGCAGTGATGACACTTGATCTTCGCGCCCTGGTTCTCCCCGCCGCAGTGCGGACAGATCGTTACCGCCATGGGCCCGCCTCCTCAGCGGTCGAAGACCTCATCGGCCGGTCGGACTCGGCGGCGGCGGGGGTGCGGAACCCACCCAGTTCGCGCCTCCAGGGGCGATGGCGGTGACCCTCGGCCCGCTCCCGAGAAAGGCGAAGATGCCCGCGAGCGTCGCGACGAACGCAGCCGCAACGACGATCCAGAAACCCATCCCCACGCTGGCCACGAGATTCTTCTCGGCATAGTCCATCACCTTCTGAACTCCGTCCGCCCCGAGACCCGAGAGCTCGGTCGCTCCAGCCGACATCTCGTTATCGAAGCGCGCGCTCGGGCTCACGCCCGCAACCCAAGCCCAGGCCGCCATCGCCGCGATGAAGATCCCCTCGAACAACGCCCCCTTGAGCTTGTCGATGTCTTTCGAGATCGCCGCAAGACAGAGCGCTCCAAGGCCGAGGCCGGCTCCGATGATCAGCCAGCCCTGGAGCCCATGCTCCCACGCCTTGTATACGACCTCGACATCGGGGATCGGGAACTCCTGTCCCTGGATGGTGACGGTGGTTCCCGGAAGCGCGACCTCGCCCCAGGGCAGGAAGATGCCAGCCGCAAGGAGGAGTCCCGACGCGATCGTGAGCCAAACCGCCAACGTTGCACTGACGTTGGACTCCGACCCAACGTACCCACCCGACGGCGTCGGCATGCCGGGGGGCACGTTGGTCGGCTGGGCCTTCATCACGAAGTACGGCTCCTGCTTCGATTGCTTCTGCTGCTGCTGTTGCGGGAGCTGGTTGTGAGAGGTCACGGCGGCCTGGGACGCTTGCACGCCCATCGGGGTCACACCACTCGTCGGAGCCGCCGCGGTTCCCGGAGCGGCGGTGGGTGTAGCGCCGGGGGCTGAAGGACCAGCATCGGACTCGGCGCCCGCGGTGGCGGTGACGGTGGCGGTGACGGCGCCCGCACCGGCGTCGGCTTCGGCCGCCTCATCCGCCGACCCAGTCCCACGCTTCTCGGCAACGGGATCGGTCATGAGCTTCCCGCAGTGAACGCAACGGATGACCGAGTCCATCAGGTTCCCGTCGCAATGCGGACACTTCTTCACGCGGATGACCCTTCCTGACCAGGTAGGGGGATTATGCCCGGTTGCGAGGGCGGGAACAATGCAGCCGGCCCTACTCCTGCAGGCCCATACGGTAGAGGCCGCAGCCCCGGACGTGGTCCATGAGCACCACCTCGGTGATCCCGTACTCCGCCAGGCCCTCGCCACACTGACCGATCCACTCCTCCGCCGCCTGGCGGTCGTCGAAACGCCCTGAGGTGCCGACGTCGTCTCCATTGCCATCGATATATGTCCAGCCGAACATGATCTTCGTCTTCCCCCTTGGGACCCACTGATGGTATCGGCTCACGCACGAGATGCCAGGCTTTCCACTCTTCCGCCCTGCAGACGTCCCGGCCGAACGGCCCATCCGGACTAGTGTTGACCGGGCTCGCACCCCTCAAGTGCCCCTCCGACGACGCCGAGACGGACACCATGGGCCGCTTTCCCCACCTCAGAGGCTGTTTCCCGGTCGCGCTGGCCGTGGCGCTCCTGCTGCCCGCGACCGCCACAGCAGCCACGGCGCCCTCGCCCGGAGACGGCGATCCCGGCATCAACACCGAGGTCGACGAGCCGACCCCGCTCGCTCCGGTCGTGTCCGCGTTCTCGGATGTCGGATCCGGCTACACCTGGGCCCGCCAGGCGATCAACCACGTCGCCAACGACCACCCGTGGATGGATGACTGGGGCAACAAGTTTCGCCCCGGGCTGGTCGAGTCACGCGCATACCTCGCCCGGGCCATGGTGCGAGCGTTCGGGAACGGCGAGACGGTCGACCCATCGATCGCCTTCAGCGACCTGCCCGCCGGAGACCCCTTCTACGGGTTCGCCAACGTTGCCGTCCAGAACGGCTGGATGCGCCCCGACGGCGACCGGTTCCGCCCCGACGCGCCGGTCACGATCCACATCCTGTACCGCGCATTGGTGAGCGCGCTCCCGCTCGACGCCGAGATCGACGGACTCGACGACATCCACTCGCCGGACGGCACCAGATTCGCTCACCCGTCGACGTTCCCTACGACGGAACTCGGGATGCGGCTCGCGTTCCGCTACAACCACCCGCAGGAAGCCAAGGACGTCCTACCGAACGATCCACTGCCGCGAGCCGAGGTTGCCTATGCCCTGTGGAAGGCGAAGACGGTGCCGCAGTACAAGCTCGACGACCTGCGGCCGTTCCGCACCATCGAACTGCCGAACGTAGGCGGCCCGATGCGCAAGGTCATCGAGTGGGACATGCGATACGTCGGCTACCCCTACATCTGGGGAGGCGAGTGGTTCAAGAAGAACGGCTCGCAGCCAACGGGCGGATGGGACTGTTCGGGGTTCATGTGGTGGAGCCTGAAACGGCCGCTCTCCTGGTACGACCCGACGAAGGCCGGCCGGCCCTACAACGGTTGGAGCCTGCCACAACGAACGAGCGCCACGATGGCCTCGAGCGGGGGGCGTATCGGGTACGCGAACCTCAAGCCCGGCGACCTCATGTTCTACGACGGGAGCGGTGATGGGGTCGTGGACCACGTCGACATGTATGCCGGGAACGGATGGGCTTTCGACACGGGGAGCAGTGTCGGCGGGACGAGCCTGCTGCAGGTCGGCCCGGGAACGTGGTACCGGGACCATTTCAAGTGGGGCCGACGGATCATGTAGCAGTGCATCGGGCCCCCGACCCGGTCCTCACCCGTCTGCGAGTACCCGTTTCACCGCCGCCAGTAGATCCGCCATCGTGAACGGCCGCCGAAGCTCCGCGTCCACCGGCACGAGCGCGAGCCGCCCAGTCTCGCCCTTCCCGGCCATGAGCACGATGACCTTCGTGTCCCCGAAGTCGGGATGCTCGCGGAGTTCCTGAAGGACCCGCCAGCCATCGGCCTCCGGGAGTTCGGCATCGAGCACCAGCAGGTCGTAGTCCGCCTCCGCGAGCGCGTCCACCCCCGCGCCCTGGCTGTCCACCTGATCGACCGCGTACCCCGCCAGCTGCAGCCGCAGGACGGGCTGCTGGGCGATCTCCGGCCGGTCGCCGAGGAACAGGATCCGGGCGCTCATCCCTCGTCCTCGAGACGCTTGACATCGACCCCGTTGCCCTCGAGCCACGCGATCGCTGCGGCGATGGCATCGTCGGTCCCGTCGAGACTCAGGATCACCCATGCCGACGTGCCATCCACGTTCGCGCGACGGATGTTGGGAATGACTTCGAGATCGGTGCTCAATCGATGAAGGACCGGCTCGTCGATCAGGTGCTGCGGGAAGGTGAGATGCAGGTGGGCCCGGCTCATGGGTTCATGCTGCCCGAGCGGAACCCTTCGAGGTCCACGGTCACGTATCGATAGCCCAGACCGCGCAGCTCGTCGACGACACGCGCGCGCGTATCGGGTTCGGCGAGCCGGGCGACCTCCGCCGCTTCCACCTCGACCCGGACCAGATCATCGTGCACGCGAACGCGGCACTGCCGGAACCCGAGTTCCTTGAGCAGCTTCTCGGCCTGACCGACCTTGGAAAGTTCCTCCACGCTGATCCTCACCCCGAACGCGAACCGCGAGGACAGACAGGCCGATGCCGGCTTGTCCGCCGTCCGCAGATCGAGCGTAGCCGACGCGGCCCGGACGTCGAACTTCGTGAACCCGGTCTCCACGAGGGGATGGCGGACGGAACGCTCTGCCGCGGCACGGAGCCCCGGCCGGAAGTCGCCGAGGTCGTCGGCGTTGGCTCCGGACGCCACGACGGGCAGCTGCTCCCGCCGGGCAACACCCGTCAACGTGTCGTAGAGCTCGGACTTGCAGTGGTAGCAGCGATCCAGGCCGTTCGCCAGATACTCCGGCTTCTCGGTCTCGTGCGTTCGGATCGTCAGGTGACGGATCCCGATCTCGCGGGCGAAACGGCGAGCGTCATCCGCTTCTCCCGGCGGAAGCGACGGCGACACCGCCGTCACCGCCAGCGAGCTGCCGGGAAGCGTTCGAGCGGCGACTGCGGCGACCAGGGCCGAATCCGCGCCACCAGAGAAAGCCACGACGACCCCTCCGAGACCCCGCATCAGGTCGTGCAGATCGTCCAGCTTGGTCTGAACGTCGGCCAGCGCCATGGCCGGGATTCTCCCATGCGACAGGGGACGGGCCCCGGGATGGGGGATCCCGAGGCCCGCTGAAAGCCGGGGGGCTTCACCCCCTGGTTCGACGCCCGATCAACAGCGGTTCATCGAGGACGCGACATCCCCGGAAACAGGAAAAGGGCCCCGGAGGGCCCCATCCTGATGCTCGGGGAGCCTAGAAGTCCATCCCGCCGTCGGGCATCCCGCCGCCCGGCATGGCCGGGGCCTTCTCGGGCTTCTCGGCGATGATGGCTTCGGTCGTCAAGAACAGCGCACCGATCGACGCAGCGTTCTGCAGCGCCGAACGAGTGACCTTGGTCGGATCGACGATCCCGGCCTTGATCATGTCGACGTACTCGCCGTTCGATGCATCCAGGCCGTCCTTGCCCCCCGGCTTCTCGATCAGCGCCCGGACCTTCTCGATCACGACGCCGCCTTCGAGACCGGCGTTCACGGCGATCTGCTTGAGCGGCTCCTCGAGCGCGCGACGCACGATGTTCGCGCCCGTGAGCTCATCGCCCTCGAGGTCGACCTTGTCGAGCGCCGACTGAGCGTTCAGCAACGCGACGCCACCGCCGGGAACGATGCCCTCCTCGACGGCCGCCTTGGTCGACTGCACGGCGTCCTCGATGCGGTGCTTCTTCTCCTTGAGCTCGACCTCGGTGGCCGCGCCGACCTTGATGACGGCAACGCCGCCGGTCAGCTTGGCGAGCCGCTCCTGGAGTTTCTCGCTGTCGTAGTCCGAGTCGGTTTTCTCGATCTCGGCCTTGATCTGCTTGATCCGGCCCTTGATCTCGTCCTCCGAACCGGCGCCCTCGACGACGGTCGTCTCATCCTTCGTGACGACGACCTTGCGCGCCTGGCCCAGCAGGTCCAGGGTGGCGTTCTCGAGCTTGAGACCGACCTCCTCGGAGATGACCGTCGCGCCGGTCAGGATCGCGATGTCCTGCAACATGGCCTTGCGGCGGTCGCCGAAGCCGGGGGCCTTGACCGCCACCGACTTGAACGTGCCGCGGATCTTGTTGACGACCAGGGTGGCCAGCGCCTCGCCCTCGACGTCCTCGGCGAGGATCACGACGGCCTTGCCGGCCTGCATGACCTTCTCGAGGACCGCCAGTAGATCCTTGACGGACGAGATCTTCGAGTTCGCGACCAGGATGTAGGGGTCCTCGAGGACCGCCTCCATCCGCTCCGGATCGGTCACGAAGTAGGGCGAGATGTACCCCTTGTCGAACCGCATGCCTTCGACCAGATCCAGCTCCATCCCGAACGTGTTGCTTTCCTCCACCGTGATGACGCCGTCCTTGCCGACCTTGTCGACCGCTTCGGCGATCTCCGATCCGATCTCGGGATCGGCGGCAGAGATGGCGCCGACGTTGGCGATCTCTTCCTTGGTGTCGACGTCCTTGGACTGGTTCCGGATGGATTCGACGGCCAGTTCGGTCGCGCGCTCGATCCCCCGCTTGAGCGACATAGGGTTGGCACCCGCTGCGACGTTGCGCAGGCCTTCCTTGACGATCGCCTGGGCAAGGACCGTCGCCGTGGTCGTTCCGTCACCGGCCACATCGTCGGTCTTCTTGGCAACTTCCTTCACGAGCTCCGCGCCGATCCGCTCCTGCGGGTCCTCCAGCTCGATCTCCTTGGCGATCGATACGCCGTCGTTGGTGATCGTGGGAGCACCCCACTTCTTCTCCAAGACCACGTTGCGGCCCTTGGGGCCGAGGGTGATCTTGACGGCGTTCGCGAGCTGGTCCATGCCCCGCTCCAGCGACCGCCGTGCCTCTTCGTCGAACGTGATGATCTTGCCTGCCATCGTGCTCCTCCTTGGGTAAGAGTTCTCAGCCTCAGTTGGTGACTGCTAGCACTCCTCGGTAGGGAGTGCTAACAGATTCTAGGCCGGAAGGCCGCCGGATGGCAAGGCCGTGCCTGGGCGGGGACCAAGGGTCTATCCCCCAGGGACGTATCCCCCGTCCGGAGCCCCGGGGTAGTCCCCGAGACCGGGAGCTCCCGATGGCATCTGACCGGGCATCTCGCCGGGCATCTCGCCGAACCCGCCGCCCATGTCCCCGATATCCGAGACCTGGTCCGCCGGCGGGATCTGGATGTCCACCGGCACCCCGTAGTCGTACAGGTCCATCGTCATCACCATCTTGAGATCCTGCATGCCCGGGACCGGAGTCGCCGCGAGCTCTCCGCCGAGGTTCGAGAGGTCGAACGTGAACGCGACGCGCCGGACGAGTCCGTCGCCATCTACCCAGACGTCGAAGGGCATCGTGAAGCCGCCGAGCTGCGCCTCGAGCCCCGCGTACGACTGCTCGAGTTCCGCCCGCTCGGACTCCGGAACCTGCTCCATCGCCTTCTGGAGATCGACCGTCCCAGCGTAGTGCGTTGTCTCGACGCCGTCGATCGTCTCGGTTCCCATGTCCTGGAGGTCGTCCGTGACACCCTGCAGCGCCGCGAACATATCCGCCGGGTTATTGGAGCCGCCCCCGAGCGAGGAGACATCGCCGTACTCGGGCCCGAGTTCGCTCATGTCCATCTTGACCCACGGCTTCGAGGCGTCGCCACCGAGGAACCCGCTGAACATCGCGCTCTTCATGTACGTGACGTCCCCGTCCTGGATCATCTCCATCTGACCGGCGAACGGGATCTCCATCGTGAACTTCCCGAGATCGTTGGCCTCATCCACCTCGGCGTGACCCGTGAAGCTCATCCCGGCTCCATCGCCGGTATCGCTTCCGGGGAACCCCCCCATCCCCTCCATGCTGATGGTGAAGTCCATCTTGACCGTGCCCTCTTCTGCGGCACGCTGGGTCGCGGAACGGATCGTCGAGATGGCCTCGGCGGACGCGGCGCTGCCGCCGCCCGCCGACGTCTGTAGTTCGGTGGACGGCGTCTTGTTACAAGCCGCGGCCGCCAGCGCGACGGTCATGAGGAACAGCGTCATCTTCTTCATGGGAGGGATGCTACCCCCAGGCCTCGGATCAGGCGAGTTCGGACGAATGACCCCGGGTCGCCGGGGACTCGCTACCCTTGGGGACCGACCCTGGGGCCAACCATCGCACCGGAGTGAGCAGATGCCCGACGCAGCGTGGAGACGCCGGTACACCGCACCGGTGATGACGTTCCCCCGATGGTCCCCCGTCGCGCCGGACCACCTGGTCTGGGTGGCCGACGACAGCGGAACCAGCCAGGCGTGGTTCGGCGACGCACGGACGCGTGAGCAGCGACGGCTCACGGACGAGCCCCTGGGCGTCACCCGCGCTCTGCCGTCGGGCGACGGAGACGCCGCGATCTGGTGGAGAGACCCCATCGGTGATGAACGGGGTCGCTGGATGGTCACCCCATTCGATGGATCCGATCCGCGCCCGCTCTTCCCCGACCTCCCGGATGCGTGGGCTGAGGGTATCGGCGTCGCGCTGGGAGCGGCCGCAGCCGCATTCTCCGATACGGAGGCCTACCGAGTGTTCTTCTCGCGGGACGGTGAGCCGCTCCACCTGCTGGCCGAGGCCGCCTACCCGCTGGGCATCGGACGCGAGTGGGAGAACGAATGGAACGGACTCTCATCGGACGCCGGACTCCTGTGCATCCGCACGGCTGAGTACGGCGACATCACTCGGTCTGCTCTCCGCGTCCTAGAGACGCGGAGTGGCGATCCGGCCGGCGAGCAACACGACGAGGGCCTGCACCTTCGCTTGTGCTCGTGGTCTCCGGTGCCTGGCGATCCGCGAGTCGCATTCATCCACGAGCTCGAGGGGATCGAGCGCCCCGGCATCTGGGACCTGTCGACGGGCGAGCGGACGGACATCGTTCTCGACCTTCCCGGCGCGGTCGATGTCGCCGGATGGTGGCCGGACGGCTCGGCGCTGCTCGTGGTTCATGCGAGCGAGGGCCGTGGCCAGCTGTACCGGATCGACGCCGCGACGGGCGAACCCGAGCTCCTCCACGATCCCTCAGGCTGGATCTCGGGAGCGGGCGTTCGCCCCGACGACGAGGTGTGGCTCCGGTCCGAAGACGGGGCCACCCCACCGACGATCCGGTCTATCGAGGGACGCGAGGTCCTCCCGGCCGGAGGCGATAGCCCGCCCCCCGGTCGACCGTTCCGGTCCTTCTGGTTCCCGAATCCCCACGGTCAGCGTATCCATGCGTTCGTCGCGACGCCGGAGGGCGCGGCCCCCTTCCCGACGATCGTCATGGTGCACGGAGGGCCGGAGTGGGCGTATCCCGATGCGTTCGATCCCTGGGTCCAGGCATGCGTTGACCACGGCTACGCGGTCGCCATGGTCAACTACCGTGGCTCAACGGGCTACGGGGTTTCGTTCCGCGAAGCCCTCAGAGGCAACGTCGGGTTCCCCGAGAGCGAGGATGTCGTCGCATGCCTCGACGCGGTGATCGAGGAAGGACTCGCCGACCCGGCCCGGGCGGTCGTCGAGGGATGGTCGTGGGGAGGGTACATCGCGTTGCTGGTCGCCGGCCTGTATCCCGACCGGTTCGCCGCAGCGATCGGCGGGATCCCAACCGCCGACTACGTCGCCTGCCATGAAGACGCGAACCCCGCGCAACAGGACTGGGATGTCGCGATGATCGGCGGCCACCCGGACGAGTTCCCCGAGTTCTACGCAGAGCGCTCCCCGATCACCTACGTGGATCGGATCCGCGCACCGATCCTGATCATCGCCGGCGAGAACGACTCAGCGTGCCCGATCCGCCAGGTCCACAACTTCGTCGCCGCTGTGGAAGCGGATGGAGGCATGATCGATACCTCGATCTACCCGGCGGGGCATGCAGCCAACACGGCTGAGGACCGGATGCGGTTCGCAGAACTCGAACTCGCCTTCCTGCACCGGCACCTGCCGGGCGTTCCGCCGCCCGCCTAGGCAGGCGCGTCGTCCAGCTTCTCGAGCAAGGCCCCGACGTCACCCACGAAGAAGATGAACGTGTACCCATCGTAGTCTGGATCCGTGCGATCTTCTTCCGGCACCAACGCATGTTCCATCGCCTCGTAGGACTCAGGCGCCGAAACGAATCCCACCGCCATCCGGTCGACGTCCTGCCGGGAGACGATGACGGTCCCCTTCGGAACGACACACTTGAACTGGCCGTCGTTCCGGCCTTTCCACTGGGTCGCACCTTGCCCGCGCCAGTCACGAGTCAGCCGGAACCGATCCCCCTTGATGAACGCCTTCGGCACGCGACCCTCCTCCTCGGCGCTAGACCCCGTCGCTCACGATCCGGTCGATCGTGATCTCGAGGATCGCCGTGTCCGCCTGATCGATCCCCCCGCCCATGGTCGGGTACTGGGGGTACTTCGTGTAGAACCGCTCCTTCAACTCAGCGTACCGCGGCCCGGCCTCGACCTCCGACGCCGAACCCTCCACCAACACGAACTTCAGGGCATCCCACAGCTCGACGTAGTCGTCGAACACGAGCGCGACCCGAGGCTCGCCGCGCAGGTTCCGGACCTTGCGGTTGATACCCGATGCGACGTAGACCAGCCCATCGTCCAGGAGTGGGCACACCGGCACGTTGTGCGGGGCGCCGTCGGAGTCCACGGTCGCCAGCCGCGCAACCCTGGCGAGATCGATGAAATCCCGCTGCGCGTCGGTGAGCTCGGCCATGCCCCGACGCTACCTCACGGACGGCGTCGGCGACGGGCTGCTCAATCGGACGGCCAACCCGCCTCGGCCGCCGCCCGGCGCAGCCGCGCGACCAAGGCCTCCATGACCGGCCAGGCCACCCCCGGCTCCTCCTCGATCACCCGGCGGAACGCCGCTCGCGACAGATGGATCGCCACGACGTTCGACGTCGCGACCACGGATGCCGTCCGGCGGCCGCCATCGATCACGCCGATCTCGCCGAAGAAGTCCCCCGGGCCGAACGTGCCGACGACCTTCCCACCGCGCACGACATCGGCCGACCCTTCGACGAGCACCGCGAACGATGCACTCCCCGGAGCGCCGGCCACCGCGAGCATCGCACCCGCGCCGACCCGCCGAACCTTCGCCAGCGACGCGACCTGCTTGAGCTGCCGCTTGGAGCAACCGGCGAACAACGGGACGGCGGCCAGCAGCTCGACGGTCGCCGCCGGAAGCTCCCGGGGCCCGCGCTCACCCGGCCGGGTCTTGGCCGCCATGCGTCATCCCTCACCGGCGCCCGACGCGGCCATCCCCTTGATCTGCTCGACGACCTCCGCGTTGGCGAGCGTGGTCACGTCGCCCAGTTGCCGCCCACGTGCGACATCGCGGAGCAGCCGGCGCATGATCTTTCCGCTGCGGGTCTTCGGCAGGTCGTCGGTGAAGATGATGCCGTGCGGGCGTGCGATCTTGCCGATCATGGTCGACACGTGTTCCCGGAGTTCCGCTGCGACCCCGTCGTCCCCAACGACACCGGTCTTGAGCGTCACGAACGCGACGATCGCCTCACCGACCAGGTCGTCCGGGCGAGACACGACCGCGGCCTCAGCGACCCGCGGGTCGTCCACCAGCGCGCTCTCGATCTCATACGTCGAGAGGCGGTGCCCGGCGACGTTCATCACGTCGTCCACGCGGCCGAGCAGCCAGTAGTAGCCCTCTTCGTCCCGTCGCGCACCGTCGCCGGCGAGGTAGACCTCCGGACCGTACTTCGAGAAGTACGTGTCGACGTAGCGGTCGGGATCGCCCCAGATCGTTCGGGCGATCCCCGGCCACGGCCGTGTCACGACCAGGTTGCCGCCGCTACCGAGCGGAACCGAGTTCCCCTGATCGTCCAAGACGTCCGCCTCGATGCCCGGGAACGGCCGCGTTGCCGAACCAGGCTTGAGGGCGGTGATCCCGGGCAGTGGGGTGATCAGGATGTGACCCGTCTCGGTCTGCCACCACGTGTCGACGATCGGGCAGCGCTCGGTCCCGATGTATCTCCAGTACCAGACCCACGCCTCCGGATTGATCGGCTCACCGACGGAACCGAGCAGCCGCAGGGACGACAGGTCGTGCGCCTCTGGGAACTGGGTTCCCCACTTCATGAACGCACGGATGGCGGTCGGTGCTGTGTACAGGATCGTCGCCCGGTAGCGCTCCGCGATCTCCCACAGGCGGTCTTTGCCCGGCGTATCGGGCGCCCCCTCGTAGATGATCGACGTCGTGTGGTTCGCGAGCGGTCCGTACACGATGTAGGAGTGGCCGGTTACCCAGCCGATGTCGGCGGCGCACCAGTACACGTCGTCGTCGTGGATATCGAAGATCATCCGATGGGTCGCGGCGGCGCCCGTCAGGTACCCACCGGTCGTATGCGCGATCCCCTTCGGCTTGCCGGTGGTCCCGCTCGTGTAGAGCAGGTACAGGAAGTCCTCCGCGTCCATCTCCTCGGGGGCGCAATCGTCCGATGCCTCCGCCATCAGGTCGTGGTACCAGTGATCGCGACCGGACGTGAACGCGTGCTCGCCTCCGGTCCGACGGACCGTCACGACGTGCTCGATCGTCGGGCACTCCGCGAGCGCCTCGTCCGCGCTCTCTTTGAGTGGGACGATGGACCCACGCCGGTAGCCACCGTCGGCGGTGATCAAGACCTTCGCCTCCGCATCGTTGATCCGGTCCTTCAGGGACTCGGCCGAGAAGCCCCCGAACACCACCGAGTGCGGCGCTCCGATCCGTGCACATGCGAGCATCGCGACGGGAAGCTCAGGGATCATGCCGAGGTAGATCGCGACCCGGTCGCCCTTGCGCACACCGAGAGACTTCAGCGCGTTCGCGAAGCGGCAGACGTCGACGTAGAGATCCTTATACGTGATGGTCCGCGTATCGCCGGGCTCGCCCTCCCAGTAGTAGGCCACCTTGTCGCCGCCGCCGCTCTCGACGTGTCGGTCGAGACAGTTGTAGGAAGCATTGAGCGTGCCGCCCGTGAACCATTTCACCCAGGGCGGCGTCCAGTCCATGACCGTGTCCCAGCCCTTGAACCAGGTGAGGTGCTTCGCCTGCTCGGCCCAGAACCGTTCCGGGTCGGCAGCCGCTCGCTCATACACTTCGGGGTCGCCGACGAGGGCCCGTTCCGTGAACGCCGGCGACGGCTCGAACACCCGGCCTTCGGACAGCAATCCTTCGATGTTGGCCTCGACGTCGCTCACGATCCTCCTCGGTCCAGATCCAGTGCCAGGATTATCGGGCACGAGGACCGGATGGGCGAATCCGCGCCCTGCCTCCCGGTCGTCGGCCCCGCCATCGTCTGGGAGCATGAGCCTCCGTGAACATCCTGGGGATCAACTCATTCGCCCACGACACCGCCGCCTGCCTCCTGCAGGACGGCGTCCCGGTGGCGTTCGTGGAGGAAGAACGGCTCAACCGCCAGAAACACACGAAGGAGTTCCCGGACCTCGCGATCCAGCACTGCCTGGACCGCGCCGGCATCACGATCCACGACGTCGACGTCGTTGCCTTCTCCCACAAGGCCGGCGTGGACTACCGGCTCGGCGCCGCCGACGCGATCAAGCGACTCGCACCCAAGCGGCTCGCCGCGCAAACCTATGTTGACCTGAACCTGGTCCGGAAGCAGGATGCCTTCGTCCGCCGGTGGAACTACCGGGGCAAGGTCGCGAACATCGGCCACCACATCTCGCATGCGGCGAGCGCGTTCTTCGCCAGCGGCATGGACAAGGCGGCCGTCCTGACCCTGGACCGAGGCGGAGACTTCCTCTCGACGACGATGGGCCGGGGGCAGGGCACGAAGCTCCTCGTCGACAAGGAGGTCCGCAACCCGGACTCACTCGGCGAGATCTACACCGCCGTGACGTGGTTCCTGGGGTTCCTCCCGAACTGCGACGAAGGCAAGGTCATGGGTTTGGCCCCCTATGGGCGAGACCGGCTCGCCACGCAGTTCCGGGACCTGGTCGAGCTGACCGACGACGGCGCCTTCCGGGTGAACCTCGAGTGGTTCGCCTACCAGCGCGAGCAGGGGTTCGTTTCTGACCGTTTCCTCGAACGTTGGGGCCCAGCGCGGAAGCCGGGAACGGGACTCTCCGATCATCACGAGGACATCGCCTACGCGGTACAGGACGTGACCGAGGAGGCGGGGCTGCACATCACCCGTGCGCTCTCTGCCGCGACGGGTGCGAAGAACCTCGTGCTGTCCGGCGGCGTGGCGCTGAACTCTGTGATGAACGCCCGACTGCTGAACGAGACGCCCTTCGAGGACATCTTCATCCAAGCCGCAGCGGGCGACGCGGGGAACGCGCTGGGGGCGGCGCTCTACGTCTGGCACCACCTGATGGGTCGCCCGCGGGAGTGGACGATGACACACCCGTTCCTCGGACCGGAGCCGAGCGACGCCGACTACCGGCGCGCGATCAAGGCCAGTGGGCTGCCGTGGCGCGAGGTGAAGGACCCAGCGGTCGAAGCCGCCGGGATGCTCGCCGACTCTCAGATCATCGGCTGGTTCCAGGGCCGCGCCGAGGTAGGACCGAGAGCGCTCGGCGCCCGCTCGATCCTGGCCGATCCGCGCAAGGCCGAGATGAAGGATTTCGTGAACGCACGCGTCAAGCACAGGGAACCGTTCCGCCCGTTCGCGCCCGCGGTTCTTCACGAGGACGGCCACGAGTACTTCGAGGATTACCACCTGAATCCCTTCATGCTCCTCGTGCTCCCGGTGAAAGGCGACAAGCGAGACGTGATCCCGGCGGTCACCCACGTCGACGGAACAGGGCGCCTCCAGAGCGTAACCAAGGACGGGTTCGGGGCATTCCATGACCTGATCTCGGCGTTCAAGGCGCTCACGGGCGTGCCCGTCGTGCTCAACACCAGTTTCAATGTGATGGGCGAACCCATCGTGAATACCCCCGAACAGGCCATCAACGACTTCAAGAACACAGGGATCGACGCTCTCTTCTTGGGCGGCTGGATCACCGAGAAATCTGCCCTCTGACCTGCGGAAACCCTGCTCCAAGCCCGGCTCCGGCGCCTTCCGTCCTGACCGCGAACTCAGCCTTCGTGCGTGTTGGTGCTTGATTCAGGCACGGTCCCCCGTCAGAGTCGTGCGTGAGGCCGCCCCCTTAGGGACGGTCTCGCTGACTGAAGGGCCATGAGCGGGCCCCATCGGGGCCCAAGGAAGGGGGAACACGGGATGGCCGAGTACGAGGCCTACTGCGTGAAGTGCCGCGAGAAGCGGAAGTTCGAGGGCGAGGAAGTCACGCTCAAGAACGGGCGCCGGGCGGCGCAGGGCACGTGTCCGGTGTGCGGTACGAAGGTGATGCGGATCCTCGGGAAGGCCGGCTAGGCGACCCCCGACGCACCGGAGAGCAGCGTGAGGGCCGGGCCGCGAGGCCCGGTCCGTTCTCTTTCCTACGTCGAGCGGATCAGCTGCGCGGCCGGGATCAGCACGGGACCGCCGAGCTTCTCGTGACGCTTGGCCATGACATCGAGGGTCGTGTCCTCGAACACGCGACGGATCGCGAGCTGGATGTCGCCCCAGAGGCCCTGAAGCCCGCACCGGTCGTCGAACGAACACTGATGATCCGAAGGGTCCAGGCACGACATCGGGTAGGCGGGTCCCTCGATCGCGTCCGCAACATCGGCGGCTCGGATCTGAGACGCGGGCTTCGCCAGCTTGCATCCGCCGCCTGCACCACGTTGTGACTCGACGAGGCCGGCCTTGTGCAGGGTTCCGAGCTGCTGCTCGAGGAACCGAAGTGGGACGTGCTGGGCTTCTGCGATCTCGCGCGCAGGGACCAGCTCACCGGCCTTCTCATGCAGCGCGAGTTCGATCATCGCGCGCATCGAGTATTCGAGTTTCTGGGAGATCTTGAGCACGGGACCACTTCCCTCCGCACTTCCACGGTAAGTGGAAGGTGTGAGGGTGTCAACGCGTGGGCCTCCATCACGCAGGCGCGCGCGTAGAGCGTCCACGCACGCTCCCGATAAGGTGAAGATCCATGACCGATAACCTCGCGATCGTCTACAGCGACCTGGACGGGACCTTGCTCGGGCCCGGTGGATCGCTGTTCTCCACGAGCAGCGGCGAGACGAGCCTGCGCGCTGCCGCGGCGATCAAGCGCCTCCACGACGCCGGCGTGCGGCTCGTCCTCATCTCTGGGCGAACCCAGCTCCAGATGCAGGAGGCAGCCAGGATGACGGGCGCCTCGGCCTACATCGCCGAACTCGGCGCGCTCATCATCGAACGCGACGGATACGGTCCTGAGGCAACGACCCGCGCGTTCGGAACGTTCGAAGGCGCGGGAGCGCCCGTGGAGGAGATGGCGCGCTCCGGTGCCGCCGCGTATCTCCTGGATCGCTACGCCGGCGCGCTCGAGCCGCACACTCCTTGGTCCGAGCATCACCGCGAAGCCACGATGTTGTTCCGCGGCCACGTTCCCAACGGGAACGAAGCGCTCCGAGCGGGCGGCTATGGCTGGCTCCGGCTGCTCGACAACGGGATCCTCCCTCGAGCATTCCCGGGCCTTGGCGTGGACGAAGTGCATGCATACCACCTCGTCCCCGAAGGGGTGAGCAAGGCGACCGGACTCCGGATCCATCTGCAACGCTCCGGAGCCGACGCGACCCAGGCCGTCGCGATCGGCGACTCGTTGTCCGACCTGGAACTCGCGACCGAGGTCGGACGCATGTTCATCGTCGCGAACGGCCGGGCCGGGGTCGGTGACGCGATCGAGCGGTTCACGAACGCTGCCTACACGCAGGCCTCGCACGGCGACGGCTTCGCCGAGGCGATCGACCAGCTCCTGGATTAGCCCTTCTCGTTCCGGCCCTGCTTCCGGCGGCGCGCCGCCATCCCCTCACGGATCCGCCGAACCCGCCCCTTCGCCGCAGCCGCTTCGGGGGACGGCGATCCCGATGACGGTGGCGGCTCCTGCGGGTCCTCGAGCGTTGATCCCTCCGGGGGCCACGTCACGCGGGTATCCCAGTAGTGAACGGCGAGGATCTTCACGGTGGCCACGACAGGAACGGCGAGGAGCAATCCCCACAACCCGAACAACGTCCCGAACGCCAGCAGCGACAGCATCACCGTGACGGGATGCAGCTTGACGGTGCGCGCCACCACGTTCGGACTGACGATGTGGTTGTCGACCTGCTGCACGACGATCAGCGCGATGACGGAGGCGACGGCCAGGCCCATGCCCGGTCGGATCCACGGAAGCAAGTCATGGTCCGTCCTCCCGACGGTCAGCGCGATGAACACGGCGACCACACCGCCGATGTAGGGCCCGATCATCGGAACGAGGTTGAAGATGCCGGCAACGATCCCAACAACCGCCCAATACGGAAGTCCGATCGCCCAGAGGACCAGCATCGACGCCAGTGCCACGAAGGCCGCGATCAGCAGCTGCCCGCGGAAGAAACCCCCGACGGCATCGCTGATCTGCCCGTAGACCGGCCGCCATTCCTCCCGCTTCCCCGCAGGAACCGCGGCGCGCAGACCGCTCCGGATCTTCGGCAGGTCCACGACGAGGTAGAAGGCTACGATCGGCCCCAGCAGGAAGACGAGCGCGACGTGCACGACCCCACCGGCGAACGAGGTCACCCGCCCGACGAACGAACCGGCAGCGGAACCACCCTCCTGGAACCCGGACACGACATCGGAGAGTTGGGCGTTCAACCCGAGACGCTCGAGGAAGTCGCGGAACCCCTCGACCGCCCGGGTGGCGAGATCGGGAACCGTCTGGATGAACGATCGGACCTGCTCCGACACGATCGGAACGAGGAAGGCGATCGCGACGCCGAGGATCCCGAAGAACACGAGATACAGCAGCGCCGTGCCCCAACCCCGGCCGATGCCCCGGCGTTCCAGCCGCGTTACGAGGGGGTCGAGCAGGTAGACGACGACGGTGGCCACGATCAGGATCGGGAAGATGATGCGGACCGGATACAGCACGTACCGGAACGCGAAGTAGCCGAGGATGAGGACCCCGATCAGGGTCCAGACGGTGATGCCCCAGCGCGCGGTCCTGGCCACCGACGGATCCGCAAGGAATGGCGCTCGTTGAGGATCCACTGGCGGTCATCATATTCGCCGGACGCGGGCGTGCCCGCGCGGGTGCCTGACGCTCGCTCGAACCGGCCCGAATGGCAGTCCCGCTCCGACCAATGGCCTAACTCCGCATGCCTGGTCCCTGTGGGCCATGTCGCCCTAGCCCCCGCCCACGTTCCGCCGTACGATGGTGGTTAAGCACCACGAAGGAGGCGGATGGCCCCGTGCGCGTCCTCGTGATCGACGACGAGCCGGATGTCCTGCTCTTGTGCCGGGTGAACTTCGAGTTCGCCGGGCACGAGGTGCTGGAAGCCAGCGACGGAGAGGAAGGACTCGCCGTCGCGCGCGATGCGCAGCCCGACGTCATCGTTCTCGACGTCATGCTCCCGCATAAGGACGGACTCACGGTCCTCTCCGATCTTCACTCCGACCCCGCGACCGAAGACATCCCCGTGGTACTGCTCACCGCCAGGATCGCCGGCGTCGACCAGCTCCGCGGCTACCGGGCAGGCGCCGACGAGTACGTAACCAAACCGTTCTCCCCCACGCAACTGACGGACACGATCGAGTCCGTCGTCAAGATGAGTCCGAACGAGCGGTCCCGGCATCGCGAGGAGGCCCTCGAACAGCTCGCCGGGTTCGCTCAGTAGGGACCCTCGCGTACACTCATCGGCGTGCTGCCGACGGTCCCGTTCCCGCCCATATCCCTCGACGACTACCGGGAACCGGCCGGAGATGAGGCTGTCGAACGCCTCCGTGAGGCCGCTCGACCGCTCCAGGGCGCCCGGCTCCTCCAGATCAACAGCACGGCGTTCGGGGGCGGCGTCTCCGAGCTGCTGCTCACGCAGATGGGGCTGCTCCGCGACCTGGGGATCGAAGCCGAATGGCGGCTGATCGAGGGCTCGGACCCCTTCTTCGCGGTCACGAAGGCGGTGCATAACGGGCTCCAAGGGATGGACGTGCCATGGACACACGACATGGAAACGACGTACCTGGATCGCCTTCGCGCGAACACCCCTGCGTTCCCGGACGATCACGACTACGTCGTCATCCACGACCCGCAACCGTGTGCCCTCCTCGCGCTCTTAGAAGAGGAGGGCCGGCGCCGGGGGGCCTGGATCTGGCGCTGTCACATCGACACGTCGACTCCCACCGAAGCGATCTGGGACTTCTTCGTCCCGTACATCGATCGCTACGACGCGGCCGTCTTCACTGCCAAGGAGTACGCGCGCGACGGCATCGAGGGCCCGGCGCTCGCGTTCATCCCTCCGACGATCGATCCGCTCTCGGCCAAGAACGGGCCGGTCGACGACGCCAAGCAAGCCGACGTCGCGCGCCGCTTCGGCGTCGATCGGAACCGGCCGATCGTCACCCAGGTGTCCCGGTTCGATCCTTGGAAGGATCCGCTCGGTGTGATCGATGCCTTCCGGATCGTGCAGGGATCGGTTCCGGATGCGCAGCTCGTCATGATCGGCTCGATGGCCGACGACGATCCGGAGGGTTCGGAGTTCCTCTCGGAGACGCAACGCCACGCGGGCGACGATCCCGACATCCACCTGCTCACCAACCTCGACGGGGTCGGAAACGCCGAGGTCAACGCCATCCAACGAACCTCGACCGTCATCGTGCAGAAGTCGCTGCGGGAAGGGTTCGGACTGGTCGTCGCCGAGGGGATGTGGAAGCGGAAGCCGGTGGTCGGCGGCAACGTCGGCGGGATCAGGCTCCAGATCGACGACGGCACCTCAGGGTACATCGTCGACTCGGTCGAGGCCTGCGCGGACCGGATCACGCACCTGATCAGGGATCCGGACGCGCGCGCCCGTATCGGCGAGGCGGCGCATGATCGCGTGCGGGATCACTTCCTCACGCTTCGTGAGCTCGAGGACTACCTCCGGCTCATGAACTCGCTGTCATGAGCGACACGCCGTTCTCCACCGTTATCATCGCGTCGAACCGAGGCCCACTCTCCTTCTCCCGCGACGAACACGGCGAGTCGGCGGCATCGAGGGGCACCGGCGGCCTCGTCACGGCGCTGACGGGAGCGCTCAGCCACGGCGGGGTCTGGGTGGCCTCCGCGATGTCCGAGGACGATCGTGCGTTCGCGGAAGCGCACCCCGAGGGGTACGTCGAGACGACCGGCGAAGGAGCACAGTACCGCGTTCGGTCCCTCACCTTCTCTCCCGATGAGTTCGACGGCTACTACAACTACGTTTCGAACGGGATCCTCTGGTTCCTGCATCACTACCTGTGGGACACGGTCAGGGCGCCGGTGTGGCGAGCAGACACCCAGCAGGCTTGGGAGCGCTACGTCGCCGTCAACGCGGCGTTCGCCGCGGCGCTCGCGGAGGAAGCCGAACGCGCAGAGGGGACGCCGGCGTTCCTGATCCAGGACTACCACCTCTCGCTCGTTCCGGCGTTCCTGCGCGACCTGATCCCCGACGCCTTGATCTCGCACTTCTCGCATACCCCGATGGTCGGGCCGACCTACATCCGGATCCTTCCCACACAGATCCGCAGGGCGCTCCTCCGCGGGTTGCTCGGTGCCGACGTTCTGGGGTTTCACTCCCAGGCATGGGCGCAGAACTTCCTCGAATCCGCACGCGCGATCCCCGAGGCTCGGGTCGACTTCGGACGCTCTCGGGTCCTGATGGAGGGGCGGGAGATCCTGGTCAAGGAGCACCCGATGTCGATCGAGGTCGCGCCCATGCGCGAGCTGGCCAACGCCCCGCACGTAGCCGAGCGACGCGACGAGATCGAGGACATGCGCGGGGACGGGGCCCTGATCGTGAGGGTCGACCGCATGGAGCTCACCAAGAACATCCTCCGCGGGTTCCTGGCGTTCGAGGCCTTCCTGCAGCGGTATCCGGAATGGACCGGCAAGGTCCGGTTCCTGGCGCTCCTGTCGCCGTCCCGCACAGAGCTACCGGAGTACCAGAGCTACACGGAGGACTGCCTCGCGGAGGCCGATCGGATCAACCGGGAACTCGGCACCTCGTCCCGGACCCCCATCGAGATCGTGTACCAGGAGGACTACGACGGCGCGGTCGCAGCCTATACGGCGTACGACGTCCTGATGGTGAACCCGGTCATCGACGGACTCAACCTCGTGTCGATGGAGGGGCCGGTGGTGAACCGGCGCCACGGCGTCCTGCTGCTGTCCCGGAATGCGGGGTCGTACTCGCGTCTGCGCAAGTACGCCATCGGGGTGAACCCGTACGACATCGACGAGCAAGCGGAAGCACTGCACCGCGCACTGACCATGCCCGAGGAGGAGAAGACCCAGCGCGCCCGGGGGCTCTCGAGGCTGGTGCGGTCGAACCCCCCGTCGCGGTGGATCAGTCACCAACTCCGCGATCTCGAGCGGGTAGGAACCCGGCGGGCCTGGTTCAACGCCGGCGATCGCCGCTAGCGGGAAGGCAGCAGCGACCGGAGCAGGTCGAGAAGTCCCTCCGGACCGTCCACGACCACGTCCGCAACGGCGATGAGTTCGCGGGGCGTCTCGGCTCCGCGAACGGCGACCCGCACCGCGAACTCGAGACCGGCGGCGATGAGCGCGTCGAACGCCTCGAGATCGGCGAGGTCGTCTCCCGCGTAGAGCGCGCCCCGGAGGCCGGCGGCGCGCACCAGGTCCGCGACGGCCCCGCCCTTGCGCGGCGCGCCGCCGGGAACGATCTCCAGCGTCATCTTCCCGTCGATCACCTCAAGGCCACCCATCTCGTCGACCAGGTGGGCGAGCGCCGACCCGAGCGCCGCGCGCGCTTGCTCCGGATCGGACGCCGACCGGAAGTGCACGGTCACCGCCGCGCCCTTCGGCTCGGTCCACGCTCCCTCGATCATGGCGGCGGCGGTCGCGACCCGATCGAGGAGCGCCTGCGGGAGGGCAGGCGCGCGGAGTCCGTACAGGCCGACCACCCGAACGCCGTCGACCGGCACGCGTTCGCGGACCTCCTCTTCGGGGCGGCCCGAGATGATCGCGACCTCGGCGAAGTGGGTGCCGAGCTCAGCCAGGATCTCGGCAACACCCTCCAGCGCCTGTGCCTCGTCTGGATGCGACACGATCGGCGAAAGCGTTCCGTCGAAGTCGAGCAGGATCCCGGTGCGCGATGGATCCCCGCGCAGACCCTCCAGGGGACTACTTGCTGGGCGCGTAGTCCTCGCCGATGAAGATCGCGACTTGGACGCCCTTGTCGGGCGAGCCCTTCTGGCCATCCACGTCAACCTCCGTGTCGGCTGGGAATTCGAGAACGAAGGCATCCTTGAAGTGGGCGTCGGCCAGAGCTTGTGCGGCTTCCGCGTCCTTACCCTTGATGTAGTAGATCGTGGTCTTGTCCTGAGGGTCGACCGTGTTCCCGATCTGGTCGATGACGTAGCCGTCGTCGCCCTTGAGCTCTCGTTCCACGTCCGTCGCGAGGCCGTCTTCCTTGGTCCCGTTGTAGATCCCCAGCCGGACACCCACCGTCTGCTCGGGCTTGGGCGACTTCTCGGGCTTGGGCTCCTTGCCCGGCTCCGGACTGAGGCTCGCGGTCGACGCGCCCTCCGGCTGGACCGCGCCCTCGAACGCCTTGGCCAGCACGAGGACTCCGGCGACGATCGCGCCCAGCACCACCAGCCACTTCACCACGGTCGTCGTCAAGGAGAACCAGAAACTCCTACTCGATGGGGGCTCATGTTTGCCTCCCACTCCTCGCTCCGCAACTACCCCTCGACCCCGAGCCGCCGGGCCACGCGCTTGCGCCGCCGAGCGTCCCGGAGCCTGCGCAGACGGCGGACGAGCATCGGATCGTACGCCAGCGCCTCAGGACGGTCGATGAGCCGGTTCAAGAGCTGATGATAGCGTGCCGGGGAGATCCCCAGGAGCTCCCTGATCTCGCGCTCCTTGGAACCGGTGAGCTGCCAGGCAGTCCGTTCCAGGTCCAGGATGGCGCGCGAACGCTCGTCCGATACGTCGTCGGTCATGGTCCTTCCCCGGGGCGCCGACACGGCCACCCTCACGGGCAGGCTAGCAGGGGAAACCTCCGGCGCAAGCATTCCCAGCGACCGGCCGCCCCTACGGGTAGAGCCCACGGGTCTTGTGGGCTTCTGCTACGCGGCTCACGCCCAGGATGGTGGCCGCGGTCCGCAGGGACACGTCCCGCTCCTTCGCGACCCCGAGGACGTCCGAGTAGGCCCGCTCCATCACGATCTGCAGCTCCTTGTTGACCTCGTCCTCATCCCAGAAGAAGGCCTGCAGCCCTTGCACCCATTCGAAATAGGAGACCGTGACGCCACCGGAGTTCGCCAGGATGTCCGGCACGACCAGGACGTTCCGGTCGTCGAAGATCGCGTCTGCCTCAGGGGTCGTCGGGCCGTTGGCCCCTTCGACGATGATCGAAGCCTGCACGCGAGCCGCGTTGTCCCCGGTCAGTTGGCCCTCCATGGCAGCCGGTACCAGCACATCGCAGTCGATCGTGAGCAGTTCATCGTTGGTGATCGCATCGGCACCCTTGAACCCACCGACCGTGCCAGCCTCATCAGCATGCGCCTCCAGTTCCAACGGGTTCAGGCCGCGCTCGTTGTAGACGCCGCCCTGCACGTCCGACACGGCGACGACGGTGCATCCGAGGTCCTCCAGGAACGACACCGCCGGGCGCCCGACCTTCCCGTAGCCTTGGATCGCGACCCGCGTCCCCCCCACCGGGCGGTTCTCATGCTGGAGGGTCGCAGCGGTCACGTACGACACCCCGCGGGACGTGGCCTCCGCGCGACCGAGGGAGCCACCGACCGCGATCGGCTTGCCCGTCACGACGCCGGGCACCGAGTAGCCGACGTTCATCGAGTAGGTGTCCATGATCCATGCCATGACCTGCTCGTCGGTGCCGACATCCGGCGCGGGGATGTCCTTCTCCGGACCGATGAGCGGCAGGATCTCGGACGCGTAGCGACGCGTCATGCGCTGCAGTTCGCCACGCGACATCTCGTTCGGGTCGCAGATAACGCCGCCCTTGGCACCGCCGTAGGGGATGTTGGCGATCGCGCACTTCCACGTCATCCACATGGCGAGCGCCTTGATCTCATCCATGTCCACCGCCGGGTGGTACCGGATCCCGCCCTTCGACGGCCCCCGGGAGGTGCTGTGGTGAACGCGGAATCCCGTGTAGACCTTGACGGAACCGTCGTCGAGCCGTGTCGGGACCGACACGGTCAGCGTGCGCTTCGGGGACCGAAGGACCTGATGTACCCCGGGTTCGAGCCCCATGATCTGGGCAGCCTCGTCGAGCTGCGAGAGGGCCGCTTCCCACGGGGAAGTATGCGAGGTCATGGGCATTCCTTCGGACGGGTCGGGTGAACCCGGCGAGTCTAGCAACCCCCTCCCCGGGGTCGGGTATGGCCAACCCGGCCCGGACTACCCCGTGCAGGTTCGCCGGAACGTCTCGTCGCCTACCTCGTGATCTCGACGGGCGTGCCCATCGGCAGGTGCTTGAGCCGTTGCATGTCGGGATCGAACACCCGGATGCACCCGTGGGAGACGCGCCGACCCCGGTTCCACGCGGCGGCCGTGCCGTGGATCGCGGCCCGGCCGCCACCCGGCCAGTCGGAGAGCACCGGCGAGAACCCCGAGAGCCCGAGCGCGTAGACCCCGTACGGACCCGATGACCCGGTTTGCGGAACCTTCGCCCAGACATAGAAGGTCCCGACCGGCGTCGGCCACCGTTTCTGGCCGATCCCGACCCGGAACCGGTCGATCAGCTTGCCGTCCCGGAACCACGACAGGGAGAACTCGGACAGGTCGATCTCGACGCGTTCGTGGAGCCGGACGATGCGGACCGCTCGCCCACGGACCCACCCTTGTGAACCGTTCGGCCGCTCGGGCAGCAGGACCCGGAACCAAGGTCGCTCGTCGGTGGCCGGCTCCGTGACCAAGAGCGTGAGTTCCTGTCCCAAAGGGTTCCGCATCTTCAGCGACGCCTTCCGCGGGCCCCCCGGGCTCCGGAAGATGGTGAGCCGGGGGGCGTGCGTGGTCACGCCGATGGGGCCCCGGTCAGCTCCGTGACCTGCGGTCTGAGACGCGGGCGTGGGCGGAAGAGACGTGGCCACGGTGGGTGCGCCGGCAACGGGCGGACCGGCGGGAGGCGTCGGCGGCGAGCACGCCCCTACCAGGAGGACGGTAACCAGTGCGGCGAGGGGTAAGGGACGGGGGTAGATCGCGACACCTCCGGCATCATCGTGCCAGACCGTTCGACTTCCGGGCCCTGACCTGGGGATTCGCGCCCCGGGCGAGGACCGGGCACGATGGCCCCCGAACCGACCCATCCGGGCCGAAACGGTCCCGACGAGGGCTCAACCGGGGTGGGGGTTCCTGCCGATACCTTGGAGGTACAGCTGGGGTGCGGCGCGTGAAGCGAAGGGGTTCCCATGAAGCTGCCCATCCCGGCCAACGAGCAGGACCGCCTCGCGGCGGTCGAAGGCCTGCGCATCCTCGAGACCGCACCGGAGCCGGAATTCGACGAACTGGCGCACCTCGCCGCGCGCATCTGCGGCGCGCCCATCGCGCAGATCAACCTCGTCACCAGCAACCACGCATGGGCGAAGGCCAACATCGGGTTCCCCGATCGCAACACGAAGCGAACCCTGACGGTCTGCGGATTCGTGGTCGGAGCGGGGCAACCGATCGTGATCCCCGATACCCATCAGGACGAGCGCTCGAGCCTGCTCCCGATGGTCGTCCAGGGTCCGAAGATCCGGTTCTACGCCGGAGTCCCGCTGATCCTGAAGGGCCGGACGACCGTGGGCACGTTGTGCGTGATGGACACGTCGATCCGGAGCATCGAGCTGGAGCAACTCGGCGCCCTGCAGACACTTGCACGCCAGGTGGTGGCGCACCTTGAA
>JBBDIK010000004.1:0-6334 GCA_040880465.1 Actinomycetota bacterium | reverse complement strand
TCTGAACTAGCCCCGGCGTAAACTGACCCGTGTCCACGAGAGCGGGTCAACTCCCCCTTGGGCTTGACGTGGAACTCTCGCGCCGCGGAGACGACCTCATCCTTGTAGGCGAGCGGCCTCTGATTGTAGAAGTTGTAGTAGTCGCCCGTCCCCGGGATGGGCGGCGGGATCCCCGGCGACGCATGCGGTACCGGGGCACTCAAAGTCTCCTTCAGCTTTACCTCTACCGGTGGGTCTTCAGGCGGCTCCTCCGGTGGGTTTCCAGGTCGGGGCATGGACGGTGTTGGGGGTGCATGGAACACGGGCATGGGCCACTGCTTCATCCCGGGGTGCGTCTTGAGCTGGGACTGGTGGTACGACCACGCCGCCATGTCGCCCAGATACTCCCCCATCGCGGCCGCGTAGGAAGCGTCGTAGGCCTGCCAGGCGACAACCGCGGCCGAGTAGGCAGCCATATCCTTCTCCCATTGTGCGTGGGTGTAGGCCATCCCCGTTTGATCGCTCATCGTGACCGGGTTCCCGCCGCCGTACGCGTACTGGTTCAGGCTCACCGGGTTCGGGCTGGGCGCTATCCGGACCGGCCGATCAGCATGTAGTCACGTCCCAGAGTGCTGACGGTGAACTCGGTCAGATGGCGCCTGCCGAGTTCTTCGACCTGGGCCCGGCCGTAGAAGAACACCGGGCAGCCCTCCATCGAGAGCCTGACCTTGCGCAGCGGTACGAGGGGGTGCCACCTCTTGGGGAACGAGACGATGACCGTCCCCCGCGTGTCGGCCGCCATCTTCTCGATGAGCGGGCCCGGGTCGGAGACGTAGTCCACGACCCCGCACGCGATCGACATGCCGAACGGCTCGGGAGCCGTCCACCCCATGTAGTCCTCGGCGAGGAACGTGCACCGCTCGCCGGCCCCTACCTCGTTCGCCCGGCGGTCGGCCATCGCGATCATCTCCGGAGCGAAGTCCAGTCCGGTGACATGCGACCCAGCCATCGCCAGCGGGATCGAGAACCGGCCCCCGCCGCACCCGACATCGAGGACTCGGTCCGGCTTGAGACCCGAGGCCAGTTCGCGAACGTGGTCGAGCCGCTTGACGACCGTGCCGCGCGACAAGCGGTCACGCAGATCGCGGACGGCCCCTTTCCCGCGCTCCTCGTAGATCGAGTCGAAGTCCGCGGCGTGCGTCTCGAAATAGTGAGCGACCTGCTCGCTCTCAGATCCCCGCGAGGGCATCCAACCTCCCGAATCGATACCGGCCGAGCAGGCGGTCGAGCCGCCGCTCGGTCAACGACAACCGAGCATAGTGGGTCGCGGCGACCCGGCGCCGCAGGTCGATCCTCGGGTGATCCGGGTCGAGCTCCCATGGATGGATGTACGCGATGACGTTCATCCTCCTTCGTTCGGCGCTGCGCCAGAGCATCGACTGCGCCCACCACGGCAGGATCCGCAGGTAGGCGCCGCCCGAGAACGGCACGTTCGTCCCGAGGATCCGGATCGGCGTGAGCGGAACCTCACGGAGCGGGTGCTCCCCGGCGACCGCGTCGTAGGGCTCCCGCGGCGCATCGGGGATGCCGTACCGGTCGTTGTGGACCGGGAAGATGCTGCTGTCGTAGGCGAACCCTTCCTCGGCGAGCACCTCCAGCGCCCACAGGGAGTCCGCACGGACCGAGAAGTAGGGAGCGCGATAGGCGCGCGGCGCAGCACCGGTCGCATCACCGATGGCATCGCGGGCGCGGCGAAGGTCAGCACGGAACTCCTCGGGCGACTGCCGATAGATGAACTCGTGTCGGTATGAATGGCAGCCGATCTCGTGTCCTCCGGCCGCCAGCCCCGCCACGACATCGGGGAACCGTTCGGCGATCACGCCGAGGACGAAGAACGTGGCACGCACCCCGTGCTTGTCCAGCAAGGCGAGAGTCCGGTCGAGTCCGATCTTGAGGCGGGACGAATCGGGCCACTCGTCCTGCGGAAGCTCGATCCCGTGGAACCATTCCTCAAGGTCCACGGTGAACGCGTGCTGGGGGCGGTCGTCGGCCACCGAGGGAGTCATCGACGGCGATGGTACCCGCTGAGAGGCCGATCCCGGCCTCAGACGCGGATCTCGGCGATGACGAACGGGTTCAGGAAGGTGTCACGCATCGATGCGGGCATCCGCTCCACCCATGCACGGGCAAGCCCTCGAACGGACGGGGGCACCGATCCGAACGCGAAGTAGCCCCTCGCCGGCACGGGCCGGATCACCCGGGCGCCTCCCGGCCCGAGGAAGAGCCGGCGGACCTCCTCGAAGGAGAGCAGGTGATAGTCGCCCCAGATCTGGTGCAGGTTGATCCCGGTCCGCCGCGAGAGGGTCTCCCGCCACCCGGCGGCCGGCCGCGCGGCATCCGATGGTCCGTGGTGCAGATCGGCCGGGAAGTGCTTGTTCGGACACGCGACGAGGATCCTCCCTCCCGGGCGGGTCACCCGCACCAGTTCCCGGGCGAAGGCGCTCCGACGCTCGAGGTGATCGGGCGCCAGGGTCACGTGCCCGAGGACCGTCCCGATGTGCTCGATCACCCCCACCGCCAGGACCGCATCGAACACCTCCGAGCCGAACGGCAGCCGGGTGACGTCCCCGCACACGAGCCGGGCGGGGTCGCGCCCGAGGTCTGCCCAGAACCCTGCCTGCTTCGGAAGGTCGACGCCCCAGGCATCGATCCCCTCGGCCGCCTGGAGGGCAACCGAACCCCCCACCCCGCAGCCTGCGTCGAGGGTCCGGCCGGGGTTTTCCCCCAGCCACGGCCGAAGGAACTCCCGGTAGAAGCGCTCCCCGGTGGCCTCCTGCCGACCTGCGTAGGCCTCGAGCCGCACGCCGCCATCGAAGGCGCCGCCCGCCTCGACCGGGAAAGAGAGGAACCCGTGGGAGCGTAAGAACGTTGCGCCGCAAGCCTGACAACGTGCCCCGTCGGCGACGGACGCGAGGGAGCCATGGCAGATCGGACAGGCAAGGATGCTCTCAGACGCGTCGGCCACAGCGCCGTCATGCTACCGGCGACCCCCCGCGGAGGGTCCCCTGAGGTGGGCAGGGGGGCTGTGGAAAACTCCGACGTGCTTGCGTGTTGCCTGCACATGCGTGTTCTAGACTTCTCCAAACGCACGCTGAGCGCGGCCCCGGAAATGCGAGCGCGAGCATGCAATCGGAGATCAAGGTTTCGGACCCCCGAGCCGAAGCGATCCTCACCGCCTATCACCAGGTCGTCGTCGAGCGTCTCGATGAGGGCATCCAGGAGATCCAGGAGAAGGCCCTCGAGGCGATGCGTGAGATCGCCATCGAGATCTGGCGCACCTCCGGAGCGCAGGGCGATGACCTCCAGACCCGCATCATGTCTGCCCTGTCCAAGGACGACGCCCTCAAGGGCCTCATCCAGCACAGCGACGAGCGCTTCCAGAGCCTGAGCCTGCGCACGCAGCACATCGAGGACAGCCTCCTCGCCATGTCCAACGCCACGCGGGAGCTCCGCAGCCTCATCGTGAGCGGCGGCGGCGGAAGCGCTCAGGTCGACACCGACGCCGTTGCCGGGGCTGTGTCCGGCGCGGTTGCCCAGTCGACCGATGCACTTCAGGCACGCGTGGACCAGATCGAGGAGCATCTGTCGGCCGCGTTCGTGCATCTGGCGGAGCGGGACCATGTGTTCCTGGATTCGGTCAAGACCCAGGTTGCGGGTGAGGCGGGTAAGGCCGCCCTGGCTGCTCAAGCCACGGTCGAGAAGGTGGATTCGATCGAACAGCAGCTCCGGACAGGCGCGAGTGCTATGGGGAGCCTCGTCAAGGTCGTCCAGGATGAGGTCGGGCACCTCAGTGAGATCGCCGGCCGTGAACTCGACATCGACCCCGGCATGATCACCGCCGCCATCGATGACCGCGTCGCGCGGTTGGCGACCCTGTTCCGCTCGGACAGCCGCAGGCTGGCCGAGCTGATCCAGGAGCGAGCCGCCACCGGACAGCCGATCGACGTTGACGCGATCAAGGCCGTCGTGGCCGAGACCCTTGATCAGCGGCTGGGACGGATGTCGGAGCTGGTCTCCGCCACGACGATGTCGGCCGTGAATGAGGTCGCCCGGAACGTTCCGGAACAGGCGGCTGAGGCCCTCTCTGAGCGTATCGACGACGTGATCGGGGCCATCGATCGCAACTTCGTCGGCCTCGCCGATATGACCGAGACCGAGATGCACCGGATGGGCAGGTTCGTCGCCGATCGGACCGCGGACAAGATCGACGCCCAGGTCACCGAGCGGATGGACGGGGCCGTCGAGCGGCTGACGAAGGCGGCGACGATGGTGGCCGCCTCCGGTGGGGGCGACGCGACCGACAACGCCGAAGGATTGTCGGAGGCAGCGGTCGCAGACCTGGCCGCCATCATGGACCAGCGCATCATGGGACTGGCCAAGATGCTGCGCTCGGACAACCAGGCGATGGCCGAGATCATCCAGGTCGCTGCGGAGCAGCAGGCCGCGAAGCAGGCAGCCCGCTCGACGATGGAACTCGCGGCGAACCTCCCACAGCAGATCATGGAGACGCTCGACCGCCGCTTCGCAGAGTTCGCGGAGTCGCTGCACGCCGAGACGCAGTCGACGGTCGTGGCGGTGGCCAAGACGGCCGATGTCCTCGCCCAGCGCATCGATCAGACGGCGGCCGCGGTCGCGCAACGCAACGACCGCGAGATGCAGGCGATGAACGAGAAGTTCGGCAAGGCCGTGCACGAACTCGCCAAGGAGATCCGGTAGCGAGGACACTTCCCAGACCGCCGGGCTCCGGTCCGGCGGTGTCCTCAACTCCAGCCTCTACGCCAGGTGCACCTCGGCCCGGCTCCGCCTGATCGCGTAGTCGGGCTTCGCGCCGTCGCCGTCGCCGTCGCCGTCGATCGAGACCCAGACCTCGAGACGGACCCGCTTGGTCTCGTCGTCCTTCTCCAGAACCTTCCCACCGGCCGTGATCTGATCCCCCATCGCTACCGCCGACCGGAAGAGCACGCGCAGGTACCGCAGGGCGTCCGGATCGCCGACCCAGTCCGTGACGCACGTCGTCAGATGCGCCATCGTGAACATCCCGTGCGCGATCATCCCGGGGAACCCGGCTTCCCGCGCGAAATCGTCGTCGAGGTGCAAGGGGTTCCGGTCCGTCGACGCATCCGCGTACGCGAGCACATCCTCGCGCCGCACTTCCTTGGACAGAGAGGGGATCTGCTCGCCAACCCGTACGTCCTCGAACGCGCGCGCCGCCGTCATCCGCCGACTCCGCCCTCGAAGTGAACGAGCGTGGACTTGGACCGGACGACCATCTCCCCGGATGCGTCCGTCACGTCCAGTTGAACGTCCATGAACGCCACGCTCCCCTTGGACCGGATGTCGCCGATCGTGGGGATGGTTGAGAGCTCGTCGCCGACGACGACCTGGCGCTCCCACTCGTACTCCTGCTCCCCATGCACGATCCCGTCGAAGCCCGCGCCGATCGCCGGGTCGGCCGTGATCTCCTGGACCGCAACGATCTGGAGGAGCGCCATGATGGCCGGCGGGGCCACCTGGTTGGGGAAGCCGGCCTCCTTCGCCGCAGTCGCGTCCAGGAACACCGGGTTATGCTCACCGACCGCGTGCGCAAAGCGCGTGACCGCGTCGGCGGTCACGGACAGGCGGACCTCTTCGTAGCGTTTGCCGATAAGATCCGCGTTGAAGGTCACGGCGGGCGCGCGAGGCTAGCGCGTTTCCTTGTGGAGCGTGTGCCCCCGGCACCAGCGACAGTACTTCTTGAGCTCGATCCGGTCGCGGTCGTTCACCTTGTTCTTCTCGGTGACGTAGTTGCGCCGGCTGCAGTCTCCGCAGGCAAGTGTGATCGTTGGTCGGTTATCGGCCTTTGCCATCTCGTCCCTACTTCAGTTCGTGATCTTCGTGACTCGGCCGGCGCCGACGGTGCGGCCACCTTCGCGGATGGCGAAGCGCAGGCCCTCTTCCATGGCGATCGGCTTCTCGAGTTCGACCTTCATCTCGATGTTGTCCCCGGGCATGACCATCTCGATGCCCTCGGGAAGGGCGATCTTTCCGGTCACGTCGGTGGTGCGGAAGTAGAACTGGGGCTGGTAGCCCGTGAACAGCGGGGTGTGGCGTCCTCCCTCGTCCTTGGACAAGACGTAGGTCTGGGCATCGAAGCCGGTGTGGGGGGTGATACTTCCGGGCTTGGCGAGCACCTGGCCGCGCTGGACCTGCTCCTTGTCGATGCCCCGAAGCAAGATCCCGACGTTATCTCCTGCGCGCACCTCATCCAGGAGCTTTCGGAACATCTCAAGGTCGGTGGCGACGGTCTTTTGGGTGT
>JBBDIK010000003.1:109846-164950 GCA_040880465.1 Actinomycetota bacterium | reverse complement strand
ACCCTAGGCTCCCTGTCACCACGAACGCTAATCGGGGGCTGGCTCATGCCTGACCCCTACCGCCCGGGAAGGGATAGTTCCCCTAGCAAGGCGGTTGTGGCGGCCCCGTGAAGGCCGACCGGTTCCTGGCCCGGGCCGGGCAGGAACCGGTCACTCGCTCTTGGACGCTCGTTTCCCCCGGGCCTTCAGCCGATCCTCAAGCTCCTGAACCCGTTTGCGGAGGTCCTTCATCTCGCGGCCGGGCGTGTAAGCCTCGCCGTCCGGAAGGTCCCGAGCCAGGACGGCGTTGGCACCGATGAAACAGCCCTTCCCGACCGTGATCGGCCCGAGGACGCACGCACCCGCCATGATCTCGGTCCCGTCGCCGATCTCCGGGAACCCATCCTCGAACACGCCGTCGAACCATCCTTTGGCACTGCCCCCAAGGGTGACCCCGTGAAGGAGCGTCACGTTGGTACCGACCCTGACCCCGCGACCGATCACAACGCCACTGGTGTGGGTCAGCCGGAGGCCGCCGCCGATGATGGCACCCGGGTGGATGTCGGCCCCCGTCAGGAACAGGTTGATCCGCCAGATCAGCTCTGCCGGGAACTCGAGCCCCTGGTTCCAGATGCGGTGAGACAACCGGTAGAGCAGCACGGCGAGCGGTCCCGGTCGCGTGAGGACGCGTTCCAAGGCACGGCCGAGCGTCGGCTGGCCCTCGTGCAGCCCTTGCTTGGAGAACAGGCGCGCAAGGTCGCCCTTCAGTCCGTCCGGATACTGCGTCTCCATGTCACCGGGCATCGAGGAACTCCTTCAGGGCGGCGTCCAAGGTCGGCATCGGTTCCACTCCGACGGCTGCGGCGTACAACGAAACCATCGCAGAGTTCTTCGGCCGCGGCGCCGGGAGCGCGAGTTCGTCCGCCGTCTGCTTCACCGGCTCGCCCGCCAGTCCGTCGATCGCCTTGACTCGAACGAGGACGTCGAACCAGGTCGTCGGCTCCGAACCGGCGAGGTGGTACGTCCCGAAGCGGTGGGTCAGGAGCAGCGGAACGAGCCGCTCGGCCAGATGGCGGACGTAGGTAGGAGAGCCGACGCGATCGGCGAGACCCCCGACCTGCTCGCCGTCGGCGAGCCGACGCACCGCACCCGAGAGGTAGTCGCTGCCGCCGCCGTAGACGAAGCCGGTACGGACGAGGAAGTGCTCGGGTAGCAGTTCACGGAGGAAGGTCTCACCGGCTACCTTGCTCCGGGCGTACGTAGAGAGCGGGTTCGGCGCGTCCAGCTCGTCGTACGGAGTGCCTTTCTCCCCGTCGAAGACGTAGTCGGTCGAGACGTGCAGGAGCATCGCGTCGCACTTCCGTGCGGCCAGGGCCAGGCTCTGGACCGCGAGGCCGTTCGCGCGGAACGCCAGCTCGGGCTCGGTCTCGCAGCGGTCCACCGCCGTCATCGCCGCCAGGTTAAGGACCGCGTCAGGACGCAGCGAAACCACCGTCTGCATCACCGCATCGTGATCGCCGATGTCGAGCTGCTCATGGGTCAAGTCCACCACGTCGTGATGCCGCGGCACGACGTCCAGGAACGCGCGCCCCAAGCCTCCGCCCGCGCCCGTGACCAGCAGCCGCATCTACGACACCGGCGCCAGCATCGTCGCGACCCAGTCGCGATGGCCGCGGTACCACTCGACCGTCTCCCGGAGCCCATCGTCGAATGCGACCGAGGGCTTCCAGCCGAGCCCCTCCAACCGGTCCGATCGGATGCCATACCTGAAATCGTGTCCCGGGCGGTCCTCGACGAACGTCACCAACGACGCAGGGACCTCGGCCAGCTCGCAGACGCGCCGGGCGAGTTCCAGGTTCTCCAGCTCGGTGCCCGCTCCGATGTTGTAGACGACGCCGGCTTCGCCCGCATCCAACACGGCGAAACATCCCGCCACCCAGTCCGACACGTGGAGCCACTCCCGCAGGTTGGTGCCGTCGCCATAGACGGGCAACGGACGGCCGTCGAGAGCGGCAAGGGCATACGTAGGTATCGCTTTCTCCGGATGCTGGCGCGGACCGTACGCGTTCGTCCCCCGTACCACGGTCACGCTGGCGCCGTAGGTGACGTGGTACGCGCGGCACAGTAGGTCGGCGCCCGCCTTGCTCGCCGCGTACGGACTCCGCGGTCGCAGCGCGTCATCCTCGGAGAAGGATCCGCCGCCGGGGTCGCCGGCTCCATACACCTCGTCGGTCGAGACCATCAGCATCGGGGTCCCGGTCTCACGGCACGCCTCGAGCATCACCTGAGTTCCGATGACGTTGGTCTGCAGGAACTCCTGCGGCCCCGTGATCGAGCGATCGACGTGCGTCTCGGCCGCGGCGTGGATCGCTCGGTCGGCCACGGCCACGAGCGAGGCGACGATCCCCGGGTCCGTGACGTCCCCGCGGACGAACGTGAGACGCTCGTCGCCGTCATGAGCTTCCAGGTTCGCCAACGACCCGGCGTACGTCAGCTTGTCGAGGACCGTGACGCGGGTGCCCTCGTCGTCGAGGAGGCGATCGACGAGATGGGACCCGATGAACCCCGCTCCCCCGGTGACGAGGACGTGACGGCCGGTGCTCACTGGAAGACGATGTCCCAGTCGTAGGGGATGTCCGGCGTATCCCACGGCTTGCGATGCTCGTCCGGCTCTGCGTAGCTGTAGGTCTCGCTGGGGATGTTGATGACGATCGATTCCTCCGTCGAGATGCCCTTCCACCCGTGGTACACCCCGGCGGGGACCCGGACCAGCAGCGGGTTGTGCTTGCCGACGAAGAACTCGTTGACGACGCCCTTGGTCGGCGAGCTATCGCGGTCGTCGTAGAGGACCAGCTTGATCATCCCGCGGACGCACGTGACGTTGTCGTCCTGCACCTCGTGGAAGTGCCAAGCCTTCACGACGCCCGGGTAGTTCGTGGTCATGTAGACCTGTCCGAACTTCTTGAACCCGTCGTCGTCGGCCCGCAGGATCTCCATCAGGCGGCCCCGCTCGTCGGGGACCACCTTCAGGGACTTCGTCCAGACGCCGTCGATCTGCTCAGCCATGGCGCGAGTCTATCCGACCCCCTCAGCCGGCCTCGATGCGGCCGTGGTCGCCGACGACCAGACGCAGGTCAGCCACAGCGGTACCAGCGGGACGCCGAACCTCGACGCCGTTGCCGAGCAACGAATCGACCAGACGCCGGACGCCCTCGATCGTTCCCCCGTCCATCACCACGGACGAGACGACCTCACAGTCGCGCACCGAGCAGCCCGCCGCGATCGACGCGTTCGGTCCGATGATCGAGTCCTCGATCACCGCGCCGGACCCGATCACCGCAGGACCGCGGATCTCGCTGCGGACGACCTTGGCGCCGCGTTCCACGACGACCTCCCCGGAGAGCTGCGATGCATCGTCCACATCACCGTCGACGCGGCCGGCTTGCAACGAGAGCATCATCTCGTTCGCCTCGAGCAAGTCTTCGGGGCGTCCCGTGTCCTTCCACCACCCCGTGACCATCTCGGCACGCACGTTCCTCCCGTTGTCGACGAGCCACTGGATCGCATCGGTGATCTCGAGCTCGCCTCGGTCCGAAGGCTCGATCGCGTTCACGGCATCGAACACGGAGTCGCCGAACAGATAGACGCCGACGAGCGCGAGGTCCGACACATGCTCGGTCGGTTTCTCGACCAGTCGGGCGACCCGATCGCCGTCCAGGACGGCGACACCGAACCGCTCGGGCTCGGGCACCCGGATCAACAGGATCTGCGCGTCGGGACCGTGCCGCTCGAACTCCTGGACGAACCGCGTCACCCCTTCGAGCAGGACGTTGTCGCCGAGGTACATCACGAACGGCTCACCTCGCAGGAAGGGTTCTGCGATCTTGACGGCGTGCGCGAGTCCGAGCGGCGCCTCCTGGGGGATGAAGGTGATGTCCACACCCCACGCCGATCCGTCACCGACGGCCGCCGCGATCTCCGATGCCGTCGGGCCGGTCACGATCCCGACCTCCCGGATGCCCGCGTCGCGGATCGCCTCGAGGCCGTAGAACAGGATGGGCTTGTTGGCGATCGGGATGAGTTGCTTCGCGTTCGTGTGCGTGATGGGACGCAGGCGCGACCCTTCTCCCCCGGCCAGGATCAGCGCTCTCATGTGAACGGACACTTCTCTGAGACCTGCTCCGACTGACCCTCGCCGGGGTCGTGGTACTTGTAGCTCGCGTCGACCACGACCCCGACGTCGGTGTCGTCGGGAAGCTGCCCCGGCTTCGCCGCCTTGATCTCGACGCTAGGCACGAACCCGGACAGCACGGCGGCCTTCTCCTTCTGACCGGGCGCATACAGGATCGCGGTCCCCTGACCCACCAACTCGCCGGCCGGCTCGGCGCCGGTCGCGAGCATCTTGAACCCCGCGTTGGATAGCTGAGCGGTGTAGACATCGTTCTGCGCATGACCCTCGGAGGCATCGTCGAACACGCGGACCGCGATCTCGGCCGGCGTCGGGGGCTGATAGGCCAGCGACGTGCCAAGGTCGCCCAGTGACTCCCCCGCCCGAAGCTTGGCCAGGAACATGCGCCCCTCGGGGGTAAGCACCAGATGGATGTTCTGGGCGTCCAGCTCGGTCGGGACCGTCCGGAAGTCCGCGTTCCCGCTGGCCACGCCCTGCATGTTCTTGGCAAGGTCAACCACGTCGATCACATCGAGATCATCATCCGTCTTGACCTCGCGCGTCACCGCGTCAACGACGTCGGGCACACGCGTGACCATCGCCGGCGAGAGCATCTTGTTGATCAGCGCGCGCATGAACTGCTGCTGGCGCGAGATGCGGGCGTAGTCGGAGATGCAATCCTTGCGGCCACCGGCCACGACGTAGCGGGCACGGACCAATGCGAGCGCCGTGTCGCCGTCGAGCTCGTGGCAACCCTCCTTCAGGTCAAGCCCGGAACCCTGGTTCTCCGGTCCTTCGCCGAACGCCTGCGGGTCATCCTCGAGCGAGACCGGTGTGCAGTAGGGGACCTTGTCAACGGCATCGACCACCGCCTTGAACGCCTCGAGATCGACGACGATCACGTGGTTGATCTGAAGGCCGGTGAGCGCACCCACGGTCTGGGCCGAGAGGGACATCGCGCCCGCGATGCCCTGGCCGTTCTCCGCCCCGATCGTGAACGCCGCATTGATGAGGTCCTTGCCGTGACCGGGGATGTTGACGACGAGGTCCCGTGGGAAATTGATGATGGTCGCCTCACGGGTTTCGGCGTCGACGTGGACGAGGATGATCGTGTCGGAACGGAATCCGCCACCAAGCTCCGCGTCGGACTGGAACCCCTTCTGGTCCTTCGCCGATAGGCCGGATCGCGAGTCGCTGCCCAGCACGAGGTAATTGCATGCGTCCTGGAGGCACGGTCCGCCCACGCCACCGGGCGTCGGGGTTCCGGTCCCGGTCCCGGGCGGATCCAGTCGCTCCTGGGTGCCCTCCAGCTTCCCCTGTGCGTACACGGTGGCTGCGAGCGTGCCGGCGCCTGCGAGGCCGACGAACAGCGCGATCGATGCAACGATCGCGATGAGGATTCGGCGGGTTCGCCCCGATGTGCGTTGGGTCTCCATCATGGGGGTCAACGATACCCGTGGGAGGCGAAACCCGAGGCGATGGCCAAGTGACGTTCCTGTGGAGACCCGCCTACGCGGGATCGGGCAGGACGACCCGGAACGAAGCGCCGCCTCCGTCGCGGTCCTCGACGCCGGCCGTTCCGCCGTGCAGCTCGGCGAACCGGGCGACGAGCGAGAGGCCGATGCCAGCTCCCCCATCGCTGCCGTCCCCGCGCATGAACGGTTCGAAGATGGTCGCCTTCAAGTCATCGGGGACCCCCGGGCCCCGATCCTCGACGAGGAGGGTGACACCGTCATCCGTCCGCTCGACGCCGACGTCGACCCGGGTACCGGGCGGGGTATGTCGCAGCGCGTTCCGCATGAGGTTCTCGAGGATCCGCTCAACCCGGGCGGCATCCAGGGATGCCGTCACCGGCTCGCGCGGCCCGATGCTCACGTGGATCGACGACTCAGCCTCGGCGCCGACCTCGCGATCGCGAGCCAGCTCAGCGGCCACGCCGCGGACCAGCGCTCCCACATCGACCTCGGCGCGCTTCGGCTCGATGATGCCCCGGTCGACCCGCTCGAGGTCGAGCATGTCCGTCACCAGGCGATTCATCTTCGCGGCGCTCGCCTCGAGATCCTCGATGACCTCGATCCGCTCCTCCGCAGACAGCTGGTCCTCCTGACGCAGGAGAACGGTCGCGCCCATCACGCCCGCCAGAGGCCCGCGGATGTCGTGCGAGACGGCGTGCAGCAACGTGTTCTTCATCGCATCGAGCGCTCGCAGGTGCTCCGAAGCCTCCCGCTCGCGCCCCAGAGCGTCGTGCAACTCGCCCTCGGCTTCCTTCCGCGGCGTGATGTCGAGCATCACACCCTGGATGTAGGCGGGGACACCCACGTCGTTCTTCAGGACGACGGACTCCTCCTGGATCCAATGGATGCTGCCGTCGGCCGCGATGGCACGGTACTCGTCGGAGTACGGTTCGCCGGTATCGCGGCTGCGGTGCCATCTCTCGGTGCAGCGGTCCTTGTCGTCCGGGTGCAAGATGTCCCACCACAGGTTCGGATCGCTCGTCCACCGCTCGCGCGGGTATCCGAGAACCTCCTCGACCCGCTGGTTGACGTACAGGGTCGGCTCGGTCTCGCCGAGCGGGTCGATATAGACGATCGCCGGGATCTGCTCGACGAGCGTCCGGTAGCGCTGTTCCGCCTCTCGCAGATGCAGTTCGGTTTCCTTCTGGTCGGTGATGTCGAAGAAGACCCCTTGGATCAGCGTCGGCTCACCCGCCTGGTCCCGCAGAACCGTGAATTCGTCGCGGATCCACAGCGTCCGCTCGTCGGGGGTGACCATCCGATACTCGTGCACACCCCCATCGGTCTCGCGCAACGCATCGAGGTAGTCGGCGACAACCGCCTCCCGCTCGTCGGGATGCAGATGCTTCTCCCAGATCTGGGGATCGGTGATCCACGCCTGCTGCGTGATCCCGAGCATCGACTCGACCTGCGGGCCGATGTAGGTGGAGATCATCTCCTCGCCGGGAACGTCGATGTAGAGCACCGCGGGGATGTGCTCGACCAGCGCACGGTACTGCTGCTCCGCCTCCTGGAGCCGGGAATCGGCCTCCTGTCGATGGATCGCCGCGCCGAGGGTCTCCGCAGCCGACTTCAGGGCGTCGATCTCGGTGATAGACCATTCCCGTTCCCGGACGCAATCGTCGAGGCCGATGTAGCCCCACCACTCGGCATCCACGAACACGGGAACGATCGCGCGGGAACGAACGCCCTCCTCGTTCATGAACTGCTTCTCCCGCCCCGGTCGTTCATCGACCGGACCGTGGATCACCCGGCCCGCACCGAGCTCCTCCACCCAGTGCATGAAGCCGTCCCGGAACGGGTACGCCACGTTGAGCTTCCTATCGAACATGCGAGGGGCACCGGGCGCGTCCCATTCGAATCGGATCGTGCTGGCGAGCTCGCCGGCATCATCGAGGAGGTTCTCGTAGACGTACGCACGGCTCACCTCGCTGGCCTCACCCAGATGCTGAAGGATGCCGTTCATCTCATCGTGCCACGACGTCGCGCGGAGGAGCCGCCGCGCGGCGAAGGCCACCGCATCGGAAACGGCGTCACGACGCGCGAGCTCCGCCTCGGCGCGCTTCCGCTCGGTGATGTCCAGCCACACGCCCTGCCAACGGGATGGGGTGCCGTCGTCGTCGTGAACGACCACCGCCTCATCGTGGACCCAGACCACGTTGCCGTCGCGCGCGATGAGCCGGTACTCGAGGCTCCAGGGCCGCACCGAACGGAACCATTCCTCGTCGAAAGCCTCTACGCGCTCATGATCGTCGGGGTGAACGATCTCCTTCCACATGTTCGGGCGGGCCTCGAACTCGGAGGGGCTGTAGCCGATGAACGACTCGACCTGCGGACTGACGAACAAGGTCGTGCCTGTGGCGTAGTCGTCCATGTAGATGACGACGGGGAGGGTCTCCACCAGGGAACGGAGCCTGGCGTCGACGGCATCGCCGGCGCTGGTGCCGGGTTTCCCTCGCTCAGTCCCCATGGACCGCTCACCTCTCGGCATACCTGATATCAGGTATGCGCCTCTCGAAAGGAACGGTGAATCCCCCATGTTCCCCATTTCGCCGTAGGCCGGATTCGGCCGAAAGGCCGATGGACCGATGGATCGGGCGCCCCGGAAGCGTAGACATCCTTGAGTCGCGTGTCAGGAGCCTTGCGCGGCAAGACGCTCCCGAGCGGGTTTCCCGGGGTCAGACGCCGGCGGCCGAGCGGGAGAGTTCCCCCACGATGTCTGCGACGAACTGCTTCGCGTCCCCGAACAGCATCATCGTGTTCTCGTTGTAGTAGAGCGGGTTGTCGATCCCGGCGAACCCGGGACTCATCGACCGCTTGATCACCATGACCGTGCCGGCCTTGTCGACGTCGAGCACCGGCATCCCGTAGATAGGGCTCGACTCGTCGGTCCGCGCAGCGGGGTTCGTGACGTCGTTCGCTCCGATCACCAGCGCGACATCGGCCTGCGCGAACTCGGGGTTGACCTCGTCCATCTCCTTGAGTTGGTCGTACGGGACATCGGCCTCGGCGAGCAAGACGTTCATGTGGCCGGGCATACGACCGGCAACGGGGTGGATCGCGAAGAGGACCTCGGTCCCGTTCTTCGTCAACATATCTGCGAGTTCACGCACCTTGTGCTGGGCCTGCGCGACCGCCATGCCGTACCCGGGGGCGATGATGACCTTGCGCGCGGCCTCCAAGACCATCGCGGCTTCGTCTGCCGACGCGCTCCGCACGATGCGGTCGTCGTCCTCGTCCCCACCGCTGCTCGCCGTCACCTGACCGAACGCGCCGAACAGCACGTTGGTGAACGAACGATTCATCGCCCGGCACATGATCACCGAGAGGATGAACCCGGAGGCGCCGTCGAGCGCGCCGGCCACGATCAGCAGTGGGTTGCCGAGGACGAACCCCATAGCCGCACCGGCCAGTCCGGCGTAGGAATTCAGCAGCGAGATCACGGTCGGCATGTCGGCTCCACCGATCGGGATGATCAGCAGCACGCCGAATAGGAGTCCTCCGACGATCAACACCGGGAAGAGCAAGGTCTGCGTCGGATCGATGATGAGCCAGACCAACGCGACGATCGCGACGCCCATGAGCGTGAAGTTGACGGCGTTCTGGCCCCTGTAGGTGATCGGCCGCTGCGGCAGGACCCCTTGAAGCTTGCCGAAGGCCATCAACGAACCCGTGAAGGTCAGGAACCCAAGGAGCACTTCGAAACCGAGCGCGCCCATCGTGAACGCCGACAGGTGGTGACCCTCGGTGACCGCCACGTAGTACTCGGACGTGCCGACCAACGCAGCCGCCAGGGCGCCGAACGCGTGAGACAGCGCGATCCGCTGCGGCATCGCGGTCATCGGCATGAAGATCGCCATCGGCGCGCCGATCGCCGTTCCCATGAGCAAGGCGGCCAGGATCCAGCCGAGGTTCGCGGGCGGCCAGATCGCGAAGATCGTGGACAGGACCGCGATCGCCATGCCGATCTCCCCGGCCAGCACCCCGCGCCGTGCGGTCGTCGGCGCGCTGAGCCACTTCAGCGACAGCACGAACAGGATGGCGGCGATCAGGTAGGCGAGCTGAACCCCGGCCGTCACCGGTCGGCCTTCTTCGGTTCACGCTTCTTGAACATCCGCAGCATGCGGTCGGTGATCCAGAACCCACCGACCACGTTGATGGTCGATGCGACGATCGCGATCGTGCCGAGGACCGTGGCCAACGTGGAGTCAGACGTCGCGACGATCGTGATGGAACCAACCAGCGCGATCCCCGAGAGGGCGTTCGTCAGCGACATCAAAGGCGTGTGCAGCATCTGCGGGACGCGGCGGATGACCTCGAACCCGACGAACCCGGCCAGCACGAACACGAACAGGCCGGTGATCAGATCCATGGAGTGCCCTTCCACGCCCTAGCTATCCCCCTCGGATGCCGTGGCTGCGGCGGCATCTTGGGCTGCGGCTGCAGTGGCGTCGGCCGATGCAGGCGCAGGCTCCAGTTCCACTGCAGGAGTCTCGAGCGGTTCAAGCCCGAAGGCTTGACGGACCCGCGGGTGGACGATCTGACCTCCGTGCGTTACAAGCGTCTCGCGCGTGATCTCGTCGCCGAGGTCGACGAGCGGCTCCTCCTTGGCCAGGTGCAGGAGGAACGTGCTGATGTTCTTCGCGTACATCTGACTGGCATCGTGGGGAACGGTCGCAGGAAGGTTGGGGGTGCCGACGACGGTGACGCCGGCCACCTCGACGGTTTCACCGGGAACGGTCGCTTCACAGTTGCCGCCCTGTTCGGCGGCGAGGTCGACAACCACCGACCCGGGAGCCATCCCCTCGACCATCTCCTTCGTGACGATGACCGGCGCGCGCTTGCCGGGGACGAGTGCCGTGGTGATGACGGCGTCGTTGCCAGCGATAACCTTGGCCATCGCGGCGCGCTGGGCCTTGAGGAACTCCTCGCTCTGCTCCTTGGCATAGCCGCCCTCCCCCTGGGCTTCGCTCGTGTCGATGTCGAGTTCCACGAACCGGGCGCCGAGACTCTCGACCTGCTCCTTCGCCTCCGGACGAACGTCATAGCCCTCGACGACCGCACCCAGGCGGCGGGCCGTTGCGATGGCCTGTAGTCCCGCCACGCCGGCGCCGATGACCAACACCCTCGCCGGTGCGATGGTGCCGGCGGCTGTCGTCATCATCGGGAACATCTTCGGGAGCGTTTCCGCCATCAGGAGCACGCCCTTGTATCCGGCGATCGAAGCCTGGGAAGACAGCGCGTCCATGCTCTGTGCGCGCGTGATACGCGGCATCAGTTCCATGCCGAAGACGGTCGCGCCACTGTCCGCAACCTCACGGAGGATCTCGGGTGCGGCGAGGGCGTTCGCGAACCCGATCACGATCTTGTCACCGCGCATACGACCCAGGTCATCGCGGCCCGATTCGGGCGCGGCGCCGGCGGTCCGGACCTGGAGCACGGCGTCCGCGGCGAACGCCTCGTCCCGGGAGGCGACGATGGTCGCGCCCTTGTCGCGGTAGGCCTCGTCCGGATATCCGGCTTCGGCTCCTGCGCCCGACTCGACGAGGACCCGAAGATCGGCCTTCGCCAGGGCCGCGACCACGCTCGGGGTGAGTGCGACCCGCCGCTCTCCGGGAGGGGTTTCGCGGGGTACGCCGACGGTTTCCACGGCGTGGAACGGTACCACCGGCAGCAGCTCCCGCGCCACGGCTCGCGAGCGCCGACCTGACAGGATTGCGGCCATGTCGAACGAGCGGACGGATCGCGCCCCGTGGACGATCGAGGATGTTCCCGTGGAGGGGGTGAACGACCTGGCTGCGCTCGGACTGCTGACCCGTCTCGAGAACTTCGTGGAATACGGGGATCCGGAAGCGTTCCGCGCCGATGCAGCCGAAACGTTCGACCCCGCCGCCCTCGCCGGTGAGATGGACGAGCCGGGAACGCGCTTCCGATGGGTACTCGATGACGGCGAGCCCGTCGCGTACGTCGCCACCGACGAGGACCCGATCCGCGGGGGCTGTGACCCAGGCATCCCCGGCCGAGGGCTGCACCTGCACCGCCTCTACGTGCTTGGATCCCACCAGGGTCGAGGGATCGGCCGGGCTCTGCTCGACGACACGGTCGCCTACGCGAGCCGCGGGGATCGGTCATTCATCTGGCTCTGTGTCTGGGACCGGAACCCGTCCGCGATGGCCTTCTATGAGCACATGGGACTGCGACCATTCGGCGAACACAGCGTCGATATCGGCCGCGCGACGATCCGCGACGTGATCCTCTCCCTGGATCTCCGCTAAGGGGCGAGCCGCCGGAGGCGTTCGCGGAGAACCATCTGCAGGATGCCGCCGTTGCGCAGATAGTCCATCTCGGATGCGCCATCGACCCGGACCTGCGCGCGGAACTGGAACTCGTTGCCGTCGGCTCGCCGGACCTGCACGGTTACATCACCACGGGGAGCGACCTGCGCCGCGACGTCACGGATCGTGAACGACTCGGTTCCGGTGAGCCCGAGCGAGGCCGTCGACTCGGCTTCCGCGAACTGCAACGGCACCACGCCCATCCCGACCAGATTGCTGCGGTGGATGCGTTCGTAACTCTCAGCCAGGACGAACCGGACGCCGAGCAACGCCGGCCCTTTCGCCGCCCAGTCCCGCGAACTCCCGGAGCCGTATTCCTTGCCCGCGATGACGAGCAGGGGTACGCCCTCATCGCGATAGCGCTTGGCGGCGTCGTAGACGCTCATCTGGTCGCCATCCGGCAGGTGCACCGTCCACGGCCCCTCGGTCTCCGGGGCGAGCTGATTCCGAAGCCGGATGTTCGCGAAGGTCCCCCGCAGCATCACCTCGTGATTGCCGCGGCGGGCGCCGTAGCTGTTGAAGTCGCGCGGCTCGACGCCGAGCTCCTGCAGGTACCGCCCCGCAGGGGAGTCGGCCTTGATGGCACCGGCCGGAGAGATGTGATCCGTGGTCACCGAATCCCCCACCATCACCAGGCAGCGCGCATCGAGGATGTCCTCGGGCGGCGGCAGGTCATCCGACAGACCAACGAAGAACGGGGGTTCCTGAACGTAGGTCGAAACCGGGTTCCAGTCGTAGATCGCGCCGTCGGGCGACGGCAATGCCCGCCATCGCTCGTCGCCCTCGTAGATCGCGGCGTACTGGACGTCGAACTGCTCGGCGGTGACCGCCTGCTGAACTGCTGCGATGATGTCTTCCGGCGACGGCCACAGATCCCGCAGGTACACCGGTGTCCCGTCGGCCGCGATCCCTAGCTCATCGGTCGAAAGATCCAGATCGATGCGGCCGGCCAACGCGTAAGCGACGCACAGTGGCGGCGACGCGAGATAGCTGGCCCGAACCAGCGGGTGGATCCTTCCCTCGAAGTTGCGGTTCCCCGACAAGACGGCGACGACGACCAGGTCGTCCTCCTCCACGGCGCGCGTCACCTCGTCGGGAAGCGGACCGGAGTTGCCGATGCAAGTCGTGCAGCCGTATCCGACCAGGTCGAACCCGAGTTTCTCCAGATACGGGGTAAGACCCGCGCGGTCGAGGTAGTCGGTGACCACGCGCGACCCCGGCGCGAGCGAGGTCTTCACCCAGGGCCGCGTCTGTAGCCCCGCCTCCACGGCGTTCTTCGCCAGCAGACCCGCGGCAAGCATCACCGACGGGTTGGACGTGTTCGTGCAGCTGGTGATCGACGCGATCACGACGGAGCCGTGACCGACACGGTCGTCGCTCGCCGGCGCGACCGTCACGTCACCCGCCGGTTCGGCGGCGATCGCCAGTCCGTCGGCATCGCCCTCCTCCTCCATACGCTCGAGTTCGAGCCGGTCGACGGCGTCCTCGTTCAAGTGCTCCCGGAACGCCTCGACGAAGGAATCCCACACGGCGGGAAGCGCGACGCGGTCCTGAGGCCGGCGCGGGCCGGCAACGCTCGGCTCGATGCCGGCGAGGTCGAGCCGCAGGGTCTCGGTGAAGCCGGGCGCCGGATCGCCGTCGGACCGGAACAGCCCTTGCTCCTTCGTGTAGCGATCGACGAGATCGGTGAGCTCGCCGCGCCCCGTCGCCGCGAGGTAGCGCAGCGTCTCCGCATCGACCGGGAAGTAGGCGGAGGTGGCGCCGTACTCGGGACACATGTTCGCCAGCGTGGCCCGGTCGGCCAGTGACAATGAGGACAGCCCGTCCCCGAAGAACTCGACGAACGAACCCACCACGCCGTGCGCCCGCAGCATCTGTGTCAGCGTCAGCACCAGGTCCGTCGCGGTCGTTCCCGGTGGCAACGCACCGGTGACCTGGACGCCGACCACCCCCGGCCACGGGAGGAACATCGGTTGCCCCAGCATGGCCGCCTCGGCCTCGATGCCCCCGACGCCCCAGCCCAGGCAGCCGAGCCCGTTGATCATCGTCGTGTGGGAGTCGGTGCCCACCACGGTGTCGGGGACGGCCACGTCCTCCGGCGTGACCCGCACGACCCGGCCGAGATGCTCGAGGTTGACCTGGTGGACGATGCCGCGGCCGGGCGGAACGACGGTGAACCCGTCGAACGCCTGCTGGGCCCAACGGAGCAGGGCATAGCGCTCGCCGTTGCGCCGGTATTCGTGCTCGATGTTCGCCGCGTACGCCTCGGACGAGCCGAACACGTCAACCTGAACGGAGTGATCGATAACCAGGTCCACCGGCACGAGCGGATCCATCGCAGCAGCATCGCCGCCGGCCCGCTGGACCGCCGACCGCATCGCAGCCAGGTCCACCACCGCGGGAACGCCGGTGAAGTCCTGCATCAACACGCGTGCCGGCATGAAGGCGATGTCGGTCTCGTTCCGCTCGGGCCAGCGCGCGAGGCCGAGGACGTCGGCGTCCTGGACGTCGCGGGTCCCCGAACGCCGGAGCAGGTTCTCCAGCAGGATCTTGACCGTGTGGGGAAGGCGCTCGACCGAGTCGCCGACGCTCGGCGGCAGGGTGCGGAGGCGGTATATCCGGACGACCCCGGCCTCTATGGTCAGTTCAGCGCGAGCCTCACCGGCAAGGTCGCTGCTCATCGGGGGATCGCCTCGGGATTCCTCATGCCCCGATGCTAGCGGCTCTGTCCAAGGTCCCCCGGGTTATGGAGATTCCGCGACGCCGAGGGCTCCTCGTCAACGCTGCATGGCACACTGAGGCGCACCTCCCAACCGCCGGACCGAACCTCGCGCCCACCGGCAGCGTATCCATACCGAGCCACCCGGTTCGGCCATGCCGAGCCACACGCCGCATCCATACCCAGCGGCCCTCCTCCCGCCGGGCCCACGAGAGGGAAGACGCACCCGATGACCGAGACCACACTGCTGTACGAACGCGCCATCCGCATCAGCCCCGACGCCATCACGATCAGCCGTCTGGACGATGGCGTCATCACCGATGTGAACACGGCATTCCTGGCACTGACCGGCTTCACGCGAGACGAGGTGATCGGCCACACGGCGGCCGCCCTGCGCCTCTACTCCGACCCGAACGACCGAGCGCACATGGTTCGCAAGGTGCTGCACCGTGGAGCCGTCAGCGCCCACGAGGTCCCGATCCGTACCAAAGCCGGGGACGTCCGGCGAACGAGCATCTCGGCCCACGTGGTCGGCGTGGACGGCACCGTCCACCTGTTCGCCGCGGCAAGGGACATCACGGACCGATCCGAGGCGCGCGAGGAGCTCGCCTGGGAGGTCGCGAGACTCCGCAAGCAGAACGCGGGCAACGAACGCCTCATCCAACGGCTCATCGAGACGCATGACGCGGACGAACGCCGTCGTTTGGCCGAGACCGTCGTCGGCAGCGGGGCCGAGCATGCGTGCTGCTCGCCAGTGGACGAAGCGTCCGCGAACTGAGTCCGCGGGGCGCCGCCGCGGGGCGCTACACCAACATCGCAACGCTGCGGCGGCGCCCGACCGACCGCACCTCGATCGACGCCGGGAACTGATCCTTGATCTGTTCCGCGTGGGTGATCACGAAGAGCTGATGGAACCGGTCGGCCAGCCGCCCCAGCACCTGCACCATCAGGTCCTTGTGTTCGGCGTCAAGTGACCCGAGCACCTCGTCAAGGACCATCATCCCGACGTCGGCACCCGACACCCGCGATAGATGCAGCGAGATCGCGACGCGCAGCGCCAGGTTCGCCAGATCCGTCTCGGAACCCGAGAACCGATCGATATCGAAGTACTGCTCTCCGTCCGCGATCTTGATCGTCAGTGACTCCTCATCGATCTTCAGGTCGTCGTAGCCGTGAGCGGTCAGTTCCCGGAACAGCACCTCGGACTCCCGCGAGAGTTCGGGGCCGACGCGAGCGACCAGATGGTCGCGGAAGCCATCGAGCAGCATGCTCACGCGCTCCACGTACCGCGCCTCGTCACGCAGCTCGTCGATCCGCGCAGCCGTCTCCTTCGCTTGCGCGAGTTCGCCCTGGAGCCGACTCGCGTCCGACCGCGCCTCGGCGAACGCCGCGTTGGCACTCCGGTCGACCGCCTCCGCCCGAGTCACCACGGCGGTGGCCTCCCGGACCACCACCGTCGCTGCACCGTGGGCGTCGGCGTCGAACGACAGCGCCTCGGAACGGGTGACTAACGTCTCGAGCTGCGCGGTGGCTCGGGTGAGCTGCTCCTCGACGCCGGAGAGATCCCCTTGCGTTTCCTTCAAGCGTCGCTGTTCGACGCCCAATTCGGCGACCCGCTTCCCGAGTTCCTTGGCCAGCCGAACCTGATCGCGGAGCATCTCCAGATCGGGCGGCGTCCCGTCGAAGACGTCGGCGGTCTCTGCCGCGGCGGCGCGGAGCTCCTCGACCTGCGCCACGACCTGGCCGCGCTCCGCACCGGCAGTCCGCGCCAGTTCCGCGGCGCGCTCGGCTCGCTCCAGGTCCTTCGCGCACCTGGCAAGCAGCTTCTCGGCGGCGGCCACCCCTTTCGTTGCGACCGACGCGGCCTTCTTCGCCGCCGCCACGTCTTGCTTGCAGTGCTTGACGTACTCCGCGAAGCCATCCCCGAGCTCACGCCCGCAGGTCGGACATGGCTCCGTCGGATCCGCGTCGGCTGACCGATCGAGCCGCTCCTGTGCAGCCGCGAGCCCGTCGGTCTCCCGGTCGGCGGACGCTTGCGACTTCGCCAGGGCCCTGCCGGCGTCCCGTTCGGCCGACCGCGCCAGCTTCAGCGTCTCCCCGGCCGCCTCAGCATCGGTGCCCGGAAGCTGCTCGAGGCGCTGCTCCAGCTTGCCGAGCCGACTCGTCATCTCCGCCAGCCGGTCTGCCGACTGGAGCCGGTCTTCGACGCCGGCGAGCGACGCGAGTTCCTGTTCGATCACCGGTAGCTGGCCGAGATCGGCACTGAGTTGCTCGACGCGCGACGCGAGTTCGTCGCGCCGCACCACCAGCCCGTCGCGCTCCCGCGTCTTGGCGGTCAACTCGACGACCAGCTTCTCCACCTGCTGACGGACGGCATCGAGCCGCTCGAACTCCACCTGCGCAGCTTTCGCGGAGTCGCGCGCCGTTGCCAGCGACGCGGCCGACCCCTTGGCCGCCGCTTCGGCCTCGTCGAGCCCGGCCGCTCGCTCCTCCAAGGCGCGCTCGAGTGCCGGCACATCCGCCACCGCCGCCGTCAGCTGCTCCGCGCTCTGCTTCTGTGCCCGGGCGTCCTTGCGCGCGGCAGCCCGGGCGTCGTCGACGGGACGGATCCCGAGCAGCCGGAGCACCATCTCCTTGCGCTTGGACGCCGTCACATCCGAGAACGCATCCAACTGCTTCTGCTCCGCGAACACCGATGCCCGGAAGACCTGTTGATCCATCCGCAGGAGCTTGCGGATCTCGTCATCGACGTCGGTCACCCCGGAGGCGAGTTGCAGGTCGCCGACGAATAGTTCGGCGTCGGTCGCGTGGTTCTTCCCGCGGATCGAACGACGCACCTCGTAGGCACTGCCCCCGTGGTCGAAGACGATCCGGACCTCGCAGTCCGTGAGGAGTCCCTGGGTGCGGATCTCGTTCCTCGAGGTTCGCGCTTTCCCGTAGAGCGCGAACACGATCGATTCCATCAGGGTCGACTTGCCCGACCCGTTCGGGCCGAAGATACCGATGACCCGCGCCGGGAGCTCGAGGTCGACCTCCTCGAAGACCCGGTAGTTGCGGAGCGAGAGTTCGCGGATGTTCATACGGTGTCCCCGCGGGCTTCCTCGAGGAACCGGCGCCCGGCCTCGACGACCCGGTCGCGCTCGAGCCCGGTGAGGTCTTGCGTCTCGACGTACGTGGCCCACTCGGACTCGAGCGACCCGATCTCGGGCCCACCCTGGACGGCGAACGCCTCCGGCCCGAAGTCGGGCTCGGCCTGCACGTGGACCGCGTTCGGAACGAGCTCGGCGAACCCCTCCCTCGGGATCTGCCGGAACGCAGCCGGATCCACCTCGTTCAGATACACGCGGACGACTGCGCCGTCGGGAACCTCGGTCGTAACTTGGGCAACGGCCGACAGGATCTCGCCCGCGCCGAGTCCGGCCGTCGCGACACCGAACGTGACCAAGGGCCGCTCCCCCGGGTTCGGCACGTGTTCGATGGCTCCGGCATCGGTGTCCAGGATCACCAAGCCTTTCGGACCGGATCCGGACGGCACGTCCGCGAACGTGAACGAGTCGGTAGAACCCGCGTACCACGTGCGCTTCGAGACCTTCTGGAACACGTGGTAGTGACCGAGCAGCACCTGATCGAACCGCTTGTCGAACGCACCCTCCTCCAGCTCCAGTTCGTTGATGTCCCGCCATTCCCGAGACGGCAGTGACGTCAGCGCGACATGCGCCAGCAGCACGTTGGTGGCGTCGCTTCGGACCTCCCCGCTCGCCTGCGCCAGCTGCTCCCGGAAGTCGGCGACGGTCAGCGTCTGCGGTACCGCGTGGACACGCACCCCGGCCAGGTCGACGGAGCGCGCCTGCAGGTTCCACGCGAACGAAACGTTCGGGAAGATCTCCTCGAGCGCGGCGTAGGGCGAACCCGTCCCACGGACGCGCGGCGTGTCGTGGTTCCCTGAGATCGCGACGCCCGTCAGCCCCGCCGCGTTCAGTTCTTTCAGCCCGACGAGCACCTTGGAGAACGTGCGGTAGGTCGGTCGCGCGTGGTCGAAGAGGTCGCCGAGGAGCAGGAACCCGTCCGGCTCAAGCTCGATCGTGGTGCGGACGGCCCAGGCGAACGATCGGAGGAAATCCTCCTCCCGGAGGTTCCGGCCCAGGTCGTCGCGCAGGTGCGCCAGGTGCGACCGGCCGAGATGCGCGTCACCGAACGCGACGAACCGCGCCACTACTCGGCGAAACCCGCGCCCGCGTCATCCGGACGCTCGGGCAACGGGGCCGGGCCCTTCACCGACTTCAGGTAGTCCTCGTACAGGAACACGTGCGCCGGAAGGGCGAACGGCGCCTCCAGATTCGTCACGATCGCCTCGCCGGGCATGAGCGTCTGGATCTCCGGCCCGAGGTCAGAGATGTCCTGCTTGGACGATCCGCGCAGGATGTTCCGGTCCTTCTCGTCGGCGAGACCAAGGATGAAGAACGTGTTGAACTGCGAGAGGAGTTCGTCGTCGATGAGCTTCGGCTGCTGCGAGACCGCGCATAGTCCGACCTTGAACTTGCGACCCTCGCGCGCGACGCGCGGGAACACGTTCTCGTCGGAACGCTTCACCTTCGACAGCACCCGCTGCGCCTCCTCAAGCGCCACCAACGTCGGCGGGAGCTGCGCGAACCGCTCGCGGTCGTCCAGGTAGAAGCCGGCGTAGGTGTCGAGCACCCGCCGCGTGATCACCGACGCGACCAGGATCTCTTCCATCGAAGACAGCCCCGACGTGTCGACCAGGACCGAGAAGCCACTCATCAACTCGTCCACGATCCGATCCGAGAGCGACGACTGCGAGGGGTCGCGGCTGATGCACGGCATCGCCAAGATGCGTTGCGCGCGGCGCTGGATCACCTGGATCGTCGACGTCGCGACGCCGAGATCCTCCGCCAACGACTGCGCGTCCTGCGCCTCCCCCGCCTGCACGATCCACTCGTCTCCGAAGAACCGCACGAGCCGCCAGATCGCATCCTCCTGCGCGTGGCTCCACTCGTAGGCGGTCTGCAGATCGCCCAGGGTGAGTTCGGCCAGCGACAGCCGCAGTGCGGTCGCGCCCGCACCCGAGGCCCGCGTCGCGTAGACCTTCAGCCGTTCGGCGGCCCACGGATGATCGCGCAGCCCTCGCCGGGTCCCGCCGCCGCCCTCCAGGTACTCCCCGTGGGGGTCGAAGAGCAAACAAGCGTATCGCCCCTGTGCGGCGAGGATCTGACCCGCCAGCACCTTCATGAGGTTCGACTTGCCCATCCCGGTCGTCGCGAAGACACCGACGTGCGACGTCAGGGTCTCGCCTTTTACGCCGACCTCCAGATCGATCGTGTCCTCGCCGGAGCGCAGGTTCCCGATGCGGATGTCCCCCATGCGTTCACGGAGGAACGCGAAGTCGTCCGCGGTGGGCGCCGTGACGCGCGCGAATTGCGCCGGCAGCGACTTCGGCTTGCGGAACTCACCGGCGGCGTCGATGTACCCCAGGGGCGCGCACCGAGCGATCTTGTAGAGCCGCTGTTCGGGATCGTGCAGCTGGTACGGCGTCTCGGCCACGTCACCGGACATGAACGCACCTGCGGTCCGCTCGGCCCAGCCCGGATCCGAGGAGTCCGAGCCGTAGGTCACATCGATCACGCGGAAGAGGAACCGGCGCGCCCGTTCGGGGTCCACGGCGGCGAGGAGTTCGCCGAGAAACAGGTCCGTCCCGTAGAACGAGCGGAACGTCGCCTCCAGCACGCTCTTGCCGAAGATCCGTCCCTTGTAGGCGTGTTCGGTCATGTCATCTCCCGCTCGCGGATCAGCTCCGGTTGAGCACCTCGTGGAAATCCTGGAACAGCAGCTCGACGTCATCCTCGGACATCCCGTGGCGCGACAGCGACTCGCGGAACGCCCGTCGCACGTCTACGACCGCGAACCCCGTCACGCGCGCCGCCTGATGCGCTCGGGCCAGTGGGTACGGATACCCGACGAACGCGGGGTCACGCGACAGCCCGGCTAGCCGCCCGAGGACGACCTGGGGTGATTCCGGACCCTCGGCCAGATCCACCCGGAACGCGTGCGGTGCGGTCGGCGCCAGGTGCGCGACGAAGATGTCGCCGACGTACAGCCGCCCGAAGACGGGATCCGTCGAGATGCGGGCTGCCCAGCACTGCAGTCCGACCTCACGGTCGCCGCGGCGTTTCAGGAGGGTCACGAGCGGTGCATTGCGCCCCCAGTACAACGTCGAAGCCTTAACGACGCCCGCGAGCGACACACCGCGTTCGTCCGCTTCCCGGTGCACGCGCCGAACGACCGCCGGGGGAACCAGCGGACCGCCGTGCAGCGAACCGTCGACCAGCACCAGGTCTCCGGCTTCGGCCTCGCGAACGGTGCGGAGCGTAGCGCGCCACTCCGCCCACTCACGCAGCGCATCCACCGGCCGCGGGATGTCGGGGAGACGTTCAGGTTCCTCGCCGCACAGCTCGGTCAGCTCCCGGCGCGCGATCTCGGGCATCCGGTCGCGCGACGCCGCGACCAACTCGAGGGCGGGCGCCTCGACCAGGGCCGTTACGCCGCCGGCGAACCGCACCCGTGCAGCGCGGTAAGCGGCGACCTGGAAGGAACGGGCATCGGCGACCAGGCACGATCCCCCGTCGATCGCCCAGACGGTCCCCGGGTCGGCGACTTCGATCGGCGTGAGCTCGAACCCATCGGGATGACCGGGTACCACCAAGTCGTCGCCGAGTTCGAGCTGACCGCCCACGACCCGGATATCGCCCCCGGGGTCGTCCAGCAGCCCGGTCACGAAGGAGGCGGCTTCGTCCAACTGCCCGCTGCGAACGCGGTCGGCGCCGACCAGATCCTCGGCACCGCCCGGCGACGCAGCCTCAGGCTCCCCCACTCGCATGGGGGCAGGATAGCCCGGGGTTCCGACACCTGTGGGCCGAAGGGCTGAAGTCGACGGTATGACCTGCCGATAGCTCAGGAGCGAAAGGTGGCACCCGCGCAGGCATCGACATACACTTGCCTGCCTGTCCAACCCGGCGCGACCACGACTGAGCCACGAGTGAGGAGGAGACCATCGCAGGCCTGAGCGGCTTCTATCAGGGACCCGCACGCACGAAGCGGCTCGCCTGGACGTTCCTCGTGGTCGTGCTCGTCGCCGGCGCTGCTGGTGCCTTCGTCCTGAGCGGCGGGGCGAAGGAGCGCGCGACGCAGGAGGCCGTGGCCCGCGCCGAGGAGATCGCCAACGGCCCGCTCGCCCGGGCCCTGACCAGCGCCGACATCGCAGATCCGGTATCGGCCACACGGGCCAAGGAGATCACCAACACGATCAAAGGGCGCATCAAGGACGAGGTCCTCGGCTTGACGGTATGGAACGGGTCCGGCCAGGTGACCTACTCCTCGACGGCCTCGATCGTCGGCGACACCTTCGTGGCCGAGAAGGGTCTGATCGAAGGGGTCCTGGCAGGGACCCCGAAGACGCGGACGGCGTTCCCTCTCGACCCGAAGGAAGACGATCCCGAGCAACTCCAGATCTTCGTTCCGTTCCGCTTCAAGGTCGGGGGCTCCCCCGTCGCTGTCGCGGAGTTGGACCAAGACCCGGTGTCCGTGAGCGACGCGTCCAAACCATTCTTCCTGGCGATGATCGTCTTGATCGTCCTGGCGCTCGTCGTCGCGTTCGGCGGCCTGCCCCTCGTCATGAAGGCACCACCTCCCAAGGCTATGGAGTTCTTCACGACGGGCGAGCCCGAACAACGCCGGATCGACCTGAAGGCAAAGGAGGAGGCGGAGGAGCGGGCGGTACTGGCCGAGGAAGACGCACGCAAAGCCGAGGGACGGCTCCACCGGGCGCAAGAGGGGCTATTGCAGGTTGAACTCCGAGCGGTCGAGGCGGAGGAGGAACGGCACAAGCTCGACGAGCGGGCTCGCAAGGCCGAGGAGACAGCCCGGCAAGCCGAGATCGACCGCCAGCAGGCCGAGGATGAGGCCCGCGACGTCGAGGATCGGGTCCGCCAAGCCCGCGAGCAGGCCGAACGCGAGGCGGCGGAAGCGCGAGCCCAAGCCGAAACCCTCGCGATGCAGGCGCAGGGGCAAGCGGAAGAGGCAGAGCGAAAGCGCCGCGAGACCGAGGAACGGATGAAGCAGGCCGAGGGCGAAGCGCAAGAGGCCCAAGAGGCGATCCGTCAGGCCGAGGACGTCGCCCGGCAGGCTGAAGAGCGGATGAAGGCCGCCGAAACCGCGCGCGCCGCGGGCGAGCTGCCGGATCGCCGCGCGGCGGACCAGGCCGCCAAGGCGGAGGAAGAGATGCAGAAAGCCCAGGCCCTGATCGCAGAGGCGCAGGAGCAGGCCAAGCACGCGGAAGGTGAGCGCCAGGCGACGGAGGAGCGTGCCAAGCACGCCGAGGAAGTCGCCAAGCAACTCGAAGAGCGTGCAGCGCAACTCGAACAGGAGAAAGAGGAAGCATCCGAAGCATCGGAAGAGGCCAAACGCGAGGCGCAAACGCTCCTGCAGCGTGCACAGGAGATGGCCGAGCGCGCCGAGCGCGAGCGGGCCGAGATCGAGGAGCGGGCCCACCAGGCGGAAGAGGAGGCCAGGGTCGCCTCGGAGCGCATCGCGCAGGCCGAGACCGTCGCGCAGGAGGCCCAGGATCGGATGCGGAAGGCTGAAGAACTCGGAACGACAGCCGGTGGCCAGGGCCGCCGCGCCGAGGATCAGCTGCAGGAAGCACAGGAGGAGATGCGCCGGGCGCAGGAGATGGTCGCAGCCGCCCAGGAGCAGGCCCGCAAAGCGGAGGAGGAGCGCCGCGCCACCGAGGAACGCGCCAAGCAGGCGGAAGACGAGGCGCGCCAGGCCGAGGGTCGCGCGAAACAGGCGGTCGAGGACACCAGGCGGCAGATCGAAGAGGAGACCAAGGCTGCTGAGGTGGCGATGAAGAAGGCGCAGGAGAAGATCCGCGCAGCTGAAGGCCAGGCGAAGAAGGCCGAGGAAGAGGCGCGCAAGGCCCAGGAAGAGCGCACCCAGATCGAGGCGCGCGCGCGCGAGGCGGAAAAGGAATCACGTCAGGTTCGCGAGGAGATGAAGAAGGCGCAGGAGGAACAGGAGAGCAAGGCTGCCGAGCTCGCCACGCAACTTGAGGAACAACTCAAGACGTCGCTCGCCGCGCAGGCGGCTGCCCAGGAGCAGATCGACGCGTTCCAGGCCGAGCAGAACGCGCAGGCCGAGCGAGCCAAGCAGGCGGAGGAAGAGGCGAGGAAGGCGCGCGAAGCACTCACAGCGGCTCAGAAAGAACGGGAGGGCGCCTCGGCTGAAGCGGCCCGTGACGCAGAGGAGCGGATCCGTCAGGCGCAGGAGGCCATGCAGCGGGCCGAGGAGGAAGCACGAAGGGCCCAGACCGAACGCGAGGCGATCGAGGAGCGAGCAAGAGAAGCCGAGGAGGAGGCTCGCCAGGCGAAAGAACAGATGGCCCAGACGAAAGACGAGCAGCAGCGCGCGGCGCAGGAGTCGATCCGCCAGGCCGAAGAGCAAGTCCGACTGGCGCAGGAACAGGCGCAGATCGCCGAAGCGCAACGGGCGTCCCTCGAAGACCGGGCCGCAGCCGCCGAAGACCAAGCGCGGGCCGCCGAGGAGAAACTGCAGGACGCGGAGGAGGAGCGGCAGCGACAGGCGAAGGAGCAGATGGTCCTTGCGCAGCAGCAGGTCCAGGAGGCCGAGGAGCGCGCTCGCGGGACCGCCGACCAGATGCGGGCCCTGCAGGAACAGGTCGCCAACGCGGCCCAGACCGCGCAGCCATCACCGGAGGCCGAGGCCCGGGTCCAGCAGATGGAAGAGCAGCTTCTGGCCGCTCAGGAACAGGTGCAGGCCGCCGAGCAGCGCCGGATGACCACCGAGGAGCGCGCGCGCCAGGCGGAGCAGCAGGCCCAGATGACGCGCGAGCAGATCATGGCCGCCGAAGAGCAGCGCATCCGCGAGGCCGAGGAACGCGCCCGCCAGGCCGAGGAGCAGGTCCGCTTGGCGCAGGAGCAGGCAGAAGAGGCCGAGGCCCGGCTGCGCCGCGCCCAAGAGGGCATGCTGCAGGTCGAGCTGCGCGCCATGCGTGCGGAAGAGGAACTGCGTCTGGCGCGCCAGGAGTTGGGGCAGGAGTAATCGAACGCTCGCCGGCGCCGACAGGCGCCGGGATCCTCCCTCCTACGCCACGCTCCGCAAGATGATCGCGTCGCCTTGGCCACCGCCACCGCAGATAGCGGCAGCACCAAGCTCGTATCCCTCGCGCCGCATCTCGTACAAGGTAGCCAGGACCAGTCGCGCCCCACTCGCGCCGATCGGATGACCCAGCGCGACCGCGCCTCCGTTCGGGTTCACGACATCCTCGGATACGCCGAGCATCCGGGTCGAGTTCACGGCGACCGCGGCGAACGCCTCGTTGATCTCGATGACGCCGAGGTCGTGCACATCGATGCCGGCCTTCTTGGCGGCGTTCTCCAACGCGAGGGCGGGAACCGTGTGCAGGTAGGCGAACCGCTCTGCGGCCATCCCGGTGCTCACGATCTCGGCGAGCGGCTGGATCCCGAGCTGGTCGGCCCTGTCCTTGCTCATGACCACCAAGGCCGCCGCGCCGTCGGAGAGCTGCGAGGCGTTACCGGCGGTGATGGTGCCATCGTCCTGGAACGCCGGACGGAGGGCCGCCAACGCCTCGGCGGTCGAGTCCGAGCGGATGCCGTCATCGCGGTCGAACACGACCGGGTCGCCCTTTCGCTGCTTGATCTCGATCTCGACCACCTCGTCGGCGATCCCCCCGGCCTCCCACGCGGCCGCGGCCTTCTGATGCGAGCGGGCAGCCCACACGTCCTGCTCCTCGCGCGTGATGCCGAGATCCTTGTTCACGTCATCGGATGCATCACCCATGTGCTGATCGGAGAACACGGTCCAGAGTCCGTCGTAGACCATCGAATCGACGAGTTTGGCGTCACCCAGACGGGAACCGAAACGCGCCGACGGGACCAGGTACGGTGCGTTCGTCATCGACTCCATGCCGCCGGCCACGGCGACCTCGATGTCGCCGGCGCGGATCATCTGGTCCGCCATCGACACGGCACTCATCCCGGACAAGCAGACCTTGTTGATCGTGATGGCGGGGGTTTCCTTGGCGACGCCTCCGGCGATGGAGGCCTGGCGCGCCGGGTTCTGGCTGCAGCCGGCCTGCAGGACCTGACCCATGATCGTGTAGTCGATCTGATCGCCCCCGACACCGGACCGCTCGAGCGCCTGCGCGATGGCATGGGCGCCGAGATCGACGGCAGACAGGCTCTTGTAGGCGCCGGAGAACTTGGCGATCGGCGGACGGGCTCCGCCGACGATCACAGATGTCGTCATCGGTGCTTACTCCTCGTTCGGGGAGGAGCCAGTGTAATGCCGGGACGGTCGGCGTGCCTCGCCGGCCCTACGAAGGATCCGGCGGACCCATACGGATCTGACCCTCTTCGCCTTCGGAACCCTCAGCGGCTCGGATCGCCAGCGCCGCTTCGATCACGTCGGTGATCTCGCCACCGACCAGCTCATCACGCTCGACCAGCGCGTCCCGGAGTGCCTCGATCACCTGACGACGCTCCGTCAGGACCTCTCGGGCACGCGAACGCTGGGCTTCCAGGATCTGCTCGACCCGGGCCTTCCCGTCCGCGTCCGAGAGCACTTTGCCGGTCAGGTTCTTGGTCGACAGTGGACCATCGATCATGGCGTCGTAGGAGATGAGCGACCCCGCCATCCCCAGCGAACCGACCATGTGGGTCGCCAGCTCGGTCGCGGCCGCCAGGTCGGACGCAGGTCCGGTTCCCGATTCGCCGAGGAACTCCTCCTCGGCGACCATGCCGCCGAGGGCGATCGCGATCAGCGCTTCGATCTCGGAGCGGGTCCGCGTGAAGCGCTCCTCGGTGTCACCGTGCGTCAGGACCCCGAGCGACGAACGTCGCTTGATGATGGACAGAACCTCGAGCTTGCGGTCCTTGCCGAGGAAATGGGCGACCGTCGCGTGCCCGGCCTCGTGCGTAGCGATCGCTTCCCGCTCCCCGTCGGTGTAGACGACGGGTTGCTTGAGACCGATCTCCTCGTTGAGCTTCGCCTCGTAGATGTCCTCGATGTTCATCGTGCGCCGACCGTTCTTGATGCCCACCAGCAGCGCCTCGTCGGTCAGGTGCTCGATCATCACCGGGGTGTACCCCAGGGTGTCGCGGGCGAGCTGATCGCGGATCTCCTCGCGATCGAGCTGCTCGTGATGCGAGCGGCGGTCCAGGAAGAAGTCGATCAGCTCGCGGCGCGAACGACGGGTCGGCGGGTCGAAGTACAGGCGCTGGTCGAAGCGCCCCGGCCGCAGCAGTGCCGCGTCGAGCATGTCCGCGCGGTTCGTCGCCGCGAAGACCAGGATGTTGTGGTACTCCGGCTTGCCGACCTTCATCCGCTTCTCGCGCGGCAGGAACCCGTTCATCCATTCGACGAACCGGTTCCGCATCCGCCGGAAGAAGCGCGGCTGATCGAAGGATTGCATCTGGATCAGCAGTTCGTTGATCAGGCCCGAGTCGCCGCTGCCCATGAACCGCGAGACCACCGGCCCGTGGCCGCCGGGTTGCCCGTCGGAAGTGAGCCGTTCCGGCGACGCGCCCGCGACGCCCATCCTGGAGCTGCCGATGGCGTCGATCTCCTCGATGAACCCGATCGCACCGCCGTCCCGCCGCGCCAGCTTGCGCAACGTCCGGAAGTAACTCCGGATGCGCATCGCCGACATCCCCTGCCAGAACGTCTGGAACGCGGGGCCCGAGATGAACAGGAACGGAACGCTCGCCGACTTCGCGGTCGCCTTCGCGAGATACGTCTTGCCGGTCCCCGGCGGACCCTCGAGCAGGACCGCGCGTCGCGGGTTCCCGCCCAGTTGCTCCCGGTACGAGGCGTAGCCGAGGAACACATCGAGCGTGCGCTGGACCTCGCCCACCTGCGTGTCGAGCCCCCGGACCTCGTCGAGTCCGACCTCGATGTCCTCGGGCCGCACCAGTACGTGCGGCGACCGGGTCGTAAACAGCAAGTACAGGGCGTAGCCCATGAACAGCATCATCATGAAGAGCATGGGGAGGACGAGGAGAAGTTGCGGAGAGATATGCGGGAGCTGGATGGGGTTCGTGAACTGCCGGTAGACCAGATAGAAGAACGGCACGAGGAGGAAGACGAACAACCGCGCGAGCCGCTTCTTCCGGTTGCGTTCCCGGATCCGAGAAACGTCCAGGCGCCCGAGCGGCACGGCAGTGGGGGCTCCGACCCAGTCCTGGGCTTCGGTGGCGTGTTCGTCCTTCAACGGGGGCCTTCCTGCGGGGGGCCGTGCGGGCTCGGTGCATGACATCGTACGCCCGATCCCTTTCCAGGTGTATCGGCGTTTCGGCCTGTGAGCTGTACGCCCACGCCTCGCTCGTGCACAGCGACCTGCAGAGATGTCCCACGCCGGACCTACCCGGTATGGTGCTTGCCCCATGCCCAGGAAGAGCAAGCCGCCCGTCGATCGCACGTCCGCCCGCACGATCGGGGGGCTGCTCCGCAACCTCCGGCGGGCGGCCGGGCTCCGGGCCGTTCAAGCCCCGGCCGACACCCCGGGCTGCCCGGCCGCCCGCCAAACCATCTACGCGTACGAACGCGGCGGCCTCGTGCCGTCGCTCCCCCAGTTCCTGGAGCTGGTCGAGTTCTACTCTCTGAACGTGCCGAGCGCGCCCGTCGAGATCCGCCATCAAGCCGTCTCGGCAGTCGTGCAGGGGCTCACGCTGCCGGCGTTCCACGTGACGAACGCGATGGACCTGATCGCCCGCTTGCAGGTGCCAGCTAGGAAAGGGGCCTAGCAGGCATGCTCACTGACATCGACCACATCGGCATCGCGGTCTCGGACCTGGACGAGGCGGTCGAGCACTACCGGGCGACCCTCGGTCTCGCGCCCCATCACTCCGAGACGCTCGAGAGCCAGGGGGTTCGAGAGGTGCTCTTCGAGGCCGGCTCCTCGTTCATCCAGCTGCTCGAGCCCCTCGGCCCCGATACCCCGGTCGGGAAGTTCCTCGCGAAGCGTGGGCCCGGCGTCCACCACGTGGGCTATCGGGTCGACGACGTCGCCGCGACGCTGGCACACCTCGCGTCCGAAGGTGTTCCGTTGATCGACGAAGAGCCCCGGATCGGTTCGATGGACAACATGATCGCGTTCATCCATCCCCGCGGCTTCGACGGTGTCCTCGTCGAACTCGTCCAGGAGCGCGGTCGACCACACGGCGCCTAGGGTGCTAGTTCTTCGATGCGGCACCGGGGAACAGGTTGATGTACGCCTCGTAGGCAAAGAGCCTGTTCCTCTTCTTGCCGGTCACCTCAGTCAGGATCCCGAGTCGTTCCAGGTCGTTTACGAGTGCCGAAGCCGTCGGCTGAGACACCTGTAGCTCACCCTGAACCTCTCGCGCATCGACAACGGGCATATGGAATAGGACGTCGAGAAGCAAGAGGGCATTCGGCGCTCGTTTCCCCGCCGACTCGACGATCAGCCTTCGATGCTCGTCACGAAGGGCCAGGATCTCGCGTGCCCGGACGGCCGCCTCCTCGGCGACCGACCCGATCCCGTCGAGAAAGAAGGCAAGCCAGGCCTCCCAGTCGCCCGTGTCCCTAACGGCTTGGAGCCGCGCGCCATACTCTTCGCGATGCTCCTTGAAGAAGAGGGACGGATAGAGGAGCGGTTGCCTGAGAACTCCCTCAGAGATCAGCCAGAACGTGATGAGGAGCCGCCCGATCCTCCCGTTACCGTCGAGGAACGGGTGGATGGTCTCGAACTGGGCGTGCGCGATGCCCACCTTCAGCAGAGGGGGCATCGGCGCAGGATCGTGAAGGAAGTTCTCGAGATCGGCGAAGGCGGGCCCGACCTCTTCCCACGGGGGAGGGACGAACCGAGCACTCGCAGGTGAGACCCCACCGATCCAGTTCTGTGACTTCCGGAAACGACCCGGTGTCTTGTCCCGGTCACCGCCCCGAACACCTTCCATGAGCACCGCATGAACGTCGCAGAGAAGGCGACGAGAAACCGGGAGGTCGCGCAGGCGGATCAAACCATGATGCATGGCCACGATGTAGTTCTCGATCTCGAGCACATCTTCGCGGAGGGTCGCCCGATCTCCCTCCGCTTCGAACTCCAAGACATCCATGAGCGACGCCTGGGTACCTTCGATCTGACTCGAGAGGACGGCCTCACGCCTGATGTACATCTGAACGAAGAGGTGCGGATCGGGCACCTGCGAGACCGCGTCCAGCCTTCCGATCGCTTGATCGGCGCGAGACAGGAGAGCCTGGAGCTTGGAGTCGATCGAGAGGCCGGCAGGAGGCAGGGCCGCGGGAACGAACGCCCGGTACCCCCCCGGCTGAGGCTCATACCGCCCCGCTCTCGTGCTGGACATCGTTATCTATCACCTCCTGTACCATAAGGGAACGGTCCTTCCCTTATATATCACGCAATCCTGGATAAGGGAACGTCAGCAGCCTGGGCCCTCGCAGTACAGGCTGAGGCCCCGGGACGCCAGAGGGAAGAGTTCCGGAGAGGGTCAGCAACTCGCCGCGTCTAGCGCCGAAACGGTTCTCGGTAGGCGGAGCCTGCTACCAGACTCCCGTCATCCGCAGAGAGTACGAATTCCGAGGCGTCTCCGGGTACGAACACTCCCCGACACCGAACCGCGTCGTCGGTGATCTCCAGCACTTCCAAGTCATCGAGGCAAACCTTCGCGCTCATCCAAGCGACGCCGACCTCTGACACAGCAAGGAGCCGATCGAACGACCACAACATGAGACCGTCCCAAGCCTCCCGAACGTCCACGATCGGCCAGAGGCCGAGCCGCTGTGCCCCCTGGGGATCAGTGGGGTCGACGAGATAGCCCGATCCGTTCACCACCATCACGATCCACGATGGTGGCACCCATGTGGTCGATATGAGCTGACTCAGGCCGGGATCCGGGAAGAAGCCGATCCACGACGTGGATCCACCCCGGGGATCGACCCGAACTGGCACGTAAGATCCAACCGAGGGAACACCCGAAGCCACCGGGTCATCGAAGGTCCACGTTGGCACTCCCCATTCTCCCGAAGCCCGGGTACTCAGGATAGAGCTCCCACTCCGGAATCATCGGCGGACCCTTGGGATCACGAAGCGCAGCGCGGTGTGGGTGTCGCTGAACGCACTGACCTTGTTGTCGACGAACCCGGCGGCAACCCCCAACCGGATGATCTCGGTCTGCGACACGTCTTTCCGTCCCTTGGGGTGGATGACCCAGATGCCACCGTTACGGACCATCGATACTCCAGTGGGGCCAGTCGCTCCATGTCCGCGTAGGACCCGACCCCGAGGAAGTACAGCTCAGTGTCCTTGCGCCTGCGGGTCGAGACATCCGCTCCGGAGCCCTCCAACAGACGCGTGAAGCCCTGGTCCCGCACACCGATCACCGACACGCGCATCCCGGGTTTCACGCCGAGCTTGTCCAGCAGCGACCGGTGCGAGTAGTCGCGCTCGGCGCTCATCAGGCCAGGGTCTTGAGGCCTCGTTCGGGAGCCGAGACGAGCGCCACCATGTTCCCCTCCCCGTGCTTGTTGTCGTTCATGAGCTGGTGCGCCTTCCCGATGTCCTCGAACGAGAAGACCTCGCCCATGCACGGGTCGACGACGCCATCCACGACGAGCTGATTGAACGCGGCCGCCTGCCCGTCGTTCGCGAAGTGAGAACCTTGCAGCCGCTTCTGGCGCATCCACAGGTAGCGGAGGTCGACGGTTGCGCTGTAGCCGGTGGTGCCAGCGCAGATGACGACCATGCCACCGGACTCGGCCATGAAGATGGACGTCGGGATCGTGTCCTCCCCGGGATGCTCGAAGACGATCTTGGGGCTCGCCTTCTCGCCGAGCGCCTCCCAGAACGCCTTCCCGAAGGACTTGGCTCCTTGGAACCACTCGCCCCACTGCTCGCCTTCCGTCCAATGCGGTGGCACTCCCCAGTGCGAGAACTCCTTGCGGTTGATGAACCCGACCGCCCCGAGCTTCTTGCAGAACTCGCCCTTCTCGTCGCTTGAGACGACGGCGACGACCCGGCCTCCGTAGTGGGATGCGATCTGTATCGCCATCGAGCCCAGGCCGCCGGAGCCACCCCAGATGAGGATGGGGTCGCCGTCCTGGACCGTGTTCGGTGGCCAACCCATCAACATCCGATACGCGGTGGCACCGACCAGCGTCGGGGCGGCGGCTTCCTCCCACGTCAGCCGCGGCGCCTTCGGGAGCACCTGGTGGTCGTAGGCGAGGCAGAACTGCCCGAACGAGCCGTAGTTCGTCTCGTAACCCCAGATCTTGTAGCCGGCCGTGAATCCCGGCTCTTCGCCCGCCGTGATCTGCGCGTCCTGCGGATCGAACCAGGCGCAGTGGACGATGACCTCATCGCCAACCTTGACGCTGGTGACGCCCTCCCCCACTGCGGCGACCACACCGGCTGCGTCGGAGCCGCCGATGTGGAACTCGGTCGGCTGCCCGATCGAGCCCTGCACCTTGGTGACATCGACAGGGATGCCCTTGGCGGCCCAGACGTTGTTGTAGTTGATGCCAGCGGCCATCACCGAGACGACTACCTGACGGGGACCGGGCTGCGGGGTGTCGACCACCTCGACCGTGAACGCCTTGCCCGGCTCTGCCTCGTTGTAGTTCTCGGGCCGGATCAGATTCGCGTACATCTTCGCGGGGAGCTCCCCGGCACCAGGGATCTCACCGATCTCGTACAGGTCCGTGCCCATGATTCCACCCCTCATCGGATCGTCGTGTCGGAGGACCGGCCCCGACGATAGGCGAGCCCGACGAGGCCGACAACCGGGCAACGTTGACCTCCTCGGGTACGTTGTTGCTCCGGCGCCCGAGACTATCTTGCCCGACGCGCATGGGTTCGCCGCCGCCCTCGCCGGGTACTTCGCACTCCACGCCTCGATGCCGGCGCCGGCCGGGTTCCCCGGCGTCCGGGAGATGCAGTTCAAACAGCTTCGGACCGCGCTGCCGTGGGCCGCTCGATCCCTCGGACTCCGCCCGCCTTCCTAGCTGCGCCCGAACCGCTTCTTCGCGTAGAACGCGCCGTTCAGGTCGCCCTCGGTGAAACCGCCGCCCGCCTGGCCGGTCGGGGCGTAGCGATACAGCGCGGCGTTGAACACGCCCGAGACCGCACCCGAGAGTGCCGTCATCGCCAGGATCGACGCGACGGCGAGGAAGATCCCGAGCACCGGAACGACGAACGCGACGGCGACGCTGATGGCGACGGCGACGAAGCCGAGCAGGCCGAACAGCAGGGTGATGGAGATGGTGCCGGTGAGCTGCTCGCCCCAGCGCTGCTTGAACAGTAACGCCGAACGCTTCACGGAACCGAACACGCCGACGTTCGCCTCGAACAGCAGCACCGGAACGACGAAGAACGTGATGATCGCCCACGCGAGCCCGATGATGCCGATGACGATGCGACCGATGATCCCCGCCCGCTCCTCGAGCGACCGCAGGATCAACCCGACCGTGGCCGTTACCAGGGCCCACCCGGCGATCTTGCCGAGGTGCTTGTTCGCCATCTTGAACCCGTCGGAGAGCTTGGCATCCTCGCCCCCGAGACGCTTCATGGCGATCGCGATGATAACCGCGTTGAAATACACCGTGATGAATGCGGCCAGGAAGTAGTACAGCCCGAGCAGTCCATAGTCCACCGGCGTGAGCTGCGCATAGAAGTTCGTTCCCGACGAGGCCTGGCCGACACGGGTGATGGTCCCGGTGGTCCAGAAGATGCCCGCAAGGCCGGCGAAGAGCAGGAGGCCGGTGAACATCGCGACCAGCGGCAGGACGAGCAACGACTTCTCGGACATGACCACCCGCCAGCTGATCCCCAGGAGGTGCAGCCCTCTCCTGAAGCGCCCGCCCGAGGGGGGCGGCGGGGTCGGCGGCACCGGCGGTTGCTGTGGGGGGTTCATCGACTGGTCCATGTCTCGCTCCTCGGTCGTGCGCGGCTGGGAGCAGCATGCCCCGGAACGTTCGCTCGCGCAACCGACATGGCGCGGCAGGCGAGGCACGTCTGAGTATGCTGGGCACTTCTCGTGCCCCGGCTAGCGGACCCGGCGGACCCAAGGAGTTTCACGATGGTGATCTTTCCCTCTGACGATGGCAAGGCGGCGATGGTCCGATTCCTGCCGGGCACCGACCTGCTGAGCGAGCTGAATCAGGCGGCCGCAGACCTGGGCTACGACGCCGGCACGATCCAGATCGTCGGCGCCGTGAAAAACCTGGTGGTTGCCTACTTCGACCAGGAGGCCAAGGGGTACCTATCCTTCCATCGGTACGACGAAGGCATGGAGATCTCGGGTGGCGTCGGCAACATCTCGCTCAAGGACGGGAAGCCGTTCGTCCACATCCACGTGAACGGCGCCACACGCACCGGCGAGGCAGTCGGCGGTCACCTGATGGACGGGACGACGGTCTACATGATCGAGGCGTACTTCCGCGTGCTGGACGGTCCCGCACCCGTGCGTGAACTGGACGAGGAGGTGGGGCTGCCGGTCTGGCATTGACGCTAGACTCAGCACGACCATGGCCAAGACCGAGCAGCACGTGTCCGGCGACGCGGCCGAGCCCCGCCCGCTGACCATCGAGGAACGCATCGAGGAGCTCCGCGCACGCAAGGCGGCCACGCTCGAGCCCGGTGGCAAGGACGCCGTCCGCAAGCAGCACGAGCGAGGCAAGCTGACCGCCCGCGAACGGATAGACCTGCTCCTGGACAAGGGCTCGTTCGTGGAGCTGGACGGCATGGCGATCCACCGCGCGCACGAGTTCGGCTTGGATCGCAACCGACCGCCCGGCGACGGCGTCGTCACGGGATTCGGGACGATCGACGGCCGCAAGGTCTTCGTGTTCTCGCAGGACTTCACGGTCTTCGGTGGGTCGCTCGGCGAAGTGATGGCCGAGAAGATCTGCAAGGTGATGGATCTAGCGACGTCAACCGGCGCGCCGGTGATCGGGATCAACGACTCGGGCGGCGCGCGCATCCAGGAGGGTGCCGCATCGCTCGCCGGCTACGGCACGATCTTCGACCGTAACGTCCGGGCGTCGGGAGTTGTCCCGCAGATCAGCGTCATCATGGGTCCCTGCGCCGGTGGGGCCGTCTACTCCCCCGCCATCACGGACTTCATCTTCATGGTCCGCGAGACGGCCAACATGTTCATCACCGGCCCTTCGGTCATCAAGACCGTGACCGGGGAGGAAGTGACGGCAGAGGAACTCGGAGGCGCGATGACCCATGCCTCGCGCTCGGGGGTCGCCTCGGTCATCGCCCAGGACGAGGAGGACTGCCTCGCCCAGGTCCGCTACCTCCTGTCGTTCCTGCCCGAGAACAACATGGAGGATCCGCCGGAGTTCACCGCGACCGACGACCCGGAGCGCCGCGACGAAGGCTTGAACCACATCGTTCCGACGGCTTCGTCCCAGCCGTACGACATGAAAGACGTCATCAAGCGGGTCGTCGACGACGGCGAGTTCTACGAGATCTTCCCGTTCTGGGCGATGAGTATCAACATCGGCTTCGCACGACTGGACGGGCGCTCGATCGGGATCGTCGCCAACCAGCCGAAGGTCCTTGCCGGCGTGCTGGACATCGAGTCCAGCGAGAAGGCCGCGCGGTTCATCCGGTTCTGCGACGCGTTCAACATCCCCCTGCTCACATTCGTGGATGTGCCTGGCTTCATGCCGGGGACGAACCAGGAGTACGGTGGCATCATCCGCCACGGCGCGAAGCTCCTCTACGCCTGGGCCGAGGCCACGGTCCCGAAGATGACCGTCATCACGCGCAAGGCCTATGGCGGCGCCTATGTCGTCATGAACTCGAAGCACCTACGCGCCGACGCCTCGTTCGCGTGGCCGACCGCCGAGATCGCGGTCATGGGCTCCGAGGGGGCGGCCAGCATCATCTTCCGCAAGCAGATCGAGAAGGCCGACGACGCCGACGCCAAGCGCAAGGAGCTGATCGCGGACTACGAGCACAAGTTCGCGAACCCGTATGTGGCCGCCGAGCGCGGCTACATCGACGACGTGATCGAGCCGGCCGAAACGCGGCCTCGCCTCATCAAGACCCTCCGGATGCTCGAGACCAAGCGCGAACCGGTCCCGCCGCGCAAGCACGGGAACATCCCGCTATGAGGTACGAACTTCCCGACGACCTGACCCCGGAAGAGGAGCGGGCGGCCATCGCGGCCCTCGAGCGGTATTTCACGGATGAGAGCCGGCCACCGGACGCGTGGACCGTCTCGAGCCGCGCAGCGAACACGCGCACCTCGCCGCTGCACGTCCGTCGGACCTCTCCGCGAGCCTGGCAGAACACCCTGCGCTACCCGCTCGCGCAACGGTCCTACCCGCACCTCCACGGCCGCGGCGACGCCCGGTAGGGGGTCCCGATGACCGACCAGGGCAACACCCCGCTCCCTCTCGAAGGTATCCGCGTCCTCGATATCGCCACCGTCATCGCCGGACCGGGCGTGTGTGCGCGGCTCGGCGACTTCGGCGCCGACGTGATCAAGATCGAGCACCCGAAGATCGGCGACACCACACGCAACCTCGGATGGAAGGTGCAGGGCGTCGCACTGTGGTGGAAGATGATCTCGCGCAACAAGCGCCCGGTCACGCTGAACCTGTCCCACCCCGAGGGCCAGGAGATCCTGATGAAGCTCGTCGAGAGCGCCGACGTGCTGGTCGAATCGTTCCGCCCCGGCACGCTGGAGAAGTGGAACATCGCGCCGGCCGTGCTGCACGAGCGGAACCCGAGACTGGTGATCCTTCGGAACTCGGCGTTCGGCCAGACGGGCCCGTACGCCAAGCGGCCGGGGTTCGGGACGCTGGCAGAGGCGATCTCGGGTCTGGCACACATGACCGGTTTCGCCGACCGGGGACCCGTGCTACCCGCGATCGCGTTGGCAGACGAGGTCGCCGCGATGCTCGGCGCATACGCCGTTATGGTCGCCCTGTACCACCGGGATGTGCACGACGGGCCCGGCCAGGTCATCGACGTCTCGCTGTTCGAGTCGCTCTTCCAGATCGTCGGACCCCAGGCGGCCGCGTACGAGAAGCTCGGTATCGTCGAGGAGCGCCGGGGCAACCGGCTGAACTTCGCCGCCCCGCGGGGAGCCTACGAGACCCGCGACGGGAAGTGGGTCGCGCTCTCGGGAACCGCCCAGTCCGTCGCCGAACGGATCATCACGGCGATCGGCCGTCCAGAACTGATCACCGACGAACGGTTCGCGACGAACAGCGCCCGGCTCGAGAACGTCGCGGAGTTGGACGGCTACATCCAGGAGTGGATGAGCCAGCACAACCTCGCCGAAGTCATCGAGATCTTCGAACGCGAGGACGCGGCTCTGGCACCGGTGTACGACATCGCGCAGATCTACGAGGACCCGCAGTACAAGGCGCGCGGCACGATCATCCACATCCCCGACGACGAACTCGGTGACATCCCGCTGGTTAAGCCGCAGCCGACCTTCTCCGAGACGCCGGGTCGCATCCGACACGCCGGCCTGCCGCGCGCGGCGGCCAACGAGGAGATCTACAAGAAGGAACTGGGCATTTCGGACGAAGACCTCAAGCGGCTCGAGGAAGACGGCGCGATCTGAGGCCACGTTCCGGGATGCGGCGCTGATGGGCGCGATGCTGACGCCGGCCACCGGCGCCGAGGCGTCACTCGAACGCGCTAAGCTCGACGCTTCTCTTCGGGCGGCCGGCCTGACGCCGCGCTGGTGGTCGAACGGCCCCGGCGATACGTATGGGGAACACGATCACCCGTACCACAAGGTCCTGTACTGCCAAGATGGGGGCATCGTGTTCCACACCGACGACGGCGATATCGCCATGGAACCCGGCGACCGACTCGACATCGAACCGCACACACGCCATGGGGCGACGGTCGGCGCGGGCGGCGTCGTCTGCGTGGAGGCGGCCCGATGACGGTGACGTCACTGGCCGTCCACACCGACCAGCTGTACGGCGACGCTCCCGGCGGCATCGGGACCTACATCCGTCAGCTCGTCCCGGCACTCGCTCTCGCTGATCAGGATCTCGACATCCGTCTCTTCCACGCCCGGTTCGGTCGCGAAGCCCCGGAAGACTGGATGCTCCCGTATCCGGACGTCGAACTACCGGCGACCATCCGCTCGCTGTACCCGCGGTGGAACCTATTCGCCGGCCCGGCCCTGCCGTCGCCGATCGCCGACACCGACGTGATCCACGCCCCGCTGCCAGCGGCGATCCCGCCGGCACGCGACGGCCAGCGGCTGGTCGTCACCGTCCACGATCTCGCCTTCGAGCACTACCCTGAGATGTTCCCCTCCACGTGGAAACGGCTCTACCGGATGGGACTGCGGGCGGCGGCCAAGCGCGCGCACACCATCATCACACCGTCCCGGTCGACGGCCGACGACCTCCTCGCGCACGCCCGGGTTCCGGCGTCCAAGATCGAGGTCGTCCCCGAGGCGGCCTCGCTCCCCGGCTCCGGCGGAGACCCGGACGAGGTCGCGGCCCGGCTCGGACTGCAGCCGCCCTACCTGCTCTCCGTCGGAACCCTCGAACCTCGAAAGAACCTGGTTCGGCTCATCCAGGCCTACCGGAAAGCCGTGGTCGACGGGGCCCTACCGCACGCGCTTGTGCTGGCCGGGCCCGCCGGCTGGAAACCCGATGAGCTGATGCGGGAGGTGGACGCCGGCGGGCCCGGCCGCGTGATCCTGACCGGCCGCCTCAGCGACACGGACCTGGACGTCGTCTACCGCGCGGCGTGGGCGTTCGCGTACGTGTCCGTCTACGAAGGGTTCGGGCTCCCGGTCTTGGAGGCCATGGCCCGAGGGCTCCCCGTCATCTGTTCCAACACGTCCTCACTCCCGGAGGTCGCCGGCGAGGGAGCGCTCCTCGTGGATCCGGCATCCGTTCCCGACATGGCCGAAGCCATCCGGCGCGTGCTCTCCGACGAGCACCTCGCCGGCGACATCGCCGCACGAGGTATGGAGCAGTCGCGAAGATTCAGCTGGGATACGGCCGCACGCCGGACGCTTGAGGTATACGAAGGGTCATGAAGGTCACTCTGATCTCGACCGTGCGCGACGCCGGCCCGTTCATCGGCGATTTCCTGGACTCCATCCGCGAGCAGACCCGGCCGCCCGACGAGGTCGTGATCGTCGACGGCGGTTCGACCGACGAGACACTGGGCGTGCTGCGCGCGGCCCCGGATATCACCCTGATCGAGGTCCCCGGGGCCAACATCCCCGCCGGCCGCGTCGCCGCGATCCGCGCGGCTACCCACGACGTCATCGCGGTCTCCGATGCCGACTGCGTGCTGACCCCGCGCTGGCTCGAGCTGCTCGCCACCGCGATCGAGAGCGGCGCCGACGTGGCGATGGGCTCCTACCGCCCGATCGTCGGCGGCTTCTTCGAGGCCTGTTCGGCGGCGACCCAAGTGCCGGAGATCGACGAACTCGACGAGGCGACGTTCATGCCGTCCTCGCGGTCGGTCGCCTTCACCCGCGAGGCCTACGAACGAGCAGGCGGCTACCCGGAATGGCTCGACGTCGGCGAAGATATGTACCTGAACCACCGGCTGCGCGATCAGGACGCGGTGATGACGCTGGTGCCGGACGCCGTGACGATGTGGCGGGTTCGTCCGACCCTCGAGGCGACCTGGAATCAGTACTTCAACTACGCGAAGGGCGATGCGATCGCAGGTATGTGGCCGAAGCGCCACGCGCTCCGGTTCGGCGTCTACGCGGCGCTACCGCTCTTGCTGCGATCGCGCTGGGGACAGCTCCTCGTCCTCGCGGGCGGGATCGCCTACGCGTGGAGACCACTCCGGCGGGCATTCCGCCTGCTCTCCGACCCCAAGGAGCGGGCAGCCGCCGTCGCGGCGGTGCCGACACTCATGGCCTTCTCCGACATCGCGAAGATGGCCGGGTACATCTCCGGCCTGCGAGCGCGAGGGTCGCGGGACTGAGTTCCGAAATGGGGAAGCAGCCGCATACCGTGATCGAGCCCGGCCGCGAGCTCCCGCCGGAGGCCATCGCTTGGGTCGAACGGGAGACGGGCGGGCGCGTTCTGGCCGTTCACCCGGTGCAGGTCTCATCAACATCGGTGCACTTCGTCGACGTGGGCACATCCAGTGGAACGACCGACAGCCTCGCGCTCCGCAGGTACACCGATGCCGGCCGTCTCGGCAGCGATCCCTGGTACGTCCCGGCGAACGAGATCCGGGCCATGGAGCTGCTGGCGCCGACCCCCGTCCCCGCGCCCGTCCTGCTCGCCGCCGATCCGGACGGCAGCGAGTGCGACGTGCCTTCGCTCCTGACGACTCGGCTCCCCGGCAAGGCCCCGGGCGCTATCGCCGACGTCGATGACTTCACCCGGCAGCTGGCAGAGCACCTGCTCGCCATCCACCGGGTGGCACCGATCGAGCGGCCCGATCGCCTGCCCGGCTACGAGCGCTACACCGCGGCGGCCGAACTGCCCTTCCCCGACTACACGGTGCACACGGGGGCATGGGAGCGAGTGCTCGAGATCGTGGCCGGGCCAGAACCCGCATCGGCGCAGATCTTCATCCACCGCGACTACCACCAGTGGAACACCCTGTGGGACGGCAACGGACTCACCGCGATCGTGGACTGGACGACCGGATGCTGGGGTCCGCCGGCGATCGACGTCGGGCGCATGCGCCAGAACCTGGCGTGGGACTACAGCGCGGAGGTCGCGGATGCCTTCCTCCTTCACTACGAGGCACTCGGCGGACCGGGAACCGAAGATCGCGTCTACTGGGAACTGGTCGACTGCGCCGACTCGCTGCCCTTCGGCCCCCCCGGCGAGGACGACCCGGTCAAGGTGCGCCGCCTCGACGACTGGGTCGCCGATCTGGTCGCTCAGTACTCGTAGAAGCCGCGGCCGGTCTTGCGGCCGAGGCGGCCTGCCGTGACCATGCGCTTGAGCAGCGGCGGCGGCGCGTACAGCGGGTCCTTGAACTCGTCGAACAGGACGTTCGAGATGTGCAATGCGGTGTCGAGGCCGATCAGATCGAGCAGCTGCAACGGACCCATCGGGTGTGCGAGCCCGAGCACAACCGCCTCGTCGATGTCCTCGCGTGTCGCGAAGCCCTCTTCCAGCATCCGAACGGCGCTGTTCAGGTACGGCATGAGCAGCCAGTTCACGATGAAGCCGGCACGGTCCTTCGACAGCACCACGTTCTTGCCGATCCGCACGCCGAGCCCTCGAACGAGGTCGACCGTCTCGTCCGAGGTCATCAGGCCCTGGACGACCTCAAGGAGCTTCATCACGGTCGGCGGGTTGAAGAAGTGCGTACCGACAACCTTCTCGGGGCGGGACGTCGACACCGCCAGCTCGGCGATCGGGATCGACGAGGTGTTCGTCGCCAGCACGACATCGGGTCCGGTGACCTCGTCCGCGGCCCTGAAGATCTCGGCCTTGATCCGCAGGTCCTCGGACGCCGCTTCGATGACGACATCGACCTCCGCGAGCGCTCCGAGATCGGCCACGCCCTGGACACGTGCGAGCAGGAGCTCGCGATCCTCGGACGAGAGCTTCTCCCGATCGACGGCCCTCTGCGTCGACGCCTCGAGCCTCGCCAGACCGGCCGCGAGCGCCTCCTCGGACACCTCCACGACCGTCACGTCGATGCCCGAACGCGCGACGACCTCGACGATCCCTGAACCCATCAATCCACAGCCGACAACGCCCACCCGGGTGATCTCATCCGGCTTCACTCGGGCAGCTCCCGCGCGTCGGGCCCGTCGTAGGCCACGTTCTCCCACCCGATGTCGCGATAGGGGCCCTCGCGCGTCTGCTCCTCGAACGCGTGCGCGACCAGCCCGGGTGCTCGCCCGATGACGTAGAACGCCTTCCCGAGCGCGGGATCGAGACCCAGCTCGAGCATGATGCAGGCCATCGCTCCGTCGATGTTCATCGGCAGGCGCTTCGAGTAGAACTCCTCGGTCGCATCCTCGATGGCCAACCCCAGTTCGCAGAACGGGCCGAAGACACCGAGATCTTCCGCGACCTGCATCACCCGGGCCGTTCGCGGATCGGGGTGATGCACCTTGTGACCGAAACCCGAGAGCAACCGCTTCTGCTCCCGGCACGTCTTCACCAGCTCGCGCCCGGCTTCGGCCGCCGGCAGATCCAGCGCGTCCGCCTCGAGGATCAGCCGGGCGCTCGCGTCGACCGCGCCCGCGTGGAACTCGCCCATCGCGTTGATACCCGACGCCACCGCCGCCTGGAGGGGAACGCCGCCACTCGCGACGAAGCGCGTCGCATCGACCGACGGCGCCATCAGCCCGTGCTCGGTCGCGGATACCAGCAGCGCATCCATCATCCGACCCTCGTTCCCCGCGGGCAGCTCCCCGGACAGCAAGAGGTACACGACATCGCCGAACGAGCGGTTCCCGATCAGCTCCAACAGGTTGTAGCCGCGAACGCGGATCTCGTTGGGCCGTACCTCCGAGATCGCGGTCCTCCAGAACGGCGTGTCCGACGCGGTCACGAGGCGCGCTCCGCGACCAGGTCCGCGACCTGCCCGATCATCTCGGTCAGGTCGTATTCGCGCGGCGTGTAGACGCGAGCCACACCGGCGGCCCGCAGCGCCTCGGCGTCATCGTCGGGGATGACCCCGCCCACGACGACGGGAACGCGGTCGGTATCCACACCCTGGTCACGGAGCTGCTCGAGCACCTCCGGCACCAGCATCGCGTGGGCCCCCGACAGGATCGACAGGCCGATGACGTGCACGTCCTCATCCGCCGCGGCGCGAGCGATCTCCTGAGGGGTCAGGCGGATGCCCTGGTAGATCACCTCCATGCCGGCGTCGCGCGCGCGGAGGGACACCTGCTCGGCCGCGTTCGAGTGGCCGTCGAGTCCCGGCTTGCCGATCAACATCCGGATCTTCGCTACGCCCATCGCATCGGCCGCCCTCGCAACCCGTTCGCGCACGGCGTCCAGCGACTCGGCCGAGCCGGTATCGGCGGCACGGACGCCGAGCCCCGTCGGTGCACGGTACTCGCCGAACATCTCGCGCAAGGCCTGCGTCCACTCGCCCGTCGTCGCTCCGGCCTTCGCAGCCTCGATCGAGGCGGGCATGCAGTTGTCGTCGGACGCGGCCGCCCGACGGAGTTCGTCCAGTGCGCTCGCGACGGCGGCCGCATCGCGCTCCCCGCGCCACGCGTCGAGGCGCTCCAGCTGCTCCCGGTCGTGATCCGGATCCGCGCGGTCGAACGGCGCCTCCTCGCCCTCCAGAGGCGAGGGCTCGGTCTCGGTCCAGGCGTTCACGCCGACCCACGTCCGATCGCCGGATTCGATCTCCCGCAGGCGTCTCGCGTTCGCCGCGACGAGCTGTTCCTTCATGTACTCGATGCTCGCGACCGCACCTCCGGCGTCCAGCACCCGTTGCAACTGCTCCCACGCCTCCGTCTCGATCCGCTCGGTCAGTCCCTCGACGACCTTCGAGCCCTCGAACAGGTCGCCGTACTCCAGCAGGTCGGTCTCGTAGGCGAGCACCTGTTGCGCACGGAGCATCCATTGCTGATCCCATGCCCGCGGGAGCCCGAGCGCCTCGTTCCATGCCGGCAGTTGAACGGCGCGAGCCCGCGCGTCCTTAGAGAGCGTCACCGCGAGCATCTCGAGCATGATCCGGTAGATATTGTTCTCAGGCTGCGACGCCGATAGCCCCAGCGAGTTCACCTGGACGCCGTAGCGGAACCGCCGGTACTTCTCCTCATCGACCCCATACCGTTCCAGCGCGACGCGATCCCAGAGACGGGTGAACGCCCGGACCTTGGCCATCTCCTCGACGAACCGGACGCCGGCGTTCAGGAAGAACGAGATCCGCCCGACCAATCGCGGGAACACGTCGTCCTCCACCTGTCCCGACGCGCGGACCGCGTCCAGGTACGCGATCGCGTTCGCCAGGGTGAAGCCGACCTCCAGCACCGGATCGGCGCCGGCTTCCTGCAGGTGGTAGGAGCACACGTTCACCGGGTTCCATCGGGGGGTCTCGTGGACCGTCCAAGCGATCATGTCGGTCGCCAGGCGGATCGATGCCTCCGGCGGGAAGATGTACGTCCCTCGAGCCAGGAACTCCTTGAGGATGTCGTTCTGTGTCGTGCCTGATAGTTCGGCGCGCGACGCGCCGTGCTCGTCGCCGGTCGCGACATACAGGGCCAGGAGCCACATGGCCGGCGCGTTGATCGTCATCGAGGTGTTGGTCTTCTCGACGGGGATACCGTCCATCACGGTCAACATGTCGCCCAGCGAACACACCGGAACGCCGACCCGCCCGACCTCCCCTCGCGCCATCGGATGGTCCGAGTCGTAGCCGGTTTGGGTCGGCAGGTCGAAGGCGATCGACAGCCCCGTCTGTCCCTTCGCCAGGTTCCGCTTGAACCGCTCGTTCGTCACGCGGGCGTTCCCGTACCCCGCGTACGTTCGGAAGATCCACGGCTCGCTTCGCGTCATGTCCTCCGCCCCACCTGCGCGACTGAGTGAGGGCTCAGTCTACCGGTCACGCCACGGACGCCGTTCACCACGCCGAGTGGGAGAGGCTACTTGTGGCAGACCTCCATGAGGTACTCGTGCGGGTCGACCGCGTTGCCGTCGTTCGGGTGCCACTCGAAGTGATCGTGCGGGGCGGTTGAGGCAGCGTTCCCGGAGGTCCCGACGTAGCCGACGACATCGCCCGCCTCGACATGCCCCTGCTTGCCGAGGCGAGACAGGTGCGCGTTGTAGACGTACCCATCCTTGCCGTAGACGTAGACCGAGAGCCCGCCCAAGCTGCTATTCGTGGACTTGGCGACCCCGTCGAACGGCGCCACGATATCCGCACCGTTGGCGGCGCCGATGTCGTTGCCCTGGTGCAAGTGCCCGACGCGCGGCGCGAGCCAGTCGTCGGACAGCCATGTGTAGTTCGGCACGGGGCAGACGTACAGGGGACCGTTCCCGTTGACCGGGTACACCGCCAGTTTCTTGGCGATCGTCTCGACCCGAACGCCCCACTTCTTCTCGAGCATCTGCGCCTGGTGGAGCTGCTTGCTCAGATCATCCAAGGCGGCATTCTGCTCGTCGACCTTCGCCTGGAGGGCCTCTTGCTCCTGCTCCTTGTACTTGAGGAGCTGCTCCGCCTCCTTGGCCTGAAGCTTCTGCTCGTGCTTCACGGCCTGCAGATCGTGCGCCAGCGCGCGGAGCTTGCGCGAGGCGTTGGCGTCCTGTGCCTGGAGGGCGTTGAGGAACGTGCTGCGCTCGGACATGTCTTCGAGCGACTCGGAGCCCAGGAGCACCTCAAGTCCGCCGGTGGGTCCTTCGATGTACGCGCTCCGGGTCCGGTCATCCATCACGTCGCGGACGACGTCGAAATCATCCTCGATCGCGCCTTGCTTCTCCTCGGTCTCGGCCAGCTTCTCGGCCGCCTCCTCGTACTCGGCAGTGGCCAGCTTGACCTCGCCGCGGAGGTTGTCCACGTCCGTCCGAAGGAGCTGGATCCGACCCTTCGTCGTCCCGATCTGGTTCCCCAGGACTTTGGCCTCTTCCTGCGCGCGAGCCAGGTTCCTCTCGGCCTCCTTGAGATCCTTCTCGCTCGGACCTTTGTTCGACTTCGCAACGACGGGCGAGAAGGCGGCCGCAACCATCAGGCATGCGAGAAGCACGCCCCAGGCGCGACTGAATACGCGATGAGAGGTTGGGGAAGATCTCATGGGGTCTCTATCTAGTACCGGATGCTCATAGGGAGCGTCAACGATAGGGGCGGATCAGGCACCAATCAAACACATCTCGTGAGAATCGCCCGCCAGAGCAAGAACGGGGCCGTCAGTGCTCGTATTCGATCAGTTGCACGGTGTTGCCGTCCGGGTCGGAGAACGACGCGAACCGCGCGTAGCCGGCAACCTCACCGGCGTGTTCGTGGAACACGACACCCTTGTCCTCCAGCCCTCGCCGAGCGACGTCCAGGTCCTTCACTTCGAAGGTCGCCGTCGCGCCCCCGGGAGCGACGGGACGCCCCTCCACGGCCCCATGCAGGGCGAATCGGACGGCGCCCGTATCGAACGCAGCCCAACTGTCGCCATCTCGGCGGGCGAGGTTGAGTCCGAGGACGTCGCGATAGAACTCGACGGCGCGCCCCATGTCGGCGGTCCAGTAGTAGACGTGATCGAGGCGCCCGAGGGTCATGTGGGTCCCAGTATGGCCGCCCGACCGGGCATACTGCACATCGTGGGATCGACCCATCTGTGGAACCGCGCGCGGTGGCTGGTCATCTTGGTGGCCGGAGCAACGACCTACGGCGTGGTCGGGTACATGGGGCTGGAGGGCTGGTCGTTCGCCGACGCTCTCTACATGACGGTGCTCGCCCTCTCGACGGTCGGTTTCCGCGAGGTCCGTCCGCTGGACACGAGCGGCCGCATCTTCACGATCACGCTCATCATGCTGGGGGTCGCGATCGTCTTGGTCACCGTGTCGGTGATCGCGGCATGGGTCAGCGACGAGCGGCTCGGGCAAGCACGGAGGAGACGAAGGATGCAGAAGCGACTGGACGACCGCACCGACCACTTCATCATCTGTGCCTACGGGCGGGTGGGACGGGCGGTCGCGCGCGACTTCGAGTCAGAAGGGGTCCCGTTCGTGGTCGTTGATATCGACGAGGAACTGGAACAGCGGATGAACGACGATGGAGTCGACCACCTGATCGGCGACCCCTCGCTCGAACCGGTCCTTCGGTCGGCCGGGGTGGGGCGCGCCCGGGGCCTCATCTGCGCCGTCGACTCCGATGCGACCAACGTCTACATCGCGCTGCTCGCACGTTCGATGAATCCCGACCTGCTCATCGTCGCCCGCGCCTCGGAGCCGGGGTCAGACGCGCGCCTGCTCTCCGCGGGGGCAGACCGTGTGGTCTCACCATTCGTGTCAAGTGGACGCCACATGGCCCTGATGGCCCTGCACCCGTCGATCGTCGACGTGCTGGAGGTCGGTCACGAAGCCGGCCATGCGAAGGGTGGCCTCTGGGTCCAGGAGATCCTGGTCGACGGCAGTTCCTCGCTGGACGGCCGGACCGTCGCAGAGGGTGCTGGGTCAGCTGCACCCTTGGCGATCCGCCATGCCGACGGCACCGTGACTTCGAACCCGGCCGGCGACCTTCCCTTGAGGAGCGGAGACCTGTTGCTGGTCCTCGGGGAGGAAGACAGCGGGGGAGCCTAGCTACGTCGCACTGCCGCTCGGGTTCGCTCCACCGGTGCCGTCGCTCCCGCCGCCGCCGCCGAGGAGTTTCGCCTTCTGAGCGGCGAACTCCTCCTCGGTCAACACCCCCTCGTCGCGCAGCTGATCGAGCTTCCGGATCTCCTCCGCCACCGTGAGCCCGTCGGCGGCGGTGTGCTTCGTCCCCCCGGCGAACATCCGCTGCTGGTTCTCCTCCCCCATCTCGTAGATCGTCTTCTGGACGCGCTCCGGATCGCGGATGAAGCGGAACTCCTCACGCCCCTGTTCGCTCGCCGACTGGATGACCAGGGTCCCGGCGCCCACGATCCGGTCGATGATCGACTGCCGGAACCGAACGTCGTTGATGGCTTCGAGCGGGATCTCCATCGAGTTCTTCGCGATGAGCCCGCGCCGATGGATCAACCGATCCGTCGTGACCACGAAGTTGTCGGTGAACCAATCGATGAACCGGCGCAGCGGATACGCGATGAAGATCACCAGGCCGACGCCAAGCCCGGCCCATCGGAGCCCGGGACCGACCCCCGTCGGACCGGTCCACTTCCAGGTCAGGCCCCACCCGACAAGGATCGCGACGGTCACGAGGGTGGGCCCGGTGAGCGCGATCCAATGCGGCCGCAGGTCGAGGATCAATTCCTCATGGCCGGTCAGCAGGCGCCTCGGGAAGGTCATTCGCGAACGCTAGCACGGGATCGGTGCGGCCAAGCAACCGTCGGGTAGGTTGCGCCGTGGCCGCGGGGCCGCCCATCTGATTGACTCCTAGCCTGACATCGCCCCAGGATGGCCGACGACAGCCACCTCAAGGGACCAGCAGGAGAACCGGCGTGCGCCAACCGAAGCTGCTCATCGCCAACCGCGGGGAGATCGCCGTCCGCGTCATCCGCACGTGCCGGGAGCTCGGGATCCACTCGGTTGCGGTGTATTCGGATGCCGACCGGAACGCGCTGCATGTGGAGATGGCAGACTCCGCATATCACATCGGCCCTGCATCGCCGGCCGAGTCCTACCTGTCTATCGGGGCCATCCTCGAGGCGGCGCGGAAGTCGAAGGCGACGCTGATCCACCCCGGATACGGGTTCCTGTCCGAGCGCGCACACTTCTCGCAGGCGGTCGCGGATGCGGGCCTGACCTTCGTCGGCCCGAGCGCGGATTCCATCGAGCGCATGGGCGACAAGATGTCGGCGCGCCGCACGGCGGATGCCGCCGGCGTGCCGATCACCCCGGGGACCGTCGAGCCCGTCGACCCTGCCTCGGCTATGAGGGAGGCCAAGACGGTCGGCTTCCCGATGGTGGTGAAAGCGGCGTTCGGCGGCGGCGGGAAAGGGATGCGCGTCGTGAACGAGGCGGACGAGCTGGAAGAGGCGCTCGAGGGAGCAGGCCGCGAGGCGCTGGCCTACTTCGGCCGCCCCGAGATCTACATGGAGCGTTACATCGAGCGCGCCCACCACATCGAAGCGCAGATCATCGCCGACACCCACGGCAACGTGTTCTTCCTCGGCGAACGCGACTGCACGCTCCAACGGCGTCATCAGAAGCTCGTCGAGGAGACGCCCTCTCCGCTCGTCGACGATGAGATGCGGGCGCGACTCGAGCAAGCGGCCATCTCGCTCGCGAAGGAGACCGGCTACGTGAACGCCGGCACGATCGAGTGCATCGCCGACGAGGACGGCAACTTCTACTTCATGGAGATGAACACGCGGCTGCAGGTCGAGCACACGGTGACCGAGTTGGTGACCGGCTACGACCTCGTCGCGCTCCAGATCCAGGTCGCTCTAGGCGAGCGCCTCGAGCTGGCCCCCGACCCGCGTGGGCATGCGATCCAATGCCGCCTCAACGCCGAGGATCCGCTGAAGAACTTCCAGCCCGGACCCGGGCACGTCGCCGCGTACGACGAGCCCGGCGGTCCGTTCGTCCGCATCGACTCGGGCATCGTCGCGGGCAAGGAGGTCCCCGCCGACTACGACTCGATGTTCGCCAAACTTGTGACCTGGGGGGCCGACCGCGAGCAGGCACGCCGGCGGATGCTCCGCGCACTCGGCGAGTTCCACGTCCAGGGCATCCCGACGACGATCCCCTTCCACCGGTGGGTCCTGGACACCCCGGAGTTCATCGAGAGCACGCATACGACCGCCTGGGTCGAGCGGGCGCTCGCCGAAGACCCGATCCCCACGCCGACGGAAACCCCGGTGATCGTCGGACCGATCGCGGGCCCCAAGGACCCGATCCCATCCACGATCACGGTGGAGGTGGCAGGACGCCGGGTCCCGGTGAAACTCTGGGACGAGCGGCTCCCGACCGCGCCGCCGCCCCCCGCCCAGCACGTGGCCCACCACGGCGAACACGTCCACGACGTCATCTCCGCCCCGATGCAGGGAACGATCCTGAGGGTCGCGATCGAGTCCGGCCAGGAGCTCGAAGCCGGCGACGTGATCTGCGTCCTCGAGGCCATGAAGATGGAGAACCACATCGTCGCGACGCGCGACGGGACGGTCACGGAAGTTCCGATCGCGGTCGGCCAGGTCGTCGACGCCGGCCAGACGCTGGCTGTGATCGACTGACGGCTCCAGCGACAACCCCTCCTGCATGAGTAACGGGCTGACCTACGTCATCGAGGCGGCGGTCGGCCTGACATGCGTCGCTGCGGGGGCAGGGATGCGGCGCCGATCGGCCTGGCTCGCCGCACTGCTGGCGATCGCCGGACTTGCCGCCGTGGCCCACGCGGCGTGGGCCTCCTTCGGCGCTAGCTGATCCCTTCGCGTTCGGCGATCGTGCCGTACGCATCGCGGACGCCTTGCCGGTAGGCCTCCCACGTGAACGAACGCACGCGCTCGGCCCCGGCCCGTCCGAGGGAGGAGCGCAGGTCGCGGTCACCGGCGAGCCGGGACAGAGCCGCCGACCAGGCCGCGACGTCTCCATAAGGCGCGACCAACCCATCCTCGCCATCACGGATGACCACGTCGCCGTCGGACGTGATCACCGGCACGCCGGCCGCCATCGCCTCGTAGGTCACCAGCCCGACGCCACCGACCAGCGACGGGAAGACCAGCACGTCGGCAGCGGCGAGCTCGTCGCGCATCTGTGCGTGCGGGATCTTCTCTCGGTAGTTGAGCGGTCGGGTCATCTTCGCCATCCGGCGTTCGAAGTACGTTCGCCACTCCGGATGCAGCATGCCGACGACCGTGAGCTTCGCGTTCGGGATGTCGAGCTGTTCGTACACATCCAGAAGGAAGGGCAGCCCCTTCCACCATGAGATCTGGCCTACGTACAGGATGTTGAAGGTGTCACCAGCGGGCGCCACCTCGCGGGGAGCGTAGGTGGACACGTCGACCCCGTACGGCGCGAGGAAGATCCGATCCTCCGGGAACCCCGAGTCGATGTAGGAGCGCCGAACGAACTCCAACCCGGTGAAGAGGTACTCGGCAAGCTCCAGCTCCCGGAACTTGCGATCGATGTGCGTGCGGTACCCGGGTGCCGGCCTCGACGAGGGGACCCCTAGCCGATCCCGCTCCTCGGCCTCCAGCCGGTCAACCAACCCGCGGAAGATGATCGGCTCGTCCAGGACCCGCACCGCTCCGATCCGTTTGGCCCGCCGCAACTGGAACTCCGCACACTGCTCGAACGCGTGGACCGCATCCACGCCGCGGATCCGATGGGAGGCTCGGCGGTCGAACATGTCGTTCTTCCAATACGTAGCGGTTTCCGCCGGCAGGAGGCGGTGCAGCGGCCGCATCGCCGACCACGCCCGCTCGACCAGATCGGGCCACCCGATCGAAGTGACCAGATCGTCGGGCAGCCCATCGAGTCGGCGCCGGCGGAAGCGAGCGAGGTCGCCCGAACCACCCGCGACCGACAAGAGCTTCTCGAGCGACTTCGTTCGCGGGGTGCCCCGCTTATAGTAGGTCCCGGTGACCAGCTTCGCCAGGGCGTCGGCCTCGTACAGGGCAAGCGCGGCCTCGTAGGCGTTGTGACGCTCCGAGTTCGATACGAGGACCCTCATCCGAGTCGAACGGTACCGCAGCCCGGGTCGGCGGCGGCCCGGACAACGGCCGGGCCGTCCCGAAGCGGGCTAGCCGCCGCCCCCGGTTTCCAAGTCGTCATCCTGATCGGCGGGCGTCGCGTGCAAGCGGCGGTCCCTCTCGATGTCGTCGTACAGGTGGTCGGCCCACATCTTGATCTGCGGCCACATCCGCCAGAAGTTCTCCTGGGTCACGTCGCCGAACTGGCCGACCGCCTCCTCCGCGGAGAGCCGCTGGACGGCGTGGTCGAGGATGAAGATGGCGGTTCCGAACGCGTGCTCGACGTCCTCCAACGACTACCTCCTGACGGATAGGACCCGATGGTACCGCCGAGGGGGGTCTGCGGGGAAGGGGACGCGGTGCGGCAACGCCTAGCGGGACGGGTGGTACTCCCCGAATACCTCGCGCAGGACGTCGGAGACTTCGCCGAGTGTGGCTCGGGCACGGAGGGCGTCCCTCATCGGCTCGAGCAGGTTCGCCGTCCCTTCGGCGGCCGACCGAAGCCTCCCCAACGCCTCATCGACGGGTGACGCCGCGCGCCCGGCCCGGAGCCGCCGCGTGCGCTCGATCTGCTGCTGGGCCTCGTCCTCACCGATGCGTTGCAACTCGAGGAGCGACTCGTCCTCCTCGACGAACCGGTTCACGCCGACGACGACCCGTTCCCCCGTCTCGATCTTCTGCTGTATCCGGTAGGCCGCGTCGTGGATCTCGTCTTGGAAGAACCCGGCCTCGATCGCCGCGACCGCGCCGCCCATCCCGTCGATCTTCTCGATGTACTCCCAGGCCCGAGCCTCCAGTTCGTTCGTGAGGTCCTCCACGAAGTAGGACCCGGCCAGCGGGTCCGCGCTGTCGGCCACGCCCGACTCGTAGCCGATCACCTGCTGGGTGCGCAGCGCGATCTTCGCGGCGTGCTCCGTCGGGAGCGCCAGAGCCTCGTCGAACGAGTTGGTGTGCAGGGACTGGGTCCCACCCAGCACCGCCGAGAGCGCCTCGAGCGTGGTCCGCACGATGTTGTTCTCCGGCTGCTGGGCCGTCAAGGTCGCGCCGCCGGTCTGCGTGTGGAACCGCAGCATCATCGACCGGGGGTCCTGCGCTCCGAACCGGTCGGCCGCGATCTTCGCCCAGATCCGGCGTGCCGCCCGGAACTTCGCGACCTCCTCGAAGAAGTTCATGTGGCAGGCGAAGAAGAACGACAGCCGCGGGGCGAACTCGTCGAAGGCGAGTCCGGCGTCGATCGCGGCCTGCGCGTACGCGATCGCATCGGCCAACGTGAATGCGATCTCCTGAGCAGCGGTCGATCCCGCCTCGCGCATGTGGTATCCACTGATCGAGATCGTGTTCCACTTCGGGATGTGCTCGTGGCAGTAGGCGAAGATGTCGGTGATGATGCGCATCGACGGCTTCGGTGGGTAGATGTAGGTCCCCCGCGCCGCGTATTCCTTCAGCAGGTCGTTCTGAACCGTGCCCGACAACCGGTCCGATGCGACCCCTTGCTCCTCCCCGACCAGCTCGTAGAACAACAGCAGCACTGAGGCGGTCGCGTTGATCGTCATCGACGTCGACACCTCGTCCAGCGGGATCTGATCGAACAGCGTCGCCATGTCCTCGACGGAATCGATCGCGACGCCGGTCTTGCCGACCTCGCCCTCAGCCCGCGGATGGTCCGAATCGAGCCCCATCTGCGTCGGCAGGTCGAACGCGATCGAGATGCCCGTTTGGCCGTGATCGAGCAGGTACCGGAACCGAGCGTTCGTTTCCTGCGCCGTGGCCATCCCCGAGTACTGGCGCATCGTCCACAGGCGCCGGCGATACATCGAGGGGTACACCCCGCGCGTGAACGGGGGCTCGCCGGGCACGCCGAGGTCCCGGTCGTAGTCCAACTCGTCGAGGTCGGCCGGCGTGTAATACGGCCCGACCTCGATCCCGGAATCGGTGATACGGCGGTCGTCGTCCGTCATGGGGCAAGGGTATCGTCTGGGCACCGGCGGAGCCCGTATCCCTGTCTGACATGAGGAGGCAGTCCCTTGGACATCGTGAACCCGGACGTCGCGGCCTACATGCGCACACTCCTGACTGCGCGGGACGAGAAGGTGCTCCTGGAGATGGAGGCCGAGGCCGGGCAGCGGGATTTCCCGATCGTCGGGCGCCAGGTCGGCGTCACCCTCGAGATCCTGGCCCGCGCGAACAAGGCCCGGGAGGTCATCGAACTCGGGTCGGGATTCGGGTACTCCGCCTACTGGTTCTCCCGGGCGCTCGGCCCGGCCGGGCAGCTGTTCCTGACGGACGGAGACCCGGCGAACGAGGAGAAGGCGCTGGACTACCTCTACCGGGCGGTGCTGGACGGACCGGTCGTGTTCACCGTCGGCGACGCCGTCGAGACGATGATCTCGCTCGGCCGCGAGTGGGACATCATCTACAACGACATCGACAAGGATGGCTACCCCGACGCATGGCGCGCGGCCCGCGACCGGGTCCGTGTCGGGGGGATGTACATCTGCGACAACGTGCTGTGGTCGGGACGGGTCGCCCAGGAGGTCGTCACCGACGATTTCCGGGAAGGCTGGACCGAGGCGATCAAGGAACACAACCAGCTGATCGCCGAAGACGAGCGCTACGTCTCGACCATCGTCCCCACCCGCGACGGCGTCATGGTCGCCCTGCGCATCGCATGAACGATCCCGCCTTCTGATCGACGCCGGGCGGGCTCCGATGGGGCCCGACAGGCTGCCATCCGACGAACTGGAGTAGACTCGCCCCGCCTTGGGGACGCCCCGACCGCCAGACACGGCGGGGACGGCAGCTAAGCTCGGGAACGGGTGAGCGTAGTGGCACGCACGAAGACCAGCAAACGCGGCGGGTTCGGCTCGCTTTACGACGGGAAAGAGGGCCAATGGTCGTGGGCTCTGCATCGCGTCACGGGCGTCGCCATCATCCTGTTCCTGTTCGCGCACGTCGTCGACACTGCGGTCGTCGCCTGGGGACCCGAGGCCTACAACCGGGTGATGGAGGCCTACCACAATCCGCTCGTGCGTTCGCTGGAGTTGGGACTGGTCGCCGCAGTCCTGTTCCACGCGATCAACGGCGTCAAGATCATGCTCGTCGACTTCTGGCCGAAGGCGGCGCTGATCCACCGTCAACTGACGTACGGCGCGGCCGTCATCTTCGTGCTCGCCATGATCCCGATCACGGTGGTCATGGGCCGCGGCATCATCGAGAGCTTCTGATGGCGACGACCAGAACCGAACGCCGGGGCCTGTCCACCCCGAGCAGCCGCCCGCGGCCCACTGGCCGCGCGGAGCTGTGGTGGTGGCTGTTCATGCGGATCAGCGGTATCGCCCTGCTCTTCCTGGCCGTCGGTCACGTCCTGATCATGCACGTGCTCGACGGAGGCATCGAACGCGTGGACTTCGCGTTCGTCGCCGGACGGTGGCAGAGCATCTTCTGGCTGGCCTGGGACTGGCTGCTGCTGTCCCTCGCGCTGATCCACGGCGTGAACGGCCTGCGCGTGATCATCCAGGACTATGTCCGCACGCCGACGACCCGCTTCGTCCTCAACTGGTTCTTCTACGTCCTGACCGCCGTCACCTTCGCCCTCGGCACGATCGTGGTGTTCACGTTCGATCCGTCGAAGTGGGCGGGATCGTGACGACGACACACACGTACGACGCCGTCATCGTCGGTGCCGGCGGCGCGGGATTGCGCGCCGCGATCGAGGCCGCCGACTCCGTGAACACCGCCGTCATCTCCAAGCTGTATCCGACGCGGTCGCACACGGGCGCAGCGCAGGGCGGGATGTGCGCCGCCCTGGCGAACGTCGAGGAGGATTCCCCCGAGTGGCACACGTTCGACACCGTCAAGGGAGGCGACTACTTGGTCGACCAGCCCGCGGCCGAGATCATGTGCCGCGAAGCCGTCGACGCCGTGTACGAGCTCGAACACTGGGGCCTGCCGTTCAATCGCACGCCGGACGGCAAACTCGACCAACGCCGCTTCGGCGGTCACACGCGGAACCACGGCGAGGCGCCGGTCCGCCGAGCCGTCTTGTCGATCGAGGCGAGCCATTCGTTGACGCTGG
>JBBDIK010000003.1:0-109836 GCA_040880465.1 Actinomycetota bacterium | reverse complement strand
GTCCGCCGAGCCCTCTACTCGGCCGACCGGACCGGCCACATGATCCTGCAGACGCTGTACCAACAATGCATCAAACGCGACGTTCGGTTCTTCAATGAGTTCTACGTCACCGATCTGCTGCGCACCGACGAGGGCACCGTGGCCGGCGTGGTCGCGTACGAGCTGGCGACCGGCGAGATCCACGTCTTCCGCTCGAAGGCGGTGCTGTTCGCGACCGGCGGCTACGGGCGCGTCTTCAGCGTCACGTCGAACGCCCACGCTCTCACCGGCGACGGCCCGGCGGTGGCCTACCGTCGCGGGATCCCGCTCGAGGACATGGAGATGTACCAGTTCCATCCGACGGGCATCTACAAGATGGGGATCCTGCTGTCCGAGGCGGTCCGCGGAGAGGGAGGCATCCTGCGGAACCACGCCGGAGAGCGGTTCATGGAACGCTACGCGCCGACCGTCAAGGACCTCGCGCCGCGCGACATGGTCTCGCGCGCCATCGTCGCCGAGGTGAAGGAAGGCCGAGGTATCGACGGCAAGGACTACGTGCACCTGGACGTCACGCACCTGGATCCCGAGATCATCGAAACGAAGCTCCCCGACGTCACCGAATTCGCACGGATCTACCTGGGAGTCGAACCGACGACCGAGGGCGTCCCCATCCAGCCGACCGCGCACTACGCGATGGGCGGGATCCCGACCAACACCGACGGTCAGGTCGTGCTCGGCGCGAACGAAACCCCGGTGCCGGGGCTGTATGCGGCCGGTGAATGCGCATGCGTCAGCGTCCACGGCGCCAACCGGCTGGGTACGAACTCGCTCCTGGATATCGTCGTGTTCGGCCGGCGCGGTGGGCGCCACATGGCCGGATACGCGGCGTCGGTGCCCCTTCCGGCGAAGCCAGAGGCCGCCGCGGACACCACCCGCGCGGAACTCGATGTACTCCTGTCCTCGAACGGAAGCGAGAACGTGGCCGACATCCGTTCGGAATTGCAGCGCGAGATGTTCGACAAGGCCGGCGTCGTCCGGACCGAAGAGAGTCTCTCGCAGCTTCAGACGATCCTCGTTGGCCTCCGCGAGCGGTACGCCCACGCCGTGGTCCAGGACAAGGGCAAGTTGTTCAACACCGAGCTCATGGAGACGTGGGAACTGGGCTGCCTGCTCGATATCTCCGACACGCTGGCGGCCGGTGCCTTGGCGCGTGACGAGAGCCGTGGAGGCCACTTCCGCGAGGATCACCCGCTCCGCGACGACGGGCACTGGCTCCGTCATTCGCTCGCGTCGCGCGAGCCCGACGGCTCGGTCCGGCTGGCGTACAAGGACGTGAAGATGGGACCCTACGTCCCGATGGAGCGGAAGTACTGATGGCCACGACCGTTGAGTTCACGATGAAGATCCGCCGGTACAACCCGGAAGTCGGAACCGAGCCCTGGTGGGACGAGTTCGACCTGGAGATGGAGCCGAACGACCGACTGCTCGACGCTTTGCACGAGGTCAAGTGGCACCACGACGGGACGCTCGCGCTGCGCCGGTCGTGCGCCCACGGGATCTGCGGCTCCGACGCCATGCTCATCAACGGCGAGAACGCGCTTGCCTGCAAGGTCCTGGTCGCCGATGTCGCTCCCAACGTCACGATCGAGCCGATCCGCGGCCTGCCGGTCCTCAAGGACCTGATCGTCGACATGGAACCGTTCTTCAAGGGCTACGAGAGCGTCCTCCCCTACCTGATCAACGACGACCAGCCGCCCGATGACCGCGAGCGCCTCCAGACCCCCGAGGAGCTGGAGAAGTTCGAGGACACCACCAAGTGCATCCTGTGTGCGGCATGCACGACTTCCTGCCCTGTCTTCTGGAGCGACGACGAGTACGTCGGCCCCGCCGCGATCGTGAACGCCCACCGCTTCATCAACGACTCGCGCGACCACGGCGCCCAAGAACGACTGAGGATCCTGTCGGAGAAGACGGGGGTGTTCCGGTGCCGGACCACCTTCAACTGCACCGAGGCCTGTCCGCGCGGCATCAAGGTCACGAAGGCGATCCAGGACGTGAAGCGCTCGATCCTGTTCGACCGCTTCTAGGCCCGCACCCGGACCCGCACACGGGGCGACCATTCCCCCACGACATCGGCACCCGGCTCGACCAGCCGTACCCGAAGGTCGTAGGCACCCGCACGGCGTGGAGTGAAGCCGTAGATCGAATCGCTCGCGCGCCGGGCCGGTCCCCAGCGCCCATCGTTCCGGCGTCGCTGCACGTCGAAGACATAGGCGGTTGTCGCGAGGTCGACCGACGAGAGCTGGATCGGGAACGTGTCCCCGACCCGCCCCGATCCCTGTTGGACGAGCGGCGAGATCCTGAGGGAGCCGACCATCGCCGGATGGTAGATACACACGTAGTCGAACGTTCCGGCGTACTCGAGCTGGGTTCCGTCGCTCTGGCCTTCGTCGAGGTTCGTCGAGTACCAAGCTGGACCCGGAACGAGGACGACGTTGTGGAAGACCTGCCCCTGGTTGCTCCAGTTGACCCCCATGATCGACACGACCCCTTCGGTCACCTCGGGATCGAAGAAGTCGTCTAGCATCGCGATCTGAAGCGTCAGCGCCCGCGGCCTGGGCGCCGCCGGGGCCGCCGAGGCGGCTGGAGGCTGCACGGCGAAGGCCAGGGTCGCCAGCGCCGCAACCATGGCTCGGATCAACGCCCTCCGCAGGATCCTCACCTCGTCTCAGGTGGCCGCGAAGCACCCCTGGTTTCAGGTTTCGGGCCTTCGACGGCCCGGGTTGAGGGGCCCCGCCGTCGACTGTCGGCAGAACGCGCTCATCGTGCGTGGGGGTGGTGATGGCCTGGGCCCCGACCGGAGCCCCCGGCAACCTGTCAGCAGCCCGACTCGCCGTCGTTCCCGCAGCAGCCGCTGAGCGTGTACACGGACTTCGCCCGGTTGCGGATCGTCAGTACGACCTTCCTCCCGACGGACGCCTCGTACTCATGCCAATTGGTGAAGAAGGAGCGCACGCGCATCCTGAGCTGCTGCCCGAACCCCGACACTCATCCTCCCCCGTTCCCGTTGGTCTCCGTGTGATCCGGGGTACCTCGCAGGAACTCGGGAAGCTCCTCGTCGCGCCGCCACGGACTGACGGTCTCCTGATAGAAGTCGCGTCCCTCTGCATCGTTGACGACCCACACCGGGAAGTCCTCCAGCTCGAGCCGCCGAACCGCCTCGGGGCCCATCTCCTCGAACGCGATGACTTCCTGCGCCTTCACGGCGAGCGCAGCAAGGGCCCCGCCGCCGCCGAGTGCAGCCATGTAGACGGCCTGGTGGTCGCGGATCGAATCGCGGACCACGCGTCCCCGGTTCCCCTTGCCGATGATGCCCTTGAGTCCCCGGTCCAGCAGGCGTGGCGTATAGGCGTCCATCCTGCTTGCGGTCGTCGGTCCGGCTGCTCCGATCACGTTGCCGGGCTTGGCCGGCGTCGGCCCGACGTAGTACACGATCGCGCCGACCGGATCGAAGGGCAACGGCTGCTCCTCATCGAGGAGCTGCATCATCCGTTTGTGCGCGGCGTCGCGGGCGGCGTACACCATGCCGGAGACCAGTACGACGTCACCCGCGTGAAGTTCCCGGACGTCGTCGTCGTCCAGCGGGGCACGGATGCGCTTGCGGCCGTCATCCAGGACCTCGACCGGCATCGCTAGATCACCCGCGTTCCGGTCCGGTGCGCGTGGCATTCGAGGTTCACCGCGACGGGCAGCGAGGCGATGTGCGTCGCCATCGTCTCGACGTGGACCGCCAGGACCGTCTGCGTCCCGCCGAGTGACTGCGGCCCGATACCGAGGGCGTTCGCCTTCTCGAGCAGCTCCGCTTCCAGTTCGGCGATCTGGGGATCCGGGTTCGGCTGACCCACCTTGCGCATCAACGACCTCTTCGCGATGATCGCCGCCCATTCGAAGTTGCCGCCGATCCCGACGCCGATGATGCCCGGCGGACACGCGTCCGGTCCCGCCTCGGCGATCGCCTGCAAAACGAAGTTCTTCACCCCTTCGAGCCCATCGGACGGCTTCAACATGCGGTGGCGGCTCTTGTTCTCGGAACCTCCGCCCTTCGCATCTATCTGGACGCGGATCTGATCCCCCGCGACGATCTCGGTGTGGATGAACGCCGGGGTGTTGTCCCCCGTGTTCATCCGGTCGAATACCGGGTCGCGTACGATCGACCCCCGAAGGAACGCGTCCGCGTACCCCGAACGAACCCCCTCGTTGATCGCATCGCTCAGATCGCCACCGGTGACGTGCACGTCCTGCCCGATCTCCAAGAACGCCACCGTGTATCCCGTGTCCTGGCAATAGGGGTACTCCCCCTCCGCAGCCAGATCCTGGTTCTTGATCAGCAGGTCGAGGATCTGGCGCGCGACGGGGGATTCTTCCTTCTCTCGCGCCTGCTTCATCAGGTCCACCATCTCCTGGGGGACCGTGTAGCAGATCTCCATGCAGAGTTCCCGAACGACCCGGGTGACCTCCGCCGCCTCGATCTCGCGCACCGTCATATGCAGCCATTCTAGGGACCGGCAGGTCCGAGGGGCCCGGCCCCCGGAAGCGCCGGGCGAGGGGCATCGGCACAGGCGACGCTTCCTTCAGAGCAGAGATGGTGTCAGACTCCCCCGGACCGGCTAGGCGACGGGGGAGGCAGGATGGGGCAAGAAGCAGCAGCGAGAGCGCCGATCGCCGGCGTCATCGTGATCATCGGGGGCGCCGTCGCCGCGGTCGGATCGTTCCTCCCGTGGGTCGGCGTGACGATCGATCCCTCGGTCTCCCTGCCGCCCGGAACCTCGGCTTCACAATCCATCGGCGGGCTCAACCAAGACAGCGGAAAGATCACGCTCATCCTCGGTATCGTGGCGATCGTAGCCGGACTCGTGATGCTGTCGGCGTCCAGCCGTGGCCTCCGGAGGGGGATGGCGGCACTTGCCCTCGTCGCGGGGCTCCTGGTCGGAGGGGTCGTCGCGCTCAACCTCGCGACGAGGGACAGCCAGTTGGACGCTGCCTTCGACGATCAAGCGAGCCTGATCGCTGGCCAGATCGATGCTCCCCCCGAAGAGATCGAAGCGCAGATGCGGGAAGTATTCACGGTCGGATACGCGTTCGGTATCTATATCGCGCTCCTCGGCGGGGCCGTCGCCCTGGTCGGCGGCGTGATGGGTGTGGCCTCCAAGGGCGACACGACGGCTGCCGCGACCACAGCGGATGCCGACTGGGCACCGGCCGCACGCGACTCGGGTGCCGGTCCTGACCTGGGCCCATCACCGGACTCCGGTCCTGGCGGCGACATGGGCGTGCCGCCGCCACCGATGCCGTAGAGAGCGATCCTCTCGTCAGAACACCAGGGCGACTGCGCCGACGCCCTTCAGAGCCTGGCGAGGTCGGCGCACTTGGCGCGGATCCCGTCGGCGGCTTCCCGCAGCGCCGCCAGTTCGGCCTCGTTCAGGTCCATCTCGACGATCTCCTCGACGCCGCCATGTCCAAGCTTCGCGGGCACACCGACGTAGACGTCCTCGATGCCATACTCGCCCGTCGCCCACGCGCACACCGGCAGCACCTCGTGGGTGTCGTTGGCGATCGCAGCGACCATCCGCGCGATCGACGCCGAAGGCGCGAAGTACGCACTCCCCTTCTTCAGCAAGCCGACGATCTCGGCACCCGCGTCGCGTGTGCGCGCGAACAGCCGTTCCAGGGCCTCGTCATCGACCAGCTCGGTCAGCGGCTTGTCCCCGACGGTCGCATGGCGGGGCAGGGCGATCATCGAGTCCCCGTGCGACCCCAGCGTCATCGCGTCGACCGATGCCGGCGAGACGTTCAGCTCCTCGGCGATGAGGTGCCGGAGACGCGAGGAGTCCAGAACCCCGGCCATCCCCATCACCCGCTGCTTCGGGAACCCGGACACTTCTGCTGCCAGGAACGTCATCTCGTCCAGGGGATTCGACACGACGATCAGGATCGCGTTCGGCGAGTCGGCCGCGATCTTGCCGACCACGTCCCTCATGATCGATGCATTCTTGGCCAGCAGATCCATCCTGCTCATCCCCGGCTGGCGCGGGAGGCCTGCCGTGATGACGACGACATCCGATCCCGCCGTGTCGGCGTAATCGTTCGTGCCGATGACCCGTGGCTCGTACCCCTCGATGGGCGCCGCATGGCGCATGTCAAGCGCGATGCCCTGCGGAAGCCCCTCAACGATGTCGATGAGGATGACCTCGCCCAGTCCCTTCTCGAGGATCCGCATGGCGGCGGTCGAGCCCACGAACCCCGCTCCGACGACAGTGATACGCATGTCGATCGCTTCCTTCCGACTCCGTTCCGTCCGGACCGCTTCGTGCGGCCGGTAGTCCCGTCTGCTACCCAAGCTGCTCGATCACCGCATCGGCGACCTGCGAGGTCCCGACGGCGGTCGGGTCGTCCCGCGCCGGCTTCATGTCGTAGGTGACGCTCTTCCCGTCGGCGATCACCGCCGCGATCGCCGCCTCCAGCCGGTCGGCCGCCTCGGCCTCCCCCAGGTGCCGGAGCATGAGGACGCCGGAGAGCATCATCGCCATCGGGTTCACCCTGTTCTGCCCGGCGTACTTGGGTGCGCTGCCGTGCGTCGCTTCGAACACCGCGACGTTCTCGCCGATGTTCGCCCCGGGGGCGACCCCGAGCCCGCCGACCAGACCGGCGCCCAGGTCGGAGACGATGTCGCCGTAGAGGTTGGGCAGCACCAGGACGTCGTACTCCTCAGGGCGTTGCACAAGTTGCATACACATGTTGTCGACGATCCGATCGTCGAAGGAGACGTCCGGGTACTCCTCGGCGACCTCGCGCGCAGTCTGCAGGTACAGACCGTCGGAGAACTTCATGATGTTGGCCTTGTGGACCGCCGTGACACGCTTCCGGCCGTTGGCGCGCGCATACTCGAACGCGAAGCGCACGACCCGCTGCGTCCCCTCCACCGAGATCGGCTTGATGGAGATGCCGGCGTCGCCGGTGATCCGCTTGGCGCCCAGCCCGTACAGGACCTCGATGAGCTGCGCGACCTCGGGCGAGCCGTGCTCGAACTCGATGCCGGCGTAGAGGTCCTCGGTGTTCTCGCGAACGATGACGAGGTCGACCTGGTCGAAGTGTGAACGGACGCCCGGGTACAGCTTGCAAGGTCGCAAGCAGGCGTACAGATCGAGTTCCTTGCGGAGCGCCACATTGACGCTTCGGAACCCGGTTCCGACCGGGGTCGTGATCGGCCCCTTGATCGCGAGTCCGTTCGCGCGGATCGAATCGAGCACCTTCTCGGGCAGCGGGGTTCCCTCGGCGACCATGACCGCCTCGCCCGCCTCCTGGACGTCCCAGTCGAACGCAACGCCGGTGCCTTCGAGTACGCGGCGCGTGGCCTCCGAGAGTTCGGGGCCGACGCCGTCGCCGGGGATCAGGGTCACGCGGTAGGTCACGGTCCCCGAGGATATCGGGCAGGAGCACGGGGCGCCCTCGGCCACGCCGGGGCGGCCTAGGGTCGAGGCACGCCCCTGTGGTGAAATGGAGGTATGACCGAGAAGGGGCTCGCCGACGTCATCGCCGCGCAGACGAGCATCTCCGATATCGACGGCCACCTCGGGCGCCTCTGGTACGTCGGCTACGACATCAACGATCTCGTCGAGCACTCTTCCTTCGAGGAGGTCACGTACCTGCTGCAGAACCTAGAGCTGCCCACCGAGACCGAACTGAAGGAAACGCTCGAGTTCCTGGTCGAAGAGCGGCACATCTCCAAGTTCCGCCAGGAGCTGATGGTGACGCTGGCCGAGAAGTCCTCACCGATGTCGATGCTACGTACTGCCGTCTCGGCGGCGTCCGCCTACGATCGGGACGGCTGGGATACTTCGCCCGAGGGCTACTACCGGAAAGCGATGCGGCTGATCGCCACGACGCCGACGCTGATCAGTACCTACGAGCGATTCCGCACCGGGGCCGGTGTCATGCCGATGCGGCCAGAGCTTTCACTGGCCGCCAACTTCCTGTGGCAGCTCACGGGGAAGGTCCCCGACCCGCTCGAGGCCCGGATCATGGACGGCACGATGATCCTGTACGCGGACCACACGATGAACGCCTCGACGTTCACCGCGCGGGTGATCGCATCGACCCTCTCCGACATCTTCTCCGCCGTGACCGGTGCGATCGCGGCGTTGAAAGGCCCGCTGCACGGCGGAGCCAACGAAGAAGCCATGCACCTGCTGGAGACCATCGGTTCGCCCGAGAACGCCGAGCGCTACATCAAGGACGAACTGCTCGCGAACCACAAGTTGATCATGGGGTTCGGACACCGCGTGTATAAGACCGAGGACCCTCGTGCGACATGGCTCCGGCGGTGGTCGGAGCAGCTCGGGAAGCTCAAGGGCGAGACGAAATGGTATGAGATCTCGCGTGCGGTCGAGAAGGTCGTGATAGACGAGAAGGGCCTCTATCCGAACGTCGACTTCTACGCGGCGAGCGTCTACCACTATCTGGGCATCCCGACCGATCTGATGACCCCGATCTTCGCGATGGCGCGGATGGCCGGCTGGACGGCGCACATCCGCGAGCAGCACTTCGACAACCGAATCATCCGCCCCGATTCCGAGTACATCGGCCCACGGGACCAGCACTGGGTCCCCATCGAGGAGCGCTGACGATGAAGGTTTCCGAGATCATGACCGCAGCGACCGTGACCGACCGCGGCGACGACACCATCGCGCAGGCCGCGCATCGGATGTGGGAACAGCAGACCGGCTCGCTCCTGATCGTCGACGGAGCGAAGCTCGTCGGGATCGTGACGGAGCGGGACGTGATGAAAGCGGTCGCGACGGGGGTCGATCTCGCGTCGACGAAGGTTTCCCAGCTCATGCGGACCGACCCGATCACGGTTCACCCGGGTGCGACGCTCCGGGAAGCGGCCAAGATCATGGCCGACGAATGGATCCGGCACATCCCGGTCGTCGAGGGAGACGCGCTGGTCGGCATCATCTCGCAGCGGGACCTGACCGGGGTGCTCGCGGGAGCGTTGAACGAACCGGAGGCGCTGGCTCAGCTGGTCGAAGCGAGCGAGCTGGCCCGCGAACGCCGCCTCAAGCGCATCGAAGCCGGCACCTGGGACTAGGACAACGCGCGTCGAGATCTAGCTCACGTAGCCGAAGGTGATGAGCAGCGCCGCATAGGCCGCAACCAGCGCCAACGCCCCGCCGATCGTCGTCCTCGAGTTCGCGTCGGGCGACAGCCACCCTCGCAGGACGCGATTCGCAGCCGGCATCAGCGCCCAGGTAAGCGCGGCGACGCTCACGACGTTCCCGACGAAGATCGATGCCGCTAGCGACAGCCCGAGATCCTTGAGCTGAGGACTGAGCAGCAGCGTGATCAGCATCACCGCCGGGTACAGCATCAGCAGAACGGCCATCGCCTGCTTCCAGTTCGGGACGGCCTTCCCCATCGGCGCGGAGAACCACCCGCCGAAGGATCCGCCTACCTGGCGGACGTCCAGCCGATCGACACTCGCGTCCAGTTCATCCAACAGCTTCTTCCGCTCTGGAGAGTCGAACCAGGCCTGCAGGTGCTCCTGGCTGTCGAACCGGATCAACGTCACCCACTCCTCCTGCACACCGGGAACGGGAGGGATGAACTCCGTGCCGAGGAACCCGGCGAACCGGGACTCGGCCGTCATCAGCCGCTTCACGGTCGCCCGGAACTCCTCCTCCTTCCCCGGCGCCACCCCGTGTGCGGCGACGAGCGTGACGACCTTCGAATCCGGGTCCTCAGGCATCCCCGGCACCCCTAGTAGTAGTGCCGGTCCGGCTTGTCGGTCCACGCCTTGTAGGGGGCATCGCCGAGATCCGAGCGGAACTGCTGGATCGAGATCGCCTTGCGCTCGGGGTAGGGCCTGGTGAAGTCCTCGTACTGGAATTCGTCGCTGAAGCCGATCGCGGTCGTGTCCTCCAAGGTCTTGCTGAAGTACACGGCGTCGAGCCGCGACCAGTAGATGGCACTCATGCACATCGGGCATGGGGCCCCGCTGATGTAGATCTCCATACCCATCAGCATGCGGGAGCGCTTCTCGACGACGTCCGGCGACCCCTCTGGACGGTCAACGAACTCGAGCGTCGATTCGTCGGCGTAGTCCTCTGGGATCGAAGGCGCCCACGGATTCAGAACCTGGCACGCCTTCCGGATCGTCTCGATCTCGGCATGTGCCGTGATGTCGGCCGTCAGGAGCACGCGGTTCTGACCGCGCGCGATGATCTCGCCGTCCTTCGCGATCACCGAGCCGAACGGCCCGCCCCACCCGTTGACGACGGACTCCTTGGCCAACCGGCAGGCCTCCACCATGAGTTCATCCTTCGTCGCCATACGGACCCTTTCACGTCGATGAGGGCCATCCTCCGGCAAGGGTTCGGATCGGGCAAATCGGCCATTCGGACGAACCGCCTGCCGGGCGCGCTAGGGGACGGGCGTCGGGCGGGGGAGCAGGCCCGCGCCGTCGATGACAGCCAGCACCGCTTCCTCATGGCCGAGACCCATGACGTGGACGCCGGCAACGCCGTCCATCTCGCGGAGCGCCTCGACTACCTTCACGCATTGAGCGACGCCGACAGCCTCGGCCTCCGGACCGGCTGCCTCCAGCTCGGCGACCAGCGTATCGGGCACGACCACGCCCGGGATGTGGTCGTGCATGAATCGCGCAGATTTCGCGCTGGTGAGTGGAGCAACGCCCGGCATCACGAACGCCCGCTCCATGATCCCGCGTTCGCGGATCGTGTCCGCCCACTCCCCGATCGCATCGAGGTCGTAGGTGATCTGCGTCTGAACGAAATGCGCACCGGCGTCGATCTTGGCCTCCAGGCGCCCGGCATCGTAGTTCGGCGCCAGCGGCGCGTCGGCGGCGCCGATGAAGAACCGGGGAGCATCCTCGATCGTGGCGCCGGAGAGCAGCCGTCCCTCGTTGCGCAACGAGGACGCCAACCCGATCAATGTCTGCACGTCGATGTCGTTCACGGCGGCGGCATCCGGATGGTCCCCGACCTTCACCGGGTCACCCGAGAGGCATAGGAGGTTCCGGGCGCCCACGGCCCACCCTCCCAGTAGCTCGCTCGTCAGAGCCAGACGGTTCCTATCACGAACCTGCGCCTGCAGCGTGGGCTCGAGGCCGGCAAGAGTCACCAGAGCGGCCCCTGCCTCCGCCGACATGTGCGCGGACGAGGTCGGGTTGTTCGTGATGTTCACCGCATCGACGTTGCCGACTAACATCTGCGCCTGCCGTGTGACGTCAGCGGGGTTCGCGGTCTTCGGCGGGACGACCTCGGCGGTTACCGCGAAGTGACCACTGGCAAGGAGCCGCTCCAGGTGGGAGCCGTCGCTCACCGGATAGCGGCCGCGACCTCCGCGGCCGCGACGGTGTTCACCATCAGCATCGCGACGGTCATGGGGCCGACGCCACCCGGGACCGGCGTGATCGCACCGGCCACCTCCTTGACCTCGTCGAACTGCACGTCGCCGACGAGCCCATCGTCGGTCCGATTCACCGCGACGTCGATCACGACGGCTCCGGGCTTGACCATGTCTGCCGTGATCGTCCCCGGCCGGCCGACGGCCGCGACCAGGATATCCGCCTCGCGCGTATGCGCGGCGATGTCCTTCGTCCCGGTGTGCACGATCGTCACGGTCGCATTCCCGTAGTCGGACTTCTGCGCGAGCATGATCGAGAGCGGCAGCCCGACGAGCCCCCCGCGGCCGACCACGCACACCTCCGCGCCCTGCGTCGAGATCCCTGCCCGCTTCAGCATCTCGACGATGCCGTACGGGGTCGCGGGCAGGAAGAGCGCTTCGCCGCGTGCCATCAGCCCGACGTTGTACGGATGGAGGCAGTCGACGTCCTTCCTCGGATCCATCGCCGACTGGATGTCCAGCTCGGGGTTCAGATGATCAGGAACGGGGAGCTGGGCGATATAGCCGTGGACCGTCTCGTCGCCGTTCAGCCGCTCGATCTCAGCGAAGTAGTCCTCGCGCGAGACGTCACCCGGCAGGTCGACCCGCTCGGACAGCATCCCGACCTCCTCGCAGGCCCGCTCCTTGGCCGCAACGTAGATCTTCGACGGCTCGAAGAAGTCCACGAGGAGCGCGGCGAGTTTGGGCCGCACGCCCTCCGCCTTGCAGGCCTCGACGCGTATCGCGACGTCGGCTTTCACGGCCTTGGCGATCTCGGTTCCGGAGATGATCTCGGCGGTCACGGGCGGGAATCCTAGCCCAACGGCAGCCCGGCCGACCCTCGACTGACCCTCGACTGACCCTCGACCGACCTACGGTCGACCGTCAGTGCCGGAAGTGGCGGCGGCCGGTAACCACGACCGCCATCCCGTGGCCCTCGGCGACCTTCAGGACGTCCTCGTCCCGCATCGAACCGCCCGGATGGATGATCGCGGTCACCCCCGCCTCGGCACCGACCTCGACCGCGTCCGGGAATGGGAAGAATGCATCGGAGGCCATCACCGCCCCCTTCGCCCGCTCGCCCGCCTTGCGCACCGCGATCCAGGCGGAATCCACGCGGGACATCTGACCCGCCCCGACGCCGACCGTCGCGTTCCCCTTCGCGAACACGATCGTGTTGGACTTCACCCGAGCGGCCACGCGCCATGCGAACAGCAGATCGCACCACTCGTCCTCGGTCGGCTGCCGCTCGGATACGACCTCGAAGTCGCCGCGTCGCTCGACCACGACATCGGAGTCCTGCACCAGCGCGCCTCCGGGCAGTCCACGGACGTCCTGCCCACCGCCGACCGGCAGCGGGGCGCGCACCACGCGCAGGTTCTCGCGCGTGCCGAACGCCTCCTGCGCATGCTCGGTATACGCCGGCGCCACGACGACCTCGGTGAAGATGTCCGCCATCGCCTCGGCCGTCGGCGTGTCGACCGGCTGGTTGAACGCGACGATCCCCCCGAACGCCGACACGGTGTCGCAATCGAAGGCCTTCCGGTAGGCGTCCGCCAACGAATCCCCGACCGCCACTCCACACGGGTTGTTGTGCTTGACGATCACACACGCCGGCTCGGGGAGCTCAGCGACCAACGAGTACGCGGCGTCCACATCCAGCCAGTTGTTGAACGACATCGCTTTGCCCTGGAGCACCTCGGCCCCGCCGAACGGGCCGGATCCGGCGGCGTCGCGGTAGATCGCCGCATGCTGGTGTGGATTCTCACCGTAGCGCAGGTCTTCGAGCTTCTCGAACGCGAGCCCGACGTAGGACGGCATCCCCTCGCCGCCGGTCTGCTCCGCGAACCATGACGCGATCGCGGCATCGTAGGCAGCCGTGTGCGCGTAGGCCTTGGCGGCGAGTCCGCGACGCCGTTCGTCGGTCAGCCCCCCTTCCGCGGAGATCTCCGCCAGGAGGTCGGCGTAGTCACTCGGATCGACCACCACCGCAACCGACGCGTGGTTCTTCGCCGCCGCCCGCACCATCGCCGGCCCGCCGATGTCGATGTTCTCGATGACCGTGTCGAAATCGGCGCCCGTCGCGACCGTTTCGCGGAACGGATACAGGTTGCACGCGACGAGATCGAAGGGCTCGATCCCCTGTTCCTCGATCTCCGCGACGTGCCCGGCGTCACGCTGGTCCGCAAGGATCCCTCCGTGGATCTTCGGGTGCAGCGTCTTCACCCGACCGCCGAGCATCTCCGGTGAACCGGTGACCTCCTCGACCGGCGTCACCGGAACGCCCGCCGATGCCAAGGCCCGCGCCGTGCCACCCGACGAGACGATGACCGCTCCCTGATCGGCCAGGGCTCGCGCGAACTCGGCCACGCCCGTCTTGTCGTAGACGGCGAGCAAGGCTCGCCGGATGGGCCGCGCTTCGCTCACGTCGCCTCCTCCTTCACGCGGACGCTACGGCCGTCCACCGAGATCCGCCCCTGGACGAATGCCTTGACCGCCGCCGGCAGGAGACGGTGCTCGACCGCATGGACCCGCGCCTCCAACGCGTCCCAGTCGTCGTCGGGCAACACCGCGACGGCCTCCTGGAACACGACCGGACCGTGGTCCACCTCCTCGTCGACGAGATGCACCGTCACGCCGGTCACCCGAACGCCGTAGGCCAGGGCGTCGGCGACCGCAGCGTCGCCCGGGAACGCGGGCAACAGCGCCGGGTGCACGTTCAGGATCCGCCCTTCGTAGGCGTTCACGAGCGTCGGCCCGAGGATCCGCATGTAGCCGGCCAGCGCCACGCAGTCGATGCCCCGCGCGCCCAGGCCCGACGTGATCGCTCCGTCGAAGTCGTCCCGGGTGGGGTACACCTTCGGATCGATCCACACGGCATCCACCCCGCGGTCACGTGCCCGTCGCAGCGCCCCGGCGTCCTCGCGGTCGGAGAACACCACGCTGATCCAGGGCCCCGTCACCTCGTCGTCCAGGAGTGCCTGAAGGTTGGTCCCCTCCCCCGATGCGAGTACCGCCACGCGCGCGTCCACCGCGGGCATGCTAGCCGCGCCGGGGGCCGACTGGCGAACGCCGGAGCGACGTAAGCTTCCCCCGTGTCGTTGGACGAGCGGTCGGCGAAGGCCGCGAAACGCTGCGAGCGCCACCCAGCCGCCTCCGTGATCGCGGAGTGCGCCGACTGTGGGCGGCCGATGTGCGTGCGGTGTGCGGTGCCCGTGCGGGGACGCGTTCTCGGCGAGGAGTGCCTCCCGGCGGCTCTCGGCCCCAACCTCGTCCTGGAGCCGGAGCACCCCACGCGAGCCAGGCTTCCGCTGCCCTGGACCGGCATCGCGTTCGCCGTCGCCGCCCTGGCTTCGATCATCCCGTGGAAGCGCTTCGGACCGGGCTCAGGGCTCCTGGGCGCGTGGGCGATCACCCCCCGGTGGTCGATGCTCGCCGGTATCGGGGCCCTCGTGGGCCTGATGATCTGGGGCGCCGTCGCACTTCGCCCCCTCTCGCCACGGCCGCGCTGGGTCGCTGCACTGCGCGTGCTCGCAGGGTTGGTGATCGCGGGCTCGGTCCTGCATCTGCTCCGGCCTCCATCGTTCGGCCCCTCATCCATCGGTCCATGGCTGGCGCTGGCTGCAGGGATCGTCGCCCTCGTTACCACGCTCCGGTGGTCGCGCTCGCCTGCTCGCGCGGGATCGTGACCACGGCGTCGCGGCCTCCCGGAGTTGCCCTCCATCGAGCCTGACCTCTACCCTCGCCCTGTGGCTGACGAGAAAGAACCCCCCAAGGCGAGGCCGAAGAAGAAGATCGTCCTTCGGGCCGCGCCGAAGCCGGACCCCTACGCCCCGGACGAAGTCGGGGAAGGCACGGCGGGACACCTGACGGAGACACCCGCGACTCCAGTGGCTCGTCCGGTTCCCTCGACGTCCTCGCATCCCACGCCGGGCACCGAGCTTTCCCCGACCCGGGGCGAACGCCCGTCGGAAGCCGAGGGCGCGCCTCTGCTCGCGCCGGCCGCCCCCGGCGGCGTCTCACTCCCCCCCGTCATCGCGGCCCCGCGACCTGACGTCGAACGGAAGCGAGGCCGCCCGCTCGGCCTCGCGATCTCGATCGTCGGCGGCACGATCGCGTCCTTCGCGCCGCTGCTGACCTGGTGGCGGATGAGCCTCTCGCTCCTGGAGGGGGCCGCCCTCGATGACCTGCCCTCCAGAACGGGAGTGCGGTCGATCCCGGGGATCCTCTGTCTTGCCGGAGGGCTCACGATCCTGCTCATCAGCATCCTGCTGACCACCAAGCCGCTGGGACGCAAGGCCCGCCTGGACCTCGGAAGCGTCGTGATGGTCGCCGGGATCCTGGTCGCCGGTGCAGCCGTTTGGGCGATGAGTTCGACCGGAGGCATCGATCCCCTCGATGGCTTCGTCGTCAGCCCGCAACTGGCGATCACGATCACCCTCCTGGGCGGACTGATCGCCGTTCCCGGCGGATACCTCTTGATGCGCGAAGCCCAACAAGCGGTCACGTACGTGAAGCCGAGCGAAGACTGAGCGTAGGCGAGACGACGCTCAGGCAGGGTCCGGAGGCACGATAGGCAAACCTGGATCCTCCTCGGGGGCCCGCCCCCCACCGCCGAGATCAACCTCGTCCGGTTCGTCGTCTTCCTCATCGCCGCGCAGGTCAGGCGATCCAGGTCCCTCCGCCGGAGCAGCCCCCAGAGCCCCGCCGAGCGCGCCGCCACCAACCCCCCACGCGAGCCCGAACATCGCGGTTCCGGCGATCCCGGCTCCGACGAACATCGATCCCCCCGTCAGGATCCCTCCGCCGCCCGAACCGCCGCCCGAACCGATATCGACCCCTGCGAACCACGCCGCGACGCCCACGAGGATCGCGAACACCACCCCAGCGAGCGCCCCGTTGATGGCCCCCTGGCCGCGCCCGCTCGCCCGGGAGAGCCGTGCGGCAGCTCGTCCGCCGAGGATCGTCGCCAGGAGCGGAACCACCAGGAACATCAGATAGACGGCGGGCGCAGCCTGCGGGGTCGGCAGGGAACCCGCCAGTGCCGTGATCGGATCGGACGTCGTCGACGGCGCCGTCGGTGGCGCATCCGACGGGAAGGCGCTGTAGCACACCAGATCGACCTGGACCATGCCGCCGTAGATGCCGTCGCACGCGCCCATGGATGGAGCGAGGACCATCACGGCCTCGTTCGGAAGCAGCAACGTGTTGTGGAGCACGGCGACCGCGCCGCCATCCTCACCGATCGCTCGGTAACCGGCGAAGTAGACCTTGGAGTCATCGGGATGGATGACGATCAGCACGAGCATCCCGACGACGGCGAACACCATGCCGAAGACGAGCATCCGCCAGCCGCCGGCGAGTGCTCCGGCGACCCGACGACCCACCGACCAGCGGCGGAACAGTGCGTCTCGATCGGACAGGAGTCCCCCGGCACCACCTGCAACGGCTGCGAGGACGAGGGGCATCAGGAGTGACCCGAAGAGCGCCGGCGCGACCGTCAACTCGCCTCCTTCAGCTACGAGCGGACGGAGGGTCATCACGAGCGCGACGAGGAGCGTCAGCGCGGCATACGACGGAGCCACCATCATCCCGATCACCATGCGCCGCAGGGCATCGCCTCCGGCGTCGTTCGCGAGCTTCTTGCCGGCCCGGTAGAGCAGGAAGACCAACCCGAGCGTAATCAGCCCGAACGCGAGCGAGAAACTCACCGTCTGGCTCATGCCGACTGCACTGATCTCCGCCGACACGGGGATACGGTTGAACGACGCCAGATACAGGACCCCGATCTTCGCGACATTGGGAACATCGAGGCCACCAGACGCGCCAGGGATGAGGAGGAAGTCGAACCACGCGATGGCCTGACCGATGAGCGCCGCCACGAGGAAGATGATGGCCCCCGACCGGATACCGGTTCGCCACACGGGAGCGGAAGGTGCACCACTGGGCGCACGGGCTCCCGAGGGTTCGCCTGGCGCGACGTCCACGCCGCCCGGCACGGACAAGGGCGGTCCTCCGCTCGCCTCGGTCAGATCGCGTCCGCACGTCGAGCACGAGCTCGCTTCTGCATCGTTCTCAGCTCCACAGTGCGAACAGGTCATCGGCTCTCCTCTCGGTGGTCAGGCAAGTATGGGGGGACGGGCACCGGGCGACAAGAAGCAGCGTGATGAGCGTGGGACTAGCCGAGCGCCCGGGCAACGAGAGACGCGACGTCGGTCGGCGTGCGCCCGACCTTGACCCCGGCCGCCTCCAGCGCCTCGGCCTTCGCTGCAGCGGTTCCCTCCGAGCCGGTGACGATGGCCCCGGCGTGCCCCATGCGCTTTCCGGGTGGAGCCTCGAAGCCGGCGATATAGGCGACCACTGGCTTCGTGATGTGCTCGCGTACATGTGCGGCGGCCCGCTCCTCGTCGTCCCCGCCGATCTCTCCGGTCATGATCATGAGATCGGTGTCGCGGTCGGCCTCGAACAGGTCGAGCGACTCGATGAATCCGATCCCGTGCACCGGGTCACCTCCCATCCCGACGCAGGTCGACTGGCCGATCCCTTGTTGCGTGAGCTCGTGCACGATCTGATAGACCAGCGTTCCGGAGCGCGATACGAACCCCACCCGGCCGGGCATGCAGACCTCGCCCGGGATGATGCCGACATTCGCGACGCCGGGCGAGATCACGCCCGGACAGTTCGGGCCGACCAGCAGCGTGTCGGAGCCCTTCAGATAGGCATGGACCTCTGCCATGTCCCTGACCGGGATCCCCTCGGTGATGCAGACGACGAGCCCGACACCCGCGTCTGCAGCCTCCAAGACAGCCTCGGCGGCGAACCGGGGCGGGACGAACACCATCGCCGTATCGGCGCCTTGCTCACGGACCGCGTCCGCCACCGTGTCGAAGACCGGGATGCCCTCGACGTCCTGCCCGGCCTTGCCGGGCGTCACCCCGGCGACCACGTTCGTCCCGTATCCCCGGTCTCGCAGCGTGTGGAAGGTCCCTTCCTTCCCCGTGATGCCCTGCACCACGAGCCGCGTGGTGGCGTCGACGAGGATGCTCATGCGACCGCCCCGTTCGCGAACTCCGCTGCCCGCCGCGCCGCCTCGAGCATGGTCGGCGCCGACACGATCCGCGGATGACCCGCATCATCGAGGATCTTCCGTCCCTCTTCCGCGTTCGTCCCGTCCAGACGGACGACGATCGGGACGGTCGCCTCGACCCGGTCCAATGCCTCCAGCACGCCGTTCGCCACGAGGTCGCAGCGGGTGATGCCTCCGAAGATGTTGATGAACACGGCTTTGACCGCCGGATCCGAAAGGATGACTTCCATCGAGGTCGCCATCGTGTCGGCGCTCGCGCCGCCCCCGATATCCAGGAAGTTGGCGGCGCGAGCGCCGGCCTGCGCGACGACGTCCAGCGTGGACATCACGAGTCCGGCGCCGTTGCCGATGATCCCGACCTCGCCGTCGAGCTTCACGTACTGGAGACCCGCGTCCTTGGCGCGCTTCTCCACCGGATCGATCGGGAAGTGCCTCTGCAGCGCCTCGATATCCGGATGGCGGAAGAGCGCGTTGTCGTCCACGGTCACCTTCGAGTCGAGGGCCAGGATCGCCCCATCCTCCAACTGAACCAGCGGATTCACTTCGACCAGCGTCGCGTCCATCTCGGTGAGCAGCGCGAACATCTTGACCAGCACGTCAGCTGCGCCTTTCCGAGCGTCCTCCGGAAGAACCTCGACCAGGTTCCGCACGTGATACGAGCGCAGCCCGAGCAGCGGATCGACGTGAACCCGGCGGAGCGCCTGGGGCTTCAGGCGCGCGACCTCCTCGATGTCCATCCCGCCCTCGGCCGTCATCATCGCCAAGTAGTCGCCCGCAGACCGGTCGAGGACGAAGGAGGTATAGAACTCGCGCTTGATCGGCAACAGTTCCTCCACCAGGACCTGCGTAACGTCCATCTCCTTGAAACCCTCGCGGAGCATCCGGTCCGCCTCCTCGGCTGCGCGCAACGGTGAATCCACCAGGACGACGCCACCGCCCTTGCCCCGCCCACCGATCTGGACCTGCACCTTGACGACCGACTTGCCGCCGAGCTCCTCGGTTGCCTTGGCTGCCGCCTCACCCGACACGGCGACGATCCCTCGCGGGGTCGGGATGCCGTGGGCCCGGAACAGGTCCTTGCCCATGTGCTCGTAGAGATCCACCTACTCCGCCCTCCCATTCGCATCCGCGAGCCGCCCGCGCAACCACTCGACGATGTCCTGGGTGGAAGCACCCGGCGTGAAGACCGCCTCGATACCAGCTTCCTCGAGCGCCCGGATGTCCTCGGGGGGGATGATCCCGCCTGCGAAGACGACGACGCCCGTGACGCCTTGGTCCCTGAGCTGCGCGGTGACCTTCGGGAACAGCGTCATGTGTGCGCCTGAGTGCGACGACAGCCCGATCACGTCGGCATCCTCCTGGATCGCCGTCTCGACGATCTGTTCGGGCGTCTGATGCAAGCCGGTGTAGATAACCTCGAACCCGGCATCCCGGAGCGCCCGCGCAACAACTTTGGCTCCGCGGTCATGACCGTCGAGCCCGGGTTTCGCGATGATGACGCGATGGGTCTGGGGCATAGGCTCGGCACTATAGCCGAGAGGTCCAGGCACACCATGTGCATGATCGGACGGCTCCTATACTCAGTTCCGACATGGCCAAACCACTCAAGTTCCGCCCTCCAGGACTGAAACCGAGCACGAAGGTCGGCCCACTCGGTCCCTACCGGGGACGCCTCGGACTCGCCTGGGTCATCACGGCGCTCGCCGCCGGGCTCGTGATCGCCGTCGCCGGCTACCTCACGTTGATGCGCTGATGCTCGAGGCGTTCTGCTGGCCCCTCTCGGTTGCCCCCGGCGAAGCAGCCGGCCTGCATGTATCCACCGACCGGGGAACGTTCGACGTGAAGGTCGCCCGCGACGGGGCCCGACCCGAGGTGGTATGGGAACAGCGGCAAGTGCCTGCAGGGAACCATGCGACCCCCGAAGACGCGTCCTCCAAGGGCTGCGACTGGCCGGCTGCCGTCCAGATCCCCGTCGGCGACGACTGGCGCTCCGGGTACTACGCGGTGACCCTGACCTCCGGTGACGAACGGACGGACGCGTTCCTGGTGGTCCGCCCCGGACAGGAGCGAGCGCAGCTGATCCTGGTCCTGTCCACGAATACCTACAACGCCTACAACGATTGGGGCGGCCTGTCCCTCTACACGGGCGGGAACCGCGTCTCGTTCCGTCGCCCGATGGCCAGAGGGTTCTTGGTCAAGCCCGAGCCCGCGGGTCGGATGATGCAGACCGATCCCGACCCGGAGGCGATGGGGTACCGCAACTGGGCCCGCCCGCTCGGCCTTTCCGACTGGAGCGGCGGGGCCGGCTGGTGGAACTGGGAGCGCCCGTTCCTGCACTGGTCGGAGCGCAACGGCTTCTCCGTCGACGTCGCCATCTCGCAGGACCTGGAGCAACATCCCGAGGTCCTGGACGGCCACGACACGTTCGTCTGCGTGGGCCACGACGAGTACTGGTCGTGGAAGATGCGCGACGCGCTCGACGCCTACACCGGAGCAGGAGGCAACGCCGCCATCTTCAGCGGGAACACCTGCTTCTGGCAGGTCCGCTACGAGGACGATCATGCGGCGATGACGTGCTTCAAGTACCTCGCCCATCAGGACCCGGTGGCCGGAACGTCGGACGAGCGATTCCTCACCGGTCCCTGGGCCGATCGGCGCGTCGGGCGACCGGAGGCGGGATCGATCGGCTTGTCCTTCACCCGGGGCGGCTACTCGCGCTACGGCAACGCCATCCCGCGCGGGAACGCAGCCTTCACCGTCTGGCAGCCCGACCACTGGGCCTTCGAGGGAACCGGGCTGCAGTACGGCGACATGTTCGGAGCGAAAGACGCGATCGTCGCCTACGAGGTGGACGGATGCGAACTTCGGATGCGGTGCGGCGTACCGGTACCGACCTACGGGGACGGAGCACCGGAGACGCTCGAGGTCCTCGCGACCGCACCCGCTCGGCTGTGGTCCCAGCAGGAGCAACCCTCCCGATACGCCCACGAACCGGGCGAGCTGGAGACGGTTGCCGAAGCCGTGTTCGGGGACGTGACACCGGAGAACCTCGCGAAGGTCGCCGCCAACCACGCCGTTCTGGCCACGTTCACGCGGCCGGACCGCGGCGGGACCGTGGTGAACGCCGGAGTAACGGATTGGGCCTATGGCCTCAAGGGTGAGGATCCGGACGTTGACCGGATCACGCGGAACATCCTGGAGCGCTTGACGACCCCGATCCCGGCAGACGACGACTAGCCGCGCCGGAGCGGTGCGAACGCGAGGATCAGCTGCTTCTCCCCCACATCCTCGAACGCGATACGGGCCTGCGCGTCACCGCCGGAGCCAGCGACCGACAGGACCACACCCTCGCCCCACTTCTCGTGCACGACCGTATCTCCGGGTCCGACGTCCAACGGGGCATGGGCGGCCGGGGATGCGACCTTCCTGGGTCCGCGACGTCCGTTCTCGTCCTTCTCGTGCTCCAGGAGCTTAACCAGGTCGGCGGGGATCTCGGAGAGGAACCGGGACGGCGGGTTGTAGCTCGTGCTGCCGAAGAGCGTTCGGCTCCATGCGTGGGACAGGTACAGGCGCTCTCGCGCGCGGGTCACGCCCACGTATGCGAGCCGCCGCTCCTCCTCGAGTTCATCCGCATCCCCCATCGACCGGTAGTGCGGGAACACCCCGTCCTCCATCCCGATGATGAACACGACCGGGAACTCCAGCCCCTTGGCGTTATGCAGCGTCATCAACGTCACGGTTGACGCGTCGGCGTCGTACTCATCCTGCTCGGATACGAGCGCGACCTGTTCCAGGAAATCGGAAAGGGTCGCGTCCGGCGACCGAGCCTCATGCTCGGCCGCCACTCCTCCGAGCTCCTGGATGTTCTCCACCCGTCCCTCGGCCTCGACCGTCCGCTCCGACTCGAGGTCGGCGATGTACCCGGAGTCCTCGGCCGCCGCCTCGACCATCCGCATCGCGCCGGCGCCGCCTGCGAGCCGCGACGCGAGCTGGTCCATCACGCGCACGAACGAGGCGACGCCACCCGTGGAACGCGCGGTCAGCGTCGTGATCTCCTCGGCGCGGCGGCAGGCCTCGAGGAACGAGACCTCCTCGTCACGGGCGAAGGACTCGATCGCGGCGACGGTCTGCTCGCCCACGCCGCGCTTCGGCGTGTTCACGACGCGGCGAGCCGATACGACGTCTTGCGGGTTCACCAGAAGCCGGAGGTACGCGAGGATGTCCTTCACCTCCTTACGGGCGTAGAACCGCACCCCACCGATGATCCGGTACGGCAGGCCGACCCGCATGAAGATGTCTTCGAGCACCCGGCTCTGAGCGTTCGTCCGGTAGAAGAGCGCGACATCACGGTAGCGATACCCCTCGGCCTCTACCAGGCGCTCGACCTCTTCGGCGACGAACATCGCTTCTTCGTGCTCGTTCTCGGCCCGGTACCGGACGACGAGTTCCCCGCCGGACTCCTGCGTCCAGAGCGACTTGGGCTTCCGGTTGACGTTGTGTTCGATCAGGGCGTTTGCAACGGCGAGGATATTCTGCGTCGACCGGTAGTTCTGCTCCATCAGGAAGACCGCCGCGTCCGGATGGTCTCGCTCGAAGTCGAGGAGGTTCTTGATGGTCGCACCGCGCCAGGAGTAGACGCCCTGGTCGGCGTCTCCCACGACGCAGAGGTTGTTGTGTTTCGCTGCGAGCATGTTCACGAGGTGGTACTGCGCGCGGTTCGTGTCCTGGTATTCATCGATCAGGACGTACCGGAACCGCTCTTGATAGTGCGCCAGGACCTCCGGATGCCGCTGGAAGAGACGCACCGCCTCGGCGATGAGGTCGTCGAAATCCAGCGCCCCTGCGTCGCGGAGCCGACGCTCATAGGCCCCGTACACCTCGGCAACCGTCTTCTCGTAGAGGTTCGAGGCCGCGGCGGTGTACTCCGATGCCGAGAGCAGGGCGTCCTTCGCCGCCCCGATCGCAGAGGCCATGGCCCGAGGGGGGAACCGCTTCACATCCAGGTTCAGATCCTTGAGGATCATCGTGATGAGCCGTTCGGTGTCGCCATCGTCATAGATGGAGAAGGACGACGGAAGGCCCAGATGCCGGTGCTCCCGCCGAAGGATCCGAACACAGGCCGAGTGGAACGTCAGGATCCACATCCCCTTGGCCACCCGGGTTCCGAGCAGGTTTTCGACCCGGTCGGCCATCTCCCGAGCGGCCTTGTTCGTGAACGTGATGGCCAGGATGGCTCCGGGCGCCACGTCCCTCCCCCGGATCAGGTAGGCGATGCGATGGGTCAGGGCCCGGGTCTTGCCCGAGCCCGCCCCAGCCACGATGAGCACGGGGCCCTCGGTGTGCAGCACCGCCTCACGCTGCACGGGATTGAGAGGATCGAGGAGGATATCGGCCGAGCTCACGCCGTGTATTGTAGGCAGGGCTCAAGGGGCCCCCCGCTCCACCCGACCCTAGGTAAGAGGGGGCAAGGATTGCGGGCACGGTCCGAGCACGCTAGGCTGTCCCGACGTATATCGAACTCATGCGCTCGCGAAAGGGGTTAGGGATGAAGCGACTGGGGCTCGCGGTGGCACTCGCGGCCGTCATCGGGGTGTTCATGGCACCGCCCGCTTCGGCGCAGCAGTACGCACCAGGCCCGACGGTCAGCGTCGGAAACACGAACCCGACCGCCGGCGGCAGCACGTTGGTCAGCGGGAACCACTGGTGCGCTGGCTCCACGGTCAGCATCTACTTGGACGGAGCCTTCGTCGGAACGGCTACGGTCGGCAGCGACCACAAGTTCGACTTCGACCTCGTCCTGCCCAACGACATCTCGGCCGGCAACCACACGATCACCGTCGTCGGCCTCGATCAGGCATGTGAGAACACCCAGTCCGTCTCGACCGGAATCGTCATCTCAGGGGGTGCCGTTTCCGGCGGAGGAGGCGGCGGAGGCGGCGCGCTGCCGTTCACCGGTTCGAACATCTCGGTCGGGCTCTTGCTGCTGATCGCGCTGGTCCTCGCCGGGGGTATCGCGCTCATCGCAGGACGCCGGCGCCGGGTCGCGACGGAGAAGTAACCGGGCATCACGACTGCCCAGACCGAGCCCGTCGTCAGTCCATCGCTCGTCGAGACGCCCGCGGATCGCGCGGGCTTCTCGCTTCGGAGCTTCGGGAAGCTTTGTTTCCTCGCCGCAGCCTTCGTGGCCGGGTATCTCCTCTGGATGCTGTGGGGTACCAACTTCGTCACCGACCGGGCACAGGCGGAACTCCGCGAAGAGTTCGACACCAAACTCGAGCACCCCACTCCGCCGCCATCCGACGATGACATCGTGCGCGTTCCCGGGAGCGCGGTCGCGAAGATCGTGATCCCCCGGATGGACCTCGACATGATCGTGGTGGACGGCACGTCGACCCAGGATCTCGAACGCGGCCCAGGACTGTATCCCGATTCCAGGCTGCCGTGGCAGCCGCATGGCCGGGTCGCGATCGCCGGACACCGGACCACCTACAAGGCCCCGTTCTGGGACCTCGACAAGCTCGGCAAGGGCGACAAGATCCAGCTCCAGACCGAGCACGGGACCTTCGACTACCGCGTGTACCGAACCGAGACCGTCGCACCGACGGCCGTCCAGGTGGCGGACCCCGACGCGACCGTGGGCCCGACCCTCGTCCTCACCACATGTACCCCTCGCTTCTCCGCCGAGCAGCGGCTCGTGGTCTTCGCGCAACGGACATGACCGAACGATCGCCTTCCTCACGCGGCGTGCGGTCCGGACACGTCCGCCTCTCGCGGTCTCGATCGAAACCACGCCGCTGGCCGAAGCGCGTGCTCGTCGGCGGCCTCATCACACTGGCCATCCTGACGATCCTCAGCCTCCTAGCCGTCCTCCCGGCGCTCAGCGCCGCTCGGCTCATGCAGCAAGGCCGGGATGCCCTTACCGCCGGGCGCTCGCTGATGGCCGAGGGAAAGGTCGAGGAAGCCGGCGCCTCCTTCGTGAACGCCCGAACCGCGTTCGACGCCGCCGCCGGCAAGGCCGGGAACCCCGCTCTCCGGATCCTCGGCCTCGTCCCCTTCGCCGGCAACACGGCAGACGCGCTCCTCGGGCTGGCACGATCCGGGGTGCACGTCTCTCAAGCGGGGGTCGACCTGACGACCGGTGTCGGCGAGCTGCCTCGAGGTCTCGATTCGCTGGCACCCGAGAAAGGCCGTGTCCCCATCGAGGCGTTGCAACGCCTGCAGCCTGCGCTGGTTCGGGCTCGCGCGCAGGTGGACGAGGCGACAACCATCGCCGGTGACCTCCCTCGGACCTTCCTGCTCGGACCGGTCGACGGCGCCGTGGACGGATTGCGGGACGGCTTGCGGACGGCTGCGCCGGCGATCCGGTCGGTCGAGGCCATGGTCGGGGCCTTCCCGGAGTTCGCCGGCGCAGGCGGGACCCGACGCTACCTCGTCGTCGCCCAGAACCCCGCCGAGCTCCGGGCGACGGGCGGATTCGCGGGAGAGATCGCCGTCCTCACGATCCGCGATGGCCGGATGTCCCTGTCCCCGTTCCGCAGTACCAACGAACTCCCGGCCCAGCCCGACAACCCTAAGCCGAAGGGTGTTCCAACCTTCTTCGGCTTGGACATGACGCGATACCCGGTTGACTCGAACCTGCTGCCCCAACTCCCAGAAGCCGCGACGTTCCTCGAGCGCCTCTACGAGCAGGCGACGGGAACGCGTCTGGACGGCGCGGTCTACGTAGACCCTCAAGCGGTATCGGCGATGCTCCGGGCAACCGGCCCCCTGAAGACCCGCGACCTCGGCACCCTCACGGCCGAGAACGTCGTTCCTCTGACGACCAACCGCGTGTACACGACGTTCGAGCCGGAGGAATCCGAGGCCCGGAAGGAATCCCTCGGCGCCGCGGCCCACGATGTATGGCGAGCCCTGCTCACCCGCACGCCCCCCGACGCCGCCCTGGGAGCGCTGATCGAGGCGGGCGGCGACGGGCACTTGCTCCTGCACTCGACCGACCCCGTCGTCGAAGCCTCGTTCGTCGAGGCGGGCGTCGCCGGGAGCTTCGGACCGCCCGGCGCGGACTGGGATTTCTTCTCCGCGCCGGTCAACAACTGGTCTCGGAACAAGATCGACTTCTACCTGGACACCGACATCGCCTACGACATAACCCTCCAGCCCGACGGGTCCGCGATCGCCGAGGCAACGGCCACCTACACCAACGACGCGCCCAAGGGGGCCAAGCCGTCGTACGCCCTCGGGCCGTATCCATACGACAACTTCGAGCACCTGAGGGCCGGCGATGCGTACCAGCAGGTCGGCTTCTACTGTGTCCTGGGATGCCGGCTCGAAGCGTTCACGTCCGCTGGTGAGCCGGAGTCGGTCCAAGCTGAGCGCGATGGTGACCTCCAGCTCTACGGGGTGTACGAGCGGCTCGCCCCGCAGTCGACCGGCGAGCTCGCCGCTACGCTCACGCTCCCGGACGCATGGGACGGCGACTTCGGCGGTGGGACGTACCGCCTGCGCCTGCAGGGGCAACCAACCATCAGACCGACGACCGGCACCGTCATCGTTCGGGCCCCGGCAGGGATGCACTTCGCCGAGTCCGACGACCCCGACGTGCGCATCGACGGTGACATCGCGACGTGGACCGGCGAGGTGGGCAAGTGGAAAGACCTGGGATTGGAACTCGAACGCGGGTTCTTCGGGAAGGTGTGGGGTTTCCTCAACCGGCCAGCGTTCTCGGCCGCCGCGGTCTGAGCGTCACTCCCACTCGATCGTGCCCGGTGGCTTCGACGTGATGTCGTACGCCACACGGTTGACGCCGGGCACTTCCCGGATTATCCGGCTGGAGATCCGGTCGAGGACCTCCCCGGGAAGCCGAGCCCAATCCGCCGTCATCGCATCCTCGCTCGTGACCGCGCGGATGACGACCGGATGCTCGTAGGTCCGACCGTCGCCCATCACACCGACGCTCCGCACGTCCGCCAGGAGAACGGCGAAGGCCTGCCACGTCTCGCGTTCGAGACCGGCGCGGCGGATCTCCTCGCGGACGACGCGGTCGGCGCCGCGCACCATCACGAGGTTCTCAGCAGAGACCGCCCCGACGATGCGCACCGCCAGGCCCGGGCCCGGGAACGGCTGCCGCTGCACGATCTCCTCGGGCAGCCCCAGTTCGGCCCCGACCTGCCGGACCTCGTCCTTGAATAGGTCACGCAATGGTTCGACCAGCTCGAAGTCCATTTCCTCGGGCAGTCCACCGACGTTGTGGTGGCTCTTGATCTTGGCGGCGGTCGTGGACCCGGACTCGATGACGTCGGGGTAGAGCGTTCCCTGCACCAGGAAGCGCGCACCCGAGTGATCCCGCGCGACTTCTTCGAAGACCCGGATGAACTCCTCTCCGATCGCCTTGCGCTTGATCTCGGGGTCGGTGACCCCGTCGAGCTTTGCGAGGAAACGGTCGGCCGCCTTGACATGCACGAGCGGCACCTTGAAGTGCCGTCCGAACGTCTCCTCCACCTGCTCGGGCTCACCTTCACGGAGCATCCCCGTGTCGACGAACACGCAGGTGAGCTGCGCTGCAACCGCCTTGTGGACCAACAACGCCGCGACGGCCGAATCGACGCCGCCGGAGAGCGCGCACAGAACTTCGGACCCACCCACCTGCGCCCTGATCGCCTCGACGCTGCGTTCGATGACGTTCGCCGGGGTCCAGTCCGGCAGGAGTCCACAACCGTCGTAGAGGAACCGCTTCATGATGGCCGTGCCTTTCGGCGTATGCACCACCTCCGGGTGGAACTGCACCGCATACAGTCCCCGCTCGGGGTCCTCCATCGACGCGATCGGGATCGCGTCCGTGCGCGACGTCACGCGGAACCCGTCCGGGGCGCGGGTCACCGCGTCTCCGTGGCTCATCCACACCTGCTCTTCCCCCGTCAGGTCCTGCAAGAGGACGCCCGCGTCGTCGACGTGAACGGTCGTCCCTCCGTACTCGCGCCGTCCGGTCGCTTCGACCTCGCCACCGAGCGACCGAGCCATGAGCTGGTGCCCGTAGCAGATGCCGAGCACCGGTACCCCCAGCGAGAAGATCGCGGGATCGACCGAGGGCGCACCCTCCTCGTAGACGGACGCGGGTCCGCCGGACAGGATGATCCCCGCGGGCCGCATGGACTTCAGGTCGTCGAGGGGGGCGTCGTGCCGGACGATCTCGGAGTAGACGTGGCATTCCCGGACGCGTCGGGCGATCAGCTGTGCGTACTGCGCCCCCAGGTCGACGACGAGGACCGGGCGGGGGGCCTCGTTCGCCATGGGGCTAGGCCCCGCCCATCAGTGGCCCATCCCGACGTGCTGCTGGGTCTGGTACGTCTTGCCCTCGGTCTTGATCGACGGTGCGATGACCAGTTCGGCCTTCTGGAATTCCTTGATGGTGGCATAGCCGGTCGTGGCCATCGAGGTCGCCAGCGCCCCGAAGAGGTTGAACGTCCCGTCGTTCTCGTGCGCGGGACCGACCAGGATCTCCTTGAGCGAGGCAGCCTGCTGGGTCTTCACGCGGGCGCCGCGCGGCAACGTCGGGTGGAACGTGGCCATCCCCCAGTGGTACCCGCGGCCCGGCGCCTCCTCGGCGCGGGTCAGCGGTGAGCCGATCATGACCGCATCCGCCCCGCACGCGATGGCCTTGGCGATGTCCCCGCCCGTGCGCATCCCGCCGTCGGCGATGACGTGGCAGTAGCGGCCGGTCTCGTGCAGGTGCTGCATCCGAGCGCCGGCGGCGTCGGCGATGGCCGTCGCCTGCGGAACGCCGACGCCGATCACCCCGCGGGTCGTGCACGCGTTCCCCGGACCGACGCCGACCAGGACGCCGATCGCGCCGGTCCGCATCAGGTGCAGCGCGGTCGCATACGAGGCACATCCGCCGACGATCACGGGGATGTCGAACGCCGGGATGAATTCCTTCAGGTTCAGCGGCTCGTGCTGACTCGAGACATGCTCGCCGGAAACGACCGTGCCCTGGATCACCAGGATGTCGAGCTCCGCGTCCACGACCAGCTTCGCGTACTGCTCGACCCGCTGCGGCGTGAGGGACGCGCAGGCGATGACCCCGCCCTCCTTGATCTCCTGGATCCGCTTGACGATGAGGTCGTCCTTGACGGGCTCCTGGTAGATCTCTTGCATCCGCCGGGTGGCCTTCTCATCGGGGAGTTCGGCGATCTCCTGGAACAGCGGCTCGGGGTCCTCGTAGCGCGTCTGCAGACCCTCGAGGTTCAGGCACGCGAGGCCGCCCAGCTTGCCTATCTGGATGGCCGTGGCCGGGGAAACGGCAGCGTCCATCGCCGAGGCCATCATCGGCAGCGGGAAGGTGTATGCATCGATCTCCCATTCGATCGTCACGTCCTCGGGATCGCGCGTCCGCCGCGAGGGAACGATCGCGACCTCGTCGAACCCGTACGCCCGCCGCGCCGTCTTGCCCGCACCGATCTCGATCTCCATGACTCTCCTACCTCGCCATCTGGTTCCGGAACGCGAAACGCCCGCCTCTTCGGAGGAAGGCGGGCGCGTGCGGAAGCTCCATCACACGATGCTACCAGGGGCTTCGCGTGCCTCGGAAGCGCCGGAGTCGTGCGTGGTCGTTAGGACTCCTTGACGACGGTCCCGGACCCGTCGACGCGCAGGTCCGTAAGGCCGGAGTGCGCCCGGTCACCCTCGACCATGACCTCGGCGCTCTCGATGTAGCCGAGCTCCTTGAGCCGGCTGAGCACGGACTGAAGCGACTCTTCGGGGGTCTGGACCATCGTGTCGACCTTCAGTTCGGGGTCCTCTGGCGCCTCGTACGGGGAGTTCGGATCGACGCCGGTGAAGTCCTTGATCTCGCCGGCCAGCGCCTTCTTGTACAACCCCTTCGGGTCGCGGTTCTCCGACAGCTCCTCGATCGTGGCGTGCACGTGGACCTCGACGAAATTCCCGCCGATCATCTCGCGACACGCATCGCGGGTCTCCTTGTACGGACTGATCGGGCAGCAGATGGTCGCCACGCCGTTGCGGGTCAGCAGGTTGGCGACGTAGCCGATACGCATGATGTTCGTGTCGCGGTCCTCCTTCGAGAACCCGAGGCCCTTCGACAGGTTCTTGCGAACCTCGTCACCGTCGAGGATCTCGGTGTTCATGCCGCGCGCCTGGAACTCATGAAAGAGCATCTCGGCGATCGTAGACTTCCCTGACCCGGAGAGGCCGGTGAACCATACGGTGAATCCATGCTGGTCGCTCACTGGAGCATGCTCCTTCCCTGTGCCCCCTCGAGGGCCTCGAGTCCATAGATATCGACGAGGGTTGGTCCCACATCGACCAGTCGCATCCCCTCGGTGTATCCGACGGGTTGGTTCGGCAAGCCGTTCATGACGAAGATACCCGTGCGGTCGTGGTTCGCCCCGTCGGGGCCGGTGTCGTTCTCGTAGGTGTAGATACTCGGGTTCCCCACGGACCCGACGCTTCGCCAGTCCAGATCACCGAAATACACGATCAGGTCGGGCGCGATGCCGCGGACGTCCGGGTAGACGTCCTGCGGCTTGAACACCTTCGTGCCCAGCGGTTCGCCGTCGGGTCCGGGTGCGGCCTCCAGGCGCTGCGCCATCTCGTCCCGCACCGACTCGTAGTCGTTCGGGTCGATGATGCCGCTGGGCTCACGACCGGCGACGTTCAGGAACAGCCGCCCGTAGTAGCCGCCGTCGCCCCAGGCAACCGTCTTCGACCAGTCGATGTCCGCCTTCGAGATAGGGATGACGTCGGCTGGTGGCGTCGCCAGGGTGAGGTAGCCCTCCTGGATCAGCCAGTCGTTGAAGCAGAGCCCGCCCTGCATCGCACGCGCGCCGTGGTCGGACATGATGATCGTGACCACGTCCTCAGGCAGAACCGCGAGCAGCTCGCCGAGCTCCTTGTCGAGCATCCGGTAGTACTTCTGGAACATCCCTTCGAACTCGTTGCCCGCGACGTACTTCGGGTGGTTGGGGTCGTAGTACTCCCAGAACACGTGGTGCAGACGGTCGCTGGCGATCTCGCAGAGCATGAAGAAGTCCCACGGCTTGTTCTGCACGAGTCGGCGCGCCACTTTGAACCGCCGCTCGGTCATCGTGAAGACGTCGGCCATCACCCGTTCCACACCGGCCTTGCGGAAGTTCGGGATGTCGAAGATGTATCGGCCGGGACCGCCGAGCTCTTCCTCGATCTCGCCCTCGACTTCGGACGGCGTGGCGTAGGAGGGGGCGGACGGCGGGGTCAGGAAGCAGCCGACGCGCCAACCCTCGATCGGCAGCGGCGGGAAGCTCGGCGGAACGCCGATCAAGAGCGACTTCTTGTCGTTGGCCCCGAGGCGGTCCCAAACGGTCGTCTCTTTGATGGCCCCCGCGGTCGCGATGGACAGGCCGTCGTACGTGTTGTCCTTGCGGTTGCGGAAGCCGTAGATCCCCAGCTGCCCGGGTGTCTTCCCGGTCATCGCGCACGCCCACGCCGGAACGGTGATCGGAGGGGTGATGCTTGCGAGCGGCCCGTGCATGGACCCCTCCATCAGCTTGGCGATGTTGGGGACCTCGGACTTCAGGTCGTCGAAGAGGATCTGGGGCGTGCCGCAGTCGATACCGATCACGGCCACGCGCACGTCGTTGGTCATCCGGCTTCCCCTGGAGTCGTCCCGTGAAAAAGAGCCCGCCCGGGTGGTCCGCGGGGGCTCCAGACCTGCATCGTACCAGCTCAGAGGGGGTGCCCGACGAAGTCGCAGGTCACGGCGCGGACCCCGCCGATGGACGCCGAGAACGCGGATGGCGAGGCGCAACCACCCGCCGATAGGCTACGGACCATGACGTTGCTCCGACGGGTCTTGTATCTGCTCGCGGCACTATGGGCCATCACCGGACTGGTCCTGGCGATCGTTCCGGGGCTCGCCCTGTCGATCGCGGGCGCGACCGTTCAACCGGAACGCGTATGGATGCGTCTCCTGGGGATCGTGCTCGTCACGCTGGCAATGCTGGCCGTCCTGATGGCGCAGAAGATCGAAGAGGTCTGGTGGTGGGCGTGGGCGTTCGTCGTCGAGAAGGCGGCGATCACGAGCTTCGCGATCCTGAAGGCCGCGCTCTTCCCCACCGACGCGGCCCCCTGGTTCTGGTGGGCGATCGCAGCGGCGAACCTCGCGCTCACGGGTGCGCTGCTCTGGGCCCTCGGCCGCGCCGGCCGCGAGCAGCCACCGGCCTAGACATGCAGGAGGGCCCGGGCTGAGCCGGGCCCCTCCGCTGAGTAACCTGTGCGACTAGTGCTGGTGACCGTGGCCGCCGGCGTCGGCGTCCTCTTCCTCTTCCGGCTTCTCGACGACCGCGCTCTCGGTGGTGATGATGAGCGAGGCGATCGAGGCGGCGTTCTGCAACGCCGAGCGGGTGACCTTGGCCGGATCGATGATCCCAGCCTTGAGCATGTCCACCCACTCGCCGGTCGCGGCGTTGAACCCGCGGCCGTCGCCCTCGGTACGGATCTGCTGGACGATGACGGCGCCCTCGTAGCCCGCATTGCTCGCGATCCTGCGCGCCGGCTCGGCGAGCGCGTCACGAACGATGGTGGCTCCGGTGGCCTCGTCACCCTCGAGGTCGAGCTTGTCGAGCGCGGACTCGGCGCGGATCAGCGCCACCCCGCCCCCGGCAACGATGCCCTCCTCGATGGCCGCCCGGGTCGCCGACAGCGCGTCTTCGATCCGGTGCTTCTTCTCCTTCAGCTCCACCTCGGTCGCGGCGCCAACCTTGACCAGCGCCACGCCCCCGGAGAGCTTCGCGAGCCGCTCTTGGAGCTTCTCCTTGTCCCAGTCGGAGTCCGTGTTCTCGATCTCGGCCTTGATCTGGTTGATGCGGCCGTCGATCTCGGACTGCTTGCCATGACCCTCGACGATGGTCGTGTCATCCTTGGTGATGACGACCTTGCGGGCTTGGCCCAGGATGTCGAGAGCCGCGTTCTCCAGCTTGAGCCCGACTTCTTCGGAGATAACCTCGCCGCCCGTGAGGGTAGCGATGTCCTGGAGCATGGCCTTGCGACGGTCGCCGAACCCGGGGGCCTTGATGGCCACCGCGTTGAACGTGCCGCGGATCTTGTTCACCACCAGGGTCGCGAGGGCTTCACCCTCGACGTCCTCGGAGATGATCACCAGCGCCTTGCCGGCCTGCATCACCTTCTCGAGCAGCGGGAGCAGCTCCTGCACGCTCGAGATCTTCTTGTTGATGATCGCGATGTAGGGCTCGTCGAAGACGGCCTCCATCCGCTCTTGATCGGTGACGAAGTAGGGCGAGATGTAGCCCTTGTCGAACTGCATGCCCTCGACGAACTCGAGTTCCATGCCGAACGTGTTGGACTCCTCGACCGTGACGACACCGTCCTTGCCGACCTTGTCCAGCGCTTCGGCGATGGTCTCGCCGATCGTGGTGTCGGCGGCCGAGATGGATGCGACCTGGGCGATCTCCGCCTTGTCGTCGACCTCCTTGGCCTGGTTCATGATCGCCTCGACGGCGGCCTCGACCGCGGCGGCTACGCCACGCTTGAGGGCCATCGGGTTGGCACCCGCGGCGACGTTCTTCATGCCGTGCTTGACCATCGCCCGTGCGAGCACGGTCGCGGTCGTGGTGCCGTCACCGGCGACGTCGTTCGTCTTGGTGGCGACCTCCTTGGCGAGCTGGGCACCCATGTTCTCCCACGGGTCGTCCAGTTCGACTTCCTTGGCGATCGTCACGCCGTCGTTGGTGATGGTCGGCGGGCCCCACTTCTTGTCCAGGACCACGTTGTGGCCCTTGGGTCCCAGGGTGATGGCGACGGTGTCGGCGAGCTTGTCGACCCCGCGCTCGAGGGCGCGCCGGGCGTCCTCGCCGAACTTCAGTTCCTTGGAGGCCATCCGCGACCCCCTACTTGCCCAGCACCGCGAGCACGTCGCGGGCCGAAAGGATCAGGTAGTCCTCGCCACCGAACTTGACTTCGGTGCCACCGTACTTCGAGTAGATCACGCGGTCGCCGACGTTCACGTCGAGCGGTACGCGCTTGCCGTCCTCGAAGCGGCCGGGACCGACGGCGACGACGTCGCCCTCCTGGGGCTTCTCCTTGGCGGTGTCGGGGATGACGATGCCGGAGACGGTGGTCTCCTCTTCCTCGCCGGGCTTGACGACGATACGGTCCTCAAGCGGCTTCAGGCCGAAATCAGCCATGCTGCAAACCTCCTTGGTCGGTTAGCACTCTCCGTGTGGGAGTGCTAACAGCATAACGAGCCGAGTGCCAAGGGTCAAACGGCGGCCGGGAGCGAGGACCTGGGGTGGCACCGGACCATCGGGTTGAGCCGCTAGGGCCACGGGAGTAGAAAGGGGGTTGGAGGTCCAGGGTGCGACGATCATCCACCGCCGGTCCGCTCGCGTATGTGCTCGTCGGCGCGCTCGCCCCGGCCCCCGCTGGTGCGTCGCCCGGGGACGGAGTCTGGGGCGCCGAGTACCTCGCGGGGAACGGTGAGAGCGAGCGCGCTCCGTGGGGGAACAACCGTGACTAGGTTGCGCACGAAGGTGGCTCGACGCATCCTGTGGACCGCGCTCGCCCCCCTCCTCATGACGACCATCCCTTCGGCACCCTCGACCGCCGCGGCCGCCGATGAGGCCTGGTCGCGGACCTTCGGGGGTTGGTACGACCTGTGGCCGACTCGCGTCGCCGCCGGTCCGGGAGGATCGCGCGTGTACGCCTCGATCCCCGACCGGCGACTGTTGGCCTTCGACGCCGATACCGGAACAACACTTTGGGAACGGAAGTCGGGGGGCGACCGGATCTATGTTTCGCCCGGAGGAGGCCGGCTCTTCCTGATGCACAACTACCCCTTCGAGGTCGAGGCGGTTGACACGGTCACAGGAGAGACCTTGTGGACCTCCCGGCTCCAAAACCCCTTCGACCATTGGGTCAAGGATGACTTCGCCTACCGAGCGGTGCTTGATCCGAGCGGGCGGAGGATCTTCGTGATCGGGGACTGGACCAGCGGAAAGGTAACGTGGGGGAACTGTAACGACGACTGCACGTACGTCCCGGTCTTCGACTGGATGACCGCCGCGTTCCGGACGCGGGACGGCTCCGTCCTGTGGCAGCGCCGATATGGCTGCCCGAAGAAGTGTGACGACACGGTGAGCCACCTCGCCCTCGCAGGTGAAGGCCGTACGCTCGTCGTCGGAGGGGATTCCGACCGCTACGACGGACGTCTCGTCGGGTACGACGCTGCTAGCGGGAAGCTGCGATGGGAGCGCGCATTGTCGTGGAGCCCCGAATGGATGAGCGGAAACCCGAAGCAGCCCACGGTATACGCGACCGGGCGCGGGTTCCGAACGGTGGCGATGCGTCAGGACGGGCAGGTCCTCTGGACAGGCCAGCACCCAAGTGGGGTCGCCGACGCCTACGCGACGCAGGTCCTGTCCTCCCCCGATGGAAAGCATGTCTGGGTGGGCGGCACAGCGAACGGCGACGAGTTCGATCCGGAGGCCGACCTTAGCGTGGTGAGTTTCGCGGCCTCGGACGGGGCCCTGGAATGGGAGGCCACCCACGACGAGGGTGACGGGGAGGACCTGTGGTCGCTCGCCGCCGACCCCTCGAGCTCTCGCCTCTACGCAGCCGGGCTGAGTCGCACCCCCGGTGGACCCGGGTGGGCCGGGAGCGAGGCTCTCGCCGTCGCGTTCGACGCCGCGGACGGCACCGAAGCGTGGAGTCGAACCTACGACAGCGGCGTGACCGGAGAAAGCTCAGATCAGTTCACGAGCGCAGCCGTCGCACCCGACGGTTCCCGCGTGTACGTCGCCGGTCGCTTCGAGGGCTGCTGCTTCCTCTACGGATGGCCGCAGGCTCGGGTCGTCGCGCTGGACGCGGACGAGAACGAGCACCAGGATCATCGTGAGCCCAACGGCGACCGAGGATCAGCTCATCGCCCTCTACCGCCAGGTTCGCCATGCCGAGCCGCCGACTCCGACGTCAGTCGCGACATCTCCACAATCACGCGACAGCGCATAGGCGTCAACCTGGCGGTAGAAGCGCCCTGCCACATGGCGTGAGCGGCCTGCCTCGCCCGTCGGCGGCCTCACGGGAAGCCTACGGGCCCGAAGTCGCTCCCGGGGCTTTCAGTGCGTTGTACATGAGCACCGACACCATCCTGCAGATCAGGAATCCGGTCGTACGGGCGACACAGTCGGGGAGTTCCGGCCACTCGACGAGATCGGGGGTCCATCCCTCCGAGCCACAGTTTGAAGAGGCTGATCTCAGAACCGCGTTGCGCCCTTGGATCTTCGCGTCGCTCGCTCCGTAGTCCCAGGGGGCGCCGGCGCGATGCTGGATGCAGAAACCAGCACCGCTGTCGCTCGCAGCCACAAGCCGAGCCCGCGTCGGGGTTGCTTGGATGATGTTGATCGTCGCGTTGCTACCCCCCTCATCGGTCGCTTCGAGTAGGGCGCGATCCCCGAAACCATCGACCCAGGCAAGGGAGGGATCCATCCGCTCGCCGACCCGGGCGTCGAACCCCGAATAGGTCGCGTGACGAGCCCGATACGCGTCCACCGACTCCATCGCCGATGCAAGGTTCATCCGGGTGCGAACATCGTTCGCCTGGTTCCGCTCTTCGAGGTACGTGGGTAGCGGCGTGTTCAGCCGGCGGGGAAGGGGGTCGGCAACGAACAGGCTCGCGGCGAAGATCATCAGCGCCACAGCAAGTAAGTTCAATGCGAGGTACGCACGTCCTCCTCGCGGGAGCGCCTGCGGAGTCGCACCAGCCGTTGCCTGCGACTGACGCGCGACACGGTTCGACCCTTTGGCCAGGCGACTCGCCCAGGTCTCCCACTTCGACCAGATGAGTCCGATCGCGAGCAACGGGATGGTCAGCCCGAACGCGGTCAAGTTGTCCCCGCCTTCCGGGTGCCATTCGAAGAACGTGAGCTGAGACGGTCCCCGACTCAGGAAGAAAGCGACGAAAGCGATCGACCACGGCCACCATGGCTTTCGCGATCCGAGGAGCGCGCCGAAAAAGGCGATCGAGATGGCGGGAACGATCCACCAAGCTCCGATCTCAGAGGCGAGGGACCAGAAGGAGTCGACGATGCCGCGGAGATGGGTCCCGAGCACGATCAGCGTCAGAACGACCACGGCGGCACTCGCGAGCACGCATGCGATGGCACTGAGGAGTCGGGGCCGGACACCGGACCGAGCGATCATCAAGGGCCCCCGACGAGACGTGAGCGCGACGGCGATCCCCGGCGCAGCCAGCACCAGAACGGGCAGAACCAACCACACGATCCATCGAACGGTGTCCGAGGTCAGCCACAGCGGCGAGATAGACGTGTTTCGATCGACGGAGTCCGCGAAGAAGAGCATCGGGATCAGTGGAAGGATGGCGCTCGCCCGACGACCGGTGGCCGCAAGGACCGCGACGGCGAGCGCAAGTCCGACACCGATCAATACGGAGCCGATGATGAGATTGGCATCGATATGCCATGCGGGAACGGAGCACCACCAGTCGCCCGGGTGCGGGGGGATCCCCGACTCCTTGATCCGTTCGCATGCCCCCAAGAAGGTCGGGAGGCCGACATCGATCCCGAAACTGACCCTCGGGTACATGAACGCCAGTGCGATCGCAGAGGCAACGGAAACACCCGCGATGATGAGCGCCGAGCGCACACTGTGGCTTGTTTTCGCAGCCCCGCTCACGGGTAGGCGTTCCGTCTCCATACCCAAACTTCGGCGCCAGTGCGACCCGGCTTGACCGAGATCATCGCGTGGCTCGACGCCCCCACATCCCTCCCTTTCGGCGCCTCCTCAGGCACAACACGGGGCGACTCGGGGTAAGGTAGGTGGCCATGAGCCGTCGCCTGAGGACCTCGCTGGCCGCAACCCTGCTCGCCGCCGCCCTGGCGGGGGCCACGTTCCCGGCGACGCCGGCAACGGCCAGCTTCCCGGGCGCGAACGGCCGTCTGGTCTTCTCGTCCATCCCGGACGGGGAACTCGACCGCGAGATCTTCACCGCACTCCCCAACGGCTCGGACATCCGCCGCCTCACCGACAACGACTACGAGGACATGGACCCGGCGTGGTCCCCATCAGCCGACCGGATCGTGTTCGTGGCCTCCCCACCGGCCGGAATCGACATCTTCACGATGAACACCAACGGCGGTGACGTCCAGCAGGTCACCGACACCCCCTCGACGCCGGAAGACGACCCCTCCTGGTCGCCGTTCGGGAACCGGATCGTCTATACGCAGCGCAAGACCGGCGACGTCGACCTGTTCACGATCTCCCTAGACGGAACCGGTCGGTTCCGTCTCACTAAGAACCGGAAGAACGAGGAGGAGCCCGACTGGTCGCCGAACGGGAAGCGGATCGTCTTCGAAGGAACGACCAACGGCGGCGACTACGAGATCTACTGGATCCGCCCGGAGGGAACGGGGCTCAAGCAGCTCACGGACTCACCGCCTCCCAAGGTCGACCCGGCGTGGTCGCCGAACGGTAAGCAGATCGTCTTCGCCTCGCAGCCCTCAGGTTCTCCCGGCGAGGAACTCTTCCGGATGCGCAAGGACGGCACGCACATCGTTCAGCTCACGGACGACTCGCTCGTGGACATCCAACCGTCCTGGTCGCCCGACGGGAAGAAGATCGCGTTCGTCCGGGTGGACGGGATCGACCGGAACATCTGGACCATCCGGCCCGACGGTACCGGCATGACCGAGATCATCGACAACCCGGGCTGGGACGAGGCGCCGAACTGGCAGCGCCTCCCCCAGGTCTGAGCCTCACACCCCCCGGAGGTAGGCCACCGTCTCCCGCAACCCGTCCTCGAGATGCGTCCACGGCTTCCAACCGAGGTCCTTCTCGGCGAGCGAGATGTCCAGGACCATGCGACGGGACTCGCCGGCCGGCCGATCGTCCGACTCCGGCACCACCTCGACGCCGGTGATCTGCACGAGCGAGGCGTACAGGTCGTTGATCGACGTCTCGACGCCGGTCCCGACATTCACCAGCTTGCCCTTCCCGCGTTCGAGCGCGAGGGCGAGCGCGTGGACCGCGTCGTCCACGAACACCATGTCCCGCGTCTGGTCGCCGTCCCCATGGATGGTTGGCGCGGTGCCCGCGACGAGCGAGCCGGCGAGCGAGGCCACCACACCGGGCGGCACCTGCCGGGGTCCGTAGACCGTCCCGAGCGCGAGCGACACGAACTCGATGCCGTGCGCATGCTTGTAGAACCGCAGGTAGTCCTCGGCCAGTTTCTTGCCCACGCCGTGGGGAGACAGCGGACGCGCGCCGGGGGCCGCGCTCTCTTTGGCCGGCAACTTCTTGTTGAGGTCACCGTAGATCGCGCTGGCCGACGACGCGAACACCACCTTGGTCACGTCCACCGCGACCGAGCACTGCAGCACGTTGAGGAGACCCATCAGCGCCACCGAGGCATCACCGAGTGGATCCTGCATCGACTCCGCGCCGGGGCGTGCGGCGAGATGCATCACGACCTCAGGACGATGATGCTCGAAGAGCGGAAGGAGCGCCTCGGAGCGCACGTCGAGGTTCTGGAACGAGAACCCGGAGCCGGCGCCGCGAGCCTCGGCCAGGTTCGCGATCCGGCCGGTGGACAGGTCGTCGACGGCGACCACCTCGTGTCCCTCGGCCAGCAGCCGGTCGCACAGGTTCGATCCGATGAACCCGGCGCCGCCGGTCACCAGGACCCCGGTCACGACACCAGCGCCAGCGGAAGGCCCGGGTCGGCTCCCTGCTCGATGGGCGTCCGCTCACCCAGGAGCAGGCGCGATGTCCCCGCACAAGCGATCATCGCTGCATTGTCCGTGCAGAGCGGCAATGATGGAAACACCACGCGCAGATCCGCCTCGCCGGCGGCGGCCTCCATCCGCTCGCGCAGCCGGGTGTTCGCGACGACCCCGCCACCCAGCAGGATGGCTCCGGCGCCGGTCTGCCGGGCGGCCTCGATCGTCTTGGTGATCTGAACATCCACGACCGCCTCCTGGAAGGACGCGGCCAGGTCCGCCGGATCCGGTTGGCGGCCCGCCACGCGTTCGGCCTTCACGTAGCGCATCACTGCGGTCTTCAGTCCCGACAACGAGAAATCGAGATCGCCCGAGTCGGCCATCGCCCGCGGGAACCGGACCGCCGCCGGATCGCCCTGCTTCGCGAGCGCGTCGACCGCGGGTCCACCCGGGAACCCGAGACCCATGAACCGCGCGACCTTGTCGAAGGCCTCCCCGGCCGCGTCGTCGAGCGTCTGCCCGAGGACCTCGTAGGTGTGCTCGAACGGCATGTGCACCAGCATCGTGTGCCCACCCGAGACGATCAGGCAGACGTACGGCGGATCCGGCTCGCCGTGATCGATGAAGTTCGCGTAGATGTGGCCCTCGAGGTGATTCACGCCGATGAACGGGGCCTTCGTCGCGAGCGAGATGGACTTGCCGGCCGCAAGCCCGACCAGGAGCGCGCCGACGAGTCCCGGCCCGATCGTGGTGGCGACGCCGTCCAGATCACCGAACCCCAGGCCCGCCTCCTCCAGAGCCTGCTCCAGCATCGGGTTGAGCGCCTCGACGTGCGCCCGCGCCGCCACCTCGGGTACGACCCCGCCGTAGCGCGCGTGCAGATCGACCTGGCTCGAGATGAGGTTGGAGCGCACCGTCCGACCGTCCTCGACCACGGCGACCGCGGTCTCGTCGCAAGAGGTCTCGATGCCCAGGACCTTCATCGCTTCACGGACGAACCGAGGCCGGACGAAGGCCTGCCGGGATCGCCTCGACGATATCCTCGAGGCGGTCGTGGTAGTCGGCGGTGTGGATATCGTCGACCCACATGATGAGCGCGTCCTCGTTGACCTCTTGGTAGTAGTTCTTGCGGACCCCGACCGGCCGGAACCCGTACTCGCCGTACAGGCGCTGCGCGCTCCAGTTGGACACCCGGACCTCGAGGGACACAGCCCGCGCGCCCATAGCGATCGCCGAACGCATCAGTTCGTAGAGGATCCGCGTTCCGATCTTCTGCCGGTGGCGTGCCGGATCGACGGCCAGCGTCGTGATGTGAGCCTCCTCGCCGTAGCAGATCAAGCCGCCGTAGCCGACGACCGTCCGCTCGACGCGGGCCACGAAGTACGCTCGGGTCTCTTCGTCGGCCATCTCGGAGATGAACAGGGACGGACTCCACGGGCGCGGATAGACCTGGCGTTCGATGGCCATGATGCCGCGAACGTGCCGCCGGCGCATCCGCGTGATCTCGAGATCACTCGGCGCCAGTTCGTCGATCCCAAGCGATCTCCGCATCCGACTTCCTCAGGTAGATCGGCACCACGTCGAACAACCGGTCGTGCTCCTCGCGCTCGAAGCGCGGAAGCGCCAGGTCGATGAGCGCCCGGGCATCGGGATGCGCCTGCGCCGCTGGTGCGAAGGCGACCTGACCTCCGAGCTCCTCGAACCGCTGTCGGTACAGCGTAGCGCCATCACCGGTCAGGAGTGACCCCGCACCGAGGGCCTGGATCTCGGCCGCGGCGGCGTCGGGAGAGCAGACCGCGAACTCTCCTTCCCGCTGAACCCCGCCCGGGGCTGGCCGATAACGGCCCAGGAAGACCTCCCCGCGACGGGCGTCGATCATCGCGACGATCGGATCGTGGCTCATGCGCACTGCGAAGGCGAGCGCGTCGAGGGTGGGGATACCGATGATCGGCACCTTCAGGACCTGGGCCAGGGACTTGGCCACCTCGACGCCGACCCGCAGGCTGGTGAAGAGGCCGGGCCCGGTGCCGACGACGATGCCGCCGACCTGGTCCAGGCCGGTGTCGGTCCAGCGGGTCAGCTGCTCGAGCGCGGGCAGTACGACCTCGTGACGCGTGGGCCGAGCCGCCAACGTCAGCGACCCGAGGGTGCCGGTTTCGGTCCCGAGGGCGATGCTCGCCTGCCGGGTCGCGGTCTCGATGCCGAGAACGATCACGCGGAGCTCCAGGGCACGAGCGCCCGCGCGAGGTCCGGCCAGCGGTCGCCGCCCCATCCGTCGCCGATGGTGGTGAGTGTGATGCGGCGTTCGTCCGAGTCCTCGGCGCCGGTCAGGTGGATCTCGAGGTACCGGTCGGCGAAGAGCGCCTCCACGGCGCTCCCCCATTCGACGAACGTGACAGCGTCTTCGTCGATCATCTCCTCGAACCCGAGGTCGATGACCTCCTGGAGGGTGCCCAGCCGGTACACATCGACGTGATGGACGGGCAGGCGGCCCTCGTAGTCGCGGACGAGGACGAACGTCGGAGAGGCGACCTGGGTCTCGACGCCGAGTCCACGCGCGGCGCCCTGGACGAACGCGGTCTTGCCGGCACCGAGTTCGCCGACCAGGGACACGACGTCGCCGGGCCGCAGGAAGGGTGCCAGCGCCTCGCCGATATCACGGGTGTCGTCGACGGCCGGCGAGCGCAGGGCGATGGGCGGCGAATCACTCAAAACAGTTCGAGCTGATCTTCGTCGGGTCCCCCGGCGGCGGCCGCGCTGGAGGGTGCGCCGGCCCGGGCGTTGGCGGCCGCCGCCGGCTGGGGCCGTTCGGCCAGTGTCTTCTTCACGATCTCGAAGTCCTGCTGGAGAGCCTGGAACTGCCGGGAGTTCTCGCCGCCGCCGTGCAGGATCGCCGCCGGATGGAACGTCGGGATGACGATGCGCCCGTTCCACGGGAACTTGCCACCGCGGACGCGGCTGATGGACAGCTCCGGCTTGTCCAGGATGAACCGCGTGGCCCAGTTGCCGAGCGTGACGACCACCCGCGGGTCGATGAGGTCGATCTGCTCGCGCAGGTACGGCGTGCACGCCTCGATCTCGGCCGGCCGCGGGTCGCGGTTCCCCGGAGGGCGGCATTTGACGACGTTCGCGATATAGACGTCCGAGCGTTCCAAGCCGATGCCGTCGAGCATCCGGTTCAGGAGCTGTCCGGCGGCACCGACGAACGGCTCCCCCTGCTTGTCCTCGTGGAACCCCGGACCTTCGCCGATGAAAAGCAGTTCCGCGGTCGGACTCCCTACGCCGTAGACAACCTGGGTCCGCGACTCCGCCAGGCCGCACTTCGTACAGGTCGACGCCTCCAGCGCAGCTTCCTCGAGCGTCCTCATGCCTCGTCCCCCGCCGCCGGCGCTCCCGGCACGCCCGTCGCCGCGCGGACCCCTCGGCGGATCGCATCGGCGGTCACGCGGATGGACAGCTCCTCGATCACCGACTGATCCGCCTCGATCTCTCCGGTCGCCAGCGTGAAGACGGTATCGCCGTCCCACGCCGTGAACACCGGCCGGATGGACTGCACCATCCCCTCGGACGCGGCGATCGCCAGGAGGTTCGCGCGCTCGCGTGACAGCGTGGCGTTGGTCGCGACCACGACGAGCGTGGTGTTGATGCCCGGGAGCGCGGTCACGGCATCGTCGTCCCCGGGGAGCGGCGCAGCCAACACCCCTCCGTCCTCGTCCAGGATGTCGCCGACGGCGTTCACCGCAGCGAGGGCGCCGACGACCAGGTCCCCATCGCGCGCCGACGCGCTGCCGAGCCCGCCCTTGCGGCAGCGTTCGAGCCCTTTCGTCTTCGCGACCGTCGCGCCGGTCCCCGCGCCGACGTTGCCCTCGGTCAGGTCATCCCCGGCCGCCTCGCATGCCGCGTACCCTTCGTCCGGTCCGGGTCGGACGCTGGAGTCCCCGAGGTTGAGGTCGAACAGGACCGCCTCGGGAACGATCGGCACGATCCATCCCGCCGCATCGATCCCGACGCCGCGTTCCTCGAGCCATCGCATCACGCCATCCGCAACGCCCAGGCCGAATGCGCTGCCGCCCGACAACACGACCGCGTTCACTTCCTCGGCCGTCATACCCGGCTGCAGGATCGCGAGTTCGCGGGTCCCCGGGCCTCCGCCGCGCACGACGCCGGACCCGATGGTTCCCGGCGGCGCCAAGACGACCGTGCAGCCGGTCATCGCGACGGGGTCCGACCAGTTGCCGACCCGGATCCCAGGGACGTCCGTGATCACCCGACGTACTCCCGGGGCACGCGTTCGCTGATCGCGCAGAGGACCTCGTAGTGAACGGTGCCGTTGATCTCGGCCAGTTCCTCGGCCGAGACACGTTCGTCGCCCTGGGCGCCGAGCAACACGACCTCGTCGCCGACGGCGATCTCGTCATCGCCGCAGTCCACGAGGATCTGATCCATCGTCACATTGCCCACGACACGCCGCCGCTTGCCGCCGATCAAGACGTCGGCGCGGTTCGAGAGCCGACGGGAGTACCCGTCCTCGTACCCGACCGGCACGGTGGCGATCCAGGCATCGCGCTCGAGGGTGTGCGTCTGTCCGTACGAGACCGACTCGCCGGCCGCCAGCCGCTTCGCGAAGGACACCGCCGACTTCCATGTGAGCGCAGGCTTGAGCCCCGCCGATGACGCGAGCGCTGGGTTGGCTGCGAGCCCGTAGATGGCGATGCCCGGACGAACGATGTCCAGATGGGTCTCGGGGTAGAGCATCGTCGCCGCGCTGTTGGCCGCGTGGAGTTTCGGCTCAACGCCCAACGCGCGAACGGCATCAACGACCTCCAGGAACCGTTCGAGCTGCTTCTTGGTCAACTCGGCGTCGTCCTCGGCTCGAGCCAGATGGGTCCACAGGCCTGCGACGGTGAGCCCCGCACCACGGATGTGCTCCACGAACGCCGGAATCTCGTCGGGTGCCATGCCGACCCGGTGCATCCCGGTATCGACCTTCACGTGGACGCCACCGAGGGTGACGCCCGGATCGGCGGCGGCCGCGAGCAGCCGGTCGAATCCGCCCTGCGAGTAGACCGTCGGCGTGAGGCTCCCGGCGAGCGCGTCCGCCTCCGCCCCCGGTGGGAACTCGGAGAGACACAGGATCGGGGCATCGATGCCGGCCTCGCGAAGGACCAGACCTTCCTCGACGAGCGCCACGCCGATCCAGGTCGCGCCCGCCTCCAGGGCCGCACGGGCGCACGCGACGTCGCCGTGCCCGTACGCGTCCGCCTTGACGACCGCCATCAGGTCCGCGTCATCGGGCATGACGGCACGGATGTTGTGGCGGAGGGCGTCCAGGTCGACGACCGCGCGGGTCGGGCGGTACGGACCGCTCACGCGCCCACCCCGCGGATCGCGCGGGGAAGCTGGTCGCACACGTCGCCAGCCGTCGTTCCGTCGCCCAGTTCCTCGCCGGCGATGAGCCCGGCCAAGCCGTGGACGAACGCGCCGGCCGTGGCGGCGTCGAACGCGGTGAGACCTCGAGAGAGCATCGCGGCGATGGTACCGGTGAGCACGTCCCCGGAGCCCGCGGTGGCAAGCGCAGGGCTGCCGGTCACGTTGATCCGCACCGGATCTGCCCGGCCGGTCTCGTCGAGGCCGGTTTCCGGCGTCCCGGGAGCGCCGATGACCGTTCGGCTTCCCTTGAGCAGGACCGTGGCCTCGGTTCGCGCGGCCAGCGAACGAACCGACACGACCCGGTCGCGGAGGGCCTCCTCGGCGGTTCCCCCGGCCAACCGGGCGAACTCTCCGGCGTGCGGAGTCAGGACCAAGTCCGGCGCTCCACGGTCGGTCAGCTCCTCCGGACGGCCCGCGAACGCGTTCAACCCGTCGGCGTCCAGGACGAGCGCCTCGGGGACGGCGGCAGCCAGGCTCCGCGCGAACTCGGCGGTCTCATCGTTGCGACCCAGCCCGGGTCCGATGGCGAACGCATCGAAGTCCCCGAGGCGGTCCCAGAGGACCTTGAATGCGTCCGCTCCCACGGAACCGTCCTCGGTCTCGGGGAGCGCGACGAACGTAGCTTCGGGCACCGCGGCCTCGACGACAGGCAGGATGCCTTCCGGGACCGCGACGGTGACCAGGCCCGCCCCTGCCCGATAGGCGGCCCGTGCGACCAGCCCGGGGGCGCCCGTCATCGTCCGCGATCCTCCGACCACCAGGACCACGCCGGTCGCTCGCTTGTTCGTGTCGGGGGCGCGGGCGGGAAGGAGCCGGGCGACATCCGAGGACTCCGTCACGGAGAGACCGCTCTCGATCAGGTCCGCAGGGAACCCGATGTCGGCGACCTCGATGGCGCCCGCGCAGGCCGCCCCCGGGAAGAGCACCACTCCCGGCTTGATCGCTCCGAAGCACACCGTTACGTCGGCAAGCACCGCGGGTCCGTCGATCGCCCCTGTTGCACCCTCGACGCCCGACGGGATGTCGGCCGCGACGACCGGGGCCGGCGCCTCGTTCATCACCGCGATCGCCTCCGCCGCCACGCCGTCGGCGACCCCGTGGAACCCCGTCCCGAAGATGGCGTCGATGGCCACGTCGGCGCGAGCGAGTTCTCGCGGGAGCGCATCCAGCGCCCGGACGCGAACGTCGGTCTCGTCCAGCCGGGTGAAGTTGCCCGCAGCCAGCTCGCCGAACGCTTCCGGCCCGTCGAGCAGCACCACCGACACCCGCATACCCCACGTGTCCAGCAGCCGGGCCGCGACCAGACCGTCGCCGCCGTTGTTGCCCTTGCCACAGACGATCACGGCACGACGCCCGTAGACACCACCCACCTCGTCCACTGCCGCGCGCGCGAGCGCGTCGCCTGCGTTCTCCATCAACGACGCCGTCGAGATGCCGCGTACTTCACATCCCCGATCGAGTGCGGCTGCCTCGGCCGGCGTCAGGACGGGCCTCATCGCCCGACCCCTACGCAGAACGCGACTGCGACGTGCCGCTCGTGCGAGAACGAGATGAGGAAACGGTCGACGCCGATGTGGTCCGCACGGCGCTTGGCGTTCCCGGTGAGCAGAAGTGACGGTTCGCCGGTCGGCGCCCGGGTCACGCTGATGTCCTGCCAGCGCTTGCCGAGATACCCTCCGAGCGCCTTGATGGCCGCCTCGCGCGCCGCGAACCGGCCGGCGTAACTCTCAGCGGGCCTGGCCTTGCCATCGCAATAAGCGATCTCCTCGGGCGTGAAAACACGCCGGGCCATGGTCGGGTGCCTGCCAAGGGCTCGCTCCATCCGCCCGATGTCACACACGTCCGTGCCGATGGACACGATGTTCATGGACCAAGCCTAGTGGACCAGCCTCTTGGGTCTCAGACCGGCGTGCCGCGCTGCCTGCGCCGGCGAACACGACGCCAGATCAGCACGACTCCGGCCACCAGCACGACTCCGGCTACGAACGACACGAGAAGAGGAAGTGTCCAGTCCTCGTTCGCACCCCTGGCGGCCTCGAGCGGGACGACATCGGGCTCCGGGCTCGCGTCGGGACCCTGAAGTGCGAGGACCTTTTCAGGATCCAGCTGGGAACACGAGCTGGTCGACCATCCCTCGTTCCCCTCGTAGAGCGTCATCCCGACCCGCTCGCCCTCCTCAAAACTGAGCCCGCACGCAGCGCTCTGCGTCTCGTGGTCAAGGGTCACCGCGGGAGGGAGGTTGTCCTTGAGATCGTGAGTCACGCGGATGGTCACCGTCGCGAGCGTGGGGTGGCCACCCGAGAAGAGCGGTTCATCGACCTCCACAACGTCGCCCAGCAGTGCCGCGTCAGCTCGCTCGATCATCTTCTCGGGAGCAAGCAGCGCGCACGAACACGCGGCAGCGGGAAACGCCGGCAGCCACGCGATCGCCGCACCGAGAAGCACCAAGAGCATGGCTCGGCGCATCTACCCCGCCCCCCTACCCGCTCCACGAGAGCGGCGAGCCTGCAGGATGATCGAGGACACGGCGATCACGAGGGCGGCCCCGAGGATGGCGAAGAGGAGAACGGGAAGCCAACCGAGTTCTGGATCGAGCACGACCCAGCTCGACGCTCGATCGAGAGGGACGACATCCGGTTCGCGCGAGGCGAGTGGCGCGCCCGCGGCAAGGATGTCGATCTCATCGAGAAGCCGACAATAGCTCGCGGACCAGCCCTCGTCGGACCGGTCGAGCGCGAGTGCCACATGCTCCTGGCCGTACAGGGAGAGGCCGCAGGGCGCGCCGCCCGTGGAATGGTGAACGACGACGACGGGATCTAGGTTGTCGTTCAGGTCGTGGGTGACGCGGATCGCCGTGGAGGCCTCGAAGTCCGATCGCGTGGACGCGGCAACGGCGTCCCCGATGAGCGCCGCGTCGGCAGACGCCAGCATCTCGTCGGTCGACCGCGGGATGCAGGAGCACGCTTCCGCCGGAAGCACAGGCAACAGAGCGAACAGCGGCAGCAGTATCACGAGCAGACCTATGCGGCGAAGCACGGCACTCCCCTTTCGTCCGGACGCCTATTCGACGGTGACGGACTTCGCCAGGTTCCTGGGCTGGTCGACATCGCATCCCCGGGCGACGGCGATGTGGTACGCGAGGAGCTGCATGGGGACGGTCGCCACGACGGGTGAGAGCAGTTCGGGCGTCTGGGGAACGTAGAGCACGTGCTGCGCGTACTTCTCGATCTCGGTGTCTCCCTCGGTCGCGACCGCGATGACCTCGGCGCCGCGCGCTCGGACCTCTTGGATGTTCGACAGCACCTTCGGGTAGACGTGACACTCGGTGGCGACGGCAACCACCGGCACACCCGGTTCGATCAGCGCGATCGGCCCGTGTTTGAGTTCGCCGGCCGGATAACCCTCCGCGTGGATGTAGCTGATCTCCTTGAGCTTCAAGGCGCCCTCGAGCGCCGTCGGGTAGCCGGTGTGGCGCCCGATGAACAGGAAGTCGTTCGCACTCGCGTACTGCGCCGCCAGTTCGCGGATCTGCTCATCCAAGTGGAACGTCTGCTCGACCTTGCCCGGGAGCTCGTGGAGACGTTCGATGATCTCGGACGCCTCTTCGGGGAACATCTCGCCGCGGATCTGCGCGAGGTAGAGCGCCACCAGATCCAAAGCGACCATCTGGGTCGCGAACGTCTTGGTCGCCGCGACCCCGATCTCCGGCCCGGCGTGCGTGTAGAAGACGCCCGCTGCCTCGCGCGCGATCGACGAGCCGACGGTGTTGGTGATGGCGATGACGTGCGAGTCCTGGCGGCGGGCGTGGCGGGCCGCCTCGAGCGTGTCGATCGTCTCCCCCGACTGCGAGACGGCCAGCGTGAGGGTCCTGGCGTTAAGGACGGGGTCACGGTAGCGGAACTCGGAGGCGATCTCGATCTCGACCGGCAACCGCGTCCAGTGCTCGATCGCGTACTTCGCGACGAGCCCGGAATGGAACGCCGTCCCGCACGCCACGACGAACACCTTGTCGATCTCGCGGAAGATGTCCTCGCTCATGTGCAGCTCGTCGAGCGCCAGGTTCCCGGCGAGGTCCGTTCGCCCGACCAGTGTGTCGCCGATGGCGTGCGGCTGCTCGTGGATCTCCTTGAGCATGAAATGGTCGTAGCCGCCCTTCTGCGCCCGCGAGACGTCCCAATCGACGGTCATCGGCTCGGGGTGCAGTTCGTTCCCGTCGAAGTCCGAGAATGCGGCGCCCTCGCGAGTGACGTCGACGATCCAGCCCTCCTCGACCGGGATGACCGTCGTGGTGCGTCCGAGCACCGCCGGGATATCCGAGGCGATGATCGTCTCGCCGTCCCCGATACCCACGACCATCGGCGAGGAAACCTTGGCGCCGACGATCCGGTCGGGCTGGTCCAACGCGAGCACGACGATCGCATAGGCGCCGTCGAGTTCCGCCACCGCGGCGCGGACGGCCTCGCGCAGATCCCCTTCGTACAGGTCCTCTATCAGGTGGGCGATGCACTCGGTGTCCGTTTCGGACCGCAGCGTGTGGCCCTCCTTCTCCAGGCGCACTCGCAGGTCCATGAAGTTCTCGATGATCCCGTTGTGGATGACGGCGATGCGGCCCTCACAGTCCAGGTGCGGATGGGCGTTCCCGTCGGTCGGCTCGCCGTGGGTCGCCCAGCGCGTATGGCCCATCCCGACCGTGCCGGCCGTCGTTTCGGACGTGAGGACCTCCTCGAGGGCGCCCAGCTTCCCGGCCTGCTTGATGACCTGCAGCTCGCCGTTGAGCAGCGCGACGCCGGCCGAGTCGTACCCGCGATACTCGAGCCGTTGCAGGCCTTCGAGGATGATCGGGAGCGCCTCGTCGGGACCGATGTAGCCAACGATGCCGCACATGAGGTTTCGAGGGTACCAGTGGGGCTCGCGAGGGCCTAGAACCCCTGTACGCGGTGCCCGGCGCGTGCCTGGCCGCCCCGGCGCGCGTGCCCAGGCTCGTCAGGCGAGGCTGCCCCGAACCTGCTCCGACAATGCTTCGGCTACCGAGGCAGCCTCTTCTTGGGTCTCGGCCTCGACCATCACGCGAACGAGCGGCTCGGTACCCGAGGAACGAACGAGGATCCGCCCACGATCGGCGAGGCCGGCCTCCGCCGAAGCGACCGCGTCCCAGATATCAGTGGCGACGTCCAGGCCTCCCAGATCAGGCACGCGCACGTTGAGGAGGACCTGCGGATACCGGCGCATGCAAGACGCCAGCTCCGCGACCGTCCGGCCCGACTTCGCCGCCAGCGTCAGGAACTCGATCGCCGTCAGGATGCCGTCGCCGGTCGTCGCGTGTTCGCCGAAGATGATGTGCCCGGACTGCTCCCCGCCCAGGACCGCCCCCGTCCGGCGCATCTCCTCAAGGACGTAGCGGTCGCCGACCTTGGCCGCGACGTTCGTGATGCCGGCCGCGTCCATCGCCTTGCGGAACCCGAGGTTGGCCATCACGGTCGAGACCACGGTGTCTGCGGCGAGACGTCCTTGCTCGTGGAACGCGATGGCGGCAGCAGCCAACACCTGATCGCCATCGATGACGTTCCCCTCCGCGTCCGCGAACAGAGCCCGGTCCGCGTCGCCGTCGTGCGCTACCCCGGCATCCGCCCCGAGGGCGACCACTTCCTTCGCGACGACCTCCGGGTGGAGGGCGCCGCAGCCATCGTTGATGTTGGTGCCGTCCGGCGAGTCGCAGATGGCGTGGACGGTCGCGCCCAGGCGCCGCAGCGCCTCGGGCGAAACCGAGCTGGCGGCACCGTTCGCACAGTCGACGACCACCGTCATCCCGTCCAGGCGCGCCTCCGCCGTGTCCACGAGGTGCGCGAGGTAGCGTTCGGCGCCGTCGTCGAGGCTCCTGACCTGCCCCGGGGTGATCTCGGCGCTGGCAGGCGCGCGCAGCGCCGCCTCGATCTCGTCCTCCAGATCATCGTCGAGCTTGCGGCCGGTGGCCCCGAAGAACTTGATCCCGTTGTACTCGGGAGGATTGTGCGAGGCGGAGATCACGACCCCGGCGGCCGCTCCCGCATCGATAGTCAGGAACGCGATCGCGGGGGTCGTCTGCACGCCGGCCAGCAGCACGTCGCCCCCTGCCGACCGCACGCCATCGGCCAACGCCTCCTCCAGCATCGCTCCGGAGGCGCGGGTGTCGCGTCCGATCACGAACGCCGGTTCCGCGTCACCGTGGCGCATCAGCACGAGCGCGGCGGCGCGGCCCAGGTCCGTCGCGAGTTCCGCGGTGAGGTCGTCGCCGACCACGCCGCGCACCCCATCGGTTCCGAACAGGCGTGCCATCGCGAGCAGGGTACCCTAAGGGCCGTGAGCGACGACCCGCAGACGCCGCAGGCACCCGACGACGAGGAAGACCTCGTGCAGGTCTTCTCGACGGCGTCGATGACCGAGGGCCAGATCGCGAAGGGACTGCTCGAGGCGGACGGGATCTCGGTGTGGCTCAAGGGCCCGGGAGAGGACCCCTACCCCACCGCCGGCTCGTTCCTGTTCGTTGCGCCCGAGGACGAGGCGAAGGCGCGCGACATCCTCAAGGACGTCGCGGAGGGTGACTTCGAGGGTGCGGGCGACACGGAAGCGACGCCCGAGGAGAACTAGGGACCGGCTGCGAGGGCGCCGCTCGGCGCCTCGGACTTCGACTTACCGCTTTTCGACTTACCGCTTGGAGAACTGAGGCGCCTTCCGCGCCTTCTTGAGGCCGTACTTCCGACGCTCCTTCTCTCGCGAGTCGCGGGTCAGCATGCCCTCGGCCTTCAGGACCGGGCGGAGTTCGGGGTCGGACTCGATGAGCGCTCGGGCGATGCCGTGCCGCAGCGCGCCCGCCTGCCCCGAGACGCCGCCGCCGTGGATCCTGGCGATGACATCGAACTCCTTCTCCTTCTCGACCAGCCGGAGCGGTTCGGTCACGATCATGCGCTGCGCGCGGTTGGGGAAGAAGTCATCGAGTGAGCGGCCGTTCAGCTGGAACTCCCCCGTGCCCGGCACGAGCCGAACGCGTGCGACGGACTCCTTGCGGCGCCCGGTGGTGCTGATCGCGGTCGTCGTGGCCACTCGCTACCCCTTCTTCTCGGTCTTCTTCTTTGCTGGCTTCTTGGCGGTCGGCTTCTTGGCTGCAGGCTTCTTGACCGTCGCCTTCTTCGCGGCCGGCTTCTTGGCCGTCGCCCTCTTGGCGGTGGTCGCCTTCTTCGGCTTGGCTTCGGTCTTCGCCGCAGCGGTCTTGGGCTTGGCGGCTGAGGCGGCGGGCTTCTTGGCCGCGGCCGCAGCCTTCGCCTTCGCAGTGCCGGAAGCGCTCGACTTGGCGGCCGACTTCTTCGCGGGAAGCACGGCAGCGGACCTCGGCAGTCCCGACCACTTCGGGAACTCGCCGAGCGCCAGCGGCTCCGGCTTCTGGGCCGTGTGCGGGTGCTCGGCGCCGTCGTAGACGGCCAGCTTGCCGGCCATCGAGCGACCGAGCCGGTTCTTCGGGAGCATGCCCTTGATCGCCTTCTCCACCGCGTAGGACGGACGCTGGCTCATCAGCCGGTCGTACTTGGTCTCGCGGAGTCCGCCCGGGTAGCCCGAGTGGCGGTAGGCGATCTTCTTGGACTCCTTGCCACCGGTCAGCACGACGCCCTTGGCGTTCACGATGATGACGTGGTCGCCCGTGTCGGCGTGGGGGGCGTAGATGGGCTTGTGCTTGCCACGCAAGATGGTCGCCACCTGGCTGGCCAGCCGGCCCAGCACGGCGTCTTGAGCGTCGAGGACGTACCAGCGACGCTCGATATCCTGCGGTTTCGGTGTGTAGGTCTTCATCAGAGAGATGGCCCCCCGAGGCGGGCGAAAAGGGAGTCTAGCTGCGGAAACGCTCCCGCGTCAAAGCTCGCCGGGGTTAGGAGTTAGGGCCGCTGAAACGTAACGGGTCGCGGTGGGGGCCAATGCGGCCGGGCGGTCGCCGAAGTCACCCCCTGTGGGCCTTCCGATTGCGTCGGAACAGAACCCACCCAAGTACCCCGGCTGCTATGAAGAGGAGGGACAGAATGCCGGCGATCTTGGAAAGTCCGTCCAACCAGATCTTGCTGCAGTAGCTTGCCGCACTCTTCTCGATGCTTTCGGGGGACGCCTCGCTTCCAAACAGCAGAATGCGGCCATCCGAAGGAATGTCGGCGACCGACCCGCCACCGAAGAGAGTCAATCCGCTGGTTGTCTCGATCGACACATGCACGTCTGAGGACAGGCCGGGAGAAGTCAGTCGAGGGCCAGTGAATCCCTGTGGAGGGGTGCCGATGACGACGACACTTCCCGCTTCGTCGCCGTCCCCATCCGTGGTACGTGCTGCCGTTACCTCCCACGTGGAGCCGTCGCCGAACCCAGACACGCGGATTGCAGTTGGACTGAGGCACCCACCCGGGGTGTGAATCCTGATGCTCCCGAGCGCCTGATCACGACTCAGACCAATCGAGGGAGCACGGTAATGGCCGCGCGTCTGGAAGTTCAGGACCGAGTACGCGACTAGCAGGGCCAACCCCAGTATTGTGAGGCCGACCACGAGCCACTTCCATGAGTTTCGATTCAGTTGCGGCACTTCGGGCCTCACTTGTCCTGGTAGCAGGCCAACTCCGCTCGGTAGGCTTCGACCTCGCTGGGAGGTTGCGGTCCGGACCAGATGCCGTACTTCACATCTTCGTCGAAGATCAGAATGTTCAATGTGTTCCCGAAGATGTCTCGCGGTAGCCACAGTATGCCTTTGGTCCAGACGCCCCCTGCATCGTGGTCCTGGCGGACGTGTACGCGTTCGTGGGTTTCCAAGCAGTCTGTTCCGCGGTCCTGCCCGTCGTAGGGGACGCACGATCGATCCATCACTGCATCGGAAGCAAGGAAGATGATGTGGTCCGCGGTGAGACCGCACTGTTCCAGCTCCCCTAGCGTCACGCACCGCGCCGCCGCGCCGTCACCGCCACATGGCCGCTCAAACACGACGTTGCCTGCCTCCCGCTCATCCTCAAGCATGTTATTGCCCACACACATGAACAGCGACGCGTCGCCCGTAGCCGAAGTTGGAGGGTCACAGTGCGTTCCCCTGGGATCAACCATCACCCCCGGCCGGTCCCCCACATACACATACTCTGAGCTGAACGCCGAACTCCCCAGCGGGTCCTCGGAGATGAACCGCCCGAGCCCCGGGTCATATTGCCTGGCCCGCAGGTGATAGAGCCCCGAGTTGAAGTCCTGATACTCCCCGGCGAAGCCGAAGTCAGATGCTCCGGGGATCTGGCCGTTGGGTGAAAGGATCTGGCGGCCCCGCGCCTCGCCGAACGCTTCGTAGCTCCGCCTGACAAGCGGCGTCCCGTCAGCAGCCGTCACCCCTGCGACCGAGCCGATCCCGTCAGGGTGAAGGAACGTGGGACCAGAGCCCGGGTCCTGGGAGATGAGCCCCAGCCCGTAGGTGAAGTTCGTGTGTCCGGAGCGTGCTCCGGTGCCGTCGGCCGTCACCATCATCGGCAACGAGAAGTTCGGGTCCCACAGGAAGTTCTCCTCATACGGCCGGGGGGGAGCCGATGGGCCTCCTCCTCGGGCTTCCCCTTGGACGGAAAGCCGTTTGCCGTCCCCGTCGAAGCCGTAGGTCGCGGTGCGCCGGGCTCCGTCCTGGAGCTGCCAGTGCACCAAGCGGTTCCCGGCCTGGTCATATTCGTAGTGCTCGGTCCCGTCGGTCAGCATGTTGCCGTTGGCGTCGTATGCGAACGAGGCATCCCCGTCGATCGAGACGAGCTGATCGGCGTCGTTGTAGGCGAAGCTGCGGCCAGATCCCTCGATCGTCTCCGTGAGGCGGTTGCCGACGCCGTCGTAGGAGTAGCTCGCGAACTCGGCCGGGTTCTGGCCGCACGGCGCGCCGTAGCAGGCGCCGGTCAGCCGGTAGAGCGGATCGTATGAGAAGTGGGTCGTTTCATCTGGGGTCGGGGAAGGCGACCAGTCCCCCGTGTCGGGGTCCTGGACCTGCTGGTCCATGCGGCCAACCGAGGCGATCGAGACAGGGTTTCCCACCGCGTCCCGGGAGTAATCGAAGGAGTTCAGGACGTCCCCGGCTCTGAGCGTCTGGATCTGGTCAAGTCGCCCCGCCGCATCGTAGGAACGGGCGTCTTTCCAGCCGTTCGGGTAGGCCGTCTCGATGAGGTTTCCCGACACGTCGTAATCGTAGTCCGTCGTGCGGAGCCCCGTCGTTACCGCATCGAGGCGCTCGTTCGCATCGAAGGTGTAGTCAACGACAGTGCCGTCTGGATAGGAGCGCTTCGTCACGTTGCTTGCCGCGTCATGCTCGTAGGAGATCGTCCCGGTGCCGGGCCGGGTAATCGCTATCAGCCGGTCGAGCTGATCGTAGGCGTACGTTTCGGTCCCGGCCCCGTCGGTCATCTGGGTTCGGTTGGAGTTCTGATCGTAGTCAAACGTCACGTCCGGCGTGTCCGCATCCGCGTAGGTGATCGAGGAGGTGCGCCCCGCGTTGTCGAAACCGTAGGCTGTCTCGCCCGTTGTCCCCTGAGCCTGACAACCGATCAAGGAGGTGGCGCCGGATGCGGCTACACCGTTCGCATCGAGCATCCGGCAGATGCTTCCCGCGGCGTCGTGTTCGTACAGGAAGGTGCGCCCGAGCGGATAGGAAGCCCTGATCAGCCTGTTCGCTTCGTCGTAGACGTAGCTCGTTTGGCGGCCCATCGCATCGGTTCGAAGATCAAGGTTCCCGACCGCATCATAGACGTAGCTCGTTGCGCTCTCATCCGCCGCAACGACCCTTTCCAGCAGGTCATCCTCGAAATACTCATAGACGGTCTCTCCGGCAAGGGCGGGCGCGTTCGCACAGCCGGTGGGCGGGGCCGCAAGGGTAGCTGTGCCGTTGGCATCGATCGCGCGGCACAGGTTGCCGACCCGGTCATAGAGGTATCGGGTCTCTTGATCAAGCGGGTCGCGAACGAGCAGCAGGTTACCGGCGGCGTCATAGGCGTAGTCCCAGGTGAACGCCGCACGCTCGGCAGGGGTCATGCCTTCGATGTTGCCGCGCGGCTCGGTCATGCTAACGAGGCGCCCCGAGGGATCGTAGTCAAACGTCATTGGGCGCCCCAGCTCGGGCGAAACGGAAATGAGTTCCCCGCGGGTGTTGTAGCCGAAGCTCGTCGAGTGGTTGCTCCCGGTCTTGATCGAGGCAACGAGCCCGGTCACCGCCTCGCGGGTAAGGGTCGTGTCGGCCTGACCGGGCCGGTCGATCGTGACCAGATTGCCCCTGGCGTCGTAGCCGTAGTCGGTCGCAAAGCCCCGGGCGTTGGTGACCGTGTCCACGTCGTTTCGCGCCGTGTAGGTCATCTGCGCGGAGATGTTGGTTCCCGCCGGACCGGTAACGCTCGTCAGGTTATGTCTTGCGTCATAGGAGAACGACCAAAGCTTTGCCCTCGGATCGGTGATCGCGGCGAGATCGAGCGAGGCATCGCGGGTGTACTCCCTCCTCCCCCCCTCACCATCGGCGGCGGAAAGCAGGATGTTGCCCGATTCCTGGTAGATGCGCTGAGACCCCCGGTCGTCGGTGAACGTGACCTTCCCGGGTTCGTAGGTAAAGGTCCCCCCGAAGCCGCGGGCGCCCTGCTGTGCCATCACGCGTCCCAGCGCGTCATAGACATTGTGTACGACGTGGTGGTCCTCCTGGTCGAAGACATCGGTGAGCAGGCCGCGAGCGTCGTTGTATCCGTACCGCATGGGGTTGCCCCGAACATCGGTCACGCCGGTCAGCTGTCCGTTCGTGTAGCCGTAGCTGACGCTGCGTCCATCCGGAAGCGAAACGGTGCTGAGGCGCGAACCCGCGTAGGTAAAGCTGATGATGCGCCCAACCGAGTCGGTGACCTGACTGACCCGGCTCCCCGAGTAGACCATGCTGATCCCCTGACCGTTTCGCTCCTCCACCCGCCGCAGCCGTCCCTGCGCATCGAACAGATACCTGAGCTGATCCTGGGACGTGAGCAGGAACCCGCCTCCTGGCAGGGCTTCAAGGGTGGAGGTAACGCCGTCCTGGCCGCGGTAGGCGCTGCCGTCTGGGAAAAAGACGAGCTGGCCGCCGGTTTCGGCGCGGAGCAGGATCGGCTGACCCTGTCGTGGCGCGGGAGCATTCGTCAGGTCCTGGGCGCCGACTGAGGCAACGACCCCTGTTTCCGGTGCAGGGAGAGCCTGCCCCTCCGGGACTTCGTACTGAGGCACGGGCGGGGGCGAGTCCTGATAGTAGGCAGCGCTACCTGCAAAGGGGCGTTTCGCCTGTACCGCCGGAGCGCTCGCACCCGAGACCGCAACAAGGCGCATCTCGAAGATCGATGACCAACCGCGTCCGAAGATGCCGGTGGAAGGATCGGTGGAGTTGTAGGACCTGCTGAGGGCGAACGGCACCCCGATCCCAGGAAGGGACAGGTCCGTCGCCTCATGGTAGTAGCCGCCCGTTGAGGTGTTGACCGGATCGATCTCGTTGGCGCACAACCCCGCGACCATATGAGGCTGCCCTTCACAGTCCCCCTGGCTCCCGCCGTCGGACACGGTAAGGGACGCATCCACATCGCATGGGAGCCGTTGCGAGCGCCCCGGCACCTTGAAGCCGAGACACTCGAATCCGGTAAAGACTACGCCGAACTTGCCGAGGCGAAACTCTCCAACTGAGCTGCCCCGGAACGTTCCGCCGGAGCCGAGGCCGGTCTGATCGAGATTGTTCGGGTCGGTGAAGTCCCAGGTAGCAAAGAACTCCAGCCCGTCACTTCGAAGCCATCGGAAGCGCACGATCGGGCCGCCGTCGGGTGGGGTGAAGGAGGGAAGAGGTTCCCCCACCCCGAGCCGGTATCGGCAGGAGACGTGCCCGTTGTGGGGGAACAGCCCTCCCTCACCGGGTGGAAACGACGGCGGAAAAGAGGCCCCATTGCACACGGCTGAGTTCGGAGCAAGCGTTGGGTTGACGGCGGCTGCCGAGGTACCTGACCGAGGATTCTTGGGCTTGTTCGCAGCAGTAATGGCCGCAGGCGGCGCCGCGGTCGCGTAAGTGGTACTGGCAAGCATCAGGATGCACGCGAGCAGCGAAATCCAGCGAAGCTTCCCCAAGGCGAGCACCCACTCCCGGACCGGCGGCGAACCCTGAAAGCCTACGCAGGCAAGCGCGGGGTCGCATCAGGCGGACGACGGGTTGACGCGTCGGTCTATCGGCCGACACGCTCCCGGGGGCCCGTCAAAGCTCGCCGGATCCCGGCTGGCCGCCACGGCTTCCGCGCGACCGGCGAGTGGAGGGACCCCATGTGAGCAGCCTGCTCCCCACGAAGAGCAGGACCCCGAGGGCGAGGATGGCGATGATCTGTGGCAAGACTTCCGTCACCACAGGCCCGATCCACGGCCACCACAGCCACGTACAGGTAACCGCAAGCACCGCGACGAGACCGATCCGGCCGTCGGTCCCGTAGCGACGTTCCTGACGCCGCGTCCGGTTCGGCCAGTAGCACCACCGGCACCAGGGTTCAGCGACCGGATACGCCTCGCCGCATCGGGAGCACGTTCGGAAAGGACCGACCCACGGGCCCGCCGCCGGTCTTCGCCACACAGGGGCCGGCGGAGGTGCGGGTGCGGCAGGTGCGGCCCGCGGGGGTGCGGCGACGGGACCGGAACGTTCCATCAAGGCCCGGTAGGCGCCGTTGACCTCCTTCATGCGAAGTTCGGCCTCCGACCGGGTTTGGGGGTCGGCAGTCGCCCAACGGTCCGGGTGGAACCGCTTCGCCAGCGCGCGATAGGCCTGCCGGACCTCCGCGGGCGCGGCGGACGCTGGAACCCCGAGAACCTCGTGCGGCCCGCGCGCCGTCGAAACGACCATGACTGAGTCTTCGGACGTCTGGTTCCCCAGGTACATAGCCCATCCGGGTCATCCGCCCGCTCCCTTGCGCGCGACGTCCGGCTCGTGGTGGGATGCGGGATGCCCTGGCCCCGCCGCCGCCGGACACGAACCGCACGCCTGACCGCCATCGCGATCCTGGTGTTCGCCGTCACGGCCTCGGGCCCGGCCTCGGGCCCGGCCTCGGCCGGTGCTCCCCTCCAGGTGGTCAGCACCGATCCGTACGTGAACCCCGACAGCTTCCATGCGACCGAGGTCGAGCCGGATTCCTTCGCGGTCGGCAACACCATCGTGTCGGCGTTCCAGGTCGGACGCGCACAGAGCGGCGGAGCCTCCAACATCGGCTGGGCTCGCTCGGACGACGGCGGCGTCAACTGGACGAACGGGTTCCTGCCCGGCATCACCGTGAACGCCGGCGGCACCTACGAACGGGTGAGCGATCCCGTCGTCGCCTACGACGCGATGCACGATGTGTGGATGATCTCGACCATCGGGATCGACCTCACCGGCAACCCACCGGTCCCGGATCGGGTGGACGTCATCGCGTCGCGTTCGACGGACGGCGCCATGAACTGGCAGGATCCGGTCCCCGTCGCCGTTCCGGCAAAAACCAAGTTCCTCGACAAGAACTGGACCGTCTGCGACAACCACCCCACCAGCCCCTTCTACGGGAACTGCTACACCGAGTACGACATCGCGACCGGGCCGCCGAACCAGGCGGTACGGATGCGGACGTCGACCGACGGCGGCCTCACCTGGGGTCCGGCGACCGGCGTCGACGGTCGCCTTCTCGGGGTCGGCGGGCAGCCGGTCGTGCAGCCGAACGGCACGGTCATCGTCCCCATCGCCCGCACCACCCCGACCTCCGAACCCACCGTGGCGATGGCCGCGTTCCGCTCCACGGATGGCGGACAGACCTGGGGCGATGTGGTCACGATCGCGAACGTCCTCACGTTCGCCGGCCGAGCGTTCGTCCGCAACGCCGTCATCCCCAACGCGGCGGTTGACGACAACGGCAAGGTCTACGTGGTCTGGACCGACTGCCGGTTCGAGCCCCTCTGCAGCGCGAACGACGTGGTCATGAGCACATCGACGAGCGGGGTGGACTGGACGCCGATCCGCCGCATCCCCGTCAACCGCCGCGGGGCCGACCGCCAGCACATGGTCCCGGCGATCGAGGTCCAGCCCGGCACGACGGGCGGCGGCGCTCACCTCGCGGTCCTGACGTACTACTTCGACGAGGCCAACTGCCGAACCAACGAGTGCTGGCTGCACGCCGCCTACCTGTCCTCCACGAACGGCGGGAAGAGTTGGAGCGACAAGACCCGTCTGGGCAACCGGATGCGGCTTCCCTGGCTGCCCGTGACCTCGATCGGGCACATGTTCGGTGACTACCTGGCCGTCTCGTTCGCCCCCGATGGGAAGGCGGTCCCGGTCATCCCGCTCGCGCAGCCGCCCGTCGGATCGACGATGGACGTCGCGATGTACGCGACCCGCCTGAACGTGACCGGCGGCGGCCTGGCACCCGCGCCGTTCGAGCCCGTCGCAGCCGCGACACCGCTCGCGCCACAGGTCCCCGGCTTGAACTGAGTTGGAAGACGCGGATCTACGTCTGCGTGCCGCGGCTGATGTAGACGGTGTAGTCGAAGAAGCTGCGGCTGCGGCCGGTGTACATGACGAACCGCTCGCACCCGACCTCGGGTCCCTGCGTTCCGTCGGCGCACCCGAGGCTCGTGGAGCCCGGCTTGTCCATCACCACGACCGGGAACTCATTCACCTCGGACAGCGTCACGGAATTCCCCGCGATCTTGGTGAAGGAGCCTGAGACCCCGGCCCACCAGGTCGCCCCGTTGTCCCACGATTCCTTCCAGATGATCTCGGCCCCGGGGTCCTTGTCGGGACCGCTGGAGTCGTCGTCGCATGGGTTCGTCGGGGGGGTCGGCGTGTACGGGCAGGCCGAGAACGCGAGGCCGATGCCCGTGGTTCCCCAAAGCCCGATCGCCGGCGAGAACGCGTCGTTGTAGGTAGAGGGGAGTGGCGCCGATCCACACGGTGACGACGTCGTCAGACAGGCGACCAACCGAGGCGCTGCCCAGCCACCCGACACCGTATAGCTCTTCGTGTAGACGCCCTTCGGCCGGATCGCTCCCGTCGTGTCCTTCCAGGCAAACACCACGCGGTTCGACGACGCCGCGATGTCGATCGCGCCACGCCGTTGAGCCGCATGGGTCCCGTCCTGCGGACCGAGCGCCCCGCTCGGCGTCAGGTTCTGCGTGCAGGACGTCGGCGAGTCGGTGCAGCTCGATCCATGCGTCCCGCCCGGCCACGTCACGCCGTTGTCGCTCGAGAGCTTCGCGACCACCTTGCCGCCGGTCGAGCGGACCCAGGCCGCGCCGACCGTCGTGCCGTCGCCGGCGACGACCGGCGCGCCGTCGAACCCCTCGAGACCGTCCGGTGTCGGCGGGCTCGGGCACCCGGGGGAACCGGGGCTCGTGTTGTTGTCGTACGTGTTCTGCGTGAAGCCGATCCCCTGCGACGCGAACGTCGATCCGTTGTTCGTGCTCCGATGGAACATGATCTTGCCCGTGTCCGAGTCCGTGTTCACGACGTACACGTTCGTTCCCGAAGCGGCGATCGACGGGTAGTCGACCCGGCCGCTCGAAGAGGTCAGCTGGATGGGCGTATCCCATGAGCCCGAGGCGCCGTAGTCCGTGTTGCGGACGACGTAGAGGACCCGCGCGTCCTTCGCACACATCGAGCTCCAATACCCCACGGTCGTGACGTAGACCACGTACACGTACTGCCCACTGGCCGCGATACCGCCGCGCGTGATGTGCAGGGTCCCCGGCCCGACCCGCTTCGCGTCCACGCCGACGTCGCCGCCCGTCCATGTCGCCCCACTGTCGCTGCTGCGTGTGTAATACACGCCGGAGCAGTACGGGGGGGTCCCCGTCAGCGGATCGTTCTTCGTCGAGCAGTCGGTCGTGTACGAGACGTAGGTGTTGCTGGAATCCCCCGGTGGCTTGTCCGAGAACGTCAGCGAGTGCAGGTAGTGGGTCGTGCCGTTGTTCGAGGCGGCGATCGTGGTCTCACCGTTCGTGTACGTGAACCCGGAGTCAGTACAGGTGTTCGGGGTCGTGTAGCAGGTCCGCGGACGGTTCGCGGTCCGCGCGGTCGCCGCCGGGTCCCAGGTCAGACCTGCCAGCGCCGGAAGGGCGGCCAGGACCACGAACGCCACGGCGAGCATGGGGACGAGCCCCCGGCCCCCCGACCGGAACCTCCGGCTCCGTCGCATCCTGCACCTCCCAGGTCCTTCCGGCGGATCCGCCGCCGGTGACTAGTTCTTCGACGGGACGCCTCCGGCGGACGTCAAGCAAAGGTCAAGCCTGCGTCAAGAAGGCGAGGTCAGGGGCGGTTCCCGTGCCTGCGGAGAACCCGGTGGGCCCCTCCGTACAGAGCCGTTTCCAAGGTCAATCCGTGGGCCGGCGCCAGCCGCTTCGCCACCCCCCGATCCTTAGCGCGGAGGATCGCCGGCATCGCACCCGGGTCGATCCTCCCTTCCCCGACGCTTACCAGGGTCCCCACGAGGCTCCGGACCATCTGCTGAAGGAAGGCGTTGGCCCTCACGGTGAGCTCCAGCCGGTCGCCGCTCCGGGACACTGAGAACCGCTCCAGCCGCCGGAAGGTCGTCGCCCCGGCGACCGGCGGTCGCCCGAACGAGGCGAAATCGTGGCCGCCGAGGAGGTGCCTGGCTGCCTCCCGCATCAGCGACACGCGTAGGTCGCCCGGATGGTGCCACTCGTACCGAGCGGCGAACGGGTCCGGGACGCGTCCCAGGTTCACGCGGTAGCGATACTCGCGGGCCGTCGCGCTGTGCCGGGCATCGAACCCCTCGGGTGCGCGACGGGCATCGGTCGCGACGACTTCGGGTCCGAGCATCGCGTTCACCGCTCCCTGCAGGACCTCGGGATCGACGTCCGTCTCGAACGAGATGACCTGCCCTCGCGCGTGCACCCCCGCGTCGGTACGCCCCGCCACCGAGATCCGCGGCTGCACGCCGGTGACCGCCTCGAGGACCAAAAGGAGATCACCCTCGACCGTACGGTGGCGGGCCTGCCTCGCCCAGCCATGGAAATCGGTCCCGTCATAGGCCAGCGTCAGACGAAGGGTGCGCGCCGGCCGGAGCGGTCCGCGATCAGCTATGGCAGTGGTACCCGCCCGTGACCCTCCCGCCTTCGTTCCCGCCGGTGATGCGCCAGCCCTCGGTGTCGATCTCGCCCGGCCGAAGGCGCATATGGACCTGATCGGAACCGATGAAGTAGTCGCCCTGGAAGATCCCGATCTCGCACACCAGCCGGATCCTCCGGGAGGAGACGTTCAGCGCGCGGAGCTTGCCTCGCGCGGTGACCCACCCGCCTTCCTTCTCGATGTCCGTGAACCAGGCGGCCGTCCTCGCCTTATTGGTCTGGTGTCTACCGGCATCGTTCGTGAGCTCGCCTCCGGCACGTACTGCCGGAGCGGTCAACGCGACCGTGAGCGCGGCAACCATGACGACAGTGGGAACGGCGAACCGACGACGCATGAAGCACCCCTCTTCCTCGGGAACGGACCTGGACGTCGCCTATCCTGACGATCAGGCGCCCGGACGGCAACCTGAAGGCGTCCGCCGCCGCCCATGGCGGCGGACTGCCCCTACTCGCCCTGCTCGACGAGTTCGATGCGGGCCATCGGTGCGGCGTCGCCCTTGCGCTGCCCCAGCTTGAGGATGCGCGTGTACCCGCCCGGCCGGTCCGCGAACCGCGGGCCGATCTCGGAGAACAGCTTGTGCACGACGTTTCGATCCTCGATGACCTTGAGGACCTCTCGGCGGGCCGTCAGGTCTCCTCGCTTGGCGAAGGTGATGAGCTTCTCGGCATGCGGCCGGAGGGCCTTGGCACGCGCCTGTGTCGTGTCGATCTTCTCGTGCGTGAAGAGTTGCGCCGCGAGGGTGCCGAGCATCAGCTTCTGATGCGCCGGGCCCGAGCCCAGCCGGTGTCCCTTCCTCGGCTGCGGCACTATTCCTCCCGGAGCCCCAGACCGAGCTCCTCGAGCTTGGCCTTGACCTCTTCGATGGACTTCTGTCCGAAATTACGGATCTCGACCAGCTCCGGCTCGGACTTGGTGACCAGTTCGCCGACCGAGTTGATCCCCTCGCGCTTGAGACAGTTGTACGAACGGACCGACAGGTTCAACTCCTCGATCGTGATGGCGTAGTCGCTCGGGGCCTCGTCCGACTCCGCGGGACCGATCGACACGCCCGGCGCCTCGGCCATCTCGGAGAACAGCTGGACCAGCTCGAGCAGGGTATTGCCGCACGATGCGATCGCCTCACGCGGCGAAACCGAACCGTCGGTCTCGACATCGAGGATCAGGCGGTCGCGGTCGGTCATCTGCTCGACGCGGGTGTCCTCGACCGAGTACGACACCTTGTGGACCGGCGAGAAGATCGAGTCGATCGGCACGACTCCGATCGGGTCGCGCGCGTTCTTGTTCTTCTCGGCGCTCCGGTACCCGACCCCGCGCTCGACCACCAGCTCCATCTCGAGGCTGGCGCCCTTGCCCAGCGTCGCGATGTGATGGTCGGGGTTCAGGATCTCGACCCCCGCCGGCGGTGCGATATCACCGGCCGTGACCTCTGCAGGCCCCTTGGCCTTGAGGTACACGGTTACGGGCTCGTCCAGGTCCGAGCGGACCACGACGCCCTTGAGGTTCAGGATGATGTCCGTCACGTCTTCGGTGACCTTCGGGATGGTGGCGAACTCGTGGAGCACGCCCTCGATCCGCACCGACGAGATGGCGGCGCCGGGGATCGACGAGAGCAAGGTGCGCCGGAGCGTGTTCCCGAGGGTGTACCCGAAGCCGGGCTCGAGCGGCTCGATGACGAACCTCGAGCGCGAGGGCCCGACGACGTCCTCCTGGATCTGCGGCCTGGTGACGATGAACAACTGCATCTACCTCCTCGAACGGGGGATCATCCACTCCTACCCCGCTCCGCTGTGCTTCCCGGCGACCGACTGGGACGACGGGTTGGTGCAAAACCTCCTAGACGCGCCGGCGCTTGCGCGGCCGGCACCCGTTGTGCGGCACCGGTGTCACATCTTGGATCGCAACGATCTCGAGGCCGGTGGCGGCGAGCGACCGGATAGCCGTCTCGCGCCCGGACCCCGGGCCCTTCACGAACACATCGACCTTCTGCAGACCATGCTCCTGCGCGCGACGCGCGGCGGCCTCGGCGGCGAGCTGCGCCGCGAACGGCGTCGACTTGCGCGAACCTTTGAAGCCCACGTTGCCGGCGCTGGCCCACGACAGCGTATTGCCCTGTTGGTCGGTGATGGTGACGATCGTGTTGTTGAACGTCGACTTGATGTGCGCCTGACCGTGCTGGATGTTCTTCTTCTCTTTCTTCTTGGTCTTCTTTCCCTTGGGAGTCGCCATCAGTGCTTCGTCACTTTCTTCTTGCCGGCCACGGTCTTCTTCGGACCCTTGCGGGTGCGCGCGTTCGTGTGCGTTCGCTGGCCGCGGACCGGCAAGCCGCGCCGGTGGCGGATGCCCTGGTAGCACCCGATCTCGATCTTGCGCTTGATGTCCTGCGCGACGTCGCGGCGCAGGTCACCCTCCACCTTGAACGTGCGGTCGATGAAGTCTCGGATCCGGACGACCTCTTCGTCGGAGAGATCGCGGACCTTGGTGGCGCCGTCCACGTTCGCGCCGATCACGATCGCACGGGCGCGCGTTTCACCGATGCCGTAGATATAGCGAAGTCCGACGTCCACGCGCTTCTCACGCGGAAGGTCGACACCTGCGATGCGGGCCACGCGGTCGCTCCCCTCTTACCCTTGCCGCTGCTTGTGGCGCGGGTTCTGACAGATGACCAGGATGCGGCCGCGCCGACGGATGACCTTGCACCGGTCACACATCTTCTTCACCGACGGACGGACCTTCATCCTGCCTACTCCCTACTTGTAGCGGTACACGACCCGCCCACGGGACAGGTCGTACGGCGACAGCTCCACCAGCACCCGGTCGCCCGGCAGGATCCGGATGTAGTTCATCCGCATCTTGCCCGAGATATGCGCGAGCACCTTGTGCCCGTTGTCGAGCTCAACCCGGAACATGGCGTTGGGCAGCGGCTCGGTCACGGTACCTTCGACCTCGATCGCATCTTTCTTCGCCATGGCTCCGCGGTTCCTCGTCAGCGGGTTGCCCCGGGGACATAGCGACAACGCCCGTCCAGGGCCGAAGCCAAAGTATAGGGGACGACCTGGGCTTTCGTCCATCGGCATGCCTGGGGTAGAACAGGTGTTCTGGTCGCCTACGCCCGAGCCTAGGCCGACCCGACGTCTTCGGCCCTCAGGCCCACGCGTGCGAATCCGGACGCCAGCGCAACACCGACGAGCACAGCAAGGGCGAGCATGCCTTCGGAGTACAGGGTCCACCCGAACACCGGCCCGAAGTGTAGGCCAGTGGGCATCAGATGGTAACCCTCGAAGGCAAGCATCGAGTTGAGTATCAGGACCGCCGGGATGATCCCGAGAAGGAGAGGGCGGCCCACCCGGAAAGGGAGCCCAACCGGGATGCGCGCGGCAACCGAGAAGAGCAAACCGGCTACCGCGGCCGGAACCAGCCATCCCGGTCGTCCGAACGCCGGTGACCGTAGTTGATCGATCGCGAGCTTGAGCGCAAAGACCGCTATCAGCACGAGGATCACTCTCAGCAGCGCCAGCCGACGATCGACCCGCATCAGGTGATGGCTCCAGATTGGTTGAGATTGATGGAGACCGTGCCGGTTCCCCGATCATCGATATCGCCTCCTCCGTGAGGGATCCGCGTCTTCACGTTGAGCAACGTCGTGTTCGTCGCACCCGGCATGATCCTGATGGTGTTGGAAGGGGCGTGCGTCCCGTACGGGATGACCAGGGAGTTCGCGATGGTGACATCGCTGGGGGGTGCGGCGCCTCCGTCCCCGATCAGGATCCCCACCTCACCCTCATAGATGTAGACGAGGCCGCTGTCGAACGTGACGTCCCGGCCGTTACGGATGTACATCGACGGCGCATTGCCGATCGCCTCATCGACGGACACGCCGATCATGTGGATCGACGCGACGTCACGATCGCTCCCCTCCGATCTTCGAAGGTAGACGTTGGCGGCATGGTCGGTCGGGTCGGACACATTGCCGAAGAGGCCTCCGGTGATCGTGAACATCACCGAGTCGAGGAGCGCCAACCCGTGACTCCCGGCGTTGGTCGACGTCACATCGTCGATCCGGACCGATTGCTGTTGCCGGAACACGACCGCGTTGGTGAAGCCGTCCAGATACAGACCGGACAGCGAAAGGTTCGAGCCGCCGCGGCCGAAATCGAGACCGCAGGATCCCAGTTCCCCCGCATCGAGATCGCCCCCACCGAGCCCCCGCGGACCCGCGATCGTCAGGTTCCTAACGCAAGCGCCCGTTGCGGTTCCGTCGTCCCACTTGAACAGGGAATCCATGACCGTGAGAGCACTGATGCCGGTACTGGTGAGGTCGCCGATGCCCGACCCCGTGACCGTGATGCCCGGCGGCATCAGGATGGTGCTCGAGACGACGTACAGTCCGGGAGGGAAGAGGAGGATTCCGCCCACGGGCGTTGCGGATGCGGCTCGCTGGATCGCATCGGTGTCGTCGGTTTCTCCATCTCCCCGCGCACCGGACCCGCGCACATCGGTCATGGCGGCCGTGAACGGGATCGGAGCGGGTCCGGTCCCGGCGGAATCCGCCCGGGTGCCCAGGACCATCCCGCCCGCCCCACCCGCGAGGTAGCCGAGGAAGTCTCGGCGCGGAAGGTCGTTCTCTCCTGCCACGGCTGGTCACCCTCTGTTGGCTGTCGCGTAGGACTGACGGATGAGCATACTCCGACCGTAACCAGCGACGTTCATCCTTGCCGGCGGCAGCCTGACATCGCCCGACGCCCGTTATCTGGCGGCCGTGAGCACCTCGGGACCGTCTTCGGTGACCGCGATCGTGTGCTCGAAGTGGGCGGAGAGCGACCCGTCGGCGGTCACCACGGTCCAGTCGTCCGCCAGGACCTCGGTTTCCCAGCCGCCGAGGTTCACCATCGGCTCGACGGCGATGACCAGACCCGGCTTGATGGCGGGCCCCCGTCCGGCGGCCCCGTAGTTGGGGATCTGCGGGTCCTCATGCAGGTTCCGGCCGATGCCGTGGCCGACGTATTCGCGGACGACCGAGAACCCCGCCGCCTCCACCACCTGCTCGACCGCGTGCCCGATGTCGCCGAGCCGCCCGCCGATCTGGACCTGCTTGATGCCCGCCTCCAACGATGCCCGGGTGGCGTCGACGAGATGCTCCGCTTCCTCCGAGGGCGGTGTCCCCGCGAACACCGTCACGGCCGCGTCGCCGTGGTAGCCGTCCCAGATCGCGCCGAAGTCCAGGGACACCAGGTCGCCGTCGGCGATCACCCTCGAACCGGGGATCCCGTGCACCACCTGCTCGTTGATCGAGGCGCAGATCGACCCCGGGAACGGGGTCCGCCCGCCGCCCGCACCGTAGCCGACGAACGAGGGGGTCGCACCGGCCTCGCGGATCACGCCCCCGGCGATCCGGTCCAGCTCGGCGGTGGTGATACCCGGCCGGACCGCGGCGGTCGTCGCGGCGATCGCGTCGGCGACGATCTCGCCGGCCTTGTGCATCCGGGCGATCTCCTCGGGCGACTTGTAGATGATCATGATTCCGCCAGGTCGTCGATCGCAGCCTCCGCGCGACCGGTCACCTCGTACTCGGTCCCATCCGCGTCGACCTCCCGCAAGATCCCGAAGCCTGTGTAGTACGTGGCCAGGTGGTCAGTGTCCCGGTGGAATACCTCAAGCCGGTGGCGGATGACCGATTCCTCGTCGTCCGGACGCTGCGTCAACGGCGATCCGTCGACGTCGCACACCATGTCGTGGCGCGGCGGCTTCATCTCGAGGTTGTACGTTCGCTGGCACCACGTGCAGGTTCGCCGTGCCGCCAGCCGCTTGACGACCACCTCGTCATCGAGGACGAACCTCAGGACGCCGTTCAGCGGCCGGCCCTGATCGGCCAGCGCCTTGTCCAATGCCTCCGCCTGGGCCAGCGTCCGTGGGAATCCGTCGAGGATGAACCCCTCGTCGGTGTCGGGTTCGCCTAGGCGCTTCATCAGGACCATCAGGACGACGTCATCGGGGACGAGTTCGCCGCGCTCCATGTGTTCGACCGCGAGCAGGCCGATGGGGGTGTCGTCCCGGACCGCCTCCCGGAACAGGTCGCCGGTCGAGACCAGGGGGTTCCGATGGCGTTCGGACAGGCGATGGGCCTGCGTGCCCTTCCCTGCTCCTGGAGGCCCCAAGAGGACGAGGCGCATGGCTAGCTCAAGAACCCTTCGTAGTGCCGCATCAGCAGCTGTGACTCGATCTGCTTCATGGTCTCGAGGGCGACACCGACCGTGATCAGGATCGAGGTTCCGCCGAAGACGTCCTGCACGCCCCAGACGGCCAGCAGGAGCGAGGGCAAGATCGCGATGGCCGCCAGGAAGATCGAGCCCGGGAGCGTGATGCGCACGAGGACGTCGTTGAGGTACTTCGACGTCGGTGCGCCGGGACGGATCCCGGGGATGAAACCCCCGTACTTGCGGATGTTGTCCGCCGTCTCGACCGGGTTGAACACGACGGCCGTGTAGAAGTACGAGAAGAAGACGATCAGGGTCGCCAGCACGAGGTTGTACGAGATCCCGCTCGGGTTGAGGAAGCCGTTCACCAGGCCCTGCAACCACTCCGACTGCACGGTGTTAGCGATCATGGCCGGGAAATACATGACCGACGACGCGAAGATGATCGGGATAACGCCCGCCTGGTTCACCTGCAGCGGGATATAGGTGCTCTGGCCTGCGGTCATCTTGCGCCCCACGACCCGCTTGGCGTACTGGACGGGGATCCGTCGCTGACCCTGCTGCATGAAGACGACCGCGACGATCACCAGGATCATGATCCCGACGAACATGCCGAGCTTCAGTCCCCCGGCCGTCTTGTAGATCGTGACCCCGAAGGACGGCAGGCTCGAGATGACGCTCGTGAAGATCAGGATCGACATCCCGTTGCCGATGCCGCGTTGGGTGATCAACTCACCCATCCACATGATGAGCGCCGTTCCCGCGGTGAGCGTCAGCACGATCAGCGCGACGTTCGGTGGCGTGAAGGATCCGGGCGGGAAGGGATCGGCGATGCCGAACTGCCCGTTGTGCAGCGCGAAGGCGATGCCAGTGGATTGCAGGAGCGCGAGCATCACCGTCAGGTAGCGCGTCCATTGGGTGATCTTCTTCTGGCCGGTCTCTCCCTGCTTCCGCCATTGCTCGAGCTTCGGGATCACGACACTGAGCAGCTGCATGATGATCGAGCTGGTGATGTAGGGCATGATGCCCAGCGCGAATACGGCCATGTTCGCCAGGGCGCCGCCGGAGAACAGGTTCAGCAGCGCGAGGACGCCTTGCTGCCCCTTCAGCGAATCCTGCACGATCGACAGGTCGATGACCGGCACCGGCACATGGGCGCCGAACCGATAGATGGCGATCATGAGCAGGGTGAACAGGATCTTGTTCCGGAGGTCCGGGATCCTGAATGCGTTGACGAAGGCCCTGAGCACGGCGTCCCCTATCCTACTGCCCGCGGTCCGCCCGTCTCCCCGGGCGTTCCGTCGCTACGAGATGACTTCGGCCCGGCCACCCGCGTCCTCGATCTTGGCCTTCGCCGCCGCCGAGAACGCGTGCGCGCGGACCGTGAGGGCTTCCGTGAGGTCGCCCCGGGCAAGCACCTTCACACGCTTGCCCTTGCGGGCCAGACCTTTCGCGACCATGGCCGCCGGGTCCGCTTCGCCCGATCCGAACGTCTTCGCCAAGGCTTCGACATTCACGACCGCGTACTCGACCCGGTTCGGATTCGTGAATCCCGGCCGCTTCGGAACGCGCCGGATCAGCGGCATCTGGCCACCCTCGAACCCGGCCCGCATCGACTTGCGCGCACCGGTGCCCTTCGTTCCACGTCCGGCCGTCTTGCCGCGCGCACCAGCACGGCCACGCCCCACACGGGTCTTGTCTTTCATGGAGCCCGGTACCGGCTTCAGGTGATGCAGCTTCACGCGTCCACCTCCTCGACGTCGACGAGATGGCGAACCTTGAAGATCATGCCGCGGATCTCCGGGCGGTCGTCTTTGAGCACCGAGTCGTTGATGCGATGCAAGCCGAGGCGGCGCACGGTCGCCTTCTGATCCTTCGGGCGGTGGATGACGCTCCGGCGCTGGGTGACCCTAAGTTTCTTGGCCATCACCCTCCACCCCCCAGTCGGCCGCGCGCTTGGCCTGGATACGCGCGTCGGCGGCGGCCACGGCCTCGAGCATCGGCCGCGGCGCGACCTGGTGCAACTCGCGCCCGCGCAGCCTTGCGATCTGCTCGGGACGCTTGAGCATCTTCAGACCGGCCACCGTTGCATGCACGATGTTGATCGCGTTCCCGGACCCGAGTGACTTGGAAAGGATGTCCTCGATACCGGCGCACTCGACGACGGCCCGCACCGGACCCCCGGCGATGACGCCGGTCCCGGGCGCAGCCGGCTTGAGGAGCACGACACCCGCGCCGTCCTCGCCCGTTACCTGGTGCGGGATCGTCTTGCCCATCAGCGGCACGTTGAACATCTTCTTCTTGGCCACTTCCACACCCTTGGCGATCGCAGCGGGGACCTCCTTGGCTTTGCCGTACCCGACCCCGACCCGGCCCGCGCCGTCGCCCACGACCACCAGCGCCGCGAACGAGAACCGGCGGCCACCCTTGACCACCTTCGACACGCGGTTGATCGTGACCACACGCTCCTCGTACGGGCTCTTGTTGTCCTGCGAGTCGTAGCGACGCATCAGATCTTCAGGCCTCCCTCGATGGCTCCCTTGGCCACGGCCGCGACGCGGCCGTGGTAGAGACGGCCGCCGCGGTCGAACACGACCGCGGTCACGCCGGCCGCCTTCGCGCGTTCGGCGATCAGCTTGCCGACGGCGGTCGCGCGGTCGGTTTTGGCGCCGGCGGCGCCCGTCTCGCGGTCCGAAGCCGAAGCTACGGTGCGAGACTGGACGTCGTCGATCAGCTGCGCGTACACGTGCCGGTTCGAACGGAACACGGCCAAGCGCGGACGCTCCGCCGTTCCGTTGACCTTCCTGCGGACCCGCCGGTGCCGTCGCACCTTCGCCTCGTGCTTCTGCTTCGTATCCATCACACCGTCGCCTTCGCTGCCTTGCCGGCCTTCTTGCGCACGTACTCGCCTTCGTAGCGGATGCCCTTGCCCTTGTAGGGCTCGGGCTTGCGCACCTTGCGGATGTTCGCGGCGATCTCTCCGACCGCCTGCTTGTCGTTGCCGCGGATCGTGATGCGGGTCGGTTGGGGAACCTCGAACTCCACGCCCTCGGGAGCCGCCACGAGGACCGGGTGCGAGTATCCCACCTGGAGCTCGATGTCCTTGCCCTTCAGCGCAGCGCGGTAGCCGACGCCGACGATGTCGAGGTGCTTCTCGAACCCCTTCGTCACGCCCTCGATCATGTTCGCGATCAAGCTGCGGGTCAGGCCGTGGAGACTCCGGTTGAACGCCTCGTCGTTCGGGCGCGCGACGATGATCGTGCCGTCCTCCTGCACGATCTTCATCTCGGGGTTGAACCTCTGCCGCAGCTCCCCGCGCGGACCCTTCACGGCGACGGCCGGACCGTCGATCGTGACCTCGACCCCACTGGGGATCTCGATGGGCTGCTTGCCGATCCGACTCATGACTCCCTCTCGTTACCAGACGTAGGCCAGGACTTCGCCGCCGATGCCCTTGCGCGATGCCTCGCGGTCGGTCATCACACCCTGCGACGTGGAGATGATGGCGACGCCGAGGCCGCCGAGGACCCGTGGAAGCTTGCCTCGCTTCGCGTAGATGCGCCGCCCCGGCTTCGAGATGCGGCGCAAGCCCGTGATGGTTCGCTCACGGTCCTTGCCGTACTTGAGCTGGATGCGGATGCCTTGCTCCACGCCATCGCCCTCGCGCGCGAACGAGGCGATGTAGCCCTCCTCGCGCAGGAGGGCGAGGATCGCGTCGTTCAGCTTGGAGGCCGCGGCGATCGTGTCCTCCTTGTACGCCAGGTTCGCGTTGCGGATCCTGGTGATCAGGTCCGCGACCGGGTCCGTGACGTTCGTCCGCACCATCACCATGACGCCTTCGTCACCCCCGGAAGCTCGCCGGCGTGCGCCAGCTCGCGGAAACAGATCCGGCACAACATGAACTTGCGGAACACCGCCCGGGCACGCCCGCATCGGGCACAGCGCGTGTAGGCCTGCACGCCGAACTTCGGCTTGCCCTGCTGCTTATTCACCAACGCTTTCTTCGCCATGTTTGCTCCCTCAGACCGCGGCCTCGGCCGCTTCGCGCTGCTCCTTCAACGGCACGCCGAGCGCCCGGAGCAGCGCCTCACCCTGCTCGTCGTTCGTCGCCGTCGTCACGATCGTGATGTCCATCCCGCGAACCTGGACCACCTTGTCGTAGTCGATCTCGGGGAAGATCAGCTGCTCGGTGACCCCGATGGTGTAGTTGCCCCGCCTATCGAACGCCCGGAGCGACAATCCGCGGAAGTCACGGATCCGCGGCAACGCGGTCGTCACGAGCCGATCCAGGAACTCCCACATCCGCGCTCCGCGCAACGTGACCTTCGCGCCGATCGCCTGTCCTTCGCGGAGCTTGAACCCGGCGATGGACTTGCGTGCCCGGGTGATCAACGGCTTCTGGCCGGTGATCACGGTCAGGTCGTCGATGGCCGCGTCGAGCGCCTTGCCGTCCTTGAGCGCGTCACCCACACCCATGTTCACGACGATCTTCTCGAGGCTGGGAACCTCCATCAGGTTGCGATACCCGCCCTCGGCGAGCAAGGCCGGGCGGATCTCAGCGCGGTACCGGTCACGCAGGCGAGGGGTCAGCGTCACACTCATACCGACGCCCCGCACTTCCGGCAGATGCGCGAACGCTCCTTGCCCTCGCCCTCGTGCCCGATCCGCGTCGGCTTGCCGCACGAAGGGCAGACGAGCTGGACGTTCGACACGTCGATGAACAGCTCGATGTCCACGATGCCGCCCTGCTGGATCTGCTGCCCGCTGCCCTTGGCGCGCTTGCCGCCGACGCGCTCATGCCGCTTGGCACGCGCGGCGCCGTCGACCATCAACCGGCCCTTGTCCGGCTGCACGTTGATCACGCGGCCGACGTGGCCCTTGTCCTTGCCGGCGATCACCATGACCTGGTCATCCTTCTTGATGCCCTTCGTCATCTAGAGCACCTCCGGCGCGAGCGAGATGATCTTCATGAACCGCTTGTCGCGCAGCTCACGCGCCACCGGTCCGAAGATGCGCGTCCCGCGTGGGTTGCGCTGTTCGTTGATCAGCACGACCGCGTTGTCGTCGAAGCGGATATAGGACCCATCGGGCCGGCGCCGCTCCTTGGCGGTGCGCACCACGACCGCCTTGACGACCTCGCCCTTCTTGACCCCGGCGCCCGGAAGGGCGTCCTTGACCGAACCGACGATGACATCGCCGATCCCCGCATAGCGGCGAGCCGACCCGCCGAGCACGCGGATGCAGAGCACCTCTCGGGCGCCCGAGTTGTCCGCCACCTTGCAGCGCGTCTCCTGCTGGATCACTTCGCCCGCTCCACGATCTCGATGACCCGCCACCGCTTGGTCTTGGACAGCGGGCGGGTCTCCATCACGCGGACGGTGTCGCCCACATGCGCCTCGTTCGTCTCGTCGTGGGCCGCGAGCTTCGAACGCTTCCGCACGATCTTTCCGTAGACCGGGTGGCGCTTCTTCTGCTCGATCCGGACGAGCACAGTCTTGTCCATCGTGTCGGACACGACCAGCCCCTGCCGCACCTTGCGCGCGCCTCTGGACTTCGCCTGGGTCTCGGTGTCGCTCATGTCTCGGTCCCTCCGTCATCCGCCTCGCCGCCGGACGCATCGGCGCCCACCGCAGCGAGCTCCTCCGCGCGCTCGATCTCGCGCTCACGGAGCACGGTCAGGATGCGGGCGATGTCGTGCCGCACCTGCTTGATCCGGGCAGAGTTGTCCAGCTGGCCGGTGGCGAGCTGGAAACGCAGGTTGAACAGCTCCTCCTTGCCAGACTCGAGGCGCGACAGCAACTCGAGATCCGGCAGCTCGCGGAGTTCCTTGTTCTTGGCCATCTACTCACTGCCTCCGACCCTGGTCACGAACTTGCACTTAATCGGCAACTTGTGCGCGGCGCGCAGCATCGCCGCCCGCGCGACGTCCTCGGGCACCCCCGACAGCTCGAACATCACGCGGCCGGGCTTGACGACCGCGACCCATCCCTCGGGGTTGCCCTTTCCGGACCCCATGCGGGTCTCGGCGGGCTTCTTGGTCACCGGCTTGTCCGGGAAGATGTTGATCCAGACCTTTCCGCCACGGCGGATGTGCCGGGTGATCGCGACACGGGCCGACTCGATCTGGCGATTGCTGATCCAGGCGGGCTCGAGCGCGAGCAGACCGTAGTCCCCGAAGTGCACTTCGGTCCCGCCCTTGGCCATGCCGCGCATCCGGCCCCGGTGCTGCTTGCGGTGCTTGATCTTCTTCGGGGCGAGCATCAGACATCACCGCCTTCAGGGGTCGCGGGCTTCGGCGCGACCTCCGTCTCGGGCGCGACAGCCGGCGAGGGCTCGGGATCGGTTGCCGCCTCGACGACCGGCTCTGCTGGTTCCGGGATCTCGGGGGCCGGAGCGTCCGGGGACGCCATCGGTTCGGCCGAGGCCGCCGTCTCTTCCGCTGCCTCGGCCGCGACGACGGTCGCCTCTTCCACCACCGCATCCACGAGATCCTTCTCGTCCGTGATGAGGGCGCCGGTCGACGCCCCGCCGGCGCCCTGGACGGGCATGCCGGCCAGCGCCCGGGCGCGCGCGCGTTCGGTTTCCTGCTCGGTCTTGGGGATCTCGTCCCCGTGGTAGACCCACACCTTCACACCGATGACGCCGAACGTCGTCTTCGCCTCCGCCGCGCCGTAGTCGATCTTGGCCCGCAGCGTGTGCAGCGGAACCCGACCCTCGCGGTACCACTCGCGGCGGGACATCTCGGCGCCGCCGAGGCGGCCACCGCACTGCACGCGGACGCCCAGGGCGCCGGACCGCATCGCCGTCTGGACCGCCCGGCGCATCGCTCGGCGGAACGAGACACGTCCGGCGAGCTGCTCGGAGACGCCCTGTGCCAGGAGCGCGGCATCGGTCTCGGGCCGCGACTCGCTGGCGGCCTGGTTCATGTCCTCGACCTTGACGTCGACGCGCTTCTGCGTGATCCGCTCGACGTCCTTTCGGATGCGTTCGACCTCGGCGCCCTTGCGTCCGATGACGATGCCCGGACGGGCGGTGCGGATGAACACCCACACCTGGTCGCCCTTGCGCTCGATGTCGATCGACGATATCCCGGCGCGCGACAGCTTTCCCCGGATGTACTTGCGGATCAGCACATCCTCGTGCACCGAGGTCGCGTAGTCCTTCCGGGCGTACCAGTTCGACTTCCACGGGTAGATGACCCCGAGGCGGAACCCGTACGGATTGACCTTATGACCCACTGGCGGCTTCCTCTCCGATCGGTGCCAAGACGAGCGTGACGTGGCAGGTGCGCTTGAGGATGGTGGTCGCGCGGCCGTAGGCACGCGGACGGAAGCGCTTGAGCGTCGGACCCTCGTCGACCCAGGCTGCTTTCACGAACAGGTTCTCGGCGATGGTTCCCGGCTGCTGTTCCGCGTTGGCAACGGCCGAGTTCAACACCTTCTCGACGTTGGCGGTTGCGCCGAGCGGCGAGAAGCGCAGGATCCGCCGCGCTTCTTCCACGTGCTGACCACGGATCAGGTCGGCCACCCGCCGCATCTTCGGGGGACTGACCCGCACGTACTTCGCCGTCGCTTTGGCTTCCATATCCCTTACCTGACCGTCGTGCTCTTCTCGCTGCGGGAATGCGCCCGGAAGATCCGTGTCGGGGCGAATTCGCCGAGCTTGTGTCCGACCATCGATTCCGAGATGTAGATCGGGACGTGACGTCGGCCGTCGTGCACCGCGATCGTGTGCCCGACCATGTCCGGGATGATCGTGGATCGGCGCGACCAGGTCGTGATGACGCGCTTGTCGCCCCGCTTGTTCGCGTCGTCGACCTTGCGCATGAGGTGCTCGTCGACGAACGGACCCTTCTTGATCGATCGACTCATGAACCCCTCCGCTTCCCACGTCGACGAACGATGTACTTGTTCGAAGCCTTGTTCTTCTTGCGCGTTCGGCCTTCCTTCTGGCCCCACGGCGACGTCGGATGGCGACCACCGGACGACTTGCCCTCGCCGCCCCCGAGCGGGTGGTCGACCGGGTTCATGGCAACACCCCGAACGCTCGGCCGCTTGCCCTTCCAGCGATTCCGGCCGGCTTTGCCGATCTGGATGAGCTCGTGCTCCGGGTTCCCGACGACGCCGACCGTCGCCTTGCAGGTCGAGAACACCAAACGCATCTCGCCCGACGGCAGGCGCAGCGTGACGAACTTCCCTTCCTTGGCCATCAGCTGCACGCTCGTACCGGCGGAACGGGCCATCTTGGCACCGGCCCCCGGCTTCAGCTCCACCGCGTGGATGACCGTTCCCGTCGGGATGTTGCGGAGCGGCAGCGCGTTCCCCGGACGGATGTCCGCGCTCTCCCCGGACATCAGCTGGTCACCGACCGCGACACCCTGCGGAGCGAGGATGTACCGCTTGGCGCCGTCCGCATAGTGCAGCAGGGCGATCCGCGCGCTTCGGTTGGGGTCGTACTCGATGTGCGCGACCTTCGCGGGCACGCCGTCCTTCTCGCGCCGGAAATCGATGACACGGTACCTCCGCTTGGTGCCGCCCCCCTGGTGGCGCGTCGTGATGCGGCCCTGGTGGTTGCGGCCGGCGCGTTTGCGACCTTTCTTGACCAGCGAACGCTCGGGCGTGTCGCGCGTGATCTCCTCGAAGGTCGACACGCTGGCGCCGCGGCGTCCGGGTGTCGTCGGCTTGTACTTGCGGATGCCCATCTACTTCGCCTCGAAGATCTCGATGGCGTCGCCCTCGGCGAGGGTGACGATGGCGCGCTTCTGATCCGGCCGCTTGCCCGTCACGTAGCGGCGCCGTTTGACCTTGCCCTTGCGGTTCTGCGTGTTCACGCTGGTGACCTGCACGTTCCAGATCGTCTGCACGGCTTCCTTGATCTCGGTCTTGTTCGCGCCCTTGTGCACCAGGAACGTGTAGCGGTTCTGTTCGAGCCCGGCGTAGGACTTCTCGGACACGACCGGTCGGATGATGACATCGCGAGGTGACTTCATGCGGCATCCCCGGCTTTGCCCTCGAGCACGTCCAGCGCCGATGCGGTCAGCAGGACACGGTCGGCGTTCACGATCTCCCAGACCGCAAGACTCGGTGCATAGGCGACGTGGACGTCGGGGAGATTCCGGAACGACAGCTCCACGTTCTCATCGGGCGCGGGGAGCACCAGCAGGATCTTGCCCTGCAGCTCGAGCGCCTCGATCGCACCGCGCGCCTCCTTGGACTTCGGCGCGTCGAACGTCAGCTCCTTGACGATCGCGAGCTTCTCGGACGCCAGCGCATCAGAGAGCGCGGATCGGAGTGCACTGCGCCTCATCTTCTTGTTCATCCTCTTGGAATGGTCCTGCGGCTTCGGCCCGTGGGCCACGCCACCGCCGCTCCAGATGGGCGACCGGGTCGAACCGTGCCGCGCGCGGCCCGTGCCCTTCTGACGCCAGGGCTTGCGCCCGCCGCCAGAGACCTCCGCGCGTGTCTTGGTCGAGTGCGTCCCGCGGCGGATCGCCGCGGCACCCGCCACGACCGCCTGGTGCATGAGCCCGACGTTGATCGGTGCTTCGAAGAGGTCGGCGGGGAGCACGCGTTCGCCGACCTTCTTGCCGGCGGTGTCCACGACGGTGACCTTGGCCATCAGGCGACACCCCCTTTCTTCAGGGGCATCTTTGCGGCACTCCGAACCATGACGAGGGTTCCCGTCGGACCGGGGATCGCACCCTTGAGCAGGAGCAGGTTGCGCTCGGGATCGGCTTGCACAACCTCGAGGTTCAAGATCGTGACGCGTTCGTTGCCCATCTGGCCGGCCATCTTCATGCCCTTGAAGACCCGCGACGGCGTCGCGCATGCGCCGATGGCCCCCGGCGAGCGGTGTACCTTCTCGGCACCGTGACTCGCGCCGAGACCGGCGAATCCGTGCCGTTTCATCGGACCGGCGAACCCCTTGCCCTTGGAGACGCCGACCACGTCGGTGCGCTCGCCCGCCTGGAACACGTCCGCCTTTATCTCCTGGCCGGGCTCGTAGCTGGACGCGTCATCGGTCCGGAGTTCGACCAGGTGCCGGGCGGGCTTCTCGCCGTGTTTCGCGAAGTGACCCTGCTCCGGCTTCGTGAGCTTTCGCTCCGCGATGTCGCCGAATGCGATCTGCACGGCCTCGTACCCGTCGGTGGCCTGGGTCTTGACCTGGGCGACGAAGCAGGGCCCCGCCTTGATCACGGTAACCGGAACCGCGCGCGTGTCGTCGAAGATCTGGGTCATGCCCAGCTTCTCTCCGAGGATGCCTTTGACGTCGCTCATAGCTTGATCTCGATGTCGACCCCGGCGGACAGGTTCAGGCGCTGGAGTTCCTGGACCGTCTTGGAGGTCGCGTCCACGATGTCGATGAGGCGCTTGTGCGTCAGCATCTGGAAGTGCTCGCGTGAGTCCTTATCCTTGTGCGGAGAGCGGATGACCGTGTAGATGGAACGCTCGGTGGGCAGCGGAACCGGGCCGACGACTTTGGCACCGGTGCGGGTCACGTGGTCCACGATGTCGCGGGCCGCGGTGTCCAGCATGCGGTGGTCGTAAGCGCGGAGCTTGATCCGGATCTTGGGGCCGGCCACGTCGCTTCCTCTTCTCTCTCTTCTCTCGCTCGCTCGGTCAGTTCGTGATCTTCGTGACTCGGCCGGCGCCGACGGTGCGGCCACCTTCGCGGATGGCGAAGCGCAGGCCCTCTTCCATGGCGATCGGCTTCTCGAGTTCGACCTTCATCTCGATGTTGTCCCCGGGCATGACCATCTCGATGCCCTCGGGCAGGGCGATCTTTCCGGTGACGTCGGTGGTGCGGAAGTAGAACTGGGGCTGATAGCCCGTGAACAGCGGGGTGTGGCGTCCTCCCTCGTCTTTCGACAAGACGTAGGTCTGGGCATCGAAGCCGGTGTGGGGGGTGATCGAGCCTGGCTTGGCGAGCACCTGGCCGCGCTGCACGTCCTCCTTGTCGATGCCCCGGAGCAAGATCCCGACGTTATCGCCTGCCTGGACTTCATCCAGGAGCTTTCGGAACATCTCAAGGTCGGTGGCGACGGTCTTTTGGGTGTCCCGAAGCCCGACGATCTCGACCTCTTCCATCTTCTTCAAGACCCCTTGCTCCACGCGGCCCGTGACCACGGTGCCTCTTCCGGTGATCGAAAAGACGTCTTCGATCGACATCAGGAACGGCTTGTCGGTCTCACGGGTGGGCTCGGGGATCGACTCGTCGCAGGCGGCCATCAGCTCGTCGATCTTGGCGATCCAGTCCGCGTCTCCTTCGAGGGCCTTGAGGGCAGAAACCTGGACGACCGGGACATCGTCTCCTGGGAACTCGTAGGAGGTGAGCAGCTCGCGGACCTCCAGCTCCACCAGGTCCAGCAGTTCGGGGTCATCGACCGCGTCGCACTTGTTCAGGGCAACCACGATGTAGGGGACCCCGACCTGGCGGGCGAGAAGGACGTGCTCTCTGGTCTGGGGCATCGGGCCGTCAGCGGCGCTGACCACCAGGATGGCGCCGTCGACCTGGGCCGCGCCGGTGATCATGTTCTTGATGTAGTCGGCGTGGCCGGGCATGTCCACGTGGGCGTAGTGGCGGGCATCGGTCTCATACTCCACGTGGGCGATGGCGATCGTGATGCCGCGTTCCTTCTCCTCAGGGGCCTTGTCGATCTCGTCGAAGGGGGTGAAGTCGGCCATCCCCTTGTCGGCCTGGACCTTGGTGATGGCCGCCGTGAGCGTGGTCTTGCCGTGGTCGATGTGGCCCATCGTGCCGATGTTCACGTGGGGCTTCGTCCGCTCGAACTTCTTCTTAGCCATCTCGGTCGTCTCCTCCTCTTACTCCCCGCGCACCCGCGCGACGATCTCTTCGGACACGTTCTTCGGTACCTCGGCGTACTCCTTCAGTTGCATCGGCGAATGTGACGCACGTCCTTGCGTCCGCGAGCGCAGCTCGGTCGCGTAGCCGAACAGCTCGGCCAGCGGCACGATCATGCGGATCGATTTCATCGCGCCACGGTCGTCGATCTCCTCGATCCGGCCCCGGCGCGCGGTGACGTCACCCATCACGTCACCCATGAAGTCCTCGGGCGTGAGCACGTCGAACTCCATGACCGGCTCCAGCAACACCGGACTGGCCTTCTTCGCCGCGTCCTTGAGCGCCATCTGCGCGGCGATCTTGAACGCCATCTCGTTCGAGTCGACGTCGTGGTAGGACCCGTCGATCAGCGTTGCGCGGACATCGACCAGCGGATACCCGGCCAGCACGCCCGACTCGCAGGCCTCCATGATGCCGGCGTCGACCACACCGATGTACTCGCGCGGCACCGAGCCACCCACGATCTTGTCGACGAACTCGAACCCGCCGCCGGGGCCCGTCGGCTCGAGGTCGATGTAGACGTGACCGTACTGGCCACGGCCACCGGTCTGCTTGACGTAGCGGCCCTCGATCTTGTGGACCGGCTTGCGGATCGTCTCGCGGTACGCGACCTGGGGCTTGCCCACGTTCGCCTCGACATTGAACTCGCGGATCATGCGGTCGACCAGCACCTCCAGGTGCAGCTCGCCCATCCCGGAGATGACCGTCTGACCGGTCTCGTCGTCGTAGCGCACGACGAAGGTCGGGTCCTCGTCCGCAAGCTTGGCCATCGCCGCACCCAGTTTGTCCTGGTCGGCCTTGGTCTTCGGTTCGATCGCCACCGAGATGACCGGCGTCGGGAAGCTGATCGACTCGAGCACCACCGGCCTGGCCGGGTCGCACAACGTGTCGCCGGTACGCGTGTGTTTGAGCCCGACGAGCGCCACGATATCGCCGGTGTACGCCGCATCGAGATCCTCGCGGTGGTTCGCATGCATCTGCAGGACGCGGCCGACACGCTCCTTGCGGTCTTTGGTCGAGTTGGAGATGTGGGATCCGCTCTGCAGCGTTCCCGAGTACACGCGAGCGTAGGTGAGCTTTCCCACGTAGGGGTCGGTCATGATCTTGAACGCCAGCGCCGCGAACGGTTCGGTGTCTTCGGGCTTGCGGAGCTCGTGCTTCTCCTCGTTGCGCGGGAGGTGCCCCTCGAGCGGCGGTACGTCCAGCGGCGAGGGAAGGAACGCGACGATCGCGTCCAGCAGCGGCTGCACCGCCTTGTTCTTGAACGCCGAGCCGCACAGCACCGGTACGCCCTCACCTGCCAGGGTCGCGCGGCGGATCGCGCGACGGAACTCCTCGGGCGTCGGGTCGTCCTCGTGGACGAATTTGTCCATGAGCGCCTCGTCGTGATCGGCGAGCTTCTCGAAGAGATCGTGATGCGCCTGCTTCGCGGCGTCGACGAGTTCCGCGGGGATATCCGTGGTCTCCCACTCCTCGCCCTTCTCATCGGTCCAGTGCAGGCCCTTCATCTCGATGATGTCGATGACGCCCTGCAGGTCGCCCTCCGAGCCCCACGGGAGCTGCACGATCAGCGGGTTCGCCTGCAACCGGTCGACCATCATCTCGACCGTGCGCTCGAAGTTCGCACCGGTGCGATCCATCTTGTTCACGAACGCGATCCGGGGAACGTCGTATCGATCAGCCTGGCGCCATACCGTTTCGGATTGCGGCTCGACACCGGCGACGGCATCGAAGACCGCGACCGCTCCGTCCAGTACGCGCAGCGAACGCTCGACCTCGACCGTGAAGTCCACGTGGCCGGGCGTGTCGATGATGTTGATCCAGTGGTCCTTCCACACGCACGTCGTGGCGGCGGAGGTGATCGTGATGCCGCGCTCACGCTCCTGGATCATCCAGTCCATCTGCGCAGTGCCCTCGTGAACCTCGCCGAGCTTGTAGGCCTTGCCGGTGTAGTAGAGGATCCGCTCGGTCGTGGTCGTCTTGCCGGCGTCGATGTGGGCCATGATCCCGATGTTGCGCGTGCGGGCGAGCGGGTACTCGCGTACGACGAGCCCCTTGCCCTTGCCGGGCGGCTGCTTGACCTCTTCGACTGCTTCGACGTCTTCGGCCACGTCAAGTTCCTCCGCGGGGGTCGCCATCAGGCACCCCCCATACGAGCGGCCGGACCTTGCGGTCCGGCCTGGATGTTCTCGTCGATCACCATCGGTAATGCGCGAACGCCTTGTTCGCCTCCGCCATCTTGTGGATGTCCTCGCGGCGCTTGACCGCGGAACCCTGACCCATGGAGGCATCCGTGATCTCGCCGACGAGCCGCTCGGCCATGGAGTGCTCCTTGCGCTGGCGCGAGTAGCTGACCAGCCAGCGCAGGGCGAGCGTCGTTCCCCGGTTCGGACGGACCTCGACCGGGACCTGGTAGCTGGCACCGCCGACGCGGCGGGAGCGGACCTCGAGCATCGGCCGGGTGTTCTCGACGGCCTTCTTCAGCGTGAGGATGGGATCGTTGGCGGTGCGCTCGCTGATGACCTCGAGAGCTTTGTAGACGGAACGCTCCGCGAGGCTCTTCTTGCCGTCGCGGAGCACCTTGTTGATCAACTGGGTGACCAAGATGTTCTGGTACACCGGGTCCGGCAGGAGCGCATGCCGCGGAGCAGGTCCCTTCCGTGGCATCGTTACTCGCCGCCCTTCTTGGCGCCGTAGCGCGAGCGGGCCTGCTTGCGGTCGCGGACCCCAGCGGTGTCGAGCGTGCCGCGCACGATCTTGTAGCGGACACCCGGCATGTCCTTCACCCGGCCACCGCGCACTAGGACGATGGAGTGCTCCTGGAGGTTGTGGCCGACGCCGGGGATGTAGGCGGTGACTTCGACGCCCGTCGTCAGACGGACGCGGGCTACCTTGCGGAGTGCGGAGTTCGGCTTCTTCGGGGTCGCGGTGTACACACGCGTGCAGACACCCCGGCGCTGAGGGGATCCCTTGAGCGCGGGGCTCTTGGTCTTCTTCTTCGGGCGCGTGCGCCCGTTCCGAACAAGCTGTTGGATCGTAGGCATGGGACTCTCGCCTGAACTCCTGTCTTCCTCTTGAGACCCGTCAAAAAGCCTGACCTCCCGGTCTGGCTCCCAGGACGCAACCCGCGCAGCAGTTGCACCCTTGGGTGTCGAGAATAGGCACGGCAACTTGCGGCCCAATCGAACCGCAATCGCTAAAGCTACTAGGCACAGCGCAAGGCTGTCAAACGACCCGTGCCTGGCAGCCCCGCGACTACCCGTTTTCAGGTAGGCAATCCGGCCGCCGAGGCCCCTTAGGTCAGATCCACTGACTTCCAGGTGTCGTTGACCCGTACCCAGAGCTTGGAGCCGGACTCGTCCACCGCGATCGTGCCGTTGCGCGGAGCAGCCGTAAAGCTCCCATCGCTGACCGGTCCGCTGGTGGTCTTGGTCTTGATCCCATCCTCGGCCCGAAGTTGATCGTCAGTCTGCAGAACGTTGTCGGTAAACCGATAGAGGTTGGTGTCCCAGCCACCGACACTGCCGCCGGGACCGAAACGCATCTGGTCGTAGTGGAGCCCGACGCGGTAGTGCTCTTCCCCACCCTTCCCGAGCCGGATGATGGGGCCGCCCTCATCGAAGAACCCCGTGAACTGAGGAGAGTCGCCTCCCACGGTCGTGATGAAGTCCAATCCATCGTCGTGAGACATGACGACACCGCCGACCGACACCCCGTTCGAATCGACAACCCGCCGAGGCAACCGCGGGTTGAAGAGCTGCATCCCGATGACTCGCCCGGAGGTCACTTCGATGAGGTCGGGTGGGAGGGATCCCGGGGTGCCGCTCCCCCCCGGCTGCGCATTGATGATCGTCGCCGCCTGGAGACTGCCGAAATAGCCCATGTTCATGCGGATGAGCGGTGGTGCCTTCTCGCCCAGGTCTGCGACCGGGTCGGCATTCTGAACGTTCTGCATATAGAGCCTGCGGAACGCCCATTCCTGGAATTGCGGCCCCGCCACCATGTCCAGCTCGAGCATCGGCGATCTGGAACTCTCCAGCACGCAGTGCATGAACTCGAACATCCCGGGATCCCCAAACCCGACGGCGGGAGGCTTCTGCACGTACTTCACACCGCCACCTGAGAAGGTGACGAGGTCGAACCGGACGAAGCCGCACGACTCGACGCCCCCATCCGGCGCCCCGACGTCTCCGAAGAGGTTCACGGTCGGGGTCACCTGATCGAAACCAACGAACGCACATTCCTGGAACCAGATCCAGAAGACATTCGTCATCTCCACACACGTTCCGGAAACCCCATAGAGGGCATTGATCGCCACGTTGCGGAACACGTGCTGAGCCGTGTCACGGAGCTGGATGCCGACGGTCTTCACGTTGGTGATATGAATGTCCCGGAAGACGGTCCGCGAGTCATTGATGCCATCGCTACTGTCCACCTTGAAGACTGGCCCGGATTCATTGCGGATCGCATTGAGCACGGCGCCTGGCGCACGAGAATGCGACACAGGCGTCGTCGTCCCGTCGGCCCCGCTCAGGACGACGGAGCCGGTGCCTGACAGGTCGATGGTGCCGTCGACCATGTAGGACTTGTTCTTCGGCGGCGGGAACCACACCGTGCCGCCGTTCGCGAGTACATAGGCGACGGCGTCGCGGATCGCCTGTGTGTCGTCCGTTCCGGTAAACTGAAGGTCGCCGTCACCCTTCGCCCCGAAGTCCATCACGCTGACGAGGCCATCCCGGGCCCGGGCGATGGTCGGGAACTTCTGATTCTCCAGCGTGTCCCACAGCCCGGTCCACGCCAGGGCATCGTCGTTCGGACCCTGGATATGCGTGACGTCGTACGCACGAAACGTAACCGCTTGCGCTGCATAAGCGTTCGAGGTACTCAGGGTCACCCTCGTGTACGCACTGCCTACTGCCGAGACGGACTTCTCGTAGAACCCCGTCGTAACGCGCTTCTTCTGTGTTCCGTTGGTCGTCGTGAGTTGCGATATCTGAGAGAAGCCGTTCTGCGGGTTCGACTGGGAACCGGTGGCCGCGTTGCTCGTCGAAGCGTTGGCAACTGCGGCGAACCAAAGCTCGTCAGCCTGCACCGAGGCTACGGCCTGCGTATCCGCAATGGTCCCGGAGGCGGCGAACGATCGCCTGACGTCGAGAGCCCATCGGTCGGCCCCCGAGTACTCATAGAGGGCCAGGACACAGTCGGCGGCAGCCGAAAACTGGAATTGCTCCGGCGTCGAGGCCGACCGGGAATCCGAGTTGGGGATATAGAAGATCTCCAGGGCAACAGCAGAGGCATTCGACACGCGCTCGATCGAGGTCCACCCCGTAGGAGCCTGGGTCACGGTGATGTTCGTTGCATTCTGGTTGATCCCAAGGACCGCGATCAGCAGGTTCCCTTTCGTAGTCGTTTGGGGCCAAGAGAGCGATATCGATGACTGATTCGTCACTCGTGCAGGTGCGGGTGTATTCGCCACTACGCGTGCGATTGCCATGTTCGGACTCCTTTATGGCTGTTGGACCGCTGCGGCCTTCAAGAGACGAGTGACCAGGCGAACTTCGTGTCGCCGGACACCTCGCCGGTGAGGAACACGGTGAACGTGTCGTCCGTAGCATCGACCTCGACGTGCTGGATCGCCGCCTTGCCTCCGGGGTGACTCTGGAGCGTGCAGAGAACAAGGGCATCCTCAGACAACGACACGCCAGCGCGGACCGTCGCGTGCTGGCATCCGGAACCGATGACCCCGGCACCAGAAGTCGAGCCCTGGGGAGCGACCTGAACGTCACCGGCGGCCTTCGAGATCGCCGTCGCGATCGCCGCACCGGCCCCCACGATCGTGGCGCCGACGACGGCTCGCCTGGTCAGCTTGCGGGCATCCAGCTCTGCCGGTCCTGGTTCGAAGACAGCTTCCACGGTGACTCCCCTCGGTCAGCGCTGCTCGATCGTGCAGGGGCATTCAAGCGCACGGCGACGTTCGGATTCATGCGCAGATGCGAGGTTCCGGGACCTAGGGCCCGTGCGGCGGGGCGGACTCGGGACCCGACGCGGGCAGGAAACCGAGGGAAGCAGCTCTGAAGACCGCCGCGGCACGAGTCCTGGCCCCCAGTCGATCCATCGACTCCCGGGCGGCGTGGCGAACCTGGTGATACCCCGTTCCCAGGGTGTCGGAGATCTCCCGTTCGGTCTGTCCCTGCGCGACCAGGCTCAGGACACGCATCTGGAAGGGACTCAAGGGGCCTTCTGCTGGGCTCCCGGCCTGGGGAAAGGGCACGTCGTGAACACGTCCGCAATCGCAGCGGAACACGGTCTCCGACCGGTCCCCTTCAGGAGTGTTGAGGGGGTGATCCATGGGCGCTATCAGCACACGATAGCGGGGACACCCTCTGGAACGAAATCGCCAGAAACGGGTAGGGACCTCTACCATGGATCCGGTAGGAACCCCCCACCCTAGGTCGGGAACGCCTCCACGAAGAGGCTGCCGTCCCGGGTTTCGATCGTTTCAAGGTCCGGACATCGGCCCTGCCGGAACCCGACCAACTCGACCGTCGCGAATCCGGCGTCGCGGCACAGGGCGGGCAAGGTTCGGTCGTCGTAGAGGTAGAGGTCCTTCACGGCGCCAGCCGCGCCGACGAGCCGCTTCAGCCCTCGGCTCGGCTGCTCGACCGCCAGCCCCGACTCCCTCATGAACGTATCCGCCGTATCCGGGTCGGGCGAACCGAGGTACGTCTCGGCCAGCGTTCGGAGGTGACTGAGGAGCGCCCCTGCTCACCGACGAGTTCGGTGATGCGGGCAGCGGCCTGCACCGCAGTAACCACCTTCCCCGAGAACACCACGAGAGTCTCGCCGTCCACCCAATCGATCAGGGTCGGGCGCGCGTCGGTAGCCTCGAGGTCGGGCAAGACAGCACGCAGGGCGAACATCGAGCCATCGTAGACCGGATCGAACTCGATGAAGAAGTGGCGCCCTGCCTTTCGCACGCGGTCGAACGTGCTGAAGGATGAGGCATCGAGCGGGCCTCGATCGAGTACCGCCTCCAGGTGCGGAGGGATCGAGGGGGTGTCCCCCACCGATCGATGATGGATGCTCAGATCGACGTGGTACAGGGCGTGGCGGCCACGATCGATGGGGTCGAAGCTCATGAACGGACCGTCGAGGACCACGACACTCCTGCCCGCGTACGGAGCGGGGAGGCGCACGACGGGGATCTCGCACACCTCGAACTGCATGCGCCACACGGAGACGAGCTCGTTCAGGGACGAATAGCTCGTGAGAACGCGCACCTCGAACTCCTCCAAAGCGTGCAGGTCCGCACTCGTATCGAGCCGGACGGAAACCCCCGCCTCCTCGAGTTCACGGCGGCACACGCCTCGCAATAGCGCCGGGTCATACCGCGCCTCCTCGACGCGATAGCACGCTGCGACCGCCTCAGCACGCACCGGGCCGGGCAACTCGGGGACGAGGCCGATCTCCGCGTCCTTGCAGAAGCGTTCGAACGCGTCCACGTGCGTCAAGCTGCCCGACGCTGCGATCGCGTAGAAGTGAGCGTCGTCGGAGATGACCGCGTCCCCGTAGCGGGCCCGGAAACTCACTTCCGCATCTCGCGTCGCGATCGCCGTCTCGGGATCCCTCGGGTCCTCATCTCGGCGCGCGCACACGGGGCCACAGGCTACCAAGGCCGCCCAAGTGACGGGCGACATCGCGAGCACGGTTCGTTGCCCGGCCAGCCCCCAGCGGATATCATCCTCGGACTTCCCCGGGAGAGCAGGAGCCTCATGCCATTCACCCTCACCCTGACCGTCGTGATGCCCGTCTACAACGAGCGCCCGACCCTGCGGGCAGCCGTCGAGCGGATGCTGAAGACACAGTTGCCGGTCGACGTGGAGCTGCTGGTGGTCGATGACGGTTCGACTGACGGCTGCATCGAGGAGATCCAGGACCTCGCCGACAGCAGTGCGATCCGGTTGATCAGGCTCCCTCGGAACCAGGGCAAGGGTGCCGCGATGTGGGCCGGGATCAAGGAGGCGACCGGCGAGATCCTGACGATCCTCGACGCCGACCTCGAATACGAGCCCGCCGACTACGCCGACCTGCTCAAGCCGCTGCTCGCCGGGGAGGCCGACGTCATCTACGGCACGCGATCGTTCGGGGCGCACACCGCGTTCTCCTTCTGGTTCGTGCTCGGGAACAAGCTCGTGACCTTCTGGGCGAGCTTCCTCTTCGATGCATGGCTGACCGATGTCGAGACATGCTTCAAGATGGCCAAGACGGATCTCTGGCGATCCCTCGATATCAAGTCGAAGGGCTTCGGCATCGAAGCGGAGGCGACCGGGAAGTTCCTCAAGGGTGGACACCGGATCTATGAAGTGCCGATCAACTACAAGGCGCGATCGCGGGAGGAAGGGAAGAAGCTCCACTGGACCGACGGACTTCAGGCGCTCTGGATCCTGCTGCGGGTGCGCCTGGGGATATGACACCGGATCCCGCATCCGTCGCCGCGACCAGGCGACGGGGCGTTCGAGGCTGGTTCCGAGCCCACCCCGCAGCGATCCTGGCCATCATCTTCGTCTTGACGATTCCGGCGATCACCCCGTTCCTCCGTGGGGACGGCGTCGGCTACTACGCATGGCTCGCCTCCCCCATCGTCGACGGCGATCTCCGGTTCGCCAACGAGTACCGGGAGGGTGACTTCGTGTTCGAGTCAAACGTCTGGGTCGATGGACAGGTGAAGCCCGACTGGCAGGGACCTGACGGCCACATCAAGAACCAGTGGAGCGTCGGAGCCGCGGTCCTGTGGCTCCCGTTCTTCCTCCTCTCGCTCGCCGTCGCGCAGGTGACCCGGGCACCGGGATCCACCGGGTACACCATCGCGTCGAAGTGGCTCACGGCACTGGGAACCGCGGTGTACACGTTCGTCGGGCTGCTGCTTGCGTTCCAGATCGCGCGCCGGAACACGGGAAGGATCCCCGCCCTGCTCGGCACCATCGGGGTCTGGTTCGCATCCTCGTTGCCCATCTACCAATACTTCCTCGCGTTCCATCCGCCCGCGATGGCCGGGGCCATCGGTGCGGCGCTGCTGACCGTCTGGAACCGCGATGACGGATGGACGCTCGGTCGGTGGCTCGCCATGGGCGTCATCGCCGGCCTCCTCGTGATCACGCATCCCGTCGGCATCGCCTGGTTCGCGCTCCCCGGGATCTCCCTCTTGGGACTCGACCGGGGTGTTCTTCGCGATCGGATGCGGGCCGGAGCGGTCTTCGCCGGTGGTGTCGTCCTCGGTGCGCTTCCCCAGCTGATCGGGAAGACCATCGTGCACGGCTCGCCCTTCGACAGTGGCTACGTATCCGAATGGCGCTTCCTGCAGCCGGATATCCGCCGCGTCTTGATCGGGGCCGAACACGGCCTCATCTCGTGGACACCGATCGCCGGTCTCGCGATCGCCGGGCTCGTCATCATGTTCCGAAGAGGGAACCGGCGCCTCGCCGCGGGCCTGCTCGCCGTCTTCGTCGCCATGCTGTACTTCATCGCGTCCATCGCGTCGTCCGAGGTGTCCTCGTACGGCAACCGATTCTTCGTGCTCTTCACCCCGGGGTTCGTCATCGGAGCTAGCGTGCTGGCCGCTACCGCGTGGGAGGCTCGTCGGCGCGCGTGGCGTTCGGTGATCGTCGGCGGATTGGCGATCCTCATCGTGTGGAACGCCCTCTTCATGTTCCAGTGGGCGTGGGGTCTGGTCCCGAAGCGCGGACCGGTCGACTGGGCCGTGATGGTCCGCCAGCAGTTCACGACCGCTCCCCGGGAGATGGGGCATGCGTTCACCCTCTTGCTCACCGACCGGGGCGAACTCATGCGGATCGTGCAAGAGCGGGACATCGAGAACTTCTACAGCGGGACGGACGTCTGATCCTGAAGATCAGCCTCCGCGTTCGATGATGTCCCGGTACAGAGCTTCCTGCTCATCGAACGGCTCGTCCCACGACAGTTCGCGCGCGACCTCCGGCCCGGCTGCGGCGAACCGTGCGCGGAGGTCGCCGTCGGCATGGATCCTCCGCAGCCCATCGGCGAACGAGCCGACATCGAGCGGCTCGACGAGTCCCGCACGGTCGGCCACGAACGGCGCGATGCCGCATCGATCCGATATCACCACCGGCACCCCACAGGCGATCGCCTCGGCGATCGAGTTCCCGAAGTTCTCGTTCTCCGATGGGAGCGCGAAGACGTCTGCGTCGACCAGCGCCGCGAGTTTCTCCCGCTCGCCGAAGATCGGGCCGGTGATGACGAGGCGTTCCCCGATGCCCCGCCGGACCGCGAGCGCGCGGAGTCGCTCCGAGTAGTCGTCCTCGTCCGGGCCGACGAACACGAGCCACCCGGGAGCCCCCGCCTGCGCGAACGCCTCGACCAGCACCTCCGGGCGCTTCTTGACCGCCAGGCGGCCGAGGAACAACGTCATCGCGTCATCCGCCGGCAACCCCCACGCCGATCGGAACGCGCCGCGTTCCGGGAGCGATCGGAATCGAAGGAGGTCCAGTCCGTTCCTGCGGACGACGACGCGCCCTGACGGAAGCCCACCTCCGATCAGCTCCTCGCGTTCCTGTTCCGCCGTCGCGATCACCCGCGCCGCCCTCGCAAGCAAGGACCTGCCGAGGACCGCATGGAACATCCGTTTCTTCGCGAAACTCCGGACGATCGGCTTGAACATGCCCATAGGCTCGACCACGTAGGGGATACGCCGGCGTCGGGCCGCCCGGGCGATGATCGGACCCGCGGTGTCGTAGATCCCGAAGATATGGACGACATCGAAGTCCCGGAGGTGTCGTCGGACGAACGCGCGGACACCGGACGTCACCGGGATCGAGCGGTACCGGAGGAGGATCCGGAGGAAGATGACCTCCACGCCGCCGGCACGACCGACGTGCCTTCGTTGACCGCGGTTGTGATTGGCCGTCAGGACGGTCACCTGATTGCCTCGCTCTGCCATCCCCTCCGCGATCGCCCGGACCTTCACGGGTGGGCCGCCGGCATCGAGGAACGGAGGATACGAGGTGGTGACGAGCAGGATACGCATCTACCAGTCCAAGCCGTTGGCGCGCGGCCACAGCCGAAGCACCGTCACTGCCCATGGCCGCGACCAGTGGACGCGACCGGTCGCCAGGGTTTCCCACAAGCGGCGCCGCAGCTCGCGCGGCACCGTGTCCGCGAACGGCAATGCTTCCGAAAGGAGCCCTTCCCGCACCATCCCTTGGAGCGGCCCGAGGAGCCAGCGATCGAACGGGAGCGTGAACGGGCGCTTGGCGTGGACCTGCTGCAACCCGGACGCGCGGACCAGCAGCGCCTTTCCCGGCTCGGTCCGGACAGATGCCGGCAGGGAGAGGGCGACCCGCACGACCTCGTCATCGAGCAAAGGAACGCGGACCTCCAGGGAGTGGGCCATCGACATCTGGTCGGTATCGCGCAGGAGTTGGTCACGCATGTACTGCGTCGTTTCGAGCAAGGTGACCGCGTCGCGAGGGTCGGCCCCTGGGGGAACGCCGTCGAGCCATGGGGACCCGCCGACGATCTCCGCCGGCGAGAAAAGCCCACGAGTGGCTCGGTAGGCCCCCACCACGCCAGGGCCGGCGGCCAGGACCCGGGTCGCCCGTCCGCCGGGGGTCCGGACACCGGCCCAGCGCGCCGCCGCGGCTCGGAGCCCGGTCGGAGCCACACCGAGGGCCCACCGAATCTTCGCGACCTTCGGTACCAGGCGGAACGTCTGATAGCCCCCGAACAGCTCGTCCCCACCCAGCCCCGAGAGCGCGACGACCAATCCCGCCGATCGGGCAGCTCGACACACGAGCCAGGAATTGATCCCGTCGTGCGTCGGCTGATCCATGTCCGACAGCGCATCGCCGATCCACTCCCCCACCGAGTCGGTCGTCACGGGCACGCGCTCGTGGTCTGCCCCGATGTGCCGAGCGAGCGATGCGGCCGCATCGCCCTCGTCCGTGTGTTCGTCCGGGAACGTCACGGTGAACGTGCGGATCGTCCCGATATCTGCGGCGATGGTCGCGATGGCACCGGAGTCGGCCCCGCTCGAAAGGAACACGCCGATGGGTCGATCCGATATCAGATGGCGCGCAACCGAATCCCGCAGGGCCTCCCGGAGGACGTCCTGCGCCTCTTCCGGTGAGCGCCCCACCGGCTCCAGGTGCGGACGCCACCACGTCCGGCGCTCGAGTCCGGATCCGCTCCACTCCAGGAGCTCGCCGGGTCCCAGTTCGGACACTCCCGCGAACATCGTCTGCGGGCCCGGAACGACCCCGCGCAACAGGTATCCGCGGACGGCGTCAACGTCAGGCTGCGCGGAAACGAATCGCGCCTTCGCCAACGCCCGGATCTCGGAGCCGAACCCGACCCCGCCACCGGCGAGCTCCGTCCAGTACAGCGGCTTGATCCCCAGCCGGTCGCGCGCCAAGAGCAAGCGCCCTCTACGGGAGTCGAAGACGGCGATGGCGAACATGCCGCGCAGGCGCTCGAGGAACACCTCGGGAGCGCCGGCATGCTCCTCGTACCCGTGAACGAGGACCTCGGTATCGGTCTTCGAGCGGAACGTGTGCCCCGCCGCCTGCAGCTGCGATCGAAGTTCGGCATGGTTGTAGAGCTCACCGTTGAACGCGACCCACACCGACCCGTCCTCGTTGTCCATCGGTTGATCGCCTTCCGGCGACAGATCGATGATGCGAAGGCGCACGGCCCCGAACGCCGCCCGCGAACCCGACCCTTCGAGCAACCGGATGCCTGCCGCATCCGGTCCACGGTGGTCGATAGACGCGACACCGCCTCGCATATCCGCCCCGTCGAAGATCTCAGGGCCCGCGTAGCCGACGAATCCGCACATCCCTGCGTCAGCTCACGAGGGCGGGCGGCTCAGGGTCCTCAACCTGCTCCGAGGCCAACGATCGGACCAAGGCCGGGGCGGCGAAGACGACGCCCGAGAACAGCCAGAAGTAGGCGTTGATCAGGTAATTCTGGAAGACCTGCATCCCGGCGAAGAACTGGAATCCCAGCAAGACGAACGTCCAGGCGTATAACACCAACGCCATCGCGCCGATCTGACCGCCGCGCGAAGAACGAACGCTCCGCCACCCTCGCGCGAACCACATGACCATCCAGGTGATCCACAAGATAAGACCGATGACGCCCCACTCCGCGGCCACCGCCCCGTACCCGGCTTCGACCTGGTACAGGCCGGCCGCCGACGCGTTGGCCCCCCCCAGAAGGTATTGCCGACCGAGCGATTCCTCACCCGTTCCTCGCCCGAGCAAACCCCCGTTGGCGATGCCTTCCAACGTGTCCTCGGTGTAGTCGGACCATCGCCGGGACCACTCGCTCCGGGTAGAGCGCGGGTCCAACGTGCTCGTGTAGTACGTCGCTCGGCTCGGCAGCAGCAGCGGGTACAGGACCGAGAGTGTTACCACGACGATCATCCCGACCACGGCCAGGGGAACCATCCTGGTGAAGCCCGGCCGGTGTTCAGACCAGGCAGGAGCGATCGCCGCAAGCAGGATCAGGGCCATGGCCACGAGCAGCGGTGATCGGCCGGCCGATACCCACACCCCCGCGGCGCAGATGCCGGCGGCCGCGAGCGCCGGGATCCTCCGGCGACCTCGCTTGAGCAGGCTCGCTGCCAGCCCCGCCACCATCGTCGCAGAGGCGACCTGGCCATATCGACCGGGGTCAACGAACGGACCGGAGGGGCGGAACACCTCACCACCCCCGGAGACAGCCCTGATGGTGACGAGGTTGTCGAGCCCCGGTGTGATCGTCTCGGGCGCAAGGAATGCCGGCCCCACCACCGCCTGGATGATCCCCAGCATCGAAGCACCCGCCCCGAGGATCGCGATCCACGCGAGGACCGAGTAGAGGCCCTTCTGGTCGCGGGCGACCATGGCGCCCACGAGCACGAGGGGGACGTAGGCGAAGTCGAGCCGGAAGGCCACGATCGGGAGGCGCCAGTCCTGGAAGAGGGTCGGGACCATCAGGATCGCAGCCCACAGGATCAAGACATACAGCGCGATCCTCGCACGCCCCGTCACCTCGCGGAATTTTCCGCGCACCTCCGGATCCGCGAACAGCCCGATGATCAGCACGACGTAGATCACGTCCTTCACGGCGTACGCCGCCAAGTTGTTCCCGGCGAACTTGCGCACGAGGTCTTCGACCATGAACCAGGCGAGCAGAACGAAGAGCGTGAGCCGCCACTGCGTGATGAGGAGTGGGATCGCCGCAACGACGAGGACGACCGCAACCAGGGCAACCGGCGGAAGGGACGAGACGAGGGGGATCGGAACCTGGTTGGTGACCAGAGCGCCCATCAGGATGGCGAGGCAGGCGACGCCGACGAGGAAGAGGACGTTCCTCTTCCTCGACAGGGGAAGTCGCCGGCGTGATCTGGCCGCCGCCCCCCGCCTGAATCGCTGAACCGCTGAGGCCACGAGGTGATTCTATCTGTCGGCCTCTTCCAACCCCCGGAGAACGACCCCAGCGATCCGGTCCCAGGAGAACGCCCCCTCGGCCGCCGCGACGCTTCTCGCCCCGAGGGCAGCCGCCCAGGCGGGGTCTCGTGCAAGACCGAGGGTCGCGTCCGCCAGATCCTTGGCACTCCCCTCCGGAACGAGGACAACCCCGGCTTCCGTCACCGGTGGCCCGGTCTCCGCGGTCTCGTATCCGAGGATCGGGAGTCCATGGGCGATCCCCGCGATCACGGTCGAGCGCCGGGACGAGACGCCCGTCCGGACGAAGAGGAGGACGTCGCTCGCCGCCAGTACCTCGTCGATCGCGTGCTCCGAGGCGATCCCGCGATCCTCGATCTCGATCCCCCGCACGCCCGGATCGTCGCGGAGCAGCGCGGCCCCCCGGTCCGCACCTCCACCGATCAGCGTCAGGTGCACGGCCACCCCGCCCTCCTTGAGCGTCCGGAGCACCGTCGCCACATCCCCCATCTCCTGCGCTTCTCGCCGAGGACTCACCCCGAACACGACGACGCGCAGCCGATCCTTAACCCACCCCGAGTGGCGCCCTGCGTCCGTCGGGATCGCGGACCCCGTCACCACGACGACCGTCCGCGCGCGCAGCGATCCGTCCATCCAGGGGATCGATCCCGGCTGGATCGAGACGAACAGCCGAAGGGCACTCCTGCTGAGTCGCCGGACCACGAACGTTTGGAACGCCGCTCGGACCCGGTCGATCAGTCGCGGGCCCGTCGACACGAGCGGATCGTGGATGTGAACCACAAGGCCGGCACCCGACCTTCGAACCGCGCGCGTCACGAGGTAGACCCTCCAGGGGAACCCACGCCGAGACCAGAGGAGCGGCGTGTAGGGCAGCACGACCCAGTCACATCCGCCCGAAAGATCGCGCCGGAGGTCGCCGAGCGCCCGCTTCCAGCCACGGGTGTTCCATGCGACCTCGACCCGCGTTACGTCATGACCCTTCCGCTGCAGGGCCTCGGCCAGCCGCCCAGAGTTGTTCCAGATCCCGTCAGCGGGTTCGTGCCGCATCCCATGCAGGAGCGCGATCCGGAGCAGCGCTTCACTCATCCATCTAGTGAGGCAACGACATGCATGTCGTCGAGCCAGTCACACCCGTGGCCCAGGTTCGTGAATCGCTCCGTGAGCCGTTCACCGCTGTCGGGCGAATGTATCTCGCAGATGATGGCCGGATGGCAGCCAGCGTGTATCCTTCGACGCCGCGGAAGACCTCGCCCCCGGCGCCCTCCACGTCGGACATGATGAAGTCGGGAAGAGGATGCTCCAGGCGCTCTGGCCACCACGTCCCGAACCCTCATCAACGCGATCGCCCCTCCTCGGTCGGCAGGGAAGATCCCTTCGCCGTACGCCTTCTCAGCAACAGTCGCAGCTCGGTCATCCCTTCGTCCCACGCGGGACGAAAGCCCAGCCGCAAGGTCACGGCCGCGACCGGGATCACGATAACGGCCGCCATGATGCTGCGGAAGGCCGACGGAGACAAGAGGAACAGGAGTCCTCCGACGAACAGGGCTGCCGCGGAGGCGGCGGCCGCCGGCAGGATCTGGAGGAGGGTCGACGAAACCCGGGCACCCAAGAGACGCGACGCCACCACGACGTGGGCGAGGTTGTGGGCGCTCATCATGGTACTCACTCCAACGGCCACGCCGAGGATCCCGTATGGATAGCCGACCGCGATGGCAAGAACCAAGAACGGAGCGGTACCCAAGGCGAACATGAGATTGATGACCGGCTTGTTGACGGCGAGATAGACGACGAGGAACGGCGCCACGAACATGAACGCCAAGAACATCACGAGGAATACTTGGAATGGCGCCGCCGCAGCGCGCCACTGTTCGCCGAGCACGGCTACGAACAGGTCCCGAGCGATGAACAGCGCGACCACAGCAACGGGCATGGTCACTAGCGCCAACGCCCGAACGGCCTTGTTCGAGAGCCTCACGATCTCATCAAGATCGTCTTGTGCGCGCGCGAAGACTGGGTAGAGGACCTGCGCAACGGCGCCACCGATCGTGATCGTGGGCACCGCCCCGAAGTTGTACGCCACGACGTACATCCCCAACGCTGCCGGCCCGAGGAGTTTGCCGACCGCCAGGTTGTCACCGTTGGTGACGAGTACCCACACGATGGTCGCGAGGAACAGCACGCCGCCGAAGGCGAACAGTCCCCGCCAGCGATCCCGGTAGAGGTGCATCGACAACGGCATGTGACTGAGGATCGCGACTGAGGTCGCATACACGAGGGCGCTCGCGAGCGCCCCGATCGCGAGCGCCCACGGTCCTGCTCCAGCGATCGCCAACGCCACCGCTGTTACCCCATAGACCGCGACACTCGCGAGGTTGCACAACTGCAATCTCCGGAAGCTCATCGTCTTCTTCAGCCAAGATTCATGGACGGCCACCGCTCCTCGGGCGAAGAAGGCAACTGCCATCGTGATCAGCAAGGGTGCAACCACCGCCTCGCCATAGAAGTCAGCAACCGAACCCGAAATCGCCACCATGGCGAGTGCGAACAGCGAAACGGCGAGCAGATTCATGAAGAATGCCGCGCTCGCGTTCTCCTTGAGGTCCCTCTGACGTTGGATAAGCGCCTGGCCGACCCCGACATCGCTAAAGGCAAGCCCGATGAGGATCAAAGAGTTGGCGAGCCCGAAGAGTCCAAAGGACTCGGGATCGAGTATCCGCGCCAACACCAGGCCGAAGAGGAGCCCCCCGACCCGTGACAGGAGCTGTCCGGAGATGTTCCAAAGCACCCCAGACCGGATCGGTGATTGCGCCTCAAGCACCGCCTCGGGATCTTCCGCCCCCCCCTGGCGACCGAGCATGCTATCCACAGTCATCCCTCGTCGGTATCGCGCAGCATCTTCAGAAAGTTCTCGCTGTCCAGAGACGCGCTCGCGCTAGGATAGCCGCGACTCAGCCTCGGTCCAAGAACACCGACCACCCCGACGACTCGGAACGGATCTGCGAGATGAACATCCTCGGCATCAACGCGTACCACGGCGACGCCTCGGCGGCGCTCGTCGTCGACGGGACCCTCGTCGCGGCCGTCGAGGAGGAGCGCTTCTCCCGGGTCAAGCACGATACCTCGTTCCCGACGAACGCCATCCGGTATTGCCTGGACGAGGCCGGTCTGTCTCCACGGGACGTCGACCACATCTCCTTGTCGAAGAACCCGAGAGCCAACCTCCGGCGAAGGGTCTCGTTCGCCATCGGCAGCCCCGCGGGTCGCCGGATGGCGAAGGACCGGATCGCGAACCTGCGGAAGACGCTCAGAGCGCGGGAGACGTTCGCCGAGAAGCTCGGCATCCCCGGCAACCAGCTCCGCGCGAAGACCCACTTCACCGAACATCACACCGCGCACATCGCCAGCTCCTTCTTCGTCTCCCCCTTCGAGCGGGCCGCCGTCCTCTCGATCGACGGGATGGGCGACATGATCTCCGCCCGCTGGGGTGTCGGAGAAGGAGGCGACCTGCGTCTGATGGGCGAGGTCGGGTTCCCGCACTCTCTCGGCATCTATTACACCGCGGTCACGCAGTACCTCGGGTTCCCCAAGTACGGGGACGAGTACAAGGTCATGGGGCTCGCCTCCTACGGGACGCCGGCCTACCTCGACGAGATGCGGCAGATCCTCCTGCAGGATCGCGGACTCGAGTACCGGCTGGGACTCGAGTCTTTCCGTCACCAGGAAACCGGCACGACGATGACCTGGGATGGCGGTGCTCCCGAGATGGACGCCCTCTGGGGCCCCGGGATGGAGCGGCTGCTCGGCCCCGCCCGTGCCGATGCTTCGGTGCCGCTCGAGGACCGGCACTACGACATCGCGCACTCGATGCAGAAGCGGCTGGAAGAGGTGGAGCTGGAGATGCTCCGCCGCCTGCATGCGAAGACGGGCGCTAAACAACTCTGCCTGGCCGGCGGCGTCGCCCTCAACTGCGTCGCGAACGGCTTGATCCTGCAGGAGACCCCGTTCGAGAAGATCTACATCCAGCCGGCGGCCAACGACGCCGGCACGAGCGTCGGCGCCGCCTACCACGTCGAGAACGCGGTCCTCGGCCGCCCACGCGGGTTCGTCATGGATCACGCGTACTGGGGTCCCGCTTACTCGGAGGACGACGGCCGTGCCGCCCTCAAGCGCGCGGAGGTTCCATTCGAGGAGCTTGGCGATGACGAAGCCATCGCACGGACCGCCGACCGCCTGGCATCCGGAGCTATCGTCGGGTGGTACCAGGGCCGGATGGAGTTCGGGCCCCGCGCGCTCGGGAACCGTTCCATCCTGGCCGACCCGCGGCGCGCCGAGATGAAGGACATCCTCAACGCGCGGATCAAGCACCGGGAGCCGTTCCGTCCGTTCGCGCCGTCGTTGCTCGAGGAGGCGACCGGCGAGTACTTCGACCAGGATCATCCGTCCCCGTTCATGCTCATGACCTACAACGTGCTGCCCGACAAACTCGACGTGATCCCCGCCCCGACCCACGTGGACGGCACCGGACGATTGCAGACCGTCCGGCGCGATCAGAACCCTCGCTACTACGACCTCATCAAGGCGTTCGGCGAACGGACCGGCGTCCCGGTGCTCGTCAACACGTCGTTCAACGACAACGAGCCGATCTGCTGCACGCCCGAGGAGGCCGTCGACTGCTTCCTGCGGACGAACATGGACGTGCTGGTCGTCGGGAACCTCTTCGCGGAGAAGGCCCCCGCGTGAATGGAACGTCGCCCGCCCGACAAGGCTATGCTCAGCCCCATGCCCGCTGACGTGCAGGTCGCGATCCTCGCCGGGGGATTCGGCACCCGGCTCGCCGAGGAAACGGATGTCATCCCGAAGCCGATGGTCGATGTCGGCGACCGGCCCATCCTGTGGCACATCATGCAGGGCTACGCCCGCCACGGCTTCACGTCGTTCTGCATCGCCCTCGGGTACAAGGGCGAAGTCATCAAACGCTACTTCCACGACTACATCGCACTCGGCGGGGATATGACGGTTTCGCTCAGTGAAGGCACGGTCGAGGCCCGCGGCGGGGAACGCATGGACTGGACGGTCCATCTGGTCGAGACCGGTGACGGTACGGCGACCGGCGGCCGCGTGAAGCGGATGGGCGACTACCTCCGCGATGGCACCTTCATGCTCACCTACGGCGACGGCCTCGCCGATCTGGATCCGAACGAGCTGCTCGCGTTCCATCGATCGCACGGCAAGCTCGCGACCATCACCGCCGTCCGCCCGCCGTCGCGGTTCGGCGGGATCGAGTTCCATGACGACGACACGGTCGCCTTCACCGAGAAACCGCAGATGGGTGAGGGCTGGATCAACGGTGGGTTCATGGTGTTCGAACCCGCGGTCCTGGACATGATCGAGGAGGACGCGACGATCCTCGAGGCAGACACGCTCGAACGCCTCGCCGACGAGCATCAGCTGATGGCCTTCCGCCACGACGGGTTCTGGCAGTGCGCCGACACGCTGCGCGACCTGCGGTACCTTCGATCGCTTTGGGATGAGGAGACCGCCCCCTGGGCGAAGGCCTAACTCAGGCGGGAGCCAGGATGTCGTGGAATGCCTCGACGACCGAATCCGCTGCCGCTTCATCGATCCCCGGGTAGGTCCCCACCCACAAGCTCGACGTGAGAACGATGTCCGCGTTCGCGAGGTCCCCGACCACGCGGTGCGGCGCGTCGGCGAACCCCGGCTGGCGGACGAGGTTCCCACCGAACAGGGGCCGGGTAGCGATCCCGCGGTCCTCGAGGGCCCGCACGAGTTCATCGCGACTGACGGGCGACGACTCGCGGACCGTGATCGGGAATCCGAACCACGCGGGCTTCGCACCTTCGATGGACCGGGGAAGCACGAGGTGTTCCTCGAGGTCCGCGAGTCCCTCCAGCAACGTGGCGAAGTTCCGCTTCCGGATCTTCACGAACTCGGGCAGCTTGCCCAGCTGCACGAGCCCGACCGCCGCCTGGACCTCAACCCCTTTGATGTTGTAGCCGAGGTCCGTATACGAATACTTGTGGTCGTATCCCTTCGGCAGATCACCGAGCTTCCACCCGAATCGCTTGCGGCAGGTGTTCTGCTCGCCCGGTGCACACCAGCAATCGCGCCCCCAGTCGCGTACACCTGACGCGTACTTCTTGAGCTTCGAGGAACGCGTGAGGAGCGCACCGCCCTCCCCCGTCGTGATCTGGTGCGCCGGGTAAAAAGACAAGGTCGCCAAGTCGCCGTACGTTCCCAGGCGCTTCCCAGCGAGCCGACCGCCGAGCGCGTCGCAGCAGTCCTCGACCAGGAAGATGCCGCGCTCTTTCGCGATCGCCGCCATCGCGCTCGCATCGAAGGGGTTGCCTAGCGTGTGGGCCATCATGATCGCCCGGGTCTTGTCCGAGAGCGCCGCCTCCACCGCTTCCACGGTCGGGTTGTACGTCCCGAGTTCCGCGTCGACATACACCGGCACGAGCCCATGCTGGATCATCGGGGCTACCGTCGTGGGGAACCCAACGGCGTTGGTGATCACTTCGTCGCCCGGGCGTAACTGCTCGTCCTCCAACCGTTGCGAACAGAGGGTCGCGACGGCGAGCAGGTTGGCGGAGGAGCCCGAGTTCGTCATGAGGGCATGCTTCGCGCCGGAGACCCGCGCCAGCTCCGCTTCGAACGCTTCCGCGACGGGGCCGGCGGTCAGCCAGAAGTCGAGTCCGGCATCGATGAAAGCCACGACTTCCTCTTCGTCGAACACACGCCCCGAGATCGGGACCGGGTCTCCCGGTTCGAAGGGACGGCGCTCGTGGGCGACGCGCGAGTAGCGGCGTACGAGGTCGAGGATCTCGGCGCGAAGGGCGTCGGGGTCGTCTCTCACCACCCGAGCTCCTCCCCGGCGCGGCCGACCCCTTCACGCACACCGACCATCGGCCGCCCGAGCACCGCCTCTGCCGCCTCACAGATGAGCCCGTGCTTCAGCGGCCGGGCCGCGGGACGGTCGAGGCGGGCGCTCTCGACGGGCTCGATCAGGCCGGCGTCCAGCCCGAGCACGTCGGCCGCGGTCTGCGCGTACTCGAACCGGCTCACCAGGTCTGCCCCTCCGACGTGGAACGTGCCGAGCGATCCGGACTCCACGAGCCCGACGATCGCATCGGCGAGGTCGGCAGCATACGTCGGCGTCCCGACCTCGTCGATGGACGCGCGGAAGGCTTCCCCCGCCCGCAGCGCCCGGTCGAGCTGGTACAACGAGTTCTTCCCAGGGTCGCGAACCTCCCGCCCGTACACGACGGTGGTTCGCACCACGAGCGCGCGGCCATGGGCGGCGACCGCGTCCTCCCCGGCCAGTTTGCTGCGCCCGTACTCGTTCACCGGCCCGGTCGGCGCATCTTCGCGATAGGGACCGCCGGTCCCGTCGAACACATAGTCGGTAGAGAGGTAGACGAGCGTGCTCGCGTCGGGAAGGAGGTCCGCGATCGCGCGCGGAGCGACCTCGTTCACCGCGCGGGCCCACGCCGGCTCTTCCTCACATCGATCCACGGCGGTCGCGCCGGCAGCGTCGACGACGACCTTCGGAGCGACGCTGCGGAGGCAGTCGTTCAGCTGCTGCCCGTCGGTAACGTCGAGTGCGATCTCACCGTCGAGAGGGTGCCGCGCGGTTCCGATCACGGTCACCCCGTGTTCCGTGAGCGTCCGGATCAGGTTCGATCCGACGAGTCCGGTGGCCCCGATGACGAGCCAGGGACCCTCAGCCATCCACGCGCGCCCAGTCGTATGGGATCGCGTCCGACGTCGGCTCCAAGCGATGGATCTCGTCCGGATGGTGCGGCTGCGTGGCGCAGTTCGCGACCAGCGCGGGGCCTTCGCTCAGGGTCTTGAAACCGTTCCAGACCTTCGGCGGAACCCGGACCAAGCAGTAGTTGTGCTCGCCCACGAAGAGCTCCATCAACTCACCCCGCGTCGGCGAGCCCTCACGATCGTCGTAGAGGACGAGCTTGATCATCCCAACGACGACCGCGTAGTTGAGGGTCATCTCGTCGTGGATGTGCCAGGCCTTCACCACCCTCGGATAGGCCATCGAGAAATAGATCTCCCCGAATCGATCGAACTCGGGATCGTCGGCGCGCAGCATGTGCATGATCTTGCCCCGCTCGTCCGGGATCTGCGTCAACGGCTTGACGACGACGCCGTCGATCATGCCCCGAGGTACTGCCGATACCAGGCCACGGTCTCGGCCAGCGCGTCATCGAGTTCCCACGCGGGCCGCCAGCCGAGCGCGTCGTGCGCCTTCGCGCTGGACAGGAGCTGCTCTGGGATCTCGTCGGTCGCGCCGCCGAGCACCACCGGCTCGAGGTCCGAACGCTCGCTCGCCTGCAGCACCCGCTCGACCATCTGGAGGACCGTGATCGGTTCCTCACGACTGAGATTCACGGCGTCGCCGGATGGGAGCCTGGCATCGGCGATGGCCTCCCAGAGCGCCATCAGGCCGGCCGCCGCGTCCTTGACGTACACGTAGTCGCGCACCGGAGTCCCGTCGCTTCGGATCACCGGAGCTTCCCCCCGGAGCGCGGAGCGGATCGTGCCGGGCACGAGGCGGCTCCAGTTCAGGTCTCCGGGACCGAAGAGGTTCCCGCACCGAGCGATGCCGATCTTCGAGCCATACGAAACCGCGTAGGGGCGGCAAACGGCTTCGGTCGCGACCTTCGCGGCTTCGTAGACCTCCGCGCCGTCGAGCGAGTAAGCCTCGACGTACGGGAGATCGGTATGCCGTCCATACGCCTTGTCGCTGGAGGTCACCACGACACCTTCGACACCACCGGAACGTCGAGCAGCCTCGAGGACGGTCCAGGTACCCCGAACGTTGCTCTCGAAGGTCGAGACCGGATCACGAACCGCGACGCCGACGATCGTCTGGGCAGCGAGGTGGAAGACCGACGTGCACTCGAACTCGTTCACGATCCGCGTCATGGCCTCGATGTCGGTGATGTCCGCCCAAGTGACCGCGCACCGATCGGCGGCGTCTGACCTGAACAGGTCCGACCACGCGACGCGGTCACGCAGGACGACGACGACCTCGGCTTCGAGATCGAGCAGTTCCCGGGTCAGGCTGGAGCCCAGGAGTCCTGCCGCCCCAGTGACCAGGACCCGCCGATCCCGCCAGGTTGCCTCTCCCATGGGTCCTCCACGCTCCGGCGCCCGCCGGTCAGGCGCCATCATATTGCACCGTCCCCCCGCCTCGGCCGTGCCGGGACGCTATGCTCGCCGCGATGTCACGCCCCCGGGCAACCGTCGCGCTCCCGACCGTCGACCGGATCGGATACCTGAAGGAGTCGCTCGAGAGTGCAGCGGCACAGAGGTATCCGAACCTCGAGGTCCTCGTGTCCGACAACTCCGCGGACGCGCGGTACGCACGTCAGGTCGATGCCCTGGTCGCGGCCGCCCGAGAGAAGTTCCCCGACGTCGACATCCGGGTCGAGCACCAGGCCGATCAGATCACGATGGAGGAGAACATCAACTTCCTCGTGGACCACGCGATGGGGGAGTTCTGGGTCTACCTGCCGGATGACGATCGCCTGCTCCCGGAATGCGTCACAACCCTCGCCGCCTCGCTCGAGCGCTTCCCCGAGGCCAGCCTGGCGTTCAGCAACCACTGGATCATCGACGGGGCGGGAAGGAGGATGCCGCGCGAGACGGAGGGGCACATCAATGGCACCCATCGCGGAGGGCTTCAGGAGGGCATCATCACCCACCCGCTCCTGAAGAAGCTCGCTCTCTGGAGCGCTGTGCCCCTCCCCGGAACGCTCTATCGAACCACGCTCCTTCGCCGGTTCCCGAGCCGAACGACGGCCGCGCCGGACATCGACCTCGTCCTCCGTCTCGCTGACGCCGAGCAGGAGATCCAGGCTTCGTTCACTCCCGCGCTGCTGGCTGAGTACCGGCGACACCCCGGCAATTACTCCGTGTGGACCCCAACGCTTTGGCGCTCGATGGTCCGCGACCTCGAACGCTGCCAACGCCTCCCGGCGGCGGAACCCAGACTCTACCGCCGGACGCTGTCCAAGAACTACGCATCGCTCGGGAAGACGCTCCTGACCGAAGACCGGGCATCTGCACGCCGAGCGCTTCGCACCGCCCTGCGGTTGTCTCCGGCGAATCCACTCTGCTATCGGTTCCTCCTCCAATCCCTCATCCCGGAGCGGATCGGGCAACGTCTCCGGAATTCTCGCACCCCCAGCCGCCGAGGTACCTGACGGACACGATGGTCTCGTTCGGTAGGATTCACCCGCCGGCGGCGGGATCGATCGCGGGCGGCACCCTCCGATCATCGGCTTGACACCATGACGAGAGCGCTCATCACCGGTATCACCGGACAAGACGGGAGCTACCTCGCTGAGTTCCTGCACGCCCGCGACTACGAGGTATTCGGGCTCGTTCGCGGTGACGATGCGGCGGAGCAGCTCCGGGAACGACTCCCGTTCGCCGAGCCGCTACGCGGCGACCTGGGTGACCTGGCCTCCCTCGAGACCGCCCTCGCCGAGTCGCAGCCGACCGAGGTCTACAACCTGGGCGCCTACTCGTCGGTGTCCCGGTCCTGGGAACAGGCTGAACGGGCGGCGGACATCACGGGGGTCGGAGCGCTCCGTCTGCTCGATGCCGTCCGCCGGTCCGGCCGCAGCGATGAGATCCGCATCTACCAGGCGTCGAGTTCGGAGATGTATGGCGAGGCGACAACCTCACCGCAGGACGAAGCCACCCCGTTCGCCCCGGTTCACCCCTACGCCGTCGCGAAGGTCTTCGCCCACCAGATCGTGTTGACCTACCGCCGGGCATACGGGATCTTCGCGGTCGGCGGGATCCTGTTCAACCACGAGTCACCCCGGCGCGGCCCCGACTTCGTGACCCGGAAGATCTCCCGCGGCGTCGCGCGCGTCCGGCTCGGACTCCAGGACCATCTCACCTTGGGTACGCTCGAGGTCCGGCGCGACTGGGGGTACGCTCCCGAGTACGTTGAGGCGATGTGGCTGATGATGCAGCAGGAGGAGGCGGAGGACTACGTGATCGCTACGGGGGTCACCCACAGCGTTCGTGATTTCGTCGAGGCTGCCTTCCTCCACGCGGGCATACCGGACTGGGAACCGCTCGTCGAGATCGACCCCGGGCTGCAACGACCGACCGACATCGCCGAACTCCGGGGGAACCCGGCCAAGGCACGCGATCGATTGGGATGGACAGCCGCTACGGCGTTCGAGGAACTGGTCGGGATCATGGTCGATGCGGATCTGGCGCGGGAGCAGGCGAGGACCGCGCCCGCCACGACGGGAGGAGAACGGCGTGGGGAATGACGATCGGGATCTGACGACGGAGCTCGCCGGGAAGACCTGCCTCATCACCGGCGCCGACGGGTTCATGGGCTCGCATCTGACCGAAGCATGTGTGCGGGGCGGCGCGGATGTCCACGCCTTCGTCCGGGCGACGTCGAGCGGGTCCCTGAATAACATCGAACACCTCCGCGACCAGATCACCCTCCATGAAGGCGACATCACCGACATGCACTCGGTGCGGACCGTCTTCGCGGCCCTCCGAGGCACGAAGCCCCTCGTCTTCCATCTCGCGGCCCAGGCCCACGTCGGTGAATCGTGGGACCGCCCGTTCGAGACCGCCAACGTGAACTTCATCGGGACACTGAACCTGCTGCAAGCCATCGTCGATCTCGATCTGGAGATCACCGTCTTCGACACCGCGGGGACGTCGGAGGAATACGGGAACGTCGCGGAAGCCATCAACGACCAGCATCGCTTCGATGAGCACGGCCGGCCGATGTTCCACGAATGGTCACCGCTCAACCCGAAGAGCATCTATGCGACCAGCAAGGTCGCAGCCGACTTCGTGACGCTGAACTTCTTCGATGCGTACGGGCTCCCGACGATCGTGACCCGGATGTTCAACAACTACGGACCCCGTCAGAACCCGCGCTACGTCACGGGGACCATCATCACCCAGGCCCTTGCCCGGGAGGCGATCCAGCTCGGCGCACTCGATACCCTCCGCGACTTCTGCTACTGCGAGGACGGCGTCCTCGGCCACCTCACGGTGGCGCTCAAGGGGCGCCCCGGAGAGGTGTACTGCTACGGACAGGGAGAGAACATCTCGATCGGCGACTGGGCGAACACCATCCTGCGTCTCGGGGAAGAGAATGGCTTCTGGGCCGACCGGAAGATCGTGTCGGATCCTTCGAGGTTCCGTCCGGGACAGAGCGACGTCGTCGCACTGCGGGTCGGGTACGAGAAGCTCCACCAGGAGACGGGCTGGAAGCCCCGCTGGACATGGGAGGAAGGCCTCCTCCGGTCGATCGAATGGTACGCGACCAACCCGGAGCGGTGGCGAAGCAAGGTGGACTGGTCATGACGGGGAACGTTCGATGACGTCCCCCTCCCCGCGCCTCCTGGTGACCGGCGGAAGTGGCTTCCTGGGGCGCCACTTGGTCGCGGAGTTCGCGAACGCGGGGTACTCGGACGTCTTCTCGCCACGGAGCCAGGAGTACGACCTCCGGCGGATCGAGGACATCACGCGGGTGCTGGCCGATTCCCGGCCGGAGATCATCGTCCATCTGGCAGCGGTCGTCGGAGGGATCGGCGCCAACCAGGCCCATCCCGGAAGTTTCTTCTACGACAACGCCGTCATGGGCATCCAGCTGATGGAACAGGCCCGCCTCGCCGGCGTCGAGAAACTCGTCGTCGTCGGGACGGTGTGTTCCTATCCGAAGTTCGCCCCGGCCCCGTTCCGAGAAGAGAGCCTGTGGGACGGGTACCCCGAGGAGACGAACGCTCCTTACGGACTGGCGAAGAAGATGCTGCTGGTCCAGGCACAGGCCTACCGGGAGGAATTCGGATTCAACGCGATCTATCTCCTCCCGGCGAACCTCTACGGACCTGCCGACAACTTCGATCCTGTGACGTCCCACGTCGTACCGGCGCTCATCCGGAAGTTCTCGGAGGCCATACACCGGGACGAGGAGCGGGTCGTGTGCTGGGGAACGGGAACGCCGACCCGTGAGTTCCTCTTCGTCACCGACGCGGCTCGCGGTATCCGCCTGGCCACGGAACGGTACGACGGAGCCGATCCGGTGAATCTCGGATCCGGACGCGAGGTCTCGATCAAGGACATCGCAGAGATGATCGCTCAGGTGATCGGCTTCGGCGGTGAGATCACCTGGGACGCGTCCCGGCCGGACGGGCAACCCCGGCGACACCTCGATACGTCCCGGGCGGAGACCGCGTTCGGCTTCCGGGCCGACGTCCCCTTGGAGGTAGGCCTTCGCAAGACCATCGACTGGTACGAGAGGTACGTCGCCGATGCGGATCCTCGTTCTCAACCAGTACTTCCATCCTGACGCCTCGGCCTCGGCCCAACTGCTAACGCAGTTGGCCGAGGATCTGAGCGCCGACCACGACGTGTGGGTCGTGGTCGGCCG
>JBBDIK010000002.1:0-54472 GCA_040880465.1 Actinomycetota bacterium | reverse complement strand
TCAGGCATGTGCCCGAAAGAGCTTAGGTGTCCACCGAAGCGGGTCAACTCCCAACCCCCAATGAGGGAAGCTCGCGGTCCCGTTCCCGAGCCCGGTCAACGGCCTCTTCAAGTCGTGTCGCCAAATCGTCTCTAGCCATGAAGCCGAGCATGGAACAACTCGGGAACCATTTCTAGATTTGTTTCGATGTGCATGTCCATTCAATACTCAACACCTCGGCTACTGTTGACTTGCTGGAACCCCGGCGGTACTCTCGCGACATGGAAAAGTCACCTCGGCGCAAAGACAAGATTGGCCTCAGAGGCAAGGCGGGCGGGAACCTTGTGTTCCAACAGCGTTTGCAAGGTCGCTGGCTTGTGGACGTATGGGTAGTCGAGTCCAACGGTCGGTTCGTCGTTGACCGGCTCGAGATTCGTCGAGCAGGGCGTCTCAAGGCACACGGCCTACCCACTCAAGTCTTGAGAGACATCAAGCTTCCCGCGTTCATCGCCGAAGCGCGGGAATGGGAGAAGTGGGCGAACAAGTACGGAGACAGTCTCTTCCTTCCCGACGCCAAGGAGAGACTCGCCAACCCTGAGCGTCGCGGGAAACCCGACAGCTTCTATGCCCAAGTCGCTTGCGACTACCTCGACGCCATCAAGGTGCAGTCAGCCAAAGGGCAACGCCTTAGGCCCGTCGCATTTCTGGCGGAGACCTATCAGGACCGAGGGGTACTCCCGACTGATATGCCCAAGGAACAAGCTCGACGGCGGGTTCGGGACTGGGTACATCGCTCGCGAAGCCCTCTCGGCTTCTTGGAGGGCGAACCTCTCGGAACCGGAATGGCGGCAGGCAAGGCGACCGACAAGCTCAACCGCTGGCGACGAAGTCAGCCCGTCAAAGGGAAGGCAGGAAAGTAGTCATGGCCCACATCCAGAAACGCGGACCAGGTCGCTACAAGGCTCGCTACAGGGACCCAGCCGGGAAGGAGCGTTCAAAGACGTTCGCGCGACAGATTGACGCGAAACGGTTCCTTACATCCGTGGAAGGAGCGAAGTTGCGCGGAGAGTGGACCGACCCTCGGCTCGGGCGAACCCCGTTCCGTGAGTGGAAAGCCAAGGTTGGAGAAACCCAAGTGGGACGCCGAGAGTCAACGATAGTACGAGACGAGTCCGTGATGCGAAACATGGTCCTTCCCGCGTTCGGCTCAACTCCCTTAGCCTCCATTGATTCTGCAGGAATCAAGGCGTGGGTCTCGAAACTGAGCGCACAAGGAAAGGCTCCCGCGACCGTCCGCAAGGCGTATCAGCTCCTCGCTGCCGTCCTCGAAGAAGCTGTGGACGTGGGGATGATTCCTCGCTCCCCGTGTCGAAAGATTCCGCTTCCACGTTCCGAGAGTCACGACATGCACTTCCTCTCCTCCCCCCAGGTCGCGCTTCTGGCTGACTCCATCGACCCCAGGTATCGCGCGCTCGTCCTGGCGGGCGCATACACGGGCCTCAGGATTGGCGAGCTGACGGCCCTGCGTACGTCGCGCATCGACTTCTTGAGGCGCTCCGTCCGGGTCGAGGAGACGCTCAACGAGGTCAGGGGTCATCTCCGCTTCGGCCAGCCCAAGACCAAGGCATCACGCCGCACGGTGTCTATCCCAGCCGCTCTGGGCGACACCCTCGACGAGCACCTCACGGCCTACCCAGCGGAAGGTGACGACCTAGTGTTCACAGCCCCAGAAGGTGGCCCATTTCGTCGCTCGGCTTTCCGCAGGCGGACATGGATTCCGGCGCTAGAGGCAGCGTCTCGAAAGGCTCCCGGATTCGGTCATTGGATTGCAGGGAAGGATGGAAGCCCCGAGTTCGTGCCAGCGGTGAGGATTCACGACCTTCGGCACACACACGCCGCGCTTCTGGTCGCCCAGGGCGTGCATCCCAAGGTCCTCCAGGAGCGCCTCGGCCACTCTTCAATCCGCACGACTCTGGACACCTACGGGCATCTCTTTGACGGGCTCGACGAAGCTGCGGCCGAGGGCCTCGATTTGGCGTTTCGAGAGGCAGCGGCGGCCCCCAGGCGGCCTGAGGCCGGGGCGCAGGTCCTCACGCTGGCTCAGTAGGTCCTCGAAAAGGGCCATCTACCTGCGCTTTTGTGTGGTGGGCGGTACAGGATTTGAACCTGTGACCTCTTCCGTGTCAGGGAAGCGCTCTCCCCCTGAGCTAACCGCCCTTCTGGGGATGGTGCGCCGCCAGTCTAGTGGCTGCCTGCGCACCCTCGAGGCGGGGACCGGAATCGAACCGGTGTACGAGGCTTTGCAGGCCTCTGCCTAACCACTCGGCCACCCCGCCGGATCGGCACGCGAACGCGCCGGTGAGGAAGTCTATATGCAGGGTGCGCCGACGCTGGGAACCTCCGGCTCGCGGCCGGTTCTTCTGGAGCGGACGACGGGATTCGAACCCGCGACCCCCACCTTGGCAAGGTGGTGCTCTACCAACTGAGCCACGTCCGCGTGCGTGGAACCGAGTCTAGGGGGTGCCGCGCGCCCCTTCAACCGGCCGCGGGGTCAGACGCCGGTCGACCCGAACCCTCCCTGCCCGCGGGCAGACGCCGGGAGCTCGTCCACCCACGATGCACGCACCTCCGGAACCGCCACGATGACGAGCTGCGCGATACGATCCCCCGCCCGGATCTCCACTGCAGCGGAGGGGTCGAGGTTCACGATGGCCACCTGCACCTCACCGCGATACCCGGAATCGATCAGTCCGGGGGCATTCGCGAGGGTCAGGCCACGCTTGGAAGCCAGTCCCGAACGCGGCAGCAGGAGCCCCGCGTATCCCTCGGGGATGGCGACGGCGATCCCGGTCGGTACCACGGCGCGCTCCCCCGGCTGCAGCGTGACCGCCTCCAGGACGGCGAGGTCGAACCCCACGTCGCCCGGCTGCGCTTGCGCCGGGAACGTGGCCGCCGGGTGCAGCGCTTTCACGGGCAGATCCACTACTCGTCCCAGACGTGGATCGTGACGGTATAGACGTCGGTGACGTCTCTCTTACCGTTCGCCTCGACGAGGTACTCGACCGCAACCTCGGTCTCGCCGATGGCAACCCCCCGGTACCGCCAAACCTCGTGCCCGATGTCTGGCTGGCCGGACGGCACGAACATGCGCATCGTGGGCTCCAGGACCTCCGGATCGGGCTCTTGGATCATCCGGAGGTCCTGTCCGGCGCTTTTTTCCACCGGCAGGCGAACCGAAACCTCTTCGCCGAGGAGGACCCAACCATTCAGCCCGTTCCGCTTGGGTCCGAGGACGGTCTCGGGATAGTCGAACGCGGGTGAGGCGGACCCCGGCGAACCGTTCGCGCCTCCGCCCCCGGCGGTCGAGCACGCGACGGCAGCGAGCGCAAGGGCGAGTGCGAGCGCCGCCACGGCGGCTTTGGACATGTTCAAGCCTTTCATCGGGAACGAGATTCTATCGAGGCTTCGTCGACAGCGGCTCCAGCAGTTCGATCCGATTCCCGAACGGGTCCTCGACGTAGCAGCGATCGAAGCCGGGCAGGGACGCGTCCTCGGCTACCGCCACCCCGGCGGCGGCAAGTCGGCTCCGGAGCTGCGGGAGCCCCTCGACCAGCAAGCCTGGGTGGGCCTTGCGCGCAGGCCGGAACTCGCGTTCGACGCCCACGTGCACCTCGGCATCGCCGGACCGGAACCAGCGACCCCCGCGCTCCGCAAGCGGCTCCGGCTTCGGAACCTGTGCAAGACCCAAGAACCCCTCGTAGAACGCGACCGCTTCATCCTCGCGCCCCTCGGGCATCGCGAGCTGCACGTGATGGATGCCGGTCACCGCTCCCATGCACGGTCACGAGCCCTTCGGGACATCCACCGTGAGGCTGAAGGTCTGACCCGCCGCCCCCCCGCCCGGAGGACGGTCGCCGCGATCAGGCTCGCGGGCTTCATCACACGCCCTCCGCTACGAGCAGCCGCTGGTCGCGCCGCACGCCGTGCAGACGTAGCACGACCCTGCGGGCTGCATCTTTCCACCGCACGAGTAGCAGAGTGGAGCATCCACCGCCTTCTGACTCGGCGCGTCGGTCTTCTCTGCGGGCTTCGACACCAGATCGATGACCACCTGGTCGGATGCGTCCGCCCGGGCCGGGGGCGCCTCTGCCGGCAACGTCGCCGATCCTGCTGGTGCTGTCGGTGCTGCTGCGCCGAACTCCTCCGCGGTCTCGTCGATCGTGGCGTTCTTCTCCTCGATGCTCTTGATCCCGAGCGCCTCCCGTGTCTCCGGAGGCAGGTAGTCCAGCGCCAGCCGGCGGAAGACGTAGTCGACGAGCGACGACGCGAACCGGATGTCCGGGTCGTTCGTCATCCCCGACGGCTCGAACTTCATGTTGATGAATTTCGAGACATACGTTTCGAGCGGAACACCGTACTGCAGGGCGATCGAGACCGCGATCGCGAACGCATCCATGACCCCCGACAGGGTCGAGCCCTGCTTCGCAACCTTCAGGAACAGCTCACCGATACCGTCGTCCGGATACTCTCCGGCGGTGATGTAGCCCTCAGCCTCACCGACCTGGAAGGACGTGGTGCGAGCCGGCCGTGACAGCGGGAGCCGCTTGCGAACCGGGTGGGCCAGGGCCTTCGGTTCGTCGACCGCCGCCGTCTTCTTCTTGTCCGCCGACAGCGGCTGGGCGACCTTGCAGTTGTTCCGGTAGATCGCGACCGCCTTCAGGCCGAGGTTCCACCCCTCGACGAACAACTGCTCCACCTCCTCGACCGTCGCCTCCTCCGGCATGTTCACCGTCTTGGAGATGGCACCCGAGATGAACGGTTGCACCGCGCCCATCATGCGGACGTGGCCCATGTAGTGGATCGCCTGCTCGCCCATCGACGTGTCGAACACCGGGTAGTGCTCCTCTTTGAGATGCGGAGCGCCGGAGACCGAGTTGTGCTCCGCGATGTAGGCCACGACATCCGCGGCCTGCTCCTGGTCGTAACCGAGGCGGGTCAGCGCCCGCGGAACCGTCTGGTTGACGATCTGCATCGTGCCGCCGCCGACCAGCTTCTTGGTCTTGACGAGCGCCAGGTCCGGCTCGATGCCGGTGGTGTCGCAGTCCATCATCAGGCCGATCGTTCCGGTCGGAGCCAGGACGCTGGCTTGGGCGTTCCGGTAGCCGTGCTGCTCCCCCTCGGCGACCGCGTTGTCCCAAACGCCCCGGGCCGCCGTCAGCATGGCCTCGGGCACCAGTTCCGGGTCGACCTCGTCGACCGCCGCCCGGTGTTTGCGCATGACCCTTATCATCGCGTCCCGGTTCGGCGCGAAGCCGGCGAACGGCCCCATCTTGGAGGCGACGTTCGCGCTGGTCGCGTACGAGTGTCCAGTCATGATGGCCGTGATCGCCGCTGCCCATGCCCGTCCGGCGTCCGAGTCATACGGGAGCCCCCGGGCCATCAGCAAAGCTCCGAGGTTCGCGTACCCGATCCCGAGCTGGCGGAAGGCCACCGCGTTCTGCCCGATCCGCTCGGTCGGGTAGCTCGAGTTCCCCACGACGATCTCCTGCGCCGTGAGGACGACCTCGACCGCGCGCTTGAAAGAAGCGACATCGAAGTTCCCGTCGGCGTCGGCGAACGTGAGCAGGTTGAGCGACGCCAGGTTGCACGCAGAGTTGTCCAGGCTCATGTACTCGGCACAGGGATTCGACGCGTTGATCCGGCCTGACGCCGGGCACGTGTGCCATTCGTTGATCGTGGTGTCGTACTGCATACCCGGATCGGCGCACTCCCATGCCGCCTGCGCCACGTCTCGCATCAGGTCACGCGCGCGGACGGTCTCGGCCGCCTCCCCGGTCGTCACGGCCTTGAGCGACCAGTCACGGTCCTCGAGGAACGCCTGCATGAACTCGTCGGTAACCCGGACAGAGTTATTGGCGTTCTGGTACTGCACCGACGCAGAGTCCTTGCCGTCGAGGTCCATGTCGAAGCCGGCGTCCTGCAGGGCGCGCGCCTTCTTCTCCTCGTTGGCCTTACACCAGATGAACTCCTGGATATCCGGGTGATCGATGTTGAGGATCACCATCTTGGCCGCACGGCGCGTCTTGCCACCGGATTTGATCGTCCCGGCACTGGCATCGGCGCCCCGCATGAAAGACACGGGTCCCGAGGCGGTCCCGCCGCCTGCGAGCGCCTCGCGCGACGAGCGGATCGTCGACAGGTTGATCCCGGAGCCGGACCCGCCCTTGAAGATCGTGCCTTCTTCGACGTACCAGTTCAGGATCGAGCTCATCTTGTCGTCGACCGCCAGGATGAAGCAGGCCGAACACTGCTGCGGGGTGTCCGGCACGCCCACGTTGAACCAGACCGGCGAGTTGAACGCGGCCTTCTGGTTGACCAGCAGATGCGACAGCTCGTCCGCGAAGATCTGCGCGTCCTCGGTGGTGTCGAAGTACCCGTCCTTGACCCCCCATCCCCTGATGGTGTCGACCACCCGGCTGACGAGCTGGCGGACGCTGGACTCGCGCTGTGGCGTTCCGAGCGTTCCGCGGAAGTACTTCTGGGCGACGATGTTCGTAGCGTTCTGGGACCAGGACACAGGGAACTCGACGTCCCGTTGCTCGAAAGCGTTCCCGCCCTCCTTGTAATTCGGGATGATCGCGTGGCGCGTCTCCCACTCCACCTCATCGAACGGATGCACACCGTCCTTCGTGAAGTAGCGCTTGAACGTGAGCCCACTGTGCTTGGCCTGAACATCGGATTGCTTCGTCGCCACTGAGAAACCCCCCTCTTCCCTCGGGAACGCACGTCCATGCTGTTGCTGCTTGCTAATCCCCTGCGCCCGGAGGCGCGAATCACGGCCTTGTGATTCTGCCTCCGACTCCACGTCGCGTCAAGAGGTTTCGGGGAATATGTAGTGGCTTTTCTTGTCACTTACCACTACATATAGTGTCTCACGCGATCGGGCGCTTGACTGCCGATTCCTTCTTCTGGAGCAGCCCAAGTTCGCGTTCGAAGTCGGTGAGCTGTTGGAAGTCCTTGTAGACGCTCGCGAAGCGCATGTAGGCGACCTGGTCCAGTTTCGCCAACCGGGCGAGCACTTCCACGCCGACCTGATCGGTCGTGACCTCGGGACCCTTGCGGCGCAAACGCTCCTCGACGCGGTCCACAGCCACATCCACTTGGCCCTCGTCGATCGGGCGGTTCTTCGTGGCCTTCCGGATGCCGGCAGCGACCTTCTCGCGGTCGAACGGCTCCTTCGACCCGTCGCGCTTGACGACCATGAGACCCAGATCGTCGATCCTCTCGAACGTGGTGAAGCGGCGACCGCACGCCCCGCACTCGCGGCGGCGCCGGACGGCCCGCCCCTGCTCCACGACCCTTGAATCGACGACTCGATCGTCGTCGACGTCACACCAGATGCACCGCATCGCCGCCCTCCACCACCATATCTAGTGGTCGGGCGGACGCTACCCCACGACATGTTCCAGGTCAATATGCTGCATCGCCTCGGCGCCTAGCCCGGGATGAGGAGGATCTGACCCGGCTGGAGCTCGCCCGGGTCGATACCGGCGTTCTCCTGGAGGATCTCGTCGACCCCGTATCGCGGGTTGTCGTGGGTACGTGCGGCGATGCCCCAGAGGGTGTCCCCCGGCTGCACGACGTACCGATGAGTACTGGCCGCGCGCTCGACCCCGGGGTCCGATCCCGTGCCTGCGGCCGCCCGGGCCACGGGCAGGATCAGCACCGCGAGCACCATGACCGCAACGGCCCGCCGGCGGCGGAACTGGGGACGAACACCTGTTCGATTCATGACCCAATGCTGTACGAACATCTGTTCGATGTCAAGCGATTCATCGAACATATGTTTGATTTCCTCTGCCGAGTCCGCTACCGTGCCTGGAAGGAGGACACGACATGGAGGACCTCACCAGCAGGCAACGCAGGATCATCGAGTACATCCGCGAGACCGTTCACGATCGGGGGTACCCCCCGACCGTCCGAGAGATCGGCGATGCGGTCGGCCTGACGTCTTCTTCTTCCGTCCACAGCCAGCTCGCCAACCTTGAGCGCAAGGGGCTCATCACTCGGGACCCGACCAAACCGCGGGCCGTCACCCTCGCAGGATCGCAGCCGGCGCCGGGGTCCGTCACGGTTCCGCTGATCGGGCGGGTCGCGGCCGGCGCGCCGATCCTCGCGACCGAGTCGATCGAGGACTATCTCGCCGTCCCCGAGGGGTACGCAGACGGATCCGAGGTCTTCGCACTTGGAGTCGTCGGCGATTCGATGATCGACGCCGGCATCTTCGATGGCGACGTCGTTGTCGTTCGGCGTCAGGACGACGCCGCGGATGGGGACGTCGTGGTTGCCCTGATGCCCGGCCCGGCCGAGGACGAGGCGACGGTCAAGCGGCTGCGTCGCCGGGACGGCCGCGTTCTGCTCGTCCCCGAGAATCCGGCGATGGAACCGTTCGAGATGGCGGAGGGCCGGATCGCCGGCAAGGTCACGGCGGTGCTCCGCAAGCTCTAGGCGGTCGCCAGGAAGTCCCGAACCGCGTTGAACTCCCGCTCCCCGACCCGGGCATGCACCCGGGTCCCCTCTGCCTCGTGTTCGACCTTCAGGACATCCGCTTCGCGATGCAGGAGCGCCACCAGATCTTCGCGGTCGTACGGGATGAGCAGGTTCACCTCGATCGGGAATGCGGGGAGATCCCGCTCGATCGCCGCGACCAACTCGTCGAGACCCTCACCCATGCGCGCGGAGACGATCACAGCGTCGGGGAACCGGCGGCCGAGTGCAGCGCGTCGATCGGCATCAACCACATCTGCCTTGTTCAGGGCAAGCACCTCCGGGATGCCGCCCGCACCGATGTCGCCTAGGACCTCCCGCACCGCCGCGATCTGTTCCTCGACGGCGTCGTTCGCCGCGTCGGCGACGTGCAACACCAGCGACCCCAGCGTGACCTCCTCCAAGGTCGACCGGAACGCCTCGACCAGATCGTGCGGCAACTTGCCGACGAACCCGACCGTGTCCGACAAGGTCGCAGCCCGCCCGCCGGGGAAGGAGAGGCGACGCGTGGTCGGATCCAGGGTTGCGAAGAGCTGGTTGGCGACCAAGACACGGGCATCGGTGAGCGCGTTCATCAGGGTGGACTTGCCCGAGTTCGTGTAGCCGGCGATCGCCACCTGCGGGATCCCCGACCGCTCCCGGGACGCACGCTTCACGTGGCGGGTGCGCGCCAGGTCGTCGATCTCTCGCTTCAACTTGGTGATCCGCCTCCGGATGTGCTGCCGGTCGGTCTCGAGCTTGGTCTCCCCCGGCCCGCGGGTACCGATGCCGCCTCCCAGCCGGGACATGGCCTCCCCCCACCCCCGCAGACGTGGCACCAGGTAGTTCAGCTGAGCCAGCTCCACCTGCGTCTTCCCCTCTCGCGACGTAGCGTGCAAGGCGAAGATATCCAGGATCAAGGCGGTGCGATCGATAACCTTGCACCCCAGACGCTCCTCGAGGTTCCTGAGCTGCCCGGGGCTCAGCTCCGAATCGAAGATGACGGCGTCGGCCCCGTTGCGGTGGACGGTGTCGTGGATCTCGCGGACCTTGCCCTTCCCGATGTACGTCACCGGGTCCGGAGCCTCCCGGGGCTGGACGACCCGGGCGACGGGCTCGGCCCCGGCCGTGTCCGCGAGCGCCGCCAACTCGTCGAGGTCCCGCTCGGTGATGGACGGTCCCGCGCCCACCAGCACGGCCTTCTCGGTGACAGCGGGTCGCCACGTCGCCGAGAGCGGCGATTCCTGCTGGGTGGAGCGGTGTTCCCCGCGCCGGCGTTCGGGCATCAGCCGAGCGCCTTGGTCAGGCGCTCCATCGCCTCCTCGAGACGGTCATCGGGAACGGTCAATGAGAAGCGCACGTATCCCTCGCCGTTCGCCCCGTACCCGATGCCCGGAGCCACGAAGAGCCCGTGCTCGAGCAGCAGATCCGCGAAGTCGGTGGAGCTCTCTCCGCCGGGGGTAGGCGCCCACACGTAGATCGATCCGCGAGGTGACTCCAGCGACCATCCGAGCGAGTTCAGCGTGCCGACGACCAGGTCCCGCCGCCGCCGGTAGATCTCGCGCAGTCCGTCGAGGTGTTCCTGCGGCCCCTCCAGCGCCGCGACCCCGGCGAGCTGGATCGCGTTGAACTGACCCGAGTCCAGGTTCGTCTTGATGATCGACAGGCCTCGGATAGCCTCCGCGCTCCCGACGGCCCACCCGATCCGCCAGCCGGTCATGTTGTAGAACTTCGAGAGCGACCCGAACTCGATCGCGACGTCCTTGGCCCCCGGCACCTGTAGCACCGACGGAGCCACGTACCCGTCGTAGGTGATCTCGGAGTAGGCGGCGTCGTGGGCCAACAACAGGCCATGCTCCGAAGCGAGCGCGACCGCCTCCTCGAAGGTCTCGAGGCCGGCGACCGCGGCCGTCGGGTTCGTTGGGAAGTTCAGCCAGAGCATCCGCGTCCGGTCGGTGACCAAGGATGGGTCGAGCTCCGGGAGGAACCCCTTGTCCGCCGGCATCGGCAGCGAGACCGGCGTTCCACCGGCCAGGATCGTGCTGACGCCGTACACGGGATAGCCCGGGTCCGGAACGAGGGCCTCGTCGCCCGGATCGATGAACGCGAACGAGATGTGTCCGATCCCTTCCTTCGAGCCGATCAAGGTCATGACCTCGGTGTCCGGGTCCAGCTCGACGGCGAAGCGCCGTCGGTACCAGTCCGCCACCGCCTGCCGGAACTCCTTGGCCCCGAAGTACGACGGGTACTGGTGCGTCGCCGGGTCTCGGGCCGCACCCCGGAGCGCCTCCACGATGTGCGGCGGGGTCGGAAGGTCCGGGTCTCCGACCCCGAGTGAGATGACGTCCACGCCCTGCGCCCGCTTGGCATCGAGCTTCTTGTCCAGCTCCGCGAACAGGTAGGGAGGGACGTTCTTGATGCGATCCGCTTGCCTCACTCGGTTCTCCTCGTCAGTCGATCGTCAGGACCCCGTCGAAGACCATCACGGCCGGGCCGGTCAGGGTGACGTTGCCGTCGTCACGACGCTCCAGGGACAGGTCTCCGCCTGGGAACCGAACGGTGGCCTTCGGCGGCGCCAGGCCGGCCTCGTTCGCAGCGACCAGCACCGCGCACGCGCCGGTCCCGCAGGCCATCGTCTCGCCGGAGCCGCGCTCCCAGACCCGCGTGTTCAGGATGCCGTCCGACCCCGGGACCACGAACTCCACGTTCGTCTTCTCGGGGAACAGGTCATCGTTCTCGAGTGCCGGTCCGATGAGACCGACGTCGACATCCGCGGGATCGCCGTCGATGAACAGGACGAGGTGCGGGTTCCCCATCGACAACGCCGATCCCTTGAACGTGCGGCCCCCCGCTTCGACGGGTTCCATCTGGAAGGTCTCCCACGCCGGTCCGCGCATCGGGATGTCGGCCCGCGTGAACCTCGGCGGACCCATGTCCACCGTGACCTCCGCAACCCGCCCGTCACGAACGTCCAAGGTCAAGTACTTGAGGCCGCCCCGGGTATCGACGATCAGGTCGGTCTTGTCGGTCAGGTTCCCGTCGTAGACGAGCTTGCCGAGACAGCGGATGCCGTTGCCGCACATCTCCGCGGTCGTCCCGTCCGCGTTGGAGTAGTCCATGAAGAAGTCAGCGACGCCCTCCCCGCGCAGGACCCGGATCAGGCCGTCTCCACCGACTCCGAAGCGCCGATGACAGATCGCCGCGATGGCCTCCGGCGACAGCTCGAGCTCGCCCGCAAGGTCCTCGACCATGACGAAGTCGTTCCCGGTGCCGTGGTACTTCGCGAATCGCAGTTCAGTCACTGAGGTACTCCGTAAGTTCGTCCGTGATGGCGGCGGCGCCTTCCGGCGCGGGGAACCACCTGATCCGCGGATCCCGCCGGAACCACGCCACCTGCCGCCGCGCCAGCGCCTTGGTCCGTTTCACCGTCGCAGCGACCGCCTCTTCCAGGGACAACTCCCCTTCCAGGTGCCGCGCCATCTCAGCGTACCCGATGGCCTGCGTCGCGGTGAGCCAGACGCCGAACCCATCCTCCACCAGGTCGCGGACCTCCTCCAGGAACTCGTGCTCCTCGACCATCGCGCGCACCCGGCGATCGATCCGCTCGGCCAGGACCTCGCGTGGGACCTCGAGACCGGCCGCCCTCACACGTTCGGCGGGGTAGTCCTCCCAAGCGGTCGCGTACGAGGAGAACGGCCTTCCGGTGATCGCGGCGACCTCGAGCGCGCGAACGGTTCGCCGGGCGTTTTCGGGTTCGATCTTGCCGGCGGCGACGGGATCGAGTTCCGAGAGGCGCTCGTACAGACGCGCGGACCCGCCCGCGAGGAGCGCCTCGGTCTCCAGATCTCGACGCGTCCGGGGATCGGTACCCGGGAAGTCCAGTTCATCGACGACGGCCCGAACGTAGAGTCCCGACCCGCCGACGATCAGCGGGCGCACGCCGCGCCGTTCGATGAACCCGATCTCCGCCAGGGCCAGTGCCTGATACTGCGCCACAGAGAACGGAGCGGACGGATCCGCGACGTCGACCAGATGGTGCGAGACGCGGGCCCGGTCGGACGGCGTCGGCTTCGCCGTTCCCACGTCCATCCGGCGGTACACCACCATGGAGTCGGCCGAGACGATCTCACAGCCCATCCGCTGGGCGATCTCCAGCGCGGCTTCGGTCTTGCCGGAAGCCGTCGGGCCGACCAGGGCGAGCAACGGCTCCGGCGGACCCTCCTGGCTCATACCGCCGCGGCGGGCTCCCGCACCGGTTCGCCCTCCAGATGATGGGCATGCGCCGCGACCACGTCGATGTCCAGGAACGTCCCGGGCGCGGCACCGCCGTCGGGGTCACCCTCGAAGTGCACCAGCTTGTTCGTCCGGGTCCGACCCTGGATCTTCGACCCCTTCCGGCCGGCACCCTCCGCGAGGACCTCGAGCCGCCGACCGACGAGCGCGCGATTGCTGGCCATCGACGCACGTCCTTGGAGCGCGACGAGCCGGTCGAAGCGCTCTTGGACGACCTCCTTCGGGATCTGGTTATCCATCGTCCCAGCGAAGGTTCCCGGCCGGGGCGAGTACTGGAACATGAACGCCGAGTCGAACCGCGCCTGTTCGACGACCCCAAGCGTCTCGGCGAAATCCTCCTCCGTCTCGCCCGGGAAGCCGACGATGATGTCCGTGCTGACGGCGACATCTGGGATCGCGATACGGATGCGGTCCAGCCACATCAGGTAGCGCTCGGCCCGGTAGGACCGGCGCATCGCCTTCAGGACCCGGTCCGAGCCCGACTGCAATGGGAAGTGGATGTGTTCGCAGACCGCCGGGGTCTCCGCCATCGCCGAGATCACGTCCGGTGTGAAGTCGTGCGGATGCGGGCTCGTGAACCGAACCCGCTCGATCCCCTCGACCGCCCCCACTTCCCTCAGGAGATCGCCGAACAGGGGGCGGCGGCTCGAACCCGGCACCGTGAGGTCTCGGCCGTACGTGTTGACGTTCTGCCCGAGGAGCGTGACCTCGATGACCCCGTCGCGCGCCAGCCCTTGCACCTCCGCAAGGATGTCTCCCATCGACCGGGAGAGTTGGGGGCCGCGCACCAGCGGAACGATGCAGAACGTGCAGGCGTTGTCACAACCCACGGCGATCGAAACCCATGCGTGGAACGGATCCTCACGGCGCGCCGGAAGCGCCGACGGGAAGACCTCGGTCGTCTCACGGACGTCCATCTGCGGACCTTCCGCTTCGGCCCGCCGCATCAGGTCCAGCAGACCGGGGAGCGCGTGGGTTCCGACGACGACGTCGACCCAGGGGGCTCGCTCCTGGATCTGCCCCCGGTCCTTCTGCGCCAGACAGCCCGCGACCACGATCCGCAGCCGCGGGTTCGCATCCTTGAGCGGCTTGAGATGGCCCAGGTTCCCGTACAGGCGGTTGTCCGCGTTCTCACGGATGGCACACGTGTTGAAGACGATGACCTCCGCGTCCGTCGCATCTGCGACCGGGGTCATCCCGTCCGCCTCAAGCAGTCCGGCGATGCGTTCGGAGTCATGCTCGTTCATCTGGCACCCGAAGGTACGGATCAGGTAGCGGCGTTCCACGGGTTCGAGTCTAGCCCCGCCGGGCATCCACCGGGATGGGGACGCCGCCGAGGAACCCCGGGCACCTACTTCGCGTACTCGACCGCACGAAGCTCCCGGACGACCGTGATCCGGATCTGGCCCGGGTACTGCAGTTCCTCCTCCACCTGCTTGGCGATGTCGCGGGCCAGGACCTGCGCCGACACGTCGTCGACCTCCTCCGGCAGGACGACTACGCGAACCTCCCGGCCGGCCTGCATCGCGAACGTCTTCTCGACGCCGGGATGGGCGGTGCAGATCTCCTCCAGCCGCTCGAGCCGCTTCACGTACGTCTCGAGTGATTCGCGACGCGCGCCCGGTCGGCCCCCCGAGATCTGATCGGCCGTCTGAGCCAGCACCGCCTCGATGGTGCGCGGCTCGACCTCCCCGTGATGGGCCTCGATCGCATGGACGACCTCCGGCGGCTCCTTGAGCCGGCGGGCCAGTTCGGCGCCGATGATCGCGTGCGAGCCCTCCACCTCGTGCGTGAGGGCCTTCCCGATGTCGTGCATCATGGCGGCGCGCTTCGGGATCTCCGGGTCGAGCCCGAGTTCGGCCGCCAGCGATGCCGCGATGTGAGCGGACTCGACCAGGTGCTTCAGGACGTTCTGTCCGTAGGACGTGCGGTACTTGAGCCGCCCCAAGACCTTGACCATCTCCGGGTGCGCGTCCGTGATCCCGGCTTCCAAGAGAGCTGCCTCGCCCGCCCGTTTGATCTCCTCCTCGATCTCCTTCTGCGAACGCTCATGCATCTCCTCGATACGAGCCGGTTGGATGCGACCGTCCCCGACCAACTTCTCAAGGGTGAGCCTGCCGATCTCGCGGCGAACGGGATCGAAGCAGGACAACACCACCGCCTCGGGGGTGTCGTCGATGATGAGGTTCACGCCGGTGACCGCCTCGAACGCGCGGATGTTCCGTCCCTCGCGGCCGATGATGCGGCCCTTCATATCCTCGGAGGGAAGCGCGAAGACCGTCACGGTGGACTCGGCGGTCTGCTCGGACGCGACCCGCTGGATCGCGATGGTCACGATCTTGCGGGCACGTTCCTCTCCCTCCTCCCGTGCACGCTCCTCGATCTCCCGAACCGAGGACATCGCCTGGCGCTTGGCCTCATCGACGACCTGGGCCATCAGCGCATCTTTGGCCTCCTGAGCCGTCATCTGCGACACCCGCTCCAACTGGCGCCGCTGCACCGCTGCCGCCTGGTCCAGCAGCTGACGCTCCTCGTCCAGATCGGCCAGGCGCCGCTCCATCTCCTCGGCCTCGCCGCGTACCCTCTGCTTCAGCTCCTCGGCGTCTGTGATCCTGCGGTCGAGACCCTCGTCCTTGGAGGCGAGGGCGCGTTCCCGCTCCTGCAACGCCTTCTCGCGTTGGGAAACCTCCTCACGACGCCCCGCGATCTCCTCCTCGGCCTGCTTGCGGATCTCCGCGATCTCGCTCCGAGACTCCCCGGTGGCCTTGTCGATCAGCTTCTCGGCCTCCCGCTCGGCGTCGGCGAGCATCCGCTCGGCCTTGGTCTCTGCGCTACTGGCCCGGTTGGCGCTCATGGTTTGTCGCAGGAGGAACCCGACAGCCGCACCCACCGCCAGGGTGAGTACCGCCACGATCACAGCTTCGGTGTTCATCGTTACCTCCTCGGGTCGTGCATGGTCGAGGGAGGCCTTTCCGGCCCGAGGGTTCGGGGCATGCGTGCGCGCGAGGGCAGAGCGGCTACGTGATGGGCGCCCGGGCTTCCGGGCCCGCTCTTCCTCTCAGGTCGTGTGTTCGGACGGTCCTGGTCTTTGGGTCGTGCACGTTAGCGAACTCTCAGTCGGTTGGTGCCTCTCTCTGGACTTCCGATGCTACGTCCGTCGGGGCGTACGCGCAAGAAAGCGAGGTCACGGGCCTACTCAGGCTCGTCGAGTTCCGCTCCGATCGCCTGGGCACTCACCCTGCGGGCGATGGCGGGGTCGAACCCCCGGCGCATCAGGAAGTCGGACAGCCGTGAGAACGCCGTCGGACGGTCGAGGTTGGTCAGGCGACGGACCCTCACCGTCGCAAGCTCCAACGCACGTACCTCCTCCTGCTCGTCGGTGAGTCCGGCCGTTACCGCATCGATGGTCTCGCGCGCGATGCCCTTCTGACGAAGCCCCACGATTACGGCTCGCCGACCCACCCGTCGGCTGGTCACCGAGCCGAGCGTGAACTCCTCCGCGAAGCGCTGGTCGTCCAGGAGGCGGGAGTCTTCCAATCGGCGAAGTTCGGCATCGACGAGGACGGGCTCGAACCCGGCGAGCCGGAGCCGGTCGGCCATCTCCTTATGGCTGCGCCACCGGACGGCCAGCAGCCCGAGGGCCCGGTCGTGGATACGCTCTTGCGGGGTGCGGTGGTCGACACGCTTCTGACGCTGCTTCGTCGCCAACGGACCGGCCGCCCTAGGCGTCCGCCGGCTCCTCGCTCTTCCTGGCGCGGGAGGGCTTCTTCGGCGCCGGCTCCTCGGCCGGTGGTTCGGTCGGTGCCAGATCGTCGGTCGGGATACCGTCGGTCGGGACGTTGTCCTTCAGGACGATATCCGGCACCTCGATCGGCGCGTCATCGGCACTGGTGAACGCGGTGAGCCCGACGGCTTCGCGGACACGCCGGTCGATCTCACCGGCGACCTCAGGATGCTCCTTGAGGAACTCCCTCGCGTTCTCCTTGCCCTGGCCGAGCTGATCGCCTTCGTAGGTGAACCAGGCGCCACTCTTCTGGACGAGTTCGAGGTCCACGCCGATGTCGACCAAGGAACCTTCCTTGGAGATGCCCTTGCCGTACATGATGTCGAACTCGCACTGGCGGAACGGCGGAGCGACCTTGTTCTTGACGACCTTGACGCGGGTCCGCGAGCCGACGACCTCGGTGCCGTCCTTGAGGTTCTCGATCTTGCGGACGTCGAGTCGCACCGACGAGTAGAACTTCAGCGCGCGCCCACCCGGGGTGGTCTCGGGACTGCCGAACATGACGCCGATCTTCTCGCGGAGCTGGTTGATGAAGATGGCGGTGGTCTCGAACTTGCTGAGACTCCCCGCGAGCTTGCGCATCGCCTGGGACATGAGCCGGGCCTGCAAGCCGATGTGACTATCACCCATCTCGCCCTCGATCTCGGCGCGCGGCACGAGCGCCGCCACCGAGTCAACGACGACCACGTCGAGTGCCGCCGAGCGCACCAGCATGTCGGCGATCTCGAGCGCCTGCTCACCGGAGTCCGGCTGGGAAACGAGCAGTTCCTCGATGTTGACCCCGAGGTTCTGCGCGTACGTGGGATCGAGGGCATGCTCGGCGTCGATGAACGCGGCGATGCCTCCCTTGCGCTGGCACTCGGCGATCATGTGCAGACAGACCGTGGTCTTGCCCGAGCCTTCGGGACCGAAAACCTCGACCACGCGGCCCCTCGGGATGCCGCCCACGCCGAGCGCGATGTCCAGGGCCAGCGAGCCGGTCGGGATGACCGTGATGCCTTCGCCGGCGCGGTGCTCTCCGAGCTTCATGACCGCGCCCTTGCCGTGCGCCTTCTCGATCTGCTGCAGCGTGACCTCGAGCATCTTGTCCCGGTCCATCGCAAAGCCTCCTTCGTCCCCTGTGGCCGCCCCGGTCCCGTCTCCGGGAGTGCAAGAGCGACCCTAACAAGGGGGTCTGACACAACTTACACCCGTGTCATTCCCCGGTGCCAGGGAGGAGGCTAATCGAACGTGTGTTCGAGGTCAAGCATATCTGCGTTAGGCGCCCAGACGGGCAGTAGCGAGCGACTCGTACTCGGGGGCCGGGCCGCCGAGGTGACTCCGGAACAGGGTCAGCCGGTCCACCGTGAACGCCTCCGATGGCAGGGACAGCGGCGGCAGTCCGTCGAGCAATGGCAGGCGCTGCGTCGAGCGGGCCACGGTTAGGTGCGGCTTGAACGCTCGCTCCTCGCGACCGAAACCCGCGGCCAGTTCGTCGTCGAGATCGGCAGCTAGGCGCTTCAACAGTCCGCCCGGATCGCCCAGCCCCACCCACACTGTCTTCGCACTCCGGCCCGAAGGGAACGCCCCGACCCCTGAGCACGAGAGCTCGAAGGGCTCCCACCGCCGGGCGACCGCCAGCATCGACCCCTCGATCTCCGCCTGCCGATCGGCGCCGAGCTCCCCGAGGAACCGGAGCGTCACGTGGAGGTTCTCGGCCGGAACCCACCTGATCCTCGGGAACCGATCGCGCAGCGGATCGAGCGCCGCGTGCACCGCCTCCCGCACCTCCGGCGGCAACTCGACGGCGATGAACAGCCGCATCTAGTCGGGGAGCTTGAGACCCTCGAGGCTGCGCCGAACCAGGTCCAGCGCGGCCTGCTGGCCCCAGCGGCGGACCTGCTCGCGGTCCCCCGGCGCCCGGAACCCGCGCTGGTGCGACACGCCGTCGTCCGTCTCGATCGCGACCCACATCTCACCGACCAACGCGCCACCGTGTGGGTCCGGACCGGCTGCCCCCGTCAGCGCGACGCAGAGGTCCGCGCCGAACAGCTCTCGCCCCCCCTGCGCCATCTCGCGAGCGCACTCGCGACTGACAACACCTTGATCGTCTAGGGTCTCCCGCGACACTCTCAGGACCCGCACCTTCTCCTCGGGTGTGTAGGCGATCGCCCCACCCACGAAGTAGTCGGACGACCCGGGCACCGAGGTGATGCGGCCGGCGACGGTGCCGGCCGTGATGGACTCCGCGGTCGCCAGACTCTTGCCGGCACCTCGCAGCAACCGGCCAACGGCCTCCTCGAGCTCCTCGTTCTGGGTCGTGAACACGAAGTCACCGATGCGCGCGACCACCTCGTCGCACACCGGCGCGATCAACGCCTCCGCCTCCGCATCGGTCGCCGCTTTCGCCGTCAGCCGGACCTTCACTTCGCCCGACGAGGCCAGGTAGGCGACGGTCGGGTTGTCCAGCGTCTCGAACAGGTCGCCCAACAGCTCCCCGACCTTCGCCTCGGCGATGCCGGTCGAACGGATGACCCGTGAGACGATCGCCTCGCCGGTCAGCTCGTGCAGCTCCGGCAGGATCGTGCCGTCCATCATCTCGCGCATCTCCGCCGGGACTCCCGGCACGCAATAGACGCGGCCGCCCGCTGCCGGCTCCCACACCAGCCCCGGCGCCGTCCCGCGGTCCGGGAGGATGTACCGGCAGCCGACCGGCACCATCGCCTGGATCAGGTTCGACGGATGCATGGGGCGCCCGATCCGCTCGAACTTCGCGCGAAGGAACTCCTCGATCTCCGGATGGCGTTCCATCGAGATCCCCAGCGCTTTCGCGAGTCCGTCGCGCGAGATGTCGTCCTGGGTCGGCCCAAGCCCGCCGGTCGAGATGACGACGTCGGAACGAGACATGGCCAGCTCGAACGCCTCCGCGATGCGGTCGACGTTGTCCCCGACGACCTGGTGGTGCAGAACGTCGACCCCGATCTCGGCGAGCCGCTCCGACATCCAACGGGCGTTGTCGTTCACGATCTGACCGAGCAGGATCTCGGTCCCGACGCCGATGATCTCGGCCCTCATGTAGCCGCCCTCACGTCCGAGCCCTCACGTAGCCGCACCCTCTTCCTTGGCCAGGTGCTCCAGCTTCTCGCCGTTCACGAAGTACTCCACCCCCGAGTAGACCGTGATGGCAACGGCGAGCACGACCAGACCGAGGCGAAGGCCGCCCACGATCCCCGGCATCAGGTAGGCCCCGATCGCCACGAGCTGTACCACCGTCTTGAGTTTGCCGGCAGATGATGCCGGCAGCGACAGCCCCCGCTTGTCCATACGCCAACGGAACATCGACACGGCCCCTTCGCGCACGATGATGACGGCGGCGGCCCACCACGGGAAACGCTCCTGCGCCACCATCACGACGATCGGGGTGATCACGAAGAGCTTGTCGGCCAGCGGATCGAGCCAGGCCCCGGTCGGCGTCACCATGCCGTGGCGCCGGGCGAGGTAGCCGTCCAGACGGTCGGTCGCCGCCCCGGCCGCGAACAGCGCGGTCGCCGCCCAGGCGGCTCCCTCCGACGGCATGACCATCAGCCACACCATGAACGGAACCACCGCGATCCGCGCGATCGAGACGATGTTCGGCCATCCGAGGCCCAAGGGCTTGATCCCGGGGGCGATCGCGCTACCCCTGTTCCTGCTTGGCGCGGAAGGTCGCCTCGTAGGGCGTGCCCGGCTTGCCCGGGGTCTTCGCGTCCTTGCCGTGGATCCGCAGGGACACGGTGCCGCCTTGCGAGAACCAGACCGTGATCTCGCGCTCACCCTCGAAGGTGCGCGCCTCCTGATCCTGCAGCGGCCCCTCGTAAGCAACCACACCGTCGATCGTGATGCGCGCCTCCTCAACCGGCGCCTGCGCGACGAGTCCGAGCTTCACACGGCCCGGGACGGCGACCGGCGAGTCCGGAACGGCCGTCGGCAGCACAGCGGGCTCCGGCGTCGACTTCGATGCGGACAGCAGGCCCGCCGCCGCAGCGATCAGCAGGACCGTGAACGCGATCCCACCGGCCAGGATCCAGCTACTCGTCCGGCGAGGCCGCAGCACCTGTTCGACCTCACCATCCTCGTCGGCGGATGGGGCCAGGGGCGCCGGGGCGCTACTCGACCCCTTCTCCTTCGAATAGGAGGCCAGCACCTTGTCGGCGTCCAGGCCCAGGTACTGCGAGTAGGAGCGCAGGAACCCACGGACGTAGACGTCTTCGGAGATGGCATCGAATGACTCAGTCTCGAGGGCGGTCAAGTACTCGACGCGGATGTGCGTATCCCGCGACACCTCGTCGATGGTCTTGGCACGGTGTTCTCGCGCCCTGCGCAACGCGGTCCCGATCCCGATGGATGATCCCGGCAAACGCTCCTCCTGGCTGGTCGGGCGCAGGAAGTATAGGCACCGGGGACGTGCCTACGCCGAGCGGGAGCGGGACTCCTCCCACTCCTCAGGCGTGATCAGAACATCACGGGCCTTGGAACCCTGGGAAGGCCCTACGACACCGCGTTCCTCCAGCAGGTCCATCAGTCGGCCGGCACGGGCGAACCCGACCTTGAGCTTGCGCTGCAGCATCGAGGTCGAACCGAGCTGGGAGCGGATCACCAGCTCCGTGGCCTGCTCGACCAGGTCGTCGTCGCTGCCGGCCTCAACCTCGGCAGCCCCCCCCTCGGCCGGCGGCTTCCCGAGCCCCTCGACGGTCATATCGAACACCGGCTCCCGCTGTTCGCGGATGAAACCGGTGACCCCGTGGATCTCCTCCTCCGTCACCCAGGCCCCCTGCAGACGGGTCGCCTTGGAGGCGTTGGCCGGTGCGAAGAGCATGTCGCCGTGACCGACCAGCTTCTCCGCGCCGTTCGTATCGAGGATGACGCGCGAGTCCGCCTGGCTGGAGGTCATCAGCGCGACGCGCGAGGGGATGTTCGCTTTGATCAGGCCGGTGACGACGTCGACCGACGGGCGCTGCGTCGCGACGATCAGGTGGATTCCGACAGCGCGCGCCATCTGCGCGATGCGGCAGATCGCGTCCTCGACGTCGCGTGGCGCGATCATCATCAGGTCGGCCAGCTCGTCGATCACCACCACGATGAAGGGCAGGTGGTCGAACTTGGCGTCCTGACCCGGGGGGACGCGCAGCGTGCCGGCACGCAAGCCCTCCTCGTAGCCATCGATGTCGCGGACCCCGACCGTCGCCAGCATCTCGTAGCGCAGCTCCATCTCTCGCACGATCCACTTCAGGGCCTCGGCCGCGCGCTTCGGATGCACGATGATCGGAGAGAGCAGATGTGGCACGTCGGCGAAATGCGACATCTCGACGCGCTTCGGATCGACCAGGACCAACCGGACGTCCTCGGGCGTGGTGCGCATCAGCAGCGAGGTGACGAAGCAGTTGACGAGCGAGGACTTGCCCGCGCCGGTCGCACCGGCGATCAACATGTGCGGCATCGTCGCCAGGTTCACCATGTGGGCGCGGCCCTGGACATCCTTTCCGAGCGCGACGGTCAGCGGGTGATGCGTCTCCTTCGCGGCCTTGGAACGCAGGATGTCGCCGAGCATCACGAAATCGCGGTGCTTGTTGGGAACCTCCACGCCGATCGCGGACTTGCCGGGGATCGGCGCGATGATCCGCACATCCGGCGTGGCCAGCGCGTACGCGATGTCGTCGGCCAGCGAGAGCACCTTGTTGACCTTGGTCCCGGCGCCGACCTCGACCTCGTAGAGGGTGACCGTCGGCCCGCGGTGCGCCATCGGCACCGTAGCCGGCACGCCGAACGTCTCGAACGTTCGCTCCAACGCCTCCATGACGTGTTCCTCGTCCATACCGTCGGCCGCGCTCTTGGGGGCGGTCTTGAGCAGGTCGAGTGGAGGCAGCTTGTAGGCGGCGACGGGAACCCTCGGCCGCGGGGCCGGCTCCAGCAGATCGGGGTCGTCGTCTTCGTCCTCGGGCAGGTCGTCCCCCGCGACGTCCTCGTCTTCGGGATCCCCGGCATCGGGAACGACGACGACCGGGACCGGCTCGGGCACCGGTTCGTCGACCACGAAATCCTCGTCTTCGGTGCGGACAACGCGCCGCGGCTTGTCTTCCTCTTCCTCGGACCCTTCCTCGACCCGGGACGGACGTTCAGCCGCCGCCGCTTCCCTGATCTGCTCGCCGAGGCGCTGCAGCCACTCCCACACCGCCGAGAACGACGAGCCGCTGAAGATGAGCAGCCCGAGGATGGCGACGCCGGCGCAGACGATGCCGGCGCCGAGCGGCGAGACGACGCGAGAGAGGGGCCATGCCGCCAGCGCGCCGATCATCCCGGCGGCGTCCTCGACCCCGCTGAACCCGGAGCTGACCTTCGGGTTCCCCATCAGGATCGAGGCGAGCCCCAGACCGCCGACGACCAGCATCGCGAACCCGACCGCCATCCGAACGCGAGAGTCCTCCGCCTTGCCGAGGATGAGCACCACTCCCCAGAACAGGAGCAGGAGCGGCAGCGCGATGGCGAAGATGCCCATCGACCCGCGCCCGATGAAGGTCACGAAGGTCCCGAAGGGACCGCCGGATGCGAACCAGAGTCCGAGCATGCAAAGCACCGCGACCACGACCAGACCGATCCCGGCGGCGTCGCGCGCCCACGGCGACAGGTGCTGGCGGACGGGTGTTCGCGACGAGCCCTTGGAGCTCCGCGAGGAGCCCTTCTTCGACGCGGGCCGCTTGGCGGAACTCCGCCGAGCGGTCTTCGTCGACATCTACACCTCCATGATCACGGGGACGATCACCGGTTTCCTCTGGGTGATCTCCCAGAAGTACTTGCCGAGCGTTCGACGGACGGTTTGGGCCAGGACGCTGCGGTCCGTGACCTCGTCCGCCGAGCTGCTTTCCAGAGCAAGCATGACGCGTTTCCGGGCTTCTTCAAGGATGTCGGCCGAAGTCTCCTCGTGCACGAATCCACGCGTGGACAGGTCCGGGCCGGCCACGAGCTGACCGTGGTGGGCGTCCACCGCCAGGGTCACGACCACGATCCCGTCGTCGGAGAGCTTCCGGCGGTCCCTGAGCACGGCACTGCCCACGTCCCCGATGCCGCTGCCGTCCACGAACGTCATCCCGGCGGGCACCCGGTCCCCCAGTCGGACCTTCTCCCCGATCTCCAGGACGTCGCCGTCCTCGGCGATCAGGATCCGCTCGGGGGCGATGCCCACGTCCCGGGCGAGCTTCGCGTGGTGAGCGAGATGCCGGCGTTCGCCGTGGATGGGCGTGAACCAGTTCGGCTTGATCAGGTTCAGCATGAACTGCAGCTCGTCCTGTGCGGCATGGCCGGAGACGTGCACCGGGTCGGCCGGCACGTGGAACACATCGGCACCGGTCCGGTAGAGACCATCGACCACGCGATGGATGCCGGGCTCGTTCCCGGGGATCAACGACGACGAGAGCACAACGGTGTCGTCCGGGTGCAACTTCACCCATTTGTGCTCGCGCGCGGCCATCAGGGAGAGTGCCGCGAAGGGCTCACCCTGCGAACCCGTGCAGATGACCATGACCCGCGACGGGTCGAGCCGCTCGAGCTCCTCGATGTCGACGATGTCCTTGTCCTCGACGTGCAGGATGCCGAGTTCACGGGCGACGCGAGTCGAGGTGTGCATCGAACGTCCGAGGAAGGCGATCACGCGTCCCGATTCGCGGGCGGCGTCCGCGGCCTGCTGCACGCGGTGGATATGACTGGAGAAGCACGCCAGCACCACGAGGCGCTTCGCGTCGGCGACGATGTCCCGCAGCACCGGACCCACCGAACGCTCGCTGGCGATGGTCCCGGGCTCCTCCGCGTTCGTGGAATCGGACAGGAACACATGGACGCCCTTGCGGGCCTCCTCTCCGAGTCCCTGCAGATCGGTCGCCCGGCCGTCCAGCGGCGTCTGGTCCAGGCGGAAGTCTCCAGTGTGCAGGATGGTCCCGTGCGGCGTGTCGACCGCGATCGCGACCCCGTCCGGGATCGAGTGCGTCACCTGGTGGAAGCGCATCGTGAACGGACCTGCGCTCGCGGTTCCACCGGCCTTGACCTCGTTGAGTTCCGCGCCCTCGAGGACCTCGTGCTCCTCGAGCTTGCCCCGCAAGAGTCCCAGCGTGAATGCGGTCCCGTAGACGGGGACCTGCCCGAACTCGCGGATCAGGTACGGGACGGCGCCGATGTGATCCTCGTGACCGTGGGTGAGGACGACCGCCTCGATGCGATCCTCGTCGACCTCGGCCTGACGCAGGTACTCGAAGTCCGGCAGGACCAGGTCGATCCCGGGCATCTCGCCGTTCGGGAATGAGAGGCCGCAGTCCATGATCAGGATGCGTCCGTCGATCTCGAGACACGACATGTTCCGGCCGACCTCGCCGACTCCCCCGAGGAAGACGACGCGGGTGTTAGAGGAGTCCGGCATCGGCCAGCGCGCTCCTCACCGTGGCGCGTTCGTCGTCGGTCGCCGCGAACATCGGGGGACGCAGCGGGCCGCCGGGCAGGCCGAGCATCTCCAGGGCGGCCTTCAGCGGGATCGGACTGGTCGTGCAGAAGAGCGCTGCGCAGAGCGGGGCGAGGTCCTCGTGGATCTTGCGCGCCGCCGCGACATCCCCGGACTCGACGAGACCGATCATCTCGGCCATGCGTTCGCCCACGAGGTGTGCGGCGACCGACACGACGCCGGCGCCGCCCAGGCATGCGTACTCGAAGGTCGACCAGTCGTCGCCCGTATACACGTCGAACCCGTCGGGCGCCTCTCGCATCAGGCGGGTCGCGCCATCGAAGTCCCCCGTGGAATCCTTCACGCCGACGATATTCGGCACGGCGGCGAGCGCGAGCAGCGTCGCGTGTTCGATGCGCGTCGCGGTCCGGCCCGGGATGTTGTACAGGAGCACCGGCAGTTCCGTCGCGCCGGCCACCATCGAGAAGTGCTGGACGAGCGCCCGCTGCGGGGGCTTGTTGTAGTACGGCGTCACGACGAGAACGCCGTCGGCGCCGCACTCCTCGGCCAGGATGGTCAGCTCGATCGACTCGGCCGTGCTGTAGGTGCCCGTCCCGCACAAGACCTTCTTGCCCGTCTCTGCGGCGACCGCAACGACCGTCTCCCACAGGATGCGCTTCTCGTCGATGGTGAGGGTGGGTGACTCGCCGGTCGTTCCGGCGGCCACGATGGTGTCGGTGCCATGGTCGTAGAGGTGTGCCGCGAGCGTGGCGACACCCTCGACGTCCAGCGCGCCGTCCGCCGTGAATGGGGTGGCCATGGCCGTGGCCACAGCTCCGAACCTACCGGGCATCGATCCTCCTCACCGGGCCCGCGGAAGCGAGGCCTCGGTCCCTTATCCTAGCCCGGTGAAGATCTACACCAAGCGAGGCGACGACGGAACGACCGGGCTCCTCTACGGTGGCCGGGTCTCCAAGGCGCACCTGGCGACCCACGCCTACGGGACGACAGACGAAGCCGTGGCGGTCCTGGGCCTCGCCCGAGCCCTGTCCGGAGACGAGGCCGTGAAGGAGGAGATCCTTCGGTTGCAACGTGAGCTGTTCGTCGTGGGCGCCGACCTAGCGACGAATCCCCGGGAGCGGGAGAAGCTGGAGCCCGGCGTGTCCCTGACCACGCCCGAGATGGTCGCCCGCCTGGAACACGAGATCGACCGGATGGTCGCCGAGCACCCACTGCCGGCGGAGTTCATCGTCCCGGGAACGAACCCCGTGTCGGCGGCCTTGGACGTCGCCCGGAGCACCGTCCGGCGCGCGGAACGTCATGCGGTGGAGCTAGAAGTGGCTGAGGACGTGAACCCGGAGGTCCTGCGCTACCTGAACCGGCTCTCGGATCTGCTGTTCGTCATCGCCCGGCGTGAAGCCGGAGAGTCCGAGCCCGCCAGCCGTCATTAGCAACCTGTCTCAAGGGCCCGCCACGATCTCCCCCGCATCTGAGCCTGGCAAGACGACGACCCCCGACGTTACCGTTCGCTCGACGCCATCGGCCGGCGAATTCACGACCTTGCCGTTGACGACCATCGTGCTCGACCCTCCGCCGTCGAGGTTCAGGGCGTCCACAGCTCCGAGGTTCCTCATCAGCTTCGCGAATCCAACGATCGTCGCTCCACCTGATCGCAGCGAGCGCCCGTCCACCACCACGAGGATGATCTTGCCCTCGGCCGTGACGCCGATCCCCGTCCGCGGGTGGCTCAGACACAGGTACTTGTTGCAGGCCGTCACCGCGATCTGTCCGTCTCGAACAAGGACCACACTCCCACCGACGATGTCGAGAACCCCGGGCCACCCGACGCTCCACGCGATGTCGAGCTGCTCACCGACGATGAGGCCACTGATCAGCGCCGCCCCCGCCCCGTCGTTCCGGGCCGCGATCACGGTACCCCCGTATCTGTCCATCGCAGCCGACCCGCATCGGACCGCATCGACGGAGTACGTTTGCACGGTTCCGTCCATGCCGTCCCCCCAGCGCCGGGCACCGACGGGCATCAGTCGTGCGGAGCAAGCATCCGACGGAGTGGGCTCGATGGTTCCGCCGACCGGGCTATACCCGGCGATCTCCGCGTTACGAGGCGCTCCCTCGTTCCAGCGCGCGATGTCGAAGACTTTCGTTCCGACCGGGTCGAATCCCTCGATCTCGAAGCGGGGTCTCCCGGCGTAGGCCACCGACTCGTCCGCCGAAAGACCGAACGCCCGTCCCGTGTCGCCGAGCACCGAAGTCTGCAGCAACTCGCCATCGACGGCGGCGAGGTGCGCCGGACGGCCGGGCGTCAAACCGAAATCGCCGTTGGTGCCGGCGATGCCGCCGAGGGACCTCACGATCTTGCTCGTCTGGAGGTATGCCGGGAGCTTGGTACCCGCGAGCGAGACGTCGAGCGTAGACGGGCCGCCGGGACGAAGTGTCAGTACGTGGAAGACCCGTCCGGATCTCTTCTTCACCACTTTCCTGTAGGTCACGTCCGGTGCCACTGACGTCGTCTGGGAGGTCCTAGGGACCAGCGAAGCAGGTGCCGGTTCGACATTCACCACGACCAGCAAGGTAGCTGCAGCGACCGCCCCCACCCAACGGCCGAGGAAGTTTGCGGTCATACAGATCACTCCACCTCAGCAACACCGAACGGCCGGGTTGCCCCGGCCCTTCGACCCTACCTCACGCCAATCGCTACGTCGCCGCCGTGATCGATCGGGTGCCGGACATGGTGAACGCACAAGTCGGGCCGACCGCACAACCAGGCGCCGGACTGCCGGTCCACGTGGTCAAAGCCACGGTCGAACTCAACGTGACGCTTGTCCCGGTGTTGTATGTGGCGGTGCAAGGACTCGAACCAGCCGTACAGGATCCAAGCCCCCCAGGCGGCGAGCTCGTGATGGTGCCAGGTCCCGAGACAGTAACCGTCAGGGTGTCCTGCTCAACGAACGTAGCCGTGACCGTTCTCGACTGGTCGAGCATGAACGTGCACGGGTTGGTCACGCCTGGACATGTACCCGGTGGTGTTCCGCTCCACCCGTCGAAGGCCCAGCCATTGGCCGGCGTGGCCGTTAGGGTGATGCTGATCGGCACCTCGCTCGGCAGGAAGAACATCGAGCAGATGTTGCCCGACCCAGGAGCCGGACTCGTGCAGTCGATCCCGAACTCATTCAAGGAACCGACCGCTCCGCCGCTCGCCACGTTCCCGTTGCCCTCGATCTCGATGTCCAAGCGTATGAATCCGGTGAACTCGCAGTTGATCGTCTGCGGACTCAGCAACGTCGAAGGACTCACGCAAAGGTCGGCGCCACCGCTCCCACCATCCAGGAGATTCGGGACATCCTGGTCAACGGAGAAGTTGTTGAGCAGGCTGACGAGGGAGAATGTGCAGTCGGACGCACTCCCGGATAGGAAGTCGTTGTCACCGTCACCTCGAAGTGTGTCAACGTCCGCGCCACCGCAGAGCGTGTCAGAGTCACGGCCACCCTTGAGGGTGTCGCCCTCCGTTCCGCCGTTCAGGGTGTCCCACTGATCTCCGCCGTCCAGGGTGTCAAGGCCCTCGTCGCCGTTGATCCAATCGAGGCCCCCATCCCCGTACAGCGTGTCGTGATCGAGTCCCCCATCGAAGATATCGTCGCCCGTCCCGCCCATCGCCGTGTCGTTGCCCGGCCCGGCATTGAATCGGTCCCGCCCCGGACCGCCGGTCATGTCATCGTTCCCCTCGATGGTCGGCGAGTCCGTTGAGACGGACGTATCGCCGTCGAGGGTGTCGTTCCCAGATTGTCCCTGCAAGGTGTCGTGCAAGTCGCCACCGATGAGGACATCGTTGCCCGGCCCGCCGACGATGTTGTCATTGCTGTCCTGCCCGAGTCCGCCGGCGCCTTCCCCGTCTCCGGAGTCCACGGTGAAGCCACCGTAGAGTGTGTCGTCGCCCCCATCCCCCCAGATGAAGTCCTGACCGGCCTCGCCCGTCACGGTGTCGTCATGGAGTCCTGCGAAGAGGGTATCGCTGCCCGCACCACCGAAGATATCGTCGCGGCCCTTCATACCCGTCGCCTTGTCGTTTCCGGCGAGCGTGTAGATCTGATCCCATCCGTTCGCTCCGCACACGAAGTCATTCTCGTCACCGCTGGAAACGATGTCGTTGCCGCCGCCGGCCCAGATAACATCCTGCCCGTTCGTTCCGAAGATGCGGTCCTTGTGAGGGGTCCCGACGATGCTCACAAGTCGCCCGAAGCAATGGATGCCCGTCTTACGCGCCTCCGGTCCGTACTTGATGCCGTTCCTCACGACGTGAGGCTGAATGACACCCCCCTCGCTCGGTGAGGAAACCGAGGCGCCACCATCGCCCGGCGGCGCGTACACCGGTACAACAGGATCCCCAGCCCCGTAGTCGTCCCTCGAGAGTCCACCGGGACCCTCCGACGTGTTCTGGGAACGGTCCCCGAAGTCCACCCCGGCCGACACGGTTTCGCCGGCCTCCTCGGCCTGGGCCGGAACGGCGAAGGTCGCGAACAGGGCGAGGAGTCCCGTCGCGATGGCGAGCGTGGTGCGGGGAAGCTTCTTCGGGGAAGTCACAGTTTTCTCCAGTCTCGTCTAGAGAGAGATTCGTGCCTTTCTACCGTGCCTGACCAGGCAGTTCAAGCAGCGTGTGCCTGGTTTTCACACAGGCACAAGGTTACTCCTCGGAGGGCGTAAACGCTCCCCAATTGGCCGCACCGAACTCCAGGATGATGAGCCCCACGTTGTTCTTATCGAAGTCTTCGGCGAATGTGACCGTGAACTCCTTCTCCTGGCCGCTGTTCAGGGGCGCCGAGCCCTCGACGGTGGCCTTGATCTCGTGCCCATCCCGTGCGTCCAGGGCGTAGATCGCCGGCTTCGCCAGGCCTTCCCCGGTCTTGTTCTCGATCGTCATCGTGAAGGAGGTGTCATCGTCCGGCTCGAGCGTCGCCACCACGCCGTACGAATTGTAGGCATACCCCCCCGCAGACACGTCGGGCGGCGGGCTGGACGGGAGCGCCGTCGGCTCGGTCGGCTTCGGGGTCTGCGTCGCCTGGTCCTTCTTGCAGGCGGTCGCGCCCAACGCCAAGACCAGCAGAGCCGCCGCAGCGAACATCATCCAGCGTCGCATCGTTCCTCCGTTGGGAGCGCCGTCGCGCTCCGAGGGCAATAAGGGCATCGGCCGACCAGTCTCCCAGACCTCGCCTCAATCGCCCAGGAGCGCGTCGAGACCGACGGTCAGCCCCGGCATCGTCGAGACGGCCTTCACGGCCAGCACCACACCCGGCATGAACGAGCTGCGATCCATCGAGTCGTGGCGGATCGTCAAGGTCTGCCCCTGCCCGCCGAAGATGATCTCCTCGTGGGCGACGAAGCCGGGAAGTCGCACCGAGTGGACGCGGACCCCATCCAGGTCTCCCCCCCGCACACCGTCGATCGTCTCGGCGTCGGGCGCACGGTACCGCTCGGGCCGGGCGTCGCGGAGCTTCCTCGCCGTCGCCGATGCCGTTCCGCTCGGAGCGTCGGCCTTCTGGTCGTGGTGCATCTCGATGACCTCGACCGCCGGGAAGTACTTGACCGCATCGAGCGCGAAGCGTTCGGCGAGCACCGCTCCGATCGCGAAGTTCGGCGCGACGAACACGTTGCTCTCGCCACCCTCGCTCTCGATCTGGCGTTCGATGTCCTTCAGGTCGTCGTCGGTCAGGCCGGTCGTACCGATCACGGCGTGGATCGCGTGTTCGATGAGCCAACCGGCGTTCTCCTTGACGACATCCGGATGGGTGAAGTCGACGGCTACTTCGGCCTCGGCCTGCAGCAGCGTGTCCATCTCGTCGGTGACCTTCACCTTCAGGTCCGAGCGCCCGATGATGGGCCCGATCGGATCGCCGAGGTGCGAGCGGTCGATCGCGGCGACCAGCGTCAAGTCGGGATCGTCTGCGACCGCGCCGCACACCATACGACCCATCTTGCCGAGCGCGCCGATCACGCCGACCCGGATCATGCCGGGCCCCCGTGATGCGCGGCCTCGGCCTCGCCGAACGACGCCTCGGTCGCGCCGAACGCATCGGCATCGAACGGTCCGACCACCGCGAGTGACAGCGGACCATCGAGAACCCGCTCGGCCACTCGGAGGGTGTCGTCGAGGGTGACCGCATCGACCCGCTTGAGGGCTTGGCTCACGGTCAGCACCTCGCCGCCCATGATCGCCGACTTGCCCAGCCGCGACATCCGGCCGCTGGTCTCCTCCATGGACAGCACCATGGACCCCTTCATATGACCCTTCGCCTTATCGAGTTCCGCCTGGGTGATGCCGTTGCCGGCAACATCCTCCAACTGCTCGTGGACGAGCGCCAGCACCTCCTGCGCTTTCGACGGAGTCGTGCCCGCGTACACGGCGAACAGCCCCACCTCCGCATACATCTGGTGGTAGGAGTAGACGGAGTAGGCTAGCCCGCGCTTCTCACGGACCTCCTGGAAGAGCCGCGAGGACATCCCGCCTCCCAGTGCGTTGTTCACGATGCCGAGGGCGAACCGGTCGGGGTCGCTGCGCGCAAGACCGTTGGCCCCCAGGCACAGGTGCGCCTGCTCGGTCGGGCGCCGGTGCACGACGCTTCGACCCGACGCACGCGGAACGTCGCGAGCCTGGCGCGTCAGCCACGAACCGGGCGTCTTCGTCCGCCGGATCTTGCCCGCGTCGAAGTTCGCACGGACCAGCTTCACGGCGTCTTCGTGCTTGACGTTGCCCGCGAGAGCGATCACGAGGTTCCCGGGCACGTAGTGCTTCTTGTAGAACCGGCGGACCTGGTCACGCGAGGTCGACTCGATGCTCTCCAGCGTTCCGAGCACCGCCCGGCCCAGCGGATGGTCCGGCCACAGCGTCTCGTTCATCAGGTCGTGGACGAGATCGTCGGGCGTGTCGTCGCGCATGTGGATCTCTTCCAGGATGACCTGTCGCTCCGCGTCGAAGTCCGACGGCCGCAGCACGGAATCCTGGATCATGTCGCCCAGGAACGCGACCGCCATCGGCAGGTCCTTATCCCGAACGCGCGAATAGAAGCAAGTGTTCTCCTTCGCGGTGAACGCGTTCAGATCGCCGCCGACCACATCGAACGCCTCCGCGATGTCCTGGGCGCTGCGCGTCCGCGTTCCCTTGAAGAGCAGGTGCTCCAGGAAGTGCGACGCGCCCAGGATCCGCGGCTGTTCGTCACGCGAGCCGGTGCCGACCCAGATACCGAGCGCGACGGAACGCACGCCCGGCATCCGCTCGGAGATGACGCGCAGGCCGGAGTCGAACTCCGTGCGCGCGACCGTCATCAGTCGCGGCGAGGACGGCGCTCCCGGCGCGAACGGTCGCCACCCCGGTCGCCACCCCGGTCGCCTCCGCGATCACCACGGTCACGATCGCCGCCGCCTTCTCCGCGGCGCGGAGCCGGCTTGGGGTCCTCGCCCTCGGGCGTCTTCCACTCGGCGCCGACGGGCTTCAGGCTGATCTTGCCCTGCGCGTCGATGTCCTCGATCAGGACCTCGATGGTCTCGCCTTCCTTGATGGCCTCCTCGACGCTGTTCAGGCGCTTGCCCTTGCCCAGCTTCGAGATGTGGACCAGGCCGTCGCGTCCGGGAACCAGGTTCACGAACGCCCCGAACGTCGTCGTCTTGACGACCGTGCCGGTGTAGGTCTCGCCGACGCTGACCGGACGCGGGTTCGCGATCTCGTCGATCATCCTCGCGGCCTCGTCGGCGTTGCCGCCCTCGGTCGCCGCGACGAACACCGTGCCGTCGTCCTGGATGTCGACGTCGGATCCGGTGAGCGCGATGATCTCGTTGATCCGCTTGCCCTTCGGTCCGATGACCTCGCCGATCTTGTCGACGGGGATCTGGATCGTCAGGATGCGCGGCGCCTTCGGATTGACCTCGCTGCGCGGCTCGGGGATCGCGGCGAGCATCACATCGAGGATCTTGAGCCGGGCGTCCTTGGCCTGATGCAGGGCCTTGCCCAGTTCCTCGGCGGGCAATCCGCTGACCTTCATGTCCAGCTGGATCGCCGTGACGAACTCTGCCGTACCGGCAACCTTGAAGTCCATGTCTCCCAACGCGTCCTCAGCTCCGAGGATGTCGGTGAGGGTCACGTACTTCCCGTCCTCGGCGATCATGCCCATCGCGATACCGGCGACCGGCGCCGCGATCGGCACCCCCGCGTCCATCAGCGAAAGGCTCGAGGAGCACACCGCAGCCATCGACGTCGAGCCGTTGGACGACAGGATGTCGCTGACCAAGCGGATCGTATACGGGAACTCGTCCTCCTTGGGGATCACCGGCACGAGCGCGCGCTCGGCCAGGGCCCCGTGACCGATCTCGCGGCGGCGCGGCGAGCCGACGCGGCCCGTCTCACCCGTGGAGAAAGGCGGGAAATTGTAGTGGTGCATGTAGCGCTTGGAGTTCTCGGGGTCGAGCGTGTCGATCATCTGGCTCATGCGCATCATCCCCAGGGTGGTGACGTTCAGCGCCTGCGTGTCACCTCGCTGGAACAACGACGAACCATGCGCCCGGCGCAGCACGCCGACCTCGGCCGACAGCGGCCGGATGTCCGTGGGTCCGCGACCGTCGAGGCGGATGCCCTCCTCGATGACGCGCTTGCGCATCACGCGCTTCTGCACCGACTTGAACGCCGGTGATACCTGGTTGGCCTTCTCGGCGAACTTGTCCTCGCCCCAGGCCTGCGACAGGTGTTCCCTGAGCCCTTCCTTGATCTCGTCCAGCTTCGTTTCCCGCTCGGTACGGTCGGGCACGAGCGCGGCCAGGATCTTGTCGGCCGCATAGTCCTCGACGGCCAGCTGGGTCTCGTCCTCGTAGTACGGACGCGGCGTCCACGGCTTCTCCTCGACGCCGACCTGGTCGATGAACTCCTGCTGGAACTCGAGCATCTCCGAGATCGCTTCCTTGGCGGCCTCCAGGCCCTGGGCGACGACGTCCTCGGTGGCCGCCTGCGCGCTGCCCTCCGCGGCCAGCACCTCCCAGGTGTTGTCGGGTGCCTCTCCCTCGATCATCAGGATGTCGACCCCGCCCTCAGCGTTGCGCTTCCCGGCGACGACGACGTCGAACGTGGCGGCCTCGATGTCCTCGAAGGTCGGGTTCGTGGTCCATTCGCCGCCGATCAGGCCCATCCGCACCGATCCGATCGGTCCTTCGAAGGGAAGACCAGCGAGGCAGGTCGCGGCCGAGGCGGCGTTCATGCCAGGGATGTCGTACGGGTTCTGGTTGTCGACGCCCAGGATCGTCAGGATCACCTGCACGTCGTCGCGGTACCCTTCCTTGAACGAGGGGCGCAGCGGACGGTCGGTCAGGCGGCACGTGAGGATCGCGGTCTCACCCGGCCGGCCCTCGCGACGGAAGAATGAGCCGGGGATACGGCCGGCGGCATACATCCGCTCTTCGACGTCAACGGTGAGTGGGAAGAAATCCAGCCCCTCCCGGGGCTTGGATGCGGTGGTGGTGCCGAGGACCTGCGTGTCCCCGTAGGTCACGAGCACGGCGCCGCCCGCTTGCGGGGCGAGCTTGCCGGTCTCGAGGGTCATCTCGGTGTGTCCGATGGTTCGTGAAAGCTTGGTGACGGCCATTGGCCATGTCCTCCTCGTACTGGGCGCGCGGGTGCGCGCATCCGATGGATCGGGTCGCGGGAGGAGGGCGGTGGGCCGGTTCTCAGTGGTGGGCTTCCGGCCGTCCGGTCGGCGTGTCTTCCGGTCGTTCGGTCGGCAGCTCGCTACTGATAACTGACCCGCTGGGCTCCTCCTGCGGTGTTACGGGTGCGTCGTTCGCATCCCTCCTCGGGTTGCTATCGCCTCAGGCCGAGGCGCGCGATCAGCTCGCGGTAGCGCTCGATGTCCTCACGTTTGAGGTAGTCGAGCAGACGGCGGCGGCGGCCGACGAGCACCAGGAGCCCACGGCGGGAATGGTGATCCTTGACGTGGGTCTTGAGGTGCTCGCTCACATCCGCGATGCGCCTGGTGAGCACGGCGATCTGGACCTCAGGCGAGCCGGTGTCGTTCTCGGCACGCCGGAAATCCCCGATGACCTGCGATTTCGCTTCGGTGGTGAGAGCCATGCGTTCCCCAGAGGCTAGCAGATGCCCCAGGTCAGGGAGTCCGGCCGGGGGAAGCGGCGGGGTCCTGCGCACGGCGGCGGCGGGCGTCTTCAGCGCAGGACCGGGTGCCCATGGTCGACGATGGTCGCGGGCAGGAGCCTGGCCTTCTCGTCCCCGCCCTTGGACACCGTGACCTCCGCAACGCCGGTCACCGATCCTTCCCCCCCGTGATTCGGCCAGACGAAGTTGCCGAGGCTCCAGAAGATGGGTTTGCCCCGGTACATCTCCATGGGCTGCAGCCGGTGGGCGTGCCCTCCGAAGATCATGTCCGCACCGGCGTCGACCATCGCGTGACCACGTTCCACGTCCTCGGGCTCGGGCTTCGTCTGCAGCTCAACGCCCCAATGGATCATCACGATGACCAGATCCGCCTTGCGGTCCGCACGCTTCACCGCCTTGACCATGCTGTCGATATCGTCGCCGTTCGCCATCCCGGGGTTGTTCTGGGTGGCGAACCAATCGAGGGACGGGTAGACGCCGCCGAACCCGAGTACCGCCACCTTCCACCCGTCGATCGTGAACATCGCCGGCTCGTTCGCCTCCTTCGCATCCTTGCCCGCGCCGACGGGAGCGATCCGCTCGTCGATGAGGTTCTCGCGCGTCTCGAGCATCGCGTCCTTGCCGTAGTCCTGAGAGTGGTTGTTGCCCATGTTGGCGACCTCGACGCCGGCCTTCCGCATGAACGGCAACGCGTCTGGATCGCCTTGGAACACGAAGTCCTTGGGGTTGGGCACCCCGCCGGTCGCCACGGAGCACTCCAGGTTCACGATCGTCAGGCTGTCGTCCTTGAAGAGCCCGTCGAGGCCGGACCACGCGTAGCCGTAGCCCTCGCTCCGGTAGGTCGAGATGTAGTTGGGGTCAAGGTTCACGTCGCCGGTCGCGTGGATAACGAGCTTGCCGCGTCGCTCGTCCCTCTCCTTGGGCGCGTTGCCGTCCTGCTTCGGTAGGGGCGACGGTGTTGGCGACGTAGACGCGGAGGTCGACCGACCGGACGCGGCGATCGGCGGGGACGGCGGCCCGGTTCTGCTCCGGATCACGGCGAACGCGACCGCCGCGATGATCAGGAGTGCGGCCGCGACGGCGGCGGCGACCGTGGCGCGGGAGCGGGAGGCGCGACGATGCCTGCCGCTCACGGCTTCCCCTCCTTACGTCGGCTGCTCGGACCAGAGATACTCTCGCACGGTCTGCCCGCTCGCGCTGATCTCGGCCGCTCGCTTGGGCCCGAAGTACCGGTAATGCCACGGCTCGTAGTCGTAGCAGGTGATGTCCTCGGCCTGGCGCGGGTAACTCATCACGAACCCGTACGCCACGGCATGTTCGGCCATCCAGGCCCCTTCCGGGGTCTGTTCCCAGTCCTGGTCGACGTCGTCGGCGTCCTCGGACCGGAAGTCGACGGCCACGCCGAGCTGATGCTCCGAGTGACCGGGCCGTGCGGTGCGGGCCTGGGTCGCGTCTCGGCCGTACAGCTTGACCCGCTCGTCGTAGAGGTCTTGCTGGGTGGCGTAGTCGCGGTAGGCGGCCACGATCCCCAGCGGGTTGCCGGCCTGGTCGGCGTCCTTGCGGAGGCGCTCGAGGTCCTTGAGTGCGACCTTTCGCACCTCGAAGTCACCGGAGAACCCGGCCTTCGACACCGGCCGCAGGTCGTCGGGCGCGTAGTCCGCGTCCAGCGCGAAGTGCGTGTCGACGAGCGTCTCCGGCCACTCGTCATAGGAGGTGAGCAGTGCCGGCTCCTCTCCCTTGCGGCAGTCAGGAAGCGGTCGGGCATCCGGCGCTTCGCCCCCTTGCGTGGCGGCGGGTGTCGGGATTCCCGCGACGTCGGTGGCGGTTGACTCGGTCTCGCGCGTCGAGATCATCTGCACGAAGATGACGGCCGCAGTCACGATCGCCAGCGCTGCGACGAAAGCGCGAGCCGGGACAGGCGATCGGCCGGAAGCCACGTCAGGCGGGCGGGACGATCGCCCGCGTTCGCTCGACGTCGTCGGCGATCTGACGGACGAGTTCGTCCTCGGAGTCGAACTTCACCTCGTCGCGGAGCCGGGCCCAGAACTCCACGTCCATGTGCTGACCGCGCAGGTCCCCGTCGAAATCCAGGAGGAAGGACTCGATGTGCAGCGGCTCGGTCCCGAAGGTCGGATTCGTTCCGACGTCGATGGCCGCGACGTGCGCGCCACCGGTCACGATCCCCCGTCCCGCGTAGATCCCACGTCCCGGGAGCAGTAGCCGCGGCCAGGTCTGCAGGTTCGCCGTCGGGTACCCGAGCCCGTGTCCGCGTCCGTGCCCGGTCACGACCTCACCGCCGACGGCGAACCGCCGGCCGAGCGCCAGCTCGGGCCACGCCAGATCGCCTTCCGCAACGGCCTCCCGGATGGACGACGACGACACGCGCTTCCCGTCGAGGTCGAGCAGCGGCAAGGTCTCGGCGGTGAAGCCCGCGTCCGCGCCGATCTCCGCCAGCGTGTCCGGGTTTCCCATCGCACGATGACCGAACGTGAAGTTGGCACCGACCACCGTGTGCCGGGCCCGCAGCCCGTCCGTCAGTACCTGCGCGACGAAGTCGTCCGCGCTGACGTCGGCGAACGCCTGCGTGAACTCGATCACCAGCATGACCTCGATCCCGAGGGCCGCGATCAGGTCCGCCTTCCGTTCGGTCGTCGTCAGCAGGCGAGGTTCCTTGCCGGGGGTCAGGACCTCGCGTGGGTGGCGATCGAAGGTAACGGCCACGGACGTGAGCCCTTCCTCGGACGCGACCTCGACCGTTCGCCGCAGCAGGGTCTGATGCCCGAGGTGCACGCCGTCGAAGAAGCCGATCGTGACGGCGGAACCGGAAGTGTCCAGGGGGAGGTCTGAGAGGCTGCGGAGCAGCTGCATGGTTCGGGAGCCTATCCGATGGACTCCGCTAGGGGATGCTCCGCTTCGTCTCGCAGTTCGTGGCCCGGTCCCGGCCGGGACCGCCGTTGCAGTCGTCGTCGCCGGCCTCACCGTTCAGGCGGTCCCGGCCCGAACCCCCGAGCAGGTCGTCCTTCCCATTGCCACCACAGAGCCGGTCATTGCCCCCGGCTCCGCGAAGCGTGTCGTCGCCCCCGAGCCCGAGCATCGACTCTTGGCCCGCGTCGCCGGTCAGCGTGTCGCCGCCATCGGTACCGACCACGTTCACCGGAGCCCCCTGGCAGGTGACGTACTGGTAGGCACCGACGTCACAGCCTGGGTCGGGGCGGGGGACCCCGCGCTGATCCGTGTTCCCGCAGAGCGCGTCGTTGGCTGCTCCGCGAGCATCGCTGCCCGCGCCGATGGACACTGTCTCGGTCGGCCCCCCGTTATCGCCGAGCGTCCCAAGGTCCAGCATGCTGCTGGCGGCGAAGCTCGTGCACGCGCCGGGTGACTCGACCAGGTTCGTTCCCTCGGCCGTGTAGCCCGCACTCCCGAAGTTCGCACACTCACCGCTGATCGGAGACGAGCCCATCAGGACGTTCCGGACGACGAGAGACCCTCCGTTGGCGTAGATGTGTCCCCCGCTGCCGGGGGATGCGCCGCCCTCGTTCATCGCGAACGTGACGTTCTCAAGCACCGTGTCCTTCTGCGTGAAGATCCCGCCACCCTGGTCACCCACCGTGCCGAACCCATTGGCGGCGATCGTCGAATCGCGAACCAGGAGCGTGGAGAAGTTCGCGATGCCATCCCCGACGTTGGTCGCCTGATTGTCGAAGATCAGCGACCGATGGATATCGAGGATGTTGTAGTCAAGGTTGTTGATGCCACCGCCAATGACCGCATCGTTGTCACTGATGATCGAATCCTCGATCAAGATCCGGGAGAAGTCATCGGAATCCCCTCCGGTGAAAGCCAGCCCACCCCCGTTGGCGGCCCCGCTGTCGTTCCCCGTGATGATCACCCGCTGCAAGGTGATATCGATGCGTGCGTCGCTGAACACTCCTCCTCCGGGGAACCCCGTGCCTCCCGTGATCGTGAGGTCACGGATGAAGGAAGGACCCGCCAGCTGAACATCGATCACGCGGTCCCCCATGCCCTGGATGATCGTCTGCGGTCCCTGGCCCTGGATCGTCATGTCGACGCGGAGATCCAGGTCGCCGGTGGCGTTGAGATCCTCCACGTCGCCGGTGCGGGTGAGCTGATGGGTACCGGCGCCCAGCGCGATCGTGTCACCCGCCGCCCCTTGTTGACAGCCGCCGAAGGCGCTGTTCGTGTAGACCGCCTGGATCGCCTCGCGCAGCGAGCACTCCGCACCGGTGCCGTACTGATCTGCGAGCGTGTTGACGGTGATGGTCGCCGCCGAAGCCGGCGCAGCGAACATCAGCGCTGACGCCACCAGGGTCAGGACGAAAGCAGCGCGGATGAACGTTCTCTGCAGCATCCGGCGATTCTCCGCCTCCCCGCGGCGTCGTGCAAGGGTGGGTCTCCTAGGCGGGCGGGGCCAGGATCATCTCGGGCTTCGCCTTGGCGACGTCGTCGCGATAGATGCCGATGAGCTTGCCGTCGGGCCCGTAGACGCCGTACGGCCCTTCGACCCCGGCCGGTCCGAGCGGCCGTCCGAACCCGGCGGCCTCGGCCTCATGTTCGTCCAGATCCAAGCATGGCAAGTGCGCGACCGCCGTCTCGAGCGGCAGCGGGACGGCCAGGTCATCCGGCGCGCAGGCCTGTGCCAGGGTGAATGGGCCGACGCGTGTCCGCCGCAGGCGCGTGAGATGCGCGCCGCAGGCGAGGGTCCGGCCGACGTCGGCCACGAGACTCCTGATGTACGTCCCCCCACTGCAGTCGACCGCGAAGTCGAAGTCCCGGACCCCGTCGTAGCCGGTCACGTCGAACCGATCGATGCGCACGGTGCGAGGAACGGTTCGCACCTCTTCCCCCCGGCGAGCGGCCCGGTAGGCGGGCTCCCCGTCGACCTTGACGGCCGAGTGTGCCGGCGGAATCTGCTGGATCGGGCCGGCGAACGTGGAGACGATGTCTCGGAGCCGCTCCTCGGTCACGGCGACGTCGGAGCGCGCGACGATCTCGCCGTCGGCGTCGAGCGTATCTGTCTCCTCGCCCAGGCGTGCCGTGCCCTCGTAGGTCTTGTCCAGACCGGAGAGGTAGCGCAGGAGGCGGGTCGCCCTTCCGACGCACACGACCAGCAGGCCGCTGGCCATCGGGTCGAGGGTGCCCGCGTGCCCGACCTTCCGTGTACCGAGCGAGCGCCGCACCACGTCAACCACATCATGTGAGGTCGGTCCCTGCGGCTTGTCGATAAGGAGCAGGCCCTCGCACGGGCCCTCGGAAGGACTCACGCCGACTTCGGGGCCTCACTCAGCGCGGCTGTCAGCTCGCCGAGGGTCTCGTGCAACCCGGCCTTCCCCGTGTAGCCGGCCGCGAGACGGTGACCGCCGCCGCCGAAACGCTGCGCCACGGCCGAGACGTCGGTCGAGCCGCGCGAACGCAGGCTGACCTTGAAGCGCCCATCCATCTGTTGCTTGATCACGGCCGCAACGTCAGACTCGCGAGCCGTGCGGACGATGTCGATCATGTCGTCGGCCTCGGATGGATGGACCTGCGCATCCGCCAGATCTTCCCGGGTGAGGTATGTCCACGTGAGGTCGGCGTCTTCATCGAAGATGACGCGGTGCAACGCGGTGCCGAGCAGTTTGAGGTAGCCGACAGAGTTGTCGTCGTAGAGCGCCTGGACCAGATGCGTGTGGTCGAACGGCTGCGAACGAAGATCGGCGGCGAGCCGAAGCGTTTCGGGCGTCACCGCCTGGTATTGGAACCGGCCAGTATCCGTCACGAGCCCGGCGTACAGACAGGTCGCCGAATCGGCGGTGAGTTCGCCGCCCATCGCTCGGATCAGGCGGACGATCATCTCGCATGTCGAGGATGCGCCCGGATCGATCACGGGGATAGTCCCGAGACCATCGTTGCTGACGTGGTGGTCGATCCAGATGACCTCGCGCGCATGCTGAACGCGTCCGACCAGACTCCCCAGGCGATCCAGCGATGCGGTGTCCAGCGTGACCATGATGTCGGGCGCCTTCGGGAACGCCGACGGCGCCACTAAGTCGTCGCCGCCGGGCAGCAGGTCTACCCACTTCGGAGGTTCGAACGGATCGTTGCCGAACGAGCAGACCGTCGTCGCGCCACGGTCGCGCAGGAACGACGCCAGCCCGAGCATCGACCCGATCGCATCCGGGTCAGGGTTCATGTGACACGCGAGCGCGACCTCGGACGCCCCCGACAACACCTCGGCGGCGCGGCGCAGACCCTCTTCAGACTCCACCCGGTCCTCCTTCGTCTCGCTTCAGCAGTTCGTCGACGCGGCCAAGATTCTCCATGCCCATGTCCTCGTGGAACTCCAGTTCCGGTGTGAACTTCAGCCGCACCTGTTGCCCCAGCACCTGTCGCAGACGCGAACGCGAAGACCGGAGCCCAGCGCGCGAGCCAGCCTTCGCTTTGTCGTCGCCGTAGATGGTGTACCAGACGTGGGCCTTCCGCAGGTCCGGCGTGACGTCCACCCGCGTCACGGTGATGAATCCGATGCGCGGATCTTTGAGCCGGGGGATCTCCCCCGCGAGCACTTCGCGGAACTCCTCCGCGACGCGCGCCGTTCGCTCGCTCATCAGGACCCGCCTACAGGGAGCGGGCGACCTCGCGGATCTCGTAGGCCTCGATGACGTCGCCTTCCTTGACGTCCTGGAAGCGCTCGAGCCCGATACCGCACTCGAACCCTTCCTTCACCTCGCGTACGTCGTCCTTGAATCGCCGGAGGGTTTCGACCTTGCCGTCGTAGACCACGACGCCGTCTCGGACCAGCCGGGCCTTGGCACCGCGGGTGATCGTTCCCGACGTGATGTAGCAGCCCGCCGCCATCCCGACCTTCGGCACCTTGAAGGTCGCGCGAACCTCGGCGCGCCCAAGTTCTGCCTCCGTCTCGCCCGGCGTAAGCATGCCCGAGAGCGCCGCGCGGATGTCGTCGAGCGCCTCGTAGATGACCCGATACAGGCGCAGGTCGACCCCCTCCCGGTCCGAGAGCTCCTTGGCTTTCGGCTCCGGCCGGACGTTGAACCCGATCACGATCGCCCCGGAGGCCATCGCGAGCTGGATGTCACTCTCGTTGATCGCCCCGACGCCCCGGTGGACGACGCGCACCCGGACCTCTTCCTGCGGGAGCTTCGTGAACTGGTCGGCGACCGCCTCCAGGGAGCCCTGCACGTCGGCCTTGAGGACCACGTTGAGTTCGGCGATCTCTGCCTCGCGCGTAGCGGCGATCAGATCCGCGAGCCCGACCGGACGACTCGAGACCAGTTCGGCGGCCCGGGCCCGCGTCTCGCGTTCCTGGGCGAGATGCCGCGCCTCACGCTCGTCCGCAACTTCCCTGAAGTCGTCCCCGGCCTCGGGCACCGCGGTCCATCCCAGGACCTGCACCGGGCGACTGGGACCGGCATGCTCGACCGGCTTTCCGTTCTCGTCGAGCAGGGCCCGAACGCGGCAGTAGGTCGTTCCGGAGATGAGAGAATCACCCGCCTCCAACGTTCCCCACTGCACCAGCACCGTCGCCACCGGACCGCGCCCCTTGTCCAGATGCGCCTCGATCACGGCGCCACGGGAACGTCCGTCGGGCACCGCCTTCAGATCTTCGAGCTCGGCGACGATGAGTACCGTCTCGAGCAGCTTGTCGAGGTTGTCGCCGGCCTTGGCCGATACGTCGACGAACTCGGCGGTACCGCCCCACTCGACGGGGATCATCTCGTGCTCGGTGAGTTGCTGGCGCACGCGGGTCGGATCGGCGCCCTCCTTATCGATCTTGTTCACGGCGACGATGATCGGGACGCCGGCGGCCTTCGCGTGGTTGAGCGCCTCGAGCGTCTGCGGCATGACCCCGTCATCCGCGGCGACCACCAGGATCGCCACGTCGGTGATCTGCGCACCGCGCGCCCGCATCGCGGTGAAGGCTTCGTGACCGGGCGTGTCGATGAACGTGATGACCTTGTCCTTGAGGTGCACCTGATACGCCCCGATGTGCTGGGTGATGCCACCGAACTCGCCGGCGGCGACGTCCGTCGTGCGGATCGTGTCGAGCAGCAGTGTCTTGCCGTGGTCGACGTGGCCCATGACCGTGACGACCGGCGGGCGGGGCGACTGCTCGCCCTCGTCGTCCTCGGCCTCGGGCTCCCCCATGTCTTCCTCGACACCTACCCAATCGACGCGGTACCCCAGCTCGGCGGCGACCAGTTCGATCGCCTCCTCGTTGAGCGACATCGTGGCCGTCACCATCTCGCCGAGGGCGAGCAATACCTTGATGACGTCCGCAGGACTGCGGCTGGTCTTGTCGGCGATCTCCTGGGCCGTCGCGCCGGGAGCGAGCTTGAGGACCGGCAGGAACGCCGAGTCCTGATCGGGGTCGGGCTCCGGCTCCGGTTCGATGACCTCGACGACCTCGGGAACCGGCTCGGGTTCGGGCTCGGGAGCAGGCTCCGCCTTGGGCTTCGCAGCCGCCTTCGTCTTCGGCTTCGCCTTCCGCTTGGGCGCCGGCTCTTCAGTGGCCCCCTTCGGCGGCTTCGCGCCGGGAACGGCCTTGCCACCCGACGCACGGAGGCGCGGGACGGCCTCGTCGGGGACCGACGATGACGCGGTCCGACCTTCCAGGCCCATCTCTTCGAGCGCAGCGATGAGTTCCTTGCTGCTGACGCCCAATTCCTTCGCGAGTTCGTGGATCCTCACGCGTGCTCGATCCCTTCTATCTCTCGACGTAGCCTAGCCGCTTCCGCCTGACCCAGGCTCACGCGCAGCGCGCTCGCGAGCCGCCGCCCCTTGCATGCTTCCCGGACGCACTCGGGGTCGGCGTGAACATAGGCCCCGCGTCCGGGCGCCCGTCCCGATGGATCCAGTCTCGCAGCGCCCTTGACGGCCACGATCCTGATGAGGTCGGCTTTCGACGCGGATCGACGGCAACCGAGGCATAGCCGCTCCGGCACCACGCGGCCTCAGCCCTCCTCGGGTCCCTCCCCCGCGGAGGCGGTCGCCCCCTCGGACTCGGGCACGGTCGCTTCCGACTGGGCTGCTTCCGGCTCGGGAGACTCGGCATCGGGCGTCGCAAGGGCTTCGGCTTCGGGCGGGGCTTCGGCTTCGGGCGTCGCGGGGGCTTCGGCTTCGGGCGTCGCAGGGGCTTCGGCCTCAGGCTCGACCGCGGGAGCCGGCGCCGCAGCCGCGGTTCGCGCCGCTTCCATGTGCTGGGTCTCCGAGCTGATATCGATGCGCCAGCCGGTCAGCTTCGCGGCCAATCGCGCGTTCTGTCCTTCCTTCCCGATCGCCAGCGACAGCTGGTAGTCCGGCACGATCACGTTGGCCGTCTCGGTTTCCTTGTCGATGTGGACCTCTTTGACCTTCGCCGGCTGAAGTGCATTGGCGACGAACGCCGGCGAGTCATCGCTCCAGGGAACCACGTCGATCTTCTCGCCCTTCAGTTCGTTGACCACCATCCGCACGCGAGCGCCCTTCGGGCCGACGCATGCCCCGACGGGGTCAACGCCCGGCTCGTTCGAGGAGACGGCGATCTTGGAGCGGTGGCCGGGCTCGCGGGCCACGCTCTTGATCTCGATGATCCCCTCTTCGACCTCCGGGACCTCGATCTCGAAGAGCTTGCGGAGCAGCCCCGGATGGGTGCGCGACACGACGATCTGGGGGCCCTTGCTCGTCCGGCGCACCTCGGTGATGTACGCCTTCAGGCGTTCGCCGTGACGGTACGGCTCGGAAGGGACCTGTTCCGCCTGCGGCAGCAACGCCTCGACTTTGCCGAGGTCCAAGAGCGTGTACCGGTGCGAGTCCTGCTGGATGATCCCGGTGACGATGTCACCCTCGCGCCCCGCGAACTCCTCGTACGTCATCTCTCGCTCGGCGTCACGCAGCTTCTGGATGATGACCTGCTTCGCGACCTGCGCGCCGATACGTCCCTTGAACTCGTCGGTCACCTCGGCCGGTTCCTCCGACACGACCTGTCCCTCGTCGTCGAGCGCTTGGATCCAGACCTGCATCTCACCAGTCTCGGCATCGAGCTTCACCCGGATGTCGAACATCTCCTCGTCCAGATCCGGGTGCTTCTGGTGGTACCACGTCTTGTACGCCGAGGCCATCGCTTCCTCGAGCCCGCCGAGGATGATCTCGAAGGAGATGCCCTTCTCCCGCTCCAACTCCCGGAGCGCGCCGATCATCTCTGCGTTCACTTCGACCCCTTCTTCCACTCGAAGACGGTGCGCGCAGCCTCGATGTCCCCATACGCGATCCGACGTTCCCCATCGACCGTCTCGACGAGAACGTCATCGTCCCCGGCGGACACCAGGGTGCCGGAAACCGCCTCGGGGGCCGGCTCCGCGATCCTGACCTTGACCTGCTCCCCCACCTTGCGCTGGAAATCACGTGGGGTCCGCAGCGGCCGCTCGATCCCCGGGGAGCTCACCTCGAGTTGGTAGGGCTCTCGGGACACGGCCTCCAGGTCCAACCGGCGTGACAGGTGCCGCGACGTGAGCGCGATCGTGTCGAGATCGACGCCGCCCTCGCGGTCGACGGTTACGCGAAGCACGCGACGGCCGGACTCCTTGGCCATCGTGACCTCCACGAGTTCGAGACCGTCGGCCTCGACCACCGGCTGCACCAACGCTTCCAAGTCCATTTCCCTTCACCTCAAAGAAAAAGTGGGCCCAGCGGCCCACTCGTGAAATCGCTCTCTTTCGTCGAGTATACCGCCGCCACCCGCGGCGGTGCCCGACCCGTGGCCGTGCCTAGAGCGCGCGCCGCTTCGCGCCGGGCGTGCCCCAGGCGTCGAAGGAGTTCATACGCCGCGTCATCCGCGGGTCCCAGCCCTCGTGCACCTTGATGTCGAGGCGCTCGCCGGCGTCCTTAGCCATCTCAGCGGACGGGAAGACCCAGCGGGTCCAATCCCCATCGACATCGATCACGACGAGGTCCCACATGCCGTGGCCGATGCGCTGGAGCACTCCTTCGACCTCCGGCTGCAGCATGACGAACTTCCGCAGGGACGAGGGCACCGTCGCTCTGCTCATGACGGCCTCGAGACTATCAAGGAGCACCTTCGAGGGCGGTGATCGCATCGGCGACGACCTGACCGACCGGCACCTGCCTCTTCTCCCCGGTCGCCCGAACCTTGATGTCCACCTGGCCGGCGTCGATCCCCCGCTTGCCGACGACCACCTGCACCGGGAAACCGATGAGGTCCGCGTCGTTGAACTTCACGCCCGCCGCCGACTCACGATCGTCGAGGGCGACCTGGATGCCGGCCTCCAAGAGCGCCGCGTAGATGCGCTCGGCCTCGGCGACCACGCGTTCGTCGTCACGGTTCACGAGGACGACCACGACCCCGAAGGGCGCCACCGCCTTCGGCCAGGCGAGCCCATGCTCGTCGTTGTGCTGCTCCGCGATAGCCGCAACCACCCGCGTCACGCCGATCCCGTAGCACCCCATGACCAACGGCTGCTCCGACCCGTCCTCGTCCGTGAACGTCGCCTCGAGCGGAACCGAGTACCGGGTTCCGAGTTGGAAAGTGTGCCCGACCTCGATCGAGCGCCCGACCTTCAGGTCACCGCCGCATCGAGGGCACGGATCACCCTCCCGAACCTGCGCCAGATCCTCGAACCGTTCGACCTCGAAGTCCCGGCCGAAGACCACCCCGGTCGCATGCTGATCCACCTCGTTCGCACCGGCGACCCACTCGCCCCGGGCGTTCACGCGGTGATCGGCTATGACCCGGACGTCGTCCAGGCCTTGCGGGCCGACGAACCCCTTGACCAGACCGCGGTTCGCGAAATCGTCATCATCGAGCATCCGGACCGCCGCGGGGGCAAGCAGCCGGCGAAGCTTGCCCTCATCGACATCGCGGTCTCCGGGAACCAACACGAGGACCACGTCGCCGTCGGCCTGGTACGCCATCGATTTCAGGAGCTCGGCGGGCTCCAGGCCAAGGAGTTCGGTGACGCCCCTGATGGTCGTTCGACCCGGAGTGCGGACCGTCTCGAGCGGGGCGGTACCCGGGACCGCGGCCTCCGCGATCGCCGCGGTCGCGGCCTCGACGTTCGCCGCGTACTCGCACGACGAGCAATGAACGAACAGGTCCTCGCCGACCTCCGCGACCGCCATGAACTCGTGGTTCACATCGCCGCCGATCAAGCCCGGGTCGGCTTCGACGATCCGGTACGTCAAGCCGCACCGGTCGAGGATCACCTTGTAGGCCTCGACCATCTTCGCGTAGGCGACCTTGAGTCCGTCGACGTCCCGGTCGAATGAATACGCGTCCTTCATCAGGAACTCCCGGCCGCGCAGGATGCCGGAACGGGGGCGCGGCTCGTCGCGGTACTTCCACTGCACCTGGTACAGGTTCACGGGCAGGTCGCGATACGAGCTGTACTCAGCAGCCACGATCGGTGTGAGGACCTCCTCATGGGTCGGCGTCAGCCCCAGGTCGCGCTCATGGCGGTCGCGGAGCTTGAACATGTCCGGACCGTAGGCATCCCATCGGCCTGTCAACTTCCACGGCTCGGCGGGAGCCAGGATCGGAAGCAGAACCTCTTGGGCGCCGGCCCGATCCATCTCCTCGCGCACGATATCCGCCACCTTGTCGAGGGTACGGAGTCCGAGCGGCAGGAACGCGTACACCCCCGCCATGACTTGCCGCACGTACGCCGCACGGGCCAGCAGCTGGTGAGACGGCGCCTCGGCGTCGGCCGGCGCGTCGCGGAGCGTTCGGGCGAAGAGCTGGGACAGGCGCATGCCGGACAGGATAGCGGGCCTAGGCGCGGATCTACAGGTCGAAGATGCTCGTCACGACCTGCTGGAAGTCGTCCATGCTGGCGGCGTACTGGTTGACCATCCAGACGACGGTTCCGTCCGTCGGGTCGCGGTTGATGGCGTTGTAGTCCCCCCACCGCTGCGGGCCGGAGAACGGGGCGTACAGCGAGGAACCGAACCCGAACTGGATCAGTTCCTCGGACGACTTCTTCCCGGGTTCGATCAAGGTCGCCCAGGCGCCCAGGTACTCCTTGGCCCCTGCGACACCGCTGGCGCGGCTGAACGTCATGAACACGTTGCCGAGTGAGTCTGTCGCCACCGCCGGCCACCCCGCATCCTTGAGCGGCTCACCGACGTTCCCACGCCGCGTAACCGTCGAGGACTTCAGGGCGCCCATCGGTTCGACCTCGTACCACCGGCCGACCGCTTCCACGTAACCATCCCCCGGATCCAGGTCCTTCGCCACGGCGTGACCGCCGTACAGACGTTTCAGGTCGCCGTCGTAGAACGCGTTCCCGAGACGCAGGTCACCCACGTCCCATTCCGAATCCGGATCAGAGAGCGGCGCCCCCTTCTGGGTCCCGAGCGTCATCTCCGCCATGGGTACGGCGATCGTCGTGACGGTCAGTTTCAGACCTGCCCCGCCGTCCTTGACCCGGAACAACGTAAGCCTGCTGCCCACGCACGAGAAGAAACCCGGGCACTTGGTGTCGAAGCCGAGGAAGAACCCGCGGGGCGCAGGCCCGACCGACGTCGCAACCTGAAGGCTCTGTGCCTTGCGCCCGTCCGGCGAACGCGTGTCGTCGGTCGAGAAAGCGGTCCACCCGAGCGGCGCCGTGCAGTCGTAGAGATCGGTCTTGTCGAACGCGAGGATCTGAGCCCCGAAGTAATCGAACCAGCCCTGCCCGAACTGGTTCGTCGCGACGTACACGCGGTCCTCGTCGTACCCGAGGCCCGGGAAGTCGGCGACCTGCTTGCCCTGCCCGCCCTGATCCGCGCGCACCCATGACCCGCACCAGGTCGCCGGGGTCGCGGCGGTCGCGTCCGGGATCGACACGAGGTAGATACGCGACGTGATCGGGAACGCGATCTCGTCGACCCCTACGAAGGCGAGAACGTAGGTGTCCGTGTACTGGTCGTAGACGACCTTGGGGTCGAACGAGAAGGCGAGAGGGCCGGGAACGAGACTCCCGATGTCCACCGGGGCGACTTCCTCGACGCCGGTCTTCGAGTACACAGCCAGTGACGAATTCACGGCAGTGACGACGTGCGCATCTCCCCCCGCGCCCGTGGGATCGCCCGGCGAGAGGAAGTCGACGTTGCCGATCGCATCGAAGGTCGTGCCGAAGCACGGGGCCGGGCAACGCGGCCGCGGGCTGTCGTCGCTTCCGCCCGGGGCAGCGGCGACGGGGCCGGGGCCGCTGACCTTCGGCGCCGCTTGGGCAGGTCCGGTCGGCGTCCGGAGCGGGACCCGCAGCGGCGCGCCGGGCGACGGGGACCGAAGGGCGCCAGGGTCGACGAACGCGTGACCAGAGGCGGCTTCCGGAGCCTCCCCCGGCGCCGATGCCCGGGTCGCGGGGGCCGCCGCGAGGACGGCGACCGAGCCAAGCACCACGGCAAGGGATGCGAGCCGGCGGGATCGGTCCTTCATGGGGAGAGTCTGGCACGTCCGGCGTTTGACGAGGAAGGCCCGACCCGGGACAATCCAGACACGATGCGTGAGGCGAAGCAGGGTTGGCGCTGGTCCTGGGGCTCCCGGAGCCCGGCGCCGTCGCGCGCCTAGCATCCGCATCGCGGATCACCGGGCCCCGGGGCAGAACCCGGGGCTTTCGCATTTCCGGACACCAGGCGCTGCAGGGCTGAGAGGAGGACCGAGGAGATGGAACTGAGGGTCCAGCCGGACCGGGAGACGTTCGACGCGCTCGCGCATGACTGGCCGATGGTGCCAGTCTGGGCCGAGCTGCTCGCCGACGTCTCGACCCCGGTCGGGTTGTTCCCCGGTCTCGCCGGCGAAGGTTCCGGCATCCTGCTCGAGAGCGTCGAGCGTTCCGAGCGGTGGGGCAGGTACTCATTCGTGGCCGGGGATCCCGCGGCGCTGATCGTCGGCGACGCCGATGGCCTCCGTCTGGAGAACCAGAGCCGCGACCTGCCGGTGACGGACATGTCGGGCGACGTACTGACCGCGCTGCGATCGGTCGCCCGCGAGCTGCGGGCGCCTCGCGAATCCGGACTGCCGCCGCTCACCGGCGGGTTCATGGGCATGCTGACCTACGAGGCTGCGCGGCTGCTGGACGGACACCCGTTCCCGGCCGGTGACGAAGCGCTGCTCCCGCCGATCCAGCTGCAGGTCGTCGACCGCGCGGTGGTCTTCGACCACTGGCAGCAACGGTTGCTCCTCGTCGCGCATGTTCCGTCGGCCGACCACGGCGCGTACCTGCGGGGCGTCGAGGCGCTCGAGTCCCTCGCCGCCGCGGTCCTGAGCGCAACGCCACCGGAGCCGGAGGCGATCGAGGACCTCACGCGCTCGGACTTCTCGTACGAGACCAACATGCCCGACGAGACCTACATGCAGATCGTCGCCACGATGAAGGAGCATATCCTGGCCGGCGACATCTTCCAGGGCGTGCCGTCGAGACGCGTCACGCTGCCGGCGACGCGCGGTGCGATGCCGATCTACCGGCGGCTTCGTCTGACCAACCCCTCTCCCTATATGTTCCTGCTGCGGATGCCCGGGTTGGAGCTGGCGGGCTCGTCGCCCGAGCCGCACGTCCGCGTCGACGGGCGCCGGGTCTCGATGCGGCCGATCGCCGGTACCCGCCCGCGCGGCGGAACCGATGACGATGATCGCCGGCTGGAGGCCGAGCTGCTCGCGGACCCCAAAGAGCTGGCGGAACACGCGATGCTTGTCGACCTCGCGCGCAACGACCTGGGGCGGGTGTGCGCTCCCGGGACCGTCGATCCCACGGAGTTGATGGTCGTCGAACGCTTCTCCAAGGTCATGCATATCGTCAGTACGGTGGAAGGCAACCTCGCGGACGGCCAAACGCCGTTGGACGCCCTGGCGGTGACGTTCCCGGCCGGGACCGTGACGGGCGCGCCGAAGCGTCGCGCGATGGAACTGATCGCCGAGCACGAACCCACGCCCCGCGGCCCGTATGCAGGTGCGGTCGGCTACCTCACCTTCGCCGGCGACCTGGACTTCTGCATCACCATCCGCACGGCCTGCGTCGCGGATGGGAAGGTGACCGTGCAAGCCGGCGCCGGTATCGTGGCCGATTCGGATCCGGCGACCGAGCTGGCGGAGAGCAAGGCGAAGATGTCGGCCCTGCTGCCGGCCATCGCGGGAGGTGCGACGTGATCCTGGTCATCGACCACTACGACTCGTTCGTCTACAACCTCGTCCAGCTCATCGAAGGACTCGGCGAGGAAACACTGGTCGTGCGCTCGGACGAGAAGCCGGCCGGAGAACTGCTCGCGATGGAGCCCGACGCGGTCGTCCTGTCCCCCGGTCCGGGAACACCCGAGGACGCCGGCTGCTTCATCGAACTCCTTCGCGAGCTCCCGGACGAGACGCCGCTGTTCGGCGTCTGCCTGGGGCATCAGGCGATCGGTGTCGGGTTCGGCGGCCGCGTCGACCGTGGCCCGGTCCCGGTCCATGGGAAGGCCTCGCCGATCTTCCACGACGGGAGGGGCATCCTGGCGGGGCTCCCGAGCCCGTTCGAGGGCGGGCGCTACCACTCGCTAGTGATCATGGAGGACGACGTTCCAACCGAGCTTGAAGTGACGGCCACCACCGAAGACGGTCTGGTGATGGCCGTGCAGCACACGCGGCTGCCACGATTCGGCGTGCAGTTCCACCCGGAATCGATCCTGACGCCGGAGGGTCCGAAGATCGTCGAGAATTTCCTGAACCTTGCCCGCAGCGCCCGCTAGCCGCCTCTCCCGCCGGCCCCGGTCACGGCGCTCGGTCTACGGGAACGTCGTCAGGTCGACCGTCTGGCGGAAGTTCGGCGTCGTGGCCGCTCCGCTCGATCTCGCGATCTGGCCGATCACCCACACCTGTGTTCCGTCCAAGGGGTCGCGGTTCACGGCTTGGTAGTCGCCCCACCGTTCCGGACCGGGGTAGGGATCGTAGAGCGCGTTCCCGGACTCCAGCAGAAGGGTGTTGGCGGGATCGGGCACCGTGTCGCCGGGCTCGATGACCGTTACGTAGGACGACAGGTACTCCTTCGAGCCGTCCCTCCCGCTGGCCCGACTGTAGCCGACGTAGACGTTGCCGGCGCTGTCGGTCGTCACGGCGGGCCACCCCGCATCGGTGTCCTGGGTCCCGAAGACGCCCTTGCGGGTCACGGTCGAACTGCCGAGGACGCCCGCCGGGTCGATCTCGTACCAGCGCATGGCGACATCGATCCACCCGTCGCCGCCGAGATCGTTCTCGATGGCGTGAGCCGTGTAGATGCGGTCGACGACCGGGTCGTAGAACGCCTGCGCGAACTCCAGATCACCTGTGTCCCAGTACGCATCGGGATCCGCGCTCGAAGCCCCTCGCTGCAGCCCGTACCCGTAGTGCATCTTCACCGGGCCCACACCGATCTCGGTCTTTGCCAGCGCGAGTCCGCCCCCCGTGTCGCGGATCCGGTACAGCACCAGGGTGTTCCCCGTCCCCGCGTAGGCGCCGAACGTGACGTCGTAGGCCACCAGGAAGAAGTCGGATCCGGGTACCCCTCCGGCCATCGTCGCCGGCTGCAGTGTGAATCCCGGCCCGCCGTCGGGGAACCGCGTCTGCTTCGGTCCGAACACGGTCTTGGTCACCGTCATCCCGCAGTCGTAGAGCGACGTCTTGTCGAACGCCAGTACCTGGGCCCCGACGTAGCCGTCGCTGCGGTCGAATCCGAACTGATTCGTCGTGATGAAGACGCGGTCGTCGTCGAGACCCAGGCCCGGGTAGTCGGCCCACGTGCGCTTCCCGTCGGAAACCTGATCGGCCCTGAGCTTGCGAGCACACCACGTCGCAGGCATGGATGCCGTGACGTCGGGGATGGACACGACGAACAGGGAGGCCTTGTCCTTCTTCCCGTAGTAGCTGAGGAACGTCATGACGTAGTGGGCGTCGTAGGGGTCGTAGACGACCCGCGGATCGAAGACGATCCCCTTCGTCGTGGGGAACAAGCTACGGAGGGTCGCCGGGCCGACCTCGGGAACACCGGTGCGCGACGTCAGCCGGTAGCTGACGTTGACGGCCGTCAGGACGTGGTTGTCCCCTCCGGCCCCGGTGGTGTCGGACGGCGACAGACTGTTGAGGTTGCCGAGCCCATCGAAGCCGGAGAGGACCGACGTGCGGGGCGTCGGCGGAGCGGGAAGTCGCGCTGTGACGGTCGACGGGTCGCCGCGATCCGGAAGCGTCCACGAGCCCTCGCCTTCCTGCTCGATGCCACCGCCGGGCTCCCGCATCATCGGGGCGTGCGGCAGCTCGGTCGAAGAAGCGCGGGGGGTGATCGACGCCGGGGATGCTGCGCCGGCGAGGGCGACGAACGCCAGGACAGCGGCAACGCGGACGGTTCTGGGCATGTCGGTGGAAGCTCCCTCGGCCTGGGTCCGCCGACTATATCGTTCCAAGCACGAACCTGCTGCCGCTACGGGCAGCCGGCCTGGCCGGAACCGGCGCTCACGCGGCACACGGACACGTCGACAGCGACGAACTTGGAAGCCGGGACCGACTTCAGTTCGTCCAGGATGTCGTCGGTCCAGTTCGCGTCCTGGGTTCCCTGGAAGTACCAATCGCTCCCGTTGTCGGCCAGGATCACTCCGTACTCCTTCATCGCCGTGAGGACGATCCGGGCCTCGGGACCGAAGCCGCTCAGGTCATACCCCGCCCGCAGGCGGAACCGCGCCCCCATCGGAGGACAGGTCTTGCCGCCGGTCGCCGCGTGATGACGAGCGGGCCATAGGTACCGCGCTCGGGTGCAATCGACCGTGAACCGGATGGCATGGTCGATCGAACCGGCCTGGACCTCGTCCCAGCGAACGAGCCCAGGGTAGATAGGGAGCCCGGCCGCGTCGGCGGACGTCCATCCCGCCGGACGGAGCGCGTTGGAGTTCAGGTCGAAGATCGCGCCGCTCCCGCCCTGCGGATCGCCGCCGTTCCAACGGGCCGCGAAGAGTTCGTAGAGCACGCAGGTGTCCTGGTTGATCATCAGCGCATGACGGTCGGAGCCGCCCTCGATCGGCGTCGCGGCGGTGAAGGGGTACGGACCGGGGTCACTCTCGCTCGCGTACTGGAAGTCGACGGTCACGGTGGGCGTCGCATCGGTCACGACCTCGAAGGGGAATCCGTAGGGCGCATCGCCGAAGTCCGGATGCAACAGGGTGGTGGCTGCGCTCGTCGACTTGCGCCAGACATCGTTCTTCGGGTGCACGGGAAGCCCGGCGACCGGGGTGTTCCAGCTGCTGTCGGCCGGGAGGACATCGCAGTTCGTGCCGGGAACCGGGGCCTCCGGATCAGGCGAGGCGCCGG
>JBBDIK010000001.1:0-55712 GCA_040880465.1 Actinomycetota bacterium | reverse complement strand
TGAACTAGCCCCGGCGTAAACTGACCCGTGTCCACGAGAGCGGGTCAACTCCCGTGGAGGGAGACCCTGGACGCTTTCGACTCAGGGGGTCGCTGCGATATACATGGTGGGTGAAGCCGGAGCCAGCGGCCCCAAACCTCCCCGAAGGGGTCGACGAAGATGAGTACAAGAAGATCAGGCGCCTCATGAGGAGTTCAGTGCTGAGTGCCTGGGGGAAATACACGAACGATCTCGTGGCAGGCATGGACGCGTGGGATGTCGTCGATGATTCATGGGCTTCCATGGCTGAAAAGGGGTTTCGATGCAAGGGACCGTTCCGGCAGCATGCGTGTGTCGCTGCGCGGAACAAGGCGATCGATCGCATTCGCCGAACGAAGCCGGACAGGGTGGGCCCGTCGCTCGACGCGCTGGGTGTCTCGGATAGCGGGGCAGGATGGAACGAGGTACCAGGGGAAGCCATTGTTCCAAGCGCAGAAGAGACGTACGAAGAGGCTTTGCGACTGGCCGTAATCGAGGCTGCCATTCAAGCCGCGCTTGATGAGAGAGAACAAGAGATCTTTCACATGGTGCAGATAGACAAGAAGAGCCGGGCGGCCGTTGGTCGAGAGCTCGACCCGCCGATGACCGGGCAGCGCGTTGGGCAGGTTCTCGCCGAGGCGGTCCTAAAAATCCGGGCTCACCTACAGGCGAGCAGGGACCTCTTCGCCGGGCAACTGCCCGGTCCGGCCGATGAGGAGCCCTCGTGACCGACAGAGAGGAAATCATCCGGGACGCAATCGCTCGATACATCGAGCAGAAAGAAATCGGTGGTGAGCCGGTTGCGTTGAACGATCTTCCCTCTGACATTCGCGAGGAGGTGGAGAGCGCGATTGAGATCCTCAGCCTCACGGACGGAGCAGCCATTGAGGTCGAAGCCGCGCGGGAGGGACCCGAGAATCCGAGTATCAGCAAGGAATCTACTTCAACCGGTGACGCAGAGTTCGTGTCCGCGGCCGCGGTGGCCATCCGCAAGGCCATGCCGACGGCCCGCGTCATCCCGGATGACGACGTTTCCGACTTCTCAACGACTGACCTCCCGCTTGTCGGGGGCTGGATTGTCGGCACGTTCGGAGGCCGACTGCGAGTTTGGCTCGTGGCGGTTCCGACAATGGGTGATCTCGACGGTCATCCGCTCGTTCGGAAGGTGGTCCGTAGGGCTCTTCGGGGTCTATTGGACTCAGCAGGCATAGCCCTAGCCGGACGCGATCTCTCGTGTTTGTTGCTTGAGCCGTCTGACTGCGCACCCGCTATCGAGGTCCCCGCGGGGACTGCCCCTCGATACATGCGACCTGTTCAACAGCTGTCCGAAGCTGTCGCCTCCTTCTTTGTTGGCCTCAACCCCTCTTGGGACGCGATGCCAACATTTGACGTGCCGTTCGACAGCACGGACGTCAGCGCGCTTGCTGCACAGGTTGCTGCGAGGGCAGTCGATGAGCAGAAAGCCATCGGTCAGCGCGCTCACTTTCCGAAGAAGGAGGCACTTGCCACGCTTGGCAAACGTGAGGTTGATGGTCTTGCCGGGCTGATTTGGGACATGTACGAGGGCCGCCTCGATCCAGAGAATGTGCCCGAACGTCTCGGAGACCTGGCGGTCGACCGATGATTTTGAACCTCCGGCTCCATAACTGGCGGGCATTCGACAATCTTGATCTCGAGCTCGGCCCGGGCACGACGTTCATTGTCGCCTCCAATGGAATCGGAAAGACCTCCCTGATGATGGCTGCCGCCTGGAGCATCTTCGGGGATGCAAGCGGCGTGGACCCCACCGTCGAGCGGCGCGGCAATGCAGATACCGCAGATGTTGAGGTAGCGCTGCATCTTCCTGCATCCGGAGTGCTGGAGATCAAGAGGTGGATCGATGGGACGGGGCATTCTCATGTCGAAGCAAACGTAGGTGGCAGGGTTCTTTCGGACCAAGCCGACATCAACGCCATCCTGACGGATGAACTTGGAGCTGATCTCCCCACCCTTGCTCGATTGACCTTCATGACACACGGGGGATCGCTTCAGAGCCTTTCGGAGGGCGAGTTTGACCTTCGTGACCATCTGTCACGAGTCTTCGGCGTGGCACCCCTCCTTGGGGCGGCCAATGCTGCTGCCCGGATGGGCAAGGATGCCGCTGCAGCTGTTCGAAAGGTCAAGGCCGCTCGGAAGGTGGAAGGTTCGACACGAGATGCCCTTGCGGCCGAGATCTCCGCGTTCGAGCCGCGAATCGAGGAAGCACGCGCCGCCAAGGATGCCGCCGACACTGTTCTGACGCGAGTTCAGACGCGAGCTCGAATCGCGGAGGGGTGGAAGGCGTACGAGGCGGCCGTACAGGACCGCGACGAGCGTGTCGCCGGGCTGATTCAGTCGCTCAAGGGATTCCAAGGTGCCGAAACTGTTAATGGTGTCGAGCGATTGGCGGCGGTCGTGCTGGAGAAGGATGAAGCTGTCGGGTCCTCCGATCGTCACCTTGCGACGCTGAAAGCGAAGCTGTCGCTGGAGGAGGAGGCCTCGAAACAACTGCACCGAGCAGATGCTGTGTGCCCGACGTGTCTAAGGCCCCTTTCTGCTGACGAGGTTGAGGCTGCGGTTTCGGGGCACGATCAGCGCATCGCCCTCGGTCGAGAGGAAATTGCGCAGGAAGAGGTGGCCATCGAGGAGCGGCGGCTGATATTGCGCAATCTCCGGGCCACCTTGACGAAGATTCAGTCGTTTCCGGAGCCAGTTCGTCCGGGAGAGGAGGCGGAACCCGCACTGGAGAAGGACCCGACCCTGGATATGGCGACTTTGGCGGCGCGGGAAGCCGAGGAATCCTTGGCCGAGCTTCGTGCTTCTCATCGCATGGCGGCGGCAAAGCTGGAAGAGATTGACAACGACGAGCGACAGAACGTCCAACTTCTCACTCTCTTGCGACAAGAGTCGGTCGCTCTCGCTGCGGCTGCCGCATTCGGGGAGGTCGCCGACGCAATCACGACTGATCGCATCGAACCCCTGGTCGGGGAAGTGGGTAGGAGATGGAAGAGAGTGTTCGGAGTCGATGGACTCCGGCTCAGTCCAGCAGGGAGGATCACGCGGACCGTTGGCGGCCGCGAACTCCCATTCTCTTCCTTGAGTGGTGGGGAGAAGGTGTGGGCGATGCTGCTTACTCGTCTGCTGGTCACGTCAGCGTCAACCCACGCGCCCTTTGTTTGGCTGGATGAGCCCCTGGAACACTTGGACCCAAGACTCAGGAGGATCGTTGCTGGGACTCTGGCCCGCGCCTCGCAGTCGGACGCGCTCAGGCAAGTGGTCGTTACAACCTACGAGAGCGAACTTGCAATGCAGTTGATGGAGGATGTTCCTTCCGCCTCACTCATCTACGTCCGCGCCGCGGACTGATCTCGTTTCCGGGATAGGTCAGTCGACGAGGTTCGCGAAGGGGCGCCTTCCGTGACGCGCCTTGAAGTCCTCGATCAGCTTACGCTCGGTGTCCCGCGGGGACTCCTCCGTCGGCATCCAGCAGGCGAGAAGATCGCCGTGGTCAGCAAGTTGCCATATGTACCTACCGCCCTGGTGACCAACTGGCTGTCCCTGCCCGTACTTCGCGTAGGTGCGAAGGCGGATGCGAAGCTCCCCGGCCTTGCCGATGTAGACGACCGTGGCGCCAGATACCCAGTTGGCCTCCAACACCCCCAAATCCACCGTCGGGTCGCGCCCCTTGAAATGGCCACCGACACTTCTGAGAAGGAACTCGGGCGGCGCGGTCTCGGGACGCACGACGGCGTAGACGCCGGGGAGCCGCGGCACAGGGTCCTGAGACAGAATCACCGCGAAGGGAACGAAACCCCCAAAGCCCGCCCTCTCCAACCCGTCGCGATCCCAGGTGGCTGGGCTGTTCACCTGGCGAGCCTCACAGCCGCAGGGGAGGGTGTGACCTCGAGGACGGGTATCTGGCCAAGGATGAGGAGGATCCCGGAGGAGGCCCGGCCCGGGTAGTCGTCGTTGATCTGCTTGCGAGTCACCGTCCGTCCCGCCAGCACATCCCTAATGACATCGCGGAAGATCTCGATCGGAATGAAGCCCTCGCGATCATTCGATGTCACGCGCCTGACTCCGCTCCAGTCAACCGACAGGATCCTGTTGCTCGTGCCGTTCGATCGCGCAAGTGTTCTTCCGGCGAGCGGCATCACGTGGGTTTCCCAGATCGACTCGAAGGTGGTCTCACGAGTTGGGGACGTGCTTGGCGCGCTGCGCGAGACAGCGTCCATGTGCCGAGGGGCCACGTCCTTTGGGCTGCGAACTGGTTGGCCGCCGAGGTCCGCGATCTGCTTTATTTCGACTCCCAGCTTGTTAGCGACCTCGACGGCGTCGGGCAGGATGTCGCCGTTCGTGACCAGCATCGCCTTGTCGCAATCGAAGTATGCGGCAGAGCCGTGGAGCTTGAAGACGGCATCGCGGTTCACGCGTCGAGCCGAACCGCCATACATCTTGACCTGCACGGCGAGCTTCATCCCGCGCTTCCAAGCGAACACATCGACGCCATAATCACCCGTGAGCGGGGTCAGTTCGGTTCTCCAGCCCTCCGCCGTCAGGGTCGATGCCACGAACTCCTCGTATTCGCGCGGGTTCACGGCCCAAGCCTCTCACCTGAAACCGTCAGCCATCAGGCCGCATCGAAGAGCCCTAGACGGCACCTTCCAAGACCTGTTTCAGCAGGTCACCGGTGGTTCGAACTTCGTCCCACCAGGCCCACTCGGAGAGTCTGCAGGTCACTACGGGTTGCCCGAACCTCCAGGGTCTGAGACCGGAAATCGTGTGACACTTGCTGGGGAGGCGAGGCATGAGGAACCCCAGCAGGGGGCACTGGCGTCGGGGTGTCGGGATCGTGTTCGCGGTCTACTTGGCGTTCCAGGTCGGCTTGCTGCCGAACGTAGCGAGGGCGGATACCGACTTCGCCAAGATCTGGGCAGGTGTTGGTCATACCTGCGCGCTCACCCCCGAGGGAGATGCGGACTGCTGGGGACGGGATGACCTCGGTCAATCACAGGATAGGACCGGACCGTTCACGGCCGTCTCCGCGGGCGGCCTTCACAATTGCGCGTTGACCGACGGAGGCGCGGCGAAGTGTTGGGGTAGCAACGACTTCGGGGCCACGGAGGACATGCCCGGCCCGTACACGGACCTGGTCGCGGGGTGGATGCACAATTGCGGACTCACGCCGGCGGGCGCGGCCGACTGTTGGGGGCGAAACGACGGCGGGCAGTCAGAGGACCAGCTCGGCCCATTCACGGCGCTTACGATCAGTGGCGCTCACAACTGCGGCCTCACGCCGGAAGGCGTAGCCGACTGCTGGGGACGGAACAACTCGGGACTAGCCGAAGACCATCCCGGTCCCTACATCCAGGTGTCGGCCGGCGACGGCCACAACTGCGGCCTCACTCCGGAAGGCGTCGCCGACTGCTGGGGGCTGCCGAACGACGGGCAGTCCAACGACAAGCCGGGACCGTTCACCGAGATCTCCGCTGGAGACCATCACAACTGCGGGTTGAGGCCGGACGGATCGGTGGACTGCTGGGGGCGCAATGACTACGGCCAAGCGAACGATAGGCCGGGTCCGTTCGCGACGATCTCCGCAGGCAGTTACCACACGTGCGGGCTCACCGAGGCCGGAGACACCGAGTGCTGGGGATTCAACGACGAAGGCCAGCTCGGCCGGTTCCTCATGATCGCGGCTCCCGCGGATGTGAACCGCGGCGCCAAGGCGAGCATCGACGGATCTCTGAGGTCGATCGATCCCGACTGCGTCGCAGCGCGACTCATCGAGCTTCGGGTGAAAGGCACTGGCACGGTGCGCACCGCGCTCACCGACTCCGAGGGTGACTACGGATTCGAGAAACGGATCGCGCGAGTGGTCACCGTTCGAACTGCATTTCCGGCGGTCGCCGGGTGCGAGTCGGTACGATCTCGCTGGCGAACGATTCGGGTCAAGCCGGGATAACCCCTCGCTTGCCTCGTCGGCTCGAGGAAACGACCGTGAGGTGCCCGAAGAGGATGTCCACCAACGCAGCTCGTCCACGCTAGCGGGCGGCGGCGGCGCCGTCGGCGCGGGGGTCGGAACCGACGGTGAAGGTCCCGTCGGTGTCGATCCTGATGAGCTGTGCGTGACCCACCCAATCGTCGGCGGCCGGACTCTCCTCCACACGGAGCCCGGCCGAGGACAAGGCGTATCGGGCGGAGTCGGGGATCCCGGGTTCCACCACGACGAGCGGATCGTGAGGGTTGACCGGCTCCATGCCGCCGAGGAGCCACCGGGGGGCCGCCACGATCTCGGCGGGAGGCGCCTCCCGGCGCAGAAGCATCTGCGCGTGGATCTGCGGCTGGGCGGATCCACCCATGGTTCCCGCGACCCATGCGGGCGCCCCCTCGCGGAACCCGAGCACCGGCATCAGCGTGTGCGCCGGTCGCTTCCCTCCCGCCGCCCGGTTGGGGTGCCCCGGCTCGAGGGTGAACCCGGCTCCGCGGTCGTGGGGGATGATCCCGGTGTCCGGATCCAAGTATCCCGCGCCGAATCCGCTGTACAGGCTCTGGATCAGACTGACGCACCGGCCTTGCTCGTCTGCCGTCACGACCGCGACCGTGTCCCCGTGCCGATGTCCCGCCACGGACGATCGCTGTTGCACCCCATGGACCACGGCCCGCATCCGCTCTTCGAGGTCCAGTTCCGGCATCGATCCGGGGTCGGCGAGGATCGCGTCTCGATCTTCGGATGCCACGGCGAACACGCGCGCCAGGTCGGCGGCGCCCGGTCCGAGCGGATCCGGGGTGGCGCCGAGTTCCTCGATCGCACGCATCATGGTCAGCAGGACGTACCCCTGGGAATTCGGTGGAGCGACCACCAGCTCGAGGTCGGCGAACCCGGCGCGCAGCGGCGTCGTGCGTTCGGGCCGATGGGCACGCATGTCGCGCATCGCCATCGGACTGCCGATCGCTGCGAGGAACTCGACGAGACGCTCACCGACGGCTCCGCCGTAGAGGGCACGAGGGCCGTCGGCGCTCAGCGCGTGCAGCGTGGACGCGAGTGCCGGCTCCTGCAGGCGATCCTTGAACCGGTCACCCGCCAGGAACACCTCGGCCAGGCCTGGGTCGGCCTTCACCCGGGCGAGCCCTCCCCGCCGGATCGACTCGGGCATCTCGATCCCGTGTTCGGCATGCTCGATCGCATGCCGGAATGCGTCCGGCCACGGGAGACGCGCACCGGCTTCAAGCAGAGCCCGCCATCCACTCACGGCTCCTGGGACGGTGATCGTGGATGGACCCGACTGCGGCATCGAACCTTCGGTCGCGATCGCGTCCACGTCCAGGCCGAGCGGAGCCCGCCCGCTGGCGTTGATCGCCTGGGTGCCGGTTGCGGGGTCGTGGATCAAGGCGAACAGGTCCCCGCCGACCCCACACATGTGCGGGTAGACGGCCGAAAGGGTCACCGCCGCCCACAAGGCGGCATCGACCGCGGTTCCGCCCCGGTCGAACGCGTCCTCGGCCGCCCCGGTAGCGAGCTCGTGCGGGGTGGCCACTGCCCATGCGCTTCCGTCAGCACCGCTCATGACCGCCATCATGCTCCTTCCCGCCCTCACGTTCGTCGGGGAGTGGTTGTCTTCCGAGGGGTCCACGATGCTCCGCCGCGTCGTCGGTCAAGAGGACCATCCGGCTTCGGACGTAGGCGCCTGGCTCAGTACCCGCCGGGATCGAGCACAGCAGATGCGCGCACCTCTGAACTCAGAACGGCGAGACGCGCGCTAACGACATCGTCGTCACCGCCATCCATAAGAAGAGACCCGACACGGCAAATGTCGCGAGCGCAGACAACCACGCGGCACGAGCCGATCGTTCCTCCGTTCTCCCGATGATGCTGATGACGTGCAGCACCGCCGCGAGCAGAAGGTAGATGGCGTACACGATCGTGACCGCTGCCTGCGCCGCGACCCCCCATCGCCACACGACCGCGGCGGCCGCGACGAGTCCGATGGCCAGATTCGCGAAACCAACCTCGATCTGAAACTCGTTCCGCCGCCCGTGGCTCCACCCCATGCGCGCCGCGTCGCTCGCATGGAGGATCGAGTGGCGCACGAACGACAGGATCCCGAGGGACCCCACCCCCCAGAGGGTGACGATCTCCAGCCCACGGACCGACGACCGCGCAGCCGCCCCGACGCCTATTGCGACGCCGCACGCGATGTAGCTCGAAATCATGACGACCCGGGACGGTCGCGGATCCGCGACGGTCGGGGTGGACTCCATGCGGTCGCTCACGTCGGGAGTCTCCCCCTGAAGGGTCTGCGCGGCAAGCCTTCCGCCCGTCCAGGCACGAGACTGTGCGGATTGGAGGTGGGGTTCGTGACACATCCGAACGAACAGATCGCCCGCAGCGAGATGGAGTCCACCACCAGCGGGGACTTCGAAGGGATGTTCGGTCACTACACCGAGGACATCGCGTTCACTACCCCGGACGCAATGTCCTCTCCGGCACCTACCGCGGGAAGGACGAGCTCCGTGGGTGGTTGCGGCGGGTCGAGGACCTGCTGGGCCAGGACGGTTCACTGACGAGGACGCTGCACGACGTCGCGGCGAGTGATGATCATGCCGTGACGCTCGTTTCGGTCTACGCCCGGCGTTCGGACGGGCGCACAGCGCACTGGAACGCTGCCCTGGTGATGCACATCGAAGACGGCAAAATCAACGAGGTATGGGTCACGATCGAAGATCCGTACGTGGTCGATGAGTTCTTGTCGTAGGCGATCGGCCCAGGGCTACCTCGTTCCGCACGGCGACTCGGCCAGCATCAGCTCGAGTTCCTTCTTAGCGTTCCTCGCCGAGCGGAGGTCTCGCCGCGCCATGTCTCCCTCGTCGTTATATGCATGGTGCCGCGCTTCCTCAAGGAACTCGTCGATCGACTTGATCGTGAGGTACAGATCCCAAAAGGACCGGCCGAACACGGGTGGGAAGTTCTCCGAGACGAGCGAGCGCTTCCGGTCCTTGAGCCCGCGGATGCGCTCGAGCGCCCGGTCGCGCGTCAGGTGGCCGTCCGCCAGGATGTCGTCGAGTTCCTTGTCCATGTCGGTGAGTCCCGTCGTGAGCGTGGCCGGAACCCGTTCGTCGGGAACGCAGGGGTCGGTCGTCTGGGCCGCGGCCGGCGTTCCCTTGGTGATGTGGCCGGCGACGAACCCGATCGAAACGGTCAAGCACAACACGGGCAAGAGCGCCAGCAGGCGACGCCGATGATCCATCATCTGACTCCTCCCTCGGGTGTCGACCGAGTCTCGCATCGAAGCTGGAGGACGCGCAATCGCCCGGCGACACCGGGATCCACCTCACAGCGCTTGCTGCCCTCTACGATGGGGCCGATGGGGGTCATCGAGGTGGCATTCGTGGGCGGGGCGGAAGGGCCGTGGCGCGTGCTCCGATCAGAGGCAGTGATCGGGGCGGGTCTTCCCAGCGCGCGTGCCGTCCGCGTCATCGAGGGCGAGGGCACTCCGGAAGGCGACCCCGCCTGGGTGCTTCGGGGCGTGACCAGTAATGAGCGCTACGTTTCCGTCCGGGACCGTCACCGGTTGGAAGCGGTGCAGCAGCCGCTCGGTCGTCCGGAGGCGACGCGGGCCGCGCTCATCCCGGTGAAGAAGTCGGCCGAGTGGTGGTCGCTCACGCAGGAGGATCGCCTCGCAGTCCTCGCGGAGCGGTCCGACCACATCGGCATCGGACTGGAGTACCTGCCGGCCGTCGCTCGGCGCCTGCACCACGGCCGCGACCTGGGAGAAGAGTTCGACTTCCTGACCTGGTTCGAGTTCGCGCCTGAGCATGCCGAGGCCTTCGAGGAACTCGCGAGGCGGCTGCGCGCTACCGAGGAGTGGCGATTCGTCGAGCGCGAAGTGGATATCCGGCTCGCGCGAGACCGCCGATAGGGTGAGTGACGACGGGCGCCAACGGACCCGAAGGGATCGATCATGAGAAGTACCGTCGACCGCGCTCGACTCGCGGAACTCACGGAACGCGAGGAGCACACGTTCACGGCGAGGCACCCACGCTCGGCTGCGATGGTGGAGCGCGCCCGGGCTTCCATGCTGGGCGGCGTGCCCATGCCGTGGATGACCATGTGGGCGGGGCCGTACCCGATCTTCGTCGACCAGGCTGAGGGAGCCCGGTTCACGTGTGTCGACGGCCACACCTACGTGGATCTGTGCCTCGGTGACACCGGCGCGATGGCGGGTCATTCCCCTGCGGCGACGGCCAAGGCCGTCGCCGAACAAGCGTCCCATGGCGTGACGTTCATGCTGCCGACGGAGGATTCGATCTGGGTCAGCGAGGAGATGTCCCGGCGATTCGGGCTTCCGTACTGGCAGTACTGCCTTTCGGCCACCGACGCCAACCGCTTCATCCTGCGACTCGCTCGCGCCACGGCCGGGCGTCCGAAGGTACTGGTCTTCAACTACTGCTACCACGGGACGGTAGACGAGACCTTCATCACGATCGAGGATGGGGTCCCGAGCGTGCGACCCGGATGTGCCGGCGCCCCGGTCGATCCGACCGTGACGACCAAGGTCGTGGAGTTCAACGATGTCGATGGTCTGGCCAAGGCCTTGGCAGACGAGGACGTCGCGGTCGTTCTGGCGGAACCCGCCATGACCAACGAGGGGATCATCCTGCCGGAGCCCGGGTTCCACGATGCGCTGCGCGATCTGACGCGTCGGCACGGGACCTTGCTGGCGCTGGACGAGACGCACACCATCTGCGCGGGACCCGGCGGAGCCACGCGGGCTTGGGGCCTCGACCCCGACATCATCACCATCGGCAAGCCGCTGGCGGGCGGGGTTCCGGCAGCGAGCTACGGGCTGAGTGCCGAACTGGGGGAGCGGATCATCGGCGGCGGTGGCGTCGGCGCCACGGAAGCGGACGGGATCGGCGGCACGCTGGCCGGCAACGCGCTGACCATCGCCGCGATGCGGGCGACCTTGGAGCACGTGCTCACCTTCGAAGCGTTCGAGCGGATGCTGCCACTCGGTGAACGCTGGGCCGACGACGTGCAAGGAGTCATCGATGACACCGAGGCCCCCTGGAGCGTGACGCGCCTGGGTGCGCGCGCCGAGTACTGGACCTCACCGAACCGCCCTCGCAACGGCGGTGAGGCCAAGGCGACGGACGACGAGGAGGTGGATGCGTTCTTCCACCTCTACTGCCTGAATCGAGGCGTGATGCTGACGCCGTTCCACAACATGGCTTTGATGTCGCCCGCGACGACGGCAGAGGACGTCGACGCCCACACGGCGGTCTTCGCCGAGGGTACCGCCGAACTCCTGGCCGTTCCTCGCTGAGCACCGAGGTCGATCTGGCTTCGGGCGTCGTCAATCGGGGGGTCGCGAGCCGGGTTGCCCGCCGGTGGGGGGCGTGTGATGATGCGGCGCCCCTTCGAGCTGGGAGCGATCGATGAAGAAGTGTCCGTTCTGCGCTGAGGAGATCCAAGATGAGGCCATCAAGTGTCGGCATTGCGGAAGCGACCTGACGGGGGCGGCACCCCAAGTACCCCCACCGCCGGTCCAGCCGCCGGTCCAGCCTGCGGGTGACGTTGCCGCTCGATCGGATGCCCAAGCTGCTGTGCCCGAAGCTCCGGCGGCCCCCGGGTTCGCTCCGTCGGCCCAGAGCCCGCCTCCCTCCAACAACAATCGGACCATCATCATCGTCGGCGTCGTCGTCGGAGTCCTCGTGTTGATCGCGATCGCCGCGTTCCTGGCCAAGGGCTCCGGCACACCGGGTGAAACCGTTCCCGCCGCTGCCGGCGCTACCGCTGCTGCCGAACCCGCGACGCCGGACTGCCTCGACATCGACGCCGCCCAGGCCGACAATCCAGCGGTGGTGGACCATCTCAACGCCGCCTCGGAGGCCGCGTACGCCCAAGACACCGTCACCGCGTCCGCGGAGGCCCGGGCCGCGGCCGATGCGGCTCGGAAGGTTGGCGTAGACATGGCGGCGGATCCAACCGTGTCCGGCCACCTGAACGCGGCCGCGGATCATCTCGATGCGTCCGCGGATGCGATCGACGCGAGCGACCCCGACACAGCGACTCAGGAGATAGAGGCGGCGACGAACGAGATCAACCTGGCGACGGACGCTGTCGAAGCCACGACCGTTCCGGCCTGCTAGCCGCGGCCCGCCCTCGCGACCGCGTTCGGCTCCTCAGGACGCTACGTATCTTCACTTGGTGCTAGCACATGCTTCGGCTGAGCAGGGACGGGCGGCCGGCGGTGCTGACCGGCTGGACCTCGTAGCCGGTGATGGGTAGCGCGGGGGGAAGAGTGGGTCGGCGGCCGGTTCGTGCTCCGGCCCCGGGAACCATAGGATGGGGCGATCCGTTCCGGGGATGAGGGATGAGGGGGGAGCCACGTGACGAACGAAGGCGTCTGGCCGAGCACCGATCTGTACTTCGGACCCTGGTACCGCCGCTCACCATTCTTCGAGGCCACCCAACGCGCCGGTTGTAAGGCCTACGACGTGTACAACCACATGCTGTTGCCGGGTTACTACGGGGACCCGAGCGAGGAGTATCGCGCCATGACGACCGACGTCGTGGTCTGGGATGTGGCCGTCGAGCAGACCGTGGAGATTAGCGGGCCCGATGCCGATCGCCTGATCGACCGGCTGACCTGTCGGGATCTCACGAAGTGCGCGGTCAAGCAGGGCAAGTACATGATCGTGACGGCTCCCGACGGCGGCATCGTCAACGACCCGGTGTTGCTGCATGTCGGCGAGAACCGATGGTGGATGCAACTCGCCGACTCCGACGCTGGGCTGTACGCGCTCGGCGTCGCGACCGAAGGGGGATTCGACGCCGAGGTCACGTACCCGCACGCGTACCCGATGCAGGTGCAAGGGCCGAAGTCGGGGAAGACCCTCGAGAAGCTGGTCGGGCCGGCGCTCTACGATCTCAAATATTACTGGTGCGACTTCTTCGAGATCAAGGGCATCCCGGTCCTGATCAGCCGCACCGGTTTCACGGCGCTTCCGGGGTTCGAGGTCGACCTCCTCGATGACACGAACGGCACCGTGTTGTGGGACGCCATCTTCGAGGCGGGAGAGGAGTTCAACATCCGCGCGGCGGCGCCGAACATGGCGAGAAGGGTCGAAGCCGGCATCATGAACTACGGCTCGGACATGACCCTGGCGAACAACCCGTTCGAGATCATGGGGTTCGAGCGACTCGTCGAAGAGCAACCGCAGGACTACATCGGCAAGGAGGCGCTCGGGCGCATCCGGCGGGAGGGCGTGAAACGTCGGCTGGTCGGGATCGAGATCGAGGGCAAGCAGATCGAAGCCGATCCGGGGTGGTTCTGGCCGGCGTTCAAGGATGGCACTGAGGTCGGCAAGGTTACGGATGCCGTGTGGAGCCCTCGTCTCGAGAAGAACATCGGGTACGTCTGGGTCCCGGTCGAACTCTCAGATCCCGGCAACCGCCTCGACATCGAGTCCGAGCACGGGGCCCGCACCGGCGTGACGGCCGCGATCCCGTTCGTCGACCCGAAGAAGCAGGTCCCGGCTGCGCCGATCGCCGCGCCCACGTCCTAGGGGAACGCGGGGCATCGGTCGGTTCAGGGGGGAGCGGGCGCCCACGTGTCGAAGCCAGCGTCGGACGCGGCAACCGCCATCCGCTCGTCGTAGGTGATCAGGACCTCCAGGTCGTTGCCGAACTCGGCCGCCGTCGCGAGATGGATGGCATCGAGTGTGCGAACGGACGGTGGATCGAAGACCGCGGCCGCTCGCAGGATGCCGGCATCAACCGCGACGAGGTCCAGGGCTTCCAACACGGCCTCAGCCGCCGGGGTGAGGCGGTCACCTTCCGATCGGCGCACAGCTCGGACGACTTCGATACGAGCCAGGGCGCTCGACGCGATGTCGGGGCCGAGTCCGGAACGAAGGGCGTCGGACTCGTGCTCGGCGACGACGAGTTTCACGATCGCTGACGAGTCCAGGTACATCAAGGTCAGATCCGGTCTTCGCGCTGCTCTCGGAGTGCGTCCGTGCCGCGCGTACTGATCGCTCCCTGCGGGGCAGGGAGATCATCGAGACTCCGGGTTGCCCTCGTCGCTCTGCCAGCAGCAACCAGGCGATCGATCACGGTCGTACCGGTGGGGGGGAGAGGGGCCAGCAGTGCCACCGGATGACCTCGCTCGGTCACCTCTAGCGTCTCGCCACGTTCCACGAGTCGGAGATATTTGCTGAGGTTCTGGCGCAGCTCGCGCACCCCTACGCGGGATCCTTCATCCATGTAGCACAATGTAGCACATCAGGGGAGGGCAGCCCGGGCCTTCTCTCTATGAGAGAAAGATCCCTGCAGGAGCGACCGGTGCGGAAGCAGGCTAGCTGCTTGCCGGGATCTCACCCGGCAGCCAGAACTCAACCGTCGTGCCTCGTCCGCTGCGTCCGTTGATCCGAACCCAGCCGCCGGCCATCTCGGCTCGCTCATGCATCGCCGACAGCCCGAGGTGTCCCGGCGGGGATGTCGGGGTCTCTTCGATCCCGCGTCCGTCATCGGAAACCTTCACGTCGATGCCACCATCCCGGTTCGCGAGCGTCACCTCCACGGTCGAAGCCTCGGCGTGCTTGCGGATGTTCGAGACGGCCTCCTGGATGATCCGATAGGCGACCGTCCTCGTCTCTGGCGGTGGTTCGGTCTCGAGCTCGTCGGACAGCACGTAGTCGAGCCCACTCGTAGCTTTCGTCTGATCGAGCTCGGTTCGGACCGCATCGGCGAGGCCGTGACGCTCCAGGGCCGGCGGCCACAGCTCGAACATCAGGTGGCGGAGCCGCTCGATCGACACCTTGACGGTTTCTTCGATCTGATCGACCTGCCCGCGGGCCTCGGCGTCCTCGGCGAAGCGCCGCCGGAGCGACTCGAGCCGCAGCCCCACAGCTGCCATCTTCTGGATCGAATCGTCATGGATGTCCGAGGCGATCCGCTGGCGTTCCTCTTCCTGAGCTCGAACGACGCGGGCGAGGAGCTGGCGCCGCTGCCCGTCCGCGCGCCGCAGGTCCTCCAGGCGGCGCTCCAACTCGTCGGCAGAGTGCTCCACCCGTTCGTGGAGTCGGGCCTGGTGCAGCGCCACGGCGAGCTGCCCGGCCACTTGCTGAGCGGTGTCCAGATGTTCATCGGTGAAATGTCCGGGCTCCGTCGACCCCAGATTCAGGGTGCCGATCAACACGCCTTCCGCCACCAGCGGAATCGTGAGGTGGGATCTGATCCCCTCGTCCACCAGCGCCTCGGTGGAGGGCGACCAGGAAGTCTCCACCGTCAGGTCGTTCACGATGCGGGTTTCGCCCCGCTCGAAACTCGAGACGTCTCCCCAGAGATTCCGATCGGCGACCCGTCCCTCGCCCACCGACGTCTCGATGGACGAGTCGACTGCCAGCCAGAACGCTTCCTCCGGCTCCATCCGATATTCGACGACGCTGGCTCGCTCGCATCCGGCGAGGGTGCGGATATGCCCGAGGGCCTCCCGAGCGATATCCGAAGAGGAGCGCGCCGACAGGATCGCTGCGGCGATGTCGTAGAGGGTGCTCAGCCGCTCTGAGTAGGCCCGGAGTTCGTCCTCCGCCCGTCGCTGTTCGGTGACATCGATCGAGATGCCGATCGTTCCGATGACGGCCCCGGCATCGTCCATGAGCGGCTCGACGTGGGACGTCCAGGACAGGCCCGCGAAGTCAAGCTCCCAGCTGTTCGATCTCCCTTCCAGCGCCTCGCGGTGCATCCGCATCGGCAGGTAGTCGGGATCCTCGTTCTGGAGGAACGCCGCCAGTGACACGCCGACCAGCTGTCCGGGCATCAGTCCAAGTTTCGACAGGACGCCGCCCTCTGAGCTGGTCACCACGAGGTCACGGTCGGTCGTCCACATGACTCCGGGAACGTTCGACACCAGTACCCGGAGCCTGGCCTCCGATTCGGCGAGCGCATCCTCGGCGAGCTTCCTGTCGGTGATGTCGATCATGACGCCCTGCCACTGCCTGGCGTCCTCCTCGCTGCTCGCGATCTGGCGCGCTTCATCCCTGACCCACAGCTCGCGCCCGTCCTTGGTGTGCATGCGGTACTCGACGAGGAACGGCGCCTTCTCCTCCTCGGCCCTCGCCCACTCGTCGAGGATCCACCCGAGGTCGTCCGGATGGACCTGTTCGTGCCAGATCCGTGGATCGGCCTGCCACTCCTCCAGGGTGAACCCCAGCAGTCGCTCGATCTGCGGACTCACGTACTGGGCTGGTGCTTCGCCGGGTTCCCACCGCGCATCCCAGATGTAGGTGACGGCCGGGACGCGCTCGACCAGGTTCCGGTAGCGCTCCTCGGACCGGCGCAACTCTTCCGCGATCCGCTCGTCGACGTTGCTTGCCACCACGAGCAGGCACGGCTGGCCGTCCACGTCGATCACCTGGGCGGAGAACACACCGGTCCGTTCCTCGCCGTCACGATGGACGAAGCGGCCGTTCCGGTTCGCGACGAACCCATTCTCACGGACCGCCGCCACCATCTGTGCACGCTCCTCAGGGTCGACCCACTGGGCCACCTCGAGCGATGTCTTGCCGATGACCTCCTCGCGCGGCCAGCCGGTCATACGCTCGAAGGCGGCGTTCACGTGCAGATAGCGGCCGTCGGCGAGGCTAGTCACCATCATCGTCACGGGGCTGGCCTCGAACACCGCATCGAAGGCGACGGACGAGAGCGAAGGCTGCCCTTCGGGAAGCGCCCCGGATCCACCGTCCGCACCCATCGTTCCGCCAGTATGACGGACGGCGCTCGGTAAGATGAAGCGATCCAGGAGGGCGGGTTTCCCGAACATGCGCAGATACGACCCATCAGAGATCGAGCCGAAGTGGCAGGCGGCCTGGGAGGGGGAGGGGTTGTCCCTGGCCTCCGAGGATCCGGCGGATCCACGTCCGCGGTTCTACTCGCTGGACATGTTCCCGTACCCCTCCGGGGATCTGCACATGGGCCACGCCGAAGCGTTCAGCGGCGGGGACGTCGTCGCCCGGTTCGCAGCCATGCAGGGACACAACGTCCTGCATCCGATCGGGTGGGATGCCTTCGGTCTCCCGGCCGAGAACGCGGCGATCAAACGCGGCATCCCCCCGAAACAGTGGACCGAGGAGAACATCGAACAGCAGCGGCGTTCGTTCAAGCGGATGGGGTTCTCCTTCGACTGGTCGCGGCAGTTCAACACGTGTGATCCCGAGTACTACCGCTGGACGCAATGGCTGTTCGTGAAGTTCTTCGAGCGTGGCCTGGTCGAGCGCCGGTCGTCTCCCGTCAACTGGTGCCCGACAGACGCGACGGTCCTGGCGAACGAACAGGTTGTCCAGGGGAAGTGCGAGCGGTGCGGGTCGGAGGTCGAGCGCCGCGACCTCATCCAGTGGTTCTTCAAGATCACCGAGTACGCGCAGCGGCTCCTCGACGACATGGAGGAGCTGACCGGCTGGCCCGAGCGGGTCCTCACGATGCAGCGCAATTGGATCGGCCGGAGCGACGGGGCGACGGTGACGTTTCGGATCGACGAGACGGGCGACGAGGTCGACATCTTCACGACTCGTCCCGACACGCTCTGGGGGGTCTCGTTCTTCGTGTTCGCGGTCGAGCATCCGCTGGTGCAGAAGCTGGCTGAGGCGGCCGGGACCTGGGATGCGGTGCAACCGTTCGTGGATCAGGTGCGATCGACGCCATCGACCATGCGCGAGGAGGCCGAGACGACGGACGGCGTTGCCCTCGGCGTGCACGCCGTGAACCCGGTGAACGGCGAGATGGTGCCCTGCTTCGTCGCTCCGTATGTGTTGATGGAGTACGGGACCGGCGCGATCATGGCGGTTCCGGCTCATGATGAGCGCGACTTCCGGTTCGCGCGCGCCCACGATCTTCCGGTGCGCATCGTGATCGAACCGGTCGGCGCGTCGCTGGATCCCGACGCGATGACCGAGGCGTTCGAGGCCGAGGGCGCGATGGTCAACTCAGGTCCGTTCGACGGGGAGGCATCGCCCGGTTCGATCGGGAAGGTCGCTCAGTGGCTGGATGGGCAGGGACTGGGCCGGGCATCGGTCACGTATCGGCTGCGCGACTGGCTGATCTCACGGCAACGGTACTGGGGGGCGCCGATCCCCATCGTCCACTGTGAGGAGTGCGGCGAGGTTCCCGTCCCCGAGGAAAACCTTCCGGTCCTGCTTCCGGAGGACGTGGACTTTCGCCCCGGCGGGGACTCGCCGCTCGCGCGTCATGAGGGGTTCGTCAACGTGGCGTGCCCGCGGTGTGGCGAAGCGGCGCGGCGCGATACGGACACGATGGATACGTTCGTCGACTCGTCCTGGTACTACCTGCGCTATTGCTCTCCTCACGACGAGGAGCGCGCCTTCGATCCGAGGGCGGTCGCTCGGTGGATGCCGGTGGCCCAGTACACGGGAGGGGTTGAGCACGCGATCCTGCACCTCCTGTATTCGCGGTTCTTCACGAAGGTCCTGCACGACATGGGCATGGTTCCCTTCTCGGAACCCTTCCCCCGCCTGATGAACCAAGGGCAGGTGATCTACGGGGGGGCTTCGATGTCGAAGTCGAAGGGCAACATCGTCGAGCCGATGCCGATCGTGGAGCGCTGGGGCGCCGACACGATGCGTTTGACGATGCTGTTCGCCGGCCCTTTCGAGGACGACATCGACTGGAAGCTCGTGGCGCCGGATCCCGACCGGCCCCCGGGGGTGTACGGGTGGCTCGGGCGGGTCTGGCGAGTCGTGCATGATTCCGCGGCCGAGGGCGGGCGGGACGAGTCCGTGCCGCTCCAGCAGCTAACCCACCGGACGATCAAGGGTGTGACAGAGGATCTGGAGCGGTTCCGGTTCAACACCGCGATCTCCAAGCTGATGACCCTGACGAACGTGATGACGACCGAAGCGCGTGAGGGCCGAGGGGTGCGGATGGCGGCCGTCAAACTCGTGCAGATGATCGCTCCTATGGCGCCGTTCATCGCCGAGGAACTGTGGCGCGAGGTGCTCGGGCACGACGAGAGCGTTCACGTGTCCGTCTGGCCGGTGTTCGACGCGGCCTTGGTGGCGCAGGACCAGGTGGTCATGGTCGTGCAGGTCAACGGCAAGGTCCGTGACAAGATCGAGGTGTCGGCAGATATCTCCGAGGACGATGCGCGCGACCTTGCCCTTGCGTCCGAGAACGCGACGCGGGCGGTTGGCGGCGGCGAGGTCGCGAGGATCATCGTCAAAGCTCCCAAGCTGGTGTCGATCGTCGTCAAGTAGCGCATCGCCCTGGTGTGACATAGGTCACTGCATCCCCCGCTCGAACAGGCTAGGTTCGTTCCGTCACCCCTCGAGACGCTCTGATCCGCGCGAAGGAGGGGGAGATGAAGGACTCGTTCCGCGAACGCATCGCGTCGTTGTCGCGTGCGGAGCTGGCCGGACTGGTTGTGATCATCGCTGTCGCGCTCGGCGGTGCCGGACTCTGGTACGTGCGCTCCCTTCCGAAGCCGGTGGCGATCACCGCGCAAGGATCAGCGCCGATCTCTGGCGGTGGTGGGTCGAGCGACGAGGTACCGGCACCGGCGGCGCCGGGAGCCGTCTCGTCGCCGACCGCGGAGTCCGTGGTCATCGTGGATGTCGCCGGTTGGGTCCAACGACCGGGCGTGTACGAGTTCGCCGAGGGCGACCGCATCATCGACGCTATCGAGCAGGCCGGCGGAGCGCGTCGTGGGGCCTCGCTCCTCAGCCTCAACCTCGCAGCCATGCTGACCGATGGCCAGCAGATCGTGGTGCCGGAGCCGCTCTCGCGCAAGGAGCGACGGGCGCTGGCGGAGGAAGGGACGTCATCGCCGTCCGGCTCGGAAGACGGCAAGGTGAACGTGAACACTGCCGATGCCACTGAGTTGGAAACCCTCTCCGGTATCGGGGAGGTGCTGGCTGAACGGATCGTGGAGTACCGGGACGACAACGGCCCCTTCGCCTCGGTCGATGATCTGCTCGACGTCAGCGGCATCGGCGACGCGACCCTGGAGGACATCCGCAGCGACGTCACCGTATGACCGGATGGCTCCTTCCCGTTGCCGCCGGTTGCGTGTGGGCGGGGATGCTCGTCGGGACGTCTCTCGCACGCCTGGCCGGACCATCGTGGCTGTTGGCCGCCGCGGCCACCCTCCTTGCCGGGTCGGTGTTGTCGGCGGCGCGTGCCCCCGCGGACGCGGATCCGCTGCAGGAAGCCGGTCTGGAGCCCCCAACCAGCGCGGTGGTTACCGGCGCGACCCGCCCTCGACGCCGGTCGGGGCGAGGGCCGCCGGGACTGACCGTGATCCTGATCCTCACCGGTTGCACCCTGTTGGGGGCCGGGTGGGGGAGTTTCCGCAGCGAAGCGTTGTCGACGTCGCTGCTCTCGGGGATGGCACCGGCGCAGGTGACCATCGTCGGTGCCCTCCGATCGGACCCCGAAGTCGGGCGATACGGGTGGTCGGCCGTGCTCTCGACGTCATCGGTTCGTTCGAGCGACGCGGCGTTCCGAGTCCGTCAGCAGGTCTGGGTTCAGGCCGAAGGCGGCCTCCCCATCGCCCACCGAGGAGATGTCGTCGAGGTATCGGGGGGACTCGAGATCCCCGGCGAGGGGTTCGGCGAGTACCTGCGTTCCCGCGGCATCGCCGTTTCCCTTTCGGCCGACACGTTCCGAAGGATCGGACCGTCGGCCAACCCGTTCGTACGCTTCGCCGACGCGGTCCGGACTTCGCTGCGCACGTCGATGCACGAGCTGTTCTCATCGAAGGACGCCGGACTGCTCCTGGGTCTCGCGCTTGGAGACACGTCGGAACTTCAGTCCGGGACGCAGCGCGACTTCCAGGCGACCGGCCTGACGCATCTGCTGGCCGTCTCGGGTGGCAACGTCGCGATGGTCCTCGTCCCGATCATGGCCTTGGCCCTTGCACTCCGGCTCGCGCCGTCCGTCCGGATCGGTCTGTGCATCGCGACGGTCGTGTTCTTCGTGATCTTGACCGGGGGAGAGCCTTCGGTCCTCCGCGCGGGCGTGATGGCGGTTCTGGTCTTATCCGGGGGGTGGCTCGGCCGGCGCGGTTCGTCGTGGCCGATCCTCGGTGCGTCGGTCTTGGTACTCCTCCTGCTGGACCCATTCCTCGCCCGGTCGGTCGGGTTCCAGCTCTCGGTCGGCGCGACCGCGGGCATCGTGACGTTCTCCGCCGCTCTCGCTTCGCGGATGCGATGGCTCCCGCGGCCGGTCGCGGCCGCGGTTGCGACGACGGTCTCGGCGCAGATCGGCGTCGCTCCGCTCCTGCTCGCCTACTTCCACTGGGTTCCCGTCGTGTCCATCCTCGCGAACGTCATCGCGTTCCCGCTGGTCGAGCCGGCGATGCTGATCGGCCTGGCCGCAGCGATGCTGCATCCGGTTGCGCCCGCACTTGCGGCGCCGATCGCAACCCTCGACCGGGCGCTCCTGCATGTACTGCAGGGGATCGCCGACCTGATGGCGACGGCGCCGATGCCGTCGGTGACATCGGGCGGTGGCTGGCGGCCGCTCGTCATCGGGACCGGCATCATCCTGGGCGCGGTGTGGTGGCTGCGACCGCGGGACCCGCGGTCCCGAGTGCCACGGGTGCCGGCGCTCGCCGCGGTGATCCTACTTCCATTGGTCGCGTGGGCAACCGCGCTGCGAGCCGGTCCGCCCGAGCGGCTCACCGTCCGATTCTTCGACGTCGAGCAGGGGGATTCGGCGTTGGTGACGGCGCCCGACGGAGGCACGATCCTGATCGACGGCGGCCCGGAGCCGGATGTCGTCGCCGTCAAGCTCGCGGCGCTCGGGGTCCGGCGGCTCGACGCGGTCGTAGCGAGTCACCCGCATGCCGATCATGTCGAGGGCCTACCGCAGGTCTTCGCGCGCTTCCCGGTCGGGCTCGTGCTCGAACCGGGGTGCGCGGACGAATCACCGTCCTACGCGCAGTTCCTCGAGGCCATCCGGGATGAGGAGCTCCCGGTCCGGCACCCGAGGACCGGGGAGACGATCTCGGTAGGTGGGATGCGGCTGGAGGTGCTCTCCCCGGATGCGTGTTACGAGGGAACCGAGTCGGATGCGAACAACGACTTCCTCGTCGTGCGCGTGACCTACGAGCAGGACACCGTCCTGTTCCCTGGGGATGCGGAGGTCGACGCCCAAGAGGAGTTGATGGCAGATGGCGCGCCCCTGGCCGCCCCTGTGCTCAAGGTCCCGCATCACGGCGGTGACACGTCGGCCGACGGTTTCTTCGCGGCCGTCTCCCCTCAGGTCTCGATCGTGTCCGTCGGGCAGCCGAACGGCTACGGGCACCCCGTTCCTGAGGTCATGTCAGCGCTCGAGGCGGCCGGATCGCGCGTCGTCCGTACGGACCAAGGAGGTGACGTCGTCGTCACGTTCATCCCCGAGGGCATCGCCGTAGGATACGCAGCGTGACCAAGAAGTCGGCCCCTCCGGTGATCCTCCTCTGGGGCGAGGACGCGTTCCTCCTGCGTGAGGCCGGACTCGCATTCCTCGGCGACGTCCAACCCCTCGAGGTTGATGCGGAGGACTGGCGAGGCGGCGAGACCGGCGATCTCGTCACCCCCTCTCTGTTCGGGGAGCGCCGTGCCCTCCTGGTGACCGAGTGCCGTTCGCTTCCGGACCACGGGGTCAAGGAACTCAAACAGTATCTGCAGTCACCGTCGCCGGACGCCGCGCTCGTGCTCCTCGCCCGCGTGGGCGAACGCGGCAAGGCGCCAGCGACGCTCGCCAAGCTCGTCGTCCCCGTCGGCGAGGTCCGCGAGGTGAACGTCGCCCGCAAGGAGCTGGCCGGTTGGGTCGGTGGCCGGGCGAACGCCAAGGGTGTCGACATCACCGGACCCGGCTCCAACGCTTTGGTCGTTGCCGTCGGTGAGGATCCAGCCGAACTCGATCAGGCCCTCGACCAGCTCGCGAACGCGTTTCCGGGCGCGCGGATCACTCCTGAGCTCGTCGCGCAGCAGTTCAAGGGTCTGGGAGAGCAACGCGTGTGGGATCTCTGCGACCGTGCCTTCGAGCGGAACCTATCCGGGTCGATCCGATCGCTCCGGTCGCTCATGTCCGCGCGAGCGGACCCGATCATGATCTTGGGCGGCATCTCGGCTCGCGTCCGTGATCTGTTGAAGGTTCGGTCACTGCCGGATAGCACCTCGCCGACCGAAGTCGCCCGGGCGGCCGGGCTCCGATTCGACTGGCAGGGGCGGCGGTATCGGGAGCAAGCGAGCCGCTTCTCGATGCAAGAACTGACCGGGATCCACGCGGCACTGGTCGAGGCAGACCGGTCGCTCAAGCTCGGAGCCGACGGGGACGTCGTGTTGTCGTCTCTGGTGACGAAGATCGCGGGCTAGGGGCTCAGGCCGAGGGTGGGCGGGTGGCTACGTGCCGGCGCGGGCGACGGATCTCGCGAGCCGGGACTTGCGGCGGGCGACGGTCCGTTTGTGGAGGATGCCCTTGGATGCGGCCTTGTCCAGCGAACGGGAGGCGGCCCGAACCTGAGAAGCCGCGGCCTCGACATCGCCGCCCTCAGCAGTCGTCCGAGCCTTCTTCGCGTCGGTCTTGAGGGCCGTGCGCACATCCTTGTTCCGCGCGCGTCGACGCTCGTTCTGACGATTCCGTTTGATCTGGGACTTGATATTGGCCACGGCGAGGGAGTTTACCAGGCACGATAGGCGGGGCCGGACCCGTGGTCGGCCGGCGGTCGCTCACGCGTGCGAGCCGATGAGTCCGAGGCTGTTCCGTCTCCGCCCCGTACGATATGGGCCACCGTGACCGAACTCTCCCGCATACGCAACTTCTGCATCGTCGCGCACATCGACCATGGGAAATCGACCCTGGCCGACCGGCTGCTGGAGATCACGCACGCCGTCGAGGGCCGAGACATGCGGGCGCAGTACCTGGACAAGATGGATCTGGAGCGTGAGCGCGGGATCACGATCAAGGCGCAATCCGTACGGCTGAGCTACGAGAAGGACGGGGGCTCGTACGTGCTCAACCTCATCGACACGCCGGGCCATGTGGATTTCACCTATGAGGTCTCGCGTTCCTTGGCCGCCTGCGAGGGTGCCGTCCTTCTGGTCGACGCCGCCCAGGGGATCGAGGCGCAGACCCTGGCCAACTTCCACTTGGCGCGCGACGCCGGGCTGACGATCATCCCCGCGGTGAACAAGGTCGACCTGCCGGCGGCGCAGCCGGACGAAGCCGCCGCGGAGATCGCCGAACTCGTCGGCTGCGCCGCCGAGGACGTGCTCCAGGTCTCGGCGAAGAGCGGCCTGGGTGTCACCGACCTCGCCGATGCCATCGTCGACCGCGTACCCCCTCCCCAAGGAGATGCGTCAGCGCCGTTGCAGGCCATGATCTTCGATTCCATGTTCGATGCTTACCGTGGTGTCATCACGTACGTGCGCGTCGTCAACGGGGAGCTCCCCTCGCAGGCGCGTATCCGGCTGATGGCGGTCGGCTTGGACGTCGAGGCGGAGGAGGCCGGCGTGCAGGCGCCGGACCCCGTGCCGGTCGAGCGACTCACCGCGGGTGAGGTCGGCTACCTCGTGACCGGCGTGAAGGACGTCCACGAGGCCAAGGTCGGCGATACGATCACGTTGGCGGGGAAGCACGGTGCGTCCGAGCCGCTCCCGGGGTACCGCGAACCGAAGCCGATGGTGTGGAGCGGGCTCTTCCCGGCCGAGGGCGGCGACTACTCGGAGCTTCGCGACGCCCTCGACAAGCTACGACTCTCCGACTCCGCGCTGGCGTACGAGCCCGAGTCCTCGATGGCGCTCGGATTCGGGTTCCGGTGCGGGTTCCTCGGATTGCTGCACATGGATATCGTGAAGGAGCGTCTCGAGCGCGAGTTCAACCTCGAACTGATCGCCACGGCGCCGAATGTCGAGTTCCACGTCGTGAAGGTCGGCGGGGAGATCGTCGATGTGCACAACCCGTCGGAGATGCCCGACCCCGGGACCTACGAGCGCTGCGAGGAACCGATGGTGCTGGCGACGGTGATCACGCCCGCCGAGTACCTCGGTCCCATCTTCGATCTGTGCCAGTCGCGCCGCGGCGAGATGCTCGACATGAAGTACCTGACGCCGGAACGAGCGGAGGTTCACTACCTGCTCCCGCTTGCCGAGATCATCTTCGACTTCTTCGATCAGCTGAAGTCGCGAACGCGTGGGTACGCGTCGCTCGACTACGAACCGTGGGGCTATCAGCCGGCGGACCTGGTGCGCGTTGACATCCTCCTGCACGGAGAGCCCGTCGATGCGTTCTCCTCGGTGATCCACCGCGAGAAGGCCTATCGGTACGGTCGCCAGATGGCCGAACGTCTCCGTGAGCTCATCCCACGCCAGCATTTCGAGGTGGCGATCCAAGCGGCGATCGGTTCGCGGATCATCGCGCGCGAGACCGTCAAGGCCAAGCGCAAGGACGTCCTCGCGAAGTGTTACGGCGGTGACATCACCCGCAAGCGCAAGCTCCTCGAGCAGCAGAAGAAGGGGAAGGAACGGATGCGGCGGGTCGGACGGGTCGACGTCCCGCAGGAGGCGTTCATCTCCGCGCTGCGCGTCGACCAAGGCACGGGAACGCAGGAGGCGAAGAAGTGAGCGGCCTGTACGTGCATGTCCCCTTCTGCCTGACCCGCTGCGGGTATTGCGACTTCAACGCGTACGAAGGGCTGGATCATCTGCGCGGCCGATACACGGAGGCGCTTGCGCGGGAAGCCGATCTGGCGGCCTGGGGGTGGGCGGGAGAACGGATCGAGACGGTGTTCTTCGGCGGCGGGACGCCGACCCGGCTGGAGACGAGCGATCTGATCCGGGTACTCGACCACTTCCGAGAGATATTCGCGATCGCCGACGGTGCCGAGGTCACCATCGAGGCGAATCCGGATACGGTCGACGAGGAGAAGCTGAGCGCACTCCGGGAGGCGGGGTTCAACCGACTCTCGATCGGTGCGCAGTCGTTCGATCCGGCGGCGCTGGCGGCGCTGGAACGCGTTCACTCGCCCGATTCGGTCCGGGCGGCGTTCGCCGCTGCGCGCCGCGCCGGCTACGACGACGTGAACCTCGACCTCATCTTCGGCGCGGAGGGGGAGACGCTCAGCTCGTGGCGTTCGACGTTGAAGGGGGCCCTCGCGCTCGATCCGGAGCACGTTTCTGCGTATGCGTTGACCATCGAGCCGAATACGCCGCTCGGTCGCCGGGTAGCTGCCCGGACGAGAGAAGCGCCAGACCCGGATCTGCAGGCCGACATGTTCGCGTTGGCGTGCGACGCGCTGGGCGACGCGGGATTCGAGCACTACGAGGTCTCGAACTGGGCCCAGCCCGGGCGGGAGTGCCGTCACAACCTCGGCTACTGGCGCCGCGAGCCGTACCTCGGGCTCGGAGCCGGCGCACATTCGTATCGCGACGGGCGCCGGTGGTGGAACCTGCGGCCGCCGGAGCAGTACCTGGCGTCGGTGGAGGCCGGGAAACTCCCGGCCGGAGGCAAGGAGCATCTGACGGTCGATGACATGCGGCTGGAGGATGTGTTCCTCCGCCTGCGGACGCGTGACGGACTCCCCGCCCACATGGTCGAGGCCGGCCGTGCGGCGCACTACCTGGATGAGGGCCTCCTGGCGCGTTCGAAAGACCGTTATGTCCTCACCGAACGCGGCATGTTCCTCGCGAACGAGATGGTCCTGGCCTTGACGGGCTAAGACGTACTCTGTGCCTGCCCCGACCCGAGTCCTATCACTCTCGGGTCGGGAGTGCTAAAGGTATAGGCATGGCGGACGACAGAGAGTCCATGGCTGCTCCGCGCGAGCTGGGCGAACGAAAAGCAACGGTGCTTCGGATCGTCGTCGAAGAGTACGTCCGCACCGGTGAACCGGTGGGCAGCGAGACGATCGCCGAACGCGCGCAGCTCAGCGTGTCACCCGCGACCATCCGCAACGAGCTTTCGGCGCTCGAGGAGATGGGCTACCTCGGACACCCGCACACCTCCGCCGGCCGCGTCCCGACCGACCTCGGCTACCGCTCGTTCGTGAACAGCCTCCCTGCGGGCCGGCTGCGCGAGACGCAGAAACGCGCGATCTCGGACTTCTTCGCGCAGACGGTTATGGATCTGGAAGAAACGCTGGTGGGTGCAACCCAGCTCCTGTCGCGCCTGACCCAGTACGCAGGGCTCGCGGTTCCTCCGAACGCCGCGGACGAACGGGTCGTTCACGTCGAGCTCGTCGGGGTCGGCTCGGTGATCCTCGCGCTCATCGTCGGCCAACACGGGCACGTCGACAAGCGGACGCTCGACCGGCCAGATGGCATCGACGATGGGGAACTCGCGGAACTGTCCGACCGCCTCGGGCGAGCACTCGCCGGCCGCACGGCCACGGACGCCGAGATCGAGGTCCTGCGCATGTCGGCCAACGCGCCGGAGCCCGAGCGTTCCCTCATCAAGGGTCTCGCCGATGCGCTCGCCGAGATGCGCAACGGTCAGGCCGGCGCCCACGTCCTGGTCCGCGGCGTGTCGAACCTCGCCGGCGAGGCGGCGACCTGGCGTCGCGAGACGATCCAGCGGCTCTTCGAGGCCCTCGAACGCGAGTCCGAGATGCTCTCTCTTCTCCAGACGCCGCCCGGCGATCCGGAGGAGGACGTGCACGTCACGATCGGCGGCGAGCACCCCTCGACCGAGGAATGGGACGCTGCCATCGTCTCGGCGAACTACCGGGTCGGCGACACCTCGCTCGGGACGATCGGGGTCGTAGGTCCGACGCGGATGGACTACGTCACGGCGATCGCGACCGTGCGGGCCATCGCCCGCCGCATCTCGGAGCTTGCGACCGCCCTCGACGGTTAGACGGTTAGAAGTTGAACCCGGGAGGCTCCGGGTTGCAGAGCGCCTGCGTCCGGGTCCGGGCAGTGTTCAGGATCGGTGCGAAGTTCGGGTCGTTCGCGACGCTGTCCAGCTGGTAGCGATCCTTGGTCAGCATGTACAGCTCCTCGTCCCCGTTCGAGAAACGCATGTAGGACGTCGTCTCCGTGTGCACCCCGCAGAACGACGGTACCAACGGCGTCCCGAACCCCTGGTGCTCTAGGAGGAAGTCGCTTCGCCATCCCGGGACCGCGCCTTCCCGCAGGAGGGGGATAAGGCTGAAGCCCTCCACGCCGGGAGCCGGAACGTCGACGAGATGGGCGAACGTCGGCGCCAGGTCGGTGTTGACCGCGAGCCGGTCCTCGACCCGAGCCTTGTCCGCGATCCCTTCCGTGATCGGGTCGTACCGGATGATCAAGGGAACGCGGATCGCTTCGTCGTATCCGATGTTCTTGGTCCGCCACCGGTGCTCGCCCCACAACAGACCGTTGTCGGACATGAAGACGATCATCGTCTCGTCGAGCCGCCCCGTGTCCTCAAGCGCCTTCACGATCCGCTGGATCGCTCGATCGACGCTGACGAGCGATCGGTAGACGTTCTGGCGGAGTTCATCTATCCCGTCGCGTTCCTGGAGGGTGAGCTTCGGCTCGTTCGCGATCCACGATGGCTTATCGTTCATGTTCTTCTCGTTGTACGAGGGGGGCCGCCAGCGGTGCAGGTTCCCGAACCCGGTGCGGTCACCGGGGGCGGGCGTCGCCGGGTCGTGCGGGGCGTAGGGGGCGAACCAGAGGAACAGCGGGCCGTTCGTGTCCTCGATGAACGAGACCGCGTTGCGGGTCAAGAGCGACGTCGAGTAGTCATCGGGTCCGTTCCCGATCTGGCGAACGGTGCCGTCATCGTTCAGCTCATAGTTGTAGTAGGCGGGCTTGACGAACGACAGCCAGCGGTCCCATCCCTGCGGAACGTTGCCCTGCCGCGCCTCGTCCTCGTAGCTGTTCATGTACTTGCCGATCAAGGCGGTGTCGTGGGTCGGGTTCAACCACGTCGCGACCGTGTTGGAATCGTCCAGCAGCGCCCCGCCCTCGGCCGGCGTCTCGTTGAGGTAGACGCCGTTCGCGTGGGAGTACTGGCCGGACAGGAGCGTCGCCCGGCTGGGACAGCACAGCGCGTTCGAGACGTATGCGTGAGAGAACTTGACGCCGGGTCGCATCAGGAGCGAGCGGAGTTGCGGCATCTCGTCGATGGTGTCCCAGCGCTGATCGTCGGTGAGGATGACGACGACGCTGGGCGGGCGCACGGCCGCCACCGCCTCCGGGGCCGCGACCGGCACCGACGCGGCCGCCGCAGCGACGACGAGGCACGCCCCCAGAGCGATGCGCAGGACGTGACGGCGATGCCGGCGGGTTCGGTTGGCCTCCAACCCCCCGATCGTCCCATGGAAGGGCCGGGATCGCCCACCGCCCGCATTACACTTCTTCCCATGGCCGCGACGACGGATCTCTACGCGTTGCTCGGCGTCGAGCGGGACGCGACGCAGGAGGATATCAAGCGTGCCTATCGCAAGCTCGCGCGTGAGCACCACCCTGACGTCAGTGGAGACGCCCGAAGCGAAGATCGGTTCAAGGAAGTCACTGCCGCCTACGAGATCCTCTCTGACCCGGCGAAACGCCGTCAGTACGACACGTTCGGCTCCGGTACCGGCCCGCTGGGGGGCCAGCAGTTCGGCGATATCGGCGACATCTTCGACTTCTTCTTCTCCGGTTCATCGCCGTTCTCCGGAGGTCGGGCAGCCAGGGGGCGTCGGCCGTCCCGGACCCAGCCCGGGGAGGCCCTGGCAGCCGATCTCACCCTGTCGTTCGAGGAGGCCATCTTCGGCGTTCGGACCGACGTCAGCGTTGAGGCCTACGAGACCTGCGCGACCTGCAGTGGGAACGGATGTGCGTCCGGGACGTTCCCTTCGTCGTGCCGGGCCTGCGGGGGCCGGGGCGAGGTGCAGGCCGTGCAGCAGAGCATCTTCGGATCGGTCATGACCATGCGGTTGTGTGCGACCTGTCAGGGCGCCGGTGAGGAGGTCGTGGCTCGATGCGAGACCTGTGGGGGTGAGGGGCGGATCCCGAAGCTGCGGGTCGTGACGGTCGAGGTTCCCGCCGGCGTGGACGATGGGATGGAGCTGCGCGTCACGGGCGCCGGACATGTCGGCCGGGCCGGCGGCGCGCCGGGCGATCTGTACGTGCGGCTCCGGGTTCGTCCGCATCCCGTGTTCGCCCGGCGCGGTCAGGATCTCTTCACTCTCCTCGAGGTGCCGATGACCCAGGCGGTGCTTGGGGCCGAGCTCGAGATCCCGACCCTCGACGGCACCGAGCGCGTGAAGCTCGAGCGGGGGGTGGCATCCGGAGCGGTCATCCGGCTCAAGGGGAAAGGTGCACAGCACATCGAACGCCGGGGCCGCGGAGACCTATTCCTGACGGTGCACGTCTCGACGCCGGAGGCCGAAGGCAAGGAGGAGCGCAAGCTCCTGGAACGGCTCGCGGAGCTCCGGGGTGAGGTGACGACCCGGAGCGAGCCGGCCCGAGGTGCGCTCCGACGGCCCGATGAGGCAGGATAGGGACCATGACGACCGAGTGCCTGTTCTGCAAGATCGCCGCGCGGGAGATCCCGGCCGAGATCGTGCACGCGTCCGATCACGTCGTGGCGTTCCGCGACATCGATCCGGAGGCGCCCACCCATATCCTGCTCATCCCGAAGGACCATATCGAGGACATGGGGAGCCTCGGCGAGAAGCACGCCGGGATGCTCGCCGAACTCTTCGCGGCGGCTGCCCATCTCGCCAAGGCGGAGGGTGTCGACAAGAGCGGGTGGCGCCTGGTCTCCAACGTGGGCTCGGACGCGGGCCAGAGCGTCTTCCACCTGCACTTCCACCTGCTCGGCGGACGGCAGATGATCTGGCCTCCGGGTTGAACATCGGTCTTCCGCCGGAAGGGTGACCCTTGGTACCATCTGAGGTGCAGTCCGGGGTCGCCCTGAAGCGGCCCCTTTTCCAACAGGAGGGACGGGGCGAGACCCCGGCAGAGCGCGCTTGGCGAAAGCCTCCACGCAGGTGAAGATCCTCGTTCCGGGCAGCCGGTCCATGGTTGCGCTGCTCGGCGAACGGGACGAACTCCTCAAGCTGGTCGAGGCCGCCTTCGACGCCCAGATCCTGGTCCGCGGGAACGAGATCACGATCTCCGGTGACCAGGAGGAGGCGGACAAGGTCGCCCAGCTCTTCGAGGAGCTCCTCGCGCTGCTCGGACGCGAGCGATCGCTCACCGCGACGTCGGTCGGTCAGACGATCGAACTCATCAAGGGCGAGGGACTGAAACCGTCAGAGGTGCTCGGCGACGTGATCCTGACCCGTCGCGGCAAGGCGATCGCGCCGCGGACCGCCGGCCAGAAGCGCTACGTCGACGCGATCCGGCGTTCCACCCTGACCTTCGGCATCGGTCCGGCGGGGACCGGGAAGAGCTACCTGGCGGTCGCGTCGGCCATCCGTGCGCTGCAGGACAAGGAAGTCTCCCGCATCATCCTCACGCGTCCGGCGGTGGAGGCGGGTGAGCGGCTGGGGTTCCTCCCGGGCACGCTCGCCGAGAAGATCGACCCGTACATGCGGCCGCTGTACGATGCCCTCTACGAGATGAGCGACGCAGAGGCGTTGCCACGGCTGATGGAACGGGGGACCGTCGAGGTCGCACCGCTGGCGTACATGCGCGGACGCACCTTGAACGACTCGTTCATCATCCTGGACGAAGCCCAGAACACCTCACCCGAGCAGATGAAGATGTTCCTCACCCGTCTCGGGTTCGGATCTAAGGCGGTCGTGAACGGCGACGTCACCCAGACCGACCTGCCCGCGGGGCAGCGATCGGGACTCATGGAGGTCGTCGACATCCTCGACGACATCGAGGGCGTGTCGTTCGTGAACCTCGGTGCCCGTGACGTCGTCCGGCACCGGATCGTGCAGGACATCGTCGAGGCCTATCGACGGCACGTCGAAGGAAGGGCGCAGGCCGGTGACTGACGCGGTGCCGTTACCGACGGTCCTGATCTCCGACCGCCAGGACCGCTCCATCGACACGGAACCACTCGTCGAGCTGGCACAGCGCTGCCTGGTGGGCGAGGGTCTCGGTGCCGCTGAGCTCTCGGTGTCGTTCGTCGGATCCGAGGAGATCGCGGAACTGCACCGGCGCTACATGGACGAGCCCGGCCCGACCGACGTGCTCTCGTTCGCGCAAGATGCGGACACCGCGACGGAAGACGGGCGACGAGTGCTCGGTGACGTCGTGATCGCGCCGTCGGTGGCGGCGGCGAACAACCCGCAGGACCCGGACGCCGAGGTTCGGCTCCTGCTGGCGCATGGCATCCTGCACCTGTTGGGCTACGACCACGAAGGGGACGACGAGCGCGCCGAGATGTGGGCGCGCCAGGAACGCTACAGCGGGGTGCAGGTGCCGTGATCTGGCTCTGGGTCGCCGTCGTGCTGCTGGTCATCCTGGGGTCGCTCCTGGCAACGGCCGAGGCTTCGCTTACGCGGATGACCCGGGTGCGCGCGATGGCCATGGCCGAGGACAAGCGCCGGAACGCCGAGGTCCTCGTGAAACTCGAAGAGGACCCGCCGAAGGCGCTCAACCCGATCTACCTCGCGGTGATGATCGCGCAGAACGGTTCCGCGATCCTGATCGCGATCCTGGCCGAGCACTACTACTCGAGCCTCGGTGTGGCCCTGCTCTCCATCGGGTTCACGCTGCTGTACTTCGTCCTGGTCGAGGCGATGTCGAAGACGTTCGGGGTCCTGCACTCGGATCGCATGGCGCTGCTGTTGGCTCCGCTCGTGTACTGGCTCGGGCGCGTGCTGGCCCTGCCGACGAGGGGCTTGATCGGCATCGCCAACGTGCTGCTGCCGGGGAAGGGCCTCAAGACCGGTCCGTTCGTCTCGGAGGAGGAGATCCGAACGATGGCTGAGGTCGGAAGTTCGGAAGGCTCGATCGAAGAGGGCGAGCGCAAGCTCATCCACTCGATCTTCGAGTTCGGCGACACCATCGCCCGGGAGGTGATGGTGCCACGGCCGGACATCACCGCGATCGAGAACACGGACACGTTGCGAGATGTCCAGGCCCTCGTCCTCGAACACGGCTACTCACGGGTCCCCGTCTACAAAGAGTCGCTCGACGAGGTCGTGGGGATGGCCTATGCGAAGGACGTGCTGAAGGCCTTGCACCAAGGTCGGAGTGATATGCCGCTGGACGACATCGTCCGCGAGGCCCATTGGGTTCCGGAGACGAAGAAGGCCGCGGACCTGCTTCCCCAGATGCAGAAGGAGAAGTTCCACATCGCGCTCGTCTACGACGAACACGGGTCGCTCACCGGCCTGATCACGCTGGAGGACCTTCTCGAGGAGCTGGTCGGTGAGATCGCCGACGAGTACGACGTCGAGGAGGAAAACATCCAGCCGGTGGGCGAGGCCGAGTACCTCGTCAATGGACGCCTTCCGATCGACGAACTGAACGAGACGCTGCAGGTGGAACTCCCCGACGACGAATGGGACACGGTCGCCGGACTGATGCTGAACCTGATCGGCGACATCCCCTCCGAGGGGCAGGAGGTCAACTTCCAAGGCCTGAAGTTCCGCGCGGAGCAGGTCCAGGGAAGGCGCATCGCCAAGGTCCACATCACCCAGCTCCCCGACGAGGAGCGGGCCGAGGCTGACGTCAGCTCGGAGTAGTCGGATGGACGGCGAGTTGCTTCTCCGATGCCTCGATCTCACCTCGCTGAACGAGAACGACACCGCAGAACAGATCGCGGTACTGTGCGAACGTGCCAAGGAGCCCGCTCCGGGACTCCCGTCGGTCGCAGCCGTCTGCATCGCTCCCGAACACGTGAGCAAGGCACGCAAGGCCCTCTTCGGCACCACCGTGCACGTCGGTACCGTGAACGCGTTCCCCGACGGGAAGGCGACGTCGGAGCGCCGCGTCGCCGACATCACGAAGGCGCTCGGGGCCGGGGCACAGGAGATCGACACGGTCCTTTCGCCTTCCGCGCTCGTCCCTGGCCGCGAGAAACAGGCGATCGCCGAGCTCAAGGCGTGCCGGAAGGCATGCGACGGCGGGGTCATCCTCAAGGTCATCCTCGAAACCGGGCGCGCGGCCGACCCGGGATGGATCAAGCCGGCCGCCCTCCTCGCGATGCGGGCGGGCTGCGACTTCATCAAGAGCTCGACCGGGCTGCTCCCCGAGGGCGCCACCATCCCGGCGGTCCGTCAGATGATGGAGGCCGTGGGGCAGTACGATCAGGAAGCGGGCCACCAGGTCGGGATCAAGGTGGCGGGAGGCATCCGGAAGGCGGAGCACGCCCAGCGCTACCTCGACCTGCTGGTCGAGGAGCTCGGGCCATCGTGGGCACGCCCTGAACGATTCCGCATCGGGTCATCCAGCCTCTTGGACGACCTCCTGCAGTTCGTGGACTGAGGGGGTTCCACAGGAACGTCACACCAGGTGGCGAACCGGCGTCCTCGGCGGCGCTACGATGCCATCCATGCCCCCCTACAAGGAACAGGGCATCGTCCTGCGTACGCACAAGCTGGGCGAAGCCGACAAGATCGTCACCATCCTGACGCAGGGCTCGGGCAAGGTGCGCGGGGTCGCGAAGGGCATCCGCCGGACCAAGAGCCGGTTCGGTGCCCGGCTGGAACCGTTCACGCATGTATCCCTGATGCTCTACCGGGGCCGCGGCGCGCTCGACACGGTGACGCAAGCCGAGATCATCGCTGCGCATCGAGCGATCCCGGAGGACCTGGCGAAGTTCGCGGCGGGCGAGACGATGCTCGAGGCGGCGGACAAGGTAGCGGAGGAACACGAGCGCAACGTTCGGCTCTTCCTGCTGTTGCTCTCGGGCCTGCGGGCGCTCGACGCCGGCACACCCGATCCGGATGCGGTCGCGGAGTCGTACCTGCTGAAGCTCCTGTCGGTGTCAGGGTTCCACCCCAGCCTGAGCGCCTGTGCGGTGTGTGGTGCGAAGGATCCACGCCTGTTCTCCAACAGCCAGGGGGGCGGGGTGTGCGACACCTGCGCGGACGCGGGCGCGCATCCCGTTCGGGCGGAGGTCCTGGCCCTGCTGGCGGAGCTCGCCGCCGTCGAGCTGGCCGATGCCGATGCGCGTGGCCGTGATGCCCGGGTCCGCGGCGCGGCGACGTCGGTGCTCACCGGGTTCGTCGAGTTCTATCTGGAGCGACGGATGCGCTCGATGCCGATGCTCGAAGGGAGCCTGTCTCCGTGAGTTTCCTCTCGGATATCGACCGCAAGCGCGTGCCGGATCACGTCGCGATCGTGATGGACGGGAACGGGCGCTGGGCCAAGCAGCGAGGCCAGCCCAGGACCGAGGGGCATGCGCGCGGGGAGGAAGTGCTCTTCGACGTGGTTCAGGGTTGCCTCGAGGTTGGCGTTCGCTGGCTCACGGTGTACGCGTTCTCCACCGAGAACTGGAACCGACCGCCGAGCGAGGTCAAGTTCCTCTTGGACTTCAACCGCACGATCTTGAACGCGCGACGGGACCAGATGCGGGACATGGGCGTGCGGATCCGGTTCATGGGCCGGCGGGGCCGGCGTTTGCCGAAGAAGCTGGTTCGTGAGATCGAGGAAGCCGAGTCCATGACCCGGCAGAATCGGGACCTGACCCTGACGGTCGCCTTCAACTACGGGGGCCGGGCGGAGATCGTCGACGCCGTCAAGAAGCTGCTCGCCGATCATGATGCAGGCAAGATCGGCGGGCGGATCACCGAGGAGTCGATCTCGGCGCGGTTCCAGTACCCGGACCTGCCCGATCCGGACCTGGTGATCCGAACGAGCGGCGAGCAGCGCCCGTCGAATTTCCTTTTGTGGGAAAGCGCGTACTCGGAACTCTGGTTCACACCGGTGCTGTGGCCCGACTTCGATCGCGAGCATCTCTACGAAGCGATCCGTGACTATCAGAAGCGTTCGCGGCGCTTCGGCGGCCTGTAGTCGGTCGTCGAGGGCCGACCGGGGTTCAGTCGTCCGGCTTCCAGACGAACCACATCGCCACCACGCCCGCGCCGACGATCAGCAGCAGGAACGATGACCACGGTCTCGTGACGAACAGGATGGGTGTGATCGCGGCCACGGAGATGATGATCTTCCATCCGGTCGTACCTAGGCGGGATCCCCGGCGGTGTCGACCCACGACCGGCCGCGGCGGCGTCACCTCCAACACCGCCTGCTCGTAGGCCGCCGGCGTGACGAATTCGGCATTGGATACCCCCGCCTTGCACACACCGCACCAGCGGGATCCCTTCTCGAGCTCGGAACGGCATCGGGGACAAACCCACGCTGGCTCCGTCACGGTCGTCGTCGGTGCCTTCTTCGGGTGGAACGCCTCGCGGACCCCGTCCATCACGGTGGCCTTGGAGCTGTCGTCGATCTCGTCCCGCGACCAGATCTCCTTCAGGAGGTAGATCGAGGCCAGGACGTAGATAGGGGAGAACGCGAGCCCCAAGATGGAGGATGTCGCCAGCACGGTGAAGAAGCCGACGGTGACGACGCTCGCGACCGTCCTTCCCAACGGACCGAACGTGGTCGAGCCCCCCCGCCAGCGGGAGCGTTCGAGGAAGATGATCGGCTCGCGCATGGACGGGTTCGGCCTCGCCGGGGGCCCTCGGGGTGGTTCGACGGGCGGGAGCGGCGCAGATGCGGTACCGGGCCCCTTGGTCGTAACCCGGGGTGCCTTGGACTGGATGACCGTCCCCGGCCGGGTCGGATCGGATTCCCAGACGCTGCTGGAGACCGGCGCTCCGCACGCCTTGCACCAGCGGCCGGGCGTCGTTGCCGCGTTCCCGCATCGGGTGCAGTACCAGGCCATGGTCCTATCGTTCCCTGCCGGTGCGCCTCACTTGCGTTGTCGGACGCCCGTCGTGCCGACTTGAGGATCGGGTTCGAGGTTACTCGACCCGGACCTTCTTCCAGATCCTCGTGAGAACCCAGAGACCGATAAGACCGGCAACGGCGAGGTACATGATCAGGAACAGGCCGACCCGCTCCGATGGGATCATGAACCCGGTGAAGGCGAAGAACGCGCCCTGCACCAGAGGGAACCCGATCGCGATGGCCGCGATCACCAGGAGGGTGAGGATGACGCGTCCGACGGGTCCGAAGCTGGTCGGGCCCTTGCGCCACCGGGACATGACCGGTTCTTTGAGGTCTTTGGGATTCTCGAGAGCGATGTGAGGTCCTGCACCCGGGTTCGGTGCGCTGTGGAGTGGGTCGAACCGGGGCTGTCCAGTGGCTGTCGGTGGCGTCGCCTGGGAGGCGCCCGGAGCAGCGACGCCTGGCCGCTGGACCGGCGTGAGGCACTGACCGCACCAGTCGACGTCGGGCGCGAGCCGCGCCCCGCACACCCTGCAGAGATCGTCCATGCGTCTTCCTCAATCATGAAGGGTCGGCAGGCGGGAAGGAAGCCTTGAGGCCCATTCGGGCCATCCTTGCCGGTACGATAGGGGCCACGCCAGCGGCGGCTGCCAGTCGCCGGAAAGGAGTCCTCGATGGCCACCGACCTGATGGAGACCATCACCTCCCTCGCGAAACGGCGAGGGATCGTGTTCCCGTCCAGCGAGATCTATGGCGGCCTTCGCTCGTGCTGGGATTACGGCCCGCTCGGCGTCGAGCTGAAACGCAACGTCAAGGACGCGTGGTGGCGTTCGATGGTCCAGGAGCGCGCCGACATCGTCGGGCTCGATTCCTCGATCCTGATGTCGCCGAAGGTCTGGGAGACCTCCGGTCATGTCCAGGGTTTCACCGATCCTCTGGTCGAGTGCAAGGAGTGCCGCCGGCGATTCCGCGCCGACCACACCAAGGGCACCGAGTGTCCGGAGTGCGGCGGCGAACTCTCCGAGCCGAGGCGTTTCAACCTGATGTTCAAGACCCACATGGGGCCGGTCGAGGACGATGCACACCAGGTGTACCTTCGACCGGAGACCGCGCAAGGGATCTACGTCGACTTCGCGACCGTCCAGGCCTCGAGCCGCAAGAAGGTCCCGTTCGGAATCGCGCAGATCGGGAAGTCCTTCCGCAACGAGATCACCCCCGGCAACTTCACCTTCCGCACGCGCGAGTTCGAACAGATGGAGATGCAGTTCTTCGTCGAGCCCGGCACGGAGGACGAACACCTCCGGCACTGGCTCGAGCTCCGGCATCAGTGGTGTCTGGACCTTGGTCTGCGTCCGGAGAAGGTTCGGATCCGCGAGCACGAGCCCGACGAACTCGCCCACTACGCGAAGGAAGCCCACGACATCGAGTACGAGTTCCCCTTCGGATGGTCCGAGCTCGAGGGGATCCACAACCGGACCGACTTCGACCTGCGGGCGCACATGGAAGCCAGCGGCGAGGACCTTCGCTACTTCGACCAGGAGAACGACAACCATTTCGTCCCGTTCGTCGTCGAGACGGCGGCCGGTGCCGACCGAGCCATGCTCGCGTTCCTGGTTGACGCGTACCGGGTCGAGGAGGCGCCGAACGCGAAGGGCGAGCTGGAGAAGCGGACCGTCCTGCGGCTGCACAAGGACCTTGCGCCGATCAAGGTGGCGGTGCTGCCGCTATCGCGGAAGGAGACACTGACGCCCGAGGCTCGCCGGGTGTTCGACCTGCTCAAGACCCGCTGGATGTGCGACTACGATGACGCCGGCTCGATCGGTCGGCGCTACCGCCGTCAGGACGAGGTCGGGACGCCCTATTGTGTGACCGTGGATTTCGATTCCCTCGACGACCACGCCGTCACCGTGCGGGACCGGGATTCGATGGCGCAGGACCGGATCCCGATAGATGATGCGGTGGCCTACCTGGAGGAGCGACTATGACCGACCACGAAGACGCCGAACTGGATGAAGAGCTGGACCCGGACGAGGAAGACGAAGAGGACCTGTTCGAGGACGAACGGGATACGACGCCGGGCGCCGGGCGCCTGAGCCTTTGGGCGGTTTCGTTCGTCGTGCTGCTCATAGCCGGCGGGCTGCTGGCATACGGGGCGGTGCGCCGGAACGCCTCGACCTCGCCCACATCGCTCTCGTGGTTCGTCGTGGCGCTCAGCGTGATCGCCATCGTGCTCGCGGTTTCGAGTCTACGCGCCACCCGTCGGTGACCTTCCGGCCGATATCGGCCGGCGGCGGGCTCCCGGCGCTCGTCCTTTCGGCGCTGTTTCTCGCGGCGTGCGCGCCGCTCGGCGCTCCGGACGAAGATCACTCCGATCCCGTCGGTCCAGAGTCCGGGTTCACGTTCGCCGGCCGGGGGTCGGCGTTCGAGGCGCTGGATCGGTTGTGTGCCGGCCCGAGCCACGCCGATGACGGTCCCTCACGGACGAGTCCCACGCCCGACGCCTCGGTCCCTCCGGCCATCGCGGAGCTGCAGCGCCAGGTTGCGGACGTCCGGGGTCTCGACTTCCTCGACCCGGTCGAGCCCGAGTCGATCGCGTCGACGGAGATGTCCGTCCGCGTCCGTGGACAGGTCAGGGACGCGTTGGAGGGCTCGCTCGTCGATGACCGGTCTCGCGCGTGGGTGACGATCGGCGTCGTGCCGGAGGGAACGGACCTCCGGAAGGTGTATTCGGACCTGCTGGCCGGCCAGGTCATCGGCTACTACGACCCGGCGAGCGAGGAACTGGTCTTCACGGGCTCCGCCGAACCCTCGCCGATGGAGCGGTTCACGCTCGCGCATGAGCTGACCCATGCCCTCGACGATCAGCACTTCGACCTCTCGCGGCTCGACGACATCGGCGAGCGGTGCCGCGAGGAGCAGTACGCGGCAGGTCTCGCGGCAGTCGAAGGGAGTGCGATGCGAACGTCTCTGGATGTGGTCGCCCAGCACTTCACATCCGAGGAGCAGATGGAGATCTTCGGGGGGAGCCTCGGTACCGGCACAGGGATCCCACCAGGAACGCCGCCCTTCGTGGTCGGGGAGATGCTCTTCCCGTACCTAGACGGGATGACCTTCATGATGTCGGTCTCGGGCGAGGGTGGGAACGGGGCCGTCGACGACGTCCTCGCCGACCTGCCGGTCTCGACCGAGCAGATCCTGCATCCCGAACTTCGCGGCGTCGATGAGCCGACGCGGGTCGACATCCCGGACCTCGGGCGCCGGGTCGGTCCCGGATGGCGCGACCTGGACGTCATGCAGGTCGGCGAGGATTGGATCTCGCGGATGCTGGAACTTGAGCTTCCTGGCAGCGAAGCGCGCGAGGCTGCGGCCGGATGGGACGGGGGGATCTACCGAGCGTGGTCCTCGGGCGAGCGGACCGCCGTTGCGCTCTCGACGGTGTGGGATTCCGAGCAGGATGCTGCGGCCTTCTCCACGGCGCTCAGTGCCTGGGCCGGAGACCGGCCGGTGCGGGTGGCACGCGATGGCGACCGCGTCGACGCCCTCTTCGCCTCCGAGGAGGCCACGCTCGAGAGCTTCGTGGCGGTCGCTCGGGGGTGAGCAGCGGTGTTTGGCCGCCTTTCGTAGACTGAGCATCCTCGGATCATCCGGACCGAGCCCGAAAGGCATGTGATGAGCAAGTACGTCTACGACTTCCGCGAAGGCAACAAGGACATGAAGGACCTGCTGGGTGGCAAGGGTGCCAACCTGGCCGAGATGACCAACATGGGGCTCCCCGTGCCGCACGGGTTCACGATCACGACCGAGGCCTGCCTGAGCTACCTCGCGGATGGGGGCGTTCCCGAGGGACTCAAGGGCGAGATCGACGAACACTTGGCGACCCTCGAAGAGGGGATGGGTAAGGAACTCGGCGACGCGGACGATCCCCTGCTGGTCTCGGTTCGCTCCGGCGCGAAGTTCTCGATGCCGGGCATGATGGACACCGTCCTGAACCTTGGCCTGAACGACGATTCCGTGAAGGGCCTTGCCAAGCAGACCGGAGGCGATGAGCGGTTCGCATGGGATGCCTATCGGCGGTTCGTGCAGATGTTCGGCAAGATCGTCATGGATATCCCTGGCGACCTGTTCGAAGAGGCACTGGACGCGGCGAAGGAAGCGAAGTTCGAGGGCGCTCAGGATACCGACCTGGACGCCGACGATCTCCGGACGTTGCACGGCGCCTTCCTGCAGATCTACAAGGATCAGACCGGCAGCGACTTCCCGACCGACCCGAGGGAGCAGATGACGCTGGCGGTCGAGGCCGTGTTCAAGTCATGGAACGGCAAGCGCGCGATCGACTACCGGCGTCAGAATAAGATCTCCGACGACCTGGGAACCGCGGTGAACATCCAGTCGATGGTGTTCGGGAACCGCGGCGACGACTCCGGGACGGGGGTCGCGTTCACCCGGGACCCGGCGACCGGCGAGAAGGTGCCGTACGGCGACTACCTCGCGAACGCGCAGGGCGAGGACGTCGTGGCCGGGATCCGCAACACGCTGCCCTTGGCGGATCTCCAGACGTTCGACCGCGAGTCCTACGGGGGCCTGATGCAGGTGATGACGGTCCTGGAGACGCACTACCGCGACATGTGCGACATCGAGTTCACGATCGAGAAGCGCAAGCTGTGGATCCTGCAGACCCGGATCGGCAAGCGGACGGCGTTCGGCGAGTGGGTGATGGCCTTCGAGATGCTCGATGAGGGGCTGATCACCGCGGAGGAAGCACTGTTGCGCGTCGACGCGAACCGGCTGGAGGAGCTGTTCAAGCGGGTCATCTCCTCCGGGGCCTCCGGCGACGCGATCGCCACCGGGCTGAACGCGTCTCCGGGCGCCGCCACAGGCAAGGTCGTGTTCTCCGCCGACGATGCCGCGGAGTGGCACGAGCGCGGCGAGCGGGTCATCCTCGTGCGTCGCGAGACCACGCCGGACGACTACCATGGCATGATCGCCTCCCAAGGCATCCTGACCAGTGCCGGAGGGACGAACTCGCACGCGGCGGTCGTCGCGCGCGGCGAAGGCATCCCGGCGGTGTGCGGTGCCGATGCGATCAAGCTCGACTTCGCGTCCAAGACGTTCAGCGCCGGCGGCACGAAGGTCTCGGAGGGCGACGTCATCACGATCGACGGCTTCACCGGCAACGTGTTCCTGGGCGAACTTCCGCTCGAGGAGTCGGTGCTCGAGAAGGCGCGTTCGGGCGACGAGATCGCGCGGCAGGAGCAGATCTGGAAGGCGTTCGACCGGCTGATGCAGGAGGCGGATGGCGTCCGGCGGTTGCGCGTTCGCGCGAACGCCGACACACCGGACCAGTCCACGAACGCGCGCTCGCGCGGGGCCGAGGGGATCGGACTCTGCCGAACCGAGCACATGTTCCTCGGACAGGAGCGCGTCGAAGCGGTCCAGCAGATGATCTTCGCCGAAACCGCGGACGAAGAGGAGGCGGCGCTCGCCACCTTGCTTCCGTTGCAGCGGGAGGACTTCGTCGGGATCCTGCGGGCCATGGACGGGCTTCCCGTCACGATCCGGCTGCTCGACCCACCGCTGCATGAGTTCCTTCCGAACCAGGTCGACCTCGCGGTCGAGGTTGCGCTGGACGAGGAACGAGGCCAGACCGATCCGGCCAAGGTGCGGCTCCTGCAGAAGGTCAACGAGCTCCACGAGACGAACCCGATGCTCGGCCTGCGTGGGGTGCGCCTCGGGATCGTCAAGCCCGGTCTGTACGCGATGCAGGTGCGCGCGATCGTGACGGCGGCCGCGCGCCTGAAGAAGGAGGGTCTCGATCCGCGTCCCGAGATCATGATCCCGCTCGTGGCCACCAAGCCCGAGCTCGAGCAGATGCGAGCCGAGCTGCAGCCGGTGGCCGAGAAGATCCTCGCGGACGAAGGCGTCGAGTTGCACGTGGAGTTCGGCACGATGATCGAACTCCCGCGCGCGGCGGTGACGGCTGCTCAGATCGCCGAGGTCGCCGATTTCTTCTCCTTCGGGACCAATGACCTCACGCAGACCGCCTGGGGGTTCTCGCGTGACGACATCGGCAAGTTCGTCGGGATGTACGAGGAGCGCAAGCTGGTGCCGGCGAACCCGTTCGTGACGATCGACCGCGAAGGGGTCGGCCGGCTCATGGAGATCGCCGCCGCCGACGGGCGGGCGGCGAACGCCGGTCTGCACCTTGGGATCTGCGGCGAGCACGGGGGCGACCCGGCTTCGGTCGTGTTCTGCCACCAGATCGGGCTCGACTACGTGAGCTGCTCGCCGTTCCGGGTTGAGACGGCGCGGCTCGCCGCCGGCCAGGCGTCCGTCGGGGCGACAGAGGTCGCCTCGAAGTAAGGGGGAACGCGGATGCTGCCTGCCTACCTCCTACAAGCCATCACCAAGGCCGCGAAGCGCAAAGCGGTGAACGCGGTCCGAGACTCGTCATCGGTGCTACAGCTCGAACGGGCCCGGCAGATGATCATGGCGGACATCGGGATGACCGATTCCTTCCTCTCGGGCGTGTATCAGAGCGGGCTGCGATGGAAAGGACATTCGCGGAGCTCGACGGTCGTAGCGGTGACGCCGACCGACTACGTGGTCTTCGATGGCGAATTGTCGCCCGATCCAGGCGACATCGTCGGGTTCATCCCTCGTGAACGGCTCGTGGACATCCGCGCCGAAGACCGCTCGACGCCGGACCTGAACGACCACCGGCTGTTCCTGGACTACGGGCAGGCGGACGGGGAGTCGCTCGTAGCCGAGTTCCGGTTCGCGACCCACGGGTCCCTGCGCATCGCCTGGGACGGGTGGTACCGGTTCGCTATCCGAGCAGGATAGGGTCGCCGAGGGCTACCGCGCCCGGCTGGGTGACCGTGGCGTAGATCCCGAACGGCAGGCCGTCGGGGGTCCGCTCGCGGTAGCTCGCGATCACCTTCAGCGTGTCGAAGTCCCTCTCTCCGGACGTTGGGCTTCGCGTGGTCACGATGCAGCGGGGGACGGGCTCGTCGACCCGCAGGACCGCGTCGCCGACACGGACGTCCTTCCCAACCCAGGTGTCCTCCTGATGCGGCGCACATCCCTCGAGCTCGATCGTCATGCGGAAGCGACCGGCATCGAGCGGTCCGTCGTGGCCGCCGTGACTCGCGAGCTCCGCCACCGACTCGAGGGAGACGATCGTGACGGCCTGCTCGTCGTTGCCGTCGCCATCGCGATCGCAACGTACGAGCCGGACGGGCTCATCGAGATAGGCCGAGAGCACTGCGGCGAAGTCGCCCTCGACGACGTGGCACGACACGTCGCGGCCCCACATGTCGGTGACCAGTTCCTCGGGTCCGGGCGCTGCGGGGCCCGACACCGTGGTCCCGTCAGGGAACGAAAGCGTCAGCAGGTCGTTGTCGCCGTCGTGATCCGCGTGGACCGGGATGAGTGAGCCGAACCGCGTGGCGCTGATGCGCTTGCCGGCCGGGTCGACCAGGAAGAAGGCGCGGTTGCCGGGCACCCCGTAGGCCTCGAGCTGCACGCGTTCGGGATGCTGGAGAGCGGTCCCTTTCATCGGCGTGACGTTGAAGCGGGCGACGGTCGGCATCCCGCCAGCCTACCGCGGGGCGTGGGGCCAGAATCGGGGGCGCATGCGATACTCGAAAGCCCATGAAGAGAACATCCCTCCCTGCCGTGCTCCTGCTGGCCGCCGTGCTCGTGTCAGGGGCACCCACGACCGCAGGTGCCGCGTTCCGTGGGGACGACGGGCGGATCGCGTTCGTGAGTACGCGCGACTCGGGGTTGGAGATCTATTCGATGGCGTCCGACGGCAGCGACGTGCAGCGTCTGTCGAACAACCCCTTCCCGGATCAGCAGCCGATGTTCTCGCCCGACGGTCGGCGCATCCTGTTCCTTCGGACCGTTGCGGGGAGCACCGACATCTGGGTGATGAGAGCGGACGGCTCGAAGCAGAAGCAGCTCACGGAGCACCCGGCGTTCGACGGGCATCCGAGTTGGTCTCCCGACGGCACCCAGGTCGCCTTCGAGAGCGACCGAAGGGGGAACGTGGACATCTTCGTGATGGATGCCAACGGTTCGAACGTGAAGGCGCTGACCACGAAGAAGATCGAGGAGGAGTGCCCCGTCTGGTCGCCGGACGGCAAGCGGATCATCTTCGAGTCGTTCCGGAACTCGAACCTCGACATCTACGACATGGCGGCCGACGGGACCGACACGCGGCGCCTGACGACCGACCCGGGGGAGGACGGCTACCCCTCCTACCGTCCGAGCGATGGGAAGATCGCGTTCGAGACCGACCGCGACGGGGACTTCGAGCTGTACACGATGGATCCCGATGGGTCGAACCAGGTGCCGCTGGCACCATCGGCCGGGACGCAGGACTACGAGCCGACCTACGCCCCCGACGGCGTTCAGCTCGCCTACACCTCCGCCGCCGCCGGGAACGACTACGAGATCTGGCGCATGCAGAGCGACGGGACCGGGTCGACGCAGCTCACCTCGGCGACGGGGATCAGCTTCCAGAACGACTGGGGTCCGGTCTGCACGGTCATGGGGACCTCGGGCGACGATGTCCTGGGCGGGACGGCGGGCGATGACGTCATCTGCGGCCTGGGCGGGGATGACGTGCTCACCGGTGATACGGGGGACGATTCGATCTTCGGCGGGAGCGGGGATGACGTCGTCTCGGGCGAGGGCGGCGCGGACATCCTCGCCGGGAACGCCGGAGCGGACCGGGTACTCGGTGGAACAGAGGATGACCGTGTCAGTGGCGTCGACGGACGGGGTGACGACGTGGTGAAGGGCGGCGACGGCGTGGACGATTGTCCGGCCGATAGCGGCGACCGCGTCCGGGACTGCCCGTAGCCTTCGACCTGACGAGCACCGCCCCGCGGCGGAATCCCCCGACAAGGATCGAAGGTTCCCCCATCCTGGTGATGCGCGGACCCCACGGCGCTCGCTAGACTTCGCGTTCTCCCCACCTCCCCCGAGGTAACTGGAGGTGGAGCATGCAGTACTTCCGCCGCAGGAAGCTACGCGCGATGTTGGCCGGTGGAGGCCTCGCGCTGGTCCTGCCATTCATCCTCGCGTCGCATTGGACGTACGTCGACTGGCGCGACGAGCACCGCAACTACCCCAGTAGGCCATCCGGCTACAACCAGATCGTGAACACGTTCGGACAGCCGTGTAACGACAACGCGAACGCGATCGCCGATCGATGGAAGGCGTGGGACAACGACCGCTGGTACGACTTCCGCTTCCACCGCAAGCTCGGTGGGTACCGGACCACCATCGTTCCCGACCAGAACGGCCGCTCGACCAACCTGGACAACGACATGTGGGGGCACATCAACACGCACCACGACAACGATCACGTCAAGAGCGGGATCTGGGGCTACGCGTGTCGCTACATCGACGGCACGAGCAGCTGGAGTACGCACGCGTGGGGGATCGCGATCGACGTGTCGGCTTCGTTCGAACACGTCGGGCATTACCACAGCCATGTGAACGGCGCTCACGCGGACACGTGGGAGCGCCACCGGTGGTACTGGGGGAAGAACTTCGGCGACGCGATGCATTTCCAGTACGCGGACAACTACTGAGGACTGCTCGTGGGTGGCGGATGACGGAGTCCGGTGACGGGCAAGAAAGGAGTTCGAGATGAAGAGATGGATGATCGCGGCGATCGCCGCAGGCATGGGGGTCGCGGCGGCACTCGGCGTCGCTGCCGTGGCGGCAACGGCCCCGGTGGAGCTGGGTCCGCCCGCGTTGCACGACGAGACGGTCCCGAGGATGCCACTCGACCTCGGCGTGGGGGAGCGGCTCATCCTCGTGGTGGACGGCGTTTACGACACACAGGGTGAGGCCGAGGAGGCGGCCGCAGCGCTGAGCTTCGGCGAGCTGCAGGGGTTCTACGTCGCGCAGATCAATCAGTTCGCGGGGCTGCGCGAGGCGGTTGGTAGCACGGGGTCGTGGGCACTGGTGTCGTCGTTCCGCACGCAGGAGGGTGCCGAGGAGTTCGCGGCGCTCGCCCAGGCTGCCGGCGCGGATCCGGTCATCACGCCTCGGGTGCAGAGTCTGCCGGGCGTGTTCACCGGGCTGGGCCAGGAGGCGCGGCCCGACGGGCGCGGGCCGCTCACGGTATCGGTGCCGGCCTCGGCGCCCACCGAGGTGCCGGGATGAGGCGCGGGTTCGAAGGGAGGGGCGCCGCCGCGGGAGCGGCGGCCCTCCTGAGCATCGCGCTGGCTTCGTGTTCCCAGCCCGTGCCCGAGGCACAGGTTCCGTCGGCGGCCGACATCCCTGTTGCGAACGCCGTCATGTGCGACGTGGACCTATTTCCTCCGGACCGCTTCGAACTGCAGACGCGGGCTCAGGTGGACGAGTCCGATCATGTGGGTGTTCGGATGTCCTACCGGGATCCGAACGGACGTCGCCTGCACTTCACCTCGGGGATCAGCGGCGAGATCGGCGAGGCGCTCCCCGAGGCGGGGAGGTATCAGGTTCCGACCGGGGGAACGGGCCGGCTCCTGGGCCTGGCCGGTGGTAGCGACACTTGGATCCTGGTGTGGCAGGAGGAACAGCCGTGCGACGCGCGATCCGTGACGGGACTCGGGTTCACACGGGCCGAGTTCGAGGACGTCTTGGCCGCCAGCGGGCTCATCCCGCCGCAGGACTGAGGTCGGGCGTGTCGGAGGCCGGTGGTAGGCTCGGCGCGAAGTGGCTGTCTCGCGTCGCCGCATCCTTGTCACCTTGGTCATCGTCGCGGTCGTCCCGCTCGTGGCGATCGGTGCGACGGCGGTGGCCGTCTGGAACGCGGCACACACCGACGACGCCAGCAGCGTCGATCGAACCGACGCGATCATCGTTCTCGGCGCTGCGCAGTACCAAGGCGAACCTTCGCCGGTCTTCGCGGGCCGTTTGGATCACGCGAAGATGCTGTTCGACACCGGCCGCGCATCCCGCATCCTCGCGATCGGAGCCGGTCAGCCCGGGGAGCAAACCACGGAGGCGGAGGCCGGCCGGGCTTACCTGCTCGAGCAAGGGGTACCGGAGTGGGCCGTGATCGCGATCCCGGAGGGTTCGACCACGTTCGAGAGCCTGCGGGCCGCCGCCCGCTACCTACGGGACCAAGGGCTCGACAGCGCGTTCCTCGTGTCGGACCCGTGGCACAACCTTCGGGTCAAGCGGATGGCGCGCGATCTCAGCCTCGAGGGCTACGCATCGGCGACCTGGCACTCGGCTGCGACGTCGCAGCCCACCCGGGGGGAGGGGTACCTGCGCGAGGTCTTCGCTTACCTGTACTACCGGGTGTTCGGCCGCTAGGCACCTGATCGCCGCGCGCCGCTCCCCGGCGGGCGTGTCGTACCCCCGTGCTACCGTGGCTTGAGATGACGACCCCTCGTGAGCGAACCGAAGAGATCGAACATGCATCACTGTCCGAGCGCGCGTCCTTCGCCTCGCAGACCAAGGGCCGCGAGCGAGTGGAGGAGGCTGATCGGCTGCGAACCTGCTTCCAGCAGGACCGCGACCGGCTCGTCCACTCCAAGGCGTTCCGCCGGCTGAAGCACAAGACACAGGTATTCCTGGCGCCGGAGGGGGATCACTATCGTGTCCGGCTCACCCACACGCTCGAGGTCACACAGATCGCCCGGACGGTGGCCCGGGCGCTCAGGCTGAACGAAGACCTGACCGAGGCGATCGGTCTCGGCCACGACCTCGGGCACACCCCGTTCGGACATCTCGGTGAGAAGGCCCTGGAGCCATTCCTCGGCCGCCCGTTCCGTCATTCAGAGCAGAGCTTGCGGATCGTGGAACACCTCGAACGCGACGGCCAGGGCCTGAACCTCACCTGGGAGGTCCGCGACGGCATCTTGGGTCACACCTGGGCGATGCCCGCGCCGGCCACGCTCGAAGCTCAGGTCGTGCGGTTCGCCGACCGGATCGCCTACGTGAACCACGACGTCGACGATGCCGTCCGCGCGGGAGTGCTCGAGCCCAACGATCTGCCGGCGGACGCCGTGGCCGTGCTCGGCGCCACCCACAGCCAGCGTATCGACACCTTGGTGAACGACCTGGTGGATGAGTCGACCCAGGCCCCGGAGGTTCGCCTCTCCCCGGAGGTCTTCGAGGCCCTGGATACCCTCCGCGACTTCATGTTCGAGCACGTCTACCTCCGGGACGAACTCCGCGAGGAGCAGGACAAGGCCATCGGGCTGGTCCGGGCCCTGTTCTCCTACTACCTGGACCATCCGGATGACGTCCCGGAGGAGTACCATCACGCCCCGGGGGACCTTCCGACCCGCATCGCCGACTTCATCGCCGGGATGACGGATCGGTACGCCCTCCGCACCTACGAGCAGCTCTTCCTTCCCCGGGGTTGGCTGATGTAGGGCCGAAGTAGGGCCAAGAAGTGGCCGAAGAGGGGAAGGAGTCCGCTCCGTGGCCGGCAGGATCAGGGCGGAAGATATCGAAACGGTCCGTGAGCGGACCGACATCGCCAAAGTGGTGGGGGAGTTCCTCACCCTCAAGAAAGCGGGTCACGACTCGCTGGTCGGGCTGTGTCCGTTCCATGCCGAGAAGACGCCGTCGTTCTCGGTCTCGCCTTCTAAACAGGTCTACTACTGCTTCGGATGCGGCGCCGGCGGCGATGCGGTCAGGTTCCTGCAAGAGATCGAGAATCTCACGTTCGTCGAAACCATCGAGCGGCTCGCGCGGATGACCGGGACGCAGCTGCGCTACGAGGGCGACAGCCCGGCCGAACGCAAGGCCGCGTCGCAGCGACAGGCGCTCTTCCGCGCGAACGAAGAGGCGGCGGAACTCTATCGACAGATGTTGATCGACGGACGCGAGGGCGCGGAGGCCAGGACCTATCTGGAGGAGCGCGGGATCGGGTCGGAGGCGATCGAGCGGTTCCAGATCGGATACGCGCCGGGCTACCCCGACTTCCTGATGCGGCGGCTCGCCAAGCGCCTGAGTCCGGATCTGCTGGTCGAAGCCGGGCTCGTCGCGAAGGACGGAGAAGGAGGGATGCGCGATCGGTTCCGCGGTCGGATCACGTTCCCGATCCGCGATCTGTCGGGGCGCCACGTGGGGTTCGGCGGACGCATCCTGCCGTCGTCCGATGCCAAGACCGCCAAGTACGTCAACACGTCCGAGACACCGATCTATCGCAAGTCCGAACTCCTCTACAACCTCGACGGTGCGAAATCCGCGGCCACCCGTGCCGGCGAGTTGTTCGTGACCGAGGGCTACACCGACGTGGTCGCGATGGTCCAGGGCGGCGTCGAGGCGGCGGTCGCGACGTGCGGCACGGCCGTCACCGAGCCGCACCTACGCCTGCTGTCTCGCTTCGCGCAGCGGGCCGTCCTGACCTTCGATGCGGATGAGGCCGGGGCACGTGCGGCCGAGCGGGCCTACGCGTTCCACGAGAACGCTGCGGTCGAGCTGGTCGTGCTGATCCTACCCGAGGGACTGGACCCGGCCGAGTTCGTCCGTCAGCGCGGCGGCGAGGCGTTCCGGGAGTTCGCGGCCGGAGCGACACCGCTCGTCGAGTACATGATCCGGCGGGTGGTCCAGAAGGCCGATACCGGCTCGATCGAGGGCCGGACTCGGGCCGTCGACGCCGCCTTGCCGATCGTCGCCGGGCTCAAAGACCCCGTTCGTCGGCAGCAGTACGCGCACCTGCTCGCCGAGCTCACGGACGTCGCGGACGAGTCGCTCATTGCCAAGCTGGGCGCCACCGGGGGGTCGGCCCCGGCTCAGGCGGGCGAACGTGGCGGCGGCCACACTCAGCGCCCGACCACCGGTCGTCGTCCGCCGGTCCAGGACCGTGTCGAGCGCGAGATGCTCAGGCTCCTGGCGCGCGACACGGACATCCTCCTTCGGTTCGGGGATCGCCTTACCGCCGAGCACTTCCAGTCCGACGCCAACCGCGCGCTGTTCGACAAGTTGGTTGCCGCCGGTGGCGACGTGCGGTCGCTCGCAGCCGACTCCGCCGACGAGCGGACCGCCAAGGCCGTCTCCCAACTGACGGTCGAGCCGCTCGAGGGCGATCCGACGATGGACTACGCGGAGGGCGTCTCGCTGCGACTGGAGGAGCTGCTCCTTCAGCAGAGGAGCGGTGAGAAACGCCGGCAGCTCCAGAGATTGAATCCCGTGACCGATCCCGGCTACGACGAGTTGTTCCAGGAGCTGATCGCGATCGATGCCGATCTGCGGCGCCTGCGGGAGGGCGTGGCGGCGGGTCCGGGCTAGACGTCCTGCCGACGCCACCCGCGGCCGGTCGTCGTTCGCAACCGTTTTCGTACACTTCCCGGATGCCAGCACCCACCCCGGAGGGAAGCCCGTGACCGCTGAGGTCGCACGGGAGGACCTGGGACTGGATGAGGCCAAGGAGGCGATCACGGCTCGCGGTCGCGAGCGCGGGTTCGTCACTTCGGAGGAGGTCCTCGAGGGCGTCCCCGTCGAGGACCTCACGCCCGAGCAGGTCGAAGAGTTCCTCACCCAGGTCGAGGAGCACCTGCGGAGCGAGGGCATCGACATCATCGAGGTCCCCGGCGAGGAGGTCGCGGAAGCGGCGGCTCCCGTCCTGGCCCGGGAGGACGACGTCCTCAAGGCCCCTACCAATGACCCGGTCCGGATGTACCTCAAAGAGATCGGCAAGGTCCCGCTGCTCACCGCGCCGCAGGAGGTGGACCTCGCCCGCCGTATCGAGGTCGGCGAATGGGCGACGATGCTCAAGATCGAGATCGAGACCGACGACCGGGTAGACGGCAAGCAGATGAAGCGGGTGGTCGAGCACGTCATGGCGATCCGTGAGCACCAGGAGCAGTCGTTCGGCACCTACGAAGGCATCGGCCGGGAGCGCATCACCAAGTCGTACAAGCCCAAGACCCGCGAACTGCTGATCGAGTTCCTGCGCCGGATCGAGCGCGACGGGCACATCGCGAAGAAGAAGCTGATCGAGGCCAACCTGCGCCTGGTCGTCTCGATCGCCAAGCGCTACGTGGGCCGGGGGATGTTGTTCCTGGACCTGATCCAGGAGGGGAACCTCGGCCTGATCCGCGCGGTCGAGAAGTTCGACTACTCGAAGGGCTACAAGTTCTCGACGTACGCCACGTGGTGGATCCGCCAGGCCATCACCCGTGCCATCGCCGACCAGGCCCGAACGATCCGCATCCCGGTGCACATGGTCGAGACGATCAACAAGCTCGTTCGGATCCAGCGCCAGCTCCTGCAGGACCTGGGCCGCGAGCCGACGCCCGACGAGATCGGCCAGCAGATGGGGATCCCGCCCGAGAAGGTCCGTGAGATCCTGAAGGTCTCGCAGGAGCCCGTGTCGCTGGAGACGCCGATCGGGGAGGAAGAGGATTCGCATCTCGGGGACTTCATCGAGGACTCCGACGCGGTGGTTCCGGTCGACGCGGCGAGTTTCATCCTGTTGCAGGAGCAGCTCGAGTCGGTCCTGCACACCCTGCACGAACGCGAGAAGAAGGTCATCCAGCTCCGCTTCGGCTTGGTCGACGGCCACCCGCGGACCCTGGAGGAAGTGGGGCGGGAGTTCGGCGTGACCCGCGAACGTATCCGCCAGATCGAGTCCAAGACCCTCTCGAAGCTGCGTCACCCGAGCCGCTCGCAGAAGCTCCGCGACTACCTGGAGTGATCGAACGGTTCGCGGCAGGCCCGTTGCTAGACTGGCGGCGCATCGTTCCGGGGTAGCTCAATCGGTAGAGCGGCGGACTGTTAATCCGTAGGTTCTGGGTTCGAGTCCCAGCCCCGGAGCACTCAACATCGCAGGTCAGCGCATGTGCGTCCCTCGTTGCACAGATCGGCGACCACGCGAAACGGGCTCTTTTGCAAACGAACTGCAAACATCAGCCCCCGAAGGCGACATCCAACGCGGCCGCAGCCTGATCCGTCATCGTCGTGAATGCGTGCTGGTAGACGCTTGCCGTGAACGCCGCTGACGAATGTCCCAGCAGGGCTGATACCGCCACCAGGGGGACGCCATCTTCGGCCAGCTTGGTCGCCACTGCGTGGCGGACATCGTGAAGGCGGGTCCGCTGGTCCAGCCCGGCGGCCTTGGCGTAGCGCTTGAAGGCCTGGGTCAGGTTGTCCGGGTCGATGGGGCCGCCGTCACCGCGTTCACAGATCAGTTCGCCCAGGGCCTGGTCCTTGAACCACCCGGCGCCCAGCTTCAACTGGCGGTCAGTCTGGGCCCTCCTATGCGCCCTCAGCAGTTCCACGGCGAAGGCGGGCAGTTTCAGTTCCCGAACAGCCCTGGGCGTCTTAGGCGGCAGCACGCGCAGGTCCCGGCCCTGGTCCGACCCCGGACCTCGTTGAAGGCTGCGAGTGATCCGCAGCGTCCCGCGCTTGGCGTCGAAGTCGGACCACTGCAAGCCAAGTATTTCGGATCGCCGCGCCCCCGTGCCGCAGGCAAGCGTCAGCGGGACTTCGTAGGTGGAACCCTTCGCCGCCGTCATCATCGCCGACAACTGGGCCGCAGTCGGGACCGTAAGATCGCGGCGCCGATTCGCCGGGGGCCGAACCGCAATCACGGGATTCGCCACGATCAGGTCGTCTTCCACCGCCTGGCGCATGATCGAACCTAGGACGGCGCGCCCCTGTCGGATTGTCGCTGCCGCCAACTTCCGTGCTTCCATTGCCGACAGCACCTGTCGAACGTGCGCGGGCTTGATGCGAACCAAGGGGATATCTGCCAGGATCGGCAGCACGTCCTTGTGAAGCAGCCCCCGATACCGGACCAGGGTTGCAGGGCGGATGCGCGCAGCTTCGTTCGCCAGCCAAGCATCCGTGTAGCGCCCGAACGTCACATCGGCCGGGAACGGATCGCGTCCGGTATCAACCTTCCCCAGGGCCTTCGTAAGGGCCGCGTTCGCCTCAGCAAGGGTCGCGAAGCCTGTCTTCCACTGCTGCCGCCGTTCAGGCATCGGATCGCCCATCGACTGACCGCAGCGCGCGCAGGTCACGTGCGGGTCCCGTTCGATCCACGCGCGTCGATTGCAACCGGTACACCGCTGCGCCGGGCGCTGGCCGACTTCGATAACGATGGCCCAGCCCGACCCGTGTTCGCGAACATGCCCCCTGGTCCTGGATCGACTCATGGCTTCCCCTTTCCCTTCGGCGGCTTCTTCGAAGGTGGCCGCTTCGCTGCCGCATCGCCCTTCGCGTTCAGATCAAGGAATCGACGGGCAACTGCTTCCCGCCGCCACCTTCGAATCGTTTCCTTCGATACACCCAGTTCCCTGTGCAACATCGTTACTGGGCTGTTTGGCGCCTCAACCAGGGCGTGCCGATACCAGTCCGCGAACCACCGGAAGTGGTCGTCAGACAATGGCGTAGGGCCTGGCCTGCGCTTCGGCTTTGTCAGCGGCGCGGCTGATTCGTCGATCGCCACATCCATCAACGCGTTGTAGAAGGCGGTCAGGTTCGGATTCACGCCGCTTCGCAATGTCTTCCGGTCTAAGCGACTGCTGATGTCTTCCAGGATCGCGCCGAGGGGAATCCGGGCGTCACGCGCCGAAATCTCAACGTCGTCGGTGGCCCCCAGAATCAGCCCAGTGCATGCCAGGGCCCCTTCCGGCGTCTTCCCCAGCCGGATCAAGACTGGACCGGGCAGCCCCTCACCCGAAACTTGATGCCACCACTGTTCGCTGAGGGCCTTGAAGACTTGCGCGCGATGCTGGGGGAACTGAATCTCAAGTTCGAACGTCCGCTTTTTCGCCATGGGGGGACCGTAACCGGACGTGTAGCCATATGTCAAGGGGGCGACCCTCACCCTCACATATGCGGGGTTATGGGCACAATCATGTTCATAATCCCGTGCCCGCTTGCTGTCATGTCGCCAGACATGAAACTTTGACCGCGTGGAAGGCACAAGCGGTCTTATCGACGAAGTCCGGCACCACCCCGTCCCGCCGGACAAGGCAGTCGCGCGTGCGATCAGAATGGCTGCGAGGGTCAGCCAGGGGCGACTGGCCGACGAACTTGGCGTCCATCGCGTCACGGTTGCCAGGTGGGAACAGGGGACGCGAATCCCCCGTGGCGATCAACTTCAACGCTACCTGGACATCCTGGCCAAGCTTCAGGATGCCGTCGGACCGGGGGCGATTCGATGACACCTGCCGACCTCGCCGACCGCGCAACAATCACCATTCCCGAAGTGGCTTCCTTGCTGGGAATCGGCGTAAGGCAGGCATACGCCGCCGCCGCCCGTGGTGACATTCCGGCGATTCGCATCGGGGATCGCCGCCTGATCGTGCCCACATGCGCACTGGTCAGGTGGATGCAGGAAGCGGCGGGAACGACCGCTGCCGGTGCGTTGTGAGGGCTGACCAGAAGACCGACCGAATCGACTTCGGCGGACAGCCGTGGAAGGCGATTCCGCGCGAAACGCTGCGCGATCCCCGACTTAGCCCGAAAGCGAAAGGCGGTCTAGTCACGCTTCTGTCCCACGACGAAGGGTGGATTCGGTCATGCATCTACTACCTTCGGCTTGAGAACAACTGCGGCCGGGAACAAGCCCAGGCCATCATGCGGGAACTGGTTCAGTTCGGATACGCGAAGTTGGAAACCGTCGCCGACAGGGGGAAGGTCCGCAAGTTCTACACGGTGTTTGCCGTGCCGATAGGCGGATACCCGACGGACGGGAAACCCGCCGGTCGGGGTGTCCGCCCGACAGGAAACCCGTCTGTAGTAGTAGAACCCCTAGACGTAGAACCCCTTGAAGAAGAACCCCTTGATATAACTGCGCCTTCGGCGCCCGAACACGCGGGGGAAGACCTGACGGGTGAATTCGCGCCCTTCCCCGCACCCTCGGACGGGAGTTGACCCGCTCTCGTGGACACGGGTCAGTTTACGCCGGGGCTAGTTCA